>JAJFJQ010000001.1 GCA_021773835.1 Gammaproteobacteria bacterium
ACGGACTATGTTGCTGCCGCCGTTCACGTCTTGCGCATTTTCCTAAGTTGAGCCATGCGACGTTTTGCAGCCGGTGAACCTTTCACCAATCTGCCTCTACTACCGTTGCGTGGACCGCGTGGGCGTCTTGCCGGCGCTGCTTTCTTGCGCGCAGGAGTTCGTCGCGCCGGTCTGCCGCGCGTGATTCTAGATTTCGCTGCCACTTTTTTCTTTCGCTTCTTTGTTGTGGTGCGTTTCTTTCGCAGCAATGCCTGCACTGCCGGTGTCTGCTGCGCGAATCCGGCGAAGCCGTTGCCGGGCACGAATGGTGTGGCCATATTTAAATCCTCTAGTGTGGTTTGTGAAACAGTTTCAGCCGCATCGCGCGTTTGTATCCGTCCGGATCGTCGCGCGGGTCTGGAATTTCTGAACCGTTCTGAGTTGCGTCACGCGCCCTTTTCTCCCGCATCCCGATGCGTGACCTTAATTTCTTGTGAGATGCCAGCATAGACGCGTACGCGTCGCCGAGATTTGTCACTTCCTCACTCAAAACTGCGATTTCGCGCAACGACACAGAGCGCGCGTTGCGTTCTTCCAATGTTTTTTTGCAATGGACTGCATAGAGCAGTGAAATCAGGCTGAAAAGGAGCGCAGTGAACCCGAGAATTGTGGATAACATGTGGATAACGCCTGAAAACGGTAAGGAGCGCCCGGTCGGGCGCCCTGTCGACCCCGCCCGCGCGCCCTTCCAATTCTTAACAATTTGCCAGAAATAGCCACCCATGCAAGTTTCATGCCAATAATGTGTTACGCAATCGCTGCGTTGCAGCGTTGCTCCACGATTTAGGGGCAAAAAAAAGGGCGCTTGACGCGCCCTAAGCTTGCATGGTAGCGGCTAGCCGCGATATTGGGCGATCACGTACTGAATGCGAGCAGTTCTGCTCACACCGAGCGTGTCGCGTTGCGTGGTTGTGGCGCGAATGATCGTGCCCGCGGATAGCGGATAAGGCGTCGGGAATGAAACCGAATCGATGTCACGTTGACCAGGCACTGCTAGGTTCCCCAGTACACGAGTCGACCAGATAGCAGGAAAGCTCGCCAAATCAATGACGTTGCCACGAGGCAATTCGTTCAGCGTCAATTCCCATTGATCGAACGAATTGGCTGGATACGTCGTGCGAATCGATGCCGCGAACAGAAGCCAAGTTTCGCCTTCTGGAACGGCCACGTTCAAAGAACTGCCGACGACGGTGTGCGCTACGGTGTCGTTGACGCCTGCCAAAGTCTGTGCCTGGTAAAACGGCGTCATCTCGATCGTAGGCGAGACAGCATTTTCGGTGACGGGCGGATTTTTTCCGCCAGTCTGCGCGCCTACAAAGTCGAGAAATCCCCGTGGGATTCTATTGACTTGCGCCATAGCTAAAGGTCCGTGACCTGCACAAGCACGCGCATGACAATTGCGCCCGCGGTCGGGTTTCGAAGCCTGATTACGAGGCGATCACCAACGACACCGACATCGTTGTAGAACATCTCGTCAGGAATAATCGGAAACGACGTTTTGACGAACGTCGGCGATTCTTCGAGCACGATGTCGGCACCTGATTGCACCGTCACAAATGTGCCGGTTGCTGCTGCGGTCACGCCGATGGACACCAGCGCCTGTCGTCGCAAAAATTCAAACGCAGAACCACTAATTGCGTTTTCAACAGTCTCGCCGACGCCGACGGTGATTTCTTTCTGGATTACTGCCATTTCTATCTACCTCCAATGAAAGGGACTACGTTGTCCCGAATCTCTCGACCGGTGACACAATCGATTTCTTGCCATTCTGTAAAATCGGTGTCGGTTAAACCTTCTTTGTAAAGTCCCTTGAAGCACTGCGCTCGTGGTTCGTCTGGATCGTCGCATTTGCGCCTGCAACGCCTGCGCTCGCTCGCATCCGGGTTGGGTTGCGGTTGCGGAAAATTTGTAATTGCTGAAAACGACTGTCCCAACTGTGAACCCGTCGATGGCGAGCCTCCGGTCAGTAGGCTAGGATCACCGACTCTTAGTGGGTTTACAGAAGGGACAGACGATGGAACAGGAAAAAACGACGGAACAAATATACGCCCAGGCGTTACGCCGGGAATTGAACCTGGCAGGTTGCTCGGTACAGGTGATCGACGAGGTGATCGAGCTGGCACTGAAGTTGGGCTTGTGCTCGGTATGGAGCTTGGAAGCGGCACAGGAATGGGTATCCCTGTGGGCACCGACACTCTCGGCAGTGGATCTCCAACGGGCGTTGTTTGTGGCGAAGGCGCGGGCGGCTGCGCATCGGGAAAATCTCGAATTCCGGGCGGCGCTTGCTCGAGCTTTGTTGCCTCAAGATCAGCCAATGCACGACGCCTTCTGGTTTCTGCTGCGCGCTTCAGTATGTTTTCCAGATCAACATTCTGCTTTCGGAGGATATCAGCAAACGTTCGATTTTGAATTCCTTCGATTGCAGCGACTAATACTTCGGCTACATCTATCACGCGCCCAAAAAGAGGGACGCGACCTAGACCTTGAAGAATTTTTTCTCGAGCCTTAAATACTGGATCGTTCGCCGCGTCCGGCAAATCAATGTCGCCGAAAGGCGGCGGACGTGCACCAGGCGGGAACGTCGACGGGTTCGGTGTCGGTATTGGCTGCGGCAACGCATTGATGATCGTTCCCGGCGGCAAAACGACCGGGACCGGGCCGCGACGAAACCGCGATAGCAACGCGCCAAGCAGCGAAAAAGTACTTCCGCCGAAAGTAATCCCGCTTTGGCCGCGTTGCGGGCGAACGGAACGGCCCTGAGGACCGCGCCGTCGCCTACGCGGACGGACTATGTTGCTGCCGCCGTTCACGTCTTGCGCATTTTCCTAAGTTGAGCCATGCGACGTTTTGCAGCCGGTGAACCTTTCACCAATCTGCCTCTACTACCGTTGCGTGGACCGCGTGGGCGTCTTGCCGGC
>JAJFJQ010000002.1 GCA_021773835.1 Gammaproteobacteria bacterium
GATTAACCGCATCGAGGTTTTCACCGATTGGCTAAGGCGTAATTCGAAGAAGGGTTTTATTGGCGAGTTCGGGCCGAGCAAGGCGACAACGGGACGCACTTCGACGCGGGCGTTTCTCGCACACATGGAGGCCAATCAAGACGTTTATGTCGGCTGGACTGCATGGAGTATGGGTCCGGCGTGGGCGGACAGCTACATCTTCCGCTTGGACGATACGCGCGATCCTATGCTGACCGTAATAGAGGAATTTATTTAATGGCATCCAAAACTGCTGCTGAGTTCGCGGCGCTCCTTGCTGATCCTGGGAAAAGGAATTTAGACAGGCCGATCATTGAGGCCTTGATAGACACTTTCTTCTCCACTGCGACAAGCGATCAATCCGGCACGGCGTATGACGTTGTATCTGGGGACGCTGGTTCGATCATCCGTGGCGACAATGCTGCTGCACAGACTTACACGGTGAATAATAGTGATTTCGCCATCGGAGACTCCTTCAAGGTCAAGCAGATTGGTGCAGGGCGAATAACGGTCTCAATCAATGCAACTGTCGTCTCCCCAAACGGCACCCAAACAACGCGAAATGCCGGGTCTGAACTGACCTTCAGTAAAGTTTCTGAAACGGGCTGGGAATGTAACGGGGACGAGCTTGTCCCTGCCTTCCACGTCCATCTGGGTTCAGGAACGAGTAATGTCACCGGTAATGGAACAGAGTATACTGTTGCTTGGGACGCTGTTGATATTAACAATGGGTCAGTCTTTGACATTTCCGCTGGCAATGAGGAGTTTACGGCCCAGGTGGCCGGAGATTATTTTTTCAGCGCCGCTGCGCGTCTGAACAATCTCACGGCTGCTGCTGATCAAGCAGAAATAAGAATTACGTCGTCTGGGACCAATGACGACTTATTTGCCTTACAAGAAGACACTGACAACGTGCCCATTGACCTTACGATGACTGTCGCCGGGCTGATAAACTTGGCTGTTGGCGACACTGTGCACCTTACGGTGGAGGTTACTGGAGAGGCCGGTGATGTTGTTGATTTGACGGGGGCAAATGAGCCCAATGTGACCTTCTTCAGTGGGTTCCTCGTTGCCTAGCATCCGCACTGAGGCCGAACTTCTTGAAAAAGACGATGACGCCGGAGAGCAGAAGTGCACACAGGACAAACTGGACGACACGATTGTCACCCTGTTCAACGGGTTCAAGTCTAAAGCAGCATATCCCTCCCCGAGAGCGTTAACGGACTTTGACGACGACGCTGGATTTGGCAATACCGCAGCGAAGGCCGCGGCGAATACAAGGGCGTGGGAGGCCTGGGTTGCGTCTGGTGAGCATCTGTATATCGATCCAGATGCTGACAATGTTGGGTTCTACTTTGATAGCTTGATGCCGCCCAAGAATAGTATTTTCGGGGCTGGTGGCCGGAGCAGCCTTAATGCAGCTTCAGGGTTTACACCCTTCTCCGCTACGTTTCTTGACATTAATGAGGTGCAAGCTACAAGCCAATATCGCAATTTCAAGATCGCATGTGGTAGCCAGGCGGATTACGCTATTGGCAATGACACAGAAACGACGAACACCCCCACATCCAGGGTTGTTTACGATAGCCTGAGCATTACCGGTGGTAATGAATACAACATTGGCTTGTTGGGGCAGGACGGGTTTCTGAGTGCGGCCGGTGTAGGCTCGTCATGGACGAATATTCAGTGCCAGGCGAATAGTGGCAAGGGTTGGCTACACATACAAAAAGCCAACGACGACATGACGTTCAGGCAATTCCGTTGCTCGATGTCTGGCGGTAAGATGTTCCGTCACCCGATACATATCGACGGCACCCTGGTTAATCTCGCGTTTGAGAACTTTTTCATAAGTACGCTAGATGATTTTGATTCATCCGAAACCAAGCAAGCAATTATCAAGGTCAGATCAGGCCCCAAGGCGATTACATGGCGTGGTGGGTATGTCGAACTCACTCCTGCGGGGAAGACCCACACTAAGCTCAAGTACTTTGCTCACATTGAGTCTGGCAGTGTGTCGTTTGACAGCGTTTGGATGCAGAATCAGGGAAGTGTGATCTTCCCTGCTGATTCTGCCTTTGCACGGGTGTCTAATGGATCTGTTCAGGCCCACAATTGCATCAGCCAAATTGAGAACATGGACCATGTTTTTGATGTCCAGCATGGGATAGCGAGCGCAAACGGCATTGATCTGAACACTTCTGGTTGCTCCATGGGTGCCAACACTGGTGCTGTGAGAGCGTTCAACACCGTAGACACCAGCGGCGTCGAAATAGGCCACATCCGAGGTTCGCACAGAGACGTTAGCTACGACCACGGCATCCAGGCTGATGGATCGAACATGATCCTGACCCCAACCGGCACGGTTGTCATTACTAACTCAGACACGCCGTACACCGTTCCGTTGGGGAAAACTTTAGTGCTGGCAGACGCATCTTCTGGGGTAATCACGGTGAACCTGCCTGCCGCGATTAACGGCAGAGGAGTCACCGTCAAGAAGACTGATTCGTCAGGGAACGCAGTTACAATAGACGGCAACGGCTCAGAGACAATCGACGGCGCGACGACTCAATCGCTCGCAAGCCAGTATGATACCCTCAGGGTGAGCCCTAGCGGCGGGAATTACCACATTGTGGGCCAAGTTTAACAAGGATCGCCACACTGCCGGGCGTTATCGGCAGCTTAACCAGGAGAGTGACTACATGAAAAAGCTTGTTGTCCTACTGGGTGCCATTCTCTTGGCTAGCCCAGTTTTAGCCCAGGATTTTCCTGAGCGTTCAGATAATCGCGGCCAGATTGATAATCCGAGTGCATTTCGGGTGAACCGTGCGTTCGGTGAGTATATTGGCCTCGCTCAAGTCGCCGATGCCACGCATTCTGCGGTGGATTTTGGCTTTGAGGCGGATTACGTGCAGATCTGCATGGAAGACGACTCAGCGCGGTCGTACATCCGCTTTGGCACCACCCTACCGACGAACGCCACGTCCAGTGCTAATTTCATTAGTGGTGTGACTGGTGGACTGCGAGGTCAAGCCATGCCGCTGTTCGGGTCCGGTGACGGAACTGATGTAAACTGCATTGCCGGGCCGTTTGCAACAAATGGCGTGATCATCCATTCAGCCGGAAACGCGTCCGTAGACGTTCGGGCCTACGCTGAGTAAGTCCATTGAGGAGCAGGAAGTAGAGATACTTTCTGCCCTCCTTCTCGACAAACGACGGAACCGTGCGGCTTACTATGAACCGTATGACAAGCAGAGAGAGTTCCACCGTGCCGGCAAGCTGTATCGAGAACGATTATTAATTGCAGGTAACCAGCTGGGAAAGACGTACTCAGCAGGGATGGAGGTATCGTTCCATGCGACGGGGAAATATCCCCATGATTGGGACGGCTAGCGCTTCGACAGAGCAACGTTAATCTGGACAGGCTCAGAGACCAACGAAAGTTCCAAGGAACTAATACAGGGCGTTCTATTGGGGACTGAGAGCACTTCCAAGGCAGATCCTGACTTTGGTACTGGCTCAATCCCTCATGACGCGATTTTCAAGGTCTCTACCCGTCAGGCCGGCGTTAAAGACGTCGTGCACGAGATCCTCGTTCGCCACGTCTCGGGTGGCCTGTCTAGAATCGTTCTAAAGACCTACGAACAAGGGAGAAAGACCTGGCAGGGTAAACAGGTCGATGTCGTCTGGTTCGATGAAGAGCCGGAATATTCAATTTATTCTGAGGGTGTAACGAGAACGAATACCACGGGCGGCATCGTCATGATGACGTTCACCCCGCTTTTGGGTGTCACGAAGGTCGTGGAGAGCTTCTTGTCTCCCAGTGAGGGGGATATTCCTAAATCAGTTACTACAATGACAATCTACGATGCAGGCCATTATTCAGACGAGAAGCGAGCAGAGATTATTTCCAGTTATGCGGAGTGGGAGCGGGACACCCGAGCATTCGGAGTTCCGATGGCAGGTGAGGGCAGAGTATTCCAGATAGCCGAAGAAACTATTAAGTGCGATCCATTCGAGATTCCCCGGCACTACGCCAGGATTTGCGGCATCGACTTTGGCGCCGGAGGAGCAACGTCGCATCCGGCAGCCGGTACTTGGCTAGCATGGGATCGAGATGCAGATATCATCTACGTCTACGATTGCTACAAGAGATCAGGCGAGACCCCAGTTTACCACTCCAGCGCGATAAACTCGCGGGGAAAGTGGATTCCAGTAGCGTGGCCCCATGACGGCGTAAATAACGAATCAGATGGCAGGCCCCTTAAGGATAAATACCTGGAACACAACGTGAACATGCTATCACGGTCGGCGAGATACGACGAGGACCGCGGGGGACGGCAGGATGTCGAACCCGTGGTTCTTGAGATGTTGGAGAGGATGCGGACCGGGAGATTTAAGGTCTTCTCGCACTTACACGAGTGGTTTGACGAATTCAGGATGTATCACCGTAAGGACGGGAAGATCGTCCGGGTGAAAGACGACATCATGTCA
>JAJFJQ010000011.1 GCA_021773835.1 Gammaproteobacteria bacterium
TTCGAATTAGATATCGCGCGGGTAGGCGACAAAGGCCGCAGTAACGAATTATCCATTGCACGCTCTGTAATTTGCTACCTAGGTACGAATGAGCTCGGTCTTTCGCAATCGAAAATTGGTGCAGTGTTGAAATTAACCCAAGCCGGCGTCGCAATGTCTCGCCAGCGCGGGCGAGCGTATTGTGAGGTATTCGGATTGAACCTCGGTAAACTCCTTGCCAATGCTTAGTTGATTAACTTATCAGTGTCCCCTGTCGTAGATACTGAAACGACGGGTGCCATTGTCACAACGTATGCGTATGACGATAACGGGAATACGTTGAATCGAGACGACGGGGCAACGACGACGACCTATGCGTATGATTTCGAGAACCGGATGACGAGCCAGACGGTTGGGCTTGATACGACGACATATGCCTACGATGTGGACAATATTCGGCAGAGTCAGGTCGATGCGACCGGAACAACCCAATATGTGGTGGATCCGAATCGACCGTTTGCACAGGTACTGGAAGAATTGGATGTGGCGAGCGCCGTTATCGTCAGTTATGTGTATGGGGATGATTTATTGTCGCAGGAGCGGGGAGGGGTTGAGCATTTTTATCTTTATGACGGGTTGGGTAGTACTCGGAGTCTGACTGATAACTTAGGGGTTGAGACGGATAGTTATATTTATACGGCGTTTGGGGAGCTTGAGGCCCAAATGGGAGCTACCGATAACTCGTATCTTTATACGGGGGAGCAGTTTGATTCTGATTTGGGGTTTTATTATTTGAGAGCTCGGTATTTGAATCCCTCGATTAGTAGGTTTCAGTCGATGGATTCTTTCCAGGGGATTAACTCAGACCCGGTTACGTTGCATAAGTATTTGTATGGGAATGGGGATCCGGGGAATATGATTGACCCGAGTGGGAATACTAGTCTCGCTATAGATGTCTTGGGAGGGATCAATATCACCGGCATATTGACAACGGTAGCAATCACTTCTGTTGTCATCCATACGAGTCTTAAAGCTGGCGATGCCCCGGCCGCCCGCGCGCAAGCAATTGAGTGCGCCCGCCGCTATAGTATGAAGGCAATAACAAGTGACATCTGCAGGCGCCTAAAAATGCCGATACTTTTTCATCAAGCGTCTCGAATGCCGGCGATTACAGAGCATGTAGCGGAATCACAAAGTTCGGGGAGCCCTGCGGTACTTGGTCGAAGTTTTATTCAAAAGATTCCGAATAGAGTGATTGCGTTACGGAAGTGTAAAGCAGGCGGAGCATTGAATAGCAAATCAGGGATTAATACATCTTGTGACGAGTATCCATTCGCATCAACAATTGAAGGTGGATTTTCTGCCACGACAAAATTTGTGCCTTTGATAGAACAGTTTCGTCAAGGTGGGACGATTTCAGCATTCTACAATGTATGCGCTAGGGTTCCGGATGTTCCTCTGTATAACGAATTCGTTGTAATCCCGGTTGTATCGGCATCGAAATCGTTTCAATGCAACCTTTTTCGGTGAACGTTTCCGGCGAGGTCTGAGTTCGATGGTTCGAAAACTACCAAAACAAATACATTATTTGGAATCTTCGATTAGACAGCTTGAGAAACTCGATGATCCGGCGGATGAAGATAGTGAAGTCACACCTAAATTGGTTGACGTATTCCGCAATAGAATTAGAGGATTGTCGAGTAGCGAGGCTACGCGCCTGTTGCTAATCGACCAGAATGCTTTAGCTTCATGGCTGGCGTTTCAAGATGAGCACCCGGGTCATTTTATTCTCGGTTTCCTCGACGGTACACCGGAACTTGTAAAGTTCCTGGAGAGTAAAGGTTCAACATTAGAGACCCAAAAAAACAATATCGAGTTCAATTCTGCGTCGGACGCGGGAATACTTATGGCTAGATCATACATAGTTGCTAACCCTCCTTTAGGCTTCCAGGTACACCACCATGGAAAAGTTACACTCCTGATAAACGATGCTGCGTTGAGCCAACGCCCCACCGCCGGTGCAGGATCGATCGTCATTGAACCTATTGGCGGAGAAGGCAGAATTGCCCCAGGAGCGGTCCTTAGTGAAGTGAAGCTAAACAACGTAGACGCGAAGAAATACGAACTTGGGGGTAAACGTATTTATATGTTTTCAGTCGAGAACAAATCGTTCGTTGTCACGGTAGATGGTGCTGTCGATGAGCCGCTTCTAGCAGAATGTATCTCTTCGATAAAAGTTAAAGCATGAACGCGGTACGGACAGGCGGTACGGACAGGGGACACTGATAAGTTAATCAACTAGCGGAGGCACAACTAGCCGCTGACTTTTAGTGTCCGTTCATTGGGGGAAGCTAACACTGTCCCATCGCTGTTTATAACTGCCGTGCTCCTGCCCTAAGGGCGGCTAAAGGGATAGTGTATTATATAGCACTTAGTGCTATACTCAGCCCCGCGCCATGCGTATCTTCAAGACCAAAGGCTTCCAGCGCTGGGCCGATAAGGAAGGACTCAGCGACACCGGCCTGACAACGGCTATTGAGGAGATCCAAAACGACTTGGTCGATGCAGACCTCGGCGGCCACGTCGTTAAAAAGCGGATCGCGTTGCCTGGGCGAGGAAAGCGCGGCAGTGTGCGCACGTTGCTTGCCTTCAAACAAGCGCATCATGTGTTCTTCGTTTATGGCTTCGCCAAAAACGCACGTGCCAACATCAGCGATGCCGAGTTGAAAGCGTTACGACACTTGGCAAATGAATTACTGAGTTATGGTGATGCGCAACTCCACAAAGCGATCAAGGCGAAAGCCTTGATCGAGGTAGAGATAGATGACGAATAAAGCGATCCTCGATGCTGTGCACGAGACTGCAAAAGACCTGCATAGGGCCGGCGCGATGAACGCGACGACAATGCGCGAGTTTGACGCGATGTGCTTGCCACCCGTGAAACAATATACTGCCGGCCAAATCAAGAAACTGCGTTTGCGCTATAAGGCCAGCCAAGCGGTGTTCGCCGCTTATTTGAATACCAGCGCATCGACTGTGCAAAAATGGGAGCAAGGTCAGAAGAAGCCAAACGGACCATCGTTGAAGCTGCTCAACGTCGTTGACCAAAAAGGGCTCGAAGTACTCGGATAGCGAATAGGGGACAGGATAGCGGCACCGGACAGGGGACACTGATAGGCACCGGACAGGGGACACTGATAAGTTAATCAACTAAGCAGGTGAAATTAGCGCAATTGAGGAGGCAAGGATGCCGAGACGAGGACGATTGCATATTGACGGGGGTTGTTACCACGTCATGGGGCGCGGATTAGAGCGCCGTTAT
>JAJFJQ010000012.1 GCA_021773835.1 Gammaproteobacteria bacterium
CGTGGTGCTTTCGGCATCCTCAGCGATTTCTTTCATGTCTTTGTATTCTTCCACCTGTTTCGGCATATCCATCCCTGCACAATGTTGAACGTTCGAGCGCTTATTGATATGTGGCGCCATTATTGCAACCACCTTAACGTGCTTGCGACCTTTATTGTTCGTATGAAAGAAATTGCGATCCGTCTGGCTTCTGAACTGAAATAATTTTCTTCTTCGCCATATAACGTTGGGATAACCGGCCCGTTACAGTGTGCTTTGGAAATGTGAAAATTGCAGCACATTGGAAAAGCACACTGTAACGGGTCAGGTTGATCCCGTGGTTAGGGTGCGGACCACCGGACGCTACAAATGAATTTGTAATCACACACATTTGATTTGTCGCTCGATAAACTCCGTGGGTGAGTTAGAACCGCTACTCTAGAACCTATTCCTTCACCGAGCAATCCACGGCACATTGAATCCAAAGCCCCATCTACCGAAGGTAACGGTTTAGCGGCGGCACGTTCGCTGGTACCTACTCGCCAGAGCGGACCGAAGCGCACAGACGTTCTTATTTTTTTATATTCTTAGTTAGAGTGAAAATTTTATTTGGCTTCTCTATCTATCAGAAGCGTTTTGAACCGCAGCCTAACGTTTGGATAACCTGCAGATTACAGAATGCTTTTTAGAAGCGATAATGGACATGCAGCGAAGAAAAAGCATTCTGTAAGCTGTCAGGTTGATCCACTGGTTAGATGGATCCATCATTCTTGTAAGCGATATCCGTATTCCAGCGCAAACCATTCCGCGAATTTCTCACGCCTAATCTGTGGTCGTCTTTGTGTGTCTATGTGGTGACCAATTTCGTGCATTAAAACATCACACAAATAGAATGCTTTTAGCGCATTTTCGTTAAACGATATTGTGATCCCGTCTTTATCCTCTCCGATTACAGCACCTGCGCGATTATAGCTTTCCAGTTCGTGCGGCCTTAAGTGATTGCACTCTCGAAGTAGCATATTCCGCTTAGGATACGGGTGCAAAAATATGCAATTCATCCAATACTCACCGTAAATATATAGCGCCTTTGCCACCTTTAATTGTTTGTTCGATCCCGGCGGCACTAAGATCGCTTTAATTCCACGAAGGTAATTCAGAGGAATGCGAGAGATCGCAACTTGAATTTCGTTTCCAGACGCCGGGAAAATAAAATCGTCGTGGGTCCGCTCTACTCGAACGAACGGAAATGAACGGTTTTTAAAGCGCTTTTCGTATTTGTGGTAAATTTTTTCTGTGGCGCCCCAGTACGGTTGAAACCGGCGCAAATTAGTTACCTTGGAGCCACTTGCGCGGTCGTTTTGTACGCCTTGCGGTCCCTTTTGGCAATTCGCGTACATAAAGTATTGCTCAATCCATCTAACAGTTAATTAGACAGAATCAGTAAATAATGTGATAGGCAGAATCTGCATAGCCCAATAATTCCTCGCCGTGTATAGTTTTTATTCATCTCGGCGAGCATAGCGCGGAGTACGCGGCATTTCACCCCAAATCACGGACAAGGAGGTCCTGCTATGGGTAACAACACTATTCCCGATCCGTTGGACGGAATCTGGAAGCAATTCATTCAACAACTCATTGACCATGGCGTGAAACCTGACCGTACGCGATGGTATGTCATTCGTGCGGAACGATACCTACGCTCAAGCCCGCACGATGCGCTGGCACTGCACCGCGCAGAAGATGTTCACGCTTATCTTGATACTGTAGGCCGGTCGGGAAGACTTGAGGATTGGCAGTTTCAGCAACTCGTCGATTCCCTGGAGATCCTTTTCGCCGACACCGCTAAAGCGCCGTGGGCCAGCACATTTAACTGGGATAACTGGCACGTGGCTGGACAACGTCTACGCACACGGCAAACGGAAATCAACCGCAAGCCGCCTACCGATGGCTTGCGGGGTCTACAAAAGGCGAGAAAGCCACAGGAGTCTGGTAAAGAAGTTGAGCCGGACCCAGAAATCATGCGCAAGCTGATCGCGGAAATCCGTCGTCGTGCATACTCAATTCGAACAGAGCAGGCCTACAGTCAGTGGATCAGTCGCTTCCTGCGGTTCAACAATGAGCAAGATCCAAGCCGTTTAGGTGCAACACATGTGATCAAATTCCTTGAGCATCTCGCCGTTGATCGTCACGTTTCTTCGAATACGCAGAATCAGGCCCTCAATGCATTGGTATTCTTGTTTAATCAAGTGCTCGATGCGCCGTTAGGCGGTCTCGACAACCTAGTGAGAGCTAAACGACCTCAACGTCTACCCGTGGTTCTTACGCGTAAGGAAGTTCGCGCACTGCTTACTCTCATGGATGGTATTTACTTATTGATGGCTCGCCTAATGTATGGAACTGGCATGCGATTGATGGAATGCGTCCGCTTACGAGTAAAGGATGTTGATTTCGACTACAGTCAAATCACCGTGCGAAACGCAAAGGGCTCCAAAGACCGTGTAGTTCCCCTACCGGAAACATTGACTGAGGCCTTGCGCGATCAAATTAGTCTTACTAAAACGCTTCATCAGAAGGATCTAATGTCAGGTTTCGGTGCGGTTCATCTACCCGATGCACTCGCGAAGAAGTTCCCAAATGCTCCAAGAGAATGGATCTGGCAGTATGTATTTCCGAGCGAAAGATTATCCGTTGATCCGAGAACCGGTAGGACACGCCGCCATCACTTGCACGAGAATTCATTACAAAAAGCCATAAAAAAGGCTGCGCGCACAGCTAAAGTCTCAAAGAAAGTATCGAGCCATACGTTCAGACATTCGTTTGCCACACATTTAATAGAGTCTGGATACGATATTAGAACGGTACAAGAACTACTTGGCCATGCAGATGTTTCGACCACGATGATTTACACACACGTTCTTAATCGCGGCGGTAAGGGTGTGAAAAGTCCACTCGATGTCTTGGGATAGGAGGCTTACACCTTAATCGATGCCCACTTCCCCCGCTGCCACAACAGTGTAAAAACAGTAGCAACGAGGATCCGGTAACTTATATTGAGAAGCCACACCCCAATTAATCCGTAACCAAGTACGGGGCCGATGAGGTAGGCCAGTGGTAAAAAGTACAGCCACTGACACGAGATAGAGATCCGCATTACCCTATGGACGTCGCCCGCGCCTAACAATGCATGCATGAGCACGATGCCGACGGCCTCAACCACCATGGTCCCGCCGATCAGGCGCATTGGCGCGCGTGCGACGTCAAGTGTATCTGAGTTGTGTAGAAAAACACCGAGCATCAGATCGGGCAAAACCACCATAGGAACGCCGAGCAGTCCGAGTAGCACAATGGCTACTTTCACCACGTCCCACGCCCATTGTTTGGCATCGGCCGGATCGCCGCGCCCTAGCGCTTGACCGACCAAAGTCGATGCCGATAGACCGAGCGCCATCCCTGGTAGGAAAGCAATCAAAGTAATATTCATCAGCACGCTGGCGGCAGCTAGTTCCGCCGTGCCTATTTGCGCGATGATCCAGTACATCATGGTCATGCCGGCTGAAAAGAAGAACTGTTGGATACCGCTTGGAATGGACAGGCGGACTATTTGCTTCACGTCTTTCCGGGTCGGCGTCTTTTGGAAAAAACCTTCGCCGCGAGAATATTTAAAACCTAAGAAGATATAGATCGCGGCGCCGATCGCGGTGGAGCCGGCTGTGCCAATCCCGGCGCCGGTCACCCCCAGTTCGGGAAACCCGAATTTCCCGAAAATGAGCACATAGTTAATTGCGATATTGCACGCATGCATGATCAACAATGTCATCATGTACAAACGCGAACGATCTACGGCGTTCCAATAACCGCGAAAGGCAAAATTGGTCGCAACGAAAATGATCGCGAGAATTCGGATCTGCAGATACGGCGTTCCAAGTGCAATAACTTCGGGGTCTTGCACCAAGTACGGAAAAAGAATGGGCACCAGCTGATACAAAATGCCGCTAAGAACTGGTCCCACGCAGACCACGACCACCAGCCCAGCATTCAGTGCCACCGCCATCTCGTCAAAGCGTCCTTGGCCTTTGCGACGTGCCGCGGTCGCTTGTACGCCGACCGATATACCAAGAATCAAGGCCATCGACAGAAAGCTCACAAAACCGGCCATACCAACGGCGGCTAGGGCAGCATCACCGAGATGACCGACCATTGCGGTATCGACAATGTTCAGAATATTTTGCGACATCATGCCGCCAATAATGGGTAGCGCAAGGCCAAGAATTCGGGAACGTCGGTGTTTATCAATAGTCATGCGGGCGAGAGGGTCGCATTATTCCGAGCGGCGCGAAAGCCGCAAGCAAAATTCAAAAGAGATTGCGCGAAATATAGTGACGTACGGGCCTACTGCATTACGAGCTCGTCAGACGGATTCGATTCGTGACTCGCTCACTTAAGCCAGTTGCCCGAATCACGTGAACGATAGCCGAGTGATTGATATACGGCATCGATCAAGCTCTGTCCGCGTTCGTTTAGCAGCATGCCTTGACCCATTCGGTTCATAGTGTAACCAAAGGAAATCCGCGCCTCAGGATCGGCAAAGCCGATGCTGCCGCCATAACCTGGATGCCCGAACGCAGCCTCTGGGAGAAACAGACTGTCCTGCACGCCAGGTGGGGCACGCCGATTATCCATGGCCTTAAAGAAGCCGAGTGAGAACCGCATCGGTGCCAGCAAGGTCATGTCGCGACCGCCCGCCGATGCAACGGCTCCCATCCGCGCGAGAATATCGGGCGAAACGTACTCAACCCCATTGAGACTCCCGCCACAAGCGAGCGGTGCATACATGCCGGCCATGCCGCGACCATGCGTTAAACCGCCGGCTGCACCGATCTCGGCCGCGTGCGCAGTCGGCGTATCAAAACCGCGCACTTTCTCGGGCCCATAGTCCATGTAACCACCGCTATTGCCTAAGGCCAGAGCCTGTAGGCTGCCTGGTTTAATCATTGCGGCCATAAACGGCGACATATTGTCTAAGTCGGGCTCCGGCAAAATGAGCCGAGCGGTGCGGGTTTCATCTGCCGCTGGAAGCCCGATCCAAAAGTCGATACCAAGTGGGTCGGCGATTGCCTGGCGGAAAAACGTGCCGAGCGATTGGCCGCTTACCCGACGGATGAGTTCACCCACCAGCCACCCATAGGTTAGTGCCTGGTAACCGTGCGTTGTGCCCGGTTCAAAAAACGGCCTTTGTTTTTCGATCGCGTGCACCATCACGTTCCAATCTGCATAGGCATTAGCGGGTAGCGGTTCGCTCACCGCGCATACCCCCGACTGATGACTCAACAGCATCTTTACCGTCGTCGCCGCCTTTCCGTTCTGCCCGTATTCGGGCCAATAGTCGGTAACGAGTGCGTCGAGATCGAGATCCCCACGAGACGCCAATACGTGGGCACAGAATGATACGGCGCCCTTGGTCGACGACCACACAACTGACAATGTATCCGAGTTCCACGGCTCGCCGCTCTGAGCACGTGCCGTGCCGCCCCATAGATCAACAACCGTTTCACCATTTAGCGTCACGCATACCGACGCGCCGAGCTCGTTCCTGTCGCGATAGTTGTTCTCGAACGCTTCGGCCACGCGCTCAAACTTTGGATCATAGGATCCGGACAGTGAACCGCTCTCAAGTGAGCAGCTAAATGGGATCGACATCGTCGGAACTCCTAAATTCTGATCAATCTAATCCAAAGCGTGAATCGCGATCGGTATCTCGACACCTTTCACTGGTGTGTCCGGTAGCGCGTGGGTTGGAAATTTTGGATCAATCGTTTGTTTGAGCGTTTCAGTAAGAATGATATCAGTCTCGAAATGGCGAGTTAGGTCTTGTACGCGCGCGGCGACGTTTACCGCTCGCCCGACAAAGGCAAACTCCTTTAGTTCTTGACTACCGACAAGGCCGACAACACCGGTGCCGCGATGCAATCCGATACCGATGCTCAGCTCAGGTATGCCGCGATCACGAAGCTCAACATTATATTGCCCAAGCGCTTCACGCATCGCCAACGCCGCGTGGATCGCATCATTGCCTTGCCAGGGATTGGGATCGATGGATCCGAAAAAGGCCAACAAGCCATCGCCAATAAAAGTGGAAACATATCCACGATGAGCAGCGATCGCCTGACTCATCCTTTCAAAGTAACCGTTTAGGACACCAACCAATACACTCGGTTCCAAATTCTCGCTCAAAGCAGTAAAGCCAGCCACGTCGGCGAACAGCACGGTCACCTCTTTTTTTTCACCAAACGCGGTTACACCATCGGCAATTATACGCTCGATGACCTCATCTGGCGCGAAGCGACTAAACGCCATTTGTAAATGTTCGAGCTCACTGGATGCGGCTTCAAGTCGCTTGAGTAAGCGTTTCGATTCGCGAGTCGTACGCCAGATAAGCGCAACGCTCACGGCAAACGCACAGACTAATGCTGCAGCGATCCACCCACTCATGCGCGTAGGTCGACTATCACCTCAAGACGACACACCGTATTGAATAATGCAACGGCCCCGCAGAAATCAAGAAATTGCTCGTTAGATAATTGCGCATGCAGCTCGGCACAGCGTCGTTGGATCTGCGCCGGTTGATACCATACGGTTTCTCGGGCCATTGGCACGAGCAGTTGCTCAATATCGGATAATTTTGGTGAGGACAAATGCGTTAGCACCTGGTTGATGTCGTCCATGTCCCAGCCTTGCTCTAGCAATAAACTGGTCGCCTCTTCCTCGCATCGCACCGAAGCCAAAGCGCGCGCAACGACGGCAAACAACAACGATACGGTCCGCGGTGGCAGTGATGACGATCCCCATAGACGGTCAATGATAATGCGAAGCTCACGCGCCATCGGCAACCCATCTAATGCGTTCACCAAACCACTTACCGGTCCGGTCTTCTCAGCCTCAAGTAATGCCACCGCCTTACTATGATGGCGCATGCGGCGAAACTTCATTGCCATCAGTGGGCGGATAATCCGCATCCACCATCGGTCTGGCATTTCCTCCATTCGTTGTGGCGGTAGGGCAACGAATGTCGACATGCGGTTTAAGAATAGGTGCAATCCGATAAGGCCCGTAAATTCGATGATTAACTCGTCATCGAAGCCGCTTTCGGTAAGTGGAATTAGATCAGATTTTCCGACAAGCGGTTTCGACTGCGATACGCGCCGAGCAAAGTCGAGGGCGGCTCGCTCGCGCAGGTTGAAATCGCCCGTCAAAAGATCCTGTTCTAATCGAGCGATGCGCTTCTCGGTCATGCCAAGTACTCGCAGAAAAGCGCGCTGCACACCAAAGCAAAAGCGACATGAATTATCTTGGCTCACGACCAAGCCCGCTTGGTCGACTAAATCAGGATCGATTCCAACAACCGTCGTGATTTGTACCGACACCCTGCACATCGTGTCTGCGAGCCATGCTGATCCTTCAAAATACCGGATCAACTGCCCGGGGCGCCCTGTTTCGGTCTTGAAACGCCGTTCGAGCTCGGGGGCGGGACGCTGCGTCAAAAGACACGGCTCCCATTCGATCTCACTCATAGCGGCCATCAAAAGTCCCCGAAAAACTGCTCCCGCGAGTGTATCATCGGCGCTGTCACAATAACGTGCACTAAATTAATTCGCATGACAATTTTTCAGGGCGCGAATGTCGAACGCTGCAGATTCAACTTCCCAACGAGAATCCATCATCATGAACATTGAAGGCGTTTTCTTTGATCTCGGTGGAACATTGTTCAGCTATCGAAATCTAGCGCGTGCAAACATCCCCATCATGATCGAGAGTGCGAAACGCATGGGTTCGAGTGCCCCTGTCGATGAAGTAAAAAAGGCCTATGGTCGCGCGACGCACTACGTCAGCCATCGATACGCGGATAAACCTTACTATCGGCATCGCGACCTATTTCACGATCTATTCAAACACTTTTGCGACATCCTGCAAGCTGAGTACGATCCACAGGTGCATAACTGGTATCACACCACGCATCTTGCCGCCGTGATTGACTGTCTAGAATTAAAACCAGATTGCATTCAAACCTTGGCGTATTTGAAAGAGCGCGGATTGTATCTGTCGATAGTTTCAAACATCGACGATGATATGCTCGAACCGCTGATAGCGCGCGAAGAACTCCATCGTTATTTCGATCATTGGACCAGCTCGGAGAAGGCACGCTCGTGTAAGCCGGATCGGAGGATCTTCGATGTCACCTTGGACAGATCGGCACTCAAAGCCGAACAGGTATTGTTCGTTGGCGATTCGCCGGACCACGACATCACCGGCGCCAGTGCGGTTGGCATGCACACCGCGCTCATTGTCGAAAAAGGTATAGAACCACCGCTACAAGCCGGACGTGATGCAGTTGCTCCAGACCATACGATCCACTCGCTCGGCGAATTGCGTGACATTGTTTGATATTGCGGTCGTTTGGCTACGATCGGACCGTGTTATCAAATGTCATTAACCCTGTAATTTCAGATCAGATCGCCGTTCTGGAGTACGTGGCAACGAGGTGCCTTGAAACTCTACTATGGTTCCTTGAGCGCCCATGCCCTATACCGCGGTTACATCGTCAACGTGGCAAATGCTAGCATCCGGATAGCCGGTAAGTTCACGTCATAATGACACCCACTCACAACGATTCCGAGTAGCGGTCACACCAATTCGCGCTCGTTTCGTTGATCAACGAGACCTTCCATTCCCGTTTCCAATGCTTTATCTGTTTTTCACGCAGGATCGCCGTTTCCATCATGGAGTGGATCTCGTACCAAACTAATGTGTGCACCCGGTATTTTTTCGTGAACCCATCGACAACGTCATTTTTGTGCTGCCAAACCCGTGTTAAAAGATCAGAAGTGACGCCAGTGTATAAGGTTCCATTGGGTTTATTTGCCAACAGATATACGCACGGTTGTCGTTCCATATTGCTTCCTTGCAATGACTAGTGGATTCCGGCCTTCGCCGGAATGACGATGGAGTTTACGGATGGGTGGCGCTCCATTTTGCTTCCTTGCAATGGCTAATGGCGTGCAGCCTTCGCCGCAATGACGGCTGGGATTACGGATCCGTGTCGTTCCATTTTGCTTCCTTGCAATGGCTAATGGATTCCAGCCGTCGCCGCAATGACGATGGGTTTGATACCTACCTTCGTTGCGTTAATGTCCCGAGTATCAATAGCTTCGTCATTGCGGCGACGGCCGGAATCCAATTCGACTTGTCGACACCACGGTGACCTCGCTATTAACCCGTAACCAATCGCTCCAGCTCCGCATCGGTCGGGAACCGACCCAACGCTTTTTTCGAAAATTTGAGATCGCCGTCGACTTCAACCTCGAATACCCCGCCCGATCCTTCGACGAGTTCGACCTCGTGATCACCGCACGAAGTGAGCAGATCCCTCGCACGGAGGGCCTTCGGCTCATAGTTTCACTGCATACAATATTCGATCCGGATCTTCATCCTATCTCCTCGCATCGTCGCGTGTAGGGTCAACCTAAGTTTACCTCCATAGCACATGAATTTGCGTACCACGCTACCGCGCCATGAAGCCCGCCGCATTCTGTGGCAGGATCGCACAGAACAAGACATATAAATGAGTAACCCGATGAGCCCAGCGTCCCCGTACCCACATGTGTTTCAGCCATTGTCTATGGGTACGACTACGTTCCGCCATCGCATCATGGTCACCGGCCATACGCAGCTCTACGGTGAAAACGGTACGCTGTCGGAGCGTCATATCGATTACTACCGTGAGCGAGCGCGCGGCGGTGCGGCATTGCTGGTGCTTGAGCAACAAGCGGCTCATCCTGCCGGGCGCAACTACCATGCCGGCTGCGGTGCTTGGGATAGCGCGGTCATCCCGTGGTATAGGCGCTTGGGTGAAGCCGTGCACGAACACGATTGTCAAATGTTCGCCCAACTTTTTTGCGCGGGTGCACAAGGCTCCGGTACCCAATACTTCGACGATTGGCGGCCACTATGGGCTGCTTCGCGGATACCGTCGGCGGTCACCGAAGAAATGCCAGTGGCGATGGACCAAAGGGACATCGATGAATTGGTCGAATATTTTGCCCGCTGCGCCGAGAACATTCAGCAAGCGGGACTCGATGGGATTGAAGTCCATGCAGCCCATAGTCAATTAATCGGAGAGTTTTTGAGTCCCGCGTTTAATAAGCGCGAAGACCAGTATGGTGGCTCGATCGAGAATCGTTGCCGGATTGTGCTTGAAATTGGCACCGCGATCCGTGCGGCTGTTGGTAATGACATAGCACTTGGGTTGCGGCTGTCTTTCGATGAATATTTGGGTCCGATTGGGATCACACCGGAACAGTCGGAACAGCAGATCGAGATCTTTTCGGCCTCGGGTCTTTTTGACTTCTTTGATATATCCGGTGGCGGATATCACAATTTGCATGTTGCCGTCGCACCTATGGGAACCGTCCCGGAGGGGTTTCTCATCGACAGCGCGCGTCGTGCAAAGCAAATTGCTGGCGATCGCGCAAAAATTTTCATTGTTGGGCGCTTCCTCGATCTAGCCAAGGCCGAAGAAGTGCTCGTCGCCGGCGATGCAGACATGGTCGCGATGACACGAGCACATATGGCCGATCCATTCATTATTTCCAAAAGTGCCGATGGCCGTGAAGATGAAGTCGTTCGTTGCGTCGGGGCAAACTTGTGTGTGGCAAGACTAATTAGTAACCGGGAAGTCACCTGCGTGCAGAATCCCGCGATGGGCCGCGAAAAACGTTGGGGAGTTGGAACGCTCGACATCTTACCGTCCAGCCAACAACGGGACATTAGTGTCGTTGGTGGTGGCCCGGCCGGTTTGCGCTTCGCGGCAACGGCAGCGTCGCGGGGTCACCGAGTAGCAGTGTTCGAGGCGCGCGCCGAGCCCGGTGGCCGTATGCACGAACTTGCTTGCCTTCCGACCCGTGAAGGATGGTGGTCGGCCATCGATAACCTTGTGCGGCCGCTCAACAAACTCGGAATTGAACCCAACTACAATACAAGGATCGAGGCCGACGCCATCGACGGTGACATAATCGTCTGCGCGACCGGATCGCTATGGGATTGTTCAGGCTATAGCCCTTACCGACCCGATCGCCTCGAGATTCCCGGCGCCGATCTACCATTCGTTATAGGTATGGGTGAGGCAATCGAACGCGCCGTAAAAGATCAAAAAGCACTCGGCCAACGCATACTCATCGTCGATGAGACTGGCGAATATCATCCACTTGGGCTTGCGGAATTACTCAGCGCCAATGGTATTGAGGTAGAACTCATTACCCCACGCCCATTTATTGGTGCGGAAACGCAACGTACACTCGATCTCCCGCACATCATGCCGCGATTGAAGGCTGCAGGTGTGACAATTACGGCGCAGCACTTCATCGAACGTATCGAGGAACGCAGCGCTTTCGTCTATGACGTGTGGGGCGGCGAACCCTATCTCATTAATGACATCGATATGGTCGTCCTCGCCATGACGCGAAGTCCAAACGATGCGCTATACGACCAGCTTGTAGCGAACGGACGCACCGTATTAAAGATTGGCGACGTGGTCGCGCCTCGCCCCCTCGAAGCGGTCATCTACGAAGCGGAAAAGTTCGCCCGCAGCGTCTGAATATCCAAAGCGACGCCGTCAAATAATTTAAGAGGTAAATGACATGAATATCGGGTTTATTGGTATCGGGCGCATGGCCGTCGGTATGGTGCAAAATTTACTGAAAGCGGGACATCAAGTACAAGTGTATAACCGCACGCGTGAGAAAGCCGCGGCACTCGCATCCGACGGCGCGCAAGTGGTGGATTCGATTGATGAGGCATGTGCTAACGAGCTAGTCATTAGTATGCTCGCTGACGATCGTGCGCTTGAACAAGTTGTATTTGGCGGAGTCGATTTTCTAAATTCCATGCCCGACGGCGCCGTTCATGTGTCGATGGCGACGATCAGCGAGGCAATGGGCCGACAACTCAGTGCAGCCCATGCCAATGCAGGCCGTAGTTATGTGTCTGCGCCGGTTTTCGGACGCCCGGATGCCGCCGCGGCGGGCAAACTATTTATTGTTGCCGCCGGTGACCACGGCGCGATCGAACATTGCCAACCGGCCTTCGATGCTATGGGTCAACGAACCTTCGTCGTCGGCACTGAGGCGGTGGCCGCCAACGTCGTAAAAATCACCGGTAACTTCATGATCGCCTCGGTGATCGAAACGCTAAGCGAAGGATTTGCGCTAAGCCGGAAGTACGATATCGATCCGGCGCAACTTCTCGAACTTCTCACCAACACGCTATTCTCCGCCCCGGTCTATAAAAACTACGGCGCGATGATCGTCGAAGAACGCTACGACCCCCCGGGTTTTAAACTCAATCTCGGTTTAAAAGACATCAGTCTTGCGCTCGAAGCGGCCGAGGCAAAGGGTGTTGCCATGCCGATCGCGAACGTCGTGCGCGATCAATTCAACATCGGTATCAAACGTGGCTACCAAGACCTCGATTGGGGTGCGCTTGGGCGCGTCGCTGCTGACGATGCCGGCTTGAAATAAAAAACCGGTCTATTAAATCAATACAACAATAGGGTAGAGGATTTCTCCGATGGAACTGACACTAACGGATATCCAGACACAGATCCAAGACAGCGCGAAAAAGTTTGCGGAGGCGGAGCTGGCACCGCTCGCGGCAACGCTGGACGGTGGTAATGGTCGTGAAGGCTTGCTGAAAAATATGCGAAAGCTGGCGGAGCTCGGCTTCATGGGTCTCAATGTGGGCTCACAATACGGCGGCACGGAAGCTGGCGTCGTCGCCTTTAGTGTTGCCGTTACCGAAATCGCGAAAGCGTGTGCGGCGACCGCCGTTACCGTTTCGGTTACAAATCTGATTGGCGAGGTGATCCAATCGATCGGCACCGAAGAGCAAAAACACTACTACATACCGAAATTGTGCAATGGCGATTACGCTGGCGGATCGTTTTGCCTTTCTGAGGCCAGCGCCGGCTCAGATCCGTCTGGTATGCAAACCCGCGCCGAGCGCGACGGCGACGAATGGGTGATCAATGGAACCAAAATGTGGATATCTAGCGCCGAGCATGCCGGTGTATTTGTTGTCTGGGCGGTAACCGATCCGACGGTCCCGAAAGGCAAAGGCATCACCTGTTTTCTAGTCGAACGCGACACACCCGGTGTCACCGTCGGCAAGGGCGAGCACAAGATGGGACAACGTGGCTCCTGTACAAACCCGGTCATTTTCGAAGACTGCCGCGTACCGTCGGATGCAATTCTGGGTAAACCAAATGACGGCTTTCGCATCGCGATCGCGGAACTCGCTGGTGGCCGAATCGGCATAGGCTCGCTCGCGCTTGGCATAGCAACCGCCGCAATGGATATTGCACGGCAGTACGTGAACGAACGCGAGCAATTCGACAAGAAGATCAGCGACTTTCAAGGAATCCAATGGATGCTAGCCGACACTTATACCGAACTCGAAGCATCTCGCCTTTTACTAATGAACGCTGCCTATCTTAAGGAGACGGCCCAACCGTTTATGAAGCAAGCCGCCATGGCCAAACTCTACGCCACTGAGGCAGCGAACAAAGCGTGCTACAAGGCCTTACAACTCATGGGTGGTGCGGGCTACACCGAGGAATATCCTTTGGAACGTTTTACCCGCGACGTACGCGTAACCACGATCTACGAAGGAACGAGCGAAGTTCAACGGGTCATCATCGCGCGCGAGTTATTGCGGGAGATCGCGTAGGAGTTGGTAGCGCCTGCCGAATGGATGCCGGCCTTCGCCGCATATATCGCGATCACCAGTCAGCACAATCCGATCCACACCACACGTAAACCGTCATCCCAGACAAGCGCAGCGCGACCCGGGATCCATTCGACGTCAATACCATCCGCTCGGGCAAACACAATCCGATCCATACCACACCTAACCCGTCATCCCAGACAAGCGCAGCGCGACCCAGGATCCATCCGGCTTCAATAGCGTCCGCTCCAGCGAGCACAATCCGATCCATTCGACATCAGCACCGTCATCCCGGCCAAGCGCGGCGCGACCCGGGATCCATTAGGTGTCAATTAACCACCCTCGGGACAACGTGGCTCTGTACGTATTAATACCGAAACGTGTTGTCCCAGATCCGGTCGATGCGAGCCTTTGCTTGTTCTATAGTCACGGCGCGATACGCACCGCCGTCGCCGCGGGTTACGATGGAAGCATCACCGGAGTCATCGCTACCGCGGATTGCAGCCAAGCTCTCCAATGCCTTCGCAACATCAAAATCGACCTTTGTGCCAAACGTCTGAAGCAACCATTTCTCAGCCGCAACGTCAACCGCCTGTTCATCCATCGAGCCTTGATTTACCAGCAGTACGTGAAAGACCAGCATCATTTCTTTGCACTCTTCCTCCTCGGCCGAATCGATTAAGGCATTGAGCACACCTTTGCCGACATCAAGGCTTTTGAAAAACAGTACGTCGGCGACCTTTTTCAAGAATTCCAAGCGTCGACTCTTGTATTTCACATACTGACCGGCAGCGAAACCTCCAAGCGCCAAACTTATCGACAATAGCGCGGTGAGCAGCGCGTAAATCGCCTTCTGATTTGAATCGTCGATCGCAAAATCGCCGCCCAATTCCCAGCCGAACACAACCAATGCAATCGCACCAATCAACAATCCGGCGCTCGGCAAAATCTTCAATACAAGCGGTACCGCAGCGCCGAAAGCGGGTATGGCGAGCATAAGCTTGTCCTTTAACGTCATGCTGATCTTCAAATTCGGAAACAACAGCTCAAGATCGTGATGTGGGATGTTCTTATACAAGTTGAGGTACATCTTGCCGGGGATCAGAGGGGACGCACTACCCTCTCCCTGGTCCGAGAAGTAGTCGCTTTCTTTTACTTGGAGCAGCACGGCCATACGGTCGTAATTGCCAACCGTAATGATCTTCTTCCGCCACCATCGACGCACGGTTAATTGGATCGTGTTACTCGCACGGTAATAGAAGCCAAAGTAGGCAAAGTCGTCAAAATCGACCGCAGTTTGTACCGGTATGATGGAGGCCCTATTTAGTGCGGCCCGCACCGTCTCCTGTTCAAGCGGACGAAAGTTGGCGCGACCAGCCGTTCGATCAAATGCTTCGATGAATACCCGGGCCGTGTCTTCGCGTCCTCCGTTATCCGTCTCAGATTGCCGTGGACCGTCCGCATTTGGATCAAAATGCGAAAACGCAAACTTCATAAGTTCCAGATCCTTCTGGCTAGTAAAGTGCGCATAGGCCGTGAGGATCTCGCAGAATTGGCGGAACTGCGTGCGTTCCGTCGTCGACAAATGTGCCGAGCGACATAAGGCATCAATCAGTTCATGACGACTCGCCGGGATATAGGATCCAGATACTGGATCCGGCTCGATCACTGTACTTTCAACCATTAGCGCTGACCAAGTTGCGACTTATTTTGGCGCTTTGTTGTGCATCCGGATGCGGAAGTCACAATACTTCGCACCACCCATGATCGTTTGTGAGCGATTGAATTCAACCGCTTCGTCGCCGGCGGCGCTGGCTAAGTGAACATCTTGTTCACAGAGCAACAAAGCACCTAATTCCGGCTCGCCGAGTTCGTGGAAATAGTCGGCGTAGGGACAATGGGTAACATTAAAATCCTGCGTCGTGTCGTCGTTTTGCAGCACCTCCATATCAAAACCTTCGTCAAGTTTTTTGAAGGCATCTCCCCAAATCGCTTGCCAATGGCCGAACTTATCCGTTGGTGCCGCGTTGGCGACATGCTCGAATTGCTCCCGCGACCAATCGCGTAACGCGTTAGCAACAAGTTGATCTGCTTCGGCCTTCCCAATCCGTTCTCGGATAGCGCGTAGGACAGGTACAAGCACACGCGCTTGCAATTTCGCTTGCGCCAAAAAGGAGATCTCCGGGTCAGAAAAGAGATGTTGTTGCGTGTCCATGACAGTTTTCCTTCTATTAGAGAACGATGTCCGATGGGAAAAGAATTACATCCAGCGCGGTAAGACTATATCGAGATTTTCCCGAGATATTAGCAGCTTTGTGTGCGACGGTTGACGGTGGCGGAGCGCGTGGGCGAGACGAAGTCAGTAAGTGCTTCAATTGCGAGCAAGCTCAGCTAGCTGCAGCCGGACTGACTTCTACGCCATTTAGGATGCTGCAATGCCGAAGAACGCGCACTCATCAAATTTGCAGGTTACTATAGCGCCGCCCGACCTCACTTCGTTGCTGATGGTTAGTGACGAACAACCAATTCGCGACGATATCGCGAACGTTAATAGAAGAAGTCAAATGGAGACAAATTTATGATTGCATACACTACCGTCGGAACGAACGATATGGAACGCGCAGGCAAATTTTACGACGCATTGTTTGGAGAAATGGGCGCGGGGCGCGTCATGGAAAACGAACGGCTCATCGCCTGGGCAACCGGACCCGGAGAATCGATGTTCGCGACAATCAAGCCCTTGGACGAGAAACCTGCAACGGTTGGTAATGGCGTGATGATTTCGATTGGTGCTGAGAATCCAGCTACCGTCGACAAACTATATGCAAAAGCGATTGAGCTCGGCGGTACCGATGAAGGCGCACCTGGTGTGCGTGCCGAGATGTTTTATATCGGTTATTTCCGCGACCTCGATGGTAATAAACTCAATTTCTTCTGTATGAACGACGCGTAAGCGCAACGAAAAGTCTGCAGTAGCCCACTCGTGTGCTAGCGCGCACGGATGGGCTCACTCACTAGCCTGCGGCTCGGCTGTCGCAGGTGGTCGATTTGGCGCCCATAGCCGATCACGGGAAAGTATCTCGTGGACCTCTCGCTCGGGCAGCGGACGAGCAAACAAATACCCTTGACCGTAGTCGCAACCAAAATCTTTTAGCGTCGTCAGCTCACGCGGATCCTCAATCCCCTCACTCACGCAGCTTAGTTTTAGATCACGTGCGAGTCGCGTAATCGTCCGAATCACCGTCATACTTTCTCGATTCTTTAGCATTGACATCACGAATGAGCGATCGATCTTAAGTGTGTCCAAGGGAAATCGATGCAAGTAACTCAAACTCGAATAACCAGTTCCGAAGTCATCCAGCGCAATCGTCACGCCCAGCGCCTTTAGGCGGTTAATCGCGGTTATCGCGATCTCAGGATCTGCAATGAGCAAACCTTCCGTGATCTCGATCTTGATTGCAGTAGGATCAACCCCGGTTTTTCTAATCGTCGCGATAATAGTATCGACACTATCCAAATTCCGAAGCTGCCTCGCCGACACATTAGCGGACATAAATAACGGCTCTTCATCTGGAAAATCGCGGTCACGTATCGCTTGGAATCGTTTGAGCATATAACACGCGTGCTCGAGGACCCACAATCCGATTGGCACAATAAGCCCGGTTTCTTCTGCAAGTCCAATAAAATCATTGGGGCCAATGACGCCGCGTTCCGGTGATAACCAGCGAATCAAGCCCTCAAATCCAGCAAGACGATAGTCGCTCAATCGCACGATGGGCTGAAAATACAAATCAAATTCACGCCGCGAAAACGCGTCACGAAGTTCTTTTTCTGCCTTAAGTTGATTCAAGGCGCGGCCGCGAACCGTCTCGAGCGACCGGGACTTCATTTCGTCGTCGAGGAGCCGGATCCCACCGGTCGTACGTTCGTTTTCCGGGCGTGTATTGCGAAGACGTTCGATTAACACACGCAATAACAGTTGAATCAAGGGGTCCGAGTTTTCGACGATCTCCTGTAGCTGACCCGTCCCAATTGGAATGATTTCCGTTTCGGTAATTGCCGTAGCCGTAGCCGATCGTCGTTCATTGTCTATGGGCGACATCTCGCCCAGCAACTCACCCGGGCCCAATATTGCGATGACCTTTTGATCGGTTCCGGCATCTTGGGTGATCTTTACTTGGCCGCGCTCAATAATATAGGCATGGCCGCCAAGGTCTTGTTCGCGAAAGATTGCTGAACCAGGCCCATATACGATGGGGGCGAGACTCTCCGAGATGGAGCCGGCTAGATCGTCGATCAATGAGGCATTTTGCGGTTGTATCGATTTCATAGATCCTGTCCTAGGCCACTTGTTCATCGTCGTTTGGAATGTCATCGAATCGGGTGACGCGATTTCTCCCACTGTTCTTCGATATATACAGCGCTTTATCGGCACAATCGACCAGGATATGCGTGTCAAACTCACATACCTGCGTGGACGAAACACCGAAACTACAAGTAACGATGCGATCAGCATCGTCGCCTAACACCTCGCCAGTCTCGTTCTCAATGCGAAACCTTAACCGTTCGGCGACGATAACGGCCTGATCTAAATCTAGTCCAGGTAGCAAGATGCAGAATTCCTCACCGCCGTAACGTCCAATGATATCGATCGTCCGTAACCCACTACGCGCCGCCTGAACGACATTTTGGATCACCTTGTCGCCAACAGCGTGCCCATAATTGTCGTTAATGGACTTAAAGTGATCGATATCCATCATCACGCAGGTCAATGGTTTATTTTCTGCCTTAGCCGTCTCTAACTCCTGCTCACAGTGTTCATTAAACGACCGCCGATTCAAACAAGAGGTCAGCGGATCACGCGTCGCTAAGATCTGCAATTTTTCGTTCTGTCGGTTTATTTCGTTTTGCGAGGCCTGCAACGATTCGAGCATTGACTTGAGTTCATCGTTTTTCTGCTCCAACTCTGTGATGTCATCGAAGGTCACCATCGCGCCTCTCGCCGCACCCCGGTCGTCAAGAATTGGCGATCCATTGATCACAAAGGTCCGCATTCCATCCGCTGGGGTCATCAAACTAAGCGGCACACCGAGCGCACTTTCGGCAGTTTTGAGAGCATGTTGCCAAGGAAGATCGAATGTGGTGTTCTCGGGATCAAGTGATTTCCATTTCATCGCTGAGAGATTTTTGCCTAACAGCGATTTGTCTTGGTCCCCGAGCTTGCGCGAGAACGCACAGTTCGCCAGCACGATCTCGGATTTCTCGTTAACCAGGACCACGCCTTCGGCGAGCACGTCTAGGGCGGTCTTTACACGATCTGGAATTACCGCGGCCGGATCAAGGTGACGCAAGGTGCGTTTCATGAACATCAAATAGCCACCGAAACCCATAATGCCGACAAATAGCATCAAGCCGACAAAGGGATCTGCTAATACTGCGAAAATGCCACCGCGCTTCAACGGCGTAAACCGTACTTCAACCATGCCCCACGGTTTTTCGCCATTGAATATCGGTACCTGAGCGTTAGTTGGGGTGGATTTATCGAAAGGTGTGTTTTTCCAATAACGGTCGTGGACCCCTGCCTCTACCAAGATCACGCCTTCATTGGAACGCAGCGCGGCCGACAATATTTCATCGTTGCGTCGAACAACTGTCTTTAAGGTGCTCTCGATCGCTTGCGAATCGCGTTCAGAGATCAGAACAGAAAATTGCACTGCGAGCGATTCACACAGATGTTTTCGGGCTTCTAGTACCGCCTGCGAACTCTGGTCGCCGAGCCGAAAAAAGATATCACCAACCAATAAGATACTCGTCGTTAGCAATACCAAGCCAAAACTGATGCGCGCGAGCGGCGATGCTAGGAGTCGCTTTATCATTGGGTGTACTCCTCGCTTGTGTCAACTGACTTACCATCAAGGATGCGTGCGGCCTCTTTTTCATCATCATCCATGTCATCTTCGAGTTCGTCACGCCGCTTCTTCGCTAGCAGAACGGGCAATGGATCCATCCGCGTCCACAGTGGCATCGCCGTCAGCACACTTGCGAGCAACGAGCCTGCGCGGAACAACCAGGCGAGTACGCCAGCCGATAACCCAATACCGCCCATGTGACCCACCGCCATCACGATCTGTTCCCGCGCGAATTGTGAGGCGCCTGCTTCATCTAGATCCGATCCCAACTCATCGAGCGCTTGCTGTAGCGCTTGAGTGATCCGGTCGGCTTTTTCCTCATCGGTCAATTCAGGAACTTCGGATTCTATATATTCTTCGGTTGCGTTTTCTTCAAACACTTCAGCGGCGAAAGCAACTAAGGCTAGTTCATCTTCGAAACGGTCTGCCCTTTTCTCATCTTCCACCGTGTAGTGCATCTGGTAACCATCGGCTGCTTCAGTAGTCCGCCCGTTCGTACCAAATACTTGTAATGGTGGTATGGATCGTCGCTCGCCATCGAGCAATGATTTTTCGATTGGCGAAGTATCAGGATCCGTCGCAGGGTCGATTGGATCTTTTTCTGGCGTTTCTACAGGTGTTGGGTCGTTATCTGGATCGGAGACATCCTCAATGAAGGCGCCAGCTTCATCTTCGGAGTTATCGCCCTCTATCGTAATGTTAAATTCGTGCGTGCCGACGCTTGCACCCGCGGCATCCGTTAGCGTAAACGTAAATGTACCGTTGGGATTCACATCGTCTAGTGCATGATAGGTGACCAAATTATTGTCGATGTCGGACTGCGTGAATGTCGCGCCAACTCCCAATGCGAAGCTACCGCGATGCAAGCTGCCGCCAACCGGGTTATTCGTCAGGGTGTAGACGATCTCGGCATTGGTATTGTCGACGTCCGTAGCACCGAGTAGAGAGGAAGTTACGGTAACCACTTCATTCTTATCGACGCTTGACCCTGTATTCGTGTTGAGGACCGGAGCGTCGTTGACCGGCGCTACACTAACGTTAAAAGTCGTTTCGACAAAACCGCCTTGACTATCGGTCGCACGCAAAGTCACATTAGCGCTGCCGTAAGCGTCAGGCGTGTAAGCTAAACTCAAGTTCGATCCCGTACTGTTGATACCTGAAAAAAGCGACGCATTTGAATTGCCCGTGACCGTGTAGGTGAGCGCGGAATCGGCGTCTTCGAAATCGTCGAAGGCTGTATAGAGATTGATCGCGCTCGCCGGCGCATCTTCGTTTACCGCAAACGATGCGATACCAAGCGTCGTGGGTGCGTCAAGCGTACCGACGACAGTCACGCTGATTTGACGCGATTGGCCATCGCTCGCCACGAACGTCAATGTGTCGGTAACGAAATCGCCAAGGTCGAGATGCTGTACCGCGCTCTGGTCGAGGGTATACGTCCAGGTCCCGGCGAGTAGCGAAAACGTCCCATAACCATTGTCACCCGCGGTTGTTGGGACGTCACTGAACACCGGTGTATCGTCCTGGTCGACGTCCGTTATCACGATCGAGCCAATCGCTGTTGGTGCGGGATCGCCGATGTTGCCTTCTACTGTCGTTCCCGTGAACGTTCCTGTCACAACGGAGGCATCATCCGTACCGGTTATCGTAATGGTGACGCCCTGGGTGTCGCCATTTGAGGCAGTGAACAACACGAAATGATTAACGATGTCCCCGGCGTCCAGATTCTGTACCGCGGCCTCATTCAACGTATAAGTCCACGTCCCGGACGTCAGCACGACGTTGCCGTAGGTCATGCCTATCGAGGTATCCGCGAATGAAGGATTGTCGTCAGCGTCGGCGTCCGTGATGGTGAGCGTGCCGGTTGCCGTCACCGGTGCATCGCCGATGTTGCCTTCGCTGACTGCGCCCGTGACCGTACCGCTAATCACCGCCGCGTCGTCCGTGCCCGTGATCGTCACCGTGATCACCTGCGTCGTCAGATCGGAAGCCGTATAGGTGATCGTGTCGTTCACCACATCCAAGGCGTCAAGATCCTGAACCGCACTCTGGTCCAGGGTGTAGACCCAGGTGCCACCCGTGAGGACAAACGAACCGTAGCCGTTATCACCCACGGTCGAACCCACGTCCGCTATCGTCGGGTTATCGTCTGCATCCGCGTCCGCGATGCTGATCGAACCCGTCGCCGTCACCGGCGCATCACCGATGTTGCCTTCATTGACCGCACCGGTCACCGTACCCGAGATCACCGCCGCGTCGTCCGTACCCGTGATCGTCACCGTGATCACCTGCGTCGTCAGATCCGACGCCGTGTAGGTGATCGTGTCGTTCACTACGTCCAGCGCGTCCAGATCTTGCACCGCACTCTGATCCAAGGTGTACACCCAGGTGCCGCCAGTCAGCACGAAGCTGCCGTAGCCATTGTCACCCACGGTCGAAACCACATCCGCAATCGTTGGCGTGTCGTCTGCATCTACATCAGAGATGCTGATTGATCCCGTCGCCGTCACCGGGGCGTCACCAATGTCCCCTTCGTTTACGGCGCCGGTGACCACACCCGTGATGACGGAAGCATCGTCCGTACCCGTGATCGTCACCGTGATCACCTGCGTCGTCAGATCCGACGCCGTGTAGGTGATCGTGTCGTTCACTACGTCCAGCGCGTCCAGATCTTGCACCGCACTCTGATCCAAGGTGTACACCCAGGTACCACCCGTCAGGACAAATGAACCGTAACCGTTATCACCCACGGTCGAACCCACATCCGCAATCGTCGGGTTATCAAGATCATCCACATCCGAAATACTGATCGAACCCGTCGCCGTCACGGGCGCATCACCGATATTGCCTTCATTGACCGCACCGGTCACCGTACCGCTGATCACCGCCGCATCGTCCGTACCGGTAATCGTTACTGTAATCACCTGCGTCGTCAGATCGGAGGCCGTGTAGGTGATCGTGTCGTTCACCACATCCAACGCGTCCAGATCCTGCACCGCACTCTGGTTTAACGTATAGACCCAGGTGCCGCCAGTGAGTACGAAGCTGCCGTAACCATTGTCACCGACAGTGGAACCGACATCCGCTATCGTCGGCGTATCGTCTGCATCCGCATCAGAGATACTGATCGAACCCGTCGCCGTGACTGGCGCGTCACCGATGTTGCCCTCAAGGACCGCGCCGGTGACCACACCGGTGATGACGGAGGCGTCATCGGTACCCGTGATCGTGACGGTGATCACCTGCGTCGTCAGATCCGACGCCGTGTAGGTGATCGTGTCGTTCACCACATCCAACGCGTCCAGATCCTGTACCGCACTCTGGTCCAGGGTGTACACCCAGGTACCACCCGCCAGCACGAAACTGCCGTAACCGTTGTCACCCACGGTCGAACCGACGTCCGCTATCGTCGGACTGTCGTCTGCATCGACGTCGAGAATGGAGATGCTGCCTGTCGCCGTCACCGGCGCGTCACCGATGTTGCCCTCAAGGACCGCACCTGTGACCGTGCCCGTAATCACGGCGTTATCGTCAGTGCCGGTGATCGTCACCGTGATCACCTGCGTCGTTAGGTCCGATGCCGTGTACGTGATCGTGTCGTTAACGACGTCGAGTGCATCCAGATCCTGAACGGCACTCTGATCCAGGGTGTATACCCAGGTGCCGCCCGTGAGGACGAATGAACCGTAGCCATTGTCACCAATGGTCGAACCCACATCCGCGATCGTCGGGCTGTCATCTGCGTCGGCATCGATGATCGCGATCGAACCCGTCGCCGTCACCGGGGCATCACCGATGTTGCCCTCAAGGACCGCACCCGTCACCGTGCCCGTAATGACAGCGTTATCATCCGTACCCGTGATCGTCACCGTGATCACCTGCGTCGTCAGATCCGACGCCGTGTACGTGATCGTGTCATTTACGACATCCAATGCATCCAAGTCCTGCACGGCACTCTGGTCTAGGGTGTACACCCAGGTGCCACCGGTCAGGACGAATGAACCGTAGCCATTGTCACCCACGGTCGAACCGACATCCGCGATCGTCGGGCTGTCGTCCGCATCCACATC
>JAJFJQ010000013.1 GCA_021773835.1 Gammaproteobacteria bacterium
TTTTTGGGCCAACGACTATTATTCAATCGCCGATCACGCTGTAGCAAACGACAAATCGCTACCGCGTTTAGGCAATTCCCGCTGATAGCCGAAAAGCAAGTCAATTTTGTGGGGATCGCTTAGTTGATTAACTTATCAGTGTCCCCCTATCCCAAAATAAAACATTATAACGATAGCGTGTCTATTACTTTGTGATTACCTACGATCGATTTGTTACTTGACAATTAGCAACTAATCCATTGAGAGATAGCTACAAAGGCCATGAGCGTCGACCTTGGCTAATCAGGAGTACGAAAACGATTAAACCCGGCCGAGTGGCCTGGAGCGGAGGGCCATAATAGTGTCCAAGAAACCAAGTAACCGCCTTAATTCGAATGGATATAAGATTGCGTTCCTTACGTGTTTTATGGTGGCAGCTTTGAGCCGTCCGGCTGCCGCGCAGTCTCTGTGCACACTGACATCTAATCCGCGTGGGCAACCAATGGGCAACGCGCCGCCAGCCGCCGTTGGGCAAGTCAACCAGATCCTTCAAGTTCTTGGATACCGAACCAACATTGTTGCTGTCTACCAGGGAAATGTGGGAAACGCCGCGGCGATACCGTCGCCACCTAGGATCGTATACAACCCATACTTCATGAACCAGCTTCAGATGTCAGGAGTGGCGACTCCGGTGTCCGTTCTGGCTCACGAAGTTGGCCACTTCGTTGGTCCGCTGCAGAGGCATCAGAATCCGCAAGTTAGAGAGCTTGATGCCGATTGTATCTCCGGTATCGCAATGAGAAGAATGGGTGCCTCGCTTCAACAAGCAGTACACGCACAGGTGCTTATGCCGAGCGGGGGTAGTCCGACTCACCCGCCGACTCAGCAGCGTATCAACGCGATTACGAAAGGGTTTCAAACGCAGTCCTGTCCCTGATTCGAGAAGCGCCAGAGTGGCACAAGGACCACAACGCGCCCGAAGCTAATCAAGTCGAGCCGTCAGCACCCGAAGCGTGTACACGAGGGCAAGCGTGTCGACGACCTTGATCGCGCTAGCTACCGATACGTACTCGCGAAGGGTGCTCCTGAGAAGATGCTGCAACTCGCCAAACGTTGCGGTAGACGATGGCTCCATGGGAGCTGCAACTCGAAACTCTACCCAGTAGCAAGTCCTTAGCGACCGTCTCAGTTTTTTTACCCAATTCGGGGTTGTGAATTGACTCGGGACGGGCAGGTGAGTTGACGATACCAATAGCATGTAACGAACGTGGAGTTATTGGAGCCGTCCGTCGCTTTAGTCACACATTAGTCGGTTAATATATCGAATCGGGAGCGACAAATAGATTCCGCAAGCCGTAATCCCTTTACTCATAAAAAAATCAATCAATGTCGGTACTAGTTAATGTGGTTTCAGGTCTGGTGTATTGCCTATTCTTCTGCAATCTTTTTTAGAGCTTTCGTCGCTTTTCTCTTCCATCGTCTCGTTAAATGATGGAATCGTAAATACATTAGGTAGCTCAAAATTGTCACGAGTGCGGCAACCATAATGACGTCCCAATCGTTTCCCGTAATTCCTAAAGAAATCGTGATAGATAAAACGACCACGTAGAAGCTGCGGGCTACTCTGTCTCGGCTGCTACGCATTACGTATTCTGCACCGAGCACGTCCGATCGCGCATGGAGCTCAGCTTGAGAGTAGCGCTCGTCAAGAGAAACTCTTTCAGGGACACTTGTGAATTTCTTGTTGAGGAAATCCCAGCTGGGGTCGCTAATTAAGCTCATAAATCTCGTCATCAAAATCGACAGAAAATCGACAAACATTCCTAAACAGTAGATGGCCGGAGCAAGAAAAATCGCCTGTGCAGGCGTCATTTCGGCTACGGTATTCCAGATGCCGAAAGCAACGACACCCGAAATATGTAGGATCCAGAGAGCGCCCAGCGCAGTAGCTCCGATCACCAGATACTCGACTAAAAGCCCGGGAAGAGATTTCACCGTCTAACTCCTTCTTGCCATCTTGAAAAATGGCGACGCATTTATTTTTCTCGTCGCCGTTCGATTCTCAAAAATACGTGCGACCTTTTTCTCCCGCCGTTTAGAAACTTCGGGGAGGGGGGACACTGTAAAGTAACCAAACAATACCGGCTATAATCAAATCAATCGATCACGATCTATGTTTCTTGCCGATGATGAGATCTCTAAATACTGGGGTCACGTTCGAAATTTTACGCAGGGCGGCATTGGTCTGTCCCTTGGGGTTCAATTACGTAAATGGGCAAGCCCCAGTGCTAATGACGTTTAATTCTGTGCAAATTGATTAACTTATCAGTGTCCCTTGTTCCTTTCTCGAATTAGTGAGATGTTGAAATAGAGCCAACTTGCGGTCGCAATGCCTGGTCAGCTCGGGCGAGAGTATCGCGAAGTGGTACGTTTAGGCATTCGCCGCTTGATACTGGGTGAGTTTAATTGATTAACCTAGGCGATCCCCACAAAATTGACTTGCTTTTCGGCTATCAGCGGGAATTGCCTAAACGCGGTAGCGATTTGTCGTTTGCTACAGCGTGATCGGCGATTGAATAATAGTCGTTGGCCCAAAAAGAATGTTGATAATACGCCGCCGCTCGGGTCAGTGTTTGCTTGAAAATGCCGTGCCCACTGGTTTGTCTTCACCAATATCCCGTTTAGCCATACGATGAACATGCCGAGCGTGCCAATGAGAAGCAAATTCTCTAAACGAGCCGCGTGATAGCTGCGTGCATATTCTAAACCGAGCCCCCATCGACCGTTCTTTAAGTCTCTAAACGTTTCTTCAATCTGCATCCGTAAGCTATAGAGCTTCTCTATCCGACGACCCGCACCACGATCATGTGAGAGTGATGTCACCAACAACCAGGGGTCTTTGTATAGCTTGCGACATGATATCGCCAAGGCGTCATCGCCGTACCGTTTGGCCGGGCGACGGCAGCCTTTAATATTCTTGCGGACGAGGTAAAGATGACCCCGATACGATTGTTTCAGACTCACCTCAGCCAACCCAACATAACGCATCTTGAATCGCGCGCGACGATACAATGTGTTCGTGAAGTCCCAGTGTTCACCGTCGTCTAGTGTGTATTTAACCCCACGCCGTAACCGTCCTACCCAGTCCCAACCGAGTTGTTCTACCGC
>JAJFJQ010000014.1 GCA_021773835.1 Gammaproteobacteria bacterium
AACGCTTGAAGGGGGTTATCTCCTCCAAGTAGTTCGTCCAGTAGCGCGTCTGCGATCGCAGGCGGTTTGCGTTTGCTCATCATAGGGTCCTCCTTCGGACATCCTAGCGCTCACAAACACAAAATTCCTGACAGGCTCGCGGCGAAAAGTTCTGTTCACTTAAAATCTATTAACCGCCAGAAACCCAGGTTATCAATCACCGCAGTCGTTTTGTCACCAGCATTAGAGTACCTGGTTCGAAGCCAGTATTTGAACGTTTACTAACCTTATTAATCAGTCACTTGCGGCGTTTGCCCTTTCCATACCGTAGTTGACTTATCAATCACTTACACTTTAGTGCACGTTCGGTAGCACAAATCTAGCACGGTCCAATTTTTCAACTGAAACCAAATGCTCCATTCGTCGCACTTTCCTTCCCAAACGAATTCAGTCCGCATGGTTGAGAGCTGATGCGCTCAGTTCGCCGGGTTCGAAGAATCACTAACCCGTAGTCGACTGCGAGAACCTTTTGTCGCACTGACGAGGTTACAACGAGCAAATTTGTCGCATACCGCGACTGCTCAATAATACGATGAGCCTCCACCGCGTTTGCCTCTAATTTCAGATAGCCCTGCTGATCCAAGTCCTGCGCCTGCTGCACAAGAGCTTCTCTCTTATGCTCGCGTTGCGTTTTCGCGATCACCTTCGATTCGCGATAGACAAACGCTTTGGCTATTGCCGCATTGTACCTATTTCATTCGATTCATGGCTTCCTGCCACATTACGAGGTCCGTCCATTGATCACGGTTCGCCTCTAAGAATTCGGCCGCAGCCTTGGCGTTCAGCGAGCACCTCGCGAAGGCGTTGCTACACTGCTCCGTGCAATCAACCGGTTTCGTATGAGCGAGGCTAACGGATGCTGACGGGGACCAAAGCTGATGGGGCATTCGGATATTCAGACGACGCTCAATGTGAGCGGTCACGTTATTGAGCCGGCCCAGGAGGAAGTGGATGAGAAGACCCAGCTGACTGCATCACTTTCCCCCACGCACTGTGGCAAATCTGTGGCGCACGCCCGCTAACCTACTGGGAAACAACCGTCCTGCGCGGGTTGAAAATCCTTGTGTCGGTGGTTCAAATCCGCCCCCCGCTATAGCGCGTAGAAATCCGGCATTCTCTGAGTTGACCCGTTCTGCCTTGTGGCGAATTTGTGGCAAGCAAAATTTCCCAATTTGGAAAGCGCGAGCGCAGGAGGTGCTGTCCTTAGGTCGGTAATTTGCGTTCATCCTGAACCTGTTTTCGCTGAGCCACACGCCAACGTTACACTTTAAGGCAGAGAATGTGATGATCAAGATTGTAAAGTTTTTCTTCCATGAATGTGCATCCATTGGCTACACTTCAAATCATGAAAGACGCAGGCCTTCGTATCCGTGTACAGCGCGAATTGCGCGAGGAATTTCTAGCGGCGTGTCGCGAGCAGGACAAATCAGCTGCGCAGGTACTCCGGGAATTCATGCGTAGCTATGTCGAGAACCACGGAGACGACCCTCGTACAACGAACGAAGCTAGTGCGAAGGCGAGATAAGCCGGATGCTGAAGCCTAAACAGACACGGGCGGGCTGATGGATCGGAAAACGACTACCCATAGGCCTACTGGGTCCGTTAGCGAAGGGGCATAGTAATGCTGCCTGTCGCAAGCCTACCAGAAATCACAACGATCGGCTTGCCACCGCGATTCGATGTGAACCTGACGATAGGCGGTCTGCAGCTGCACCGTCTTGTTCATCCGGCGATGGATCTTGAAGCGACCGTCAGCGCATATCGCAGCCGGGGTGCGAACTGTCGCCGTGTACTCGCAACGGACGCGGAGGCACACGAAACCGTTATAGAGTTCGGCTCGTTTCACGATGAATACGATCCGTTGATGACCGGCGTCGTTCGGGCGCGCTCAGGTTTCATCGACGGCTCCCGGCTAAAGCTTAAGGGGGCGCGATTCCGGGATATCTCAAAAAACCTCGCTGAGACAACCGATCTTCGTGATGGCATTCATTCGGAGTGGGCTGTCGGTATCAGGTACCGCGCTGAAATCGTCGATGAGAATGGCGATACCGTCCACTGCGGGCTAAGGCTTCCCCAGCTCGGCGCGATGCATTCCGTTGCGTCGCACTGGACGCTCGGAGGTGATCCGGCGATGGTTGTAATGCCGACCGGGACGGGGAAGACCGAAGTGATGATTGCGGCGACGATCGCCGCTCAATGTGATCGCGTCCTCGTGATCGTTCCCACAGATGCGTTGCGGCAACAAACGGCGGACAAGTTTGCAACCTACGGTCTTCTTGAACGTATCGGTATTATCGATGCGATAACCAATCCGATCGTCGCGACACTTAGTTCGCGTCCGGCCCTTGAGCACTTTGATGCCATCCGGGCCTGTAACGTTCTCGTCACCACCATGAGTTCAGTCGGGCTCGCGAACGCCGACATCCAGCAAGAATTCACGGCGCTTTTTAGCCATATCTTCTTTGACGAGGCACACCATATCGAGGCAGCGACGTGGCGACGGTTCCGCGCGTATTGCGCTAACGCCCATACGCTCTTGTTCACGGCTACACCGTTCCGCGAAGACAGCAAGCCGCTCGAAGGGAGGATTATCTACAACTTCCCTCTCAGTGCCGCTCAGGAGCAGGGCTATTTCGGATCGATCCGCTTCGTCGAAGTATTCGAGCCAAATGCCGCCCATGCAGACCGCCGCATCGCGGAAACTGCCGTTGCGCAACTGCAGGAAGATATCGCTGCGGGACACGATCACATCATGATGGCTCGTACTTCGAGTATCTCTGCTGCGGAACAGCTCTATGAGGTCATCTACGCCGCCGAGCACGCAGACTTAAATCCTGTCTTGCTGCATAGCCGATCGCGCGACAAGCGGGAGACGCTGCGACGAATTCGCGCTGGCGACCACAAGATCATTGTTTGTGTCGATATGTTTGGCGAAGGATTTGACCTTCCCAATCTCAAGGTCGCTGCCCTGCATGCCGTTCATAAGAGCATTGGAATCACCCTCCAGTTTGTCGGAAGGTTTGCAAGAACTCGAGAAGGAGTGGCAGGGGCGACTTTTGTCGCGAACGTTGCCGACGACGGCGTACCCGAAGCGCTCGAAAACCTTTACCAGGAAGACCCGGATTGGGGGCTCATCCTGGCCGACCTCAGCTACGATGCAATCGACCCACAGGCCAAGCTGTCGGAGCTCGCTGCCAACCTGCGCAATGTCGTGGGCGACAAAGAGCTTCTTGAGATTTCAACGCTGGCCCTCAGGCCCAAAATCAGCGCCCAAGTGTATCGCACAGATGGATTTCACCCTGAACAGTACGCGCGTGCGTTCCGAAACAACCAGCACATTTACCAACCGCAGATCAGTTATCAGGATAATCTTCTCGTCATGGTCGTCAATCAGCGAGAAAGCCTGGATTGGACCGACTCACGGGACATCGAGACGGATAGTTGGCACCTATACATTGCCTACTATGATCCGCAGCGGCGGCTCCTCTACTGCCATTCATCCAAGAAGGGAAACGCTACTGACGGCCTGGCGAAAGCCATCTCGGATGATCCGGTTCTCATCAGAGACGAGGATGTTTTCAAGACGTTTGGCCGATTGCGTCGCCTGACACTTCATAGCGTCGGGCTAACAAGCCGGAGCAAGAACGTTCGCTATCAGATGTTCGCCGGGCTTGATGTTCGCAACGCGATCGATCCCGTGCTCCAGCAGGACAAGATGAAATCAAACATCACTGGCGTGGGCTATGAGGATGGCAAGCGCCGCACTGTTGGTTGCTCGCGAAAAGGGAAGATTTGGTCGATGTCGTCCGGCTCGCTCGCAAATTGGAAAAATTGGTGCAACGAGATCGGCGAAAAGCTTATCAATGCGGATAACGATCCAAACGATTTTCTGCGTTACACGCTTGTTCCATCGCTTGTGGATGTACTTCCCAATGTACCGGCTTTGATGGTTGATTGGCCGGACCAGCTTTTCGAATCCTATAACTTCAGGTTTGAAGTATTGGCGGCGGATGGCTCGTCCTTCGGCTTCCATGACTGTGAACTGGACCTCGTTGAATGGCCTGACCAGGGTGCGGCCTTTCGGTTTGTGCTTCGGGCCGGGGAAGAAGTCGAGATTCTTCTCGAACTCACGATCCGAACGCATGAAGGCGCAGAGAGCACATATGATGTGCGACGTAGCGACGGCCCGCCCTTGGAAGTTCAGGCCGTAGGCCAACGGTGGGACGTAGCGGCCTTTTTCGGAGCGAATCCTCCACTCGTCAGATTGGCTAATGGCTCTCAGTTGTCCGGCAACATTCTGCTGGAACCCCGTGAGGAGCTTGCTGATACCTACGAGCGAAATCGGATCCAAATTCTGGACTGGACCGGTGTCGACCTTACAGTGGAAAGTTTATGGCGCAATGGCGAGCGCCGTGAACGTTCGATACAGGAGCGTTTCATCGCGCACCTTGAGGGTGGACTCGCTACTTTCATCATCGATGATGACGACACCGGGGAGAGCGCCGATGTCGTTGCCATTGAGGAGACGGCGGAGGAGATTACCGTCCATCTATGGCACTGCAAGTATTCCGGCGGCCCGGAACCGGGCCAGCGCGTGAGAGATCTGTACGAAGTTTGCGGACAGGCACAGAAGTCGGTGAAGTGGACATGGAGTCTCAAGACGCTCGTCACGCATCTTATCGCGCGAGAGTCTGATCATTTGCGTGGAAGGCCCACGCGTTTCATACGCGGTTCTGCGAACGAACTTGCGACGCTGCGTAAAGCCGCGCGTCGAAAATTCGTCAAGTTTCGCATCGGGATCGTCCAGCCCGGTATATCGCGGCAGAACGTGCCCGCAGATCATCTCTCTGTGCTTGGATCGACCAATAGCTTCATTCAAACAGTAACTGATAATCCGTTGCTTGTTTTTGCGAGTAACTAGCGAGTAGTTAGGATATTTAACTGTAACTAATTGTATTTTAATGATCAATCTGGAACGCCAGTTGCCCATTTTGCATGACAATGCACTACCGTGCACAACTCAATCCCGCAAAAATCCCGCACATCAACTTTTCAGACGAGCTCTGATACCCACCCTGTCCAAAAGCTCGAGAATCATTCGTACCATGTTCCCGTCACGCGTCACCCACCGGTTCCTTTGTGGCCCTAAAAACTAGACCTGCCAGCTCCCAGCCCCCAGGCACATCCTCTCCGTAGGGCAACTCCCGAACCTCGTCACCGCGGGCGACCAACAGCCAAACCTCGCCGATCCCCTCGAATCCCTCAAGCTCGTACACTCCCCTATCCCCTCCTCTACGAAACGCCCGGCTCAACAACTGCCGCCGAACCGCGCCGGCACGCCTTCAGCCGCGAGACTTAACCAATGCGGACTATTGTAGACTGGCATGTGAATTTGCCCCAGTTGCGGTGCCGCTCCAAATGACCGCCCTGGCGGTACCATGGGTCGCGCCATAGAGTGTCAAGAAAGGCTAGTTCGCACACCTGGTTACTACAATTGGGCGCCGCGTGATCGTGGCCTGAAATTTGGCACGCAACGGGAAGGAATTCACGAGTACGTCATCATTAGAGTCAGAAGATAGAATGCATGGATATTTTCGATCGATTTGATGAACTAACTACGCCGCTTCTCAGCGACTACGCAAATGTTCACTCTAAAATCCCGGTACTGATTAGTGACATCGCAGATATTCAATCGGAAGTTTCTGAATATTTAGCTGCTCTGGCCAAGCAATTCGACAGTGATGAATTCAAGAACAGTTGTTGTCTACCTTCGGCAAAAATGGCGATAATCTCAGAGAAAGTCGTCGATTTCGACCGTCGGATCAATGCGTTGGTCGTTAACTGTCGCGGTGGTTCCGAATGCCTTCGGACGTGGCGCAATAGTAACCCTGGCCAACTTGAATTGGTCAGCTTGGACAGTAGGCTCGCTACAGAGGATCGATATATTTGCGAAAGGTTCCGCTTCGCTATGAGTACGCGCGATTCCACATGGAACTATTTTGCCGCCTTACCGAGCCTCTCGCTATTCCAAGCGCTTGAATCCTACAGAGACCTGAATTTGACGTTTTTGCGGAAAGATCCAGGAGGGCGAATCGACCTTTCTGTTGGAATCAGCGTCTTACTTGAGACGCAGCCAGGTGCATTAATCGATGAAGTGACATTTAATTTCGGTTCAGCGCTGCTCCGAGCTGCCAACGTCGCCACTGCGTTCAGGGCAGAAGAAGATGTTTCATATCCCACATCTGCTGATACACAACTTGAGAGCATTCTCCAATTCAAGGATGCGCTGGAGAACTTAGATGCACAGATTCATCTGGTCTCGGCTGTCCTGTCTACTGCGGAGGTCGCCGTTGCGAATTGCATCTCGAATATCGAAGCTTCCGGATCGTTATTCACCAAACGCCTTATTGAAATCGGTGGTGCAGAACCAACGCTATCATCTTAGGTGCCAAACAATTGAAAAAGGACGTTCTCACCTCTCGTTTGAATTCTTCGCTATATTTTCGTCTTGATTGTTTTTCCGTTGTCATTTTCCACCTCGCCATGGCATTTTAACGCCTTAACTTGGTGTCCTGATCTAGTAGACCACTTCAGGCTGGGGACAATGACAATAAAAATACTCAACATCCTAGATTTGATACGATTTTGGTTCCGCTGAGTTTTGGCGCCTTACGAGATCGGACATATGAGTGCAGATCAAAACACAGGCGCAGGTGCCAACCGCTACGGTCTTAGCGAACTGGGTGGCGCTTTTGGCGACATTGGCACGCTAGTTCCGTTCGTTACTGCCTACATCGCCGTCCTCAAGATGGACGCCACAGCGATCCTCCTTGGGTTGGGTGTGGCGCTGACGGTCGTCGGCCTCCTCTATCGCACGCCCTTTCCGGTACAGCCAATGAAGGCCATAGGAGCGATTGCTATCGGACAGGCCACAACAGCCGGGTTGACGGCTTCCGCCGTTATCGGCGCCGGATTGGTGACGGGTGTCATCTGGCTGGTCCTGGGGGTGACAGGCATGGCCACTCGAGTTGCCCGCTGGGTTCCTCCACCGGCCCTAATCGGCGTGATCCTCGGGCTCGGGTTTAGCTTCATGCTGGAAGGTATCCGCATGATGGCGACGAGCCCATGGGTCGCGGGTACTCTGCTTGCGATTACATTGGTGATGTTGAGCCGGCCGAGGTTCCCGGCGATGCTTATGCTTCTGGTGATCGGCATCACCGTCGCGCTGTTCGAGCAGCCGGGACTGGCGACCGAGTTCGGCTACACCCGCGTCTCGGCCAAGCTACCGAGCTTCGCTTGGTCGGAGCTCACCTGGAACGATATCTGGGTCGGTGCGTTCCTGCTCGCGCTGCCACAACTTCCGCTGACATTCGGCAACGCGCTCATCGCGATCACCGAGCAAAACAATCGCCTATTTCCCAAACATTCAATCACAGAAGGCCGAGTGTCGATCTCCACAGGCGTGATGAACTTGTGGTCGAGCGCCATCGGTGGCATTCCGCTTTGTCACGGCGCCGGCGGCATGGCCGGTCATGTCCGTTTCGGGGCAACGACGGGCGGCGCGTCGGTTATGCTCGGCGTGCTCCTCATATTCCTAGCACTCCTGTTTGGCGACTCGATCGGCCTGCTACTAAGAGTGCTTCCACAAAGCATTCTAGGTATCATCCTGTTCATGGCAGGTACCGAACTCGCGGTGAGCAGTCGTGCGCCGGGGCCCGACAAGGTAGATCGCTTCATCATCCTCGCCACGGCCGCAATCACCGTCTCGAACGCCGGCATCGCTGTGGTCTTCGGTTTCATTAGCTACCACGCATGGAAACGTGGATGGCTCAAACTGTAGACGGGGAACACCTATCGGCTCGTTCTCCGCTCCGCGTCTCTCGCCAACCTATCCCCTCGCTACTTATGCGATCCAGCATTGATCACCAGCGCAAAACTAACGACGATTATCGACAGCCCTGCAACGATGTATCCAGCCGCAAATGCAAGTGCTGCCAATACTACACAACCAAAGGCAATCACAATATTCGCAATCGCCCAATGATATTGGCTGCGCGCTTCGTTTATCGATTCCAGTTGTTCGTGCGGTTGTGCTTCCCGAATACTCATATCGCCCGAAATCAAGCCGCTATTCGTTCGTAATGGTGATGTAAACCGCCGAGCTCCGGGAATTGGATAACGTGTCCCGATCCCGGTAGCTGCGCTGGTCTAGAACTTGGACTATCCATCTTCAGCGACAAATGGGTGCGCCAGCGGTGGTAATAACCGAAATAGCTAGCCAAGATCCGTTTCAATTGACGTTCGTTGAATACGACAACGTGGTCCAGACAATCTCGCCGGATGCTTCCGATCATTCTTTCCACGTAAGCATTCTGCCAAGGGCTCCGCGGAGCCGTCAGGATCTCTTCGATACCCATGCTTTTAACGCGCTTACGGAATTGCTTTCCATAGATACCATCGCGATCCCGGATCAGATATTTCGGTGCCAAGTCGAAAGGAAACGCCTCAATGATCTGTTGACCAGTCCAATGCGCGGTTGGGTGTGCGGTGACATTGAAATGAACAACCTGGCGCCGATGATGGGAAAGGATAACCAGGACGTACAACATCCTGAATCCTACCGTTGGTACAACTAGAAAATCGATTGATACCATATCCTTCGCGTGATTGTTCAGAAATGATTTCCACGTCGGTGATGATGGTTTCCGAGAACGCACTCGGTACTTCTCGACGGTAGATTTAGCAACGTCAATGCCGAGCTTACGAAGCTCGCCAACAATCCTCGGTGAGCCCCAGCAAACATTGGCCTCTGACATCTTTCGGATCAACTCTATGATCTCTTTTGCTACCGACGGCCTACCGCGATCGCCATGCTTGCTCAACTTAGTCCAATGATCCCGAAACCGTTTTCGTTGCCAAGCAAGCACTGTCGCGGGTTGGACTACGATTAGGGTATGCCTCCAACCAGACCAACGCCGCGCAATCCAAGACCACCGTATTCGATCGCCTCGTTCTATTTTCGGTCGTGTAGTTGAGCGTTGATACACCATAATTTGATGTCGCAGCGTAACGATTTCGAATTGTAACGAGACGCGTGACTGCAGCATCGTAGACGCGAACGCCAAGAGCGCACAAATAATGGGTTTCACGATCCTGGATCCTTATCAACGCTGACAAAAGCTGGAGATCTCAGGCTGACGTTGATCGAGAATTTCGTCAAGCAAATCAACGAGTACGAATATTCGGGAAGGACAACGCGATCACCGTCGCGGGTTGCACAATGACGAGAGTACCTCGCCAGCCAGACCAATGTCGTGCAATCCAAGACCACAATATGCGATCACCCCGTTTTATTCGCGGGCGCGTTGTTGAGCGTTGATACACTATGATTTGATGTCTTAGCGCGACGATCTCGAATTGCAACGAAACGCGTGACCGCAACATCGTAGAAAAGAACGCTAACAGCGCACTGATAATCGGTTTCACGATCCAGGATCCTTATCGACACTAACAAAAGCTCGCGATCTCAGGCTGACGTTGCTCGAGAATTTCGTCAAGGATATCAATGATTACGAATATTCGGGAAGGACAGTTCTCTTGATGGCTTCCTGCGCAAGCGTCGTCATAAGATCTATCGTCATTTTTATCCTGTACGATGGGACCATCGCGGCCCTTGGAATTACGTAATTACGACGAATTGCAAACCGTCGTAATTTACTAGCTAAAAGGATGTTCCTCGCCAAGGGATAAAATTATAACGTGGGGTCTGGGGTTTCGCGGATTCAGAGTGAAAAATTCCGACTTTAGGGTAATGCGAATATCAGACAGCTGTTTTGATCTGCCTACTAGTGCACATCGTATTTACTAGATAAACGAAGCTGGAATCGGGAATTTTTGGCATAGTGCTACTAATTCCCTTCGGATTTCGGTCTTCTTTGACTCATCGTCTTTATTCTCCAGCACATCAAGCATGAGCTCAGCGATACGCGTTGATTCTTTTTCTTTAAATCCACGTGTTGTAATAGCTGGTGTACCAAATCTAATACCGGAAGGATCCATCGGCTTGCGAGAATCATCTGCAATCATATTCATATTGAGTGTTATACCAACTTCATCAAGAACAATTTGCGCCTCTTTTCCCGTCAAACCAAGTGAACCATATACATCAGCTAAAATAAGATGATTTGACGTGCCTCCTGCAAGCATTCGCACACCACGTGCACGCAATACTTCTTCCATGGCTTTTGCATTTTTCAAGATCTGTTGTGCGTAGACTTTAAACGAAGGATCAAGAGCTTCTTTAAAGCATACTGCTTTTGCGGCAATCACTGCCATATGTGGGCCACCTTGAAGTCCTGGAAATACTGTCTTATCTATTTTCTTAGCAATCTCTTCGTCTTCTCGTATTAAAATCATTCCACTACGCGGACCTCGAAGAGTTTTATGAGTCGTCGTGGTCATTACATCAAATCCATAGTCAAATGGATTCTTATGAACGCCTCCTGCAATGAGTCCGGCAATATGCGCTACGTCAGCAACAGTAATTGCGCCTATTTCTTTAGCGATTTCTACAAACTTTGCATAATCTAATTCACGTGAGTACGCAGAGTATCCAGCAAGGATCACCTTTGGTTTTTCTTTTAATGCAACTTCACGTAATTGCTCGTAGTCTATCTCCCCTGTTTCTGTATCTTTCATGCCATAACGCACAAAATTAAATACTTTTGTCACATTTGTAACTGGACTTCCGTGAGTGAGATGTCCACCGTGAGAAAGATCCATTCCTAAAATAGTATCTCCCGGTTCCAGAAGCGCAAAATATGTCGCAACATTTGCTGGAGCACCTGAATGTGGCTGTACATTTGCAAACTTACAATTGAAAAGTTTGCATGCACGGTCTCGTGCAATGTTTTCTATTTCGTCGGTAAAATCTTGCCCGCCATAGTATCTCCGCCCAGGATATCCTTCAGAGTACTTATTCGTAAAAACCGTGCCATTCGCTTCAAGCACTGCCCTCGATACATAATTTTCAGAAGGAATTAGTTCGAGCCCATCTGCTTGTCTCTTTTCTTCGCCTTTTATCGCGTCGTAGATTTCATTGTCTTGCTTTTCTATAAAATTATTCATGGTTAACTGTACCACCTAAATATAAGTCAAAATTCGGTATTAGCTGGTAGAGGAGTGGGTCACCCCAACTCCCCCCCGTTTAGAACCCATCGTGCCCAATTCGGGCAATAGGCTCAAGACAAAGTCATTCACGTTGCCACATGGTGAGGTTAATACAGCGCATGACAGACCCTCGCCCTCGGCAGCGGGTTGACCTTGATAAACAAGGTAAACTGCTCCCAAGTGAACGACCGTCGCTGACTACGCCGATTTAACCATTTGTAAAGGATACGCGTCGCCTTCACCAGGAAGGTATGTACCGCACGAACATTGTAGGACACCCCATAATATTGGATGTGTCCGCGCAGTTTCGCGCAGTAAACCGCCCAGATAGTTCGCAACGTGTGCCGATTACGGATTGCCCTGCACCAGACGCTGACAGCCTTCAACTTGGCGCGCATTCGTTTGCCGCTGGTTTTCACCTTCGGCAACGGTGCACCCTTGCGGGATCGTCCCCAATAAAAGGTAAATCCCAGAAAGTCGAAGACGCCTGGCCGACTCTGATCGCTACCCGGACGAGCAAAGTTAACCAGCCGGGTCTTGTGCTCATTCAGAGCCAATTTGTACCGGGCTAGTCGACCCGCGAGCGCTTTGCGCACTCGCAGGGCATCACGCTCGTGCGTGCAGCAGATCACCAGTCGAGTAGCCCGGGGGGATCGCACCCCCAGGCCCTCACAGGTAGGGTCGAGAGCTGGCGCGGTAACCCGATATAGAACATCCCTTGTCTGTATCCGGGGTTGCCCCCTTCGTGCCCGGCTAGGGATGTTCGTGATCCCGTTTCCAGCTCCCGCCACGGCAAACCCGGCGTGCCGTTTT
>JAJFJQ010000015.1 GCA_021773835.1 Gammaproteobacteria bacterium
GCCTCCTGTGATAATGATTTGTCTTAAGCAACAACCATTAGATCACGGGGTAACATGCACGTCTATTTCTAACCCTTTGTTTTCGATCAAGTATTCTTGCGATTTCGTGGGGATCCCTCAGTTGATTAACTTATCAGGGTCTCCTCTTTTTTCCCTCCTTTTATTACAGCGACGAGAAAATATCTACGCCCCCTTTTTTCACGAAAGTTAAGAAGTTGATTTTGATCGATCGTGGACGGGGTTAATTGATTAACTAATCAACGTTCCCACTTTCTATCTAAGTTGTGTATCCGCCCCTCGAGCAAAGCCGATCGCCCGAACAATTGTCGCGAAAAATCCTAGTGTGCTCGCGAGAATTGCTGCTAACGTTTCGAAAACGTCACCGGCACTGTATGCAAGCCAAGCGATTAAAAGCATAAATATAATGAAAATCGGGAAGCGCAGTGTTTGCCATATCCCTTCACTCGCTTCGGTTTGCCACATCTCGAACCGCCCAGGCTCTTCGGAGTGAAGGATGAACTCTACAAGTGTGTCATTGACTATCCTCGGCATGGGTTCTAGTACTACGAACCCACGCCTCACCAGATGTTCGAGCACGCGGCTATTTTTAGTATTGATTGACCAGCCCCGTGCAAGTTGATAGAGCGCAAGTCGTTCTTCGCGCGTGCAGTATTCCCAGCGCCGGCGAAACGTCACTTCGGCGTGCATACTTAAGTACTCTCGGATATCGCGTTCATCACGGATGATACGGTCGGGACTTTCTATGAGCTTGACTAACTCCTCTCTGAGGTAACTGAGTTCCGGCCAGAATGTGCGCGCTTCGCGGTGGGCGTAGTCAAGCAGAAACTCCTTGCTTTGTGCTCCGTTTTTGGACGCCATCGAATTGCTATACGCAGTATCGCTCTGGTCGGCACGCCGCCCGCCTTCTGCTGGTGCGAATTCGCGGCCAGGATATACTTTGCGAAAGCGGCCAAGCACTTTGCACCAGCGTAATACCTCCGCACTAGATATGGTTGACACCCCAGCGGGACTACCGGCCTTTTCCGCCGGTTCCGACGGGTAGGCGTCGGGATGAACGAGACGGTATAGTGGCGGCACATCGACAGTGAGCCAAATCATTGAATCGGATTTAGCGATTAACTTTTCAAGGTACTCAAGCACTTTCACTCGACGCGAATCGTCGACGACAGCGGTATCTAGGTTCTTCAGGATCCAAGTTCCGGCACCGGGTCGCTGCCACGTGGCGAGATCGTCTCTCGCCAGGTTAACGACTTGGTCGCGATCCTCTCCGAGCTTTTGTTCGACTAAATCGGAGAAATCTAAGTCGCTAATTCGCACCATCATCTCGTGTTTAGGGCGAACGTACCGCAAATCCGTACCCACTTTATCTTCGTAGTAACCGCGCGGACCGAGGAGGCCAGTCCACGGCAACCCAACCCAAAAGAAGCGGTCCATAAGAAAGCGAATGACAAAAAATGCGGCGAGCAGACAGAGAAGCCGCGGAATTACGGCGCCGGATAAGTAGTCGCGGTTTGACCAGTCAATCGTATCAACGAGGCCGCGCCATTCGGGGCTGGCGACTTCAGTCAAGAAATGAACATCGGTGACTTCTACTTCTTGATGCGCTTCGTTACTTGGTTGCACGCTGGAAGCCGGCTGGGTCTGTGTTCGTTCACGCATCGAAAACCAGCGTCGCGCGACAAGTTGTGGAGAAGTTTCGGTCTCGGCTACCTGATCATTAGCAGTCATACGTACACGGCCGCTTTGCTCGTCGAATACTGGCGCCCACTCTCGCCATACAAGTTCTGGCCAGTCATTTGGTTTGCCAGCTTTAACGGGAGAACAAGGATTTTCCGGAGGTGATTTCCTTCTGCTCAGCGCAACTGTGAAACGTGGATTCTCGGGATCTGCGGCAATGTCGCAGCCCGGCGGTTCAAGACGGTCAACACGCTCAACCCGTTCTGCACCGAACACCGCCAAACTTTCAAAATAGTCCGGCAACGAGGAAAACTTCGAACGATCATTTTCCGAAACCATTCTGCGAAAATCATCTTGCATCCGCTGCGCGCGGCGTGCCATCTGTTCAGCCATATCTGCGTGGCCAACGGAAAGCGCGGCATTGAATCTATCTTGCGATGCGCGGGTTTGAAAATCAATCACTGGAACCACTGCAAGATTAAGCAAAAGTGCGAGAAAGAATACGATGTAAGCGACACGTTGAGCTCCGGGGGTTTGAACCGGCTCCCACGCAACTTCTACAGGTTGCCGCCAAACATTTTTAGAACTGGAAATACTGGGGCCATCGACGCTACTCTGATTCCATAATCGAATTATCTCAGTTCGGAACAAATAACCGATACTACCGAGACATACTGCAATGGCGGAGACGGCGATAATCACGCTCAAGTTCGCCGCGAGGACGTATCCTGGGGCGGCAAGCGACGCGACCGCGCTGAATGCAGTTACCTTACGCTTATTGAAAATTCCAAACAGCTTCTTCCAGTCGTCAGGCTGCAACAGTGCATAGCAAATACCGAGCAGGCTGAGCGGCGACGTAGCGAGAACCATAACGTGTTGAAACAAAGATGAGGCGCTTGATAGTGCCAGCCAGTGGACGAGAGCTAGCACAAAAAGTGGGATAGCAATCAAATATGCGTTGCGAAGGCGCCATTGTGGCCATAGCCAATACATTCTTCCGAAACATAAGCGGAACATAGTTATTGGGATGGTAACCAGATAAAAAACGAACGCGAAGAATGCCGTAAATACGACCATAAAGGTTTCAAGTGACAGCCCGTCACCCAACGCGGTAGGGTAAAAAACAACCAATGCCCATGGCATAAACGACAAATTAGTGTAGCGGAACTTATGCAGGCGACCATGGTAGCGAGCAGAAAACATCGTTGGCACAGTGCTATCGCGAGTCGCGGCGAGCAACTCGGGATTCTCACCAGTCTCAATGAAGAAATTCTCGGCTAGACTGCGGTGATCGTCGCTATGGAAGACGACCGTTCCGGTTGCGCGGTCAATAATCGCGAACTGATAGTGCAATGGCAGGACTGCAGACGTCAGTTCTAGCATCCGCGAGGTGAGCATAGCTACTCCATGGAATTCTGTCGGTGCATCCACGTCACTAGCCGACGATTCGCTCTGCTTGGCGGATTCTGATCGCGACAAAATGCGAGGGTTTGCAGGTATTGCAAATTGTGTCAGCTTGGTACCATCGCCCAGGTTGTAAGCTCGCTCCGTAACAAATTTAGTGTTTGTGTTCGGTAAATGCCAGTAGTGGCCGTCGCGCAATGATTTGAAATACTCACGGTTCGCGAGTGAGAATCCCTTGCGGACCACCGATTTGCCGTACAGGTGAAGCATCTGCCCGATCTGCTTCCCCGCAGCATCGGTGCGAAGTAGCGTCCATCCATGACAATGCGGCAGCGGCAATCCGTTTTTTACTGGCTCGTCAATTGGATGACATATGTCGCCGGGAGTATTCTGATTCTCAGCCGACGCCGCCTTGCCCTCGTTTCGAGCTGACAGATTAAGTTCCGGGTTTAGCACCTGTTCCAGTTCCTTACGCGATTCAATCATCTTGTTTTCGCGGTCTTGCCCCGACAAATCGGGATACTGACTCATCGCTACGAGATTTCGCACGATCAATTCGACCCGATCTTCGAGCCAGCGCTCGATATCCCCGCTAACGGACTTAGCATGATTGTCCAACAATAAGCGCGATGTGGTGATGCTTTCCATCGTGTTGCTAAGCAGAACCAGTAGTCCGATTAACAACAATGTGCTAACTAGCAAGTGCGCCACCTGGGCCCGACTCAAGCCGTCGTGAGGTTCTAGAAAAAACAAGCGTGCTAATGGCCAGGCGAAAAGGATTATTGCGATAAGCACAACAATGCCAAGCACTAAAGTCGGCTTAACCATTTGCGCAGTCCCAGTCAGCGGATCGTTCTTGCTGATGGCAATGAGATAAAGTGCCCTGCGGGAAGTACGAATTCCGTCGCTTCCCCCCTCCTCAGGTTCAGGTTCGAAGGTCCCAGCGTCCGATCGAATGCGCAATTTCAAAGGACTCGGCAATGGAACTGGTTTCAAAAAAACTTTATAACTTCGTCCGCCTAAGTCTTGCTCGACAATCATCTGGCGGCCAACCCGCGGATCCTTCATAACGTGAGAAATGTTCTTAGTGGCATCTTTCGTGGTAAGTGCCGTTTGCACCGCTTCGGCCGAACCGAACACCTCCAACAGGTTCGCGTGCGTAAGCAAATCACGAACGTCCGCATAGCGCGGAGGATTGGTGATTTCGCCAAACATACCTTGCGCCGTATTCCGCCGCGCCCCTTCGCCACCGTAAGCGTAAATGACGTTCCCGGCGGCGGTTGCGATGAACACCTGATCGAATTCTTTAAGGCCGCTGGAGTTCGCGATCAAATCGCCGAGTGGCAGCCTAATCTCAAATTTTCCCGACTCGCGTGACTCAAGTTTTTCCGACGCGCAGGCGCGAAGGATCGCGTACGACGACGCATCGTAACTTTCGCTAGCCGTCTCGAGCAGTAAATCACCGCTGCGCGCACCATTAACGAAGCACTTTTGTGAATGGCGTTCGGTATTTTGTAGTTCCGCATTTTCTATACCGACGAATCGCGGGACGAATTCGATTTGAAGATTCGGCAGAAAAGCGCTGGCCTGGCGCTGGTAATCCTTTGCGGTCCCAGGTGCTGTTGCACGCTTTCGTTCTTCCCATTCAACCCTTTCAAGCTCTGCTTTTTCAAGCTCTGCTTTTTCAAGCTCTGCTTTTTCAAGCTCTGCTTTTTTAAGCTCTGCTTTTTTAAGCTCTGCTTTTTCGTTCGATGACCCCTTGCAAAGTTTCGAATACCCCGGAATCTTATGGCGCTCGAGCTCACAGACATATCCCTTTAGTTTGCGGGCAAATGGGGTCACTCCAGCGAAGCCGTAATACGGCCGAATCCCATAAGCCAGAACGAAAGCTTCTTCCTCGCTATTGGTCAGGTTTGAATTGAAAAACTCACGCCAGCCCGTTTTCCATAGTTCTTCATTCATTGGGAAACTGAAATATTCGGTCCAGCATTTGGCGTCGCACGATTTCAGTTTGGCTTCGTTGAACAATAATTTCAGATCCGCCTCGATCGACTCGCCGGAATGTAGAGCGAGCACGGTCGCACCGAGACTCTCAAGCGCGATCTCAATTTCTTTGCGGTAGAGTTCGTTCCCAGTTTTCAGACACGCTTCAACATTGATTGGGTGATCAATAATGCAACGCCATGCTGTAATAATCTTCGGCATTGAGATGAGAATGTCCACTTCGCAATTTGTAACAAAGTGACCAGGAAGCAAGCGGGTCGCGCAAATCGATGCCTGCAAGTTCAATCCGGATTCGAGGGAGCCCGATTCTAACTCCTTTACGGCGCTGTTTAATACTTCCAAATCGGTCGTTCGATTGGCCCCTGGAATCGGTACTGAAATAGACGGATCTTGCTTAGTCGTTGGCTCCGGCTCGGTCACGGGTCCATGCGATGCAGTCAATTGCGAATTCGTCGGCGCGATAGCCCGGCCGCCACGGATCGGCTTGGGGTCGAGAGCTGGCCCGCGCAACGTGTTGACCATGCCAACGACCGCTTCGAGTCGATTTTCGAACTGGGCCTGAATTTCAGCCAGCGCACGGAATCCGCGCTCAATCGAACGGGCCTTTTGTTCCTGCACAACGACAACGTAATAGAAAATAATCGGAATCAGAAGGATCAACACGTTGATGAAAAGCACTCGCAGGAAGCTGCTTCGACGTGTGTGCCGGAAGCGCTGACGGATCGGGTTGGATGAAGAATCCGATGGGAGCTTCGCGCCGCTGAGAAAGGTTGTTGTCATAGCGCGACCACCTGCCTTCCGAATGCACAATCAGAGTCGGTACAACAGGCCGTGTGCGTGAACCTGAGGGTTTAATAGCTACATTTAGATACTAGCGCGCCGGAAAGACGATTGGCAACGCTGTTAATTTAGTCTCCCTAAATTTGACCATCGGTTGTTATGTGTACCCCGTAGGCTACTCGGTTGCGCGACAGGTAGACTAGCGCGTGAATTGATAGTTTTAGCACGCATTTCACCGAAATTATTCATAATCAAACACCGCAATGCAGATGCGGTTGCACGCGAAAAAAATTAACTGTCACTAACAAGTTGGCGTGAATTCTAGGTTTTTTCAAGGAACATTGTCAGAAAGTTTTTTTCGCAGATACAGACGTTCATCTTCGTCAACGAGACTTGGTATCCATTTACCCGCAACGATCCACGCGATACCAAATGCGCTCAAAGCGATGGCCTCCGACCAAAACGTAATTCTTAGCTTATCCGCGAACCCTGGCGCCGCGAAATTCGATACAGTAGCAACGAGCATGCATCCGATCATTGTCAATCCACATAGCCAGTATATTTTCCGTCTTCGCTCTTTTTTGGCTGTCTTTTCCTCCTCTTTGTCATATCTCCGAAACGGGAAAATGCAAAAGTACGCCAATATCGAAAACAACGTTCCAGCGCTCACATAGTGGACGACCGATACCCAAGCCGGACGGCAGCATGCTGCAGGTTGACAAATCTCACATAGGCGGCATGTGCTTGCTTGCGACGTGAATTCGTTCTGCTGACCGCACTCAAACCGCGCCTCTTCTTTGGTACAAGGGCCGTCGCATGCTGTTGGATAAGTAGCAACCAGTATCGCCGCGAGCCCAGCGATTTTGCTCATTCTTCCCTGCCAGATTGTGCGGCCGTTGTAAGCCCAAAGAAACGCAGCAACAACAAACAGAAGCCCGACGAATAAATCGTGCGCCCCCGAATGATAGTACGCGCTTATCGATCCGAGTTGTTCTCCTGCCTTGTACCAGACGATTGGTGATAGAGATAGCGCAATCAGCCCCATCAGAAGCCTAAGTGCGCGGTAGTCAAATACCCTACCGAAATTTCCAGTGTCCGTCTCTTCTTCTGTCATTTCATTAGCTACTTAGTCGGTAGGGCTACTTAACAGCAAACTTTCATTGCCACGGTAAAGTAAGCGACGCCAGATACTCCTTTAATGTCAGGAGTAATAATTGAAATCGTGAATTAACGAATTGTAGGTGTCAGCGATTCATCCAACAACCTTGCGGCCTGGTTTCGTACTATTACTAAATCAACCTTGTCCGCAGATACACTTGCACCGAGGCGAATTTGAGAAAATGTCGTTTTGTCTCTCAAAGAGTGCTATAAACTTCATGTCCAGACAAAAATAAATAGTTGGCAATTTCAGCCGCGCGACCATTTATGGCCGACGCGCCTCGCCACACAAATGAGGGATAACTTAACGTGGCCACCGCCCCGCCGCCCACTGCTCTGAAGATTTCGAGCTATCATCGGTTTTGGTCAAGCGACCATATACACACACTATTCTGGCTAGCGTTCATGTCGGCGGCGCTGCTCAGCTACCTATTCGGGCATTTCGCCGCGCGCAACATTTACCTTGAGTCGTCTACCGTCGGAACGTCCATCGAAAATGCCGTTGGTCTCTACCAGGTGCGACCGGATCCCAAAACTCACGAACTCGGTTTATTCCTAGACGGTGAAGATACGCGGTCGCTACCGACCGACGAATCGGGTCCGCTTGGCATCGGAAAATTGACGTCCGCACGCGGCTTGTTCAGCCGTAGCCAGGCGTTGATTGACGGTTACAACGATGCCGTTTCCGACTTCATCCTCGGCTTTACGAATCACTTCTACCGGGATCCGGAAACACCAGACACTATTAACATCCGCTTGCGGGCTATAGATGAAAATCTCGCCCCTGCAAACCCCGCCGCAGTGCTGCGGATCAAAGCGGGCAATTTCAACCCAATTACTGATCTTCCAACCGGTGATCGTGGCATCGAACGGGTACGCGCATTGCTCGGCTCGGGGGATATTTATGATCCGACTCAGCCAGTCGCCAGTGCGGAGGACATGGTCTCAGAGCCAGCCGCACGAGAGAAAACCACCGACCCCGTTCGTGATGCCATTACTGCCATCACTACAGAGGTCGATACGCTTCGGATTGAACTTGGCTCCAAGCGTCTGACGACAATTACAAACGACACGATCCTCGATGCATTCGGAACTAAAGTTGCCACGTTACGGCGGCCAGTCGAAGAGGTGTTCGGTAGCAATATATTCTCGGCCGGTTTCAACAGTCGCGCCGGCTTCGGTTGTGGATTCAAAATGGCGCCCGATCGTTGCCCACTCGATGCGCCCGACGTCGAGCTGCGCTGCCTAGTTGCCGGCATCGCCTGTATTGAACGCTATCAGTATGGCGAGTTGAGCCCGTTTCATCGAAGGCTAGTCGATATCGTCGAAGCTGACCTAACTTTCTTCTGGACTTTCGGGCCATGGCGATGGGCTGAAATAGTGATGCTCTGCTGGCTCGGTGTGCTTGTTGAAGGATTGACGCGGCTGGGCGTTCAATATGCCGGCCGGGACCCCGACGGCTTGTCCTGGGAACCCCGTGAATCGACCCGCACCTTGCTTAAGCTCAGTTATGCACCGCCCTTATGCATGATCGTCATATGGATGTTGTTTATGACCGATATTCTGGATTCCGAAACGCGCGTCACCGACTCATTCGCTGGCTTCATCCCGATTGCCTTTATGCTTGGGCTTTTCCCGAACCTCGGTTATTCATTGCTCGAACGCACCGCGCGAACAATTTTCCACCGCACTTCCGTAGCAGCACCACGCAAACGACCAGAGCCGAAAGAACGTACCGAGCGAGGAACCGCTCCCGCAGCATCCGACGAACGTCCGGACTTTAGCGAGTTCAAGGCGGCGATACGTCGGGCCACCACCGCACCACTGAGGAACGATTAATGCCCCGGAGATCGGTTGTGACCACCCGAATAGCGCCCGTGAAAATTGCTCTTGCAATGGTATTTGTAGGCATTGCGCTCCCGGGCTGCGCCAGCCGTCAGAAGGCTGTAGATACCATCAATGCGATTCAGACAACCCGGGCGCAGGTTGAGGCTGCGCACCGCAAGTTCACTCTCGAACTCACAACCCAGTACCTTGGCGCCGTGAAAGCTCGATTACGCGCAGAAGCAGAGGTCCTAAAAGAGAGGGTTCGTGCGGAGATATTTAGCAAAGCCGACAAAAAAATGTCCGGTACATTCGAGTCTGCAAGCAATCAGCTCGACATCTCCATGGACGATACGATCAAGACACTGCGTGAAGATCTTGACGCAGAAAAAGATAAGCGGAGTCGTGGTACCGGCGACCGCGCGAAAGAATTGGAGCTGGCAGTACAGCTCGCCGCGACCCTTGCGGTGACGGAAAAGGAGCGCGGCAAATTCGCCTCGCGGACCCGAGATCGCTTTGTAGCAAAGCGCGAAGAGGCCATCGCCGAACTCAATGCAAAATTCGACGAACTGCTCAAGCATTCGGCGTTCGACTTTGATCCCGAGGTCGAGGCTAAAGCCGTTCTCGACACCTACTTCAAACAAAACGCGGCCTATGACAGCAAAGTCGACTTCGGTCTGAACGAACTTACACGTTACGTCAATAGTCTGAAATTGGGCATGCAGAGTTTCTTTACCGGCGCGATCGGGGATGGGCTTACCAAGTTTGCCATTTCCGCGACTGACTCACCGCTACGCGCCGGTCTTTCTAGGATAGCGAACACCTACATCGACAAGGCAAATGATGAAATCGATTCCTTCGAAGAAAGTGCTTTAAAGAAAGCCGACGATCTCATCGATCTCATCGATTAGTCGCTTCATTACCTCAACCTGGGAGCACTGCGCATGAGCAGCAAAACGATTGAGCAAGCATTTCAAAGCATAGCCGAATATGTGCCGGCTGATGCCAGCAAAGTGCTAAGCCAACAAATTCCGAAAATAGAACGTTTTATCGATGAGGAGGCCGACAAATTCGGTCGTGAGCTGTCGAATTATATTCAAGCCGAAGTCGACAAGGAAGTTGCGCGCGCCGAGAAAGATGCGGAAGCGACGATGCACAAACTGACGGATTCGCTTGCCAAAATTAGCGCTAATATTGCTACTAATGACCACGAACTTGAGGCCGCGGTCAACGAACTTGCAACGAACCTCCAAGAGTATGAAAAGCGCTTCAAAAAGGTCGGAGAGGGAATCCGCGAAGCCGTGGTATCCGCTGTTCCGTTCGGAAAGGCGGCTTCGGGGCTCCTCAACGCAGTTGGCTAGGTTAGCGATGAACGTTCAACGAGAGCACCATGTTTCCAACGCTGCGAAAGGATGACGGATTTCAGGCGACCACGCCTGATCTACGTGATAGCGTAGAGAGACTGCAACGCGCGCTGATCCGCGTAGGGTATTGGCTGACGGCCGACGGCTTATTCGGCGAGGGCACCCAAAATGCCGTTGAGGAATTTCAGCGGCAAGCAGGGTTGACGGTCGATGGAATTGCTGGCCCAGCGACATGGCGCACGCTGAGCCCCTATATTCGGCCAAGCGAACGGCCCGCGCCGCCACCTGCGGAGCCTGTGGATGGCTTCGAGAATTTTCGCGGCGATCTCGCCTGGCTACATGCCAGAGAAGGCCACGCTGGCAAACCTTATTGGCCCGGCGGTAACTCCGGCATTACCCTCGATCCTGGTTTTGATCTCGGCGCGCAGCGCGAACACACGCTAAGGCGCATCTACGCCGGTATCCTTTCGGAAATCGACATTGAACGGCTCACACCGGTGCTTGGCTTCAGCGGCGAACGTGCGCGGCAGGAACTATTCCGTCGTCGCCTCCGCGACTCACTTCGAATCGGACGACGGGACGCGCTGACCATCATGCCATTTATTGCCGTCAAATATTGGCACGGAATAACTGATCGATTCACCGAAGTATCAAACGATGACGTACCGCCTGCTGTCCAAACTGTGATGTTGTCACTGGCTTATAACCGAGGCATATCCAATCCGGGTTTGAATATGCTCGCCCCACACTTAAGCAACCAAAATTGGCTGCAGGTAGCTAATCTTGTAGGCAACATGCAGCAGAACCATAGATTGCCCGGAATCCGCCGACGGCGTCGCATGGAAGCGGATTTAATTCGGGACGAACTCGATTTCTGAATAGATGAGTTTCGCCGTTTTTGCTTTAATTCTTTCTTGCTCCCCGAGCTCGACAGCGGTAACCGCGTGGGGAAAGTCTGCTCCGCAGATAGGACGCCACGTTCACATCAACAACGGTACCCGACGATTCAGACCCGCCCGGAACAAATGAGTGGGACGAATACTGATAGTTCATACAGATTAGTAGACACCCTGAACCAACCGTTTAGAAATACCTTAAGGTGCACAAACCGAGTCCCAGAACTATCTATTAATACAGCGACGAGTTCAACGCTGCGGCGGTGCATCTGAGCGGCTATGGCTTTAGCAACTATACCAGCGCGCTATTGAGGCCAGTATCGAACCGGTTGGTGGACAAGATTCGGTGGTCTATAAGGGGGACTCTTTTTATTGACCCGATTGCGTACTGCATGGTGCACCCAATCAGTTTTATTGATCTTTCGTGCCTTGCTACCCAACAGCGCCCAAATCCCTTTGTAGGATTCGTGCATCGCACCTAATGGCCGTGCTCTGATGTTTTGTTTTACCCAAGAGGCACTGAATTTCAGACCGTGATTCATTCCACGCAGGATCATCCACTTCAACGGTACGTCGGCCAGCCCGTGGTTGTCGTAGCCACCACCGACATCTGAATGTACGCCCGCAAACCACATTTGGAGTACTCGTTTATCACGATTCCAACGTAATATCGGGAAACTTGACCGTTGTTCATCGATAGCCATGGCGTGGTATCCCGCTGCGACGTTGGGGCTCAACACATGATCATGGAATTCGGGATCATTTGTAGCCTTCACCGTGTCCCAGCAACCTATCATCTCGACGGCAACATCGAAAAAGCGCCCTTCGTGCTTCAGGGCCTTCGCGGATGCCAAATCGCGATTTAAGAAAATCTCCCAGGCTAAGTTGTAATCTTTTGATTTCACCGGCAAGCCACACAGGGCGAGCAATCCGGCGAGGCGTCTCACCGTGTAGGCGCCACGGCTGAAGCCAAATAGAAAAATCTTATTCTGTTGGTGCTGCCACTTCTTGTCACCGAACCGGCTCCCGAGAAATCGGTAGGCGCCTTGTACACGTTTGTTTAGTCCATAACCGTATATCCCGCCGGCCAGAGCTTCCCAAGGTCGTGTACCGACCCCTTGTTCGTAATGCCACACTTGACGACCCCCAGCACTAACCAATGCGCGCCCGAGTAGCTCTACATTCGTCGCAACTACTTTACCGTTGGAGTAGATGTCTGGCTCGTTCCAGGTGCCATCGCATCCAACGATGAGATTACGGTTTCCCTGAGTCATGACGATCCTGGCTCGTTTGCCCAATCGTCATCAGGTTGTAATACATCGTCATCTTCGGGTAGTGCCGGTGCCTGACACCACCATGCCACCGTCTGCGGCACATAAAACCCTAGCGAAAGTGCCGACACCACGACATATAGCGCGTTCGTGTGGTACTCAATCCTATAAATACCTCGCCCCTCCTCGCACTTTTTTACATGCGGTTCTTTCCATTTGAACCCGTAGAAAGTTCCATGCACAGTCTCGTCGCCGCGCGTGGAATCGGTCGCGATTGAGCCGTCGCCTTCAAGTTCAAAGGTTGCGCAGCCAGCCAGCAGTAGCACTAGCATGCACACGATCGCTATAGTTCTCATGCCATCTCTCCTTGCCGACATATTCTCGTTCCTGAAACCTCGCCGTCACAGTATCGAAAACCATCCGCATCTTCCTGTTGAATTGCATTCTCGATTGATCCATTTTCGGCAACATAAGCGTTGAAAAGTTGACCCGCTGTTACTTGCATCCTGCCGCAGCTTTGAACCCGAATGATGGTTCAGAATTCCCCACATTTGGTGGATTACATTGAATCGAAAATCAACACTCCATACAACACATCCACGCAAATCAGTCGATCATTGGAACATTAGCAAAACGCGCCTTTGCCTTTTAATAAAGATGCACGCTCATCGCGTTCCCTTTATTTAACGGTTTCCGCATCACTATATGCCTATAGGTCCATAAGCACGCTCACGTTACCTGGTTGGCGAGTTAACTCCGCAAATAAGAAGCCCCATTAACATCGATAACGGTACCGGTCGTGTATTCAGCACCTTGGCTAGCAAGAAAGAGCACCGTATGTGCTACTTCTTCTGGGCTCGCCACCCGTTGCATAGGACTCTCATTGCGGATTGTTTCACCGTCCGGTCCAGCTAATACCTCTTTGACGAGATCCGTTTCAACATAGCCGGGTGCAACGATCCCCACAAAGATGTTGTGCGGTGCAAGGCCCACGGCTAAAGATTGACCGAGTGAAGTCATGGCCGCTTTGCTCGCCGCGTACGCAGGGTAGTCATGTGCACCACGAAACGCAGATCGCGAACCCATCATAATGATCCGACCGCCGCCGGATGCCATCATGCTTTGTGCTGCGCAGTAGCTGATGTTGGCGGTGCCGACGAGATTCGTTTGTAGGTGATGCGTCCAAGCATCCTGCCACTCTACGTAGTTCACCACAGTTGGGTCGTGTAACCAGAATAAGCCGGCGTTGTTCACCAGGATGTCGAGACCACCCAATTCCTCGACAGTTTGTTGCACCGAACGCTCGGCTTGTTTGGGATCGGAGATGTCGGATTGGAAGGCAGCGTGGGGTCCGCCGTTTAATCCGGCTACGACTTGTTCGGCGAGATCTTTTGAATTCTTGTAGGTTACAGCTACCTGGGCGCCGGCGTCGGCGAATGCTATAGCTACTGCTTGGCCGATGCCTCTGGAGCCGCCGGTAATCAACACCTTCTTGCCCTGAAAATTCATCCCGTCCTCCGCTCGCTTTCGCTCTACTAGCGCATTGTTAACAGTGTTACATTCACGCAGGGCACATGCCAATAGATAAGGAAACGTGTTGAAGCGAAGTTACCGAGTGGCGGTCGATGTTGGCGGGACGTTTACGGATTTGATAGCCGAGGGCGATGACGGTGAGCTTGTCCGGGCGAAAGTGCCTACGACCTATCCGGACTTTCAGCGTGGAGTTGTTGAGGCTGTTCGTGCCGCGAAGATTCCGTTTGCGGATCTTAGTCTCTTTCTGCATGGCACTACCCTTGCGACCAACGCGGTTATCGCTCGAAGTGGTGCAAAGACCGGTCTGGTGGCGACTTCGGGCTTTCGGGATCTGATCGAGATCCGGCGTGCGAACCGGCCGCGTGAGGGGATGTATGACGTTGCTTGGAATCCTGCGCCGCCGCTGGTGCCGCGTCGTAATCGACTTACCGTAACCGAACGGGTTGATTATCTTGGACGGATCGTCACGCCGTTAGATGAAGACGAGGCTCGGGTTATTGGTCGTGCGTTTCGTAAACGCGGTATCGAATCGATTGCGGTTAGTTTTCTTAATGCCTTTCTCTGTCCGGATAACGAACAGGCGATGGCTCGCATCTTGCGCGAGGAATGTCCGGATGCGTACGTTACGCTCTCGTCGGAAATCATTCCGGTGATTCTTGAGTTTGAGCGGACTTCGACGGCTGTTGTTAATGCCTATGTTGAGCCGATCGTGCGTCGTTATATGAAAGATCTTGGCGATGACTTTCGTAGCGAGGGCTATGACGGCGAGATCTTGGTGATGCAATCGTCTGGTGGGGTTACTACTGCCGAGGGCGCTGGCGAAGGTGCGGCGCGGACGATCATGTCGGGGCCTGCGGCTGGGGTGATTGCGGTGCAGGCGTTGGGTAAAGAGATCGGTATCGGGGATCTGATTGGGTTTGATATGGGCGGTACAAGCGCCGATATTGCGACGATCCATGATGGTCAGGTGCGTATTACGCAGGAATCGAATATCGATTTTGGGATCCCGGTGGTGCTGCCGACTATCGACATTGCGACCATTGGTGCCGGTGGCGGGACGATTGCCTGGATCGATGATGGGGGTGTGTTGAAGAGTGGGCCGCAGAGTGCGGGCTCGACTCCGGGGCCTACTTGTTACGGCGGCGGCGGTACGGCGGCGACGAATACGGATGCGAATCTTGTGTTGGGGGTACTTGATCCGAAAGGGTTTGCGGGTGGATCGATGAGCTTGCATGTTGACTTGGCGGAGAAGGCGGTGGGCGAGCTTGCGGATCAGTTGGGGCTCGATCCGGTACGCACGGCGAGCGGCATTATTCAGGTTTCTAATGCCAATATGGTGCAGGCGATCCGTCAGGTGACGACGGAGCGTGGGTATGACCCGCGTGATTTCGCCTTGGTGGCGTTCGGTGGTGCGGGGCCTTTGCATTGTGCGGATATTGCGGTGCAGATGAGTATTCCGAAGGTTGTGGTGCCGCCGGATCCTGGGCTTACTTCTGCGGTTGGTTTGTTGTTTACCGATGTGCGGTGTGATTTTACGAAGACGTTTCACCGGCGTACGGATCAGTTGCGATGTGAGGATGTGGAAGCGGAGTTTGCGGCGTTGGAGGCGCGGGCGCGTGAGCGGCTGCATGCGTCTAACTTTGAGGATACTCGGATCCGGGTTGAGCGTATTGCGCAGTTGAAGTACTACGGTGGGTTCGAGGCTGTGGCGTTGCCGATCACGATTGCTGGGGAGACGTTTAATCAGGCGGCGCTGGACGACATGCTTGCGCAGTTTGCGGCGGAGCATGAGCGGGAATATAACTATTCGTTGGACGATGTGCCGTTGGAGATCCAGTTGGTGCAGGTGGTGGCTTATGGGTTGATCGATCGGCCGGAACGGCGGCGTGCTGGGGGATCTTCGGCTGCGGATGGTGATGCTGAGGCTGCGTTTACGAGTGAGCGGGAGGTTTTCTTTCATGAGTCGGATGGGTTTTTGAAGACTCGGATTTATGACCGGAGTCGGCTGTTGCCCGGTGCTTGTGTGAGAGCGCCGGCGATTGTTGAGCAGATGGATTCGACTGTTTTAATACGGCCGGGGATGAGTGCGGTAGTGGATGAGTTTGGGAATTTGATTGTTGATACGTTGGGTGGGGGTGGATAGGTGTGTGGTTATGTCCGCCTTCTGCGGGTTGTTTTATTGGATACCGGTAGCGAGGATTGTTCCAACAATCCTTTCGCATTTCCTACATCCATGTAGGTCAAAGCCCGGTATGACGGTGGGTGGTGGTTTCCGCGAACCTAAATTACGTCGTCACCCCGGACTTGATCCGGGGTCCATTCGGCAGTTGTCCGCCTGCGGCGGGTTGGTTTATTGGATACCGGGCCAGGCCCGGTATGACGTAGATTACGGTGGCGGTGGCGTTGTGACGTCGGAGTCTTTGGAGGTATTACATCATGCGTGAACGCGTTCAATTTAGTCCGGAGATGGCTGCGGCTGGGATCGATCCGATTTCCTTCGAGGTTATTCGTGGTGCGCTGCAGGCTGTGTGTAATCAGATCGGGGTTGTGCTTGCTAAGGGCGCGTTGTCGATGGTGATTAATCAGGGGCGTGATTTTAGTGCGGCGGTGCTAACGCCGAATGGCGATCTGGTGATGCAAGGAGAAGACGACTTTCCGAACTTTACTGTTATTCAACCGTTGTCGACCAAGGCGATATTGAAGGTCATCCCGGCTGAGAGCATGCGCGAAGGCGATGTCTACATTTGTAATGACCCTTACCTGGGTGGCACGCATAAACCCGATGTACGGATGTGTCGTCCGGTGTTTTTCGAGGGCGAGTTGGTTGCCTTTGTTTCGAACTCCGGACACTGGCCGGACGTTGGTGGGCAAAGCCCCGGCAGTTTCCCGGTGGATGCCTGCGACATCATCGCCGAGGGCTTGTGTATTCCGCCGCTGAAGATTGCCGAAAACAACGAGATCGTCGATCCCGTGGAGCGAATGATTTTGGCCAACGTGCGGCTGCCTGTGGTGACCCGCGGCGACATGCGAGCGATGGTTTCTTCGCTTCGAACCGGCGAGCGCCGTTTGCTTGAGCATTTCGAGCGTTACGGTAAAGACGTCATGAGCGCCGTTATGCAAGAGAACATTCGTTATTCGGAACGGCTCTTGCGTGCCGCGGTTCGGGAATTGCCCGAAGGAGAATACACCTGGGCGGATTACATCGATGAGGATCCGGGGAAACCCGAGGGCGAGCGCACACCGATAAAAGTACAACTGACCGCGAAGATCAAAGAGGGCCGGCTTATATTTGATTTGACTGGTTCTGATGAGCAGGCCACCGGCGGGGTGAGCGCACCGATCTCGATGACGGAGTCGGCGCTGTTTATTGCGACCAAGGCGATCTTTCCGGAGATCCCAGTGAACCAGGGGGTGCGCGATGCGATTGAGATCGTGGCCCCAGTTGGCAGCGTTGTGAATTGCCAATTTCCGACGCCGGTTGTCGGATGCCAATCTGGCGCGTATCAGAAGATCGTGAATTGTGTGTTTGGGTGTTTTTCGCAGATTGTGCCGGAGCGTGTGATCGCTGCTTCTCCGAGTCTGCTCAACGTGGTGCTCGGCGGGGTGGATACGCGCGAAGACTCGCCGCTCAAGGGCGAACCTTACGTGATGTATTGCTGGACAGAAGGCGGCTACGGCGCACGCTTTAATGCGGACAACGGCACCTTCATCGCGCTCTATGCTTCTGGCACGCGCAACCAACCGGTCGAGATGTTTGAACAACAGTTTCCGTTGACCTGGGAGAAGTACGAGTTGTGTACTGATTCCGGCGGACCCGGGAAGCAGCGCGGCGGGCTCGGGGTCGACCGGGTGTTGCGTATGGACGGTGAGAAAGGTAGCGCTTCAGTAATGGGCGACGGGGAGAAACATGCGCCGTGGGGTGTGTTTGGCGGCAATGCGGGACGAACGAATCTACTCGTGCGCAATCTCAATGCCGATCGTGAATTCAACATTGGCATGTTCCGCTCGGGCGCGCAGATCGCGGAAGGTGACAGTATCGATCTGTGGTCAGGTGGGGGTGGCGGCTACGGCGATCCATATGTGCGGGATCCCGAAGCCGTATTAGAAGACGTGATCGATGGTTATGTCAGTATCGACGGCGCGTTGCGGGATTATGGTGTGGTCATTCGGGAACTCGATTGGGAAGCTTTGGAATATGACCTCGATTTGGAGGCGACGCGTGCTGCGCGACAGGCGGCCGAGTCTAACAGGGAGAAGGTGGTCACGAGCTAATAGGGCCTTATGTACGATTCCGATGTCACCACTCGACTTTGCTAAACCACGTCCCTGCCCAATATTGGAGCGATTCTTACGCCAGTGTCGTAGCCTGCTCTCGATATGTGTAAAATACTGTGTGGAGGTACACACATATGGCTACAAATTTATCGATCGATCCGGAACTGATAGAGCGAGCGCGCGAGCTTAGCGGTGAGCGGACCAAGAAAGCGGCCGTAACGAAGGCGCTGAAGGAATTCATCGCCCGGCATGAACAGAAAAATTTACTTGAGTTGTTCGGCAACCTCGATTGGGACCCAAATTACGATTACAAAACTGAGCGCTCCAGAGATTGAACGTCTTTGTAGATACGAGCGTCTGGTCGCTGGCACTGCGTCGCGACAATCCCCCGCGTCTACCGGAAATCGATGAGCTACGACGAGCACTGCAGAATGGAAATGCGATCAGCACTGGGCTCGTTCTTCAAGAGTTACTACAAGGTTTCTCGAAACCTAAATCGTACCGACAAATCGTAGAGCACTTTGCGTCTATCCCACTACTAGTTCCGGATCGGGACGACCATATCCATGCGGCCGAAATACGCAATGCGTGTCGAAAAAAAGGCAAACAGATCGGCACTATCGATGCGCTATTTGCACAACTTTGCATTCGACATGAACTCCAAATGCTCACGACTGATAAGGACTTCGAATATATTGGAAGCGTGGTCGAGCTACCGCTTTGGGTACCTTGATTAATAGCTGCGACTGCCAACCTGCCAAATCACTGAAGAAGGTGATCCATCGTCTTGCACTCCCATTAATTCAGTCAGGATCCGATGCCCGCTGGTGAATTGCCAGTTAATTTCTTACTCGTCAAGCGTAATCGGCGGGTTTTCGCGAAAGCGCTCTACATTGTCCGGGATGGGCGCCCACGGTTGTGCGCTGTCCAACCAGATGGCGATCGTTGGCGGGATGCCGCTTGCATCATCGAGACTGCCAACCGTCAGCACAAACACGTTTTGGTTGCGGGCAAACAACGGTGAGCCGCAGTCGCCGCAAAATTCGCGGCTCACGGTGTTGCCGCTTGCCGCTTCGACCGCGTAGCCTTGTGTTTGCCCTTTTGTGATCGTCACCGCTTCTACCGGTACCACCGCATAATTGCAAAAGGGGCCACCCGATGCCTTCTGGCAATCGTGACAGTAGCAGAATGAGACGGCCATCGGGTCGGATGAACAATCGTAACGAATGTTGCCGCAGCGACACCCACCGGTTCTCGTTGTCATACGTCCTCCAGTCGCGATGTTGTTCACCGACACGAAAGTTTCGGCTTCTTTTTACTTAAGTATTGGCCAAACGCAACACCCAACACTTGCCTAATTCAAGCGCTATCGTCGCCCGCCACCTTTCTCTATGCGCCGGGTATGCCACGTGGCAAATACACACCGTCCATCAAACGGTAGCGCAGCTGAGCGTCGGCCGGTCGTTCGATGTGGCCAACATGCGACCGACACGCGGTTGGGCTAAACCCATGTTCTGCGAAGAATGCAGCGTAGTGCGTTAGGTTTTCGCATAAAAATATCGCGTAGACGGGCGTATGGTGAATCACTTCTCCAACTTCCAGTAGCTCCACGGCGCGCGCCGCAGCATCGTTACGCTCCAGTATCGATTTTAGTTCCGCGAATACATCGCGTCCGGGTACTCGCTCAAACCACGTTAAAACGATTTCATGCGGTCGCTCGTGGAAACGGGCAAATATTTGTTCGTATCGACGCGTAAAGATCAGCCGATCTGCCACCGTCGAGCGAACTTCAACATGACTAACGCCAAATGAATCGGCTTGGATCGCGTCGAAGAATCGGTGTAGTGATTCGTCGTCGATACACGACACGCGGAAGAAGAAGTCAAACTCTCCATAGATTTTCGCTGCGGCGAATAATGTCAGCTCGCTATCGAGGCGCGTGCCACCGGTTACGTCGCGTAATTTCTCAACGATATGCTCGATGTAGTTTTCGTTTAAATTTCGCGCTAATGAAATGCTTGCCAAAATGACGGCATGACGGTCTTGACGCACCTTAATCGTTAATCGTTGCCGCTCACCGCGCTCGATCAAGCGACTCGGATCCTCAAACACCAAGGCAAACAATTGGCTAGATTTTTTGATGCCTTTTAGCCGTGCTATCTCACGCGCGTCAGTAAGCCAGTAAGATAGCGAACCAATCGCATAGGCTTCCGAGATCCCGTTCAAGGGCCCCGACATCAGCGCTGTAGCGTGTCTGGAATTATGCGCCTTATCTAGCAACCCGCGGGTTCCGCCGCTGGTTGGCACAACGGCGGTTGAACGCGATAGCAGCGCTGTCATAAACGCTTCGGTGACGAGTACCTGGAAGCGCCACGAAACTGGTGCCAGACGAAATGCCAGATCGATATCGGCGCCGACAAGCTCTTCAGCCAGTTCCGCACCCTCTCCGTGTCGCCCGTAACTATAGGCGTCGTAGCTTTGCAAAAGCACCTTCGTGCGTAATCGAAACACGCCGCCGGTCGTGGTCTCGATCGGTTGCAATGCTTCAAACGCCGCAACAATCGCCGCAGCTGCACTCAGGCAACTCACCAGTGCGCCGTCGACGGTATGCTCATCGATGGGAAATTTCACCACAACGGCATCGCCGAGCGAATTCAGCACGAGCCCACTAACGGGCGCCGCAAGACGGCATTGCGTCATGACCAACTGGTTGTGCTGGCGCATTATTCGAAATGCTTCTTCTTCACCCAGCACAAACTTACTCAAGGTGGAACTCTCCATATCCGCGATGAGCAAGAAGCCGCGCTCGCGTCCCGGGGTGTCTTTAACTGTTTCCATGCTATTTATTGCTCTTATATTGGTCAGCAGAGCGCTTTATTGCATCCCTTTCCGAGACATTTCGCATTGTTCCTCTATAACGCCTACGTTTCAGGCATCAATAGATGCTTATAGTTGATCACATTCCAGCACGATAGATGGGCCAATAGGCCAGCCTCTGCACGCGAGAGATCTATCACTTTCGGCGGATTCTGAAAGAACGTGCGGTAGTGTGGGAAACGTTTTACTTCGCCGTCTTCGATCATACGCTTCGTCTGATACGGCAAGCCGTCGAACCATTCCGTGACGTTCTGATTGTAAACCCAAGTGATGCGCACACCGGAATACGCACTAACCGCGTAGTGCTTGTTCGAGCGGATATCGTAGGTATCCGAATGGATCAGCGTTTTTCCCGAATTCGCAGCGAGATGGAAGGACTGTAGCAGTGCCTTGTATTTTGTATGCTCATCGTCGTCTTTTATGACGACGTTCAACTTGAAGCCATCGCCTGGTGCGGGTTTGAACAGATTAGGAATTGAACTTGCGATCTCACACTTATCCAGATCCGCATCAAATTTGAACTCAGTTTTACTATTTACAAAAACGATGATGTTTTTTATCTGCCGTGCAAGCAACGGCATGATGCCAAGGTTCTCTAAATGACCGCCGTCGCCGTAACTTAATTCTTCGTGATCAGAGAAGCCGCCAGGTTGTTTGAATGCCCAGTGTCGGAATTCCGGAAACCCGACAAAGCCAATATTGTGCTTGCGCAATAACTCCTGCGGCGCCGCACCGCTTGCGCCGATCATATCGGATAGCGCGAATCGGTGTCGCTTTGCACCGACCTTAACCTTCACCGTCTTGGCCGAGCGCTTCGGTTTTTCCGAGTCGGCACCGAAGGTTTCAAGATAACCGCCGCCAATGGGTTCGTTCAGATCAAAGTAGTTACGCGTACCCGAATAGTAGGGAGTAAATTCAGTGTGGACCTTCGGTGACCTTTGTTGTCCGCTGAAAAGGGTTGCGCCCGCGATTAGAAACGGTCGGTTAGGGCGCGCAACGTAGAAGTCTGTTCGCTTGAGGTAATAATCGTCGTCGTCTTCTTTAGAGTTTCGTTCAAGCGCTGCACTAACCGTGGCCTCATCGAAGCTCATAAATTGGCCGTCGTCCCCTAAGTCAAACGGTTCGAGGAATATGTTGCCGATGGCGCGCGAGTAGGTTTCATCGCCGCCCAACTTTGCCGCTTCGGCGAAAAAATCATCAGTGATAACGGAATTGGCGATCGCACCGACGAGCGACTTCTTCGAAGTCGCGTTCAAACTGTCGATGGTGATATCAGTCGGCGATAGTATCTCCCCAAGGAATTCATCCTCATCAAAAGATTCCGGCAGAAACGTAAACGGTGTTGCACCCCATGCCCCACCTGACACACTCGAGATGTATTTAATCTGTTTGAGTAGACCAATCTTTTTAAGGCCGCGTAATTGGCCTGCTACCGCTGCGGCCGAGCGCGTACCACCGCCCGAGAACGCAACGCCGAGATCCGACTTACCGGCTAGCGATTGGAGGTCTTTTTCCGGATAGTCAAAATTGGCGTCGTTACGCCAAGCGCGTGCGCGCACGTACTTCATACGATTTCCGAATAGGCTTCCCATAACAATTTCTCCCTTTTGTTCTGGTTAAAAACGACTTCTTACAGGCCAGTTGCTAAGCAACCGTGTAGTCGGCTTGTATTCTATAGCGATCCCACGAGACGATTTCCGGCCCGTTCACCACCATATTATTGAGCACCGGCGCGCCCTCCTACCACGTCGTCTCAGGGGCGTGCTACATTCAGTACACACCTACAGGAGGAATACGATGGCGACAAAGAAAACAGCCCTAGTCCATCTGTCTTGGGGCGCACCTGCAGAACTCGGATTGAACGACGATGGCAGCTTTCATATGGACCTAACTGGCACCTGCAGCGGCGAAGTCACAGGTACGGTTGAAGCGTCGGTCGACGGTTTCTGCACCTTGCTGGTAGAGAATTGGCCGCACGCGGGGCACGAAACGGTGACCATTAAAATACACACGGACGACGGCAAGACCATCAACCTTGAACCAGTTCCGATCATCTGGGATACCTTTGCGAAGACACCGCCACCCTACTGCGGCTGGTTTACCTGGCAGGACCACGTCGGACACTGGGGCGCGTTTCCAATGAAAGATGGGATCCGCTTTAACAATACGCTGACTATCGATATCCCACTCGACTAAGACTACCCAGGTGGCGTCAATAAAAAAGTAGGGCCAGATACACTTTTTCGCCGTCACCAAGCGCGGACTCGAACCAAGCCCGTGACCTTATATTGATGTGTATCTGACCCTAATATTTTGGTGATGCATATGTTTAGATCGATCCTGTGGCTTGCATTAGGTGCAATGGTGGCGTCGCCAATGCTACTGGCCGACGAGCATTCATCGGTTGCCAACGAGAATGAAGCAAGCTTCGCGGTAGTCGGCGCGCACATCACCGGCCATGGAAAAGCGAACATGGTTGTGCGCGATGGTCGGATCGAATTGATCGCGACCGACGTAGCAGACGAGTCGCTGCGGGTCATCGCGGCTGCCGATCGATTTATTGCGCCCGCCTTCATCGACAGCCATGTTCATTTGGCCTACGCCTTTAGCGCAGCCGAACTCGCGCGTGGCGGTATCGCCGCGGCAGTGGATCTATCCGCGCCAATGTCCTTCCTCGAAGTGGATCTCAAACCGATGACCGTGATCCGCGCGGGTCCGATGATAACCGCCGTAACCGGCTACCCCACCAAGAGTTGGGGCGCCGACGGCTACGGCCTGGAAATTAGCGGTGTCGATGCAGCACGGGAAGCGGTCGATCAGCTTTATGCCGCAGGCGCCCGTGTGATCAAAATACCGGTTGGCGATGCGACCGGTGGCGGCGCGCTGGCGATCGCGAAGAATCCATCGATATTGAGTGACGCAGAAATGAAAGCGATTGTCGATCAAGCCCACTCACATGGTATGCGGGTTGCCTCGCACGCGCTGAACGACATCGACGTGCTGCGCGCCGCTGTCGCCGGAGTTGATGTGCTGGCGCATACGCCGACAGAACGGCTGAGCGATCAGACAATAAAAGCGTGGTCGGGACGCGCCCTAATCACCACCTTGTCTGCATTCGCTGATCTAACCGAACCGACAGAGAATGTCCGTCGCTTGCGCGAAGGCGGTACGACTGTGCTGTACGGCACCGACATGGGCTACACCACCTTCCCCGGAGTTAATCCGCAGGAGCTCGAGTTCTTACGCAAAGCCGGTCTCGATAATAAGGCGATTGTCGCGGCAGGCACGACGGCACCAGCCAAGTATTGGGGATTCGGGGATGGCCTCGGCACTTTAGCGGCTGGACATACGGCTAGCTTCCTAGTGCTCGATGCAGATCCTGAGATTGATCCGCAAACGCTCTCGCGGCCGCTTGCGGTTTATATTGATGGGCGAGAGATTAAGTCCAAGGGGGACCACCGCCAATAATGAAACATGGCGCATCACCATTTGTAAGTCGAGATTTTTAGACCAGGCTATGCGTAAAGCTCACCGCATCGCGCTCGCAAATAACAAGTATGCAAATTGCCGGCTGGACAGAGGAGTGGTGAGGGAAATCGAATAGCGACGTAAGATAGCTATCTGAAAACGCATTCTGGTCCTGAAATTAATCCCCGTAACTTTGAACTTCTTGTGTGAAAACTGTACCGAAGCTCATTGGACTCGGTACTGTGCACAACCACGCTCGACCATTTGTTTATTAGTCAAAGCAGCAAGTCCGAACTCAGTACGCTCACTCAGGGTGAGGCAGGTTTGACCCACAGGTAAGGTCTCAATCCCGAGCTTCACCAGTGAGCGCCGACCAACGATATTCCATATCTTTGTTTCCCGGTCGGAAGAAGACGTGACGACATGTGATCCGTCGGGACTAAATGCTGCGTGAACAACCCAACTATCATGTGTAAAGGTCGCGATCCGGGATTCTGAATTTATATCCCATAAAACACCGATATCGTCGGATGACGTGGTTACGATCTGGGAGCTATCTGGGCTGAACGTAGCAAAACTAATAGCCTCCCCTGAGCCAAAAGTTCCAGCAGACTCATGACGTAAGGTTGCGAGGCGCTTGCCTGATTCCGAAGCCCAAACTAATGCCTCATCAAATAATACCGTTAAGACTTTTGATCCGTCCGGGCTAAACTCCGATCGGAATATCGGCTTTGCAGATTCGATCCTTGCGATTTCGGTTCCAGTTTTATTATTCCAAATCGTTGCTTTTGAACCCGACACAATCAATTGTAGCTTACCGTCCCAACTTAGAACCCTGCTGGAAACGTTTTGATCGGACTCGAAAGTAGCGACAGTCGACCCGCTCGCCAGATTCCACACCACTACGTCACCATTAAACACTTCGGTAGTAAGCGCGTGCGTACCGTCCCCGCTACGCACTAAGTTCGCCACTTCGTTTTTGCCATCAAGACTCATCACCTCTGAACCGGTGAGAATGTCAAAAATGATCACTTTGCCGGTATGATCATCCCAATTCCAAGTTGTAGATGCCACACGCGCACCGTCCGGGCTGAACCACGCATCGATTATGTTCGTCTCTGCCTTGAAAACAGAATCTTCAGTACTGCCTGCTATGTTCCAGACCACCACTACGTTTTCCGCTGGCGACGTCATAACTTTCGTACAATCCGGACTAAAATCGGGCGCTCTGTATTCATTCTCATGCGCGGCACTAAACAACTGCCGTCCGCTTGCCAATTCCCACACGGAAGCTTTCTTGTCTTTTGAAGCAGTAACCACTAGTCGGCCATCAGAACACACCTGGGAATACACGACTTCGGCAAGATGCTGTAGAACGCCTGAATCCGTTCGTTTCTCCAGACTCCAAACGGTAGCGGTCTCTCCCGACGCCGTAATCACGAACCTCCCATCGGCACTGAATCGTGCGTCTTCGATAAAATCAGTGTGTTCAAGGATCGAAATTGGGATGGTCTTATCGTAAATGTTGGATACTCGAACCTCCTTTCCTACGACGGTTAGTAGCTGTTCGCCACTTGAGCTAAAAAAGTCACCAGGGGAACGAATACCTTGTTCAAAATCTCCGATGCGCGTTTGGTTCACCATATCCCAAACAACAGCATAATTTGCAGGAAAGCTGGTGCCATGTGTGACCAGCAGCCTGCCATTAGCACTAAATGAGGCGTTCTCTATCTCATGATCATGCTTAAAGCTTTCGATCATTTTTTCACTCGCCACATTCCAGAGTATCGCTTTCTTCCCCGAGACTGATACGATATTTTCACCGCTTGGACTGAATACGGCGTAGGTCACCTTGTCTTCGTGAACGAACGATGCAACCTTAGTCTCGCTTCCGATATCCCACACCACGGCCGTCTTATCCCAAGAAGTTGTAAGCAATTGAGATCCATCAGGGCTAAAAACAAAACTTTTGTTAATACCTTTTTCATGCTTGAGCTTAGCAACTGGTGACCCCGTTACGACATCGAATACTTTTACTTCATCAAAAGCGCCTGCCGCAATTCGTTTCCCGTCGGGACTAAAAATAATCCGAGAAATACCGAGGCCAGTCGACTCCTCGTAAAAAGTCAATGTCTTTTCGATTGATTGATCCGCAATGTTCCAAATTCTCGCAACCGATTCTGTATGAGCCAACGTTGCAAGTCGGGTACCACCAGGGCTGAATATCGCTTGGGAAACTTCATTGCTATGATTAAATAGGCCCACTACATTTCCAGATATTGATTCCCAAATTCCGACAGTTTGATCAGCCGATGCCGTAGCTACAAGCTTCCCGTCTGGACTAAACTCCGCGGATGTAACCGGGCCGTTGTGTCGAAATTTACGAACCTTTTGCTTCTGGTGAAGGGTAATCGCCGTATATAAACGTTCAGCCGCCCTTACGGACCATGGACGAGTACCGCCGTATGCCCCGGGCAATGCGTTTAGCGCCAATAAGATTGCGTGCTCCGTTTTACCTTCGTGTATCGCTTGCCCAGCAATCGCCGCTAGCCGCCGAGACTCCGCCATAAGTTTCTCATTTTGAGATTGCTGCCACCGGATCCACATATGGGCGCCAACCATTACTGAAAACAGTAGTAGCAGGATAAGGGCTACGACGCGTCGTTTTCGGCGTTTTTCTGTATGTAGCCTTATCGCCTGCGCGACTTTATCTCTTTCAGTAAGGTCCTCCAACGGCAGATCAAGAACACCGGCAACGATCTTTAGTAGCGCGTTATTTGATTTCTCTTCGTACCGTATTGTCAGCTTCCTAGCCCCATCACGGCTGTTTCCATCAAGCAACAATTGGCGGCGCAGCGCTTCAGAGTTCGTGACGCCCTTGCCACCATTTGGCAACCTGAAATCAGCGGCAATAGGTTCCGCACGACGAGAATGTATTGGCTTTCCGTTGCTATCACTCTCAAACCGCAGAGGTTCTGGAAAACATTCGTGCGATTGCTCTCCCGGCGATACATCGGATTTCCCAGTTTGGGCCGAAGCATTAGGTTCCCCCTGAATTATCGCTGCAACTATTCGATCGGCTTTTCCCGATGCTTTAAAGTGTGATATTTCGTCTGCGACGTACTGAGACTTTACTGCTTGCGGAGAACATATAACTATCATGGATCTCGACCGATCCAGTGCTTCAACGATTACTTTAGAGAGGCTTGCATTCGCCGACAGCGACACCTCGTCCCTAAAAACGGGGTACAGTTTCTCAGGAATGAGATCGCCTCTTAGATTCCGTGTACCAACGAGATCTTGGGGAATTTCATATTCTTCGAGTTCTTGATGTAGCCAACTCGCCCACTGCTGATCTTCATCAACGTTGTCTGCATGGCTATAAGAGAGAAAGGCCATGTATTCTACTGGCGTCAGTTGAGTGACATTTTTAGTCATGCTTGATCGGTCCGAAAATGCCCAGGCAGTAAGTAACGAAAACTAAAGTATGCCAAGCATTGTCCGATGCCTAAAGTAACCCATCAAATAGTAATGGAGGACAAGAGGCCAGAATTTTTATGTAGTATCCCGTTCTTCGGCGATTACCGTGCGCTAAAGATGTCTTAAATGAAAACACATAATTGCGCGTTGTTGGAGCTCTAATGTTTTGGCGTCTGCGTTATTGCGGCACAGCACGATAGACGATATTTTCACTGGCCGAATCCGTCAAACTTAAATTTCCAGCTTAAGCAGCCTAGCCGCATTCAAGCCACAAACAGCGGACCGTGCGCCGGCCACCAAACCATCGACTTTTCCAACCAAGTCGAGTGGATCCTCCTCGCCCATGTCGTAGGGGTAATCCGTGCCGAGCAAAATGTGATCCGCACCATACTTTTCAATTAAGAAGGCGAGTTGGTCTGGTTCGAAGACCAGGGTGTCGAAATAAAATTTACTGAGGTAACTGCTTGGCGGTGACGAGATAATCTCGCGGCAATCATCGCGTTCATGGTGGGCGTGTTCCATACGTCCCGCGTAGCTTGGAAGGAAACCGCCACCGTGGGCGACGCAGATTTTGAGGCCTGGGTAACGATCGAGTACGCCGCCGAAAATCAGGTGGCTGATGGCTAGCGTCGACTCCAGCGGATGACCGATCAAGTTAATGAAATAGTGCTCGGTAAAACGATCGGCGTGGGTGAATCCTTCCGGATGAATGAAGATCAGGATATCCAATTCTTCTGCCTTGGCGAAGAACGGCTCAAGCCTTTTTGCCGATAGTTCATCGGCGCCAACATGGGCCGAGATCTCGACGCCACGCATGCCGAGATCGCCGATACATCGTTCGAGTTCGGCCACGGCCATTTCTGTGTTTTGTAACGGTACGGTACCCATCGCGACGAATCGATCCGGCGCTTTGGCAACGTTCTCTGCCAAATGATCGTTGAGTTGCCGCGCCACATCGCGTCCGATCTCCGGCTCTGCCCAGTAATAATATTGATAGGGCGGTACGGTGATGGCCTGCACATCAATACCCATCGCATCCATGTCGGCGAGCCGCTCATCCAGCGACTGCATTTTCGGCTTCACGTCGATCAACTGCTTCTCGTTGACCGCCTTCGTCAACGCATTGCCAAACGCCAGCGCAACATTGTCGGTGCGCACCGCTTCCGCCTGCATCCTCTCGGTCACCGGATAACACTCGCAGTGGCAGTGGATATCGACAGTCAGCGTTTTCGAACCGTTGGATGCTAGTGGCCGTGCCGTATGGTTGATGGCCGGTCCGTGGGTATTACAGGTGTGGAACATGTCGCTCTCCGACGGGTGTTCGTGTGCGTTAGCTACTAAGGCCGATCAATCTTTAAGAAGTACATCACTCGCCGACAAGCCCTCGCCGACACGATGCTGCGGTCGCCCGCCATCGGCCAGCGCAACGATGACGACGATTTCATCGGCTTTAGGCGACCCTGTGACGGACACTTCCATCGCATCGAAATGCGGGAACGACCAAGCATCGTCTTTATTATGTAGTGGCACATCGATAGACGTGCCAGGGCCGGCAACTTTTTTGGCCGACGGGATGACTGCAGCACCACCACCAAGGACTTCGCGCAACGGCTTGCCCAAGGTCGGATGCATCACCGCTGCGGCGTGTTCGCGCTCCCCTGCCTCGCCAACGATTGCCGCCTTGCCGTAACTCGTGACAGCGGATGGCGCGGCGCCAAGCGCGGCCACTGCACGGCGCCCAAGTTCACCACCCATGGTCGCGCCTATTGCCTCTAGCTCTGCAAGGTCTTCACTGTAGCGACCGGCGTAGGGATTCTCGATCACCGCCATCGCAGCGCAGTAGCGCACCGGTGGGCTGATATCGCGGCCGATCTCGATATGGGTTTCGTCAACAATTGTCCGATATCTCCGTACGCGCATCGTCGCCATAGCCACCTCGTTAAATAATAGTGCAGAGAACGGCAGGGTACGGGCTGCCAGCGGGGACGGCAACGGGCGACGCAAGTCCCGCAATTGGCGTCACGTTCCAATCTTGCTGGGTGTCCCGCTTAGGTCAAAAGGCGCGTACCGCTCGGTCGGCATTTTATTGGCAGCGACTGAGTCGGGCGCCATTTTGGCCATCCGTGCCCAGGCCCGATGTCCCTGGGGCTCGGAAAAACAGCCTAATTTAAGGGCCACAAGATGGATCCAAACGGGGATGAGATTTACGCTTCGCGGCATGGCAGAATCTGTCATTGCATAGTCAACGAGATGGGAGTTGAAACTAAATGATCAGCGGTATCGGTAAGTCAGTTCGGCGCAAAGAGGATCAACGTTTCATCACTGGGTCGGGCCGCTACAGCGACGACATTTCACGGCCAAACCAGCTGCATCTTTACGTCTTACGCTCACCGGTTGCCCATGCGCTACTGAAGTCTGTCGATACGACAGCAGCGGCGGCGGCCGAGGGCGTGGTGGGAGTTTACGACGCCGAGGATCTCGAGCGCGGTGGGGTTACGGCCATGTTGACCGGTTGGCCAGTGGAGAATAAAGACGGTTCACCGATGATCGACCCGCCGCGGGTTGTGCTCGCGACCGGCAAGCTTGCATATGTTGGACAGCCGATTGCAGGTGTTATCGCAGAGTCACGCTTACTGGCAAAAGACGCGGCCGAGTTGATCGAATTCGAGTATGAGGAGTTGCCTGCTATCGTCGATACCGCTGGTGCGCTAGCGCCCGATGCGCCGCAGATCTGGGATGAGGCACCGAACAACCTGAGCTTCGACTGGGGGATCGGAGACGAGGAGGCAACGGAGGCCGCGTTCGCCAAAGCCGCACACGTAGTCGAGATCGACACGGTGCAAAATCGCCTGGTACCAAGCGCCATGGAACCGCGTGCGCTAGTTTGCGAATACGATGCCCCGAGCGAAGAATTCACGATGTATGTGTCGCATCAAGCACCGCATCTAGCACGCTTCTTTCATGCGCGCTCAAACTTAAACATCCCTGAGCATAAATTCAGGGTGGTAGCCCCGGACGTCGGTGGTGGCTTTGGTTCCAAGTCGTATCAGTATTCCGAAGAAATGGTCGCGTTGTTTGCAACGAGAGAACTCGGGCGCCCGGTAAAATGGGTATCCGAACGTAGCGAAGCCTTTTTATCCGATGCGCATGCGCGCGACCACGTCACCCACTCCGCCATGGCCTTGGATGAAAACGGCAAGATCCTCGCCGTGAAGTCGAGCGTCATCGCGAACCTTGGTGCCTTCATTTCTTTGTTTGGCGCAGCCATACCGACCGCGTTTCACGCCACTATGCTGACCGGGGTCTATGCGATCCCGGCGTGCTACGGCGAAGTCAAAGGCGTACTTACCAACACGGTACCGACCGATGCCTATCGCGGCGCCGGCCGGCCAGAGGCCGCGTATACGATTGAACGCTTGATCGAGACCGCCGCGGCCAAGCTTGGCATTGATTCGATTGAACTGCGCCGACGAAATTTTATCCCCCCTGACGCCTTTCCCTACGCTACACCGATGGGCATGGAATACGACTCCGGTGAATATGCGAAATGCCTCGATCTCACGCTAGAGGCGGCGGACTATGCGGGGTTCGAAAAACGTCGCGCGGAAGCCGCGGCGCGCGGCAAGCTTCGTGGCATGGGCGTGTGTGTCTACGTCGAAGTTGCCGGGCCTGGTCCTTCCGCACCGCAAATCGCGTGGGGTGCGAAGATGGCGGGCTATGAGGCCGCAACCGTTAGGGTCAATTCCGATGCCACCGTGAAGGTTATGACCGGTACACATAGCCATGGTCAGGGGCACGAGACGACGTTCGCGCAGATCGTCTCGGAGCAATTGAGCATTCCTATTGATGACATTGAGATCATCCATGGCGATACCGGCCAGATCCCGTTTGGACAAGGGACCTATGGCTCACGCTCGTTGACTGTCGGGGGTAGCGCGATCTTTAACGGCGTGACGAAGATCATTGAGAAGGGCAAGAAGATCGCGGCGCATATCCTTGAAGCGCCGCTCGAAGAAATCGATTTTATCGATGGCTTTTTTAAAGTTGGCGATACCGATCGGATCCTGGCCTTTAAGGATGTTGCGTTTGAAGCGTATGTGCCGGGTAATTATCCGCTTGATGTGCTGGAACCTGGGTTGGAAGAAACGGCGTTCTACGATCCGCCAAACTTTACCTTTCCCGCCGGCGCCCACTGCTGCGAATTAGAGATCGATCCAGAAACAGGCGTGGTTGAGATCCTCAACTACAACGTTGGCGATGACTTAGGCGTCATCATCAACCCAATGATCGTCGACGGTCAGATCCACGGCGGGATCGCCCAAGGTGTCGGACAGGCCCTGATGGAGAACGCGCAATACGATCTTGAGTCTGGACAGCCGCTGAGTGGTTCATTTCTCGATTACTGCATGCCCCGCGCGGACAACTTACCGATGTTTGGATCGGACACGGTCGACAGCTATTCGCCCACCAACCCGCTAGGTGCAAAGGGTGCCGGCGAGGCCGGGACGATCGGCGCACCGGTGACTGTGATGAACGCAGTGCTCAATGCCTTGGGGCCAGTCGGTGTGACCGACCTCACGATGCCGGCGACCTCGAATAAGATCTGGGACGCGATTAATGCAGCCCGGGATGGGGTTTCGGATACGGCTGCATAAAGACCGACGCTATCATTCGGGTGAATACGCAGCCTCTGCCAAACCCCCTCACGTCATCCTGGCGAAAGCCGGGATCCATACACCACCATGCAAAGATGGATCCCGGCTTTCGCCAGGATGACGGAATAGCCACCTCACGCAATAGCAGTTGAGATGACGATCGAGTACACGACGCGTCCTTTGAGCAGTTCGGCGCGCATCGCATTCATTCCCGCAATTGCTTGTCTCTTTTCTCTACCGCCTTCAAGACCCGCTGCGCACGATCCATTGCGATTTTCTCGATACGTTCCGATCGCACGACGCAATAAACGGACTCGCTACGGACGCTTAGGCACGTATCAATAGCGTTATCTCGTTTAAGACCAGTGACACCAACTTGGTAGATAATCGTCTGCGTCCAGCGTGGTATCAACAGCGGTTGGCCGCCCTTTAGCACGGCGCGATGCTTCTTGATGAAACGCCGCGCACGTTTAATTGCATCCCTTAGTCGTACTTCAACGCCAATTTCGATACTCCAGTCCTTGATCGCCATGTACTTCTTACCGTCTTTTGGTTCAAGACATTCGGTGGCGATGATCTTCTGGTTGACCGCTTCGTCGCTTCCCTGCCCTACGGGATCAGGAAACGTAGTGATATTGAATAGGGGCGCCAAATCGCTTTTAAATCCCGATCGCATCATGCGGGTCATCCGCGCATCTCGTGGACCTGCCGTGGCTGCGCCAAGTACGACACCCACTAAGTGCTTGCCGTCACGTATTGCGGAGCCAACTAAATTGAACCCTGCTTTGCAAGTGAAACCCGTTTTCATGCCCTGTGCACCGTCGAAGCTTCTGAGAAAATTGTTATGGGTCTCGATGTGTCTGCCGTTAAATTCAAAGGCCTTGGTCGAAAAACGTTCGTAGTCACGTGGATAGTGTCTAAAAAGCGCAATCGCAAGGATTGCCATATCACGTGCGTTGGTCACTTGTTCGCTATGCGGCAAACCGCTCGCATTACGAAATGTCGTACGGGTCATCCCGAATTCTGCTGCTTTCGCGTTCATCATACTGACAAAATTCTCATGACTACCGCCTACCGCCTCGGCGATAACCACCGCAACGTCGTTGGCCGATCGAATGACGATTGCGTTGATCGCGTCGGCAACCGTTATGTGCTTGCCGGCGCGCAAACCGAGTTTAATCGGCAGCTGTGCGGCAGCCAGCTTAGAAACTAGTAACTTACTATCCATCGAAAGCTTGCCGACGTTAAGCGCTTCAAATAGTAGATACAGCGTCATCAATTTCGTCAGTGACGCAGGATACGAGGGTCGCAGTGCATGCTCTGCATGCAAAATTTCACCGTTACTGACATCAACGAGTAGCGCTGCGCGCTCGGCACGTACCGGTAGATGCATGAGCAGTAACAACGCACCGAGATAGACACCAAGCAAAGAACGATTGGATAAGAATCGATTAAGACTCATGATGATTAGCGGCGGAGTCGACTGGGAGCCAATAGCCCTCCTTGCAGTGCAAATAGTAGATAGCGAAAATACCGATACGTGAGTGTAGCGTGGGATTCTACCAGTGCATTCTCACCGAACTCCGATATTGATAGTAGAACGAAGTTCCGTAAGCGATAGATTCTGTAATTACCTAGTGAGAAATATTCAATGACAATGGCCCACGTGATCCATGAATTCGGCGGTGCAGAGCAGTTGCGCTGGGACGAGGTAACACTCGCTGATCCTGAACCCAATGAGGTCCGTCTGCGCCAGCACGCTGTTGGCATGAACATGATGGAGATTGGATTGCGCATCGGCGCTTATCCCGGACCACCACTACCGTTCGTGCCTGGCGTTGAAGCCGCCGGCGTCGTTGAGGCCGTTGGTTCCGATGTGAAGACTGTCGCGGTGGGCGATCGCGTCGGTTACGCCGGTCTCCCGATTGGCAGTTATTGCGAGGCGCGCAACTTTCCGGCTGAGCGTTTGTTTCCGCTGCCGGATGACATCAGCGATAAGACCGCTGCGGCCAGCATGGTCAAAGGGATGACGGCGGAATTTATGTTGCGTCGTTCCTACCCGGTCGGGCTTGGATCGCGGGTGCTAATTCACGCTGCTGCCGGTGCAACGGGTCTGATGTGCGTGCAGCTCGCGCGCCACCTCGGCGCTGAAGTCTTTGGGACGGTGAGCTCGGATGAGAAAGCTGCGTTTGTGCGCGGCTTTGGTTGCGATCATCCGATCGTTTACACGCGCGACAATTTTGCTGATGCAGTCCTCGATGCGACGGACGGCGACGGCGTGGACGTCGTTTATGACTCGATTGGCAAAGACACCTTCGAGGATTCGGTTCGGAGTCTACAACCGCTCGGCACCTTATGCTTGTTTGGCGTTGCGAGTGGCGTGCCGGCGCCGCTCGATCTCATGAGCCAAGATCTACTAACCGCAAAGTTCTTTACGCGCCCCTCTCTCTACGCCCATAGTGCGAAACGCGACAACCTGCTTGATCTGGCAGCGCAAACATTTAGCGATGTCAGCGCCGGTATCCTACGCACAGAGATCTTCGCGGAGTATGCGCTAAAAGATGCGCCCGAGGCACATCGCGCAGTTGAATCGCGTAAGACCCAGGGCGCAATTGTATTCAACGTTTGAGTAGCTTGCTCAGACAGGAAACAAATTTTCATGCCATCGGTTCGGAACAAACGAGGGTTCAACATGGTGGTCGGACATCACACAGCGGTAGGATTCGTTGGCGCCGTCTTTTTCGCACTGGCCGATGCCTGCGCTACCGATGTTGAAGTGCACGTTACGGGACTACAGCCAGGACAAGGAAACGTGTTGGCCGGCTTGTACTTGAGTCAAGCGGCATTCGAATCTGAACGCGTGGCCGATTGGCGCGCGGCGCCGGTTGCAGCGGCGGATGATACCAAACTGGTGTTCACCAACCTCGAGCCAGGAACCTATGGAATCGCCGTCTATCAAGATCTGAACAGCAATGAAGTGCTCGACAAAACATCGTTGGGGATCCCCACCGAGCCATACGGCTTCAGCAACAATATCCGCAATAGATTCCGCCCGCCGGATTTCACCGATTTCTCGTTTGAACTCGAAGAGGCACCGGTCACGATGGAAATTCGGCTGGAATAATCGATTGGTCTGACGGCGGCTCTTGCCTGATAGTATCGATATATAATCCCTAAGAACGCATCACGCTATCCTTTTCCTAATTAAGTATCTTAATAAGGTACTTATCGTTACGGTTCGCTCCGGATCTTAATCAGACAAAGGAGTAAACCAATGGGTTTTTTCAAACGGATCACCGCAACTGTCGCGGCCAACGTCGATAGCGCCGTGGCCTCGATGGAAAATCATGACGCCGTCGTAGAGGCGTCTCTCAATGACATGCGACGGGCCTCAGCCAAGGCGAAAGCACGGTTGGTACGGGTCACTAACGACGGCGTGCGCCTGCGGCGTAAATTCGCCGATCTGCAAACCGCCGAGGCGCGCTGGGTCGAGCGTGCAAAACAATATGCAAATGACGATGAGGCGAAGGCGCTCGAATGCCTGCGACGGAAAAAGGACTGTGAGCGACATCTCGCAAGCTGCGAGGAGACAATCCAACAGCACACCGAGCTCGAGTCACGTCTAAAAATATCGATCGAGAAGATCGACAAGCGTTATCAAGACCTTGAGCAGACACGAACCATGATGCGAACTCGCCAATCCGCCGCCGATGCATATCGTACCTCGGAGCTTGTAGGCAGTCCGAGTAATTTCCTAAATGTCGATGACACGCTGGAACGCTGGGAAGCGCGCATCACCGAAACTGAAATGGGTATCGGTGGTGACATCGATCCGAATCACTTCGAACAAGAGTTCATCGATGATGAAGAGCGCGCCGCGCTGCAGATGGAGCTCGACGAACTTAAACGAGATTTATAGGTGCAATCATGAATACTTCGTATACACAGACCATTGATGAAGTTATAGAACCGGACCCAGGTGATACCGGGATCGTCAATCGCGTCTTCAATTACCAAACCTTATCAAGTTTATTAAGGATCCTCGGATCCGGCGTACTCGTTGCGTCGCTTTCCATCCTCTTATTTCAGGGTTGGGACGCCAGTTCGGACATTTCGCGCTACTACACCCTCCTCGCCTTTAGCAGCATTCTCGCTGTGATCGGGTTCGTAATTGGAAAAGTTGTACGGGAGAACAAAGGGGCAAGGACTTTTCTCGCCCTCGCCGTCGGTGCGACGGCAGTCAACTACACGGTGCTTGGTGGCCTCGCCCTCTCGACGTTCAACCTAGTCGGGACAGACTACCCGGTGTTCGCTCTGTGGGCGGCGCCAAGTGGAGCTGCCGTCGTTACTGCTATTGCAGCGACGCTATTATTGCTAACGCCGGTTGTCTATTTGGGATTTTCGGTATTCGCACGGCAATCTGCCAAACGATTTACCGCGTTGTACGTGGCATCCAATCTTGCCCTAGTGATCCCGTTTAGAGAGAGTTTCTTGGTCGGGATCATCGGCATTGCCATGGTTGTGCTCATATTGAAGCAGATCGTGATCGCTCGACGTACCGACTCTGCACTGGCAACCCGCGAAGGTCACTTCGTTATCGGCGCGCAATTTTTGCCATTATTGGTATTGCTCGGTAGAAACTTCTACCTGTACACGCCCGATGAATTCATGCTGACGATGGGCGCGCTTATGGTCTATATCGTACTGCGTCAAATTGCGACGAGTGCGGCTAAGGCCGGTAATAGAGTGAACCAGTTGTTAGAAGCGACACAAACCATGAGTGCTTTCATGGTGGCGTTAGGCGTTGCTGCGATCATTACCACATCGACGATCTCGGCTTCACTTATCATACCTGCTATTACGGTCGTGTTTGCTGGGCTGTTGGCGGATATCTCGCTGACCTCACGTGAAAATGCTGGTAATTTTAGGCGTGCCGCTGCAATCGTCTTTGGCGCCGGCTTAGGATTAAACCTATTCGTGAACCCAGCGCTTGCAACCGCGCTCGTCAGTATCTTGTCGGGCTTGGTTGTAACCACCTACGGCTATTCGGTTGAGCAGAAGTCGATTTTTGTGACTGGTTTGTTCGGCCTGTTGAGTGGGCTTGCCTATCAATTACAAGATGTGGCGAGACTGTTTGATATCGGCAACTGGAGCGGTCTTGCCCTGGTCGGCGTCGTCGCCATCGTGCTGGCATCGTTGCTCGAGCGATATGGTTTAGCCATTCGCAGCCGCGCACTAGCTTGGCGGTCTAAGTTCTCAGAATGGGATTATTGATTTCTTTCTGATTGCTAGCGAGAAGCCCCGGATTATTCCGGGGTTTTTTTTGTAGATACGCCCGTCGTTTCTCGCGCCAGATTGGATTTAGCTGAGGCCTTTTTCGTATCAAAGAAACACCATTAGGTACCGATGGTATCGCCTAATGGCACTTCCTCAACAACGATTGCGAAGTGAGGTATGGAATGGACAATGCGCGCCTGTATACCGATGAAGCCAAGAGGATTGGACTATGACCGACTCGATACGCCAGGTGCCATTAGGGCTGAAATTTGCCTACACCGCATTTATGCTCGTATTGATTCCGAGTTACTGGATGTCTTACGGCCCGACAAACTTTTTATACTTTTGCGATATTGCGTTATTTGTAACGCTAGTGGCGGTGTGGACGAATAGCGCACTGCTCGCCAGCGCCGCGTCTGTCGGTATTTTGGTCCCACAAATTTTATGGGTGGCAGATTTTGCCGGTCGCGTTATAGGAATACCGCCAACCGGGATGACGGCATACATGTTCGATGAGAACCTATTGTTGTTCTATCGCGGACTGTCGCTGTTCCACGGGTGGCTGCCCTTTCTGCTGGTATACCTCGTGTGGAAGCTAGGCTACGACCGCCGCGCATTGTTCCTCTGGACCGCAATCGCCGAAGCGCTACTTTTGGTCTGCTATCTGTTTATGCCGGCGCCTCCGGGACCCGAACGGATCCCAGGTGCAATGAATCCGCCAGTTAATATCAATTATGTCTTTGGCACGAGCGACACGGCAGCGCAAGCGATGATGCACCCTGATCTTTGGATTGCGTTACTCATGATCGGCCTCCCGTTGATAGTGTTCTTACCGACCCACTTCATCTTGGACCGCTGGCGTGGCCGTCTGGCTAGCTAGGTCAAAACATCTATATTGCCTGCAGTCGTCGACGAAACGGCTGCAGGCAGGGGCTTAAGAAACCATCTCCGACCCCCGTTTCATTCTCGTGGAAATTAGGTAGCATTGGTCTGCACCTTAGCTGAGGCGAAAACCAATGAGTATCGATTGCGGCTTCCTCTTCCCTTTTAGAAACCCTCCTTTCCGTCGCCGTTCGTGGACGGATCTATATCGTGAAGATCTTGAATTGTGTACCTATTCCGAAACCCTTGGCCTCGATCACGTTTGGCTCACTGAACATCATTTTATCGATGACGGCTATTCCCCATCGCTGATCCCGATCGCCACCGCAATCGCCGCGCAAACGGCCAAGATCCGGATCGGCACTTTTGTTCTGCTGCTACCGCTGCATCAAACTATCCGCATTGCGGAAGATGTGGCTACCGCCGACGTCATCTCGAACGGTCGTATCGATTTCGGCATCGGTCTTGGTTATCGGGTTGGAGAATTTAAAGGTATGGGTATTTCACCGCGGGAGCGCGCCGCACGGTTCAACGAACAATTACCGCTGTTGCGCCAACTTCTGGATGGCGAAACCGTCACCTACGACGGAAAATTTCATAACATTGCAGAGGCACACATCATGCCACCGGCCGTGCAGGAGCCATTGCCACTATGGGTGGGCGCGCGAGGCGATAAGGCGCTCGATCGCGCCGCGCGCCTCGGTTGCCACCTAGCCGGCGTGTCAGCGGAGCATCGATTGAGATATCGCGAGGCATTGAAGCGCCACAATCGTGTGCCGGATGATTACAAGGTGAGCCAAATGGTGCTCGTTTATGTATCCGACACGAAGGAGCAAGCTTGGAATGATACCGCGGAGCCAATAAATCACACCTTACAGTTGTACTACGATTGGGGGGTTGAGGCCGGAGACAATAATAACGACGACCAGGACTCACGCGCTATTCCAAGCCCAGACCAATTGCGCCGCGATCAGGCGTGTGAATTTTATGGCGAACCGGCGTTTGTCGGGACCCCAGATTTTGTCTACGAAGGTCTACGAGACATGCTTAAGCGCTCGCCATGCACGCACCTTGTGATGATGGGTATCTTGCCCGGCGCGCCGCATTCTGGGACGCGTCGGAGCATGGAATTATTCGCCAACGAGGTGATGCCACGCTTGAAAAAAGATTCGAGTACCTAAGCTCGACGATGACTCCAATCATCAACAGGGCTAAGAGCCCGCCGCGGCACGCCCAAACGTCGCGCCGGCTCACCTTGAAATGTGTGCTGTGGCACGCAATTTAGACATTCAATCGATGCCATTAAATCGGATCTTCTACACTTGAGTTTTGGCAGATTGTCGCCGCCTTTGATGCTCAATTTGATTGTATGGACCGATAGATGGCCGAAGTAGAAACCGCAGAGACAATATTCGAGCAATTCGTACACCGTGCCGAGCGGCAGGCAGACGGCAGCATCTCCGCGTATAAATTTCGGCTCGCGTTATTCGCCGTACTCGGCTACGTCGTCATCATTGGCGTGCTCGGCGTTCTAGTTGCCTTAGTAGGCGGAATGGTGGCGGCTTCTATTTACAGCACTGCACTATTGATCATCCTGATCAAGAAAAAACTGATATTCCTGATCATCCCTGCAATATGGATATTAATGAAATCGTTGTGGGTAAAACTTGAAGCACCTAGCGGCTATCGCTTGACCAAGAAAGAGTGCCCACAGCTGTTCGATGAGATCGAATCACTGCGCCGTTCGCTGAAGGCGTTGAAAATCCACGAAGTTATTTTGACTGCGGATCTAAATGCCGCGATCAACCAGACACCCCGTTTAGGGGTGTTCGGATGGCAGAAAAATACGCTGATCCTGGGCCTGGAATTGCTGTTGACACTGTCACCAGAGCAAGCGCGCGCAGTGGTCGCCCATGAGTTTGGTCATTTGTCGGGAAATCACAGTAAATTCTCGGGGTGGATTTATCGGATCCGCCAAACATGGTATCGAATTATGTATGGCTTTCACGAGCAGGCATCGCTCGGCGCAAATTTGATGAAACGATTCTTCGATTGGTATGCCCCACGTTTTGCTGCTTACTCTTTTGTCCTCGCCCGCCGTAACGAATACGAGGCAGACGCGATTGCGGCGTCACTGACGTCTGCGGCGGAAACTGGCGCGGCATTGATCAATTCTCATGTAGCAGGCCCCTATGTCGATGAACATTATTGGGCGGAATATTTCAAGCTGGCGGATTCAACACCCGAGCCTGATCACCCGCCTTGGATCGGTCTCAGCCGATTCTTGCAGACGCACACCGTTGCACACGATGAGCTGCAGAAAAAACTCGACGCAGAACTGAACGTCTCAACCGGCCTTGACGATACACATCCCTCACTAAGCGATCGGATCGCGGCGTTGGATCTTAAACCATCCTTACCCGGTGCCGTCGCGACGACCGCTGCAGAGGCATGGTTCGGCGAACAATTTGCAACGATTATTAACGCATTCGACAACGATTGGATGGCGAGTAACGCTTCAAAGTGGTCGGAACGTTTTGACTATGTCACCGCGGGTAGGGCGCGGATTACTGAACTCAACGCGATCGAGAAAAACAAACTCGGCGTTGACGAATTGTGGGAGCTGGCTAGCCTTAGCGAAGAATTAACCTCCAACGAAATCGCGCTGCCGCTGTATAAACTTTACGAAACGCGAGAACCGAGCGATCCGGATGTCGCGTATAAATTAGGACAACTGTTATTCGAACGAGATGACGAAACGTGTCTAAGCTACTTCAAAAAAGCGCTTGAACGGCCAGGTCTTGCTATCGATTCTTGTCGCTATGCCTATCATTATTTGATGGAGCGAGAGCGAGAGGACGACGCGCAATGGTGGTTGGACGCCGCAGAACGGCAAAGCCAGATTGACGCGGAGAGTAACGCCGAGCGAGAAATGCTAGCGCCGAAGGATAAACTCGAAAAGACATCGATCGATGACGAGCTGCTGAAGACAATAAAAGACGCCTTACAGCAATACCCCGAGATAAAAAACGCGTGGATTGCACAAAAACCCATGCAGCATTATCCCGAGATCCCCGCCGTGGCAATCGCCATTACAGTCAAAGGAATGTTTGGTAACGCAAGCAAAGTAGCCGCGAAGATTTCGGAAACCTTGGCGCTTAATTGCACCTTCTACGTCGTTGGCAAACATGGCGATCTAAAAGCGCTGGCAAAAAGTATCGCTAAGGCAGGCGATCAGATCATCTAAGAAAGTGGCGTAACGTCGGAATTAATCTGGGACCCAATTTAGATGTGGATCCCGGTCAGGCCCCGGACGACATTGTGTTCCCGTCACCCCGGACTCGATCCGGAGTCCATACTGCAGTCGTCCGCCTTCAGTAGTTGGCCCTAGTGGATACAAGGTCAAGCCCCACATGACGTTACTTTCCCGTCACCCCGGACTTGATCCGGGGTCAATGCGGCAGTGGTTAGCCTTCGGCAGTTGTTCCTAGTGGATACCGGGTCAAGCCCGGCATGACGTTACTTCCCCGTCGCCCCGGACTCGATCCGGGGTCCATGCTGCAGTCGTCCGCCTTCAGCAGTTTGGTCTAATGAATATTGGATCACGCTCGGTATGGCGTAGATAGTAGTGAAATAAAATGTGTATCTGCCCCCAATTTCTATTGCGTATACTGTCTCCTCGGTCACGCTGGAGAAGTTTCGAATGACCAAGCTCCGCATCAATCAGCGGGATTTCGATATCCGCGCGGCGGATGACACGCCGCTGTTATGGGTTCTGCGCGATGAGCTCGGACTTACGGGCACAAAGTACGGTTGTGGTAAGGCGCTATGTGGTGCTTGCACGGTCTTCGTCGATGGCCAAGCCGTGCGCTCCTGCACCCTGCCCCACGCGGCGCTGTCGGGAAAGGAAATCACCACAATCGAGGGTGTCGATTCCGAGGAGTCGCGTGCTGTACAGGCCGCCTGGCTCGAGATCGACGTAGCGCAATGCGGCTACTGCCAATCTGGGCAGATCCTCGCCGCCGCCGCTCTACTCGCACGCAATCGCAATCCGAGTGATGACGATATCGACCACGCCATGGACGGCAACATCTGCCGTTGCGCAACCTACGTTCGGATCCGCGCAGCGATCCATCGTGCCGCGGAGTTACTCGCATGAGTACCGGTGTTGTCAAACTCAAACGTCGCGAATTCATGAAGTATGGGTTGGCCGCTGGCGGTAGCCTGACCTTAGGGGTTGGTTTGGCTGGGGCCGCCGCCGCTGCCGGAACCGACAGTGCGAAAGCAAACTCGTTTGTCCCGAATGTCTTTATCCGTATCGATAAGGACAGCGCCGTCACTGTTATTGCGAAACACCTTGAGATGGGACAGGGGATTTACACTGGCCTATCGACACTAGTGGCAGACGAGCTTGATGCAGACTGGTCACAGATCCGAGTTGAGGGCGCACCGGCCGACACCGCCCGCTATAACAACCTAGGCTGGGGAGCTTATCAGGGCACAGGTGGTAGTTCGTCGATGCGTAGCGGTTTTCTGCAAATGCGTCGCGCTGGCGCAAGTGCACGCGCGATGCTAATTAATGCTGCCGCGGGTGCATGGCAGGTACCGGCCAGCGAAATCACCATCACAAAAGGTCAGATCACACATACTGCAAGCGGCCGAACTGCGACCTTCGGCGACATGGCTGTTGCAGCTGCCGCCGAGTCGGTACCACAGGATGTCGTGCTAAAAGATCCGGTAGATTTCGTTTATATCGGGCACGACGTAGCACGCGTCGACAAATCGCCAAAAGTTGACGGGTCTGCGATCTACACACAGGACTTGCGCTTGCCCGGTATGCTAACGGCCTTGGTTGCACACCCACCGCGTTTCGGCGGCACTGTTAAGTCATTCGACGCAAGTGCGGCCAAGCTGGTCGATGGTGTAACAACGGTCGTTCAAATTGACTCTGGAATTGCTGTCGTTGCGGAGAACTTCTGGGCTGCCCAGCAAGGACGCGACGCGTTGATTGTTAAATGGGACGAAAGCCACGCCTTCCGTGGTAGCAGTGACGACATCCTTGCACAATATCGCGCGCTCGCTAGCCAACCCGGCAAAGTCGCCCGCCGCGACGGCAATATCGAGGCAGCATTCGCCGCTGCCGACAAGATTGTCGAGGCCGCCTACGAATTTCCCTACCTCGCGCACGCCACCATGGAGCCGCTGAATTGTATAGCGCAGGTTAGCGAGCGCGGTTGCGAGCTGTGGTATGGCGCGCAGTTGCAAACCGGAGATCAACAAGATGTGGCCGCTGCACTTGAACTTGACGTCGATAAAGTCACGATCAATATGCTCTACGCCGGTGGCTCGTTCGGTCGACGGGCGGATCGCAATGGCGGGTATGTGGTCGAAGCTGCGCGCATTGCCAAGGCCGTTGGCAGTAACCGACCGGTGAAACTGGTATGGACACGTGAAGACGACATGCGTGGCGGCGCCTACCGACCACTGAATTACCACATCGTCCGGGGCGGGATCGATGCAACCGGACGCATTACTGCCTGGCAGCATCGTATCGTCGGCCAATCGATTCTAACTGGCACAAGTTTCAGTCAAGGCCCGGAAGTCGTCGACCGGACCACCGTCGAGGGTGCGTCATCGCTGCCGTATGCGATCGCGAACGTAACCGTCGACGTGCACAACCCAGCGATTCCAGTACCGGTATTGTGGTGGCGCTCGGTTGCACATAGCCACACCGCCTTCTCGACTGAAACCTTCTTCGACGAATTGGCCTATACGCTGGGACAGGATCCTTTGGCGTTGCGTTTGGCCCTACTTAGCCACGATAAACGCAAACAAGAGGTGCTACGCCTCGCTGCCGCGCGGGCGGGCTGGGACAAACCCTTACCAAAAGGTCGCGGCCGCGGCATTGCCTTGCACGAGGCGTTTAAGACTTGCGTTGCAGAAGTGGTGGAAGTGTCGGCGAACAGTGATGGAACCTTTTCTGTCGACAAGGTAACGGCCGCGGTCGATTGCGGCATCGCGGTCAATCCGGACATCGTAGCCGCGCAGATGCAAGGCAGTATTGGCTTCGGTTTGTCGGCGGCACTCGGGGATGAGATCACGATCACCGACGGTATCGTGCAGCAGTCCAACTTCGACACTTACCCGGTGTTGCGCATGTCGCAGATGCCGCGAGTCGACGTTCACGTCGTGCCTTCGAGCGCTGATCCAACGGGGGTCGGCGAACCCGGGTTGCCACCGATTGCACCGGCGGTTGCTAACGCGATGTTTGCAGCGACTGGGAAACGCTATCACCGGCTACCGCTGCAATACACAGCTCAAAGCTGAGCGGTGGCGCGGATGATCCGCGCCACGTATCACGCGGTCAACGATAGGTTGCCGGCGAGTAAGGAATCAAGCTCAAATTCGAAATAGGGATATCGATCCGGGGCGCCGCCAGCCAAGAAAAAACGCCGTGCGGTAACGTCCACGATCAGTGAGGCCACCGTTTCGAGTTGCTCGAATGGACCTTGGCTGGGATCGGCGTCGCGCGCGATCGCATGAGGTTTACCAAAACCATCGCGCAGCGCGTCTTGTATATTCGCTATCGTCAAGCCCCCATCGTGCGCATTGAGCTGGTCGCGTAGGCGACAACTTCGGTAAAGCGAATCGGGAAAACGCTCGAGGCTTAAATCGCGTCCACGCAGTCGTGCACCGTCGAAATGGTTGCCGTGGGCGATGATCCCTGCCTCTGGCGCGAGGTGATCGATATGCACCGGCGATGCTTCAATATTAATGGTCTGCCCGTCGGCGTCGCCGATCAAATAATTCGCCGACAGCGCCCGTACCGGGCGTACAACAGCCGCGATCGCATCGGCCATTTTCACTTGATTGAGGATACCCCGCAGCAGGATGTTATACGGTACGCCGAACTGCCACTGCTCGGAGATCAAGGTATTTGTCGCGAGTCCGATGCCCGCTGAGTTAAACCCCATGCGCCCGATCATGCCGGCTTCATCGAGCAACACGACAGTGGGCTTCGGGGCTTGCTCGATGATGAGTAAGATCAAGGTCTCTTTTATGTCGGGCGCCCAATCCCAATTCTGCCCGATATAGACATGGCCGTCGGCCGTCGCCGCGGGTTGGAGGCCAAATGAGGTGCATTCCGGCAGCGGTGTGCCGAACATGATCTCGGAGCGACAATTGACCGCGAGCAGATCTTCAAGCGCGAAGCCCGCGCCGTCGGCGATGCCGGCTATCTCTTCCAACAGGTCCGGATCGTAGTCCTTTATTATCGGCGCGAACTCGGCGGCCTTAGCTCGCACCTCGCTTGGCCTAAGGCCGGCGAAGTGCTGAAAGCGCTCCATGTAACGTTCGACGCTGAGAGCAACCTGGCGTTGCGCGAGTTCTCCATGCTGCCGGCCACGCTCGTGCGGGTCGCCACCGGTGAGCAGGATCGGGATCGGTTCGTTACCAATAATAGGCATGTCTCACCTCCTGCACCGTTGCACTTACCTTAGCGATAGGTCGGCACGCCATCGATCCGGGTGATCTGCGGCGCTTCGCCACTCGTCGCCGGGAACCACTTGCCCGGTTTGCCCTGCTCCGGAGTGATCACCGCTTTGTACATATCGGCAAGTTCGGCCATGGTGCAGAACTTCACTCCCGGCCGTGCCATCATGTGCTCGATAAGTTTCTCAAGCGTTTTGACCCGTGCACCACGACCCGTCAAAAACGGATGTAGGGTCAAGTGAAATGGCGCGCCTTCTTCGTAGAGAGCGTCGAATTCACTACTCCACAGTTCGAACACGCGCGAGGGCGCCGAGTATGGCGCGCCATAACTTAACGGCGGAAACAAAGAGAACCAATACAGCGGTGCGTCATCGAGCGTCCAGTTGACCGGAATTGCAACAAAGTCGGTTTGCTTATCGTCAATCTCGACATAATAAGGAATGTCCTCGCCGAGCCAGTCCCCAGAGAACTCAAAGCCACGTTCGCGCAACAGTTTCAGCGTTTGCGCGCTATATTCCCAACCCGGACTAATGTAGCCCCGTGGGCGCGAGCCACTGAGTTGCGTGAGTATTTCAACTTGTTGGTCGAGATGCTTGGCTTCTGTGGCCGCATCGAGCCAGTTCGGCCAGTCGTGAGTAAAACCATGACAGCCGATTTCATGTCCATCGGCGACAATCCACTCGATCGCATAGGGATGGCGCTGTGCCGATTTGGCCGGCCAGTAGAAACTCCCTTTGATCTTGTAATTGCGCATCATGTGGAGAATACGCTGCAGCCCGACCCGTGGACCGTATGAGTACATCGTCTGTGTATTCGGGCGGTTGGCATTCTCTTTGTCTAAAGCGACCGCAAGTGCTTCCGCGTCAGGGTGAAAGTTCAGTACGACTGGGCATTGAATATCATCGGGCCAGGGTACTCGGCGTTCGAATTCTTTAGACGCAGCCATCGCTGTACTCCTCTAAATTGTGCACAAGACTAACAGACGAATTTCCACCTCGGCAACGCGCAATCTAAACCGCCATCTACAATACCGCTACTTCAACTCATGTCGAACGATGTCTGCTCCAGCCACCATCGCTTGCATCTTGCCAAAGGCAATTTCACGCGGCAGGTATTTCAATCCACAGTCAGGCGCGATGATGAGCCGTTCCGACGCGCAATGTGGCAGCGCACGTCGGATGCGTTCGGCTACGGTTTCCGCGGATTCGATTTCTTGGTCCGAAAGATCTAGTACGCCGAGAATGATCCGTTTATCAGGCAGCGAGGCTAGCACCGCACAATCGAGACCTGATTGCGCGGTTTCGATTGACACGGAGCCGACGCTACAACCGGCAAACTCGGGTAAAAACGAATAACCCTCCGGACGTTCGTGAATGATCGCGGCATAACCGAAACAAATATGCACCGCGGTATCGCCTTCGACACCATCGAGCGCGTGATTCAATACATCAACCCCGAACTCGCGCGCCTTTTCCGGCCGCGCTTGCATATAGGGTTCATCGATCTGTACGACGTCCGCACCGGCGGCAAACAGGTCTTTGATTTCAACGTTCACTGCTTCGGCGTAATCATGTGCGAGTGCCGCCTCATCGTCATAGAAATCATTCTGCGCCTGCTGACTCATCGTAAAAGGGCCAGGTACAGTGATCTTGATGCGGCGATCTGTATTGGCACGAAGAAACTTTACATCGTCGACCTGGATCGGGTGCTTGCGCCTAATTTTTCCAACGATCCGTGGTACCGGATTTGGATGGCCGCTGCGATCAAGGGCGGTACCGGGGTTGTCGATGTCGACACCTTCGAGTGCCGTGGCAAAACGGTTGGAATAGCTCTCGCGCCGGATCTCACCGTCGGTAATGATGTCGAGACCGGCCTCCTCCTGTTCCCGGATCGCGATGATGGTCGCATCGTCCTGTGCTTGTCTCAGCCACTCGGGGCCTACTCGCCAAAGTTCGGTTGCACGGGTACGCGGCGGAAATCTCTCGGCTAGCTTTTCTCGGTCGATGAGCCAATCTGGTTGGGCATAAGAACCGACTAGTGAGGTCGGTAGTAGTGTATTGCTGGCTCTTACCATAATCTCCCTCCCCGTCGATCTTAATAGTCTAACTTGTACTCACGAACCGGAGTAATTACCCGTACGTTTTTCTCGAAAGGCCGCTATTGCCTCCGCGTGATCGCCGCTCGCCTTGGCGATTGCGATATGCGAGCCCACGACCTCCAACGCACTGTTCATGTCGAGGTCCAGACCTTGATACACGGTACGCTTAATCATCGTGACCGAATAAGGCGGTAGCATCGCGATCCGCTGCGCGATCTTCATGGTCTCGGACATTAAGGTCGCGTCATCAAATAAGTGGTTCACAAGTCCTATCGCCAAGGCGTCTTCCGCTTCGATAAAATCTGCCGTCAGTAACAGCTCGAGAGCTTTCGCGGTGCCGACAATGCGCGGTAAATAATACGCGCCACCACCACCGGGCAGTAAACCAATCTTAGCGTAGGTCTCCGCGAAGCGAGCACTCTTGGCCGCGATACGAAAATCACATGCGAGTGCGAGGTCCATCCCGCCACCGGTCGCAACACCATTAACAGCAGCGATAACCGGTTTATCGAAAGTGGCCATGCGCTTGGGAAATGCCTGGATGTAGTCATCGATATGCTTCTTCGTGACATGCGGGCGGTTGTCCGCGTCTGCGCCCATCGCGAAGACGTCGCCGCCTGCACAAAAGCCGCGACCTGCGCCGGTTAATATGACAGCCCGAACGTCATCGCGCTCCTCGCATTCGTCGAGCGCCGCACATAAACCCATCAGCATCTCATCGGTGAACGCATTGAGTTTTTCCGGTCGATTAAGCGTGATAGTCGCGACCCGCTGAGCAACGTCGAGTTTAATTTGATCCGTCATGGCAAAACTTCCGAGATCCAAGGATTGGGTTCAGTCGCTATCGTAATCGATACACCGACGGCGACCCAGCATTTCGAATGTGTTCTCCGATGGCCCTGCTAACGGTGATCGGTAGCGTCGTAGCTCATGCGACATCCTATCGATTAGCATAGGCAACTTACTCACGCTGAGGATGTCGATGTGGACCATCAAATTACGCTGTATGGGGTTGATTTTGCTCGCTCTGCTCGCTGCCGTTGGGCCTTGCTTGAGCTCGGCCTGGCGTTCGACGAGATAGCGGACGGATCCTTGATTGGCTCGGACGAACTGCGCGCCATTCATCCGCAAGCAAAGGTCCCGGCTATTATGATCGACGGTGAACCCCTATTCGAGTCGGCTGCTATCTGTACCCATTTGTGCGACCTCGCACCGGAGAAAGGCCTGATCGGCCCAGCCGGCTCGCGCGAACGCGCCTTACATGCGCAATGGACGTCGTTCGTGCTGACCGAGATGGAAGGCTACCTGTGGAGTAACGTCAAGCACACAAAATTCTACCCTGAAGCGAAACGTGTGCCCGAAATCGTCGCACCGAACGCAAAAGAGTTTCGAGCGGGCGCAAAAGTATTCGATGACGTACTTGGCGAGACACCGTTTTTGATCGGCGGACAATTCAGCGTGACCGATATTATCGTTGGATGGACCGTGAACTGGGGCCGCCGGCTGGGACACCTCGATGGCTTTCCCCATCTCGCTGCCTACCTAGAGCGTCTATTCGAACGCGACCACTGCACGCTGAATCCGGAGTAGATGCGTGCCGATCGCCCTCTGCGCGCTAACTACTCACCCGCGTCCCGTGCCAGTTACCGTTGACCATCTGGTCCACAGCTTCATAAAGATGACGGCAGGTGATCTCCGAATCAGCGAAATTGATTTCCTTCAGCGAACCGGACATGAGACCGGCTTGCGAGCCTTCACTGGTGGCAATGTCTTCGCGGAACGCATCACGTAGTAAGGCGATCGATTGATTTTGGCTGATCAAGGCCCCGGCGTTGACCGGGGGTGGGAAATACATCGTCGCCTCCCACCTTGTCGTAGTCGCATCGATCGGCCAAAACTCATGAATGAAAAAGAAGCCTATCGAGGTATCGAGCAACCAGTTTGGAAAGATCGCATTGATATCAAATGAGTAATACTCGTCGCCTTCCGGATTGATACCCGGAACTTCCTTTTTCAAGCCCTCTTCGCCCTGGCTTAAAGACACGCCCGTTTTGATCGCAAACGCTTCGGAAGCGTGGATCTGAAATTTTGGGTTGAACGGTATCGTCAGCCCGCGATTTCGATCGTATAGACGCACCGATGATGGACGGCAATACGGATTGCGTTCGCCCGTGTAGTACTCATTGATCGTCCCCGAATGTACCGTTGCCACGTGGTAGCCTTCTTGAAAGGCATCAAGGAAAAGCTTCCAGTTTGCGGTTAAGGTCGCGCCCCAATGACCGGCTACTTGCATCTCTTCAAACGGGAAGTCGTTCAGCTGCGGTGCCAGTTCGGCTAGTTGTTCGAGCAGCGTCTCGCGCGGATCCTCATCGAAGTTAACGAAAATAAAACCGTTCCAAATATCGCAATTCACCTCGTGCAAGTTGAGTTTGCTCTTATCGAGGTCAAAAAACTGCGATTCATCGGCAATATGTCGATTACGACCTGCCGTGTCATACACCCAACCGTGGAAGTTACAGGTGAAAAATTTACAATTTCCGCTGCCGGTTGCTATGTTCGTACCACGATGGCGACAGACGTTGTAGAACGCGCGCACCCGATCATCTTGGCCACGTACAACGATGATGCTGGTGTTTAAGACTTCGATGACTTTTACAAAAAAATCGCCCTTTTTCGGAATTTTTTCTGTGCGTCCGGCCAATAGCCACATGCGTTTGAATATCGCGTCGCGCTCCCGGGCCAAATAATCTTCCGAGGTATAGGGCACGGTGGATACCGGACCGGTGGGCAGGTGGGGAAATTGTTCGTGGTTAAGTCGCGCCTCGCCAAATAACCGCTTGTCGGTGTCAAAACTCATCGAGGCAGGCTCCTTTAACTGTTATCTGCCGCGGCCGATTGCTCATCGACGACGGAATAGTTATTGCGTAATGGGTAGATGCGGAACTTTTCATATTCGACGGCGTTCGGCACGTCCGGATTGTTGTAGTACTCAATTGCCGGCGCGACTTCCATGGTCATGAGCGCGAGCTCCAATAAATTTGCACACGCGCGTGGTAGCGCATCGAGAGGGTAATCGTTCAAGTAATTAGCTATCGACTCGAGGCGCGGCATCATCGTGTCATAGAAGTCCTGCAACTCAGGCAGCGTGCAGGAAACTCGAAACCTGTTTCTATCGATTTCTGTAGCGTGGATCCACTCGGACGCGTACTTGCTTAAATCTTCAAATCCGCTGGGCAATATCGAATCGGTCGCCATTGGTCCTCCGCCGGCCTATTGAACGTGAGATGTTTACCATTATACAAATACCATGATGCGGTGCCCCATATTAGTTGCCACAGGTAAGTCATCGGTAGCCAGCTATTGGATTGTGTTCTAACATCTACTCAGATAACGCTGGACCAAAGGGATAATCCACTATGGCAGTACAATACATGGCCTCGATAAAAGAGCGCTATTTGCAACTCGGCTACGCGCCTTATCGCTGGTACGAAGCAGACGAACCGCCGCCGTTTCAACCGATGCAAAAGCCACTATCCGAGTCCCGGCTTGGCGTTATTTCCACGTCCGGCGCTTACACCGTCGGCCAGGTCGCTTATCATTACAAAGACGACACCTCGATCCGCTCGATCGCAAAAGATTCGCCGAGTGACACGATCCATTTTTCGCACATTACTGAGAATTACCTAGCCAATCCACGTAAAGATCCGAATTGTATTTTTCCGATCGAGGCCCTGCGTGCAGCCGAGAACAGCCGCCGTATAGGAGAACTCGCCCCGGCGTTGTTTTCGTGTATGGGCGGCATCTACTCGCAGCGACGGGTGCGCGAGGAGTTGATTCCGGAATTACGCGCGAAGTTCCAAGCACAGGCCGTAGACACCGTCTTACTGGTACCGATGTGACCCGTGTGCCATCAGACCGGGTGTCTGATAGCACGAGATCTTGAAGCACATGGTATCGCCACCGTTGTCATTGGCAGCGCGCTCGATATCCTTGAAGCTGGTAACGCGCCACGTAGCGTTTTTGTCGATTATCCGTTGGGACACACCGTCGGGCGACCCTTTGATCCAGATAATCAGCGCGCAATTGTGGGTGATGCATTGGCCGCGTTCGAATCGATCACCAGTCCAGGAGAAATTGTCCAACTCGATTATCGCTGGTCTGATAGCGATGCTTGGCAGAATGAGGCATCCGATACCAAGGGCGGCGACACCCGAGCGCCACGTGACTTGAGCCCGCAGTACCAGACCGAGACCGATCGGATTGCCGCAGAGCAGCGTTAAGCCGGGATTATGCGATTCCCTGGGTACAGGGATGACATTTACGACCGATAGGTGTTGAGCAATCGTCGTTTCTCGTTTAAGCGAATGAAAATGCAGGAACTCGCGGACCAAGAGTCCTTTTTGGCCATAAATTGAGACGAAAATCAACCCAAGTTTCAGCCAAAATTCGCTTGTTATGCACACCGCGGGGTGTCTGCCCCACCGACTAACGGAACGTCGCGTTTTATAACCACCCTGAACCGAGCGCAAACAGCTATCTGTTTGTTTTTAAAGATCTTAATAAAACTGCACAAAAAATCGCCAATTTAACAATTCACTCTACACAAATCGTAAAACGGGTCACGTATCCGCACTTGGTCCACACAGTTATCCACAGTTTCTGTGAGTAACCGTGTCTAGCCCTGCTGCAGCATCATTTTGATCATCGACGGAACAAAAAAACGCGTCGTCGGGGTGCCCGAATCGGGTCGCAACTGCACGCCAAATGCGCGTGGAAGGCGCCGCTGGTGCGGCGATGAACCAGGTTAAGATGCCGCATGATTTCAGGGTTAGTAAAGGTAGCAACTTGCGGGGTCATAGCGATCGCAACAAGTGTGGCGTTGGTCGGGGCAAGTGAGCCAATCGACACCGCCGAGTCGTATTTACGGTTCGAGGAAACCATCGATGGCAAATGCCAAAACCTCAGTACCGGCGGAAAGCTGCAGGTGATGCTGAATTCACATCCCTCCCTAAAAATTAAGTTTCGCCTAATTCGATACTTCGTTGATGTGCGACAGAATGGACGCGCGACGGGGATCGCGGAACCCGGTCGTAGCCCGGTCAAGCTCGGCTGTACCAGAGTTGGCGGACGTGTACAGCGGTGGGAGGTTGAACGGGCCGAGTTTGTAAGGTGATGGTGGATTCCGGCCTACGCCGGAATGACGGGGTATGGATTCCGGCCTACGACGGAATGGCGGGGCTTGGATTCTGGGCTGTGCTGAATTACGGGGTACCGCTCGTCAACGTCATCCCGTCGTAGGCCGGGATCCAATCGCAATCCGTTCTAATAACCGCCGAAGTTAGGATCCCGCCGGGCCTAAAGGTATATCCGCCGCGGTTGTCTCGCGCACCAGCGGCGCGAGTTCGCTAAGCGCCTGCTGATAGACCTCGCGTTTAAACGACACAACGGTACTCAGCGGCTTCCAATAATCGATCCAGCACCAATCATCGAATTCCGGTTCGGCCGCGAGATTCAGGTCGACATGTTTTTCGGCGACGGCTAGACGGAGCACAAACCACCGCTGCTTTTGCCCAATGCATAGTGGCTTTTGATGGTGACGAATGTATTTTTTCGGTAACCGGTAACGTAGCCACCCTTGCGTGCACCCGATAACTTCGACGTGGTCGGAGCGCAATCCGACCTCTTCTTCGAGTTCGCGAAACATTGCCACCGTTGGCGTTTCATTGTGTTGAATGCCGCCTTGCGGAAACTGCCACGCGGACATGCCCACACGACGCCCCCAAAACGCCTGCGCGCGATCGTTGAGCAAGACGATGCCAACATTGGCGCGAAATCCGTCACTGTCGATCATGGTCGACCGTTCTCGTTACGCCTGCTGTACGCCAGCATCTGTCATCCCAAATCGCTCGTGGTCTGCATTATTACGCAAGCAGCTCTTGCACCGCATCGCGCTCCTCTTGTAGCTCCTTCTCGGTGGCTTCCATGCGGGCACGGCTGAAGTCATCAATCGTGAGTCCTTGCACAATTTCATAATCGCCATTGGCGCAGGTAACCGGAAACGAATACATAAGTCCCGCTTCAATCCCGTAACTGCCGTCGCTGACAATGCCCATGCTGGTCCAATCGCCTTTGGCAGTCCCGGCCACCCAATCGCGCATGTGCTCCAAAGCCGCGTTCGCTGCCGACGCTGCGCTGGATGCGCCGCGTGCATCTATGATCGCCGCACCCCGTTTCGCGACACTCGGGATGTAATCGTTCTCGTACCACCCACGATCGACCAAATCGAGCGCAGATTTGCCCTCGACCGTTGCGTTGCTTAGGTCCGGGTACTGTGTCGTCGAGTGATTTCCCCAGATGGTGACCCGGTTAACGTCCGATACCGTGCTGTTCGTCTGTTGTGCCAATTGCGCCATCGCGCGGTTATGATCTAGGCGCGTCATGGCGGTGAAATTGCGCGGGTCGATGTCAGGCGCGCAGCTCATGCAAGTCCACGCATTCGTATTCGCCGGATTGCCGACCACAACAACTTTGATATCGCGGTTGGCGTTCGCGCTAATAGCCTTACCTTGCACCTTAAAAATGCCCCCATTGGCCGCCAGTAAGTCGGCGCGTTCCATACCCGGCCCACGCGGTCGGGCACCGACAAGCATGGCGTAATTGGCATCTTTAAATGCAACGTCAGCATCGTCACTCGTCTCGATTCCAGCAACGAGTGGAAATGCACAATCGTCAAGTTCCATTACCACCCCTTCCAAGGCTTGCATCGCAGGGGTGATTTCAAGCAACTGCAGAATCACCGGTTGGTCGGGTCCCAACATCTGTCCGGCAGCAATCCGAAATAATAGGGAGTAGGAGATCTGGCCAGCAGCGCCGGTTACGGTTACACGTACGGGTGATTTCATTGTAGGTAAGGTCTCTAGTTGTAGTGAGGTGAAATAAACTCAAGCGCGTTTCGCGAGAGGAATGTAATCGCGTTTTTCCGCGCCGACATAGAGCTGCCGCGGCCGCCCAATGCGAAAATCTTCGTCGCCCATCATTTCCATCCATTGGGCGATCCAGCCAGCCGACCGGGCTAAGGCAAACATCGGCGTAAACATGCTTTTAGGGATATTCAATGCTTGATAGATCAAGCCGGAGTAAAAATCGACGTTCGGGTACAGTTTGCGCTCAATAAAATACTCGTCTTCGAGCGCCAAGCGCTCAAGCTCCATCGCGATCTCAAACAACGGCTGATTGAGATCCATTTCATTTAACAGATCGTGGCACGCAGCCCGAATGATCGTCGCGCGTGGGTCGTAATTTTTATACACCCGATGACCAAAGCCCATTAAGCGGAACGGGTCGTTCTTGTCTTTAGCGCGTTCGACGAATGCGGGAATGTTCTTCGCCTCTCCTATTTCCTCCAACATATGGATGACCGCTTCGTTTGCACCCCCATGCGATTTACCCCACAGCGTGACGATACCGGCTGCAACGCAGGCAAACGGGTTACTTTCCGCGCTGCCGGCGAGGCGCACGGTCGAGGTACTGGCGTTTTGTTCGTGATCCGCGTGCAGTATCAGCAACAGTTCTAGTGCCCGCACGGCCACTGGATTAATTTCGAATGGCTCCGTCGGCCAGGAAAACATCATTGACATGAAGTTTTCGACATAGCTGAGGGAATTATTGGGATATACAAACGGTAATCCCGACTGATAGCGATAGATCTTCGACACGAGATTCGGCATCTTGCCGATTATTCGCCTAGCGGTGGTCAACCGCTCATCGGCGTCGTGGATGTCCATGCCATCGTGGTAGAACGAGGCCACCGCCCCTACCACCCCGGTTAAAACCGACATTGGATGGGCATCGTAGCGATAGCCGGAATAAAACCGGTGTAGGTGCTCATGGGTCATGCCATGCATCTTTATCGCATGGTCCCACGCGTCCATTTCCGATTGATTGGGTAGTTCGCCATGAATCAACAAGTAGGCGACTTCGAGAAAGGACGATTGCTCGGCCAATTGTTCAATCGGGTAACCCCGGTGCAACAAGACACCCTGTTCACCGTCGAGATATGTGATGGCGCTACGGCAACTGCCGGTGACGCCGTAGCCGGGGTCCAAGGTGAACATCCCAAGCTCTTTATACAACCCGCCAATCTCAATGACCGGCGCGCCGTAGCGGCCGTCGTGGACTGGAAATTCGGCCGACTTTCCGCTCTGATTGTCCGTGATGGTGACCGTGCGTTTACTCATAAGTCTCTCTATCTATTGGAAATTAGTCGCCCCACTACGAAATCGTAACGGCAACAGAGAAGCTAGCGGCCGGGGCCGACGAGATCCCCGTAGCCCGCGCCAACTTGGCCTTCCGGACCGACTAGAATAACGTTTCGAATAACGGCCGGGCAAGTTGCCCTAAGCCTCCAGATATGCCGTCAAATTGACCAGACGCTGCGAATTGTGGTCGAGTAACGTACATCACCATAGCGATAAAATTATGAAATAAACCTCTTACCTTCGTGAAATTACTGAATTTATTAGTGACATTGTTTTGATGTTGATCAAAGATTACCCGTTACCGGCCGATGACGACTAAATCACCACATTTCGCACCATCATCGGCAAAACTGAATCGCTATCCAAAGCAAGATTAGGTAGAGAACATGCAAGCCCCCTCGTGTCTGTCTAGTGGGAATGCGGCCTTCGTTGAAGGCCTGTATGAGTCGTATCTGGAAGATCGCGATTCCGTCTCGACGGAATGGCAAGCTTATTTTGACCAACTACAAACCGAGCTGCAGCGGGCTGAGCCCGATGTGTCGCACGCGCCGGTGCAACAGCGCATGCTCGACTACGCGCGTGCGGCCTCAGCCGGCGTTGTTGTTAGCGTGGCACAGCCAAATGAAGCCGACTCCGGCAAACAGGTATCGGTGCTCCAGCTGATCAATGCCTTCCGCTTCACTGGGCACCGGCAAGCGAATCTCGATCCCTTGAATCAATACGAACGCCCTCACGTCCAGGAATTGGACCCGGCCTACCATGGCCTGAATGAGAACGACATGGACCGCGTCTTCAATACCGGATCCCTACATGGACCGGACGAGGCATCACTGCGCGAAATCCTGGACATTGTCCGCTCGACTTACTGCGGCACGATTGGCGCCGAATACATGCATATTGTGGAGACAGCGCAAAAACGTTGGATCCAACAACGCCTCGAACCGGGCCGTGGCAACCCAAATTTCGACGCGGACAAGAAGCGCCATTTACTGGATCGCGTGCTCGCTGCCGGTGCGCTCGAAGAATATTTGCATACGAAGTACGTCGGTCAGAAGCGCTTCTCCCTGGAAGGCGGTGAATCGCTGATACCACTACTCGATCAGCTCGTCGAAGACTCCGGTCGCTACGGAGTTAAGGAGATCGTGCTCGGCATGGCCCACCGCGGCCGCTTGAACGTGCTGGTCAATATTGTGGGTAAGCACCCGGCGGAACTGTTCGACGAATTCGAAGGCCGCAGCCGCGCCGCCCGCTCAGGTGACGTGAAATACCACCTTGGGTATTCGTCCGACATCGAAACCCCTGGCGGGTCGGTTCATTTAACGCTCGGATTTAATCCATCGCATTTAGAGATCATCGACCCGGTTGTCACTGGTTCGGTGCGCGCGCGCCAAGACCGGCGTGGCGACGTTGAGCGAAATACGGTCGTCCCATTGCTCATTCATGGTGATGCGGCGTTTGCTGGTCAGGGGGTTGTGATGGAAACCTTCAATCTGTCGCAAACGCGTGGTTACTCGACCGGCGGCACGGTACACGTCATTTTTAACAACCAGATCGGATTTACCACCAGCGATCCGCTGGATTCACGCTCAACGCTGTATTGCACGGACGTCGCCAAGATCGTGCAAGCACCGATTTTCCACGTCAACGGCGATGACCCGGAAGCCGTCGCGATGGTTGCCAAAATCGCGCTCGATTTCCGTATGGAATTTAACAAAGACGTCGTCATCGACATGGTTTGTTTTCGCAAGCACGGACACAGTGAAGCCGATGAGCCGGCGGCGACGCAGCCGATAATGTATCAACACATCCGTAACCATCCTGGCGTGCGCAAAATCTACACCGATAAACTCGTCGGTGAGGGCACCATTGCACCGGGACACGCTGAGGACATTACTGCGAAGTACGTCGCCGCACTGGACGATAACGTGGTTGTGTCACGCCCCTACGCTGACGTTACTGATACCCGCTTCCAGATCAACTATGAACCTTATCGAACGGCGTCATGGCGGGATGAAGTTGATACGACTATCGAGCTCGACTTGATCAAAGAACTGTCGCAAAAAATGACTGCGATACCGGAATCTTTTGAATTACACCGCGCGGTGAAGCGGATCAATACCGATCGCCTCGCCATGGGTATGGGTGAAAAGCCAGTGGATTGGGGTTTCGCCGAGAACCTCGCCTATGCATCGTTGCTGAACCAAGGCAGCGGAATACGCATTTCTGGGCAGGACAGCGGACGCGGGACCTTTTTTCATCGTCACGCGGTGATCCACGATCAGAAAACGGGCGACACTTTTCTGCCGCTGCAGAATCTGTCTACGGATCAACCGAGCTTCTTGGTGATCAATTCAACCCTGTCAGAAGAAGCTGTACTGGCCTTTGAATACGGCTACGCCAGCGCCGAGCCGAAGGTCCTAACCATCTGGGAAGCTCAATTTGGCGACTTCGCCAACGGCGCACAGGTTGTGATCGATCAGTTCATCGCGTCATGCGAAGAAAAATGGGGACGCTTTTGCGGCCTCGCGATGTTCCTGCCGCATGGCTATGACGGCCAGGGTCCAGAGCATTCGTCGGCACGACTGGAGCGCTATTTGCAGCTCTGCGCCGAAGACAATATGCAAGTCATTTATCCAACGACGCCGGCGCAGATGTTTCACCTACTGCGTCGTCAGGTTCTGCGCCTATTCCGAAAACCACTCATAGTAATGAGTCCAAAAAGCCTGTTACGGCATAAATTGTCGACCTCGACGCTCGACGACTTTACGCATGGTCGCTTTCATACCGTGATCGACGAAATCGACGATATTGATAAAGGTGCGGTCCAACGGATCCTCGTATGCAGCGGCAAAGTTTATTTCGATCTGCTCGAGGCGCGACGAGAACATAACATCACCTCGGTTTGCATACTTCGACTCGAGCAACTGTACCCGTTTCCACGCGACGAGCTCGTCGAAAAAATTAATCTGTACCCCAATGCAGAGGAATTGATCTGGGTCCAGGAAGAGCCCCGCAACCAAGGGGCGTGGTCGACCTTACTATCGAAGCGACATCTTGGCGGGTGTTTCCCCGACGAAAAACCACTTCGCTGCATCGCGCGTCCGTATTCCGCGTCCCCGGCTGTCGGTTATCTCTCATTACATCTCGAACAGCAGCGGCAACTTGTTGACGACGCGCTCGGGATTGAAAAAATCGACGAAACGTCGCAAAAAAAATCGGCCTGATTAGAAACCATAGGAGCTCATTGTGCTAATTGAAGTAAAGGTCCCAGCGCTCGCAGAATCAGTCCCCGATGCAACTTTACTTGACTGGTATAAGAAGCCCGGCGATGCCGTATCGCGGGGCGAGATGTTGATCGACCTAGAGACCGATAAAGTAACCCTAGAAATCGCAGCGCCAGAGGCAGGCGTCATCAAGGAGCTCTTGCAACAACCCGGTGACGTTGTGCTGCCCGATGTTGTGTTGTGCATTATTGATACCGAAGGTACTGCAAGTGCGAGCCCCGAGCCGAGTAAAGCAGAAGTCACCGCAGCCCCTGTTGCAAACGAAACTGAGGCGCCACGCTTTGGACCGGCGGTGCGTAAGCTAATTGAAGAACATGAGATCGATCCCGCGTCGGTTCCCGCCAGCGGAAAAGACGGACGTGTCACCAAAGCCGACGTCCTCGCCTATCTTGAGACCAAGCAATCCGAAGATATCGCGCCACCGGCCGCGACAACCGTCCAACCACGACCCGAAGCGATCCCCGGCGCCCGTCCAGAAGAACGTGTACCGATGACCCGCGTGCGCAAACGAACTGCGGAACGCCTACTCCAAGCACAACAACAAAACGCGATCCTGACGACTTTCAACGAAGTCAACATGAAACCGTTTATGGATATGCGCAGCCAACACAAGGAGGAGTTTGAAAAGCAACACGGGGTACGCCTCGGGCTCATGTCGGTTTTCGTGAAAGCCGCCGTTGAAGCATTGAAAAAATTCCCGGTGGTCAATGCCTATGTCGATGGGGATGACATCATCTACCATGGGTACTATGACGTTGGCGTCGCTGTCGGATCCGAACGCGGGTTGGTTGTGCCGATTTTGCGCGACGTTGAGCGTATGCCGTTTTACGAAGTCGAACGAAAGATCCGCGATTTCGGCGAGCGCGCCCGCGATGGCAAGCTCACGCTCGATGAACTCACTGGTGGCACCTTCACGATAAGCAATGGTGGTGTGTTTGGATCGCTCGTTTCCACCCCGATCCTCAACCCCCCACAGAGCGCGATCCTGGGGATGCATAAGATCCAGGATCGACCCGTAGCCGAAAACGGTGAAGTTGTAATTCGCCCGATGATGTATCTCGCATTGTCATACGACCATCGCGTGATCGATGGCCGTGAGGCAGTGCAATTTCTGGAAACAATGCGCAAAACAATCGAAGACCCGTCGCGGATGTTGCTACAACTGTAGCGACGCGAAGATTGAAAGATGCGCGGATTAATGTGCGATTTTATTAACCACTAAGAACGCGGGAATACAAAGAGAGTAATAATTATTCTCTTTATTATCTCCGTGTCCTCTGTCCCCCCGTGGATATATTTAGGTTCCGAAGGAATCAAGGACCCAGACGATGGACAATTATGATGTAGTAGTCATTGGTGCCGGACCTGGCGGTTACGTTGCGGCGATTCGGTGTGCGCAACTCGGCCTGAAAACCGCGTGCGTTGAGCGCGGCGTATATGCCGAGGGCAAACCGACTTTGGGTGGGACCTGTCTTAATGTCGGCTGTATTCCGTCAAAGGCCTTACTCGACTCATCACATCACTTCGAACATCTGCAACTGCATGCGAAAGAACACGGTATTGATGCGGACGGCGTCTCCATGAACGTCGGTCGCATGCAAAAACGAAAAGACAAAATCGTTAAGACATTGACCATGGGCATCGCTGGTCTGTTCAAGAAAAACGCCGTTACATGGTTGGAAGGCAGTGGCAAACTCCAGCCAAACCACAAGGTCGACGTCTGCGATCGCGACGGCAACACGCTGTCGACGGTGGTTGCGAAAAATATCATCATCGCAACCGGATCCATACCCGCCGCGATCCCACCCGCGCCTGTCGACCAAGAAAATATTGTCGACTCGACCGGTGCCCTGGCGTTCGACAGCGTTCCAGAAACGCTCGGGGTGATAGGCGCAGGCGTTATCGGCCTCGAACTTGGTAGTGTGTGGCGCCGCCTTGGCGCAAAGGTCACAATCTTCGAAGCGCTACCCGAGTTCTTACCGAGCGCCGATAAAGCCGTCGCCAAAGAAGCGAAAAAACTACTCGGCCGCCAAGGTCTGGATCTCCGTCTCGGTACCATGGTTACGGCGACAGATACCGCAGGTGACAAAGTCAAGGTGACCTACACCGGCGACGACGGCGAGCAGACCCTTGAGTTCGATAAGTTAATCGTGGCCGTTGGGCGAGTGCCGAGCACGGCCGGACTTGGGGCCGCAGAGGTTGATTTAGCGTTGGATGACCGCGGATTCATCATCGTCGATGATGAGTGCCGCTCGAATCTCGATGGGATCTATGCGGTCGGCGATGTGGTGCGCGGTCCGATGCTCGCACATAAGGCATCCGAGGAAGGTATCGCTGTGGCCGAACGGATCGCCGGGCAATCACCGCACATAGATCTCGGATTGGTGCCGTGGGTTATCTACACCTGGCCGGAGATCGCTTGGGTCGGCAAAACCGAACAGGAATTGTCCGGAGCCGGACGACCTACTGCCATTGGTACCTTTCCGTTCATAGCAAGCGGACGGGGTCGCGCAATGGGTGAGCTCGATGGCTTCATCAAGATCATCGCGGACGCGAAAGACGATACCGTGCTCGGGGTACACATCATTGGCCCCGGCGCCTCGGAACTGATCGCCGAAGCGGTACTTGCGATGGAATTCGGTGCCAGTGCGGAAGATATTGCGCGTACCGTCCACGCCCACCCAACGTTATCTGAAGGCTTGCACGAGGCCGCCTTAGGGGTCGATTCCCGCACCATCCATATCTAGGTCTCCGCAACACGCTCGTCGGCGGGTGTCGATTGCTCGTGCTTGCAATATTGTGCAGTGCAACTTAGATTATCAGATCGAATCCCGAACCACAGCCACTTAAACGAGGATCTGTATGCAAGATGCTGTCATCGTATCAGGCTTAAGAACCGCCGTTGGCGCCTTTGGTGGGGCCTTGAGCGACATTCCGGCACCCACACTAGGCGCGGCAGTCATCGCGGCACTGGTCGAGCGAAGAGGCCTTGATGGGAAAGCCATAGACGAAGTCATCCTCGGCCAAGTACTCACCGCCGGCAGCGGTCAAAACCCGGCACGCCAAGCCGCAATAGAAGCCGGGCTACCGCATTGCGTGCCAGCGATGACTATTAATAAAGTTTGCGGCAGTGGACTAAAAGCCGTGCATCTCGCGGTTCAAGCGATCCGCTGCGGCGACGCGGACATCATCATCGCCGGCGGCCAAGAGAATATGACCGCCGCACCACACGTATTACCGAAATCGCGTAACGGCACTAAGATGGGCGATTGGACCCTACGTGATTCGATGATTATCGATGGCCTAACCGATGCCTTTAACGACTACCACATGGGCATCACGGCCGAGAACATCGCCGAACAATATGACATTTCACGCGCGGACCAAGACGAGTTCGCAGCCAGCACGCAACAAAAGGCCGAAGCGGCGCTGAGCGAAGATCGCTTCGCAAGTGAAATTGTCCCGATCGAGATCCCCCAACGTAAGGGCGATCCGATCCGCTTTGAGCGCGATGAGTTTCCACGCGCCGGCGTTACCGCCGAAGCCCTGGGTAAATTACGCGCTGCGTTCAAGTCAGACGGCAGCGTTACGGCCGGCAATGCCTCAGGGATCAACGACGGTGCCGCAGCGGTACTGGTAATGAGCGCCGCTAAGGCCGCCGAACTCGGCCTGACCCCAAGTGCAACGGTAAAGGCCTATGCCAGTGCGGGTGTGGATCCGGCGATCATGGGTACCGGACCGATCCCGGCTACGAGAAAGTGTTTAGCCAAAGCCGGTTGGGAACCTAGTGACCTTGATCTAATTGAGGCAAACGAAGCGTTTGCCGCGCAGGCTATCTCAGTGAATCGCGATCTGCAGTGGGATCTTAATAAAGTTAACATTAATGGCGGCGCAATCGCTCTCGGGCATCCAATCGGTGCATCAGGTACACGGATCTTGGTCACCTTACTACACGAGATGGCGCGTCGAGATGCACGTCGCGGACTCGCCACCCTCTGTATCGGTGGCGGCCAGGGTGTAGCGCTGGCAGTTGAGCGTTAGCCCCGGCCCATGAGTGCTTAGTATATGAAGCATATTGCTTTACCGATAAGACACCCAAGCGAACAACAAGATTTGACAGGGTGCTCAAGTTGTACGCGCATCTGCGCAGGCCCAAGGAGACCAATACAATGAACGACCAGTCCGATAAACGTATCATTAAAAAGTATCCGAATCGTCGACTCTACGATACCGCAGAGAGCAAGTACGTCACTTTAAGCGACGTGCGTGAGTTGGTCCTAAGTGGCGTGTCATTTTGCGTGATAGACAAGAAATCAGGCGAAGATATTACACGTAGTATCTTGCTCCAAATCATTATCGAGCAGGAAGAAGATGGCGATCCGATGTTCAGTACCGATGTGCTGGAGCAGATGATCGGATTCTACGGGAAGTCGGTCCAAGGTCAGGCAGGCGATTTTATCCGCAGTAGCCTAGAACTATTTCAGGAACAGCAACAACGGTTTCAGGAGCAAGTCACCGGCGCCATGCAGAGCAACCCACTGACTTCCAGCTTCGCAGAAGTAGCTCAGCGCAATATGGACACGTGGACGCAGATGCAAAAATCTTTCTTCCAAGCTGCCGGGCTTGGCGGCACCGACAAAAAGCCCCAGGACTGACCTCGCTACAAAAGCTGACATTCAAATCACACTTCCGGCTTCGATTATCTGTATTAGCCGGTATCTGACCTGGCCGACAGTGTTAGATTGTCTCTAAAGCCGACACTCACTCAGGCATATCGGCGACTACCGTTAAGTGCCCTCAAGGGCCATTGGGAACCAACACTCGGTAAAATTAACGCAGGACTTCACGCATTTCCTGCACAGAGTCTTCTGCCATAGACAGGATAGAGTCTAAGGTCATCTTCGATGCCGTTTCTCGGTTGCCCGAATCAAACGGTGGACATGGGTCGTATTCAAGTAGCAACTGAGCATTTTTTGCGGTCTCCTCTCCGGCGACTACCGCCATTACTTTTAGAGCAAAATCCAATCCGGCCGTTACGCCGCCACCTGTGATGATGTTTCCGTCAACCACAAAACGTCCGGGCTCGTAAATCCCCCCGCATTCGGCGATCAAATCGGTGAATGCCCAGTGGCTGGTGACTCGTTTACCTTTCAGCAAGCCGAGCTTCCCTAGAACGAACATGCCAGTGCACACGGAAGTTATCCACTTGGCGTTGGACGCCTTCAATTCCACAAAGCGCATAAAAGCCGGGTTCCCGCAGGCAAGAGCGGTGCCATAACCGCCAGGAATGCACAAAATGTCCGCGTCGGGACAGTCCTCAAAGGTGATATTGGGTCCAATCGAGAATCCGCAATCGGTGGGAATCGGCGATAAAGACGTCGCGGCAACATATACGTTCGCCCCCGGCAACATACTGAACATTTGCGCCGGTCCGGTGAAATCAAGTTGCGTAACACCATCAAAAATCGGAAATACGATATTCATTGCACTCTCCTAAGGTTACAGATTGAGAGAATATCGTTCTAATCAATGGCGGATATGGCAATAATCTGTCAATATTCGCCAATGCCGCAGATCATACGAACTGTCATATTTGTCGTATTCGACCGTTGTCAGATACTTGATTTTAGCGGGCCGGTTCAGGCATTTACATTGGCAAACCCGCTCTTGGCAGAATCTAATCTTACGTTCGGCGGCTATCGCATAAAGCTCGTTTCCGCCGACGGTTCGCTAATCACAACGGAATCTGGTGTAGTTGTACAAACAAAACCTCTTCCTCGCGTGATACCTGCAAACACCACCCTATTACTTGCAGGAGGCCCCGGGGTTGATGAGTTGCTGTCTAATGAGAAGCTTCGAAAATGGTTTCAGCGCGTAAGCCGCCAATGTGAGCGCTTTGGCTCTGTTTGCACTGGCTCTTTAGCCCTTTCCGCGTGGAAACTACTCGACGGGAAACACGCCACAACGCATTGGATTTCTCTTGAAAGGTTAGCGCAAAACGAAAAAATAACTGTCGATGGCCGACCGCTGTACGTTAGAGACGGAAACACCTGGACCTCTGCAGGAATTAGCGCAGGAATTGATATGGCGCTTGCGATGATTGAAACCGACGCGGGAGTTATAGTTGCCACAACGATTGCGCGCCAGCTTGTCCTCTACAGTAAGCGGTCGGGCGGGCAATCCCAATTTGGCGACCTTTTGGGTTTGGACGAAAAAGATACTCTCGGTCAATTCATTAACCTGCATCAGTGGATCAGAGAAAATGTAAGGCAAAACATCTCCTTGAGTCGGATGGCTGAAATATGCGCGATGAGCGAAAGAACATTTTCTCGCCGCTATTCTCAAATCATCGGAATGTCTCCATTTGAAACGATCACTCGAATAAGAGTAGAGATGGCGAGGACGTTACTAACAACCACACAACTGCCGATTAGTGTCATTGCAAGAAAGAGTGGATTTGCAACTCCCGAGATGCTGGCTAAATCGACAAAAAAATTATTAGGCGTGGCGCCTAGAAATATTAGGGAAGCCCGTTAACAATGTTCAAGAACGAAAAGGCATTGGATCAGCGAAAGTCGCTTCATGGCCGGTTAGAGCCCACAAGCGCACTAATCGAGTGACCGCTTAATGGAAAACTTGATGTAGTTTCGAGAAAATCGTAGCAGCGGACGTTCATGGGGGCGGTGCGACTGCGTGCTTTCGACCCTGAACCGCCAGTTGCGCATTTTTCTCCTTAGTGATCGAGTAACCTATCAGCATTCCACAGTCGCCGAAATGAACAAAATGACGGATGAAAATCAACAGAGGGAGGCCCTCTGGGCGAATGCTGTTCAGACATTTAGGAAAGGCGACAAAGCTGGCGCACTTTTTCTTTTTAAAAAGTTGAGCCAGCAGGGTTCGTTAGCGGCCTTATTAGAAATTGGAAATATTTATGAACTCGGCGGCAACGGAGTAGAGCAAGACTACGTCGAAGCCCGTAGATGGTACGAAAGAGCCGTAAACGAGGCTGACGAAATCAAAGCATATTCATCTCTCGGCCGATTGTACTATTGCGGACATGGAGTCCAACAAGATTTCAGCAAAGCGTTTTTTTACTTCAATAAGTTAAAAGAAGAGAACGAGCCGGGCGTTTTGTACATGATCGGCAAAATGTACGCAAAAGGGCTCGGCGTTGAACGAGATATAGATTCGGCACTTTTGTTTCTTCGTCAATCTGCCGACCTCGGCAACGCGGTCGCTCCGCGAGAAATCGCCGTTATTGAGATGGAAAACGGACAGCGCTTATCAGGCGCACTAAGTTGGTTGAGAGCGACTTTTCGCCTCGCGTGGATTTTGTTACGTGATCCTGGAGACAATCGAATAAAAATCTAGAGAAACGTTAACAGAACCTTCGGTGTCACGTTCTGCTTTTTGCCTTTTGCTTTTTTGAATGACCGGTTGTGGCCGACAAGCGCCGATAACAACACGATTTGAGTGGCACTTTGAGCGTCCGCTTTAGAGTGTAGATTCAATCATCTCTGACAATGTCAGTCGGGCCAGATACGGACTAATACGGATTATCAATGCCTCAGATAGTGCCTACGACGATGCGGATGTTTACTTGAATAGAATGTCGCCGTCTCAAGGCGATCCACAAAACTCTTTTAAAGCCACGCAACAAATTCGGTTTACGGACTAATTTCCGCTTATCCCCGTCAGTACCGCTGCGTCGGCTTCCAGCGCTTTACCGAGAAAATCGAACACTGCGCGGATCCGGGCACTTCGATTAATCTCTGGATGGGTGACGAGCCAAATCTCCCGGCGATAATTAACGTCATTGTTCAGTACACGACGTAGATCTGGATGTGAGTCGCCGATAAAGCAACTAATGGCACCAAGGCCGATGCCGGCGGCGGTCGCCTCCACGATGCCCATGTGGCTGTTCGATCGATGTCGAATGTGATCTTGTTTAAACAACGATTCTAGTTTTTTAATTAGCGGTGTCCGCCCCATCTCTTCATCAAAGCCCACATGATAATGACGCTTTAATTTTGTAGCGCGCTCAGGCAGTCCGTATTCATCTAGATAGGAGTGGCTGGCATATAGACCAAAGTTCAGTGTCCCAACTTTTCGGCAGATCAAATCGCCTTGCTCGGGGCGACGCAGCCTCACGGCAATGTCTGCTTCCCGGCGTAATAGATTGACGTTTTGGTTGTCGATATCGACTTCAATCGCGAGATCGGGGAACTCGGCGTAAAATTCGCCAAGCTTATGCGGCAACCATTTTATTCCTAAGTCTTCGATCAAGGAGACGCGGACGTTGCCCTGGAGCTCTTGATTAGCGCCCGTCGCAATCCGCTCGATTGCCAAGGCCTCCTCTTCCATGTGCCTCGCATGATTTAGAATACTCTCACCGACCTCTGTCGGCGTGAGTCCCTGAGCCGTTCTATCAAATAACTGCGCACCGAGCTGAGCTTCCAATTGCTCTATTCTGCGCCCAACGGTGGGTTGGCTAACATTTAGCCGGCGAGCCGCCGCGGAGAGACTGCCCGTCTCCGCGACCATGGCTACATCTTGTAGGGACCGCCAATCCATGCTGCTGCCGTGTCGACATCTTGGCTATTCATTTTTGTATATCCTATAGACATAAATAGGTGAAGACTATTCAAATATATATATCATAATAGCACCATCTTTTCACCGTACCGGGAAAAAGAGGCACATCATGAAACTGACCGTAAAGAGAACTGCATTAGCGGCGATCCTTTCCTTGCTAACTGTCACAGTGGCGGACGCGGCGCAAACAAGCACGCTCGATGACATCGCTTGGTTTTCATCCACTACTTCGAATTTACTCAACCGTAGCAGCAATGAATTGGCTAAAAAACACCTGCGTCGTGGCATCAAGATTGCCCATCGGGCGATGGAAAAGCGGCTAACGCCGATGGACCAACTCATCGCCAACCATAATCTTTGTATCGGTTACTTAGCTGCTAAGAACGTCACGTTGGCCGCCCAATACTGCGCCCGCGCCCACGATCTCGCACAAGGGCCCTACCGTGTTGCAAAGATTCGAGGCGCCAATTTTCTACACACGACAGGAAGGCAAAACCGCACGGACTTAAAACTAACCCCATCCCAGGTATTAGTCAGAAACATTCACGTACAAAACGCCGAAACTCGACTTGCACTACTTGTAAGGTGATCGCCTTGAAGTGCTTTTAGGGACACCCACGAAAAAGGCTTTTGGGGAGTTCTTTATGGAGGGTTCGTTATGGGACACTCACGAAATTTACTAGACGCAAGCAGACACCAAACGGTTATTCGACCGGTGTAATCGATCCGCGCGTCGGTATTTTAGTGGGCGTCCTTTAAGAAATTCGCTTTAAGAAATTACATTAAAAAAGCGTGGCGGAGTGTCTGAGATCGGATGCCGGCTAGTAATCGCTAAGCGGCCTTTTGCGATTCGATAATTTCGCGCTTAATCCGCTCAATCTGCTCGACAATTGCACCCGGTAGGCGATCACCAAAACTACCAAAGTATTCCTCGATGGCTTCCATCTCGGTCCGCCAGATCTTCGGGTCAATGGCGAGCAGTGCGGCAACGGTAGCCTCATTAAGATCGAGCCCAGATAGGTCGAGGTCTTTACCTTGTGGGATTAATCCGATCGGCGTTTTCACTGCGTCTGACGATCCCTCGCAGCGCTCAATGATCCATTTCAATACGCGCATGTTGTCGCCAAACCCGGGCCACATGAAGTTTCCATCGGCGTCTTTGCGGAACCAATTGACATGAAATACCTTCGGTAGCTTGTCGGAGCGTTCTTTAAAACTCAGCCAGTGCGCCCAATAATCCGCGAAGTTGTAGCCGCAGAACGGTTTCATCGCCATTGGGTCGCGTCTAACTTGGCCGACCTGCCCGGTCGCCGCCGCGGTTGTTTCGGAGGCCACCGCCGCCGCCGCGAATACGCCATGGTCCCAATCCAGTGCCTCAAATACCAAGGGCGCTACGGCGGAACGCCGCCCGCCAAAAATAAATGCAGAAATCGGGACCCCTTGTGGGACATTCGCTTGATCGGAGTAGCTTGGGCATTGCGAGGCAGACACCGTAAAGCGCGAATTCGGATGTGCAGCGGGTCCGTTCGCGGCGTCGTGCGGACGGCCTTGCCAGTCGATCAATTCGCTTGGTTTCGGCCCGTCGATGCCTTCCCACCAGGGCGCACCATCGGCAGTAACCCCGACGTTGGTGTAGATAGCATTGCGCCCAAGCGTTTTCATGCAGTTTGGATTCGTGGTGAGGCTAGTGCCGGGTGCAACACCAAAAAATCCCGCTTCGGGATTGATTGCCCACAGACGTCCGTCTTCTCCGAGATGTAGCCACGCGATGTCATCACCCACCGTCCAGACTTTCCAACCCTTGAATTCCGCCGGTGGCACCAACATTGCCAGATTTGTTTTGCCGCACGCCGACGGGAAAGCCGCGGCAACGTAGGTCGTCTTACCGCTCGGATCCTCGATGCCTAAGATCAGCATATGCTCGGCCAACCAGCCTTCCGTGCGCGCCTGCCAACTGGCGATCCGTAGTGCATGGCATTTTTTGCCTAACAATGCATTGCCGCCGTAACCAGAGCCGAAACTCTTAATCATGAGTTCTTCGGGGAAATGCATTATGAAACGTCGTTCAGGGTCGAGATCGCCGACCGAATGAAGTCCGCGCACGAAAGAATTACCGGCTTCAATATGATCAAGCGCACGGCGACCGATGCGCGCCATGATCCGCATATTCGCGACCACATACGGGCTATCGGTGATTTCGACACCGGCGCGCGAGAATGGAGATCCGTAAGGGCCCATCAGGTAGGGAATGACGTACATGGTGCGTCCAGTCATACAACCCGCAAACAGCGCATCAATTTTGGCGTGCCCCTCGTCCGTTGCCATCCAATTATTGTTGGGACCGGCGTCCTCCTCACTTTCGGTACACACAAATGTCAGGTGTTCGACTCTAGCCACATCACTTGGGTCCGAGCGATGCAAAAAACAATTCGGATGGGTCTTCTCGTTCAGCTTCTCCAACGTCCCGTCAGCCAACATTTCTTCGATTAGCTTGTCATGCTCGGCGTCCGAACCATCGACGAGATGGATCTTATCCGGCGTTGTTGCTGCCGCGACCGCGTCGATCCAGGCGGCCAATTCGGGATTGTTCGTCATTAAAACTGTCTCCTCGAATTGGCAATGTCTAACTGTCCAATTCGACATGTAAGCGTCTTTGGGATGGCGAGTGTGCAGCGCAAAAGTGAAGCGGGGAATCCTAACCAACCCGGTTGCAAATTTGAAGGTCGGACGTCCCGATTTTCGAAATTAATTGCGATTATTTACCAATCGCTTTGTATTCTTAATTGAAAAAGCGCCGTCGAGTCCTCCTCCCCACCCAGATATCACGACGTGTGGCGGATTTTGTTGGCCTAATCTGCAGTCCAACGGCGCACACGAGCTCAGCGCGGCCGGCTGCACACCTTCGGTGATATCTACCGGTTAAACCATAGCGCGATTGCGCCCAAGAAATACGCTGGTTTCCAGTCTGTCAGATCTCATAATTTCGCGACGAATCCCTTGACAGCGGATCATGATCGGTCTATTGTGCGCTGCAATATATTGCATCGCACCATTTTACATAAAGACATCTCACAGGAGATAAACTGATGGAAAACAACTACTTCGAACAGTTTAATACCTACGGCAAGGCAGCCACCGAGTCCGCCAAAGCGCTAGAGACGCTCAACACCAAGATCTTCGGACAACTCACGCAAAAGAACATGGAGTTGTTTAACTCGGCCATCGAGATCAATAACAGATTCGTCTCTCTGCTAGGTAACACCAAAGACGTCCAAACCTTACTGACCGAGCAGGCCCAGCTGACCAGTGAATACACCGGTAAAGTCGTCGAGGTTATTAGAGACGCCTCCGAGATCGTTGTCGGCTCCAGCGACGAATACCAAGCATGGTTTGAAGACAGCGTGAAAAGCGCAGCCGAATTCGGCCGTGAAGCAGCAACGACGCTAAGCAAAAACGCCGCCTAATTCTCCATTCCGTATCAGCACTGCAGCTGATACTGGCCTCCACTCCCCCCCGGTGCTCTGGACCCAGACTACTGGGGGGCATTTTTAATTTCTCCGGCGAGTTATTAATCTTCCGTCTCGATCACTTTCTCTGGCTGCCCTGGTTTCCGCCAAGACCAAAAGACAATGGTCAAGATCCCCAGCAGGATCTCGTCAATCAACGGAACGAAGTCCGGGATGGCAATGTCAATCAATAACAATGCGGCCGCAATTAGAAACAAATTCTTAAAGCGTAGCTGGGCCAATCGCTGCAAGATGGGACCGGCCGGACTACTCGAACTACTATTCATGAGTAAATCTCCTGCTGCGATTCAATCAATCACTGGTACATGTGTGTGGGACGTCATCGTTGCCCTAGCCATTCGTGAATGGCGCTGGGTAACAACTCATGAGCGGTAAGGCTCACGTATAAGCCGATATGGCCACCCGGAAATTCCAACGCTTGATAATCGTCGCTACCGACGTATTCACCTAACGCAAGCGATGCTGCTGGCGGGACCAAATGATCGTTCGATGCGTAGATATTCAGCACTGGCATGCGCAAAGATTCTAACGCCACGCGTCGATCTCCAATCCTTATATTGCCTTTAATCAAACCGTTGTTTTGATAAAAATCACGCGCAAACTCCCGGAACGCTTCACCTGCGAGCGCCGGACTATCAAATATCCATTTCTCCATGCGCATGAACATGCGCGTCGTTTCGACATCGTCTAGCGTATCGAGCATGTGCACATATTTTTGCTGCGCGAGTCGGAACGGTTTCAGCGACAAAAATATTGCGTTCAACATGTCGCCAGAAATATTTCCGCTACTGTCTACTAGCAGATCAACATCGACGTGCCTAAAGAGATGACTAAGCATATCGTCACGGGTGTGGAAATCGATCGGCGTTACGGTCGTGATCAAATTACGGACCTTTTCCGGCCGCAACGCGCTATAGCAAACGCTGAAGGTGCCGCCTTGGCAAATACCGAGCAGGTTGATCTTGGTTTGCTTAGCCGCTGCGCGGATAAAATCCACCGAGGCATCGACATAGCGACAAATGTAATCTTCGAGGCTAAGCCGGCGGTCCGCGCCATCCGGATAGCCCCAGTCGATGAGATAAATGTCCAGACCGCGATCTAGTAACGAGCGGATTAATGATCGGTCGTGCTGTAGGTCGGCCATATCCGGACGATTAACCAAAGCGTAGACGATCAATACCGGTACCGGATTATCGACAACCGTACGCGCTTGGTATCGGTAGAGCACGACATTGTCGATACGGAAGACTTCCTGACGTGCACACGATCCGAGCGTTGCATCTTTGGCTGCCTGCAGGGTCGCGCGACCGGCGTTTAATTTTTCTGCAGCAGTGGAGAGTTCTGCGTACAGATTCTTCGGGGTAATGCGGATCCGCGGCATGACCCTACTTAGGCGAGGGCTCGGTTTCGGATCTAATATTGCCGATGTCGAATTCATGCACAGAGCGCGCCGCCCGGGGGCGGGCTTTAGCTTTACGCGGGCGTTTAGCGGCCACGCCACGCTTGTGCTTCGCCGGTCCGTGTACGGGTTGCTTCTTCGCCGTCGCGGAGTTGTCATCCGCACTCTGTTTATTTTGCTCCGCCGGCGTTAACCCTTCCACATGCTGCGACAAGGCATCGATCCGAGCGTGTAGTGCAGCGAGGTCTTTGTCACCCAACACGCGCTCCCCCAACGCACGCACCTCGGCGGCCAATGCATGCTGGCGCTCGATAAGTGAGTCCAATTCGCTTCTGCTCGGCTGATTCATAGATGCCTGCGCCGCATCGCTGAGCTCCTGCCAAATCTTACGCGCGCGGGCAGTAGAGTTAATACAATTCCCAAATGCTTTGGAGTATCCAGGTGTCATCACCTGCTCAGCGTATACCTGCTCGGCAGTTATGATCCACAGGTCATAAAGTCCACGCAAGCTTGTGATTTCGATGTCATCTTTTTCGTTGTTGGTGATCGATTTCTGAAAGCGTTTTAGGGCCGCCGTACAGATGCCGGCCAATTGGCGATTAAGCTGATTACTGGCATCGATCTGATCTTTTAGCGCTTCACTGAGTTCGCGCCAGCGAAGCTCGGTTTCTCGATTGAGCCCTAAAGGTGGCAGATCTTTCATTGCAACAAACTCGGAAGGCGCCATACCAAACCAAGCATTGCTAGCAGATCGGTCACTACCAACGCCGCCACTAAACGGCCACCCTTGCAGTGGCGCCCCGAAAAGACCGTACAAACCTTTATTAAACCATTGGCTAAAGGCGTCTAGACCAGGCTGGGTTTGGCCGGGATCAAATCCGAATTGGCTCCAAGGTCCGCCCATGTCGGCGCCATTGACCTGCTGCAGCAGCGTTTGCCACACACGCTGCAATTGCTGCTGCATCTCCGCCCAGGCGTTCGGATCACTCACTGTGGTAACGATCGGCGGTTTACTTAACCGCGCGATTGTCGACCAGATGATCGACGACCGCGGGATCGGCCAAGGTACTCGTGTCGCCAAGGCTATCCAATTCGTTGGCGGCTATCTTGCGTAAGATGCGACGCATGATCTTTCCCGAACGCGTCTTTGGCAAACCTGGCGCCCACTGAATGACATCCGGGGTCGCGATCGGTCCGATCTCGGTGCGCACGTGCTTTACCAATTCGCTTCGCAGATCGTCGGTGGCTTCTACCCCATTCATCAACGTGACATAGGCGTAGATCCCTTGACCTTTGATCTCATGCGGATATCCGACGACTGCCGCCTCGGCGATCGTATCGTGCAACACCAACGCGCTTTCGACCTCGGCGGTGCCCATGCGGTGGCCCGACACATTGATAACGTCATCGACACGCCCGGTGATCCAGTAATACCCGTCTTCATCGCGTCGTGCACCGTCACCGGTGAAATAATTGCCCGGAAACATCTTGAAATAGGTCTCGACGAAGCGGTCGTGATCGCCATAAACAGTTCGCATCTGTCCAGGCCAACCCGACTTGATCACAAGCGATCCCGAAATAGCACCTTCGAGCTCCTGACCTGCATCATCGAGTAGCGCGGGCACGACACCAAAGAACGGTAAGGTTGCCGATCCGGGTTTTAGTTGCGTCGCACCCGGCAGCGGTGTGATCAAGATGCCTCCGGTTTCGGTTTGCCACCAGGTGTCGACAATCGGACAACGCTTGTCCCCGACGATCTGGTAGTACCACTCCCACGCCTCAGGGTTGATCGGTTCACCAACCGAGCCCAGGATACGCAAGGATTTGCGGCTCGAGCGCGTCACAAACTCGTTGCCCTGGCCCATCAAAGCACGCAGCGCCGTCGGTGCCGTATAGAAAATATTGACCTTGTGTTTATCGACGACCTCCCACATACGCCCAGCGTCGGGGTAGTTAGGGACACCTTCAAACATTAATGTCGTTGCACCATTTGCCAATGGTCCGTAGACAATATAGCTGTGCCCGGTAACCCAACCGACATCCGCCGTGCACCAGTAAATATCACCGTCGTGATAATCAAATACATATTTGTGGGTCATCGCCGCGTGCAGTAGATAGCCGCCAGTGGTGTGCAACACGCCTTTGGGCTTACCGGTCGAGCCGGAAGTGTAGAGGATAAATAACGGGTCTTCGGCCCCCATCGCTACCGCTTCGCAGACGGGATCGGCGTTGGCGATCGCTTCGTGATACCAAACGTCGCGACCCGCATGCCAATCGATCGCGCCACCGGTGCGCTTAATCACGAATACCGTATGCACGTCGGGACATTTTTCTAAGGCCTTGTCGGTATTCTCCTTCAATGGGATCGGGCGGCCACCACGCACGCCCTCATCCGCCGTAATGACAACGGTGCAATCCGAATCCAAGATCCGATCTTTCAATGCGTCCGGAGAAAATCCGCCAAACACGATGGAGTGCACTGCACCGATCCGAGCGCAGGCCAACATTGCAACCGCCGCCTCCGCCACCATCGGCATATAGATCGATACACGGTCACCTTTTTGTACACCCTTGTCCCTTAGTGCGTTGGCAAAACGGCACACCTCGGCATGTAATTCTCGATAGCTGATCGCTTTATCGTCTTGGGGGTCATCACCCTCCCAAATGATTGCGGTCTGGTCACCTCGGGTATCCAAATGACGATCGAGGCAGTTATAGCTGACGTTTAAGGTTGCGCCATCAAACCAGCGTATGTTCCCACCGACGAAATCCCACTCGGAAACCGTGTCCCAAGGGCTGAACCACGTAACAAACTCATTCGCACGCTCGGCCCAAAAGGCATCTGGGTCATCGATCGACTGTTGATACATTTCACGGTAGGTCGCCTCATCGATATGTGCGGAGGCGGCCATTGCAGGTGGTACGGGATAAACCTTCACTTCGGACATCGTGTTCCCCCTTGGGACTATCGGGAATTCTTATTAGTAGGCAGATGGCGGGTTCGAAGCCCGCGTTTTCAGCCGCGAACGATGGCCGCGATTGTAGCATAGGGACCGTCGCCAATAGGGGCCTCGCCGGGCGTTTGACTGAAGCTGATCTCATCGACGTTGATTGATTGCCCATAGCCGAGCCGCTAAGGTGTGCGCGCCTGTAAACATCTCTACGGAGTACGAAATACCAATGCATGATCGTCCGCCAGAACTTGCCTGCGCGCTACGCGCGGTCGCCGAAGCTTGCGCTGTTACGCGTCTCGTTCAATCGGATCTTGACCAGATCCGACAACTAACAAAAGACGATCGCAGCCCCGTAACGGTTGCAGATTTTGCCGCGCAAGCAATCGTTGGAATGCGTCTGACCGACGAACTGGGCACCGTTGCCCTCGTTGGTGAGGAAACGGCAGCCGATCTGCGGCAGCTCAAATCAGATGCATTGCCGCGTGCCATCACCCAAGCGGTCCGCCATATCAGGCCCGAAATTTCAGACGACGCAGTTCTAGACGCGATCGATCTCGGCAATCACGATGCGAGCGCCGCAACCTATTGGACCTTGGATCCTGTCGACGGCACCAAAGGATTTTTACGGCATGGCCAATATGCGGTGTCCTTGGCCTTGATTGAAAACGGCAAGGTCAAACTCGGCGTCCTCGGGTGTACAAACTTGTCAGCCGACTTCAATCGCGGATTTAATGACCCCGATCCCCTTGGTTGTATCTATTACGCGACCCTAGGCAATGGTGCGTGGTTTTTACCGGCGAACGATATTGATCTCGACCCAAGCCGGATCAGTGCTGCGACCGAGGTCAGCTTGGACACACTCCGGGTATGCGAGTCAGTTGAGGCTGCGCACTCGAAGCAAGACGATACTGCACGAATCATTAAGCATCTTAACGCGACTAGTAAACCTGCCCGGCTCGACAGCCAGTGCAAATACGCGGTCGTTGGGCGCGGTCAGGCAGATGCTTATTTACGCCTCCCGACTGGGGTCGGCTACGTCGAAAAAATATGGGACCATGCGGCCGGCATGCTGGTCGCGCAAGAAGCAGGGGCAATCGTCAGCGATATGTTTGGTAATGCCCTCGACTTCTCCAAAGGTGCGACCTTGAGCGCGAATCAGGGTGTCGTGTGTACGGCACCGAGCATCCATGCGCGGATCATTGAAGCGATAGAGGCCTTGGGTATCGGGCCGTGAGTAAGATCCACGAGCGCTTAAACGTCAAGCTGCCGATCTGGAATGCCGGCATGGGGATTGGGATCGCCGGCGCGGCACTTTGCTCGGCCGTGTCTGAGGCACGCGGACTTGGTGTGCTTGGACTCGGTGGTCTGGATCCCACCGCGATGCGCATGCATCTTAGCGAAATGCGGCAGCTCACCTCACGTGCGTTTGGGGTCAACATCATCATCCCAATGATGCAGCCCGGACAAATAGAAACCTGTTTCGACGAAAAAGTGCCATTAATGGTTTTATTCTGGGGTGATCCATCGGCGTTTATCCGTGACGCGCATAAACGTGGGATCTTGATCGTGGCACAGTGCGGTGATGTCGAAGAAGCGGTACGGGCTGCGGACGCGGGCGTTGATGGGGTTATTGTTCAAGGCACGGAGGCTGGCGGGCATGTAAAAGCCACACAACCACTCGCCGAGGTAGTGCGTGAAACGGTCGCCGAACTTGGCTCACTACCGGTCATTGCGTCCGGCGGTATTGCGACCGGCGAAGACATTGCAAACACGCTGAAACTCGGCGCAAGTGCGGTTTCGATGGGCACACGATTTTTGGCCACGAACGAAGCCAGAGTAGTCGAGGCTTATAAAGCACGAGTAGTAGATGCTGGATCAGATGACACCGTATTTACCAAACTATTCGACATGGGGTGGCCGGACGCTGCGCATCGCGTGCTTAGAAATCGTGCGTATAACGATTGGGAAGCCGCTGGCAGCCCGCCGAGCGGCGACCGTCCGGACGAGAATGAAACAATCGGAACGCTTGAAGGTGGCCATGAGCCGATCGAATTGCCGCGTTACACGGTCGTGCCACCAATCGTAAGTTTTAATGGCGATATTGAAGAGACCGCGATGTATTGCGGTGAATCTTGCGATCGGATTGACGCCATCAAAACAACCACGGATGTGATGACGCGTTTAGTTGGCGAATTAAACACAGCCGTGTAGACCGAAGCAGCGCCGATCATCGGCCACCCGACACCTCGATAAAGCTGCCGGTTGTGTAACTGGCGTCCTCGGATAGCAACCATAAAATAGATTGCGCTACCTCCTCCGCACTGCCCTCCCTTTGCATGGGGATCGCACTGCGTAATCGGTCAATACGACCGGGTTCGCCCGAACTTGCATGGATCTCAGTGTCGATGAGACCAGGGCGCACTGCGTTGACCCGAATGCCCTCAGTTGCCACTTCTTTAGCTAGGCCCAAGGTAAAGGCGTCGATGGCACCTTTTGACGCCGCGTAGTCGATAAACTCATTCGGCGATCCGATCCGCGCTGCAGCAGACGAAAGATTGACGATTGATCCGCCCGATCCACCATGCTTGGTCGACATACATTTCACCGCTTCGCGCGCGCATAGAAAACTCCCGGTAATGTTGACAGCGAACACGCGCTGTAACCGGTCGGCCGTCATCTGCTCAACACGCGACTGCAGCGCGACGATACCGGCGTTGTTAACCAATCCTGACGGTAGGCCGAGTTCCGCCTTGCAGGTTTCGAATAATCTAACGACGTCTTGATCGCTGGCGACATCACCTTTGACCGCAATAGCCGATTGCCCGGCCGTGGCTACTGCCGCAACCACAGCGTCGGCTGCCACACTATCATTGTTGTAGCTAATGCAAACGTCGTAGCCACGCGCGCCGGCAAGGCGTGCGGTCGCTGCGCCGATACCTCGACTGCCCCCTGTCACAACGACGACCTGACTCATTGGCGCTCCTCTAGCCTTTTCGCAGCATTGCTAGTGCTCTCAAGCTTACCTCATCCGTTGCCCTAGCGAATCGGAAAACGCACACTAAGCATCCAGGCCAAATTCGCGAAAATAGATACCGCAAATGAAATTAATCCAACCCGCATTGTTCGCCGTTTGCTGCTTATTCGCACACGCGCCACACGCAGAAAACACCCCGGACGCACAGTACATAGCTGAATTATTCTTTGCTGCACAAAAATCAGCAACCTACTTCCCCGACATCATCAAGATCAATCCCACGCTCGATGAATCGATTTTGTACGAGATCCAGCGACGTTTCGTCGCGCTGCAAGTACAAGATGGATCATCGATCGGCGGTTTCAAGGGCGGTTTTATTCCTAAAGCGCCGGTCGGCGGCGTCCTCTTTGCGAAAGGCATCCTGCATGGCTCACCGACAATCGAGCGGGGGAAATTTCAAGGGCTGTTGGTTGAGGCTGAGATCGCATTCAGGCTGTGTCAAACAGTATCAACACCGATCGCCAGCGTCGCCGAACTAAAATCATTCACCTGCGGAATCTATCCAGCGATCGAGTTACCCGACGCTGCGGTCGCGGACCTTGACCAACTCAAGCAGGACTTCGTGCATCTGCGCCGCTTATTGATCCCAACCAATATGGCCGCATCTCACCTACTGCTTGGTGAAGGCGCGGAACCCGGCACGCTCGATCTCGATCGCCTTGATGTAACCGTTGAGCTCGACGGAATACCGATCGGGTTTCGCGATGGCGCGACCTCTAAACACGATATTTGGGCGCGCGCATTGTGGGTAATCAACGATTTCGTTATCGCTAACGGCTACACGGTTACGCCGAATCATGTGATCATCCCAGGATCACTAACGGGTCTACATCCCGGTAACCCAGGCCGCTACCGCGTAGACTATGGCGAACTGGGAACCGTTGAATTTACGGTTCGCTGAATGCCCCAGCACCACTGCCAACAGCAATGCATTTGTCAATCTACGACGTGCCATAATCACCGCACCAAAACCTACTAGGAACAGACACTCCATGGCGAAAGTAAGCGAACAACACGAATTCTGGAACGAAGAAGGCGGTGACCGTTGGGTCGAGAACATTGACCGTGTGGAGTCCATGATCTCTAACCTAAGTACCCATCTGCTAGCGCATGCCGCGCCGAGTGATGGCGAACACGTGCTCGACATTGGTTGCGGCGGCGGTATTACCAGCGCAGCGATCGCGAGTGCCGTTGGATCGCGCGGCCTGGTTTTGGGCGTGGATATCTCCGAGGTCATTCTTCAGGTCGCAAGAAGCCGTTATGCAGACGTCTCCAACCTCAAATTTGCCAACGCTGACGCCGAAGTGTTCCCCTTTGCGCAGAGAAGTTACGACCTCATTACGTCCCGCTTTGGCGTTATGTTCTTTCCGGATCCCGACGCAGCGTTCCGAAACATTTACCAAGCCGGCAAACCTGGCGCACGGATGGTCTTCCTGTGTTGGCGCACTTTGGCGGAGAATCCTTGGATGGGTGCACCCGCGGCTGCCGCATTTACGATACTCACACCACCCGAAAAACCGGCACCCGGCACCCCCGGGGCATTTTCACTAGCCGATGAACAACGAACCACCAAGATCATGGCCGATGCCGGGTTCACTGATATTAAATTCTCCCCGGTCGATGAGCCGGTGAACCTCGGTGCAGTCGATCCCGTATTGCATTTCATGGCGGCAATGGGGCCAACAGCGGAGCCCTTAAAAAATGCGAACGACGCGGACCGCGCGGCAGCATTGGCTGCGATGCGGGCGACATTAGTGGAACACGACACAACCGATGGCGTTGTAATGCCAAGCGCGATTTGGGTAGTCGAAGCGCGGATAAAGTGAGACCGCGGCGGTGCCGTCAATAGGCAACTATTCAAAACGCGCCGAGAACGCAGAGAAAAATTGATCCGATAGCTTGCGCGTTGTGGCGCCAAGAAGACGTGAACCTATCTGTGCGAGCTTGCCGCCTACCGTCAAACTTGCACTATAGCTGAGTAGTGTTCCGGTACCGTCGGGCGCCAACTGAACGTCCGCTCGACCTTTCCCAAAGCCAGCCACACCACCTTTACCCTCACCGACGATTGCATAGGAGTGCGGCGGATTGCTGTCGCAGACCGAGAGCCTACTCTTGAACTTAGCTTTAACCGGACCAAATTTGGCCATCACCTCACACTCATACTCATCCTCACCGATCTGCGACATCGATTCACAACCCGGGATGCAGGCTTGCAACACCTCCGGGTCGTTAAGATCCTGCCATACCTGTTGCGGTGCCGCGTCGAGTCGGTATTCACCATTGATCTCCATGCGTGCTCCTGCACAAGAAAGTGCGTGTTAAAACATGTTCGAGTGGAATAGATGAGGCGCTATTATTGGTGGGAAACGATGATCACGCAATTTGCGTGTGCAAATGTGACGAATGAGCCTAGCGCCGGCTCATTATCCAGTTCACTAAATCTGCTATTCGATGGAGGAGCGGGCTCAGGCAGCTACCACGCACACTCACCCGCGGGGAGTTGGACGCGTAATTCACTCCCATTGGCATCGGTCTTACGTTCGAAACAATTGCCGTTGATATCGCGCAGTAAGCGTCGGGTGATTGGTGCGTGCGCCTGTCGTACCGGCACCGTGGTCGTGGTGGTTGTTGGCGCATAGACGACGGGTGGTGGTAACGGATATCGCGGCTGGGCCAGCAGCGTTCCGAGCACCAGTCCGCCAACCAGGTAGCCGGCATGCCCGCCACGACGACCATATCCGTAATGGCGATATCCGCGGAATCCACGATAGCCGTGACCGAATCCGTGATGCCGATAGCCATACCCGAAGCCGTGACCATACCCATGGTGCCCATAACCGTACCCGTGGCCATAGCCACGTGCAGATACTCCCTGACTTAAAACCAGGAGCAGGGCTGTCACGCAAGCAATGATAATTTTCATCGTGATACTCACCTTCTGCGTCGACCGCACCGGTATGGTGACTGGCTCAAACTTAACCTAGGCTGAATCGGGATCTGCTCGGGAATCGAATAAGCACCTGCGCTGAGGCATGTGCAAGCCTTGGCGCCACCTGACTTACTTAACTATTTGATTAATAGATGTTTAATTAAAAATTCCGGATTTACGTCGAGCCTTCAAAGCAGCCCATATATTGACTCGGCGGCCGCACTGCAACACTATTCGGTTCGCTACAGCGCGAAATCAAATAATAAATGCGCCCGGCTTCCCTGAAATTACCAGATTGACCCCATGGTCTAGCGGACCCTGGCGATAAGGAATCTTGCATGAGTAGTAAACCTGCTGTCGAGCAACCAGCACTCGCGACACTCACCACCAACGGACAAACCTATGAACTACCGATCATTACCGGCACCGTCGGTCCGAGCGTAATCGATGTTTCAGATCTGTATTCGCAAACAGACCAATTCACGTATGACCCGGGATTTACATCAACTGCGGCGTGCGAATCGAAAATTACCTATATTGATGGTGATGCCGGCATCCTACTGTATCGCGGCTACCCCATCGCGGAGTTGGCGGAAAAGAGTAATTTCGTAGAAATTGCCTTTCTGCTGCTTACCGGCGAGTTACCCAGCAAGGCTGAATTCGAAGAGTTTAATCATGCCATTACGCACCACACGATGGTGCACGAGCAATTGTTGAAGTTCTTCTCGGGCTTTCGCCGGGACGCTCATCCAATGGCGATTATGTGTGGCGTTGTGGGTGCGCTGTCAGCGTTTTATCACGACTCGACGGATATCAACGACGCCTATCAACGTATGGTCGCGAGCCGCCGGTTGATCGCCAAAATGCCGACGATTGCTGCGATGGCATTAAAGTATTCGCTGGGACAACCCTTCGTCTATCCTCGCAACGATCTCGATTACACAGCGGACTTTCTCCACATGTGCTTCGCCGTGCCGGCACAGGAATATAAGGTCAATCCGGTCATTGCGCGTGCGATGGACCGGATCTTTATCCTCCACGCCGATCACGAACAGAATGCTTCAACTTCTACCGTTCGCCTGGCAAGTTCATCCGGCGCTAACCCGTTCGCGTGCGTTGCCGCTGGCATCGCCTGCCTATGGGGACCAGCTCATGGCGGCGCCAATGAGGCTGCACTGAAAATGCTCGCCGAGATTGGTGAGGTCGATCGGATCCCGGAATACATCAAACGTGCAAAAGACAAAAACGATCCCTTCCGCTTAATGGGTTTTGGCCATCGGGTGTACAAAAATTACGACCCGCGCGCGCGCGTAATGCAACAAACCTGTCACGAAGTCCTAAAGGAACTCGGTATCACCGACGATCCAATGCTGGATGTAGCGATGGAACTGGAACGCATCGCGCTGTCCGATGATTACTTTATCGAGAAAAAGCTCTACCCCAATATCGATTTCTATTCCGGCATCACCCTAAAAGCGATTGGTTTTCCAACCACGATGTTCACCGCTTTGTTCGCCCTTGCGCGTACAACCGGCTGGGTCGCGCAATGGAACGAAATGATTGAGGATCCAAGCCAACGTATTGGTCGCCCGCGTCAGGTGTACTCAGGTCATACAGAGCGCGAGTACGTCGACCTGGCCAAGCGCTAGGATGAGTAACAAAGACCGTTAAAACTATCGGGTCATTGCTTCTACCTGGGTGCCCGATCGTCAGATCGCGATAAGAAAGCGGCAACAGGTAGCAACCGCCACCATTCGTGACACACATTCTCGTTCAAGGTATCGGCAGCGTTGGCGGGCTTGTAGCCGGCGAACTCATCCGCGCTGGCGCCGAGCCCTGTCTCGTTACTGGAAATCCAGAAATCTCGGCCGCGATTAATCGCAACGGTATTTCGATCACAACGCCAAACGATACCTTTCACGTTGCCGCAAGTGCCTATACTGACCTGCGGGATATTCCAACGGGACAATCGTTCGACTGCGCCTACCTCGCGATGATGGCAGGCGGCGTCGTCGAGGCGGCACGCGGCGCGCTTCCGCTACTCAGCAAAAACGGTTATTTCGTGTCGTTTCAAAATGGCTTTGTCGAAGAGGCCATCGGCCAAGCCGTCGGTCTTGAACGTGTGATCAGCGCCACGGTCGCGTTTGGTACAACCATGAAAGCGCCAGGAATTTACCAACGCACAACCACCGGCCGGCTCATCATCGGAGAAATGGATGGACACACAAGCTCGCGCATAAACGAACTACGCGACACCTTAGCCCACGTTGTAGAAACCGAGATCAGCAGCAATATCGTCGGTGTATTGTGGGGAAAGTTGGTCTGGAACGGCGCCGTATCATGTTTGTGCGCGGTCTCGGGGAAGTTACTCGGGGAATTGTTTGATTGTGAGGTCGGCCGCGAATTATTTCTGTTGGCATTTCGAGAATCCGTGGATACCGCTACGGCACAAGGGGTCACGATCGAACCTGTCATCGTCGACCCACGTGATTATTATTTTGGCATTACCGATAGCTCGGCGAAGCGTATCGAAATCTTGCAACGCGTGAAGCAATTCGTCGGTATGTACGCCGGAGTCACCCCGTCGACTTTGGAAAGCCTAAAGCGTGGGCGTAAAAGTGAAATCGATTTTCTCAATGGCTATATTTTAGAGAAAGCGACAGCAGCTGGGCTCGAACTATCACTCAATGAGGTGGTGATTCGAATGGTTCATGAGATCGAGGCGGGCACCCGCACCATCACACCAGACAACCTTGATGAACTATCTAATATTCTACGCGAGCGCTACTAAGTAGCTGTTAGTGGATACGCCATATAGGGGCTGGCCGTTTAACGTGTTTGTGGAACCACGGAGACCACTAAGGACACGAAGTATAAGATTCTGAATATTTTTTAAATTTCGATTTGCTCCGTGTCCTTAGTGTCCTCCGTGGTTAAAAACACAATTTCCAGAATTCCCATATTAAGTTACCACCACGTACGCCTTAGTTCATCAACAACTCGACATCACCCATTGAGTTTCTTCAGGACACCTCTTGTCGCACGATCTCCGCAGCCTCCACCATCGAGCGCAGCTTTCCGAACGCAGCCCCCCGCGTGAGATATTTCATCCCGCAATCCGGCGCCGCAATAAGTCTTTCCGGCGCCACAAAGGGTAAGGCCCGGCGGATCCGATCCGCGAGTACGGCCGGCGATTCGATCTCATTGGTTGATAGATCGATGACACCAAATACGATCGTCTTCTCCGATAGCGAGGAGAATACTCCAAGATCTAGGTGCGGTTGTGCTGCCTCAATTGAGATCTGATCGACACTGCAATCTGCTAGTTGCTCGAGAAACGTATAAGCCTTGGGTTTGTCTGGTGACACGATGAAGCCATAGCCGAAGCAAAGATGGATCGCCGTCGTTACATTAATGCCTTCCAGCGCACGATTAATGACCTTAATCCCATACAGATTCGCACCGTCCGGATCCTGGCGTAACCACGGTTCATCCAGCTGGATAACATCCGCACCGGCCACCTGCAGATCTCGGGCCTCCGCATTCACGGCATCTGCGTATGCCATGGCCGCGGCCTCCGGATCGCCGTAATAGTCGTCGCTAGCTTGTTTGCTCAAGGTAAACGGCCCTGGCAAAGTAATCTTCGCGAGTCGATCAGTGTGCGACTTTAGGAAACGCAAATCGTCTACTTCCACGGGCCCATGGCGCCGCACCGGCCCGATAATCCGCGGCATCGGGATCTCATAGCCTTCGACTTTTCGAATAAAGGGATCAGCCGTATCGATGCCAGAGAGCGAAGTCGCAAACCGATTGGAATAGCTCTCTCGCCGCATCTCACCGTCGGTAATGCAATCGATTCCGGCAAGTTCTTGGTCTCGGATCGCAAGCAAAGTCGCGTCATTTTGCGCTTCATTGAGATACGAGTCGTCTATTCGCCAAATGTCTTGGGCGCGAACACGTGGAACCACTTTCGCTTTGAGTATTTCGTGATCCACCAACCACTCGGGTTGGGGATAGCTACCGACCACGGTCGTCTGTAACATTTAATGCCTCTTTAGGATCACTGATATTTTGCATAATCAATGCAAAACTTAGTTCTGGTCTGTCTGTCATCATCGTGCCGCAACCGATGCGGGCTTGAAGTTTCGGACGTGAGCTAGAGTAACGCACATCCCGGAAGCTCGCTATTACGGTCAGCTGCCCGTTTAATAATATGGGCCGAACAGATTGTGAATTGAAATAATCCGATATAACGAATTCGGTGTTCTTATGGAACATTAACCAATAATGTAGCGAACAATGTCATTGCACGAAAAGAAATCGACGTTCCGTCCAGATATACAAGGCTTAAGGGCGTTTGCGGTGGGGCTGGTGGTTGTTTATCACAGCGGCCTTGGTTGGTTGCCTGGCGGCTATATCGGGGTCGATATCTTCTTTGTTATTTCAGGCTATCTAATTTCACGCATGCTACTCGAAGAATGGTATGCGGATGGCCGGATCGATGTCCTCGGATTCTACGCTCGGCGGATGCGTCGCCTGCTACCGGCTGCTGCGGTGGTGCTTCTCTGTACCACTGCCTTCGCGCGAATAATGTATTCACCGGTCGAAATAAAGACCTTTAGTTCTGATGCCATTGCAACCGCAGTGTATCTAAGTAACTTCTGGTTCGCGCATCTCGCCACAGACTATTTAGCAAGCGACGAAGCTGTAAGCCCATTACTGCACACGTGGTCGCTTGCGGTTGAGGAACAATTTTATATTTTCTGGCCTGCTTTTCTGATCCTCGTCGGAAAAACCATCGGAACCCGCGACCAGCTGCGTAAATTCGCAATCGCAATTAGCGTTGTAATCGTCTTTTCATTTTTGATTTCACTGGCGCTAACGCATTATTCTCAGCCGCACGCATTTTTTGGTTCGCCGACTAGAGCTTGGGAATTTGGGGTCGGCGCGATAATCGCTGTGTTAAATCCAGCGCAACCAGGCACAGCCCGGCTACTTTCACGTGGCGCCGGTTGGTTGGGTTTGCTACTGATGATCGCTGCCGCACTGAGCTTCTCTACGGAAACTCAATTTCCAGGAATTGCCGCACTGCTTCCGGTCATCGGCGCAGCCTTACTTATCGCGTTCCCGCTAGCACCCCAAAGCAGCGTTTTGCATTGGATACTCAGCCATCGGTTCGTACAGTTCTTCGGTAACATTTCTTACTCCTTCTATCTCTGGCACTGGCCGGTGTTCGTCTTTATGGGGTTGTACGGTTTAGGCGGCTCGTGGGCGGCTAGTTTTGGTGGGATCGCCCTGTCCGCGAGTCTGGCGGCCGCCAGCTATTACACGATCGAAAATCCATTTCGATTTAACCGGACACTAGTGGCGAACCATGTTGCAGCCTTCGGCGCCAGCCTCGCTATAATCAGCCTTGCGCTCGGCGCTGGCGTGCTGACTCGATACGAGGCGATCGCCACGATTAACTCTAGCGGGCAACAACGATTTCTTGCGGCACGAAAAGACGTCCCCAAGAGTTATGCCGAAGGTTGCCATCGCAAGATCTCGGAAGAACGAGTGGACCCGTGCGTGCACGGTGCGCCCGACTCAAGCCGCGTGATCGTACTTTTCGGCGATTCGCATGCTGTCCATTGGGTCCCTGCAATCGAATCGATCGCTCGAGATAATCAAATTCGACTCCTTACATTTACAAAATCCGGCTGCCCATCCGTGCTGATCGAAGTTAGGCTACCGTCACTAAGACGTACCTACGACGAATGTACACGTTGGCGCGAGTCCGTGTTTCGCGAAATTAATCGCATGAGCCCAAGTTTGGTATTGCTTTCTAACAGCTACGGGTATTTCGGCATTGACGCAGCGACGTGGCGCGACGGTGTACGGAAATCATTGAATCGGCTGAATGTCTCGGGTGCTCGGGTAGCCATTATTCGCGATACGCCTCGGGTCGGGTTCAATGTCCCATTGTGTCTGTCACGCGCTGCGTGGCGCGATCTCAATCTAGACGAGGAATGTCAATTTGATCTCGCGTCAACAACCAATTCGATTTTTGACGACGTTGAAAAATCTGAGCTATCACGATTTAGCAACATGTTTCGGATCGATATGAGCAATGCTATTTGCGACACACCGCAATGCCGAGTGGAAAGGGACGGGATCATTATGTTTAGTGACACTAACCACTTAGCCGCAAGTTTCGCGCGCTCCCTATCTGACGAGCTGCTTACACGTTTACCTAAAGGTCTTTAGCATCCCATCGGATTCAACCGCTTAAATCCTTAAGGTTAAATCCAAGCTAAAGTTGGTAAACCTCAGCGACACTATCGCCAAGTAAGTTGTTACGCGCGGCTTCCGATAAAGGTGCGACGAGTTCCTCTAACTCTTCCATATAATTGCCGGGATGATCGAAATGTGGGTAGTCGGTCGCCCAGAAAAAGCGATCGTTGCCAACGTAGTCAATAATATGCGCGAGCGCACGCTCGTCGGGATCACCCGAAATCCAACATTGGCGTTTGAAATATGTGCTCGGTTTTTCTTTAAGCGGAACCTCGGCCCCTAGGGAGGTTGCGTAGGTTGTGTCCATTCGATCGAGGGCGGCGCCAATCCAACCAGCACCAGACTCCAGTACAACGATTTTAATCCGCGGGAAACGGTCGAATAATCCCCACTGAAATAAACCATAGAATGCCTGCTGCGGCCCTTGCATGCCCAGTGCGTTTTGCATCCAACCCGCCTTACCCATCCCACTAAAGCGTTGGTAGGTTCGGATCTTTGGGTGCTCGGCCATCGGATGAATCGCAACCGGTACTTGCATCTCCTCGGCCTTGGCCCAAAAAGCATCGTGATCAGGGTGGGCATGTGGGATCCGCGTCAGCGTATAGGGCGCGAGAAACGCTCCTTTTGCACCCGCCCGCACCGCGCGTTCTAGTTCCGTTGCCGCTGCATCCGGATCCGCCAGCGAAATATGTGCTGCCGCGATCAATCGACCGTCGGAGTCCGAGCAGAAGTCACAAATCCAACGGTTGTAGGCACGTGCGTAGGCGAGCGACAGTTGCGGATCGTCGAGTTCACATTCCCAGGTTAATCCGAGGCTCGGATATAAGATCGCTTTGGCAATGCCTCCTTGATCTAGCAGAGAGACGCGCTCTTTTGGTTCCATAGACCCGAATGGCGCGTAGCCGGGATACGGTCGATCGCTCATCTCGGCCAACTCCTCGGCGCTTTTACCCATTGCACCCAAGCGCGTGAGGATCGCTACGTCGAAAAATTGAGACCGCTTGCCGCCTAGTTCTAGATATTCTTTACCGTCGTGCACGCGCAGGCGTAGAGCACGATCGCGATAGGCGGGATCGATGTAACGTTCCCAAGTGTCTGCTGGTTCGAGAATATGCCCATCCGCATCGACAATGTTGGTGTGATGTAACGTCATTTAATTATGGGAGATCACTAAAGAAATATACCGAGGCTCTGCACGGGCAACGTTGCATGTGACAAAATCACCTCGCGCCGTCGTAAGCGCAACCCGCCGCTTGAGCGGCGCAGGATATCATGTCGTTCTGCAGCGAGTATCGTATGCTCGCTCACATCACCACGTCCGTAATATACAAGTATGTTTGATGTCGCATTGATCGTAGTGCTGTCGGGGGCTGTCGTGCGCAGATTACCGATTAGACGCCGCGTGCGAGTAGGCGGATCTTCGCCCCAAGCGCTCTTTGTCGCGAGGCGCGAAATCCGCATTTTCATCGACGCAATGTCCTCTTTCATATGCCAGGCGTCCGGCTGCAGAGGGTCTTCCGTGCGATGCCGCGTTTGCCGGATCGGCACCTCATAACTGATGTCTTCGCTCAGTAAGCCGAGCCAATCCTCCATGCGATTGTCGTCGAGCAAGGCTGCCTCATGCACGAGAAATTGATAACACTCGAACCACAAGGCCATCGCCGCGCCGTCGTTCACAGCCGACCCCGCTCCACCACCGGGTGCTTCGCTCATCAGGCCAACTTCCGCGGCGCCGGAATCAACTCCGGGTAGGCATCATCGCGCAGGAAGCGCACCCATTGTCGAAACGTGTAACGATAGGCGTTCTCCTCGTAGCGATGCGAGGTCGCCGCTCCCGGACCCGGCCAATCTTCGATTTGCTCCGCCGTGCCAATCGCAAATCCGGATTGGTAATTTAACTTCATCGAGCGTCCAATGACGCTACTACTCGTACGGTTGATGCCGTGTCCAGCCAATCCGTCATCCTGATCGAACACACCACCACTACCGAAGGTCCGAATTGCAATGAGGTGCGATTTCTCGCGGAACTCCGCCGACGCACTGGCCGGTATGAGGTTCCAAACCCACGCCTCCATGCGGCCATCGCCGCGTGGCAACCACATTCGGATCTGCGCTAAGGGCACCGCCGGGATCTTCGGATCAACGGTGATTGGGAACACGAGATAAGAGAAATTCGGAAACAGCGTACCAACTAGCACGCGGCTACGCTTCATGAGGTCAATTTGGAAGTCATCGAGATGCTTTGTACTGTAGCGCGCGATCATTTCTGCCGGATATCCCCAATAGGCGATCTCATCAGACGGGGCGATGGAAATCGTGATGTTGTGCCCATGTCCAGTGATGATGTGATGGCCGAGGATGTTCGCCGCCGGCGGTACTGCCAACGCACCGATCTCAAATAACGATCGGTGTAGGGTGATGAGGTGGTAGTCGTCGCCAAAACCGTCGAAGCCGGCCTTCCAAGTCGTTGGCCAAGTCGCTCGTTGCGGCGGTCCTAAAACTTCTAAGTCATCGAATAAACCGAAAAAAATATCGAGATAATATGCGGCATCGCCCATGTACTCTGCCAATGATGGTGCATCGGGATCAAGACAAGCGAAGTACAAACCACGATATTGCTCTAACCGCGTAACCGCTAACAGCCCCCATTCCCCTCGATCGATCCCGCCAAGTACGTCGTCGATCGCAGGTGCCGTGGTCAACTCCCCGGTATTCGCGTAGGTCCATCCATGATAGGGGCATTGAAATGCCTTGCTGTTACCACGCTCGACGGTGCAGATTTGATTGCCGCGATGCCGACAAGCGTTGAACAAAAGTCGGATCTCGCCGTCACTACTGCGGATAAATATAAACGAATCCTCGCCGATGTAGCGGATAACGTGGTCACCGGGTTCCGGGATCTCCGACACGTGTCCAATAAAACTCCAAACTCGCGGGAACAAACGTTCGCGTTCTAAAGCGTAGAGTTCCGGGTCATTACCAAACACCCAGGCTGGCACGAGGCCGTCGTTTAGGTCGGTTTCGACACCTGATAGTCGCTGCTCGAGTTCCGCGGACACGGACCGTGTACGTAGGATATTGAGTTCTGCCATGGTCGACCTCGCCAAATAGCCTTTAGTCTTCGAATAGGATCGCAGCGCGCGTATATTGATGCGTTTCGAGATCCGAGAACGCTTGGTTGATACCCTCGAGCGGATAGAAACGATCCGTAATACGGTCAAACGGTAATTCGTTCATCATCATCAGGTCAACGAAGCGCGGTATGTCGCGGCGCGGCACAATCGAGCCGCCGTTGGTTCCAGTGATTATTTTCTCGTTGATCAACCCACGAAGCGGCACACTGTACTCGATATCACCACGCATGATACCGATGGCGCAGACCGTGCCACCGTTGCGGGTAGCAGCAATGCCGGTCTCCATTGTCGATGGCGCACCGACCGCATCGTAGAAGAAATCAACCCCAGCGCCGCTAGGGCTTAAGCGAATGATGTCTTCAACAACATCAGGTCCGGCGACGATCACATCGGTAGCGGCGCCTAAGCTAAGCGCGGTGTCTAATTTTGAGGGGACGTTATCGATTGCTATCACCCGCTTCGCGCGTAGGGCACGCGCGCCAAGCATCGTCGCAATACCAACACCGCCAGCACCCAGTACCGCAACGACTGCGCCCGGCTCGACCGGCGCTCGAATCATCGAAGCACCGAGGCCTGTTGAGATACCGCAGGCCAGGCCTGCGATCTTTTCCAATTCGACATCACGCCGAACTTTGATCGCACCAGCGGCTGGTACAACCGCATATTCGGCGAACGACGATTGGCAGAAAAAACTGTTGATGCGCTGCCCATCGCGTTCTAGGCGAGGCGTTCCGTCCGGCATCACGCCGGAGAAGGCGACCTCGAACCATCGATCGCACACCGACAACGCGCCGCGATCGCATTGGGGACAAGCGTTGCATGGCATGACAATGGAACATACAACCGGATCACCCACGGAGAATGCCGTAACGCCCGGCCCTACTTTGTCGACATAACCGCAGCCTTCATGACCAAGCACGACGGGCTTTGGTACGTCGAAATTTCCCCGCATCACAGACAGATCGGTGTGGCAGATCCCAGCCGCGACGATGCGCACTCGCAATTCGTGGGAACCAGGCTCCGGCATATCGATTTCTTGGATCTCAAGGCTGTCGATCGCCGTGCAGACTGCCGCCTTCATCCGATGCCCTCGCCCCGTAACGCTGTTCGCTTTGTCACCATTATGCCGCCAGTTTGCTTGTGTGCATACGTAGAACTAGTATGCCTAAACACAGCGACGAAGAAGCGTATGGAATGAACAATGATTGCGCTGCAACAACGCGATGACCAGGGATAAACAGCGACGCTCCAAGCAATGAACCCTGATGCTCGGATCGCAATTATCGGCGCGGGCCTCGGCGGCTTAGTTGCCGGTGCACTACTCCAGCAGCGCGGTTACCGCGTCCGAATATTCGAGCAGGCCCCCGAGTTTGCCCGCCTCGGTGCCGGTATCAACCTCAGTCCAAATGTAATGAAAGTGCTCGGCGAGATCGGTGTCTCGGATCGCCTGTTAGACATTGGGATCCGACCTCGCTCCTGGGTCAGTCGTGACTTAACGACCGGTGAGATCTTATTTGACTATCGAATGCGTGATGTCGTTGAGACAAAATTCGGCGCACCCTATATCACCATTCACCGCGGCGACTTTCATGCCGTGCTAACTGAAGCGGTCGCTCCTGGAACAATTGAATTCGGCAAGCGTTTGCGCGGCTTTGAACAGCAAGCCGGCAACGTGCGCCTCGATTTCGACGGCCACCCGAGTGTGGATGTTGACTTCGTGATCGGCGCCGACGGCATTAATTCTATGGTGCGCGAAACCCTGCTCGGTCCGGAATTACCAATCTACACAGGCTATGTTGCACATCGTTCAATCTTTCCCATGAGTCGCCTCGACGGTATGGAGGTCGACGACTTTTGTAAATGGTGGTCGGACGATGCGCACGGCGACCGTCATATCGTCGTCTATTTACTGGACAAAGCCGCTGAAGAGATCTACTTCGTCACCGGGGTACCGCAAGCGGATTGGGATCACGGCTTGTCATTCGTTGATACCGATATGGAGGAATTTCGCGGACACTTTGCTGGATTTCACGAAAACGTGATCCGCCTCGTCGAAGCGTGTCCAACTGCCACAACGTGGCCGATTTTCGAACGCGAACCGCTCACGCTGTGGAGTCGCGGCCAAGTCGTGTTACTTGGCGACGCTTGCCATCCGATGAAACCCCATATGGCACAAGGCGCTGCCATCGCGATCGAAGACGCGGCGATCCTTGTGCGCTGTCTGGAACATTGTGGCGACGCTCTGGGCGCCGCGTTGACACTTTATGAAAACAGTCGCAAAGCGCGCGCCTCACATGTCCAAAAACATTCCCATGCAAATAAATGGTTGCGTGCACCAATGGACCCGAGTTGGGTATTTGGTTATGACGCGCTAACCCAAGAACTCGGCGTTCCGGCGGGAACGCCGTAACGAGCCCAAACGTCGGGACGCGCGCTAGTACGCGAAAAATAGTCCGAATAAATAGAGATAACGACATGTCCAAATCCGACGTCGCAGAAATTACCCCCAAGGTCATCGGTCAATCGATCCTGCGCAAGGAAGACGCAAGCTTACTTGCGGGGCGCGGAGAATACGTTGCCGACATCATTTTGCCTGGCATGTTGCACGCGGCCTTTGTGCGCTCGCCATTTGCCCACGCAAAAATCACGAACATTGATTTGAGCGCCGCCAGCGCAGTTCCAGGGGTCGAACTCGTGTGGAGCGGCAGCGACGTTAAACCGCTTTGCGAGGGACTGTTGGGAACGCTAGAACTCGACAATTTCACCTCAACCTTGCAGCCATTGATTGCGGACGCTGAGGTCCGCTTCGTCGGGGAAATCGTGGCTGTGGTGGTCGCGAGCAGTCGTCGCCTGGCTGAAGATGCGGCCGGAGTCGTCGACGTCGACTACGAAGAGCTGCCAATCGTTGCCAACATTGACGAGGCGCGCAAGGCCGAAAACCTCGCAAATGATCAAGTACCGGGTAACATTATTCACGCCGCCACACGCGTCGGTGATGACCTCGCCGATGCACTCGCCAGCGCAGCAGTCGTAGAGCACGGTAAATTTTATAATAACCGGATCAGTGCAGCACCGATGGAGACGCGTGGCTGCGTTGCGCGGCACGAGTGGACTAGCGGTCTGTTAACGTTTTGGTCGTCGACACAAATGCCTGGGCTGTTTCGTACACTCATCGCGACGACCTTGCAGATCCTTGAACAGACAATCGAGATCCGCAATCCGCAAGTCGGCGGTGGATTTGGTCAGAAGGCGCATTTATTTCCGGAAGAATTGATCGTTTGTCTCTTATCTCGTGATATGGCGAGACCGGTTTCATGGATTGAGGATCGGCAGGAACATCTCCTCGCCGCGACCCATGCTAAAGACCAAGTCAACGACATGACCATGGCCTTCGACCGCGACGGCCGTATATTAGCGATTCAGAATCGATCGACGACCGATAGCGGCGCCTACAATAATTTGCCGTGGAGCGCGGCAATTGAGTCGACCGTGGGCACCGCAAGTATTACCGGCGCTTATAAGATCCCACTCGCACACGCCGAATGCGCTGAAGTTGCCACCAATAAATGTCCCATCGGGGCCTACCGCGGCGTTGGTTGGACGGCCGGACAGACGGCTCGGGAAACACTATTGGATCGCGCAGCGCGCAAACTCGATCTGTCGCCGTTTGAAATCCGCCGGCGTAACGTCATCGGCGAAGCGGATTTCCCGTATACAAATGCGACAAAATTAATGGTCCGCGAAGGTACCTTTTTCGAAACCGTGAACGTGCTTGAACGGATGGTGGATTACAATGCATTTCGTGAACGTCAAAAGGCGTCCCGCGCCGACGGTAAGTACCTCGGTCTCGGTGTCAGCGTATTTAATGAACTGTCCGGGATCGGCACACGGGCCTTGCATTACATCGACCTGCCGACCGCAACACATGACACCACGACAGTTCGGATCGACCCGACCGGTACGGTGACGGTCACGACCTCGCTAACCTCCCAAGGTCAAGGACACGCGACGACCTTCGCGCAGGTGGCAGCCGATGCGTTTGGCATCTCGATCGACAAAGTCGTGGTCCGCGCAGACAGTACGGCAAATGCCTGGGGTATGGGGGCTTGGGCCAGCCGCGCTGCGGTTATTGGCGCAGGTTCTATTGGCCGCGCCGCGGACGTCGTGCGAGCCAAGATCAAACAGGTAGCCGGTCATATGCTCGAAGTCTCACCCGAAGACATCGTGCTTGAAAACGATCAAGTTCATGTTGCCGGCGTCCCAAGCAAGAGTATGTCTTTCGCCGATGTCGCCGGTGCGATCTATTTCGCGGAATCCGCTCACCCGCCAAACTTTGATCCCACATTGGAAGCGACAGCAGCATTTGATCCAGCGGAGATCGTTTTAGCCAACGGCGGCCACGCAGCGATCGTAGAGGTCGATATCGAAACCGGGATCGTGCGCGTTGAAAAGGTATTCGCGGTTGAAGATTGTGGGCAAATGATCAACCCAATGATCGTCGAAGGTCAGATCCGAGGAGGCGTTGGCCAAGCGATCGGTTCGTGCTTGCTGGAAGAGATCGTCCATGACGAGCGCGCGCAGATCGTCAGCACTACCTATATGGATTACCTATTATCGACTTCGATGGATGTTCCGGATATCGAGATCGAGCATCTAATGACCCCTTCCAACTTGGTACCCGGCGGAATCAAAGGCATGGGAGAGTCGGCGATGATTTCCGCGCCCGCTGCAGTCGTCGGCGCAGTCAATGATGCACTGGCCTGCCTCGATGTATCCATCGAACGCTTTCCGATCTCGCCACAACGAGTGTTCGCTGCACTTGCCGCCCGTAGGGCTTGATTTTTTAGTCCACACTGCAAAGACCACACCCACCTTACACACTGCGGCAAAGGTCAAGCGAGTCGCCCGAAGCGCAAAGCCAAATCCCAGCTCAAGCTCCGTCGCGAAGTCGCCTCGCCCCATAACGGGACGACGCGCGCAGCCAATAACGCCACGGGATCGGCACCGCGCGCTTCCTTGTAGCGCTGCACTGCAGACCAAGAGCCTATGTAGCCGAGTATCCCCGCGAGATCCCAATTCACTTTAATGGCAAACGCCGGCGTATCGAGGTCGATGAATGGAAACGGGATCGATCGATATTGATCGTCTACCCAACGACGCTCATTTGGCCAGTACGGTCCGACTACATCGGCGTAAAACCAACGTATTGCAGCGTCGATGTCGGGGCCAAGTTGGGGCGACACCGACAAAAAGCTATAGGTCCAGGCGGCGATGTGCCCAGTCGGCTTCAGCACTCGTCGCACCTCGGCATAGAAAGGCTCAAAGTCGAACCAGTGCAGAGCCTGTCCGATCGTGACGAGGTCAACCGTATGATCCGCGAGTGGCATTGCTTCAGCCACGGCTTGCACATATTGCACTGAAGTATCACGCGGTGCATTTCCAAGCTGAGCACCGCTTTGATCCGACGCCACGACGGTACCCGCGTGACGCCGCAGCGCCTCCGCCGCTTGACCGCTACCGGTTGCGCAATCCCAAATGGTCGCGTCATTTGGCAGCGTCGTGGTCAAGAAGTCATATAAGTGATCGGGATACTCAGGTCGGTACTGTTTGTAGGATTTCGACTGGGTCGAAAAATAATCCTTTCGCATACGAAAATATAATGACGTCGATCGAAAGCAGCGCTGCTGGCCGATTCAACTCGCTTCGCGATCTATTCTTGTAGCAACGCGATCTGGCACAAGTACGACCGGTGCGGTACGCAGCCACCAACGGGATCGTAATCGGCGTTCCCAATCATTCGGTTAAGGTTTGCGCCGCTTTCGTTTTCGGCGTCGTAGCCTGGCAGCGACAACGGGTCGCAAGCTTGCCACCAGCCAACTGTCGCGCGCACAACCCGAGGATCAATAGATTTTGAATAGCGGGCGCGCATGCGCGTGCCGCCATGTGGGGTCGTGAGCACGACCCAATCACCATCCCCGATCCCCCGACTCGCCGCGGTATCCGGGTGAACATCGATCCGGGGCTCACGTTCATGGCGGCGCAATTTCGCGACATGACGATATTGACTATGGATGTAATGCGGCGATTTTGTATCGGTCAATACCAACGGGAAATCCTGTGCGAGATCGGGCCGTGAGATCGGGCCAACCGCCGGTTCGACGTACTCGGGTAGGGGTGCATAGCCGTGGGCGAGAAACGTCTCGGAGTACAATTCGACGCGACGACTTGGGGTTGCGAAACCTGGCGCCGTCCCGTTAGTAGCATCCGCATATTTCTTGTAACGCGTCTGTGCGGGCACTTCGATACCGCGCGGCGCGTTCCGCAGATCGTCAAGATCGAGACCACTTGGCTCAAGTATCGCGCGGTACCCGCCATCCATCTCACCACCCCAAAAGTTTTCAGCGAGATCAAGTCGTTTAGCCAATTCGAAGGCTATCCACGCATCTGATCTCGATTCGCCCAAGGACTCGATGACCTGTGGCTTCATTTGCACATAGTTCGACGCTGCCTGGTCGACCATAAAATCTGTCCGCAAACCTTCGCGTTCCCACGGTGTATTTACCGGTAGAAAAATATCGGCATGAGTCGCGGTTGGGGTCATGAAGAGATCTGCGTGCACCATGAACTCAAGCGCATCTAGAGCTCGCGCGCCTCGCTCGCCGTCCGCGTGTGACACTAAAATATTCATACCGAAGCTTACGAATGCATCAACCCCATAGGGATTGCGATCCAGTACAGCCTTATACAGCGCATCGGAAGTGATCCAACCAAAAATTGATTCAGGACCGAGTGTGCGCTCCTCACGGCCTAGCGACTTGTCGAGCATCCCGTCCGGCATGAGTTCACCGCCGAAAATCGGTGCAGCCGGTACGCGCTCGAATAAGACGTTGCCGCCCGGCGCATCAAAACAGCCGGTGAGCGCGTATAAACACGCGATCGCGCGGTTGGTTTGGGTGGTGTTGGAATGCATCTCGAGCCCAGCCCAGGCGTAGCATGAAACCGCCTTACTCGAACCGATCAGGCGCGCCGTTGCACGTATTTGATCGGCTGACACCCACGTTATTTCCGCCGCATGTTCGGGTGAGTACTCGTTACACAGATCACGGTAGCGTTCGAATGCCGGTCGACAGGTCTGCAGGCCATTCACCGTCTCAACATCGCGTGCACCGACGAGAGAAGCCACCGAAATCGACTCGGTATAACGCCCCGCTTGCGTATCGTAGTGCGCTAATCGCCCTCGGTGCTCATCCCAAGCAACGCGAAGACTGTGATCACCACCGGGCTCTAAGTCCGCACCAGTTAGAAATTGCCCATTATCGTCGCGCACGAGAAACGCGCCATTGGTCCACTCGCGAACAAAATCCGTGTCGAAAAGACCTTCCTCGATCATCACTCCTGCGATCGAAAGCGCGAGCGCACCGTCGGTCCCCGGCCGAATTTGTAACCACTCATCGGCCTTGGCAGCGGCGCCGACCCGAACCGGATCCATCACGATTAGCTTCGCACCACGCTTTTTTGCGTCGGCCACGCGCGTGCCGAACGCGAGCCAAGTCGTGCCGGGATTATTACCCCACAGGATCACGCAGTCGCTATTAGCGACATCACTCATTGGTAGGGGTACACCGAAGGTGTGCGGATACACAAAATCTTTCGCGAATGCGCAAAGTTCGATCGATGCAACGGCATTCGGCGTACCGAAAGCTTGGCGCAAGCGTTCTACAAATGGATAGCCATCCTGCATCGCGGTGCCGGCGCTGGTCGTGATACTAAAGGCAATCGATTCCGGTCCCGATTTCGCCTGAATGCGCTTTAGCGCCGCCGCGGTGGTATCCAGCGCCTCATCCCAGCTTATCCGTACCCAGCCCGGATCCGGATCCCCTTTTGGCCGTGTTCGTTTCATTGGGTGCAGCACCCGCGCGTCGCTATAGACGTACGCCGGTGCAGCCTGACCCTTTCCACACAGCGTATTACCGGTTGGGTGTTCTCGATCGGGCTCCACGGCGACCAGTCGCCCGTCTTCAACGACCGAGATACAGCCGCAGCTCGACCAGCACAGCGCACAGTATCCGGGGATGCGTTGTTGTTTGAGATTGGCGGCCATCGTTCGCGTACCTCCGCGTTTGGTATGTGTTATGACAACAGAAGATCACGCTGAGGGCTAGTTTGCACTACCCACAAGTCTTGCTTGGTACCTTCATCCGCGGTGATCTGAGAGGCGAATTTCATTAACCGATATTGGAATTGGCGAAGCCCCATCGTATCGCTATTTCGAGCCACAAGCCGAGCCGCTCAATACCGCCAATAATTATGCTCAAGTCTTTGTGGCAGTAAAAGTGGGGTACATGACATTGCAGACACTGCCAAACCTCGCCATGATGCACTTCATGGCAGCAAAATCTCGTAACGGCACCATCGTCATGCTGGCCTTCCCCGGCGCGGAAATTATCGATATCGCGGGACCGCTGGATGTTCTGTGCGCTGCGCCCTGCGTCCGCGCTAATGACTTCGATCTGAGCAAAGCGCAGCGATCGGTTGTGGTGTCGGAGTTCGGTGGTCCGATTACCACACAACCAAGTGGGATCAGCGTCCATACCGAGCCCCTGGCGTCGGTTGCGCGAAAAACAATCGATACTTTGATTGTTCCCGGCGCCTACCGTATGGAGCATGTTATTAATCGACCATCGCTCCTCAAGTGGGTCCGAACGACTGCCGGCCGCGCTCGGCGCGTCGTGTCGATATGTACAGGCGCATTTTTGCTCGCACAGGCCGGCCTGCTGGATGGCCGGCGTGCAACAACCCATTGGTTACGCGTGAAAGAATTCGGCCAACGCTATCCCAAAGTTACAGTCGAAGCTGATGCCATTTTCGTGAACGACGGCAATATCTACAGCTCTGCCGGAATTACCGCCGGCATGGATTTGGCCTTACACCTCGTTGAAGCCGATTGGGGTGCCGATATCGCCCTGACCATCGCGAAGAACTGGTTACTCTATGTCAAGCGACCAGGTGGCCAATCGCAATTTAGTGCGCTGTTGCCAAACAAGGCGTGCGAGCGGCTGACGATCGCCGAGTTGCAGTCATGGATCATGGAAAATCTCAATGCTGATCTGTCAGTCATCAAACTAGCGGAGCGTGTTTCCATGAGTCCGCGGCATTTCGCGCGAGTCTTCCAAAGCGACACTGGTGTTACACCAGCAAAATACGTTGAAACGGTACGCATAGAAGCCGCGCGACGATGGCTAGAGGACAGTTCGCGCCCCATAGAAACCATCGCCGCTGAATGTGGTATGGGTGATAGCGAAAGATTGCGGCGAAGTTTTATTCGGCGTTTAGGTGTCAATCCTAGCGACTACCGACGCCGATTCGAGCGACAACAATCTCTAAATATTCACTAAAGGAAATGACCAATGACTAGCCTTATGAACGTCGGCATTTATGTATTTGAGGACATGACCATGCTTGATGGCTATGCGCCATTGCAGATCCTCTCATTTGCAGAGCAATTTAATACCTTCACCTTTAGCAAGAATGGGACTCCCGTAAAATCCGACAGCGGTGCCTTGCTGACGCCCGATTTTGGTCTCGATGACTGTCCAGACTTGGACATTCTCGTAATGCCCGGCGGCGGCGACGTCCTGGGCGAAATGCGTGATAGCAAGCTACAAGACTTCCTGAAAAGTAAAGGCGCAGAAGCGAAGTACATCACTTCCGTGTGCACCGGTGCACTGATCCTGGCCGAAGCCGGCCTCCTAGATGGCTACAAGGCGACGACGCATTGGGCCTACATTGAGGAGCTTGCGGCCTATCCGAAAATCGATGTCGTGGACGAACGGGTAGCCGTCGACAGAAATCGTATCAGTGGCGGAGGTATCACCGCAGGGATTGATTTTGCACTGACTGTAATCGCGGAAGTCATCGCACCCGAAGCCGCGCAAGCAATACAGCTCGTTTTCGAATATCGACCACAGCCGCCTTTTAACACAGGCTCTCCCGAAACCGCGCCAAAAGAATTAGTTGCCATGGTTAAAGGTATGGTGGACGAGAAAAGTAAAGACTTACAGGAATACGTGAAGAATAAGCATGCGGCATAAGTCAGATGATTTAAGCCGCAGGATCAGGCCTTACTACCGGACCTATTGATGCTAATTGTAAGGCCGATCCTGTTACCTACCCTGAATTGATGTCGTATCAATCCAAGTGACTGCGTAGCATCCAGACACTCTTTTGGTGAACATCTATTCGACGGATCGCCAGATCGGCACTCGCCGGATCGTGATTACGCTCCGCTGCCGTCACCGTGTCCTTAGCCAGTGCGACGAGCCGCTCCATGTCGACTGCCAAATTGTTGATCATAACGGTAGCTTTTGGACTGGCAGTATCTTCCTCGATGGCGCTAAGTTCGGAAAACTCGCTATAGCTGCCTGGTGCCCGTTCTCCGAGCGCGCGGATTCGTTCGGCGATTTCGTCAACGGCCAAGGCCAGCTCCGAGTATTGCTGTTCGAATAGTGTATGCAGCGTGGTGAACATTGGCCCTTGGACGTTCCAGTGGTAATTGTGGGTTTTCAAATACAGCGTATAACTCGTGGCGAGTAATTTTTTCAATTGCTCGACGACGCTATCTTTTGCGGTTTTATTCATTGTTCCAGTCTCCATCGTTATGCTCTAGAGGCGTTAGGTGCTTGAAATTGCCGGATCAGACGGATCCGATCTGGTAGACGATCCAGGGGACGACTAACCACAGCAAACCCTTTATTAAAAAGAAGGAAAACCCCGCGATTCCGATCAGTTTGCCAAAGCGTGTGTTACCTAAGACATGGGCGCCGTGACGAAAACTGGCCGTCGTCGATAATGACAGCGGGGATGAATTGGTTGTTGACTCACTCATGTTCCGATATCTCCTGCAGGTCGATACCCAACGCTAGCGCGACGCCCTTACCGTAGGATGGATCGGCTGCACTGCAGTGACGAATGTGACGCAACTGGATCTCCCGCGGCGCTTGCCCTAGCGATCGCGCCGTATTCTCAAACAGAGCTTGTTGCTCGGTAGCGGTCATCTGGCGGAACAGCGCTCCGGGTTGCGAGAAATAGTCTGTATCTTCACGATGATCCCAATGACCCGCTGCGCCTTGGAGAGCCAATGGTGGCTCGCTATAGTCCGGTTGCTCTACCCATTCGCCTTGGTCGTTTGGTTCATAGCCGAGCGTTCCACCGTGGTTCCCATCAACTCGCATGGCACCGTCGCGATGGTAGCTATGCACTGGGCAGCGCGGCGCGTTAACGGGAATGAGATGATGGTTAACTCCAAGACGATAACGTTGTGCATCGCCGTAGGAAAACAGCCGGCCTTGCAACATCTTGTCGGGCGAGAATCCAATACCGGGCACGACGTTAGCTGGATTGAAGGCAGCTTGTTCAACTTCTGCGAAGAAATTCTCCGGATTACGATTTAATACGAGTTCACCGACCTCAATCAGCGGGTAGTCCGCATGCGGCCATATTTTCGTTAGGTCGAACGGGTTATACGGCACGGTGGCGACATCTTTTTCCGGCATGATTTGAACCGCAAGCGCCCACTTGGGGAAGTTACCGTTTTCAATACTGTCGTAGAGGTCGCGATGATGGCTTTCGCGGTCTTCGCCGATCACGGATTGCGCTTCGGCATCGGTTAGGTTCTTGATGCCTTGCTGCGACTTGAAATGGAATTTAACCCAATGGCGCTCATTGTTGACATTCATGAAACTAAAGGTGTGACTACCAAAACCGTGCATGTGCCGGTAACTGGCCGGGATCCCACGGTCGCTCATTACGATCGTCACCTGGTGCAGCGCTTCGGGTAACGAAGTCCAAAAATCCCAATTGTTCTTGGCGCTGCGTAGATTCGTCCGCGGATCACGTTTGACTGCGTGATTGAGATCGGGAAATTTCAATGGGTCGCGTAAGAAAAAGACCGGGGTGTTATTACCGACGAGATCCCAATTACCCTCCTCGGTGTAGAACTTGAGCGCGAAGCCGCGAATATCACGCTCCGCGTCGGCCGCGCCGCGTTCTCCGGCAACGGTAGTGAAACGTACAAACAGCTCGGTTTGCTTACCCACTTCTGAAAATATTTTCGCCCGTGTGTATTGGGTAATGTCATGGGTTACGGTGAACGTGCCATAGGCACCTGAACCTTTCGCATGCATTCGCCTCTCCGGAATGACTTCACGATCGAAATGGGCCAGCTTCTCTAGGAACCAAACATCCTGCAGCAGCTGGGGACCGCGTGGACCGGCGGTCATGACGTTTTGATTATTAGCAACGGGGCAGCCGGCGTTGGTGGTAAGTTTCTTAGTCATAGCGATGATCCTCGTGTCGATAAAATGCGGTAAATCAGCAGTACAAGGCGCCCAAAGGCCGTCTTGTGGGTTGTTGATTGGCACTTTGCACGTGTTACGATGAATCATCCAATGAATAATATTTTTGTTTATAATCGATTTGCTCGATAACTGTAACTAAAGGCTACGATGGCTGCGCTACCCACCGTCAAACAACTGTCTTATCTGATAGCACTCGCCGATGAGCTCAATTTCACGCGCGCCGCAGCATCTTGCTTCGTCACCCAGTCAACGCTGAGCGCCGGGTTAAAGGAGCTGGAGAAGGTGTTGAACACGCAGCTGTTGGAACGCGATAGACAAAACGTCTTGATGACCCCGACGGGGCTTGAGGTAAGCGAGCGCGCAAGAGCGATCGTTGCAGCGACTCAAGACCTGGTTGAAATAGCGAGCGCAAGATCGGAACCAATGACCGGGCAGCTCCGAGTTGGCATCATCCCCACTATCGCACCGTTTTTGTTACCGCAATGGATGCCGCAAATTCGACAACAATATCCCAAGCTGCAACTAATATTGCGTGAGGACACCACCGCCAATTTGCTTTTTCAACTCGAAGGTGGGCAGCTCGATTTCGCGCTGATCGCACTGCCCTACGACACAGGTAATTTCTTAGTTACGCCGTTGTTCGACGACAATTTGTGGATCGTTGGACGTAGGGACGATCCGCAACTAAAGCCAAAAAGAATCAAGGTCTCACCGGCTCTATCCGATCAGCTATTGCTGCTGGAAGAAGGTCATTGTCTGCGGGACCATGCTTTGTATGCATGCGGTGCATCGAACCGTGGGTCGTCGTTGGGCGTGGCGGCCACAAGCCTACTAACGTTAGTGCAAATGGTCGAGTCCGGCATTGGTATCGGGCTGATTCCAGAAATGGCCGTGAAAAGCGGGTTAACTCAAGGCACGGAATTGCTTACGCGCTCGATCGTCGGACCCGCTCCAAAACGCACCATTGCGCTGGTCGCTCGCCGATCTAGCGCTCGATTAGCAGCCTTAGATGCGCTTGCGGAATTGATCCTGCAAATCGACGCCTCGGTAGCCTGAATGCTGGCGGGTTGATAACTTCACACTGCAATCAAACACCATCGCTGCGTTCCGTGACATGGACCGCACCACGTTGGTCATGCTCGATAATTTCAAGCTCCCATTGAAACCCCGGTTGAAATTCCTGCAGCATAACCAGGTATCGACGCAACTCCGGCAAGTTGTTACCTAGCTTTTTCGAGACGATTCGTGCGTGCTCCCGAGCGCCTTCAAAATCGAATGGTATGAGCTGTTCCTCCGCAGGTATGCCGCCCAATAAACCTGAACCGGCGGCACCGAAGACACCCCACTGGACATCAGCGGCAAGATCCGCCAGCAGCTTCTTTATTTGGGACAGCACAATGACGGTCATTAACGAAAAGGCAGCAAGTACCGCCAGTAGCGCGAAGACCATCACGTTTTGGTCACTCATGGCAAACCTCCGAGAACGCAGCGCGTTCCGATGAGTCAATCAGGCGGACGTACACTATCGATAGGACACACCGGATTGGACTGTGCCCGGCATTCTAATAATCATCTATTTCCATGGGTATCCCGCAAATGCGGTATGCGGAAGAAAGATGAGCGAAAGGCCTATTCAATCGCTAAGCAAGCCCCCCTGATATGTGAATTGCACCCGTCGAACGGGCGCGTTACGCTGCCATGCCGAGCGGCAGATACCTAGGTCCTGTTTGGCCGAAGCGGCCTAAACAATAAGCGGTAGAAGAGATCATGTGCGCGAAAAAGACTGCAGCTCCCGCATCGAACGCCAGCTCAATCAACAGCAAAAGACGCGAGTTACTGCGCATCGCCGGCGGTGCTGCACTCGCGCCCCTGGCCGGTGGATTAAACGCGCTTTCGCCCACCATCATGGCTGCAGACCGCCCCCGGTCCCTCCTCGAAGTGTCCGGCACCGTGATTTCGACGGCGGACGAATCTTACGAAATCTCGCGACAAGCACTCAGCTGGCAAACGCGGAAATCAACTCATCGCCCGCACCTGATCGTCCAAGTCGAGTCGGTTGAAGATATTGTTGCCGCCGTAAAACATGCCCGCGCAAATGACTTGAAAGTTGCCATACGCACAGGCGGTCACAGTTGGGTCAACTCTAGTATCCGTAATGACAGTGTGTTGTTGGATCTCGGAAAATTCCGCAGCATGTCGATAGATACCGATGCAAAAACTGCACGCGTCGGCCCCGCCGTTACCGCTAGCGATTTTTTACGAGAGCTGCGTGCGCACGATTTGGTATTCCCAGTGCCGCATTGCGGTACCGTGCCGCTCGGCGGTTTCCTCCTAGGCGGTGGTCTCGGCTGGAATTATCAAAGCTGGGGTGGCATGGCTTGTTATTGCATTCGCGGGATAGAGCTTGTGACCGCCGACGGCCGTCACATCTATGCCGATGAAAAACAGAACCCAGACTACCTGTGGGCCGCGCGCGGCGGTGGACCAGGATTTTTCGGAGTCGTCACGCAGTTCCATTTGGATGTTTACCCTCTGCCGAAAATGGTCTCACTCAGTTCCTACTCGTGGCCATTAGAGCACGTCGAGTCAGTGGGCGACTGGATGAGCGAGAACTTCGAGATACTTCCCGACGCAGTCGAAATGCAAGGCGTTTTATTGACGAACCCAAACGCCTCCGCCGGACGATGTGACCCTAATGGAAAGACCTGCCAAGTTTATACTTATGGCTTCTACGACACGATGGAAGAATCGCGTGAGGCACTGTCGCCATTGATAGACAGCGTACCCGCAGCGGCACATGTCACTAAAAATGAATTACAACCGTCATCTATTGAGGCGCTGCTAGCCGCAATTGATGCTACTTGGGTGCCGGCGCGATTCGAGGCCGACAATCTATGGTCGGACGAATCGTTGGGCAAAATTGGCTCGTTGCTCAAGGAGCATTTTTCTTGCGCACCGTCGCCGCTATCGGCCGTACTGTTCGAACCCGGGCGCAGAAACATGCACTTTCCCGACGCAGCGTTTTCAATGTGGGCTCGATCTATCGGGTTTCTATATGCAATCTGGAACGATCCAGCGGACGATCAAAAAAACTTTGATTGGGTCGCCAAAGGGATGGAATTGATCGAGCCAATCGGAAAAGGACATTTCATCAGCGAGACCAACTTGCTTGCCGGGCGAGCAACAGGTTCCTACTCGGCGGAAAACTGGGAACGCCTGCAAGCGCTGCGTGCGCGTCACGACCCGAGCGGACTGTTCCATTCGTATCTTGGATCCGGCGATGTCGTGTGATCAGCATTTGTGCTCAACGCCGCGCGGCGATACCCGGCCTTAGCACCAAGCGCAACGTTTGAGTTCTGGGAGCCGCCGCAAAGGTTCTTGCGGCATGGTCGATCTCGGCAATTCGCGCCACTAAATTTAATCAGTGCCGTTGACCACGCCAATCGTTCTGATGCCGTGCAATCGCCCTACTAATTTGATTGACTTATCAGAACTGAACTTCTTTCGGCTGTGGGTTGTGGACCTAATCACATTGTAGGGTCGAAAATCTGCATCGCCACAGGAGCTGTCCTAGCCTGAGATCCCAAGCCACTCGATGGAAACGATCCCATGCGAATCACCCAAATAGTCCTGCTCACCTTGATCGTAGTTTCTAGTGGGTCTGCCGTAGCCCGCGATTCAATAGAAGATGCGACCGCTCGAGGAATTATGAGCCGTGACTCTGATAAATCGGCCAATGTCGCGGTAAGCACGCAAACCAACGACGGTCCCAAGTACCGAAGTAACCGCAAGACTCGGCCTTTGCGCGATTATTATCTCCCCAACTATCCACACCGAATCAGCGTTTGTACGGGTGGGCGAGGAGGAACCGGCCGCTGTTGATAGCGACGTGGAGGAAAACTAGCCGTAAAAATATGCAGCTCTCGGCAATAGGGACTGCACCGAATTAACTCGGAAATAAGTTATCGTCCTGAATGTTTTCCGGATCCGGAAATGCTTTTTTAGAATGAGACAAGCCCAAACTCAAATACATTTCGCACAGCTTGTAAGCAATGACACCTGGATTAAGCACCGGCACCGGCAAGCGCTCTTGTAAATACGCATGGGATTGATGCATCGTCGTAGACCCAAGCATCAGAACATCGGCCCCGTCTTCCTCGATGGCTTTTTTGCCTTCCGCCTCCAGTAGGCCAAAAACGATATCTTCTTTCCCTTCGAGCAGTTCTTGGACATCCGGTCGTGTATCGATATGACGGATGGACGCGAGGCGATGCTCGAGACCATATTCGCGTAGTGTCTTCATATACATCGGTGTCCACGGTGCCCACATACTCAAAATCGAGAACTTATGGCCAAGCGTGCACGCAATGTGAAATGAGGACTGCCCGGGCGCAATTACAGGAATATTCAGCCGTGCACGCAGTGCATATAATCCCGAATCACTGACCGTGTTTATACATACGGCATCAAAGCCTTCCTCCTCGGCCCGAACACCGGCCTCGATGACGATCGTCTCCATGACATAGAAGTCATAGTAGCTATTGGCAAGACTCATCAAGCGTTTGGATCCGACAAACTCAACGTCAAATTCAGCGCCGATGTACTCTTGCGGAATTTGCGTCTCGATCAATTCTCGCGTGTGCTCCGACAGCGGTACGGGAAATATTACTTTGATCCGTTTATTCATAGGGTTCTACTTCAATAATTGTCCAAGACGCTGGGGACCAGCTGGATTAACTCGGTGGCTATTCAGAAGCACTAACACGTATTCGTTTCTTGTCCGGGTCCGGCAGTAACGCGGACGCTTGCCAACTTTCTCGCTCGTATATTCGCTGCATGAACTTTCCAATGTTGGGATACCGCTCAAACAGATCATCCACACCAATAAATGGAAACATGTCCAGCCTTGGCGCTAAGGTGATATCTGCGAGCGAAAAATCATCCCCTAACAACCATGGTCTGTTGTCTAATAGCTGATTCTCCATCCAGCTCATCCTTTCAAAAAGGATCTCGATGTACTCAGACAATCGTTGTTCATCCGCCGGTTCGGTCAATATACGTTGAGCAAATTTTGCGTAGGCTGCATTTTGAGTATTACTTACGATTTCGTTTACCAAGGCCGTTTCCGTCATATGAGTGCTTTGCAGACGTGTTTTACCGTATGTTTGGTAGATCGCTTCACGGAACGGCTTGGCCCATTCCATTTCATACGCCATCCACATCCGCATTTCGACCTGCAATTCCTTCGACTTCGGAATCAAACTCGGCTCAGGAATAACGTGGTCTAAATACTCGCAGATCACATTTGCGTCAAAGACTACTTGCTCTCCATGGACTAAGGTGGGCACCAGACCCGCCGGATTTAACTTGAGATACCATTCTTGTTTTTGCTCCATGAATCCAAGGTTGAGCCAACAAATTTCAAAGTCGTAGCTCTTTTCGAGCAACGTCATGCGCACACGTCGACCACAAGGGCTGTTGGCAGCATCGTAGAGAATAAGATCAGTCTGCATCGTCGTCTTCTACCGGCGCCTTCATCCAGGTAACAGGATAGCAAGCGGTCACGTTGACCCGCTCCAAACGCCGCTCTCCAAAAAAGCTCTCGACAGCAATATCCCCTTCTCCCATATCTCGCAAAAATCCACAGAAGCCGACGTCACCTTCAAGTTTGATAATCGACAGCGTGTTGAATCTTTTGGCATTGTTTAAGGAAAAAAACGCCAGCCATCCATTAATCTCTACGTTTCGGCCAACATCACGCAAGATCACGGCGCGTAGATCGTCATCCTGGGTAGAACTTGGGGTGGGAACGGTCTCCAGCTTTTCGTCCCAAGGGTAGACGATTAACTCGCCGTCCGACATGCGCGCTTCGCCAATCACCAGCGTTTGTTCAGTGCCCCTTGCAGCGGATTTTTCCAAATCTTTATGTAGGCGTGACAAGCGCTGTGAGATGTATTCGGGCAACTGTCGGCGACCAGTCTCCCAATGCGAGACTGATGCGGGATTAGCCCCAAGTATTTCGCCTAGGGCCGCTTGGGTGATACCGAATTGTTCGCGAAATTCCCGCACCTGATTTGGATCCGATTTACCCATCTGATGACCTTTTGAGCGAGCGACGTTGACAATAGGGATTGCGTATATAGACTATACATTACTTTACAAAACTATACATCGATAGCATTCGCCACCTGCAACACTGGTTCCAGGTACACCGTAAATCATTCAGCGGCCAAAATATCATGATGGAAATTGGAGTTTTTTTACCGATTGCGAAAGGCGGTTTCATTATTTCGAAAAACGTCCCACCGACCTGGCCTACTTGGGAGTTGAATCGTGATGTAACCCTTAAGTGTGAATCACTAGGGTTTGAGTTCGCCTTGTCCATGGTGAAATTTCGCGGATTTGGGGGTGAGACTGAGTACTGGGATCATGCGCTCGACTCGTTCACGCTAACGGCGTCGCTCGCACCTATAACGTCCCGGATCAAATTATTCCCGTCCGTCACAAACCTATCGCTACACCCAGCGGTGGCGGCACGCATGGCGTCGACGATTGAAGCCGTATGTCCCGGCCGCTTTGGACTCAACATCGTGTCGGGTTGGTTTAAGGACGAGTTTGCGCAATTGGGCCTGTGGCCGGGCGACGAGCATTTCGAGAACCGTTATGACTACGCCGCCGAGTATGTCGCCGTATTAAAAGATCTTTGGGAAACGGGCGAATCAAATTTTAAAGGTCAATACTTTGAATTGAACGATGCTCAAATCAAACCACAGCCGACAACGCCGATCCCGTTGGTCTGTGCCGGACAATCGGCAAAGGGGATAAGCTTTACTGCCACCTGTGCAGATCGAAATTTTGTCATCGCCGGCGGCAACACCAATGACGTTGAGGCCGACATCCGGTCGTTTAAAGCCATAACCGAGCAGTTACAATCGACTGCGCGTTCGCTAAACCGTGACGTGGGGACGATCGCATTGTTTAACGTGATCGCGGCCGAGACAGACAGCGAAGCGAATGCGCGATTTGAGCACATTGTTGCCGGTGCGGATGAGACCGCCATTGCCAACCTGGGCGGCAGCGCCGAGCTAGATAGTTCCGAAGGAATGATTGATAGTTTAAAACGCAAGAAAATGTTCATGGGGCTACCAACATTGGTAGGCGGCTATCGCACCGTCGCAAGTTACTTAGACCGCATTTATGATGAAGCAAAAGTAGACGCCTGTATGATTGCTGTACCTGATTTCGAAAACGACATCGATACCTTTGGCGAACACATTTTACCTAAACTTGAATCAAGGAAAGCCTGATCACTATGCCGGATTCACTAGGATTTCGTAAACTATTTGGGGTCGTCGCACCATCGACAAATACATCAGTGCAACCCGAGTATGAAGCCATGACGCCCCACGGCGTCACCAACCACTTCTCGCGCGTTGTTATTCCCAATACCACCGTGACGGACGATGCGAGTTTTATGGCGATGTTGAACAATATCCGTTCTACAACGCAAGACGCGGTTGATGCCGTTATGACGTGTAATCCGGACCATATCGTATTGGGTATGTCGGCCGAGACATTTTGGGACGGTAAAGACGGTAGCGATAAACTAAAACAACGGCTCGAACAACGAGCTGGGGTAGGCATTACGATGGGTTCAGAAGCTTGCCTTGCTGCACTTAAGGCCTATGGGAATATTAAGCGCATTGCCGTAGTCACGCCCTACATGCCAGTGGGGGACAACAATGTCCGGCAATTTTTTGGCGACTGCGGTTTTGAGATCACGGACTTAATCGGTCTCAAATGCTCTAGCCCTGTATCAATCGCCCACGTTTCAAAACAGGAGTTACGCGATACAATTATTGAACTCGATGGCCCTAATGTAGATGCTATCGTACAAGTTGGCACCAATTTAGCCATGGCCGCGCTTGCGGCGGTCGCCGAGTTTTGGCTCGACAAACCCGTTATTGCTATCAATACCGCAACGTATTGGTACGCTTTACGACAAAATGGAATCGAAGACAAAGTGCACGGACTCGGAAAATTACTAGAAGAATATTGATGGGGGATAAAACATGACGGATCGAACACGAGTCGCGAGTTACGGCCCAACCGAAGAAGTACTAGTTGACCGGATCTCTGGTGACGATGGGATCTATGTCGTCACCCTAAATAGTCCAGAGACATTCAACACCATGACAGTCGACTTGATGAAGGCGATAGCGCACGCGTTCGATGCCATTAGCAAACGCGCCGATCCGGATCCGAACAACGATGAAGTACGCGCCGTCGTTCTGCGCGGCGAAGGACGCGGTTTCGTGATCGGCTTAGACATCGGCAAGCTAGATGAGTACTTCGCCGGCGGCGTTTCCGGGAAGAACGATCCCTGGCGCGCGATCCGTGACTGCCCGTTCCCGGTCATCGGCGCCGTCAACGGTCCCGCTGTAACCGGCGGGTTCGAGATCGCGATGGCCTGTGATGTGCTCCTGGCTTCTCCACGTGCTGTGTTTATGGATAACCATGCCAAGTACGGCGTTCATCCAGGCCGTCAGCTGTCGCAAAGTTTGATCCATGTTTGCGGTGTCAAGAATGCGAAATTCGCCACGATGAGTTCTTTCCCAATCGAAGCGGATCTTGCGCATACCTGGGGGTTGGTGCAGCAGGTTTACCCAGACAACGAAACACTCGACCGCGCAAGCATCGAAATCGCCCGTATGATGTCGCGAAACCATCCCATGATGGTCAAACGATATAAGAGTCTTATCGACCAAGGCGCTATGGGCACCTACGCAGAGGGCCTTGCGTTAGAAGAGGCATCCGACGGCACATTTTACGATGAACTCACGGATCTTAATGCGACGCTTGAGGACGGTGCCACGAAATTTCAGGAATTGGTCTCGTGGGTCGCGGCGCGGGAATAAATAATAAATGGGGTCGGAGTTGATTTCTATACTGAGGCCCCGCGTAATCGAAATCTAACTGTGCGAATTACATCTGGGCTCTTCACGCGCGAGACCTGCGCCTTCAAAAGCCGCGCCATACTCGGCGTAAATGTATATCGTCATTTAATGGTCACTGACCCGTTGCGCGACTTAATACAGTATACCTGCAATATATTTGCGCAGCTGCATTGCCATTTCGCCTCTAAATTTTAGTCGTTGCATCCCTACGACTACGTCCGTGCTATTAGCAGCAAAACCGTCGGACCTTATAACTTACTCCGACCCCATTTTATATTTACTCCCGAGTCCATCCGAATAAGGAAACCGCAATCCACGCGGCCTCCAATGCAAATACCGGCCAGTTTCCTTGTAAGTAAAGAATCGGCATTAACGACATTGCTGCAATGATGTTATAAATCAGAAACCTCGAGCGTTTTATTGCTCCGGTAGTGAATAACAGATAAGCCGCGCAGAATAGCGCGCCAGCAGCCCAGCCTAAGATTGTCATTCCCGTTGCGTAATCTACTACGGCATACGCCATGCCAGTGATACTGCCTACCGCAATCGGCGCGGCGATCCAAATCTCAGAAAGCGAAACGCGACGTGAAAATGAAATATTTGCGATCGCGATAAAACTAACCACCCCCCAGAAAGCGTTCGTGGCGACCGCTTGCCACGAGCTGATCACAGACGAACTAATCACAAGTGCGAGCGCAGCTACAAAATTCAGCGCGAAATAGAGTTTCGGTTTGTAGTCCGGGTGAAACGACAGGTAGCCGTGATTACCCAAGTACAACGTGGTCCCTACCCATCCTAGCGTATTGAATATCATTACTTTGCAGTCAATTACTTTCCAAAGGGCCAGGTCCTAGCTTTTGTACTCCTAGCATTCTCTAATCGTAACCGGAGCGTGCAGGAAAAAGGCGAGATTCGGCATTGGAGGCTATGTTATATGGGCCTACCTTAAATGCCGTGTAATTGAAACCTAAATCTAGCCATTGTTAAGGAAATCGGGCGAGCGTAAATGCAATGAATATTCATACGCCGACCGGCCGAATTTTTGCTGATTATCGTACAAATCCGGGTTAACATACCGCGCAAAGCAAAAACAAGAAATTACACGTGTACGAAGCATTTTATAATCTCGACGCCAAAGCTTTTAGCTTACTTCCCAACCCCGCGTTCCTCTTTATGAGTCAGCAGCACGCACACGTGATGTCGACCCTTGAATATGCGATAAACAATGATGCAGCGCTATCGGTGGTAACGGGCGACGTCGGTGCCGGAAAAACCACCGCCATCCGCCAGCTGCTGATCCAGCTTGACCAGACCGTAACTGTTGGCCTGATCTCCAACACTCACCGCGAATTCGGTAGTCTCATGCAATCGGTTGCGTTGGCCTTTGGAATACATTTCAAAGGCAAAGAGAAGGTCGAGCTTTATCAAGATTTCACCGATTTTCTCGTTAACGAGTATGCCGCAGGGCGGCGCACCTTATTGATCTTGGACGAAGCACAAAACCTCGATGCTCAAACGCTCGAAGAGGTTCGGTTGCTCACCAATATCAACGCGGATGACCACACCTTGCTGCAATTGCTGCTCGTTGGGCAATCTGAATTACGGGACTTACTCAGACGCCACGAACTACGCCAACTGACACAACGAATCAACGTAATGGCGATGCTCGGGCCGCTGGACGAGAGAGAAACAATAAATTACATCCGGCATCGTCTTACCCGCGCTGGCGGTGACGCAAAGCTGTTTCATAAAAATGCACTGCGGCTGATTTACTGGAACAGCCGCGGGATTCCACGCGTGATAAATTTGTTGTGCGAACTTGCACTGGACTACGGGTTTAGCCGCGGCAAAAGAAAAATTCACGCACAAATCATCGCCGATATTGTGCATGATCGAGCGGAATCTGGTGTCTTCGGCGAAGTGGTTTACGATTTAGAGACCTTGGGGGCAACCGATAAGGCGAATGCACTCGAGGCCGCCGCGCGTAAAAAGTTAAAAGCGCTAAAATCGCGAGCCGATTCCAAATCGTCGTCAGATGTAGTGTCACCGGAAATTCGACGGGTCGGAAAAAAAGTAACTGACCTACCCGTAGACCAGTCGGATGTGACGGAAATCTCCGTAAGGCAATTAAGCTCGATAGCGTAAATTTCGCCGCAAACGTGGTGCCGGCTTTGGTTGACCGGAATATAATTTACTCCAATCCCATTTTTAAACTGCGATTATTGACGTAGCCTAATGCGACGAAATCGCCGTGAACCGGCGATTATCAATTGTAATTGGAGGGTCTAAGTGGCCAGTACTCAATTAGTTCCCGTTGGTGAGTTATCGAAAGGCGAAATCCGAAAGGTCGAGATTGATGGGCGTCACCTCTTATTAGTCAACGGAGAAAAAGGCCCCGCGCTAATCGATCGTGTGTGCCCTCATTTAGGAGGCGACCTCGCCAAGGGCAAGGTTGTTGCGCATCGAATACGTTGTTCTACCCACAGCTATGTATTTGACCTCAAAACGGGTAGTTGCCCCCTCGCGGAACGTGAAGGGTTCGAGCCGCTGGCAGTTTACGAGTTGCACGAAAGTGAAGGATATCTTTGCGTTGAATTAGCGGATTAGCAATCACATAGCGACGACACCACTTTTGGATCGCGCCGTATGTTGCGATCCTTCTGCCGGCCTTTGACCAAGTTGACCATCCCCGTCGAGACCACACCGGAGTCACCTGCGGCCTACCATCGGGCATCACGGTCGAGAGGCGTACAAAGGATTTTTTCTCGAACAGATCTCGAGAATTCTCGGGGACACCAGCTACCATGGGATGTTCTCCTCGTTGATGAAGGATATAACGATAGATCCAAAAGCAAAGATGATTGGATTTTGAAGCCGACCTGTGGGCAATAGTTGGGTGATAAAGAAGACTCCTTGACCGGTTCAAAAGTCCTTGCCGTCGTTGAATCTGGATGATACCGTACGGTACGGTATCATTATATTTCAAACTCTAATGTGGGTCGTCCTCGACGCCGGCGGCCCGATCAGGTCGGGAGGTAGTCGTTATGCATGCAATTATCGTCGGAGCCGGAATGGGGGGACTATTCGCCGCATTAGCACTTCGGGAATCAGGTGAATTCGAGTCCATCGATGTCTATGAACAAACCCGAGAGCCAAGTACAGCCGGCGCCGGCTTGAATATCCCACCCAACGCGGCACGCTTGTGCCACTGGTTGGGTGTCGATCTCGACGGCGGCGATCCAAAAGGTGCACACGGTGCAGTCGATGGAGGCCGTGCAGCCATTCTCGAGAGCACTCGCGGGATCATGGCCGACGGAACGGTGTCGGTAAAACCGATTGACCACAACACCGTTATTGGCGACGGCGCGGGATTTCATCATATGCATCGTCTTGATTTGTTGATGTGCCTGTATAAGAGAGCTTTCGAGTTCGCCCCGGAAACGGGGGCCACCTGCCCGATAAAAATCCATATGGGTAAACGCTTAAAGGCACTACAGCAGGACGCGTCTTCTGCCACGGCGACATTTGAAGATGGCACCCAAGCAAGCGGCGAGCTGGTCGTCGGTGCCGACGGCATCAATTCAAAAACGCTACGGCTATTGTGGCCTGAGGCGCCACCCAGGCGCTGGACGGAGGTCACGTGCTATCGCGGTTTGATCCCGCGTGAGACCGTCCGAGGGCTAATGAAGGCTGACGGTAGTCCTATGGATAACAATCCGATCGATTCCTTCAGTATGGACGCCCGCAAAACGCTGAAAGGGTACGTGATCACCTACTGGGTACGCGGAGGCGAACTGCTAAACGTGTGGATGGCGTACTACGAGCCGAATTCCGCAGAATTCGAAACGGACGAAGGCGACTGGTTTCCCGCCGACCGGCAGGAAATGTACAAAAACATGTCGAACGCTTTTGCTGGCGACAGCAGGAAAGACGACATCCTTGCGTTGGCTAGTGCGGTGGAGGACCCAACGAAGTGGGGACTCTATGATTTCGATGCCTTTGAATATTGGCAAGACGGTCGAATTTGCCTACTTGGCGATGCCGCTCATTCCATGTTGCCGACGTTTGGACAGGGCGCTGCGCAAGCGATGGAGGACGGAGCGGCGCTATACAGTTGTTTTAAGCTGCATGGGAAAGACGTGTATAGCGCACTGTTACATTACGAAAGGGTTCGACATTATCGCGCCACGCGCTTTCAATTTGCGTCAAAGTTTCTTTTTAAGCATCTCGAGCCCGAGGATACGCCGCAACGGCGGCAAATCTTGAAGGCGTTAAACGAACGGGACTACCCTGTTTTTGACCACGAACAACGTGCCGGCGACGATGATTCCTGGATTTACGCCTTTGATGCTCGCGAGATAGGGGACAAGCTGCCGTTGAAAAAACTGGGGCCGTGGGATTTTCGCTCGCGCTCAGCGGCTATGGAGGCCCGGCGCGAGGTGATGGGAAATCTTTGGACACCTAAGACATCGTTAAATGGCGATCGCAAGGTCACGCGGGCCGAAGTCGCGGAGCACAACACGTTCGATGATTGTTGGGTGATCATTCGGGATAAGGTTTACGATATCAGCGAATGGAAAGACCACCACCCTGGCGGACCGTTTGTCGCGAGAATGCATGCCGGCAAAGATGCGACAGGCGAGTTTGGCGACTACCACAGCAAAATGGCAGAACGCCACATGACTCACTTCTGCGTCGGCGAAGTAGTCGATTGAATTTGGTGAAATAATGTCCGCTGTAAGTTTATCTATTAGTAAGCGTCAAACAATCCTTGAAGAAGCTACGGAACTGTTCCTAGAGCAAGGATACAACGCGGCTAGCATGTCGGAACTACTGAGGCGTGTCGGCGGATCCAAGACGACCATTTACACGCACTTCGGGGATAAGGCCGGCTTGTTCACCGCAATTGTCGATGAACTGCTGAAGGAGACGGTAGCGTTTACGGATTCTGATCGGCTGGTGTCGCTGAGTTTACGCGATGCGCTCGAGGCGATCGCACTACAACATCTCGAAGTCGTGCTATCGGATCGCTATATTCGCATGATCCGGATCGTCGTCGCCGAAGTCGATCGATTTCCCGAGATTGGCGAGGCGTTCTATGCGCACGGGCCGGGCTTGAGTTACAAAAACTTCGAGACTTTTCTCAAACGGCAGGTTGCTTCGGGGGATCTCGACATCGACGATACGGCACGCGCGACGGACACCTTTTTCGGCACGTTACTGCATCGCGAAGTACTGGCACGAATCTATGGCGTAAAAACGACCCCGTTGCGCAACCGAAAAGCTATGGCAGAAGCTGTCACCGACGAATTTATAACCCGATACCGCGCATAAGCTAATCGCTGCATCAGCCCTTCCAAATCAACACTTAATAGGACCTCAACGTTACTTAAAAACGCAATCCTAGAAGCTGCAGACACCGCTGGTGGTAAAGAGGGCTTAGTCGAATACCCGGCCGTTAAAGCGCGAACGGGTCCAGCCGGCTTTTAGAATTTTCCCTAACGGGATACACAGGATAAGTATTTATTTTGAGTAGAAGCCATTACTAGTCTTTTTTGAATTGCGCACTGCCAAACATATTTTTGTAAGTTTCTTCAGATGGATTACCGACTTTCAAATCATCTGACATCATCGCAATTCCGCGTTGTACGCCAGGCCTTTGCGAAACTTCTTCGTTCCATCTCAACACGTTCGGGTATTCGTCTAATTCAATTTTGTGCATGGTGCGTTGTTTGATCGTAGTCCAGGGAAAGGTCGCAACATCGGCAATGGAGAAATCATCGCCAGCAAGATAGGTGAACTCAGCAAGACGTTTGTCCAACACACTGTAAATTTGTTTGCTGACATTGTGGTAACGTTCTTTTGCTAGGGGAATATCTTCCGGGCAATAGCCTTGAAAGTAACCATTCTGGCCGAACATGGGACCAACGTTGCCCATCTGAAACATCAACCACTGCTTCACCTCATAACGTGTTTTAACATCCTTCGGATAAAGCTTGCCGGTTTTTTCTGCCAGATAAAGTAGGATCGCGCCCGATTCAAAAACGCTATAGGGTTGGCCCCCGGGACCATCCGTATCAACGATGGCGGGGACGCGGTTATTTGGGCTTATTTTAATGAATTCCGGATCAAACTGTGCACCATTGTGAATGTCGATCGGAAAGATTTTGTAATCGATCTCGACTTCCTCGAGCATGATTGCAGTCTTGTGACCATTTGGGGTGGGCCAATAGTAATGATGAATCATAGGGTTCCATTCTGCTTCTGTAATTCAAGCACTTCTTGAACATTTTTTTGCAGAAACTCGGCCGAGTCATCGCCGACATAATCGACGTTGTAATGCTTGGTCACGGATGGGCGTTGTAGGGCGTCTCTATACCAGGCTTCAAGATTAGGTCGGTTCTCGAAACAATCGAAATCTGGGTGTAGCGGATCTTTATCGTCATAGAAATTTACGCGAAAATCCACATAACTAATAGCATGCAGCATAGCCGCTTGACCGATATCAAAATCGGTAAATCCACGTTTGCACGAAGCCTCAAGTTTGTCGAAGCCTCTAAAGAATTTTGGCCATATCCATTCGAAAAATTCGATACGTCGTTTGTCTTCAGGGTTCCAGCACTCCATAACTAACAGTACCGTTGATTCAAAAATAGTATCGGCAATGGTGAGACGCGTAATCGCATCCCAACGTGAGGGGCCATTCTCAGGGTATAGTTTTTTTCCCGATTTGCTCATGCTATCGAGACATTCAACGATTGCCTGACTAGCATAAATCGCCTGCCCATCGTCAAGGACCAGCGTCGGCACCTTATCAAGAGGATTAACGAGAGCGATGGAATATTTGTCGCCCTGATCCTCACCCTCCCGATTTTTAAACGGATAGGTGGGAACGAAAGTCATGTCATCCCATAGTCCAACTTCGTGGATCGACACCAGTACCTTATGAACAAATGAATGAAATGGCGAGTAAAAAAGTTTCATGCTTGTTCCCTCAAATGATTTAAAACGTTATATGCAGGGTATCGTTTTTTCTACGCTCGAAATAACCTATCGATCGGGCAGATTGTCCAAATTCTTTAAGGTAACAAAGGGACAAGGGCGTTGCGGTATCGTGCGCTTTTTACCGTGTCGCCACGCGGTTAGGTAAAAGCTTAACGCGTTGTGAGTGATCGAAACAAAAGAAGTGAAATAAATTGGTGACCGGGAGCTTCCGGAGATTGTATATGTCGATCTCCAGCCAATCTGGCGTGACTGTTGGGCGTTCGCGAATAATACGAACGATCTAGTCTGTCTCTTGTTCCACCATGCTCATGGCTTCGGCATAGGAGGCTCGGTCCTTATCTTCAGGTCTACCTTCCAGGCCTTCAATTTCTGAGTACACAATGCGGGTAATTTCGCCAAGCATTTCTTGGCGGCGGGCTGCGCGTTGCTGCATCACTTCTGCAGTCGGTTCGAACGCTTCGATGTCAGTTGCGTTGAACAGCCCGCGTTGTGCGGCGAGTTGCTCGATGGTATCCATGCGGTCGCGCATGACAGATACTTCGCCTGCCAGCCCCATCAGCATGGCGAGTAGCTTGTCGACATCGGGATCGGCGAAAAAGAAGGGGCGTTCGCCTTTTGCTTTACGCGGTAAAGTTGGGTTATCTGACAATGCGGGCCTCTTTAATTATTCGTCTATCAATCGGGTCAATCGTTAGGTTTTACGTTTCGCGCAAGCTGCCGCTCATTTTTCTGCACCATACAGAAACCAAAAGCCACCACCGCCAAAATCTCCACCTTGAAATTTATTCGAGCGTTTCGCCTTTGCCACCTGAAAAGCGCTGGACGCCATTTCTTCAAATTCTTTGTCCGGATCGAAGCCAGAATCGGCGGCGAGTTGTTTAAGGTCTATTTCATGAGAACGGCGCCAGAAGGGTTCGTTATTGTTTACGGTATCCCAGTCAAGCATGAATGCATCAAAGGCTTCCATGCCAGCATACGGTGGCGTCTCCGCGTGGACCATGATGCCGCCTGGTTTGAGTAGGCGATGGCACTCGGCAATTATATTTTTTATGGATTTTTGCGAGGTCTCGTGCAGTAAGATGCTCGAGACGATGAGATCGAACGAGTTGTCTTCAAAGTTCGTACCCTCGGCATTCTGCTGTGAGTAGTGAATTTCTTTGCCCATCGATTCGGCGCGCGCATGTGCGTAGCGCAACATTGGACTCGCAACATCTATGGCCTGTACCTCTGCTTGTGGCCATTGTTCTGCATACGCCACGGTGCTGTGGCCGACGGAACAACCCATATCTAAAATTCTAGCGGGCTCAAACCCTGGTCGTCTTTCTTTCAACCACTCGATAATACTGCGGCCGATGTCCGAGTTATCAGGACCCATCTGACCCATCGCATAAATGAACACGGCGCGGTCATAAACGGCGCCCGGTGCTACATCGTCGCTCACAACCTCGGTGTGATATCCGCCGGGTTGGCAATGGATATCTACAGCCGATAGGTAACGCGGCACCGCTAGGCTTGGATCCAAGGTTAATGAACCTTTCGCGCCACCATTAACTTTGCTGCGCCGAACCAGGCCCTCGAGATCTCTCTCGACAGGTTTTTGTGCGGCGGACCACATAATTTCTTGGCTGGTGCGAAGTAGTGCACTCCACATTTGGTAATGTGGGTCTTTGGTCATGAACGGTTCAACATCGGTGCGCAACACCGGGGCCTTGCCGGTTGTCTTAGTGATTTCTGGTTCTACGCGTTTTTCGTACGCGACGCGAACACCCGGGTGGATCTTGGCGACGATGTGCTCTTTGAAAGAGCGAGCGAACTGTTGGCGTGCTAATTCGTCATGCGTTGGTTTGGGCAGCATGTCATGTCTACCCTGCTCTAGTTCGTTCATGTCCATCGTCGCTCTCCAAGATATTGGCTCCCAGGCTATGCGCTGGGATTGGATGTTGGTTGTGGGCCGATTGTCAGGTCATTATTCGCCACCGGATACCAGGATTCAAGCTACGCCCTTTGGCCGACCCTGGTAATATTCGTGCCGTCTCGCGTGGCAATGCACAGGTGCGGGTGGACAAACCCGTCTTTGGTTAACAGATAGGACTAAAAGTGTGATTAAAAAAGGCTATGTGGATTGCGCCGCCGGGCAAATTCATTATCGTTTTCAGAGGGGTAGGGACAGCAATACGCCGATTGTGTGGTTGCATCAAACGGCCAGTTCCTCTGCCATGTACGAGAAGGTGTTTTCCCGTCTTACCGACTTAGGCACCCTGTATGCCTTGGATACACCGGGATTTGGCTGCAGTTTTGACCCCATTGGTACGCCGAATATGCGCCAGTATGCCGACTGGCTTGTTGAAGCCTGCGATAATCTCGGCATCGGACAATTCCATGTCTTTGGGCACCATACGGGTGGCTGCTTGCTGGCTGAGATGGCCGTCGCACACCCTGAACGGGTGAAGAGCGCCATGATGATAGGGCCCGTGCCCTTAACGGCCGAAGAACGCGAGAGTTGGCGTGGGCATTTCCCGACACCATTGTCGCCCACTGCGGACGGCGCTTACTTAAAGCAGACTTGGGATTCCCTGGTCGAGGGTGCCAGTCACGATCTTGAATTACATCATCGTGAAGCGTTGGACACCTTGCGGGCCTACATGGGAAGGTTTAATACCTATAACGCCGTATGGGATCAGGACTTTGTGGCGCTATACGAAAAGATCGCCTGTCCGATACTGATCATGTGCTCGGAAGACGACGTACTGTGGCCGTACTTTGAGCGTGCGCAAACACTGCGGCCAGATGCTGTTGCGGCGACTATAGGGGGCGCGAACTTCGAGCCGGATTTAGATCCCGATGGGGTGAGCGAGAACGTCAGGAAGTTCTTGGCGAGCATTGTATAAGATCGTTCTAGGCTCGGACCTAACTTCACCACCTATTAAAATTTATACACAATCTAAATTTCACCTACGTGTAGCACTATTCTGAGGTTGAAAATGGACGACAAAGTAAAAGATACCGAGGCAAAGCGTCATCGCTGGTTAGAACGCTGTCCTGAAATGGGCACTGAGCCAGTTCCTGTTGCTCGTGTCACTGATCCGAATTATTTCGAAAAAGAACGAGAGAAAATCTTCAAGCGCGCCTGGTTACATGTGGGAAGAGTGAACGAAATCCCTAATAAGGGTGACTGGTTTGTTCAAGATGTTGTCGTTGCTGGCACCTCGCTCATTATTGTGCGTGGTCAAGATGATGTGGTACGCGCCTTTCACAATATCTGTCGCCATCGAGGCAGCAAACTCGCGCTAGAAAAAAAGGGCACTAGTACAGGGATGCTGAGTTGCCACTTTCATGGATGGACATACAATACTGAAGGAAAACTGTCTTACATACCCGATGAAGAAAAATACTACGAGCCCCTATGTGGTAAACAAAACTTACTACCAGTCGCATGTGATACCTGGGAAGGCTTCATCTTTATTAATCTCGATCCCGAACCAAAAGAAACTTTACTTGAATTTTTGGGACCGGCCGCAGATAGATTCGAAGGTTATCCCTTCGATACCAATCCTACCGAGCTAATTTATCGCGGTGACATAAAAGCCAACTGGAAGTTGGTGATGGACGCACAGGCTGAAGCGATTCACGCCGCGTTTTTGCACGTAAATCCGTGGCCTGGCCTATTTTCTGGCGGTGATAGCCCATTCGCGAAATACCTAGATATTAGTTTTTATGGCCAGCATAGTAGCTACACTCTGGCTGCAGGTACTGAATACGAGCCGACGGAAGTTGAGGCCTTGGCATTATCAATGGGGCCATCTGTCTCATCATCAGGTGATGACGCCATTCAAACTTGTAAAAAACTTAATCCAAGCAATGATCCCAACTGGATATTTGATAGTTTAGTTTTGTTTCCAAACTTTATTATCTATTGTTTTGGAGGGGTCTTTCACACGCATCAGTTCTGGCCGCTTGATCATAAAACAACCACCTGGGATTTGCGTATGCATTTACCAGCAGCGACAAAAGCATCAGAATTATTTTCCCAAGAATTTGCGAAAATATTTCTACGCGATCCGTTTCTGGAAGATGGCGTTATAAACGAAGAAATGCAGAAAGCGATGGAATCTGGCGCCATGTCGCACTTCTACATGCAAGACGATGAGGCCTTAATACGCCATTGCTATTGGGTCGCTCATAACGCTGTCATGGCCGAAGATTAATGATGAACACATTACCCAAACAGTTTGCCGAACTTGAGATACTAAGTGACTGGGCTGGCGCTAGTGAACAAGAAAGAGTGGAACGTCGTCGTAGTTCCAGTCCTGAAGAATTGAGGTCATTTTATGACCTCATGAAACCACAACTAGAAGCTGCCCTAAAGTACCTTGATGACTTTCCACTGGATGACATGCCAGCCCCTGAGGAAAAATTACTTCACTTAACACTAACGATGGTAGAAGTCGCCTTCGCCGTTGAAAAATATGATGCTGTCGGGGTTGTGCCGCTTGGGATCCCGCCTCAACAATTTGGACCGGTCCGGAAATAAAGGGGATCGGAGTTAATTACGATACTTCAACGGTTAGTGAACAAAACGTAACTGTTCGATTTTGATGCGTTCTCTTCACACGCGCCGCCTATATTTTCAAAAGACACACCGTACTCGGCGACTGTGTATCATACCCCTGGATGATCACTTATTCGTTTCACAACACGGCGCGAAGTACCCACAACGTGTTAGCGCAACACCGTCGCCATTTTGCCCCTTTACTTTAGTTGCTATGTTCCTGCCTATACGTGTGTGCTATTAGTAACTGCGCCGTCGATTCCCATAATGTACCCCGACCCCATTTTTATACCCGTTGCATAATGTGGCGCGGGACATTCACAACGTATTTGCGCAACATCGCCGCCATTCCGCTTCCTCACTGTAGCCGCTATGTTCTCATCTGTATGTGCCTGCTATTGGTTACAGCACTGCCGGATCTTATAATGTACTCCGACCCCATTTTTATTCTGTTTTGATTGGTGACATGATCGGCCCGCCACACGCGAAAGCCCTAAATCGGCGTTGTATCTTGACCCGTAGCTTGATTTTGCTCGCGTTGATAGCGGGAAACGCCCAAGCGTACGCGAGCCAAGATTGGCATACCTGGGGTGCGATCGTCGCGAGTGGGAAGATCAGCGAGCAATCGTCGACATTGCGATTCTGGCTGGAAGGTCAGGGCCGGTTTAATGATGACAGTTCGCGATTTAATCAAGGCATAGTACGCACAGCACTCGGTAAAGTCGTCGCACCGCGAACAGCACTCTGGGCGGGCTATGCGTTCATCCCAAATAACCCACCTGGCCGAGGTGACACGATCGTCGAACATCGTGCATGGCAGCAACTCACATGGTCAACCGGTTCATTGTTGCCCGGATTTACGTTAGCGACACGAACTCGCTTGGAACAACGGACGATAGAGGGGACAGACGATACTGGCTGGCGATTCCGTCAACTCGCGAAACTGACGTGGCCAATCGCGGCCAGTGAATGGCTTTATCTTTCGCTCTGGGATGAAATATTCCTTAATTTCAATGATACCGACTGGGGCGCCGACGGTGGCCTCGATCAGAATCGGTTATTCGGCGGTATTGGCATCAATCTTTCAGCCAATGCGAAAACTGAAATCGGTTATCTACACCAGTTCGTTCGACGCGCTGGCCGTAGCGATCAACAAAATCATATTCTTTCCCTCACAGTCCTGCTGAGTTATTAACAATTATTGGGGTCGGAGTTAATTCCCAAGCTTTGATGGTTAATGACAATAAGGTTGTTATGCAATTGGAAGCCGTTTGCTTCGCATCTGTGATCTAGACCTACAAGAGGCACGCGATACGCGATGGTGGTGTAAATAGTTGCTCGACAAGCATGTGCCCGCTACGCAACGTGATATGAGACACCTGTGGTGTATTGATGCGGCTTCCTCGATATTTTAATTCCGCAATGCTGTCGTTAGTTTCTTGCTAACTTGAACGTACTGTCAGCGATAGAATTGTCTAGCCTCGTAATGTTCTCCGTCTCCTTTTTTTACTCCGACCCCATTTTTACTCCCACAAATTCGCGCAACACGGCACTCCACGCCTGCGCAAGGTTGACGCGGTCATAACCGCCGCCGCCAAAGGCCATGATCCGACCCTTGGCAAATTTGTCCGCTAGCGCCACTAAGCGCCGCGCCGCGTGGGCATGCACCGCAGGTGAATATCGAAGCTGTGCCAGTGGGTCATTATTAAGGCCATCCGCCCCACATTGAAAGATAAAAAATTCCGGTTGGAACGCTTCAAAATGGGCCTCGACCTGTGGCCATGCCTGCATAAACTCGACGTCGGACGAATAAGGTGCCAGCTCGATGTTGAGTTTCGTACCTTGCGCCGCGCCCATACCGGTCTCGTGCGGTCTGCCAGTACCGGGGTAAAGCGTCCGCGCGTCTTGGTGAATATCCGCGAAGATCAGCTCGGGGTCGTCTTCGAACGCGTAGAACACACCGTCGCCGTGATGCACATCGATGTCGACGTAACCGACACGCATAACGCCGTAGTTTTCGCGTAGGGTTTCGATCACGACGCCGAGATCATTGAACACGCAAAATCCCGCAGCGTGATCCCGGGCCGCGTGATGCAAGCCCCCAATGGGTTGAAAGCTGCGCAGGGGTTGGTCGGTCATGACTCGCTCCAAACCGTCGAGCGCCGCACCCACAACATGCGCTGAGGTGCGATAGACATCTGGGAATACCGGCGTGTCACCGCCGTCGAGCAGGTCGATACCGCGTTCCTCCGCTGTAGACACCGATTCGATGTAATCACTGTCATGAAACCGCGCTAATTCCGCTCGCGTAGCCAAGCGCGAGCCTTGCTTAATAGTCCACCCGACTAGGCCAAGCTTCTCAGCCTCGCGCAAGAACGCGCCTTGACGATCAATACCCAACGGATGTCCGTCAGGGAAACCGTAAGCCGCCAAAGCGTCGTCTACATATAGGTGCACACTGATATCCCCCGCTTGTGCGGCGCGGATCGGGGCGGGAAGGTAACTGAGCAGTACGCTCGCCGCTGACATCTGCAACAGAGCGCGCCGGGTGGTATCGAGTTCTTGCGTGCGCATCATCCCCGCGGGTAGCGTCTCCTTCTTAATTTTCCGGTGCAAGGAAATTTGATACGTTGCCCGATTCCGAGCGTGCTAAAAATACTCCGTATGTGGCCCCTGCTTCCCATCGAATCCTTTCTGCCAACTTGATATTTCGATTCAGCCTACTTGAACAGCAAAAAAGCCCCAAATGGGGCCTTTTCAATTTGGCGGAGAGGGAGTCTGCTCCTGGTGCCTATAAGTCATTGTAATAAGTAAATATTGGAATAATTACTTTCTCGTTCCCATACCTTGTCCCATACCGAACGCTAGACTGCCCGCGAATAAGAGCGCGACATTAACGCATAGAAAAATATTTTCCATCGGAGCCGGTCCCGGACTCATGCCGTCAACTGCAGCAAGTTATCAATTGAGGAACGATTCGTTCAGATCGCGTCCAAAATCCGGATCTAGGCCGGCCACGTCTGGATACGAACTGTCTCGTGTACAGGGGCCTTGAGGGTTCTGTTAGCGCGATGGTGCGTCCGGCGCAGAAAGATATGTTCAGAGACGATAGTCGATAAGCAAGATTCCATTCGTCTCAAACACTAGGTCTAGCTTACAGCGGATTCATTACGGGGATTGCGATATCAAAAATAGATAGAATATTCCAACATTTGAAATCGCCAGCGAAATAAACAGCTCCCGCCAAGATATGACCTCCGTTTTAAAGGCAGCCGATAATATCCATCCGATTAATGAAACGACAGTAATACCGACAACAAGCCATATTATTCCCGAATCATTCAAAATTGATGCGTTTAAGTATCCCATCGTTTTGATGCCTGCGAGAAACATCAGACTGCCCAGAATTGTTAAGGCACTCTTTTATAAATGGGGTCGGAGTTAATTACGATACCTCGAAGGGTCATATTCAATATGTCGCTGTGCGTATTACAGTCGTCCCGTTCCCACGCGAGATCTAGATGTTCAAAACACACGCCAAACTCGTCGGCGCAAATACGTGCATGTCCTACTCTTTCTGACGTATAGCGATATTTTGCAGTTGAATTGATTTCCATCGAGCTAACACGGACCACAGCGACACTGCCGGAGGCGAAAGGGCCGGAGTCGTTGGATATCGAAGGCTCGGGGCCCTTGATCCGGTGCGAGCCACACCACTATCGTAATGTTTTAGATGGCGAGATGATTGTCCTGTACGCAGTGACCGCGCCGACATACTGATCAAGGATTTATCACCTCATGAAAGTAGACTCACGAATCACCTGGGACTTAAATAATGCTGGTGCCGAGGCCCGCGCACTTGAGGAATTGGGTTATACGGGACTGAAATCAATCGAGACCGCCCATGATCCGTTCCTACCGTTACTCGTCGCTGCGCAAACGACGTCTTCGGTGGAATTGATCACCGGCATTGCCGTTGCCCGATCGCCCATGAACCTCGCGCAACTAGGTCACGATCTCAACGCAGCTTCCAACGGGCGATTTGTCCTTGGTTTAGGCTCGCAGATCCGGCCCCATATCACGAAGCGTTTCTCGATGCCGTGCTGAACTGGGGACACTGATAAGTTAACCAACTAAGCGTCGGCAAACAGTTTACCGAGGTTCAATCCGAATACCTCACAATACGCTCGCCTGCGCTGACGAGACTTTGCGGCCCCAGCTTGGCTCAAGTTCTTCGCTTCAACAATTTACAATTGCGAAAGACCAAGTTCATTCGTTCCCATCTAATGTCCTTTGTCCGGTGCCGACCTGAAATAGCAGATGAGAGTAGGTCGACACCACAACCCGAGCAATGCACACTATCGATGGCTTTTCTAATCCTGCTTCTAAACAGATCAAAATTCGTTTTGTCCGCAATGCTTTCATAAATATAGCGACGCTCTGATCCGCGACCCTTGACATGGTAACAATCCTCGCCAATATGCAATCGTCCTCGTCTCGGCATCCTTGCCTCCTCAATTGCGTTGGTCTCACGCGCTTAGTTGATTAACTTATCACTGTCCCCTATCCCATAACCCCCTGTCCCGTAACCGCCTATTTTCAGTAGCAGCCACCGACAAGTATTGTCTGGCGTTATTTTCGACCGCGAGCTAGCAAGCCACCCAGCGCACTCACCAATAACCAGACAGTTGCCGGAACGGGGACGGCACTAACCGACAATTGCATGGTGCTGCTACCGAAGACGACATCAAATTCGCGCCCAGCGCAGTCGCCGCAGACAATCGCGTCGAACGCACCAGCGACAGTCAGCGCGGTAATGAATTCGAACGTATCGCCAAGCTCGGGCTTGAAACCGTCGATGAATATGATTTCGAGTGTCCCGTCAAGCGTCGCGTTACCACCAATAAATAGCTCGTCGTACTGACCGCGGGCGAGGCCGCCTAGTTCAATCTGGAGTACGGAATCATCATCCGCGACAAACGTCGCATCGCGAAGCGTTAACAGTCCCGCCGAGCTGCCGGGGCTCAACGTGCCACCGGAGTTATCGAACGTTTGGCCGTTAACATCGATCACGCCGGTGCCTGTAACGGTGCCGTCGGTATTGATGAACGATCCACCGTTCGTCAGATTGATCGTGCCGAAAGCACCGAGGTTAACCAATCCCTGATTAACAAATCCGCCACTGCCTGCGGAAGTGACCAGCGCATTGGTGACGTGCAACTCGCCGCGCTTGCGCACGCCTATCGTACCGCTGCCGGTATTTAACACCAGTCGTGCACCGTTCTGAACGTGGGTTTCGGCGTGACCGAATGCGCCGTTCGAACCGATGAAGAAACTCGCGTTCCCACCCATGGCGAAGATTGTACCGGTGCCATCGATTTTGACTATGGCGGTACTGTCCTGTCCCGTGCCGAGGATATCCGCGTTACCGAACATGGCAACGCTAGCGCCAGACTCAACGTTTAAAGTGCCATGGGTGCGCAACCAGTTCTGTGTGCCCATATCCAGGAACCGAAAATAGGCATCAGCGCCGTTGGAAATCGTGACTTCCCCACTGCCGCTGCGTTCGCCTATTTCAACAACGCCATCCAGATCAAACGTCGTCGTTGGGCCGCGAACTGTCACCGTTACATCATCGAACTCGTTGCCGACGCTCAAGGCTTTGGAACCTGAGTCCGGATCAATGCTGAACGTGCTATCGTCGACCACGAGCTCACTTAAAGTACCGAGGTTTATGTAATTGTCGAGCTCTACCCGACCGCCGTTTTGTACGGTCATATCGCGTCCTTGAGCGAGCCAAAAGAAACTACCGCCGGAGCCCGATAACCGCCCGCCATCCACGAGGACATCACCGAATGCGCGAAACGTACCGGCCGACCCGCCCAAGTTGAATAGTGCAATCCACCCGGTGTCGCCGATGGTGATGGGCCCGGTGCTGGAGTTAACGTACCCGTTCCCGGAGACGCGCAAGATCGCAGAGCCCGTCGATCCCCCGACGGTCAGCGAACCGCCATCCCGTTGTTCAATCCGCGAACCCGCACCATTCACGTTCACGCTGACATCGGCTGCGCTGCCGGATCCGCGGATCGTTAAGTCGCGTGTGTATAAGCGGCCGTTGGTGTTGACGTTGACGACCGGGTCGCCAACCAGTCCGCCGATAGTTAGCGCACCCGCGAATTCTGCGCTCGAGCTACCCGTCACGTTGAACACAGAACTACCGGAACTACCGATCGAATTGCCGGCGGCACCGATGCTGTTGAATGTGGTAATACCGAATAACGTGAGTTCTCCGCTACTAAACAACGAAGGTGCCATCAACAGTCGGTCGACAGTAACCGTCGCGCCGGCTGCGGTACTAACGAGACCGGTACCGCGAATGTCGAGCGTGCCGTCGATTTTCATGCCTGCAACAACTGCCATGCGGCCGCCGCTGATGCGCACATTGTCGGCGTCGAACGACACGGCGCTCGGATCGCCGGTGATTTTCTCTACACTCAACAGCGTATCCGCACCGGCAATCGAGACCATTCCGGCGCCGCCGTCATCCACCGTCAGCTTATGACCATTCGTGTAGAGATTGACGTCGTTCGACAGTTCCAGCCCATCCACCGGCTCCGTGTCTGCGTACAAGTACACGAAATCGTCGGTTGGTGTGTTCATGATGACGTTGTCGAACTCTGCCGGCGTGCGGCGGATGACAAACCTGCCGGCGACAACGGGATCCCAATTGAACACCTGTTGCCAGCTGTCGTTGAAACCGCCGTTCCAGAAAATGTCCGCTGCCTTAGCGTTGAATGCATGGGCACTAAAAATTAAAGCCAGGATGGCAGCCGCGCAATATTGCAGCCGCTGCTCAGTTTGCGCGCGATTGTCAGCGCCCATGTCGCCCCCCCAGGTCGTTTTCACCGATGCTACTAAGACCGCGATTGTCGTGCAATATTCGGCGCCCCTTTTTGGTAATTTTTCCGGAAAGACGCGATCGTGCGGCTTAATATTGGTGTCCGTCTTGAACGTTACGATGAAGCGGAACGCAATATGCGCTGCTTTGCTGAGTATGTATTACCGGAGCTTAAAAATGGGAAACGACGCCTAGTCACGAACCGCAGGATCTAAATTTACGTCTGGCGTCTAAAGAAGACAGAACAGGGGACACTGATAAGTTAATCAACTAAGCATCGGCAAACAGTTTACGATTGCGAAAGACCAGGTTCATTCGTTCCCATCTAATGTTATTTGTCCGGTGCCGACCCGCAATTGCAGATGACATTGGGGCGACAGCATAACCCGAGCAATGAACGCTATCGATGGCCTTTTTAATTTGGCGGAGAGGGAGGGATTCGAGCCCCCGGAACGCGCTAGACGCTCAACGGATTTCGAGTATGCAGCATAAACCACCGGTTCGGTGGTGCGCAGTGGCGGCGCTCTGGATGGCGATGCCAAAGACCCGTTTCAGACGTTGCCCCGCCGGGGTCACCCGCGCGCGGTATTGGCTGTTGGGCGCTAAAACCCCATGACAAATTCACCGGGAGTGAATTTGGACGCACGCAGTGCGCCCAAAAGGGGGCGCGTCAGGTTGACCCGCGGTTTCGGTACCGGCGCCGCCAGGCATTCAAGCAGTTGACCTAGTTATTTTTATGACATCGCCGTCCTTGAACTGGTGCTCTACATCTCTATTTTCATTGAAGCACGCAAGAAAATCCTCAATTACCCATTTGTGATAAAGCGAAACCTTCGAAATCGTTGTCGATAACTTCATCGATCTTTTTGACGTATTGGTCAAACCCTCCGAGATACAACAGCGGTTTGCAGGCTTTTCCGGGAACGTTTGCGCCGAGGTACCAGGAATTTGCCCGTTCGGCCCGCGGGAAGAGCGTCATGTTGGCGACGTCATTGACATGCTGCGTCCACAAATCCTCTGCCGCCTGGATCGGCTCAATGGATTTCGCATTTGCCGCCTCGACACGCTCGATACACGCAATCACCAATTCGACCTGATGCTCGTCACAGGGGATAGCATGTGTCAGTGACGCCGTGCTGCCGGGACCGGCCACGTTGAAGAGGTTCGGGAAGCCTGTTGTCATCAGACCCAGATAGGTGGATGGTCCATCGGCCCAGGTGTCTTTCAGTGCTACACCGCCACGGCCGCGAATGTCCATATTGTTTAGGGCACCGGTCACCGCGTCAAAGCCCGTTGCAAAAACGATGCAGTCGAACTCCATAACTTCGCCGCCAACAAGAATGCCCATCTCGGTGATTTCCTCTATGGGAGTTTCTTTTAGGTTCACGATGTCGACGTGATCCAGGTTATAGGTCTCGTAATAGCCGGTATCCGCACAGAGCCGCTTGGTCAGTGCCGGGAACTCCGTGGGCGTAAGCAGGTCCCGCAACCTTGGGTCGTCGATCTTATTGCGGATCTTTTTACGGATGAAGTCGGACAGGTGGTTGTTGGCGTTAATGTTCACGGCCAGATCCGCATAGGACGTGTAGTAACACAGGCCACCAGATTCCCAACGATATTCGAATTCTGCCTCGCGCTCTTCGGGCGTCGCGTCCAGCGCCGAGTCTGTTCTTGGCATCCTGGGGACTCCACCAACATTGACGAAACCACCAAATGTTTGACGCTGCATCTTGCGGACTTCGCTGTAGCGCTTCTTGTAATCCGCCTCGTACTCCTTGTCCGTCGGACAGTTTTGCAGCGGAACACTGTAATTCGCGGTGCGCATGAAGACCTTTAGCTCCGAGGCTTCTTTCGCGATTAGCGGGATGGCCTGAATGGCCGACGAGCCCGCACCAACGATGGCCACGCGCTTGCCTGTGAAATCGACGCCTTCATGCGGCCACTTGTAAGTGTAATAGGTCTCACCGGCAAAGTTGTCGGTCCCTTTGATGTCAATTTTCTTCGGCGCAGACAAGCAACCCGTTGCCATGATCAGATAGCGGCAGGTGATGACCTCGCCAGTATCGGTGGTCACTGCCCAGGTTTCGGACCCCTCATCGAAATGGGTGGATTTGATCCAGGTGTTGAACTCCATGTCGCTGCGCAGGTTCAGCTTTTTCGCGACCCAATTCATGTATGCCAGGATTTCCGGTTGCGCGGCATAGCGCTCGGACCAGGACCATTCTTGCTGCAGCTCGTTATCGAAGGAATAGGAATACTCTACGCTGTCTATGTCGCAACGGCACCCGGGATACCGGTTCCAGAACCAGGTTCCCCCCAGATCCGAGCCGCCCTCCAGCACCTTCACGGACATGTTCAGTTTGCGCACCTGATGCAGTGCGCACAGACCGGCCATGCCGGCCCCAATGATCACCGCATCCAGATTGCAGCTTCCGTTTGCCGCGCCAGCTTCTTGCATTTAAATTCTTCCTCGCTTGCTATCGTTTTGTCACATTACATTCAAACGTTCGTTTAAATTGCGACATGAATTTCACGCGAAATACGGACGGTGTTTTACCCCTTTCCGCTTTCTGTTAAATCGTTCTACTTCGAAATTTCGATAATCCTTTTTAAGGTCTGTCGGTTTTTTAAATATTATGTATTATTCCTGTATTGCAATATAGACAGGCTGTCGTCCCCCCCACGACAAAATATCACCGTAGGGCGACATTCTAATCTTTTCTCTTATCGATAACCTTCACGGTTGTGCGCCGTCTAGTTCGAAGCAACATCTAGCACAAGGGCCGTTCAGTGCACAAAATGTAGGTAGAGCGTCTCTTCATGGTTAACGACACCCACGAAACTTCCGAGCCAAATCAGTCGTTTGGGTTTCGCTGCCTCTCTTCCGTTTTATGGGTGTCCTAGAAATGTCTCTTCCGTTTTATGGGTGTCCCCCCGTCCGTCCCCTGTCCGTCTTCGGTAATGACCACCACGATAAGCCGCTTTCGAGCTGGAGCAGTTAGCCGATGACTAGAACTATTGAGACAACCTGTTGTATAGCCGGTGGCGGACCCGCAGGCATGATGCTCGGCTTTCTGCTTGCGCGCGCCGGTGTGAAAACCACAGTGCTGGAAAAACACGCTGATTTTCTGCGTGATTTTCGCGGCGACACCATCCACCCGTCGACGCTTGAATTAATGCATGAATTGGGATTGCTCGAAGCATTCCTCAAACTGCCTCATCAAAAGGCGCCGCATCTCAGTGCACAATTCGGTGCGCGTAATTTGCGTGTCGCCGACTTCTCCCACCTTCCCGTCAAGTGCGGATTTATCGCCTTCATGCCGCAATGGGATTTTCTTAATTTCCTCGCTGAACAGGGCAAGGCCTACGCGGGTTTCGATCTGCATATGCAAACTGACGTTCAGAAAATCGTCGAGCAGGACGGTGCGGTGCGCGGCGTGATCGCGAGTTCGCCGGATGGCGATGTGCAGGTCAATGCCGATTTGGTTGTGGCGGCGGATGGCCGGGGATCTGTTGTGCGCGAGTGCAGTGGCCTTGAAGTTGAAACGCTGGGTGCCCCGATGGACGTGCTGTGGTTCAGCCTGCCGTGGCATGAAGGTGATCCGGAAGAAGCCATGGGCAGTTTCGCCGCCGGGCTGATCCTGATCCTGATCAAGCGTAGCGACCATTGGCAGTGTGGATTCGTTATTCCCAAAGGGTCACGCGACACGCTGAAAGCGCAGGGCATCGAAGCCCTGCGCGATAAAATTGTCTCGCTGGCGCCTTTCGCTGCCGATAGCGTCGATATCATCGGCGACTGGGACGACGTCAAGTTACTCACCGTTGCTGTTAACCGCCTATCACAGTGGCATCGCCCGGGATTGCTATTGATCGGTGATGCAGCGCATGCGATGTCGCCGATTGGTGGCGTCGGGGTCAATCTCGCCATTCAGGATGCGGTGGCAACGGCGAACCTGTTGGCCGGGGGCTTAATCGACAATTCGCTAACGCAAGCTGATTTAGCGAAAGTACAACAGCGGCGTGAGTGGCCGACACGTGTCACGCAACGTCTGCAGATCGCGATCCAGAATCGCGTGATCAGAAACGTGCTTGCCGGTACGCAAACGCTCAAGCCGCCACTACCACTTGAGATCATTTCGCGTGTACCCATGTTGCAACGTATACCGGCCAGAGTGGTGGGTCTGGGTATTCGTCCGGAACACGTCCAAACATCAGCGATGGGTCAGCGATGCTAGCCTGATAACAAGAATCCGAGTTTTCGGAGCACTATTGTGAACAGGGGACACTGATAAGATAATCAATTGGGTCGGTAGTTACCTTATTACTTTCCAGAAATTAAAAACGCCGCGCACGGTACGTTATTAATTTGGCGGAGAGGGAGGGATTCGAACCCTCGATGTTATTATTATTTTCAATAGCTTATAAAGCCACCGTGTCCAGATCGTGTCTTAAATGAATTGAGTTCAGTATCTCATGTTGCTTTCCAAACCCATTGCGAGGTCGAGAATTTCTCTGGACAATTTTGGTGTGTTGAGTTGCGCGTAAAAGTGATCCAATTAGTTCGGAGATTTGCATCTAACATTGACCCACCTTTTCAACGAGAGAGTAATGCGCTCGGGCGCACGTCGCGGAATTATCGGGATCAACTTTTAGTGAAATTGCCGCTCAAATCGGCGTGCAAATTAACACGATCGCGTACCGCCGATAGTACAACTTCGGTAATTCACTAAGAAAATAGGAAAATGGAGGGTCTTTTGTTGGGAAATCTTCCCGCGGTTAATTCGTAGTCAGACATCAATATTTCTAATCAAGCTGAAATGCGTTAGTTAGGTAGTGCGAAAGCCGGGGGCAATATGTTGGTATTTTCGCGAAGAAGAAGGGAAACCATCGTTGAAGGTGATATTTCACGTGAACCTCGCCATAGAGCTTCAAGATAGGCCCGCCGGAGCACGCAAGAAGTACGCTTGGAGGGCGCCGTCATTTTAGCGCACAAGGGACGGGCCTCACTCTTTCGTCTTTTCGTCGTCTTTAGATGCAGATGATAAAACACATGGTTATTTTTGATCGATTCGATGAACTGACAACGCATCTTCTCGGCGACTACGAAAAAGTGCAGTCCAAAATCCCGATCCTGATTAGTGAAAATACCGACATTTGGCCGGAAGTTTCTGAATATTTGACCAGCCTAGCCGTAGAATTCGACAGTGTCGAACTCAAGAACAACTGCTATCAGCCCGCCGACATAATGGCAAATATCTCAGAGAAGTTCGTTGGTTTCGACCGCCGGATCGAAACTTTGATCGTTAACTGCCACGGTTGTTCCGACTGTCTTCTGAAATGGCGCGAAAGTAACCCTGGCCAACTTGAATTGGTCACCTTGGACAGTAGACTCACTAGCGAGGACCGATATATTTCCGCACGGTTCCACTTGGCTTTAAGTACGCGCGAATCCACATGGAAGTATTTTGCTGCGTTGCCGAGTCTCGCACTATTCCAGGCGCTTGCATCTTACAGAGACTTAAATTTGACCTTTTTGGGGAAAGAACCAGGAGAACGAATTGACACTTCAGGCGGAATCAGGGGTCTGCTCGAGGCTCAGGCTGACGCATCGATCGATGCAGTAACTTTCAATTTCGGTTCAGCATTGCTCCAAGCCACCAATGCAGCCATCACGTCACTGACAGAAGAAGATGTTTCGTATTCCAGGCTTGCTGATACGAAACTTGAGCGGATTTTCCGACTCAACGATGCTCTGGTGAAGTTGGATGCACGGATCCATCAGGTCGCAGCAGTCCTGTCTATTGCGGAGGTCGCAATCGCCAATTCCATTTCAAGCATTGAAGGTTACGGAGCCTCGTTTACCAGACGCCTTATTGAAATCGGTGGCGTAAAACCCAAGTTATCATCATAGGCGCAGGACGATTGAGAAAGGACGCTCTCACCAAATCTTCTGCGCGACGAATGCTCATTGCCTTTCGTGACGTTACATAAAGCCCATAAAAATTAGTGGCCACTACGACGACCTGGCAATTTGCAAACGAGCGGCGGGGCCCATTGACTAATTCGCACGAAAGTTCGGGAGTATCTTCCCTACACCACACAAGAAATCTCGATTCTTTTGGACGAATTGGTATCCATTGGACAATCGAATATTCCAGGCGATTGTAAGCCATTGAAAATCGGCGCACCCACGGGTATCGAAACTCCGACCGTCTGGTTCGAAGTGATCCACCCTAACCAGGGTATCCTGTTGTATTCGCGACATTAATACGCATTCTGCTGTCCAATAAAATCAGCCTGTTTGGCTCTATTTACCGATATTTAAGGTTATTTGAAGCCTTCTATTGGACAGTTGTTTTTCGACATATTTCTCTGCGCGACACTATGGAGAAATTTTGTGGTGCTAATGCCGGAAAAGTTTCATCAGATACCAATTACCGCGTGAGGTGGTAATTGCAATTTAGCCTCTCGCAACTATGGCCGTACGCCCTGTAGACGTTGCCATATTCTCCTCGAAGGCTTGAAACCAAATGTCGAGTTCGGACCCTCGGATCAACGATAAGCAGAAGAACTCGACCTATAGATCTCGAACGCTACGCCGCGGCATTCGTAGCAGTGTTCGGTCTAAAGACTCGCTGCGCTACGGTTTTGACTCCGGTGTTCGCGGTTGTGAGTGTAGTAAACCAGTGCGGCAGGCCTCATTATGGTGCAATGCACCAACTTCCGCGTGCACGAAAATCTACGCCCCGAACGCAGACGAATGATGCCTCCATGATCGCCACGCTAGCGCGGGAAACGCCCTATTAGTGTTGGTGAACACGTGTTTTTCAGCGCGATTGAGGCTAAAAGTCCGGCGGCAAGCCCACTTCGGCGCTCGTCACCGCGAAGCATTCGAAACTCAAAATGCGCGGTCCCCGAGCGATTGGCCCAAGTTTTGCAGACGCTTAATCGTGAAGCACTCTTTGGCAACGTTGCTGACACCCGCTTTCCATCTGTAACGAGGCAGATAGCACACCCGCTCCTATCCGGCACAAACCGGCTCGGGTAGGCGCCGAGCTACGGCCGGTTTTCTTCTTTAGTTTCAGAACAGGAAACGTCGTGAACAAACATCGCAACCAATTTAGAAACACCACCGCCTCGCTGTTGTTATTTATATCTGCCGCAGCACTGACAGTATCCGCTAACGCCGAAGAAGTTATCGATAGCATTGAACAGGCGGTCCGCGCGCTGATGGCGGGTAAGGCGCACGTTCACCTGCGTTATCGCTATGAGTTCGTTGACGACGATCTCGCGCCGGCGGATAACGCCAACGCTTCAACCTTGCGTGCAGCACTCGGTTGGGAAACCGGAAAATGGAACGGCTTGAGCCTTTACGGTGAACTAGAACATGTGGCACATGTTTTCAGCGACGATTTTAAAGAAGGCCCCGGCCCCATCGACCCAACTCATGTGGGCACACCTGTTGTATCGGATCCTGCCGGTACAGAGCTCAATCAGGCATATGCACGCTTTGATGGAATTGAATGGGCAGAACTTAAAATTGGACGGCAAGCCCAAACCTACCGCAAGGCACCATTCCATCGTTTTATCGGGACGGTCCTGTGGCGACAAAACTGGCAAACAATGGATGCCGTAAATCTCACCATCAAACCCGACGATCGAATCAAACTGAATTACACCTACGTTAACCAAGTCAACCGCATATTTGGTGATGATGCGCCGGGTGCGTTTGATAGATTCAACTGCGACTGCCATATGGTAAACGCACAGGCCGTTGCTTTCCCTTGGTTAAATGTCGAGGTGTACGGTTATCTTCTTGACATCAAAAATGCGGCGGTCAATTCAACTGACACTATCGGCATTAGAGCATCTGGCAGCTACCCACTGAATGACAAATGGAAGTTCATTTATGCTGGTGAGTACGCTAATCAAGACGATTCGAACGGCAACCCGCGGGATATTGATGCCGCCTATTACCTCGGCGAAGCTGGCTTCAACATCAAGCTGGATAGTTCGTTAGTGAAGACAATAACGGCGAAATTCGACTATGAATTGCTAGAAGGCGATGGCAGCGGCGCGTTTATTACACCACTCGCGACCGGCCATGCATTTCAAGGCTGGGCCGATCGCTTTTTAACCACCCCGCATGATGGTATCGAGGACATGTATTTCACCGTCGTGGCGGGCGGAGTGTTTGGTGGAAAACTCATTTTCTCTTATCACATGCTTGAGTCTGACAATTTGAGCTACGACTACGGCAATGAAGCCGACATTCTTTATACACGTAAGGTGAAGAAGTATTTCACGTTCGGCGTTAAGGCTGCGCTTTACGATGCTGACGGAAATGCCACGACGCTGGCGCGGTCAGGCGCAGGCGCCGCACAGAATAATGATGTGACGAAGGTATGGGCGTGGCTACAGTTCGATTACTAAACGGACGCGATTGTCTTCCCGCACAGCCGATTACTGCCTTGAACGCGGATGACGGCGGCGATGGCTGAATCGGCCACCCCGCTTCGCGTGATGTTAGTCAACGATAGGCACGATCACGCCGATTTGATGAGGCGCGAACTCGTAGCCATCGGCTATATCGTCGTTGCTCATGTCAGCGCTGGCGATAATCTTCAGGTCGCGTTTGAAGGATATCGCCCAGACATCATTGTCGCTGAGATGGAATCTCCCGACTGCGATACGCTCGAATACATGCGTGTGATCTCTGACGCTGACCCCCGCCCGATAGTTATGTTCACCAACGATGACGACCCCTTCACGATCCGGCGCGCAGTGATGGCTGGGGTAAGTGCCTACGTCACCGACGCTAGATCTACTCATCGACTGCGCCCGGTACTTGATGCAGCGATTGCGCGGTTCGACCAATTACAAGCAGTTCGCAGAGAATTACAAAAGACGCGCAAAACACTCAGCGAGAGGAAGCTGATCGAGCAAGCTAAGGGCGTACTCATGCGCAAACTCGACATCGACGAGCCGGGCGCCTATCGCGCAATGCGAAAGATGGCCATGGACAGGAACCTGCGGGTCGCGGACCTCGCGCGCAGTTTAATTGCTGCTGCGGATCTCCTTTCATAACCGTCCTTCGAAGCATGCAGCGATTCACCAAGTCACGGCGATCGCCGACGGGCAGCAGGCAGATGAACTCCTCGCAGAGATCTTTATTGCACGATATTGGCCCATGCCGTTTGCGTGTACGCGCCGTTTGAGTGCGGCCGACGCTGGTCGCTGAATCGCCGTGGTTTCTACGCTTTCTACAAACCTTTGATCTAAAGGAATAATTACCACTGGGTTACCAACATGGCCCGGTATTTGCAGCAGACGATACAAACACTTGCCTATTGTCGGGCAAACAGCAACGCCGCTGTACGAAGAACGGGGCTTGATTGAAGTCCCCTGATTCGCATGCGGCGTTTTTTTTGTACGCCAACGACACCGCGAATTATTACAGCAACGTTATTCGGAACTGCGCGTACAGAGTGAAGGAAATAGTTGATGAGATTAAATACGGTTCCACGTCGTCATAGCAGGCTCGGTTGGGCTACCGCGCTCTTAGTTGCAGCCATGGCGCTGAACACATCCCATGCCGAGACACTTGAGCCCGAAAAAGAGGAGCTCAAATTTGGTTTCATCAAACTCACCGATATGGCACCGATCGCGATCGCCTATGAAAAAGGCTACTTCGAAGATGAGGGGCTCTACGTCACCGTTGAACCACAAGCGAACTGGAAAGTACTACTCGATGGCGTAATAACCGGCGAGCTGGACGGGGCCCATATGCTGGCCGGCCAACCACTCGCGGCGACTATCGGGTTCGGCACTAAAGCCCATATTGTTACGCCGTTTTCGATGGATCTGAACGGCAACGGTATTACGGTTTCGAACGAGATCTGGAAATTGATGAAGCCGAATGTGCCAGCAGATGCAGATGGCAGACCGATTCATCCGGTGCCGGCGGAAGCGCTTAAACCCGTGGTTGAGCAGTTCAAGGCCGAGGGAAAGCCCTTCAACATGGGGATGGTCTTCCCGGTCTCAACACATAATTACGAACTACGCTACTGGCTCGCGGCGGGCGGCATCCATCCCGGATTTTATTCCCCAACCGATATCTCGGGACAGATCATGGCCGACGCGCTGCTGTCAGTCACACCGCCACCGCAAATGCCCGCGACGCTTGAAGCAGGAACGATTTACGGCTACTGCGTCGGCGAACCCTGGAACCAGCAAGCGGTGCTTAAAGGGATCGGCGTACCAGTCATAACTGATTATGAAATATGGAAAAATAACCCAGAGAAAGTATTCGGCATGACCGCTGAGTTCACCGAAAAATATCCCAACACAACGATCGCGGTCACCAAAGCGCTCATTCGGGCGGCCATGTGGCTGGATGAGAATGACAACGCCAATCGAATGGACGCGGTCAAGATTTTGGCCAGACCGGAATACGTAGGTGCGGATCAGGAGGTTATCGCCAACTCGATGACCGGAACCTTTGAGTACGAGAAAGGCGACATACGTGAGGTCCCAGACTTCAACGTGTTCTTTCGCTATTTCGCTACCTACCCCTACTACTCCGACGCCGTGTGGTACCTGTCACAGATGCGACGCTGGGGCCAGATAGCGGAACACAAGGACGACACTTGGTATGACGCAATCGCGAAGAGTGTCTACCGACCGGACATTTATTTGAAAGCGGCAAAAATGCTGGTCGACGAGGGTCTGGCAGCAAGTATCGACTTCCCGTGGGACACCGACGGTTATCGTGCGCCGCAATCGGAGTTCATCGACAATCTCACGTTTGACGGCCGCAAACCAACCGCTTATCTCGCCTCACTACCCATTGGACTTAAAGCAAACGACCAGGTCGAAGACGGAAAAGTTGTGGCTGCCGGAAAGTGATCACAAGGTCGATTAATTTTCAACGTTCGAAGAGTGTGAATCGATGACAACCGTCACCCAATCACTGGACCCCGGTGTAAGTCCGCCTGACGTGGCGCAAAAACGCGAATCACGGTTTGCTGCAATCGCGCGCTTGGCGACTTATCTCAATATCCTTGGGTGCGGATGGGTCGTACCGTTGCTACGGATCGCAGCCGGTGATTCGCCCCGCCCGCAACTCAAGGAGTTGTGGCAATTGCTGGGGATCCCATTGCTCGGGATCGCAGTGTTCATCATGTTATGGGCCGGTGTGGCGCCGAACATCAATACCTCACTTGGTGCAATCCCGGGACCGGAACAGGTCTGGGAGCAGGTTGGTGCGTTATGGGAAGACCACAAGGCTGAACGGCAAAAGGCCGTCGCGTTCCATAAACGCCAGGACGTACGCAATCAAAAACTGATTGATGCCGGCAAGGCAGAACGGGTGAAACAGCGCGCGTACACCGGTAAACCGACCTACCTCGATCAGATCGTCACCAGCCTGATCACGGTTGCGTTCGGGTTTTTCATTGCCACGATCATCGCCGTGCCGATCGGTATTGCGTCCGGCTTGTCACGCACTGTTAATGGTGCGCTCAATCCACTTATCCAAATACTCAAACCGGTTTCGCCCCTCGCATGGTTGCCGCTCGTCACAATGGTCGTGTCCGCGGTATATGTTGATCAGGTAGACGTGTTGCCGAAGTCTATGGTCGTCTCGGCGATCACTGTAACGCTGTGCTCGCTGTGGCCGACGCTCATTAATACCGCGCTCGGTGTGGCTTCGATCGACAAAGATTTAATGAACGTTGGGCGGGTGCTGCGTCTGTCTACTGCCACCACAATTATCAAACTGATCCTGCCGTCGGCGTTGCCGCTGATTTTCACCGGTCTGCGCCTGTCTCTCGGCGTGGGTTGGATGGTGCTCATCGCCGCCGAAATGCTGGCTCAGAACCCAGGTCTGGGCAAATTCGTGTGGGACGAATTTCAAAACGGATCGTCGCTTTCGTTGGCAAAAATTCTGGTCGCGGTGTTCACCATCGGTATTATCGGATTTCTACTCGATCGCGTGATGTATGCGCTGCAAACCGCTTTCACTTTTACGACCTCGCGCTGACGGCCGCGAACTTTAATGAGCGCACACGAGTTTTAGGAGTAATAAAAATTGGCTTTTCTCGAATTGACTGGCGTGACGAAAACTTTTGGTGAAGGCAGTGACCGCACAGAGGTGTTAAGCGACATCAACCTTGCTGTTAATGAAGGCGAATTCATTGCTATCGTCGGGTTCTCGGGATCCGGCAAAACGACCTTGATCTCAACGATCGCTGGACTTATTGCGCCCGACCGTGGCGAGATTAAATTGAAGGGCGAGTCGATAGGCGAGCCAGGTCCGGATCGCGGCGTGGTGTTTCAGTCGTACTCACTCATGCCCTGGTTATCGGTCACCGGTAACATTGCCCTTGCGGTCGATGCGGTGCAGCGCGATTTAAGCAAAACCGAACGTCGTCAACGCGTCGCCCACTATATTGATATGGTTGGGCTCACACACGCGGCTGACCGCAAACCGGCCGAGTTGTCCGGCGGGATGTGTCAGCGTGTAGCAGTTGCGCGTGCACTGGCCACCGATCCAGACATTCTACTGCTCGATGAACCACTATCGGCGCTCGATGCCCTGACCCGCGCGAAATTGCAGACTGAGATCGAGCGCATTTGGGCCGAGGATAAAAAGACTGTCGTTCTGATCACGAACGACGTGGACGAGGCAATACTTCTCGCCGATCGCATTATCCCGATGACTCCCGGGCCGCGCGCAACGCTTGGTCCCGCTTTTAAAGTTGGATTGCCCAGGCCACGCGATCGTAGCGCGGTGAACACCGATCCGGCATTTAAAAAACTACGTGCCGACATCACCAATTTCCTAATTAGCGCGGGCACGCCAAACGCAGTGATGCAGGAAGACAACCTGCGCTTACCGAGCGTCGAGCCAGTTAGTTTCGCCATAGACCGGCCACCGAAAGCCTATCTCGAAGCAGCACACAGTGGGATCACGCGAGGTTATGTCGAATTCTTCCGGGTCGGCAAAACCTACCCAACGAAGACTGGCCCCCTGAGCGTTGTCGAACGTTTCGATTTAAAAATGGAACGCGGTGAATTTATTTCACTCATCGGCCACTCGGGTTGCGGTAAATCGACGGTACTGTCAATGACAGCCGGTCTAAACGATATTTCCGATGGGGGTATCGTCCTGGAAGGTAAAGAAATCTATCGCGCGGGCCCCGATCGTGCTGTCGTTTTTCAGGCGCCGTCACTGCTGCCATGGCTAAGCGCGCGCCAAAACGTCGGGCTCGGCGTACGCCGCGTCTACCCGCACACAAGCGCGGCCGAGCGTAAAGACATTGTTGAGTATTACTTGTCCAAGGTCGGGCTCGGCGATGCGATGGACAAACGTGCTGTTGATATGTCGAACGGCATGAAACAGCGCGTCGGTATCGCGCGCGCTTTTGCATTATCGCCAAAGTTGCTGTTGCTCGATGAGCCGTTCGGCATGCTCGATAGTCTCACCCGTTGGGACCTGCAAGAAGTGTTGATGGATGTGTGGAAAAGGACCCAAGTTACGGCGCTGTGTGTAACCCACGACGTCGACGAAGCCATTTTGTTGGCAGACCGCGTGGTTATGATGACCAACGGACCACGCGCAACCATTGGCAACATCATGCAGGTCGACATCGAACGTCCACGCACTCGGGCATCACTATTGCAACATCCACGCTACTACGAGTACCGCCGCGAGTTACTCAATTTCCTTGCCGACTACGAAGGCGGCGCGGATCCGAAAACGGTCGCAGAAGAAGATTCAAACGGCGGCGAAGGGCAGCGCTCAGGACAAAAAGCAGCTTGAGTCGAACTACAGACTATTAGCACAGGCACCTAAGATGACTGAACAACTGGTGATAATCGGGAACGGTATGGCGCCAGGCCGGGTTCTCGAAGAATTATTCGAGGCCGGCAATGCTGATTACCAAGTCACGATATTCAATGCGGAACCGCGCGTTAACTACGACCGCATCATGCTTTCTCCGGTGTTGTCCGGGGAAAAGCAATTCGATGACATTGTTATCCATAGCGACGAGTGGTATGCGGCGCGCGGCGTGACCTTGCACAAAGGCAAACCGGTGATCGATATCAGTCGTGAGAGGCGCATCGTCACTGCGCTCGATGGTACCGCCGCGTGCTACGACAAACTCATTATCGCGACGGGCTCGACCCCTTTCGTGCCACCGATCCCCGGCCACGATCTGGACGGCGTGATTACCTATCGCGACCTTGATGATGTCGACACGATGCTCGAAGTAGCCGCCAACGGTGGGCATGCCGTCGTCATTGGCGGCGGTTTGCTCGGACTCGAAGCTGCCGCCGGCCTGACCGAACGGGGTATGAATGTAACCGTATTGCACCTGGCCCCGTCGCTGATGGAACGACAGCTCGATGTTGCTGCCGGGTATCTGCTCGAACAAGCACTAATTGATCGCGGGATCGAGGTCATCACCAACGCCAATACCAAACAGATCCATGGTGATGTTGGAGTTAGTGGAGTGGAACTTGAAGACGGGCAGCGTCTGGAAGCCGACATTGTTGTGATTGCAGTCGGCATTCGTCCCAATATCACCCTTGCCGAGGGCGCCGAGTTGGAGACCAACCGTGGCGTTATTGTCGACGACGCGATGGTAACTTCGGACCCAAATATCTTTGCCGTCGGCGAATGTGTCGAACATCGCGGCCAGTGTTATGGATTGGTCGCGCCGCTGTATGAAATGGCGCGCGTGATCGCCCGACAGCTCGGCGGTGAGGACGCAAGCTATACCGGCTCAAGCGTTTCCACGAAACTCAAGGTGACCGGTATCGATGTGTATTCGGCGGGTGATTTCGCCGAGGATGAAAACCGCGAGGAAATCGTCTTACGCGATGCCGCTAAGCGCACATACAAACGTCTCACCATTGAGGAGGACCGGATCATCGGCGTGGTTTTATTTGGTGACGCACGCGACGGTCCGTGGTTTTTTCAGCAGTTGCGCGAGCGCCGGGATATCAGCGAGTCACGGGAATCGCTCATCTTTGGTCAGAACTATGCCGGGGGTGCCAGGGCGGACCCTACGGCAGCCGTTGCAGCCTTGCCGGATGATGCTGAAATTTGCGGCTGCAACGGCGTGTGTAAAGGAAAAATACTGCGGGCGATAGAAGCCAACGATTTAAACACCGTCGACGATGTTCGAGCCCAAACCAAGGCATCGTCGTCGTGCGGTTCGTGCACAGGGCTGGTCGAGCAGTTGCTGAAATTGAGGCTTGGCGAGGACTTTGCCATCGATGCCGTGAAGCCAATGTGCGGGTGTACAAACCTGAGTAACGACGACGTGCGTCGATTGATAGTCGCCGACGAACTCAAATCGATCCAGGCCGTGATGCAGGCACTTGAATGGACAACCTCGTGCGGCTGCGCAAAGTGTCGCCCGGCGCTCAACTACTACCTGCTGTCCACCTGGCCGGGTGAATACGAAGACGATCTGCAGTCTCGCTTCATCAATGAACGTGCACACGCCAACATTCAAAAAGACGGTACGTTCTCGGTCGTTCCAAGGATGTGGGGTGGTGTCACGAGCGCGGATGAATTGCGCGCAATTGCCGATGTAGTCGATCGTTTCGAGATCCCCACGGTCAAGTGCACAGGTGGCCAACGGATCGATTTGCTTGGGGTGAAAAAGCAAGACCTACCGGCCGTATGGGCCGATCTAAATGCTGCTGGAATGGTGTCGGGACACGCCTATGGCAAGGCCTTGCGAACTGTTAAAACTTGCGTCGGAACAGATTGGTGTCGGTTCGGAACGCAAGATTCGACTGGTCTCGGGGTGAAGCTCGAAAAATTGATGTGGGGTTCATGGACGCCGCACAAAGTTAAACTCGCGGTGTCGGGATGCCCACGTAACTGTGCCGAGGCGACGTGTAAGGACCTCGGCATTATCTGTGTCGACAGCGGCTATGAGATCCATCTTGCTGGCGCCGCCGGGATGCAAGTCAAACAAACGCAGATCCTATGTAACGTAAGTACTGAGCAAGATGTCATTGAATACGCCTCCGCCATCATTCAGCTTTACCGCGAACAGGCGCATTATCTCGATCGCATTCACGGTTGGCTCGCCCGTGTCGGCATCGATACTTTGCGCGCACAAATCGTCGAAGACAGTGCGCACCGCATTGAGCTGTTCGAGCGCTTCCTGTTTTCGCAACGTTTTTCGCAACACGATCCGTGGGCGGCCCGCGCCCACGGGCGTGAGTCGCATGAGTACTTACCGTTAGCGCGGATCGCGCGCCGTGAGGCGCCGGCATGAGTACGGCGCGAGACCAGGTCGGCGACAACTGGCTGGATGTCGGCATGCTTCGAGATATTCCACGCCGGGGGGCACGCCAAGTCGTGACCCCGTGGATGCCGATCGCATTGATCAGAACGATCGATGACCGCGTGTTCGCCATCGAAGACCGCTGCCCGCACAAAAAAGGGCCTTTGAGTCAGGGCATTGTGCACGGCAGCGCCGTGACGTGTCCCTTGCACAATTGGGTCATTGGTCTCGAATCCGGCCAGGTCCTGGGACCCGATTCGGGCTGCGTCAAGACGCTGGCGGTGCGTAACGTCGATGGTCGCCTGTATCTCGAACTACCAGGTAGCAACGAAGACGCTGCGTAATGGATACCGACACGCCGCAGCACGAAACCGCGACGACGTGTGCATACTGCGGAGTCGGCTGCGGCGTGCTGGCAAGTAGTCACGCGGACGGCTCAGTCACGGTGAAAGGCGATCCGGCACATCCAGCCAATTTCGGCCGCTTGTGTGCCAAAGGAGCCGCACTCGGTGAGACGTTTGAGCAACACGGTCGCCTCCTTTACCCCCAGATCGACGGTGCCCGCGCTTCCTGGGATGACGCACTTAGTTTGGTCGCGGATTCGTTCACCAAGGCCGTGCACGAACACGGGCCCGACTCGGTCGCGTTTTATGTCTCAGGTCAGCTGTTAATCGAAGACTATTACGTTGCCAATAAACTCATGAAGGGATTTATTGGTTCGGGCAACATCGATACGAACAGCAGACTTTGCATGGCCTCTTCGGTGGCCGGACACAAACGCGCGTTCGGGGAAGACATTGTTCCGGGGGTTTATGAAGATCTTGAAATTGCCGACCTGGTTGTGCTCGTCGGATCGAATTTGGCCTGGTGCCACCCGGTTCTCCACCAACGATTGATTGATGCACGCCGAAATAACGGAACGAAAATTGTCGTCATCGATCCGCGAAAAACGGCGACGACAGCAGATTGCGATCTGCATTTGGCACTTGATCCCGCGAGCGACGTCGCGCTGTTTAACGGCCTGCTGAGCTACTTGTTTGAACGTGGTGCATGCGACGATGATTACGTGGCACGGCATACAAGTGAATTTCCGCTAGCGCTCGCCGCAGCGGCCCCCTACGTACCGGCAGAGGTTGCCCGCCGTTGCGGCCTTGACGAGCACGATGTGCTGGCGTTTTACGCCATGTTTATGCGTCATCGCCGGACCGTGACGGTCTATTCCCAGGGCGTCAATCAGTCGAGCGCGGGCACGGACAAAGTCAACGCCATTATCAATTGTCACCTGGCGACAGGCCGCATTGGCCGACCCGGCAGCGGACCTTTCTCGGTGACTGGACAACCGAACGCGATGGGTGGGCGAGAAGTCGGTGGTCTCGCAAACACACTTGCCGCGCATATCGATTTTGATGATGAAATTGGGGTGAGTGACATCGCGGCGTTCTGGCAGGCGCCACAACTCGTCCAGCAATCTGGGTTGAAGGCCGTCGATCTGTTTGACGCCGTAGCCGTCGGTAAAATCAAAGCGTTGTGGATCATGGCAACCAACCCTGCGGTTAGTATGCCGAATGCCGACCACGTCCGGGTGGCCATCGATGCCTGTCCGTTCGTTGTGGTGAGTGATGTCGTCGAGCGCACGGATACCAATGCTGCCGCTGAGGTATTACTACCGGCAGCCGGCTGGGGCGAAAAAGATGGCACGGTAACGAACTCGGAACGCCGGATTTCGCGGCAACGCGCGTTTCGTGCACCACCGGGAGAGGCGCGTGCGGACTGGCACATCATCAGCGAAGTTGCGGTCAGAATGGGTTACGCAAGGGCGTTTAATTTCACCGATTCAGCGAGCGTGTTCCGCGAGTATGCAGCAATGACTACGCTCGAATCAGGACGCCCACGGAAGTTCGATATCGGTGCATTAGCGCATATTACTCGGCAAGAGTACGACTCGATGCTTCCCGTTCAGTGGCCGCTAGCGGGTTCGGGTGCGGATCATCCGCAGGTTCGGCTCTACGGCAACGGCGAATTTTCGACGACCAATGGCCGGGCTCGCTTCGTCGCCACTAAGTGGCGCGCGCCAGCCGCGCAGACCAACAACGCTGTCCCGCTCAAACTTACCAGCGGACGCGTGCGTGACCAGTGGCACACGATGACGCGTTCCGGACTGTCGCCACGCCTGTCACACCATATCGCGGAACCCTATGTCGAAGTCCATCCCGCAACTGCGCGCAAGCTCGACATAAGCGATGCGGATATCGTCGACATCATAAAGGGATCAGACAAAGTGCTCGTGCGCGCGCTGCTTACTGACCGGATTGCCCCGGACACCCTGTTTGTACCAATGCATTGGTCTGACCAGAACGCGAGCAAGGCACGCGTTAACACCTTGTTTGCGCCAAATGTTGACCCAATTTCCGGTCAACCCGAACTTAAATTCTCAGCGGTCGATGCGCGGCGTTTCGACGCACGTTGGTATGGCTTCGCGGTTACGCGCGCGCGACCAGATGATCCCACGGTCGCCTACTGGGCGCGGATGCGGACACAAGCGGGCTGGCGAATGGAGTTAGCGGCAAGCCGAGACAGCGCGCCAACAAACGCCGCCGAATTCGCGCACCTGTTTGCACGCTTGTGTGGCCCTACTCCGACCACGGCGACCCTATCTCAATTTTCCGACGAAGCAAAAAATCACTACCGATTTGCAGCGTTCAATGGGGGTCGGTTGTTGGGTGCGTTGTATGTGTCGCCTCACCCAGTGAGTGCATCACGCGTCTGGGTTTCCAGTTTATTGCAAAAGCCACTCACCGCCTCAGAGCAGCGCGCCGTACTTGCCGGCACCGCTGGCGCCGTGGCCGGTGATGTAGGTGCGTTAATTTGCACTTGCAACGCGGTCGGCGCCAACACAATAGCGCGCGCTGTCGTGTCAGGTAGCCACTCCGTACAGATGGTCGGCGAAGCGACGTCTGCAGGCACAGGATGTGGTTCCTGCCGGATGGAAGTGCAAACCATTATCGACCAAACTGCGGTGCGCAACGGCGCCTGAAGATTTGCCGCAAAAGACCTCGAATTAAATGGAATACCTGCCGCTATTCACTAAACTCAATGACCAGCCTTGCTTGCTAGTCGGTGGCGGCAAAGTTGCCGCGCGTAAGTTGCTCTTGCTGCACCGCGCCGGTGCCCGAGTAACCGTCGTGTCACCGGTCCTCGGCCAAGCCATGACCGAAGCGCAGCAACGTGGTGAATTCGAACACATTGCAACCGCTTTTCAACCGGACAATCTTGCGGGTATGCGTCTTGTAATCGCCGCTACGCCGCAGCACCGTACGAATGAGGCTATCGCCACCGCCGCGAACGAGAAAGGTGTGTTCGTTAATGTCGTCGACGATCCCGAGTTATGTACGTTTATTATGCCATCGATCGTTGATCGTTCGCCGTTGCTGGTGGCGATCTCAAGCGGCGGCAATGCGCCCGTACTGGCGCGAAAACTGCGCGAGCGAATTGAGCGCATGCTGCCGGCTATGCTGGGAGAATTTGTCGCCTGGGCGGGTACGTTGCGCGTGCACGTTAAGGCGCAACTCGAAGCCGAACAACGTCGCGGTTTTTGGGAGAATTTATTTGACGGCCGTGCCACGGACGACTTCGTCCGCGGCGGCGCGCTCGTGGCAAACGAAACTGCTCGAGCCCTTCTCGCGGACTCGCGTTCGTCTTGTGGAAAAATAACTTTAGTCGGTGCAGGCCCAGGTGATCCGGATTTGCTGACCCTGAAAGCCCTACGCGTGCTACAAGACTCGGATGTCATTGTGCATGATCGGCTCGTCTCTGATGGCATACTCGATCTCGCACGACGGGATGCCGAGCGCATCAACGTTGGTAAGGCTTCCGGCCACCATACTTTGCCCCAGGACGACATCAACGAGCTGCTAGTGCGGCTCGCGCGCGAAGGCAAAGCGGTGTGTCGGCTGAAAGGTGGTGATCCGTTTGTGTTCGGACGCGGTGGCGAAGAACTTCAATACATCGCCGCTGCTGGTTTACCCTTTGAAGTCGTTCCGGGCATCACGGCGATGCTAGGATGCGCCGCGAGTGCAGGAATTCCGCTGACCCATCGCGACTACTCGGCGACTTTGAACGTTGTCGCCGGTCACCGTTGTAGCGATGGCGCGCTTGATTGCAATTGGTCACAGCTGGCAGCGCCGGGTCAAACGACAGTGTTCTACATGGGACTTGCGAATGTAGCAACAATTTGTTCGGAACTTATCGCCCATGGGGCTAACACTGAGCTGCCGGCCGCTGTCATCGAACAGGGTACCTTGCCTGGACAGCGAGTGATCACGGCAGACCTTGCAACACTGCCGGAACGTCTTCAGTGCAGCGGCATCAACAAGGCTGCGCTAATTATCGTTGGAGAAGTTGTTAGCCTCCATGATGAGATTGGCGCGGTTTTGTCAGGTTGTGGCGCCCATGACAGATTGTTTAGCGCGAGAAGAACCATCGTCTCGCAGTAGGTGCACGGCGAATGGGTTATCCCTTATATCGCTCCGATAAATGTTTTTGGCTGAACGAGCTTATAAACCAGCCAGACGCTCTAACTATTGCAACGCACGACTAACGACACAGGCATTGGGAAATTCTGAACACGGACGAGAACTTACGATCGGCTGAGGGACACCGTAGACCCACATGGAAGAACTCAGTTGTCCAATAGAATTGCAGAATTGGACACTATTGGACAGGCGACATTTTCAGGCAGCTGTAACTTTGTCCTTCCTGACAGATAGGTTACAGGGTATTGCGGGCACATGGGTTACACAATTCGGTATTTGGGGAGCTGCCCAAATGCCCTGGAAAGAGTGTAATCGTATGGAAGAACGTCTTCGCTTTGTGGCTCGCCTACTCGACGGCGAGAAAATGGCATCAGTGTGCCGTGAGTTTGGGATCTCCCGGAAAACTGGATACAAAATCTTTAATCGTTACAAAGATGAGGGTCTCGGCGGGCTTGAAGATAGACCCAAGAGCCCTTACCGGCACCCCAATAAACTGCCTTTCCAAATTGAAAAGGCGATCCTAAGAATTAAGCGTGAACACCGTACTTGGGGCGCGCCGAAGATCCGAGATAAGCTGAGCAGGGAATACTCGCTGATCCACCTGCCGGCGATCAGTACCATTCACGCCGTGCTTGATCGCCATGGATTGGTGAAAAGACGTAAGCGCCGTCGTCACAAGGCGCAAGGGACCTTACTCCGTCATGTCCGCACCCCCAATGCGCTGTGGTGCGCCGACTACAAGGGACAGTTTCGATTGGGTAACCATCAGTATTGTTACCCACTCACCATCACAGATTATTGTTCGCGTTATCTCATTGCCTGCGAAGGACTCGGATCCACCAAAGAAAAGGGCGCTTTTCCTGTGTTCGAACGCGCCTTCAAGACCTTCGGACTCCCTACCGCCATTCGTACCGATAACAGCGTACCGTTCGCCTCACCTCATGCCTTGTTCGGCCTCAGCCGGCTATCCGTGTGGTGGTTACGTCTCGGCATCAATATCGAGCGCATTACACCCGGCAATCCACAACAGAACGGACGCCACGAGCGTATGCACCTGACGCTTAAGCAAGAGACCACCCGACCGAGCCGTTACAACTTCCTGCAACAACAGCATCGCTTCGACGAGTTCATCGAGGTCTACAATAACGACCGTCCACATCAGGCATTAGGCGGACAATATCCCGGCGAAGTGTATACACCTTCTCCGCGCGAATACTTTTTGCCTGACCCACCAGATTACCCTTTCCATGAACGCACAATACGCGTTACCCAATGTGGACGTATTTGTATCGGGCGGCGGAAAATTAATCTCTCCACTGTGTTCAGTGGGCAGTACGTGGGGATACGAGAGGTCGCTGACGGCGTCTGGCTCGTCAGCTTTATGGACTATGACCTCGGTTTTTTTGACAATGACGAGAACAGGGTAGAGCCTGTGGGTCTCAACCCATTCGCTCTAAAAGTGTTACCTATGTCCTCGGTATGATCTGTTACCTATGTGACCGGTACAGACCCTTGAAAAATGGCGCGCCCAGAAGGATTCGAACCTCCGACCACCTGGTTCGAAGGGATCCGCCCTAACTCGCGTATCCGATTGGATTTTAATGATTAATTCTATTTTTACTGTCCAATTAAATCGATGTATTTGTGCGTATTCCGGCGAAGCCGATCACCGATTCCATCTGATGCCGATCACCTGTTCCGGTCATGCCGATCACTTATCGGAGCGTAGCGACGCAGGTGTGGTTTATTGTGCCGAGTGATCGGGATGAGTCAAGTTCGCGTGTTTTTTGCGCATGGATTCTCCTTTTAGATTGATCGTATAAGCGTTGTGGACAAGCCGGTCGAGGATGGCATCGGCGAGTGTCGGATCGCCGATGACCTCGTGCCATTGTTTAACGGGTAGTTGCGAAGTGACGATGGTCGAACGCAAGGCGTGTCGGTCGTCGAGGATGTCAAGCAAGTCGCGGCGTTGTTCTGCGTTGAGAGTTGCGAGCCCCCAGTCGTCGAGGATAACGAGATCGGTCTTGGCGAGCTGCGCGAGGAGCTTGTGATAAGTGCCATCGCCGCGGGCGACGTTGATGTCGGTGAGCAATCGCGGGACGCGCAGATAGCGTGCAGAGAAGCCGTTACGGCAGGCGCTATGCGCGATGGCGCAGGCGAGATAGGTTTTGCCGACGCCGGTGGGTCCGGTGATAAGAACATTGAGGTGGTCGTTGATGAAGCGGCAGCGGGCGAGCTCATTGAGCGTCGCTTTATCGAGTCCACGTCGGGTGCGATGGTCCAGGTCTTCAACGGTGGCGTTGAGTTTGAGTTGGGCGCGGCGCAGACGATAGGTGAGCTGCCGATTCGAGCGAACGGCGTGTTCACGTTCGACGAGGAAGGCGAGTCGGTCGTCGAAGGATAAGTCGCTTAGGTCCGTTCGTTGGAGTTGTTCTTCGAAGGCGGCGGCCATGCCGCTAAGCTTCATGGTTTTGAGTTGGTCTAGGGTGGGATGATTCAACATGCCTATTCTCCTTAATGGTAATAACCGGGTCCACGAACGTTGTCATGGTCGGCGGGTAGCGTGGGTTCGGTGGTTGGGTTTAGCGGTTGTTGGTCGAGTCCTTTTTTGAGGATGGACTCGATGCTTTTATAACGATGGGAACCGAGGATAAGTGCACGGGCACAAGCGGCATTTAATCGTTGTTCGCCGTAGCTTTTGGCGAGTCGTAGTATGCCGAGGCAAGCACGATAGCCTTGCTCGGGATGTGGCCGTTCACCTAAGACCTGGGTAATGAGCGCAGCGGTCTCGGGGCCTATCTTCGCGGCCCAACGTTGTAGGCGCTCCGGCGAGAACTGCGCGAGGTGTCGATGCTGCTCAGGCATATGCGCCGTGACGGTGGTGTGTCGCCCCGGCTGATTGGTGCGGCGATGACAGGCAACCCGTTGACCTTGGTGGAAGCACTCGATGGTAGAGGCGGTGATGCGAACATCGAGTTGGCGCTTGATGAGGTGATGCGGCACGGAGTAGTAATGACGCTCGACCTCGATGTGATAATCGATGTGCACACGTGCTTGTTTCCACTCGGCGTATTCATACGGGTTGCTCGGTAACGGTTTCAGCGCGGGTCGGTCGATGGCGTCGAACTGACTCTGGCGCGAGCCCGGGAGTTTCTTAAACGACCGTTGGTTCAGTCGGGTCAAGAGTTCTGCGATGACGGCATTAAGCTCGGCGAGGGAGAAGAACTGCAGATTGCGTAGCGCCGCGAGGATAGTGCGCTCGACAATCAGGACCCCGGCCTCGACCTTGGCTTTATCGCGCGGTTTACGCACTCGGGTCGGCACCACAGCGACCCCGTAATGGGTGGCCATATCCTGGTAGGTCGGATTTAAGTCGGGCTCGTAACGGTGCGCTAGCGTGACGCCGCTTTTGAGGTTATCCGGCACGACGATGTTGGGCACACCGCCAAAGAAGGTGAACGCGCGGGTATGGGCACTAATCCAATCCGGCAGACTCTGCGTCCACGTCGCTTCGGCATACGTGTAGTTCGAGGCACCGAGCACCGCAACAAAGATCTGCGCCTGCCGGACCTCTCCGGTGAGTCGATCAATCACGGGCATCGTCTGGCCCGCATAGTCGACGAACAGTTTGTCGCCGGCGAGATGCGTCTGACGCATCACGACGTCGAGGTGTCCGCGCCAAGCGCGGTAGCGCTCGCAAAAGGCAGAGTACATGAACCCGTCGGGATGGGCCGCCTTGTACTCCATCCACAGAAGCATCAAAGTCACCCCTTTGCGTCGCCGCTCGCGGTGGACCTCCGCGAAGTCCGGCAACGGTCGTGGACCATGGAGCGGCGCGGCGCTTACGCCGTACAGCGCCTGTTCTAGGTCGGTGTCGCTCAAGCCCTCGGGCAGCGGCCAACCGATGTTCGCCACGCGTGCCCGGGCCAGGCAATCACTGACCGTTGAGGCCGACACCTTGATGGCACGGGCTATCGCCCGATTACTGACTCCAGCGGCGTAATGCAGCCGCACAATATCGCGTATTTTGCGCATGGATAACCTCGTTGTAGCCATGGAATTCCCCCGGACGGCAAAACGTCCAGGGTGCCATGGGCCACTCGTTATCCTGCGTTCGCTACAGCTCCTTCACAGCCCAAAACCAATTCCGGCACCGACTCCCAAGTGATCGGGATGCGCCGGAATGGTGATCGGCATGCCATGGAATCAGTGATCGGCATCAGCTGGAATGGGTGATCGCCATGCGCCGGAATCGGTGATCGGCATGGGACGGAATACGCACCATCTACGGCTGCTTGCAATAGATCAGTGCAATAACTTGTATTTTAACGGCAACAGAGCTAGAACTGCAGAGCCTTAGCATAGACGTAGAACTGAGGATCAGAAATCCCGCAGCGGATCGATCCAGGACCGAAAAGCTTCTCCAAGAATTAATTAAGACACCTTAGGAGGTGAAGTAATGGGAGTCAGAACCGGAGCCCAATACCTAGCCGGCTTGCGCGACAATCGGCGGATATTCGTTAACGGTGACCTAGTTAGAGACGTTACCGATTATCCAGCGTTCCGACGTGGCGCGGCCGAGCTAGCCCGCGTCTATGATCTGCAACACGACCCAGCGTATCAATCGTTACTGACCTACCCATCGCCATCCGACGGCGAACCGGTCAGCACATCGTTCTTTATGGCGAAAACCATGGACGAACTCGATCTCAGAATACAAGGGGAGAGTCTGCGCGCCGACCTGACCTATGGCCTGATGGGTCGCCTACCTGATTACATGAATGCCCTAGCCACCGACACCGCAGCGATTGGTTACTTGCTCGGTCATCGGGAACCGGCGTTTGGTGAGCGGGCTGTCAACTACTGGGAGCATGTGCGCGACAACGATCTCGCACTAACTCATGTTTTGGTCGATCCTCACGTCGATAAGAGCAAGGGGGTCGAGGCTAGTGACGCAATGCGCGTTGTTGAACAGACCAGCGAAGGTCTTATCGTCAACGGTTGCAAGATGCTGTCAACCTTGGCGCCACTGTCGGACGAAGTCTTCGTTGCCCCGTACATGCCGCGCAAGCCCGGTGAAGAAGCTTATACGCTGATTTGCTCGATCCCGGTTGCGAGCGAAGGGCTCAAATTTATCGCGCGTGAATCATACGACCATGGCCACAGTGTTTACGACCGACCATTGAGTTCAAGGTTTGACGAGCAAGATGCGCTATCCATTTTCGATAACGTATTAGTCCCGTGGGATCGTGTATTCATGTACGGCGATATCGAACTGTACAACCTGACCTCGCCCGCCTACCCCGGCTATCTGCTATTACAAGCAGTGAGCAGAGCTACCGCGAAATTGCGCTTTGTCGCCGGGGTGTGTGCGCTGGTAGCCGAGACTAACGGTCGCAGCAGCATCACACGTTACCAGGAATTGGTTGGAGAACTTCTCGGGTTTCTCGAGATCGCCGAAGGCCTCGTCGTCGCAGTCGCCCACGAGGTCGCCAACAACTGGGAAAACCCATTGCCGGTTCCAGACGGCAGCCAAACCGCCCCTGTCGCCGCGGTGCCTGGACTCGCCACCCTCTTTGGTGGCGTCGGTCGCACCTCGCTCGGCATTACAACTATTCGCCTGTTCTTCCCATTGGTGCAACAGAAAGCGATGGAGGCTTTGCGCCTGATCGGGTCGAGCGGTCTCATCATGACCCCAACGGAAGCCGATTTTCAGAATGCGGCAATAGCGCCGGACATCGAACGTTATATGCAAGGCCGTGATGGATTGCCTGCCAAGGATCGCGTGCGCGTATTTAAACTGGCATGGGATCTACTGGGTGAACAATTTGGCAGCCGCAGCCTACTCTACGAGCATTTCTTCGCCGGCGATCCGATTAATAACCGTTTGCTGTATTGGAACCTGCCGAAGAAAAACCAGGCGCAAGCAATGGCCGAGCGCATGATCGAAGAGATCATTGAACGTAGCTCGTAGATGTAATGACTGCTGTACAAAAAGTTCTCATCGTCGGTGGTGGCATCGCCGGCATGTCGCTGGCCATCCGTCTGGGCCGAAGTGGCATTGCCACCGATCTCATCGACCGCGATCCCGAATGGCGCGCCGTCGGCACCGGCATCACGATCACGGGACCAACGTTTCGAGCGTTTGGCGAATTAGGAGTCGAAGCGTAAGTACGTGCCAGCGGGCGCAGTAATGAAAAGGTAAGGATTATTGCGCCACCGAATACTTACATCGGCGAGATTGGTCCGCCTATCACCGATCCGCCGCTACCCAATAACGGCGGCATTCTACGGCCGGTACTGCATAACATTCTGTCGCGACACGTGCGCGAAAGCGGCGTCAACGTGCGGCTCGGTATTTCGATCGCGTCCCTTGATGACCAAAGTGACAAGACTCATGTCACCTTCAGCGACGGCGCTCAGGGCAACTACGACTTAGTCGTCGGCGCGGAAGGTGCGTTCTCCGATCTTCGCTCACGCCTTTTCCCAGATATTCCCGAACCCGAATACACCGGCCAAGGTTGCTTTCGCCACCAAGCGGTAAGACCGGAAGAGATCGATTGCATGTACATGTATGTCGGCGGGCCGATAAAAACTGGGGTCACCCCATGTGGGCCAGACGCGATGTATCTTTTTTGGGTGAGTAGACCGGGGCATTTCAGCCCCAGCCCCTCTCAGGTAGGGTCGAGAGCTGGCGCGGTAACCCGATATAGAACATCCCTTGTCTGTATCCGGGGTTGCCCCCTTCGTGCCCGGCTAGGGATGTTCGTGATCCCGTTTCCAGCTCCCGCCACGGCAAACCCGGCGTGCCGTTTT
>JAJFJQ010000016.1 GCA_021773835.1 Gammaproteobacteria bacterium
GCCTCCTGTGATAATGATTTGTCTTAAGCAACAACCATTAGATCACGGGGTAACATGCACGTCTATTTCTAACCCTTTGTTTTCGATCAAGTATTCTTGCGATTTCGTGGGGATCCCTCAGTTGATTAACTTATCAGGGTCCCTTGTCCCCTGGGTAATCGTCGTTCACGTTCTACACCTCTGAATAACGGTCTCGGTGGAATGGACAGCCCATCACCGACGACGATGCGTCGAAATGACGCGTTACCTAACGTTTGGATAATCTGTCGGGTTGATCCTCTTTATCTAAATAATTTCAGGTGAGCATAGTCATTTTGTAGTGTTCTAAAAAGGTACTGCGTTAATTTATTATGTCCAGTTTATGTGAAACATCAATCCTGAACCTTGCCGCGTGAATTTAAATAACGTCTGCCAGACTCACTCCAAAAAAATATGACAAGAGAAAGAACGAAATTAATATTCCAGATTTTGAAACCCAATTCTTATCCAACGGCCAAAGCCGTTGCTCATGAAACAATTCTCGCAAGTCTCTATCTAATCTAATTTGCTGAGAAACCTTATCCCAGACTTTTGACAGATGTCTCTGTCGACCAATGATCGTTAATACCATTGGAGCGGCAACAAGGATTGAGATCCATAACATTAAGGACGTTTGGCCATAGTCGGCTTTTACATGTATTTGGTTAATACGAGATAGCACCGGTACGATCATTGCAAAAGATAATAGCCAGTAAGTGTTGTTGAGCGCATGATTCCAATGCTCTAGACCGAATTCATGGAACGGCGAATCTGATTTTAAAGATATTTGAAACCCATGTTTCGATTGCCCGGGTAGCCGGTCAAAAAACCAAAATGCGATTGAATGAATAGATACCTGAAATAGAACCATAAAACCCATAACAACGATTGCATACTGCTGTAAATATGCAAGGAAATTGAATATTGCGTTTTTACTTAAGGAAATGAAAGGCGCATTATTCGACCTCCCGTCGGATGATACATAATGCGTTCGTTTATTATGAGCTTCGATATAGGCTGCCACAGACCAATCGAGTTCAGGCTGATCTCGAAGGAATCGATTCGGACTCTCAAAAATTTCACATACTCGTTTAGTTGGGTCTATAGTATCAATCCACGCTCTGACATCGTGTGTGTCTTCCCATGTAATAGCTGCCGCAGCAAGCGCAGCAATCACGATGCCAATCAAACGCAGTCGATTAAGTGACCGCATTACTAGTTTACGTTCTTCAATATCTAATTTTGAGCCATCTTTTTTGCCTATGATCCCGGTATCGATGAAATTCACCCATGCGTTCATAAATGGCCGCCACGTTCCGTTTAGGGCGAGCGCTACTGGAATCCAGAGAACAAAATAGAGTGTCCATGCGGTTGTTTCGAAGTATCCCTTCCATGCTCTTGGTAACGTTTGCTTCTCTGAATCCTGAAGCCTCGCGATCTGGCAGGAGTCAGCGATCTCGATAGCGCCGCCCGACCCGATACCCAGTTTTTTGGCATAAAGCAGTATGCATAGCGAATAAATCGATAGCGCCACAGTCAACCAAAAAAGGTGGCGGTTTCGGCGTAAAACCGGTATTGGGCCGACCACGACTCGTGACATTTCGTCACCGAAGAATTGCACTGTGCGATATTCTCAACGATTCACCGAGACGACGTCAATTTCGATTCCCTAACTATATGGGTTTCAACTGAGGAACGAGAAGCAGGAAACCGAAATTTAGTGTCCTGGTAGCGCTTGTCTCCCGAAATACCGAACTAAGTTCGCGTCGCACATTCAGTTCGTGGAACCAATGTATCAGCCAGTTGCCCCATTCTATTATGGGGAATTGGTGTCAGGTCCTGCTTTTTGCCTCAATTAGGTCAAAAAAACAAGACCTGACACCGAAAGCGGTTCAGAAGTTGTTGCGTTGTTTATCGATGCGGGTATTACAGACACGAATACAAGTTACGGTCCGGCACACCCAATTGGTGCGGCCATAATTGCACTGGGGCAACTAGTTGGCCCTCCGATTAATAATTCCCCTACTGAATGGGTAATCGGTATTCATACTGCTACAACGGTAAGCGGAAGTGGCGAGGTCGTCGCGTCGCGTCGTTGCTATTCGGGGGAGTGACTGATGCAGGAGATCCGTTGGGCAGTGCCACGACACTGCAAGCCTCAGTAACGCCAGGGGAAGCTTCGCTTGTCGGGACGGGCTATTGGCTAGTAAGACCCGTCCCTCTGCCCGCACCCGTAATCCTCCTCGGCTCAGCTCTTGCAGGACTTGGTTGGTTCCGTAGAAAGACCTCGTAACGAACTCCACCAAACCGACGAATAACCCGGCCAAGCGCCGGGTTTTTTTATGCCCGGAAGAAACGATGGGACGACCAAAAACAGCCAGCAATATCCTGGACGCGCGCGGCGCATTTAAAAAAGACCCGGACGAAGGCATCACGTTGTTCGATTTAGCGGTTAGTTGTTGTATTTAAACGACTAAAAAGTGTGATCAATTTACTCATTTGTGAGTAATGAGTGTTGTCGTCAGGATGGGGAACAGATATCCTCGTACCAGTTGGCTACAAGTTTGACTTGTAAAAAGATGAGTGAGCACGCCACGTTGGCAGACGGACATGCTCACCCGGTTAAGGCCTAAGTGTTGTCTTAGGCGGTTAGTGACACGTGGCTATCGGGTTGGAAATGACCGGAAATGATTCCGGACAAATTCCCGATTTCCACACCGTTTTCGCCAGTAGTCCCGTACATGTACGGACCTCGGACGACTATAAGCGTCGTGTAACTTCATGTTGCACTTTGCTCCGTAGGATTCCCGGATTTATCTCCGGGTGACACCAGCGCACCGTGCGCCAATCCTTCGGCGATCTTCCCGATCACCTCTATGCCATTGCGAGGCTTACGCCTCTACTTACTGCCTTGGACTCCCTTCAATCCAATTTTTTCTCTTGTAAAATCTATTGCCGAAATATTTCTGTATTGCACGTAAGCCCTTGTATATCACCACAATAAAATGTGGTCAAGGCGTATTTATACCACAACATAGTGTGGACTCCCTGTGTGGGACTAGCGCAACAAGCTGGGGAAATAGTGGGTAAAAATTGGGGATAAACTTGGAATTTAGGTACGAATCAGCGCGTTAGAAAAATGCAAGCGACAACACGGCCAAGGCCCGTAGCGGGAATAGATCAAGCGGATTCGATGGCGTATATACCGGAAAATTATTCTTTATTTCTGCACGAGCTACACCAACCGAATATCACCCGCCAAAACAGCGTAACAACCGACGGCGGTCATGTACCCTTGGACGTGCAGACCATCCGGGATGTCTTCCCATTGAGTCCCTGCGGTTGCGTAACGCCTAACCCTATCGACCCGCATCTTCACCGGTGTCCCTTCCCGAGCACCTGCGCCCGCTATAGCAATGAAGCTGCACCGACGCACGTATTTATACGAACCGTCACGCTTGAGCACTGCTACTGTCTCTCCCTCGGTGCCGTGGTGTAACTCGATTACTCGGTGGTTAAGAAGACGGGCGAGGGCTATCCCGAAACGATTGTTCGAAAATAATTATAAGCTTTCAACGTAAGAGCGCCGGGAATTGCAAAGAAGATGCCGCTGACGCCTGCTACGAGTATATGTACTCCCCCGATCGGCGTGTATAGCAATAGTATCGGTAAAATGATTACCAACCAAAATAGAACTCCGGCGTATGCCGCGTGGCGAACAGGTATACCCCAAACGTGTGTAGCGACAAATGGTTCTTGTTTGTACTTAATCCTTACGCCAAGAGCATTACTATCCAAAAAGATTCCGGGGTCGGCACCGTGCGCAACATCCACCAAATAAGTGAGTTCCATAGTGGCGCCTCTATTAAACGCTGGCAGCTTATATTCGCGGCGTGCTCTCCACTCAGCAGACCGTTCACTCGCTTCAGCTTCGTCATCCGTAGGCCGGCTCTCAACCTTATCCTTGTATTCGTCTGAGTATTCTACGGGTGAAACAGATCCGTGAATGAAAGCTGTTTCGGTAAGTAAGTTGCAATTCTCTGAGTTCACGAAAATCGTTAGGTTGAGGTTTTCGATGTCCTTCAAGGAGCGATTATTTACAATGACTTTAGACAGATAGAGATTCGACGCGTTGTAAGTTCCCTCTACGGTGACCGCGACGCTTCCAAGTACATTATCTTCTGTAGTGATACCGATTCGATCGTGAGATACCGTGTACGTCACTATCTTGCGGCGGTTGGTCACGAGCGCCAGGATAATGCCAACAGCGACGCCGCCGAACCATGGTCCGAGGCCGCTAATTGCTGACTGGATGGGTTCGATCAATTCATAGAACATTAGAGCAGATTCCGCTGAGTATCCTAAGACTGGGTCAAAGGGGACAGATTGGGCTTCCCCCAGAAAAACGGACAGCATTATTAAGCGACATACTGACGCTCAAATTCAGCGGGCGGTAGATAAGCCGCAGTCGAGTGGCGTCGTTGCCGATTGTAGAACACCTCGATGTACTCGAAGAGGCTGTGACGCGCTTCAGCACGCGTACGATAATCTTCGTCGTCAACGAGT
>JAJFJQ010000017.1 GCA_021773835.1 Gammaproteobacteria bacterium
GTTATAAAATCTCATCTGAGGTCTCCTTCTGGGCATTGAGTCTATGAACTCTCAATTTATAGGACGATCAGTTTTGCTGATTAAGCCTGAAAGTCCCAGGAGGGGGCCTCAATGAGTATCAAGGCAATGAACCTGACGCCGACCAGGGTTACTGGCGCTACGCGGTTAGTTGGTAGTCGGCGCAGGTTATCGCGACGTTAGATTGCCTGTTTATTTTTTCTTGCCGGTAGCTCTTTCCAATAACGTTGCTGCGCACTAAGGTCGCAAGATAACAACGGCACCCGACGTTCCGATGATGCGTGCGGGCCAAACCTGAATCGGCGCTTTGACGTGAGAATGCGCCTCGGTTTCTCGTTGTTGTGGCGTTGTTCCGCACTTAAACCTTGCTGTAAGCTGAGGGACACTGGTTCTGACGTATATGGCGGGTTTCGTGATCGTCTTCTTTCAATCTAGCGCATCAGTCGACGAGGTTTCGGAGAGGAAGGTGGCAGGCAGATCTAACAAGGCGTTGAAGCTGACGCGATACAGGGTTACGGCGCTGAAGCGGATGGCTCTGGTGGCGCGCAGCTTAACGCAACGTTAGGCGGCATGAAGAAGCGTTTCGCATTGACTCTATATTTGGCACTGTGGGCAGCATTAGCTGCCGGCGTTATTTTCGGCATGTCGCGAGCTGGGATCCCCATTTGGGCTGCGATCGTCTGCGCGCATTTACTTTTTATTTTCGTGAACGGGTCACTGTCGTACCGCTCTCGCACCGGACGGCTCAAGCTCGAGGGCAAAAAGGCTTCTTCGTATCTACAATATCTCTTCTTTCCGAATGGAATCCCTAAGTTCAATACGGAGGCGACTAAATCTGAATGCTTGTTCGTTGGCGTTGCGGCGGCCCTCACTGGTGTGTTCTTTGTTTTTTGCGGCGTCGCCCTTACCGTTGACGCTGAGTGGTCCCGTATTCCGGACCCGTTCATCGCGGCCGCTATATCTTTGGTCTTGGCTGGCATCGGCGCAGCGTTTCTTTACTTGGCGTGGCGTCTTTTTGCGTTTAAGAGGCTGCCGAAAGATGCCGCCTAACCAGTGGATCAACCTGACAGCTTACAGAATGCTTTTTCTACGCTGCATGTCCATTATCGCTTCTAAAAAGCATTCTGTAATCTGCAGGTTATCCAAACGTTAGGCAGATCTATGATTACCCTGAAGAAGGCAATACTCTTCTCGAGGTACGAAGGGAATATCGAACTTTGGCTCGAACACGCGACCATCGCAGAAAAATCAATTTTCTCGGAAGGCGATTGGAGCGAAATAGAGAGTGTCGTTGACGAAATAGGAATTGCAAAGACCAGACAAGAGCGCGAACTGCAAAAAGTGCGAGAAGAAAACAGGACATTTACACCGATCCCGCGCGTACCTAAAGATAGCAAGTTCGAATTTGATACGAAAAAGTTTCAAAACATTGCAGAAGATCAGTACGAAATGATCATTAGTGAACTGTGGAAATCTGCCTAACAAGCGGATGAACCTGACCCCATACAGAATGCTTTTTAACGCTCGTATGAATATTGTCGCTTATAAAAAGCATTCTGTATGGGGCCAGGTTATCCTAGCGTTAGGTTGCAGAGCTGAACTGTATGGAATGGTTAGACCATAGGAATATTTGGATTGCATGGTGTCGCGTGAATGTTCTTTTGCTACCCATTCTGCTTCTATTGTGTCTGATTCTATTGCTAAGTATCGAGGATATTGATCCCGATGCAGTTTGGATGCTCATAGGGGCAGTAATTTTTTTCGTTTTAGTTATAAATGGTTTGCTTCTAGGGGGTGCGGGAATAGTAATGGCTATGATTTCACTGAACCAAATGTCGCGAAATCCGTCGCCGGGTAGCGAAAAAATAATCTTAGTTCAGTTAGGGTTCGGAGTAATCTTTCCGTCGTTACTTTCAGAGGCTGGGCAACAGCATCGACGCAACTTTCTAAATGCTCTACCGTTACTTGGAGCCATGATTGTTTTAATGTTTGTCACTTTTTTATATGTGTATTTTACCGGCTTTGGAAATGCAACCTAACCAGTGGATCAACCTGACAGCTTACAGAATGCTTTTTCTACGCTACATATTCATTATCGCTTCTAAAAATCATTCTGTAATCTGCAGGTTATCCAGACGTTAGACCGCAATAGACTTCTATACGGCAATGACGTATAGTCAATTATGTGTTCACCTTCATCGAGACGCCTTTGTTTACTCGGCTCCTCGCCGACTATTTGTCGGATGACGAATACCGAGAATTACAGGCTGCGCTGAGCCGTGCACCGGAATCCGGTTCAGTAGTTCCCGGCTCTGGCGGCGTTCGAAAACTAAGATGGTCGAGAAGGGGCCAAGGTAAACGTGGTGGACTCCGGGTAATTTACTACTTAAGGATAGGGCGCGAAGAGATCTGGATGCTTACGCTCTATCCGAAAAACGTTACGGACAACATTCCGGCTCATATTCTAAGAAAGATCCGAGAGGAAATTGAAGATGTCTAGAAAACAGAAAGATCGAAATATCGGATTGGAGATCTTGGAAGGGATCGAACAAATTAAAGCGGGTGAAGTAGGACGGGTTGTGCACTTTCCACCGATCTCCGAGATCCGTGAAGGTGTTGGTCTGTCTCAGTCCGAGTTTGCGAAGCTTTTGGGTGTATCGGTTCGCACGTTGCAAGAGTGGGAACAGGGTCGTCGGATGCCATCTGGACCCGCAAGAACATTATTGGCAATTGCGCATAAAAATCCGCGCGCACTGCTGGATGTCGCGGTCTAACCAGGCGCTGAACCTGACCCTTGACAGCATCCTCCTTGCGCTTCCGCTCCAGTCCGGTGCTTTCAAGGCCAGGTTAGTAGCTTCACGTTAGGTAGCTGAAGCAATTATCGTCGTGGATAGATACGACCCACTGGAACGTCCCGATTCCGAAACATGGTTGTCAATGGATGAAGATGAACGGATCACTTTGGTAATAGAATTCCACAGATCACAAGGCATCGATTTGCCAAATAGTACCTTACACGCGACGATTCACGTGGTCGTGGAAAACCAGATCGCGCTAGATGTTGAGACCGTCGTAGAAACGGAAGCGCGGTTAATACGTCAAGGTTTAGATAGACACGAGGTGATACACGCAATCGGTGCAGTCCTCACGGATAAATTACATAGTGCATTAACGTCTAGAGATAAGTTCGACGAAAGCCAGTATCGGTTGCGTCTAAAAAAGCTGAGCGCGAAACGATGGAAGAAGGGAAAATGGTGATTGGCCCGCTACCTAACCAGTGGATCAACCTGACAG
>JAJFJQ010000018.1 GCA_021773835.1 Gammaproteobacteria bacterium
CCGAGTTTGCGATCCGCTTCGACGAACGGTTTATAATAAGCGAAGGTTAGGAACCGACATCCTAACGGTACACGACTACATTAGGAAAAACGTTTCCTGAATTTTAAAGAACTGCTCACACACAAAGTTTCTGATACATCCCGACATCCTAACGGTACACGACTACATTAGGAAAAACGTTTCCTGAATTTTAAAGAACTGCTCACACACAAAGTTTCTGATACATCCGGAAACGCATAAAGGTTTCCGACGCGAACGCCACTGCGGATCTTATGCGGCGCCAACCGAAGTGGTCGATTGCCTCGCTTGATCTTATAACCTAAAAACTCGAAGCCATGACGAACATGAACTATGCGAGTCTTCTCGGCATGCAGTGTCACACCTAACCGCTTCAATAGGCGAGTGGCTGTCGCCAGGGCCGCTTGCGCTTCCCGGCGACTACTGCAGGTCACCACCCAATCGTCAGCATACCTCGTCAATCGATACCCCTTGCGGCGCATCTCCCGGTCAAACGGCGTCAGCAGGATGTTACTCAGTAGCGGTGACACGACACCACCTTGGGGCGTACCTCGCTCTGTCGCTTGCCGCCGACCTTCGACATCGCGTTCAGCCTTGAGCATGCCTTCAATCAGGCGTAATACTCGACCGTCCGCGATCCGTTGGCCGACCAAAACCATCAGCTTGTCGTGATCTACCGACCCAAAAAAGTCCTTCAAGTCTGCATCCACCACCCACTCGTGGCCTTGTTCCAGCTCGCACCAGATTTTCCTGAGCGCATCTCGGGCCGATCTCCCACGTCGATAACCGAAGCTGGCATCATCGAGTAACGGTTCGAAAATCGGTTCCAGCCGGTTCAGTAATGCTTGTTGGCACACGCGATCATAAATCGTCGGTATACCCAACGCCCGAAACTTACCCGGTTGTCCTGCCTTCGGGATCAGATGTTGGCGCACCGCTTGCGGTACATAGGCATCGCCCTTCAGCTCCTCATGGAGTCGGTCCAACTGCTCATCGAGCTGCTCTTCAAACTCCACCAGGCTCTGACCATCGATGCCGCCCGCGCCTCGGTTACGCCTCACCTTCTCCCACGCTAACTCCAAGTTCTTCCGCTTGTAAATCTTGTCTACCAATGAGTGGACCTTCCTTTCACCTGTCGGGTTGAGCCAATCCGCCAGTCTCCTCGGCCCCTGACGTCCGGGTTTTTCACTTACGGAACTTATCCTCGTCATCGACCTTACTCGCTCGCTCAACTTGCTCCTCCCAACCATCTCTGTCAGCCACCTTCCCTAGACCACTCGCCTGCCGTTCTCTCGGTCACCTGGCTTTCACCAGCCTTCTGGTACTACTTGGCTGTCCGACTACTCTCACAGCATCACTTCGCACTTCGCCTCTCGGCTTATAGCTTCGCTTATCCCGGTGCCACCCGGAAACTGCGTGAGTCCTCCTGGGGTCACACACAAATCTTCCGTACCGTGCCGTCCGCACACACCTTGGTACGACGGGTGAGTAAGAGCGCCTTCGCCTCCATAGTGCAGGCTCGACCTTACCCCGTCTTTGGCCGACCGGTTCATCAGCGGGGTCGCCCCCTCGATTACGGCCCGGTACTTCTCCTCAAGCCCTTCAGATCCCACCTCACGGTGGACACCCTGCCTTCCGACCATCATCCTCGATGCTCGGCCAGCGAGGCATTACCCCCGCCTTTGGATATAGCGCCCCTTACTCGGGCGCCAGTGGGACTTCAACCCACCTGATTTGCGCGCTGCCCAGCGCACACTATGACCCATCTGACTTCCTCACCACCATCCCGGCGTTCTCGCTGTGTAGACTTGTTCGCCGGTACTACCCTCCCTGGCAGAGCGATGAGGATCTCCCACGTTCACCGGGTTACTTTGATGACATGCCGTGCTCTCAGACTCCGGGGATGCCCGACATCACTGCCCACAGCGTAATGTCGGATGGTGTCTTCTGGGTTTGTCAGGTCATGGACCATCCCAAATATAGTCTTAACGGAGCTCTATCACTTCAGCCCGAAGGCTTACGGCCTACCACCTCTCTGTCTACGCTTGACCCGCATGGTTACCCATACCAGCCCAAGACTCGATACCAAGTGCGATGGGTCCCCGCTTCTTGGGCGGCACTTTCAGCCGCTAGTAACACAGCGCCTCGTGGCGCACGACAACTTAACTTTTCAACACCAGAGAAATCCCGCGATTCTCAGCTCATTCACTACGGCGTGATCCCAAGACACAAACGCCCCGAATCGAAAATTCCGATAATTCTTCGCCGAAATTAGATGGCGACCAAGATTGAATAAATTGTATACCGTAGCGTGAGCAGTCAGGAAACGCTGGCACTGCTTTTCAGATCTGAACCTGTGCTTGCCGAATACTCATATTGCCCGACATCAAGCCGCTATTCGTTCGTAATGGTGATGTAAACCACCGAGCTCGGGAAACTGCACAACGATTCCCGATCCCTGTAGTTGCACTGGTCGAGAGCTTGGACTATCCATCTCCAGCAACAAATGGGTGCGCCACCGATAGTAATAACTAAAATAGCTTGTCAGGATCCGTTTCAATTGACGCTTGTTCAGGACGACGACGTGATCCAGGCAGTAGCGCCAGATGCTCCCGATCATTCGTTCCGGATAAGTATTCTGCCAAGGGCTCCGCGGAGCCGTCAGGATCTCATCGATATCGATGCTTTCGACGCGCTTACGGAATTGACTCCCATAGATACTATCGCGATCCCGGATCAGGTATTTCGGTGCCGAGTCGAAAGAAAACGCCTCAATGGTCTGTTGACCACTCCAATGCGCTGTTGGGCGTGCGGTGACATTGAAATGGACAACCTTGCGCCGATGATGCGACAGGATCACCAAGACGTACAACATCCTGAACCCTACCGTCGGCACGACTAGGAGATCGATTGATACCATGTGCTTCGCGTGACTGTTTAGGAATGATTTCCATGTCGTCGACGGTCGATTTAGCGACGTCGATGCCGAGCTTACGAAGCTTGCCGACAATCCGTGGCGAGCCCCAGTAGATATTCGCTGCCGACATCTTTCGAATGAGGTCGCTGATCTCATTTGGTACCGGCGGCCTGCCGGACCTGCCATGCTTGCTCAACTTAGCCCAATGATCGCGAAACCGTTTTCGTTGCCACGCAATCACTATCGCGGGCTGCACAATGACCAGAGCATCCCGCCAACCAGACCACCGTAGTGCGATCCAAGACCAGATTATTCGATCACCCCGTTTTATTCGTGGGCGTGTTGCTGACCGTTGAAACACCATGATTTGATGTCGCAGCGCTACGATTTCCAATTGCAACGAGACGCGTGACCGCAACATAATAGACAGGAACGCTAACAGCGCGCCGATAATCGGTTTCACGATTCTGGATCCTCATCGATACTAATAAAAGCTGGAAATCTCAGGTTGACGTTGCTCGAGAATTTCGTCAAGGATATCAACTAGTACGAATATTCGGGAAGGACAGGTGACGCGTGGCCATTAATTTCCCTATATATGACAACGTAGTCTTTTAAAAAAATTGCGGAACTCAGTTGCGGATAGATTGCCGAACGCCTATAAATCTTAAGGATAGTAGGGAGGCGACCATGGGACGGCAGATGAAACCATATATCGCGCGCGTACGACGCACAATTTATCGCGGGGTTATTTGTGCTCTGCAAATCCTCACCAATGTGATTGCGATTCTCGTGGCCAGTGCTCGACCGCCCTCAGCGGAGAATGAACTCAGTAGTCCAATTAGAAGCGGCATACTTAACTATCGGACGGGCAATCTAGACGATGGTACTGATCCCTACGGTTGGTACGAAGAAGATTAGTGCCGTATCATACGTAAGTTCTTAAGCTGGACAATAAACGGGCAGCAAGCCGAGTTTAGCGCGCCCGGTTTTCGCATCTCGTTTAGGATGAGCGCGTGTGGCGTTGTGTGATAAATAGTCGAGTGCGCGGCGAACGGCAGCGTTGAGCTTTCGCTGGCAGTGCAATAAGCAACGAAAGATTGGCGGCATCACGTGATAGAAACACATGGCGACTTTGTGTGTGGAGATTGGTAGCTGCGCAAGCGGCTGCGTCATCAGTGCACAATAACGCTTCAGGATCGCAGAACACAGAGAAGCCCAGATCAAGCCTTCAGCAAGACAAGGGTTGCTGGTGTCGAAGCCATGCAGATTGGCATAAGATTTCCAGTCTTTGAACAGCAGCTCTATTTGCCATCGCAGCCGATAGGCATCGAGTATGTCGTTGAGTGAAAATTCGGAGCGTTTCAAGTTCGTCAGGAGATATTGATAGGTTTTTGTTGCCGGGCTCCATGACACGATCATTCGAGAGTCGATCGGCCCCGCTTTATCGGTCCATCGAACATCCAGGTCCAGGGGTTGAGTTTTCGATAGTTTGCCCCGGATATCTTTCAATGACTTGTTTTCCCACTGCTTGTGCCTCACGCCAGCGGCCGTAACAGCGGTGAGAACCGTTGGCGTCATGTTCGCTTTCCCCTTCACGATATAAGACCCACCGTGGGTGTCTACCTCGCGTAGATACGCCTTTTTGAAGTACCCCCGATCACCCATGACCAGGCAGTTCTCCAGGGTCTCGGCGCCCGGCAAATATTGCGCCTCACTATCGGTGTCGGGCGTCAGCACGATACAGCTGGGCTGCTCGCTCAACAGGTCAAGGGTGACATGCAATTCCACCGCGGCAGGGCTTACTTTGGTGAAACGTCCCGGGAAATGTTTGCTCAACGTCGATTTCACCGCAAAGGAGGTGCCGTCTTGTAGCTCGATGCGTTCAAAACGCGCAAACGGACTGTCGGATGAAAACTGCAAAGCTTCGACCGCTAAGTGTTGCATAAACTGCTCGCACACCAAGCGCATGAATTCCGGGAACTGCTTCTTCGCTAACTGGTTATGGAAGGGCTTGTATTGAACATTGCACTCACACAGGGCATTAAATGAGCGGTGAATATCTGCGATGCTGGCTATCTTCGACATCCCCATCACCTCGACCAGCCCAAGGCACAGCCGGTAGGGCGTAATGTCACGTTCGCGCTGACAAAAACCAACGCGTTTACCCAACCCATTGAGTCCTTGTTCGGAAAATACTCGTTTCAATTGCTTGGTCAATTTGCTAGCTTGTTTTTTCTCCATCGGATACGCTCAGATCACTCGGCTTTTGGTCGAATTGTGTGATCTGATCCGATGGAGAACTCATAGTTCCCTTATCTTTCAATGACTTTAAAGATCCGACGTATGAGTGCCGTATACCCTTCGCAATCACGCTCTTACCAACAGAGCCCCCGTGCCGACCGGCGTCCTGAGTCGGAGTTTTGAGGGGATTGGTCGCAGCGTCGATGGATCGCCCAACCTTCACACCAGCCCACGCCATCATTCCACTCCACAATAACGGTAATCCGAGATAAAGGCTGGTCGTGATCATATTGAGTAGCATGCGCTTGGAATCATGCTCGCCGGGATTTGCGAATATTTGTAAGAAGATATTCACATCTGGGTACATCGACTGAATTAGGTTCTGGTCGACCCACAATGCTAGATACCAGAGTACGCTCCAGAATTTGACCGTGAATATGGCCATGGCGCCGGTGACCATCATTGCCACAGAATATCGTGAGAGCACAACGACCATAGGAAGTAAGGCGTACATACCGAGTAGTAAGAGGGCCTGAACCATCGGAAGACCCTGTAAGACCGCCGTCATGGTGACAGAAAAAAGCGCCGATGCGACCACCGCACCTCCCGCTGCTAGCCCACCCTTCAACGTGCTTTCTGCCGCGTTCAGCAACCCGGTGGAGCCTGCGTTGTGGTTGATTAGATCGTTGTTGGACCACGAGGGCGGTGAATTCGAGAGGACGGTTTTAGCGACTGCGTCGGTTTGCTGTTCGCTCGCCAGGGCTGGGGCAACGGCAACAACTAAGCTCGAGAATCCGGTAGACGTCGCGTCAGCCGCAATGATCAACTTCTTGCGCAACCCGATTATGCTGTCTTCCCACCACTCCTTACAATATGGCTTGCCTGAGGTCGGAGGTGCGGCCGCGTCGTATTCCGTATCGCGCGCCGCGCTGTAAGTCCATCCAGTCACCTGTGCGGCTGGACGGATCGTGTCGTAATAACCTGGGGTGTTGCGATAGACATGAGAGCCCATCCAGTCGGAGTCGTCTCGTCCGTAGGTCGTTAGCAAAGCATTAATGGGCGCGGTAGCAGGTCGCTCGGCCTGATATTTTGATCTAGCCGGAATGTAGCATTCGCTGAAGAAATCACTCACCTCTTGGCGGAGTCGTGGATCTGCGACGGTGGCCAACCGTGCTTGCTGTTCGTAGGTCCGCATGTCCGATGCCGTGGGTAGGCCTTCGATAACGGCATGATTGAATCCCGCGCTCATCGAGAGCACGGCATACCACCAGATTGGAATATTCACGGTCCCGGCCGAGCCGGTGAATCCAGTTGTTCCGTAGGTACTTTGCGGTGCGGCGACAGTTGCTCTCGCTGGCGTTGCATCGATGAGCGTCGGTGGCGGCGTGAAACCAAGTGCGCTCGCGTTCAACGGCGTCAACGCAGCAGGTTGTCCCGCCAATACGACCACCAGCAGCGCGATGAAAAGTTGTAGTTCCATGCGACGCAGCAATAATCCCGTAACGGTGCCGAACTCGCCACCCTCCGCCGGCTCACGCCAGTTATCAATCAATATTCCGAGGAAGGGTAAAAACACAATGCCGGTGGCAAGTAGTACGTCCCAAAGGATCCCATAGAAGGTCCAACCGAACAGCGTCGTGAAGAGCTCTAAATAGCTATCGACGCTCACGCCGGATCCCCTTGCATCAATGTTAGAAACTGACCAGGCAGGTTCTGACCTAACACCAGTTCGATCACGATGAGCCAAATAACGACGCGCCAACGTAGCAACTCCAAGCTGGCAAGTTCACTCGGTGTTCGTTGTATCCCGCTATCAAGGATCCTGGCCAGGAACGGCCAGCAGACCGCTAGTAGGACTATCAGGCTCAACCGGATACCGGTAACGATCGGATCAATACTATCTACGCGTCGTTGAACTTCGCTGATGGAAGACGTCGCAACCGAATGCCAAAGGATCCAACCCGCAATCAATGTAACGATAAACGCTACCAGCGTTAACCGAATCGACCATCGATAGCGCAAGTCGGATCCGTTACTGCACACGACCATTGATCAGCGGTCTCGGATCGATGGTCGGGACGTGTGGCGTGCCTAACGAGGCTTGTCGACGGGCGGCGGCGCGTTGAAGCAACGTCGCGATCGTATCTGACACCACTTCCTTGCGTACTCTAGTTTCGAACAGTAGATCCTCAATACCCTTGTCGAGCTCCGCGATAGCCGTATCCGCATGCTCGCGCGCAACCTCGGTTGCATAGACCTCCGGCACCTGCCTGCCACTCAGCAGTAGTCGACGAGCAAGCAGTGCCTTTTCCACCGTGCGAGCGACACTGATTTCCGAGACAAGCCGCCCCATGATGAGGCTCTGCTCGGAGGCTGGCAGTTCGCGTATCGATTCGATCACCTGGCGTGTGACCGCGACCCCGGGGGCGGTAATGTTGTCGAGGTTAGCCAGCGTCAATGGTGTTACACCGTTGACGAGATTTCGTATGTCTACAGTGACTCCGTCCGCTTCTTGATAAAGTTTCGGTAACAAGCCGGTGCCGGGAATGCTGTCCTTGCGACAGGTATCGCACGTGGTCACGATGTTCTCACCCACCACATCGACGACCCAGTTCCGCGCATCTACCGGAGCCGACCAGATCTCAGTTAGGCGAGTTACTGCGCTCGGAGGGCTCGCGGACGTTACCGGCCGATTCATGTTGATGTTGTATCCAGCTTTAACGAGGTCGCCGGTAAATTCGAGCAATGGCTGCCCCGCGCCTCCGGCCTGACCGCCGATCCAAGGCACGCCGTTTTTCCCATTGGCGGCCTCAACCGCACCCTTCGCATTCACCGCATTGTTACCACCAATGCCCATTTGGCGTTTCCAATCGTTACCCTTCGAAAGCGTAATCAGATCGGCATACGGGTTCTTGCCGGCTGCTATCTCGGCCTCCATCTGCTCGCACGACTTCGTCGCCAACTGCATCGTTTCCTGCGCCTGTAGCAGGGCATTTTGGAAGAGGTCATAAAGACCGGGATTAGCGCGTTGCAGGATCAGTGCTGGAAGTGCGGCAATGGCGGCACTCGCCGCGGCCGTCATCGCATTCAGCATGTCGTCGACGCCCTTGCCGATGTTGTTCAACGTATTGGTCACGGCAGCTACGGGATCAAATTTGCCGCAGTTGTATCCGAGCCCTAATTGCGCTGAGCCTCCCAAGGTTAGCGAAACGACGGATGGGTTCGCTGGGGCCGACACCGGCTCTGCCCCACCGATCTCGTAGTACCAGAGACCGTCTTCCGTCGGACCCTTGGTGACGGCATTCGTGTTACCGCAAACCAGGAGCCCGATCATCATCCAGCTAGTGAGTTGCCCCCGATGACGTTTGGTCAAAACGCTTTTATTCATGGAAAAGCCACCCAATCGATGTCAAATAAAAACCATGGACCGCGCGAACCGCAACATTTGTAAGGTCGCCACAAGTTCCACACATAATCACCGCCATTATCGACTCTGCCGCCACCCCAAGCCGTCAAACTCAAGAGGTCATTCGTACCGAAGACGTTGCAACTCGACTCAGGCTTCGGTGACAACATTTGCCAGGTCCCGGTAGTGCCATCTCTTTCAACCAGCGGGCCCGGCGGCCAAACTTTGCCGGAGCCGGGAGATCCGATCACAGGCACATAGACGTGCGGTTGGCCTACGCGGGTCACAATGTCGCCAGCGCGTTGGGCGTTGAGTGCAGCGGCCTTAGGTTCATCGCTCTGTGTCGTCCAACCCGTCCGTGGATAAACGCCGCCCCAGGTTTGCAGCGGCCAGGTACCCAGCTCGCGCAAACCGGGAATGAAGCTTGCTGGGTAGAAAATCTCCGGCACCTCCTGGCGCCAAGACAGCGCGTCAAGCCCGGACTGAAAATAGGGGAACAGAGGTGCGCTCTGGGATGGACACACGAGTCCGCCTGCAGCGCCAATTCCGGACAACGAAGCGAGCGGATGGCCGATGGCGTCCGTTTCGCGATAGATGAGATTTTTATGATCACGCCTTGATGCGCTTTCCGTTCGATTACCGGCGCTATCGATTGGTACTGGCAACAATGCGCCCAGTGATCCGCCGGCAGCCGCCTTTTGGGCGAGACCCAACGTCACCCGGATCTCGGCCCACGGGTTACCGCCCAATTCGTTGTAGGCACTGACAACCAGATCCGGGTTGTAATGACCGATCTTGATCGAGGTCCTGACGCGGCAACCGGAGATTGAACATCGAAGCCAGAAGCAAAGACCAATGGGCATCCATTGCATGCAAGAAAACGCAGCAGTCGTGGTCCGGGCAATTATTTGCGGGGTCGTGATCGTGCCGGTGAAGCCTGCGACCGGAAGTAGCAGCATCATGATGAGGAGCAAGGCATGACCGCGTAACGTCATTTTGGGCGGCGTCTTCTTTGCCATGCTTCATAGTGCTCAAGCGCTACTGTTAGATCGGTCACGCCGTACACGACTGTCTTGCCATCAAACACCACCGCCGGGGTGCGATCGACACCGTAGCGCATCGTCTTCGTCAATCCCATTGCGGTTAATTGCAGCCTTGATCTTGCTTCCTCGTCCATTTGTTGGAGACGTTGTAACGCGACCTGCTTTGAACGCTTTGGATCTGCCGACAGATCAAGTGAAAGGTTGTGTTCGACAGCTTGGATCCCATCAATCTCGACAACGAGGATGTCTAGCCCCTGCCGGTTCCTGCCGGATCCGTTAGCACCGATTTCAGCAATAGGTCGCTCGGTTGTTGTAAACATCTCCACGAGTTGGATCGGATCTGTTGTCTTCTGATCGGCTAACGTGTTGACTGAAAGCAAGACTACGCAAACGAGTCCAATAAACTGGTCACGGCGACAGTGCATCGATAACTGACCAGTCACCTTGAATGATCCATATTGGTAAGCAGATCTATGGTGTCTCGCCGACGAACAACCCCGACCTTGAAACCCATTCCGCAAACTGCGGTGTTCATTGGGCAGGTTTTGATGCACCAATAATCACCCGCCGCGTTGTTGTGCAATTCGTTTCGCAACGATGTACACAGCCTCGAGCTCGCTACAATTTTCTTCACGCATAATGGCTGCTCGCTCTGCCTTCTCGTGCTTTTCTGTCATCGCAAGCGCCAGTGACAAAGGCGGCGGCACATTGCGGAATAAGGCTTCGAGATTGTCAGAGAGCACGACGCCCTCTACATACTTACCCGGCTCTTTGCGCGCTGAGAGCAAGAGGCTCCGCTGCACGTCGGTTAGATCCTTGAAGCGCGCGATCTGCTCCACTTCTTCTTTGGGCATGACCAAGCACAGCCACCACTCCATCATGTTGAGCATACGCCGAGCGGCGTCAGGGAAGTCCTCTAGATTCTGAGTGGCGATCCAGAACCACGCGCCGAGCTTGCGCCACATCTTCGTGATCTTGACGACATAGCGGGCGAGTAACGGATTAGTCGTGATGATATGGCCTTCATCGGTCACGACTAATGTGGGACGGGCATCGTGCTGGTGGCGCTCTACCAGATCGTTAATGTGGCTCATCATGGAGATGTACGCGACCGTCAGTTGATCCTCGTAGCCTTCGCGGGCCAAGATCCCCATCTCCAGAATAGTGACATCCGCCTCTGGCCAAGGCGTGCCGGGTCGGTTGAAGAAATGTCCGGCAAGGCCAGAGCAAAAGAGCGCCATCCCGTCACTCATCTCGCTCGCCCGATTGCGTCGATGCTCCGACAGCGCGCCCTCATGGCCGATACCTTGGAGCGCGGCCACCACATCCTCTGTGAGCACCTGATCTCGACCAGCCGCTTTGACTGTTTTCGCCGCGAGGAAGATGGCGTTTCGTATCAGTAACCGATCGGCACGCGTCATTCGCGCATCTTCACGTTCATCACCGCCTGTGATCATAATGCGGGCGGCAATTTCCATCTCCCCGAGAACGTCTCGGCCCATCCCCTCCTCGTCCGACTCTTCGTCATCATCAGGCAACGCATCGGGATCTTGTCGCAAGTGGATCTGACGTTCCTTTGCCAACACGCGCAATGCGTCAGCAAACGGCGGCAGACTCACATCGGTATTCGGGTTTAACGTGACTTGGTTAACGACCAGTTCATGCGCACAGAGCTGTTGACCGAGCAACGAGAAAGATCCGCCCGCCTCGATGATGAAGATCCGCGGCCGGTACATTGCGACCATTTGTTGTAGCAGGTAAACCAGCAACGCGGACTTACCCGCACCCGTGGGTCCCAGGATCAACATGTGGGCGTTCTTTTTCCGGTCTGCCCGATGTAGCGGATCAAACACGAGCGGCTCCGCGCCACGATTGAAGAACGTAAGGCCCGGGTGACCCGTGCCTTTTGAGCGACCGTAGAACGGCATCAGGTTCGCGGTATGGCTGGAGAACACGAGTCGTGATCGGCGAGCGGATCTGTCGAACGACGCGTCATAGGCCATCGGCAGATTGCGAACATAACTGTCGAGCGCCAACAGATCGGCTTCGTGCAAAATCGGTTGCAGCCCATTCGGCAGTAAGAGAGCATTTAACTGATTCACGTTCGCGCGCAGGCTCTTGAGATCATCGCCGCGGAGATAGAAAGCGATCCCGAGCGGATACAGCTTGTTACCCCGCGCCATCTCGCGTTCGACGGCCTCTGCATCTTCCCGAGTGAGATCAGCTTCCGCGGAATCACCGACAGCGGCACGTTTAACCAGGGCGATGTGATTGCGCGTGACGTCTTGCGGCGCGGCAGTTAAGGTCAGCACCATCACGGTATGGGTAGGGAATCGATCGAATAGCGAAAAAACATGATCACCGGCCTGGCGCTCCGCGGTCATGTGCCCAACCTCCGGCGCACGACGCAGACCTTGAATACTGACTTGGGTATGCGGTAAGTCATCGAACCACCAAGTCGCCGATGCGTTATCCGAGCGGGGCATCCCTAGGATCAGTCGCTCGGCAAGATCATGACCGAACGGTAAAGCGTCGTCTCCTGGATACGGTGCGAGCGCCAGTAGCTTGTCGGGATCGCCGTCCGCAATCTCAGGCTTCGGGTTAAACCATTTGAGTAACCATTCGTAGAGATCTGCGCCCGTTCCACGGCGCGCACGGATCCCGGCGGAGGCCAGCGCGGCAAGCCACTTTGTCGCGACGTCATTCAACGCTTCCTCCACCGCGAGTGCCGACAACGGTCTGGCACTTGGCTGAAGCCGGCGGTACAACGTTGCCCGCACGCGGCGAACTTGGCCTTGCCAATGGGTACCGGTGACGGCGGTATCTTCGAACAATCCACCCGGGCGTGTGATCCGGGACAGATGCGCCGACATCATTTGCTGGAAGTGCCTCGTGTAGGCGGTATCACGCGCGCTGGCCTGCGCATACTGCGCGAGCTCAAGTTGAAAAGGCTCTAAACTGGGTTCGTCTTGGACATAGACCTGTAGCACCCAAGGCGATCCATCTTCTTCGGGGATCGCATCGGTTAGCGCAGTTTGGATGGCATCGCGACACTGCGTCATGAACTGCTGAGTTCGCGCCTCGGTACCGACCGGTGTTATTTCGAACAACGCGCCGACACTGATCCCATCCTCCAATAGAAATGACCGGCTCGTTGGGTTGTATTCCATCCACGGCAAGAGATCGGTAAACGACGGTGGGCGCTCATACAATCGCTTGATCTGTCTCGTGGTGATCGGCGAGTCGTCGGCTTCATTGCCGAGCTCATTTGCAATTGAACGCCGCTTGCTCAAGTTCATCACGGTATCGCGAGCCGCCTCGATGGGACTTCGCCAGGCAGTGCGTATTCCACCTGGTCATACATCGAGAAAGCAGTGGCGTAACCCGGCACCGGCGCATGCGACGCGCCAACGAGATGTGGGAACACATACATCACCAATGTCGGGTTCGGCAGCCGCGGAAACAGGAGTTCGATCTCGTTGAAGGCGTCGCGCGTATAACCGTACAGATCTGCCGTACCGGTGAGGATTGGCCGATGACCCAGTTCGTGCCGCAGGATCTGCGGTTGCTGTGCATTCATGTTGTTAAGATGATTCTGATAGATGGTCACCATTGAAGGACCGTGTTGCGGGAGCACGGAATCCTTGGTCCCGGCGCAGCCCGCCAGCGCAACGCTAATCAAGGCGAGTACGAAGCGTCGGATCAATGGCGTGTGCATGGCTCAGTTTCCTGCCGTTAGTTTCGAGGTCGATTGGGAGTTCGTGGTCAACATGAATAGCTATCCGCACGCCAGCCGGCACAAAGACCGCATCGAAGCTCTGGGCTTGGCGTTCCAGCAGCCATTTCGAGATCGCTTCGCTACCACCCGAGAGTGTCTTACCCATGACGAAGCGGCTGGTATCACCGGTAACACTGCTGGTCACGCCGCCGAAGTCATTGACTCTTGATGTCGTCTGCGCACTGGCCGCCGCTTCCGCGGCCGCTTGAATGGCCATCACACCAATACGCTGAGTCAGAAAGGCCGGGGCGTTCGTCTTGCGCTCACCCGTGATACAGGGAATACCTTGGTCGTCCGAGATCCAGCCGAGCGGCTTATCTGCCCCGCCACGCTGGTTACCCGCCTCGTCACTCGACAGTGTCCGAATAGTGCCATCGTCAAAAACGAACGTGACGGAATCGAGTCGCCCGGTCACACATGACAACGTCCAATCGCCGATCGCCGTACCGCTCCACACCATGCCTTGAACGCCGGGTACGGTCAGACCGTTTGCCGCGAGGTTATCGCTACCAGTGATCACCTTGAATGGCATCGGATCGCGCACCTGTCCTTGCACCGGGATCCTGCCGACGAGTGCCGTCATAGCGGTCGATCCGATCAGGGTGGCGTTACGGGGTACGGTGAAAATCGGCGGATCGGTCTTCAAGGACGCTACGAGATTGTTCGACTGGTCACCGACCGACGTCAGTGTCGGATCGGCCGAGCGACTTGCCTGTCGCAAAATGCCGGAGGACTGCAATGGAGGTCGTTCACTATCGAAAGCATCCAACGGATCGATCCAGAAAAGTTCATCCGCCGCGTTTGCGCTCTCGAAATCATTGAGACCTAACCCTACCGGAATGTCACTATCGGGATCTGTGGATCGGATCTGCGTCAGCGATTGCGAGAGTGCGTCCACCCGTGATGTCAATGACGACAGCACGCCACTATCAATGCGATGGCGTGCCGCTTGATCCTTTTGCCGGCTTGCCAACTCGCGCTTAACACGCGTTGTAACGTTCTCCTCGATTTGTTGACGGTTGACGAGTAGGTCGCGATTCTCGTTGTGTAGCTTGTCATTGTCTTTGCGCAAGGTCTGAACCTCGACTGTCATCGCGGCGACGTTTGCCGTTAATGTCTTGATCGTGTCGGCTGGACTGTCCGCATCCGGCGCTGGTGGCTGGGGCACGGTTTCCATGACCAGTGACGCGGATCTTTCGTCGTTACACGACTTCAGCGTCACAAACGCCAGCATCAGGACCACGGCGCCAGCGAGCAGCGGCAGGAGTCGATTGGCAGTGACGGCGGGCACGACAATTCCTAGCGTGAGACGTCGAACGGCCGCGCCGAAATCAAATAGACGGCAGTGGTGTCGGCCTCATCGCCCTTCGGTAACAAACGGTGATGCTGAAAGGTCGCCGTCAACCATGCGCCCCTCAGATCACGTGGGTCCAGCGTCTGCGGTTGTAACGTTTTATTGGTGAGCTTGACCGCCGTGACGTAAAGCCCGTTGGCTCGCCACCCGACCAATGGCGTTGCTTCGATCGTCGCACCACGAAGTAGATTGAATGGATCGCGGGCAACCGGGACTCGGACAAGTCCGCGGCTATCATTGACCAAGCGCGACGGCGCATAGAGTTGCTGGGCAGCAAACCGAGTGAGTCGGATGTAGCCTGGTTGGCTTTGATCGCCGTCGTCATCGCCAAGTGCAATATTATTGTCGGCGGTGCTGTCACCGGCGATAAAGATTTCGATCGGATCGTTCGCGACACCGACGTCAGTAGCCGTAACGTCGAAGAGATAAATTCGGCCACTCTCGAGTTCGCGCACCATGAACCGGCTCGAGTCGAATGGTGCATGCGCCAATAGATAGACCGTGCCATTCACACTCTGCGCACGGAGTATCGGTTGAACGGCTCCCGGTACACCGACCCTCACTGCAGCGGGGAACGCGATTCGCTGTTCTTCACCGACGATAAGGTGCAGTTCGATCGGCACTTTCTTCCACTCGATCCGTTCAAGCGCGTCGGTTTCGGCATGAGCCAACGTCTGCATCATTAATAGCGTCAGACTAAACGAGACGGCGATGACGTGACTCAAGGCGTTGAACTTTCGCATGGGGTGCTCCGGCGTCCGGTTAATTCTCTTGCTCGATATCTACATCGAGTTGCGACTCATCTAGGCGATGCGGACCCGCACTTGCATAACCATCGAGCGCCAATCCCCATGGGTTCGCTTCCGGATCAACAGAAAGACTCACCACCCGCAACGGATAGCGAATAGCGGTCTTCTTCACGGTCATCCCTTTCACGGACTCCAATAGATCAAGATCCAACCAGACCACCCATACACCGGGTGCGAGCACATCGACCCGGCGTTCTTCATAACCGTGCCCGGCAATTTCGTGCACGCCCCGCACGCGGTAACTCAATTCGCCTTGACGACCTTTTAATTCCATATCCGAGATCAACTCTGCGCGGTAACGCGGCGTGACATACGGTGAGATCCGAAAGATGGCTTTGCCATAATCCTTTGCACCGTCTTCCGGCCAGCGGTTGAGTTGTTGGAAAAGGTAGAAGGCAAAGGCATACACGTTCGCGGCCGGCACTTCCTGCACCGCCAATGTCGCCCCGGAGCGAAGATCCGGCGGGACATGCACCCTGAGATGCTTCGGTGCCTGACTCCAACCAAACCAGAGTGCCGCGATCACAACGAACTCAAGTGTGATAACAGCCCACAGCGAGCGCACATGTGCACGGACGTTATCAATTTCGGTCCGGTACCGTCGCAACGTGAGTCCTCCCGATATCCCAAGCACCACTGCGCCGGATGAACCGCGTACGGCGTAATCCATGATCGGATAGCCAGATACTGATCTGCTGTTGGTAGTATCCGTCTGGCCGACCGCGCTTCATGCGCTGCAATAAACTCGCCATCACAATCACAGAGCCGACCACCCCAACACCAGCTAGCCCAAACCCCATCGTGACCGCGCCCATCAAACCCGCAAGGAGGAGGCTGACGGGCAACCAGATAAGCGCGGCCACAACCACAACGACGCCGAGTTCCGAGGACGAACACCCTTTAAAAATCGTCGGCTCCACATTGAGTCGGTCAGCGAGAATGTCGTCACGATCGGGCATCGATTAAATAACGCCTGCCGCTTCGGTAAGCAGGAAGCTCGCAAAGATCAACACCACCGCACCGACGATCCCTAAGACTCCAACCTCAGCCCACTCGGCCTTGCCTTGGCGGGCTTCATTGAATTTGGCGAACCCAAGGTAGGCGACCCACAGAAAACCGATCACGGCGATGGCCAAACCGAGGACTAACCCACCGTCCTTGATATAACCCTTAATAAGCCCGATCCAGTCACCTGCCGGCGGCGCCGTACTGGGAGCGACCGGGGTCGGTAACGCGGCCCACACAGATTGCCCAGCTGACATCACCAACAACCCGACTGCGGTGATCACACGTTCTGCACGTTTCTTCATCATTGCTTTCTCTCCGATGTAACGGGGCTTCCCGTTGTTATGACTATCGGGGTTTCCCCGAATCAACGCGGTAACAACCGTTAGCCCTTACCGCAGGTAAAATCCCAAGACCATGAGCACGATGCTGGCGCGCAATGGACTCCAGACCACGTCGAACAACACCACCTGCCCGTTGTGCCAAGCACGGAAAGTACCTACCGTCACCCAGATCACCCATACGAAAGCGAGCACCAAAATGATGGAGGCGATCCCAGTCAAGAGCGTTGCCGGTGTAAAACCGGAGCCCGCTTGGAACGCCGTGTTCTGTGCTGCCGTCACAATTCGCCATCACCGACGGTAATCGCCGCGTAGCGGTGGAAACGTCCGGGGCGCTGAACGTGGGGCATCGATGTGCGCCTGGATCCCGAGTCGGATCCGATCGAGATCCTGCTGCAGCCAGTTGTAATTGAATTTGATACGGGCGTCGGGATTGGCTTGCGAAGTAGCCTCGTTAATCATCGGGCCGATAACCTGCAGTTCGTGGGCGATACGCGCCAGTACCGCCCGTTCACCGTCCGCATCTGCGCGGGCGAACTGGACAGGTAATGAAGCAGCAAGAGCGACTAAGATCAGTAGCTGAATAATGCGCATTGATGTCCTCACCGTTTTTCCCATGACGCGCATGTTCGATGAAGGGAGAAGGACTAGCTATGGAAAATCAATTCAACGAGGTGCGGGGTTTTTGTTAAACGTCGAAGACGGTAATTAGAGTTTGCTTATTAAAATGAAAATCGTGAGCGGCAGTAACGCCAACGTCCGTGTAAGGTTGGGTTGATAAGCTTTGGTATATTCTCTTCCCGAACCTGGAACGGGCACGAAAATCGTTTTTGAGATCAGAGTTTCCAAACTGGCTAGGTTGAGGGTTTTTGAACCGGTTGATCCAAACTTTCTTGAATGGACGCAATCCGGTAATGACCGCCATCGACCGCCTCAGTCGTCAGAGTTCAATAATATGGGCATCGGCGAATCGGGGGAGCGAACGGTGACATCGAAACTTTGCGCTTACACGACTTGATTCGAGGAATATAGATTATTTCAATTACAGCACGTGAGCACGATAATGGGTTATCGGATGGACATTTAGTGCACGGAGGTGGTTATTAAAGAAACGTCGATAGCCCACCAAATTTGCCGCTCGTTCAGCGGCGATTCCTAATCATTAGGAGGCATGACATATTTGGTGCGTTGCGTCGTAATGGTGCCACACCCGCACTAGGCTTCCTGGTTCGGGAATTCTTTCAAGTTTGGCGCGGTAAGGCTTGCTAAATTGACGTGGTGCGTTTCGGTGCCGGGCGATCGTGCATAAAATGTCCGTACCATCAGGCGCAGTGATGGCGGCGTGGACGTGGCCGAAAAGTGCATTTCTGCTACTCCACTTACCGGCGACAGAGCCAGCCAGGTAAATATTGTTCCTATATTCGACAAAAAATGCCGACCGTATAGTGGCTGTCTCCGTCCGGATCCGTTCGACAATAACGCGGGGCGCATCGACTTCTCGCTCAATCAGCGCGCATGCTGACAAGAGTAGGATCCCCGTCATGAATAACGCGCGTGGCACCTTTTGTATTAATTGCTTGTATCTCACTACTTAATTCACACTTTCTTTCGCGAAGCTCGAAACGAACGGGACACTATTTATTTTGTTGGCCGAGCAACTCCTGAATATCGTAGGTTATTGGTAGGACAACGTTTACGACCTTCGAAGTCTACCCGTTGAAAATCGTTGAGTGTTAAACATTTTTAGAATTCTGGGTTATATTGCACCGGTGACCGCCATTCGTCCCTTCTTCGCGATTCTCATCGCTATCTCGCTTGCTGTAATGCAATCCAGCGGTATACACCTGCACCTCAACGCCGCGGGAGCCGGCGGACTTCATGGTACGCATGTCCACGAAACCGAGCTTAGCGACCACGGCCATCTTGGCGATACAGACGTATCGCTACTTGAAGTAATCCGCAGCGTAAATCAGACGTTTCCTTTTATTGCTGTATTTATTTTCACCCTGCTAGTAGTCACTAAATGCCGCGCGCATTTATGGGCCTCTCGAACGGGCCTATTAAGTCCACGCCATCGCTCACGATGGCGCCCTCCCTTGCGCGCACCGCCCACACCCCTCTCCTGATCCAATCACGCTAAGCGGCGCGCTAAGTAGCACGCGCTCGCTTTTCCGTTGGTCCTGGCGCTGTGCGTTTTGATGCACAGCGGGAGATGGATACATGTCGAATACCTTTAGGCGCTATTCGTGCGCATTCGCCTTACTTATTGTGCAAAGCGGCGTCGCTTACGGCGAGAGTACTTTGTTAAGCGAGTTACACGCTTTAACGCTCGATAATGCAATAACAAAAAGTTTAAGCAGTAATCCCGACCTTGTGGCATCGGGGTTCGAGCTCGATGCGGCGCGGGGCCGGGTCGAACAAGCGCATCTAGCGCCGAATCCGCAACTGACCGTAGCGTTAGAGGATGTGCTGGGATCCGATGCATTTAGCGGGTTCAAAAGCGCAGAGACTACAATCAGTCTCGCCTGGGTTATCGAACGTCGAGTCCGAGAGCGGCGCGTTAATGCAGCGCTTGCTCGCGAATCACTAATTGCTTCGGACGCCGACATCCTACGGTTGGATGTGGCCGCCGAGACGGCTCGCCGATTTCTTGACGTTCTGGCAGTGCAGGCGCAAATAACTACCGCGAATGAAGCCGTCAAGCTGGCACAAGACACCATTCTGGCGGTTACTAAGCGTGTTAATGCCGGCCGTACCCCGCCTGCAGACCTGGCTCGCGCCGAGGCGAAACTCGCCGCCGCCCAACTTATCCGCGAAGATCTTGATCATGAACTTTCTGCCGGCAGACACCGTCTAGCAGCGCAATGGGGGCAAATCGCTCCTGAGTTCGTCACCGTACAAGGCAACCCTTTAATGCTGCCAGAGACGGAGTCGTTCGGTGCTCTTCGGGAATACATGCTCCGCACGGTTGACCTAACGAGATATTTATCGGCGGAACGATTGGCCGAATCGGAATTATTGTTAGCTCAGGCTCAGAGCAAGCCGGTTTGGCGGGCCAGCTTGGGCGTCCGCAGGTTCGAGGCTACAAACGACCAGGCCTTGCTAGGCAGCGTCTCGATCCCCTTAGCGATCCGAAATCGTAATCAGGGCCGTATTGCCGAAACGACGGCACAAGTCGCACAAACGCGGGCGAAAGGAACGGCGGCCCGGGTGCATCTCGAAACGAAACTGTACGTTCTTTACGAATCACTCCAACACAGCCTGCATCGGGCCGGCGTTCTGCGGGAACAGATTATTCCCCGGATCGAATCAGCGTTATCCCAGACTCACGAGGCTTATGAGCTCGGTCGTTACAGCTACATGGAATGGGGCACCGTGCAAACCGAGCTGATTGATGCCCGTCGCGAATTGATAGCAGCAAGCATCGATTCGCATAGGCATGTTATCGAAATCGAACGCCTAACAGGGACGCGAGTCGTCAAATTGGAAGAAAGCAAATGATAAAAAATCAATACATCACGGCTACTTTATTGATAATCATGGCCGCGTTACTCAGTGCTTGCGATACCAGCGTCTTAAACATGAGCGCGAACTCGCAAGACAGTCATGTCGAACCTGCGGCAGATTATGTGCGCGGCGAACATGGTGGGCGGATACTCGCGGACGGCGACATCGCACTAGAGCTGGCGATTTTCGAAACCGGCGTGCCACCAGAATTCCGGGCGTGGTTAACGTCCAATGGAGAGCCGGTAGATCCAACTGAAGTCGATCTCCATATTCGATTAACTCGTCTCGGCGATCGTGTCGATGAGATTAATTTTAAACCCGAGGACGGTTTTCTGAGAGGCGACACGGTGATCTACGAGCCGCATTCTTTTATCGTCACGATAGAGGTAGATGTCGGGGGCAGATCCCATCGGTGGGAGTACGACAACTTTGAAGGCCGTACACTCATCGAGTCCAAGGTAGCAGACGCGTTCGGTTTGGAAACGGCGATCGCTGGACCGGCCACTTTAGTTGAAACCGTCGAAGTATACGGACAGATTGTTCCCAATACAGAACGCCAAAGTGTGGTCAGCGCGCGATTTGATGGAGAGATAAAATCCATCCGCGTAGCGACCGGTGCATCGGTTAAAGCAGGGCAGACACTTGCCACGATTGAAAGTAATGAAAGCCTTAACTCCTATTCAATCGCCGCGCCGATCGACGGCGTCATCACCGAGCGCAATGCGAATCCGGGCGAGCAAACGAATGGACGCATTTTGTTCACCATCATGGACACCTCTACTGTTTGGGCGGACCTGTCCGTATTCCCCAAACATCGCACGCAGGTCAAGGTCGGCGACCTTGTTACGTTGGCGACGGCTATTGGAGAGATCACCGCGAAAAGCACTATCGGTCGAATAAAGGTTGTTGCCGATAGTAATCAGGCGGCAATAGCGCGTGTTGCGCTCGACAATGCCTTCGGTTCATTTCTTCCCGGAATGTACGTCACTGCAAAAATAAAGGTCGCGGAGTACTCCGTTCCGCTCGCAGTTAAACGCAATGGACTACAGGCGTTCCGAGACTTCACCGTTGTTTACGCCAAGATAGGTGATGAATACGAAGTTCGCATGCTGGAACTTGGCAGGCAGGACGCGGACGCGGTGGAAGTGCTTGGCGGTCTCGACCCTGGCACGCGTTATGTAACGGCCAACAGCTATCTCGTCAAAGCGGACATTGAAAAGTCCGGCGCATCGCACGACCATTGAGGATCCGCCATGCTTGATTACATTTTGAAAGGCGCATTAGCCCAAAGGGGTCTAGTGCTTTCGTTCGTATTGTTCATGGTTGGCCTCGGGTTGTGGAATTTCACAAAACTGCCCATCGATGCAGTCCCCGATATCACCAACATACAAGTACAAGTTAATACTGCCGCGCCTGGTTATACGCCGCTGGAGGTGGAACAAAGAATTAGCTTTCCACTTGAAAATGCGATGGCAGGCTTGCCTCAACTGAGTTACACGCGCTCTGTTTCGCGCTATGGCTTGTCGCAGATCACAGCCATTTTCGAAGAAGGAACCGATATCTATTTTGCGCGCCAGCAAGTGGGTGAACGTTTGAACGCGGCCAGTTCCGCCTTACCGGCTTCCGTCGAACCGGCGTTAGGGCCGATTGCTACCGGACTTGGTGAGATTTTCATGTTCACCGTGGATGCAGAGCCAGGCGCGAGTAATGTTGACGGTACCCCGATTACACCGACGGACCTGCGCTCTGTACACGATTGGATCATTCGCCCGCAGCTGCTAAGAGTCCCCGGTGTCGTGGAGGTAAATCCCATTGGCGGCTACAAAAAAGAAATACTCGTGGCGCCGGATCCAGCGAAGCTTTTCGCGTATGGATTAACATTCGCGGACGTTTCATCGGCCATTGAACGGAACAATAGTAACCGCGGCGCGGGCTTCATTGAGAATAACGGTGCTCAGTGGCTAATGCGGGTACCCGGTCAAGCCAACAGCCTCGAAGATCTCGGCGACATTGTTATCCGCGAATCCAAGGGCGTGCCCATCCGCGTGAAGGACGTTGCCACGGTCGGTTTGGGTCAAGAACTCCGCTCCGGTGCAGCGACCCAAAATGGGCGCGAAGTCGTGATGAGCACGGTGTTCATGCTGATCGGGGAGAACAGTCGTGCGGTCGCCAGCGGCGTGGCTAAGAAATTGAAGGAAATCCAGACAAGCTTACCCGCTGGGATCACGGCAACCGCAGTCTACGATCGCACTCGACTGGTCGATAATACACTTCAAACGGTTCAGACGAATCTAGTGGAAGGCGCCTTACTGGTCATCGTCGTTTTGTTCGTATTTCTGGGTAACGTTCGCGCTGCGCTGTTAACGGCGGCGGTCATTCCAATTGCGATGCTCATGACCATCAGCGGCATGGTTCAAGCAAAAGTCAGCGCCAATCTGATGAGCCTGGGTGCGCTCGACTTCGGTCTTATTGTGGATGGTGCAGTGATCATCGTCGAAAACTGCCTACGCCGCCTCGGTGAGGCTGGGCGTAACGGAAGGCTGCCATTAGCCGAGCGGCTGGTTGTTGTATTTGATGCGACACGTGAGGTAATTCGACCGGCCCTATTTGGCGTCTTCATCATCACCGCGGTTTACCTACCAATCTTTGCGCTTACCGGGATCGAAGGGAAAATGTTTCACCCCATGGCGATCACAGTCGTCATTGCACTCGTTAGCGCAATGGTGTTATCGGTCACTTTTATTCCTGCTGGGGTTGCGCTTTTGTTTCGTAAACCAGTTCGGGAGACGGAAGGTTTAATCATGCGAGTGACACGGTACGTCTATCGTCCCGTATTGACTTTAACCCTGAAGCTTCGTTGGCTTGTTGTCATGGTGGCAGCGCTATTTGCGGGCTTTTGTGGGCAGTTGGCGTTGAGTCTCGGGTCAGAATTCGTTCCCAATTTGGACGAAGGCGATATCGCGATGCACGCACTTCGCATCCCAGGCACGTCGCTTGGCCAAGCGCTACGTCTACAAGAGCAATTGGAACTGGAAATCAAAAAGCAGCCGGAAGTGGAGCGTGTGTTTGCCAAGATCGGTACCGCAGAGGTCGCGACCGATGCTGTTCCGCCCAGCGTGGCCGATAACTTCATCATACTTAAACCGCGTGATCAGTGGCCAGATCCCAACAAGACCAAATCTCAAGTTGTGGATGAGCTGGAAGCCTTGGTGACCCCGATCCCGGGAAATCGCTACGAATTTCTACAACCGATCCAGATGCGGTTTAACGAACTGATATCCGGGGTACGCGCAGAACTCGCAGTTAAGGTCTTCGGCGATGATTTTGATCAACTCATCGCTCTGGGTGATGAAATCGAATCAACGATTGCGGCAGTAAGTGGCTCCGCAGACGTGGCGGTCGAACAGGCGACAGGACTTCCGTTAATGACAATTGAACCCGATCGTGCAGCACTTGCACGCTACGGCATCAACATTGAAGATTTACAAGAACTCATCGCGAGCGCGCTTGGTGGACAGGAGGTCGGGCAGTTCTATGAGGGCGATCGTCGGGCAGACATTGTAGTGCGACTGCCGGAGGCGCTGCGGACAAATCCCGACTGGTTGTCGAACCTCCCGGTACCATTGCCGGGCGGCGGTTACATCCCGCTAGGCGAAGTAGCAAGCCCGAACTTAACGACTGGCTTCAACCAAGTCTATCGCGAGAATGGCAAGCGCCGGGTTGTCGTCAGCGCTAATGTACGGGGGCGCGATCTGGGTTCATTCGTTAAAGATGTACAGCGTGCTGTCCGTGCCAATATCGAAATCCCGCCCGGCTATTGGTTGGAATATGGAGGGACCTTTCAACAACTCGAGTCGGCGACGCGGCGCCTTGCAATTGTCGTACCGCTCACGCTGTGCCTAATAATTGGCTTGCTCGTGATGGCATTGGGTTCGGTGAGAGACGCGGCCGTCATATTTTCGGGTGTCCCTTTAGCCCTTACAGGCGGAATTATCGCGTTGATCATTCGGGATATTCCGTTCTCAATCTCGGCAGCTGTCGGATTTATAGCGCTCTCTGGAATAGCAGTACTCAACGGCCTCGTGTTGGTGGCGTTTATCGGAGATTTGCGCACGGCAGGGCACACCATCGACGAGGCCCTCACAGAGGGTGCATTGACAAGACTGCGGCCGGTACTAATGACGGCATTGGTGGCCTCCCTCGGCTTCGTCCCGATGGCGTTGAATACTGGGATCGGATCCGAGGTTCAACGACCTTTGGCAACGGTCGTCATCGGCGGGATTATCTCGTCAACGATATTGACCTTGCTTGTGCTTCCTGCACTGTACCGGTTAGCGCATGGTCGCGATAAGTTGGCCCCTATCGAAAGCAAGCTCGCAGACGCTTAGCTGAAATGATCTACTACGCAATTAAAATCATCTTAACCGCTACGGTTATTGTAATAATCACTGAAGTAGCTAAACGTAATTCGGCGGTTGCTGCGGTAATCGCTTCGTTACCGCTGACCTCGCTGCTTGCATTTGTGTGGATGCGTTACGAATCCGTCTCTAATTCGCAAATCGCCGACCTCTCAATACAAATATTCTGGCTTGTTATCCCGTCGCTTGCCTTGTTTGTCATTTTTTGGTGGTTGTTACGTAGTAATTTTGAGTTCTGGGTAAGCCTGGCACTTTCCTGTGGCGGAACAAGTTTGCTGTACCTATTTATGCTTGTGGTTTTACGACGGTTCGGTCTTGTCAGCTAAAATTCCCCCTAGCCAGAAGCTATTATTAAAAGTCGAGCGTCCAGACATAGAGATCCTCGTCGTCGTTCTTGATCGTCGCGTGGAATGTCACGCCCGGCTTCCTCGTATAAGGACGAATTCAATTGTTTGGATTTTTCGTGAAGACCACCCACTACGTGTGGCACGAATTTCTTCACTGCGATGGTGAGTTGAACGATGTGTTTTACTCTTGATAACATATTTTATCAGGAGTATCCGGGTACCGTTCAAATACCCGCTTCGGGCTCTATACTGCCGATGACCAGGCCGTTGCGAACGTCCGCCTTCTCGAACTACCCTCCCCTACTCGTCAGCACCGCATCTACTTACGAAGAGATTATACTATGTCATAAAGGACGTTATGACATATTAAAGCCAGCGGTGGCAGCTGCGCAGAACCGTTCTAAGATCTCAAAGATACTTCTTAAACGTACTCGCCGTGATCGCCACCGTCAGCGCGAATAGCGTCGCGAACGGGACAATAATGAACGTTGGGTGCAAACTAAACGGTAAGGCGAGATAAATAACCCAGGTCAACACTACGAGGGGCAACGCCGCCTTTTTCGCATAGTGATAGACAAACGAACTCTCGCGGCCGCCGCCCCACCGGCGTAGATCTCGTTGCACTAAGCCATCGACAACCGCAACCAAACTAAAGAGTAGAAATATCGGCATCGCCAACGTGAGGATCGCCAGGCGCACCGAGAATACCTGAGTAACTTGCATCGTTGCGATCACGAACTCGGCAATTGGCGTATAAATCTTGTGTAGCGTTGGTCTCAGCCCTCGTTCGTTTGTTGACGGTGACGGCGAGACCCAACGAATAAAGTCGAGGGATCGCGTTACTTCAAATAGGTAGTGATAACTATTATCGGCGAACTGTTTAGCGAATTGTGCTGGGTTAGATGTGACAACACTTCGCCTAAAATCGTTGTCAAGATAACTTATCTCTTTCACTAGCATGGTTCGGCTGTGGTCTAGGCCTTCATCTTGCCACCAGAACGCCATGCCGACCCACTCAATGATGATCGAAAATACCAACGAGAATAATAGCCACTGAACAACTGTTGCGACCGATGTGAGGATTTTCGAAACCAGCCCATCCTGGACAACCCTGCGGCGGGGATCAGCCGCGGCTTCAGCCATTCGTCGCGTCGCTATGGATGGCTGGAACGTCACCATCTCTGCCTGGCGCCCACCAGGGATCCTCTGCTCGATACCAATGATCGTTGGTGATATAGGTGCGTTCCATTTCGTTGGCTATTTGGTTAAGCGTTTCCGGCATATTCGGATCTGAGGTCGGTAACGGCATACGGATCTTCCAAAGCTGCCCGCCCTCGAGCAGCGCAAAGGCTTGCCCTTTCGGTAACGTGATCAGCTCTGCCGGTGTGAGCATCGGCACTTCGGAGACACTGATCCGATCCTCGTTGCGAGACTTAAAGTCGACCCCCGAACCGGGTTCTGAGGAGTCGTCTACGCCAGAGACACTCATCAGCGTGAAGACCTCTACTCTAGGGAGCTGCTCGGTCAGCATTTCGGCCGTCGCCAGTTCCTTGACCCGGAGCATGATCAGCGTATTGAAGTTACCGGCGACCTGTCCGGCCTTCGCCCGATTGCCGATCCGTGCCTCAACGTCCGACCAGGTCTGCGTATAAGCGGTGACCTGAAACCCAGCCCCGCCGGCTTTGTTCAACAACGGAACGAACTCATCGCCGATCAATTCGTTGAATTCGTCGGCGTGCATCGAGATCGTCGGCGGGGTCTCGGTTGGGTTATCCGATACGCCGTGCTTGTAAATATGCCCAGCAACCGACACCAGGTCTGCGAACATGGAATTGCCAACGGCACTGGCGACGGTTGTATCAGTTAGTGCATCTAGCCCCACGTAGACGATCCCTTTGCGACGGATCACTTCCATCCATTCGAAGATGGGCCGCCTGTCGTTATCGTCCAGGTAGTCCGGGGAAATTAGCGCCGCGATATTGCCGGTGGTAAGTTTCTCCATTAACGGTCCAACGGAGCTCACGATTTTGTCGAAATACGTCTTGTCGTATTTGAAGGCCGACATTAAACCGTCGAGGACTGGATCATAAACGTCCTGCGCTTGTAGGTGCCGCATTAGGGCTACAGCTTCATTGTTCCGACCCCGCAGTGCCGACGGCAGATTACGCTCTTTAATCGTGCTCGCGAGTTCGTCGACCTGTGCCTTCCAATCCTTCGCGCCGTACCGTTCCAAATGGGCGTGTGTGTATTCGATGAACAAGGGCTCGATGTCATTGATGTAGCGTCGGACCTGCTGATAGTCCGGACGCCGTCCAAGAGCCACTAATGCTCTCGCGATAATATTGACGAATCGCCACGCGAACTCTTTAAATGCCGCCGAGTTACCCTCGCTCGGCAGTTGATTGGCGATCCGAGTCGCGACTTCGGTGATACGAGAAAAGTTGCCAATCGCGTTGTAGCGAGCTGACACTTCAGGAAACCCGAGATGAAACATAGTGAAGTCCTTCGCCCGCCCTGCCTGCTTCGCCTCCGCGTACACCCGCCGCAATAGATCCGCATCCCCCTTCGGATCGAAGACAATCACAACATCGCCTCTGCGAATGTCCTGGGTGATTAAGATCTCAGCCAGTCGCGTCTTACCGACTCGAGTGGTACCGAGTACTAGGGTGTGCCCTACCCGTTCGCCGATATCCATCCAGACATCCTGCTCTTCCAGCTCGACGGCATGCAATGCCGACTTACCACCAACGTCGGGTAATGGCGCAACCGGATTCCACCAGGCCCGTACTCGAAGCACACTGGCAAGCCAACTCAGTATCGGCACGGCTTCCCAAGCGACTTCCTTACGGCGCGCCCACTGATAGAGGGATCCGGGTTGCACATAGTGTTGAACTTCTGGTCGGATGGTATCGCGCAATCGTTGGGTGTGCTTCTGGCTCCAGCGGAATCCACGGCCCAGGAAAAGTTTGCGACGGCTAAGCGGGATCTTGTTTGATCGCACCTTATAGAGGGGCATCCGGCGCATGTTTCTTTGGTAACGTAGTACCCGCCACGCCTGCCGTCCCCGAATTAGCCCCATTAATATGAGTAACGCACTGGCACCAAAGGCCACACTCGGCGGCATCATTAAAGACCAGGGCGCGAGAATGGCGATCGCCGCGGCCGCAAATGCGGCTAACATCGACCATAGCTCAACCGGTGGTCGCAGCAGCGCCTCGATCGGATGGGCGCTCACTGTTCGATGGCGTGCGTGGAAATCAAAACAGGGTAATGCGAGATCCCTAACGCCTTCGCGATGTCGCTGGCAGACGCCGGCAGTATCGACAGGCCATCTGCCAGCGCGGCGATCGCGCCTAGATCATCCACTGTCTCAGCCTGTACCAACATGCCCACGGCGCCGATCTCCATGAGCTGTTCCCGATGATCCTGAAGCCATTGCCAAGACCTTGTATCGGATCCGATCAGAAAAAAGGGGCGTGCGAACGGTCGATCATGCGACCTTGTTTGTACAATCCCAGGTGTTAATCCAGGTGACTGAATAGGAAGCCACGATTTAGGATCTGCCGCACCGATTTGTGGTTCTATTGAACGCGGATCTTGCTGCGGTATTTCATTGTTCGATTCGAACGGCCCGAGAAACGGTGCGATGGGCTCGGTATCACCACTATCGTAGATGACGGTGAGTTCGGCATACGCCATGACCGGCGTCAAAAGGCAAATGATAGCCAACCACATCCACCATTGACGAGAGAATCGAGCCATCACCCTATCCCGCTTTCACGAGCCGCTGCCAGCGGGCGACGACACGGCGACGATACTGTGCGGCGCGTTCCAAATTATTCGGCGCGTGGTAGCAGCCCACACTGGCCCACCAATCGCGCTCATTGAAATAGCAGTCGTGCAAGATCGCCGCTCCGACACGGAGATTGTGATACGGATCGAGCGCCTGCCACGCGCTACCGAGCCGCTTGCTGTGATAACGCCAATTAACTTGCATCAGACCGATGTCAATCGAGCGATCGCCGTTGCCCAGCAATCCCTTCAGTGTCTGCCATGCCGCCAACCGGGAATCGAAAAAATAACCGCGACCTGCAACATTTAAGGTCCATGGCCAGGGCCGATAACTTTTTACGTCCGAAATTCGCTTGCCGCTCTCGGCAAGGGCCACCGCATAGAGAATCGTATATGGAATGCCACGCTCCGCTGCGATAGAACGATAACCTTGTGGAATCGCTTCGGTGCTGCGGACATCGTTCGAGGAAACGAGGATCGCAATTGTGATCAAACAAACGCCGTAGGTTCTTATTGAAGCCGTCATTTAAAGATCCGATCCTCGGACTTGTGACAGCTTCTCGCCGCGACGACGCAAGATAGTGGGCACTTTGCCCTGCCCGCTAGTCAGCTTGTCCAATACTCCGACGTCATGGTTAAGCGTGATCTGCCGGCTGCGCACCCACTCGGGATTTATTTGGTGAGTCGACGCCCATGCTCGTACTGCCGCATCGTCGCCGGGCGCTAGCGCCGTGAGAAAGATGTCGATACCGCTGACATCATCGATCTGTGCCAACAACTTCGTCATTAGTGCATCACAATCGGGACAATTCGGACGGGAGAAAAATAAGATCCGATCGGTGGCTCGAAACGCATCCGCCTGTTCGTGCTTTCCGGGTAGACGATCGATGTCTATCATCAGTTCGTTCGGATACAAGCGTTTCCCTGCCGCATCGTAGGCATGTTGGAACGCGAGGATCCGATCGACGTCTTCGCGCATGGCGTGCACCCAGGCTTCGGCATATTGCCGGCGTTCCGCATCATCGCGCGCATGGATCCCGAGGACTTCAATGGGTGATATCGTCGATGGACTGATACTCCCCCGGATCCCTTGCATCAATTGTTGGTACCGATGCCACTCGACCACCGACAGATCCCATAGCTGCGCGCGTGCAAGGTCGGCTGACGATAAGGCGCTTTCTGCTATTACGGATGAATCTGAGACAATTTCTTTAACCTCGGTATTAGACGTACCGGCCGCGCCGACACTATCGGATACCGCCAGGGCGATTATCACAACGATGACTATCAGGCGACTACTCATCGGGACACGCGTGTTCGCAGCCGTTGATATCATTCTCCGACCGATCGAACGCAACGACCCGAGTAACCGGATCAAGGATTAGTCGGAAGGATGCTCCGGCAAGTGTTTGCAGCGCCTGCCTTAAGCCCACCGGACCGAGACGTCGATCGGCGGCGGGAAGCGGTAACGCTAATAGGCCTGCCGTTTCAGGCTCTATCGATTCGATCGTGATCAACCGATAATCATTCCGTTTCGAGAGATCCCGGACCGCATCCCCGACGGTTTGGATCTGATCCGAAAACTGCGTTGTCATTGTTGCTAACGGATCAACTTGTTCATGTGTGGTGGCGGTTAATACAGAGTAGCGACCTACGTGAATTTCAGCCGCCTGCAGGGTTACTGTGGCTGCCACCCAGATCGCGGCGACACACACAACGGTCGCCTGAACGGTCTGCGTTGGGTGTAAAAAGGATTGCTTCATAGTAACCTCGCCTTTGGGAAAGTCGTTGCTTAGCGGTCGCGTACTGTGTGGCCTTTATCATCGCGGCTCACGATCAAACAGGGAATGGGAAACCCTTCCAACGCCCGTCGTTGTTAACTGCGGACCTTTTATGAGCCTAAATAGACACTGACTAATTGCCGGCGAGTGTGTCCGAGTTCTTCCGTAATGGTCTGTCGAGCAACACGATCCATGACGTTCTGACCGGGACTCAATACTTTGGTCAGCGGTCCACCGGCAGCCGGCGCCGGCCATCCGGTCAATTCTTGATATCTAGCCTGCGCGTACGCGTGCCGCAGGCCGTGTAGTTTTGATAACCCGGCGTTACTTGTCTGTCGTTCGTACACCCGCAGTTGCTGTACATAATTCCGATCGCTTGAGATGAGCGATCCAGTCCCGACTAGCAATCGAACGCGATTTAACAAGGCCCGTTGCTCATCGGTGCGCACCGGCACATCACGTTCTCGCCCCCCTTTCGTCCAACTGGACTTCAGGGTGATGTGATCGCCGCGATCCGCGTAACTCGGGCTGAACTTGATAGCCTCCTCCCGGCGCAGGCCGAAGGCCTGCTGCAGCGCGAGACTCATTCGGACATTCGGATCATTGATCTTTTCCAGATCCTGCGCATTTACCCCCTTTGCTTTCGAGTCATTCGTGACAAACTGACGAGCGGGGATCCCGTAGTGATCGTTAGAGCCTGC
>JAJFJQ010000019.1 GCA_021773835.1 Gammaproteobacteria bacterium
CGTTGGCGTGGTTGGCTCTGTGATGGTGATGGCGAGTGTATTGCAGCGCCTGAAGCGCGGCCGGCCTGACGGGTATTACCAACAGCAGATCGGGATCTGGCTGTCCGACCGTGGGTTACGCCGTACGCGGTTTATCCGGCGTAGTGGCGCGTGGGACATCGGGAGGACTCACGTTGCGACGCTACCGCACCGAGATTGATAACGTCCGTGCACACGTTCGCTCGCTGTGGGCAGTTATCACACTTGAGTTCCTTGTGATCGTTGCACTCTGGTTTGGATGGAGTCAGGCACCGAAGCATCTGAGGGTACATGTCCCGCCGGATCTTCGCTCTGGCGCGACATTGGCGGCGCAAGAAGTGCCGGCCGCGAATGTCTATGCCTTTGCCTTCTATATTTTCCAACAACTGAATCGTTGGCCGGAAGACGGGGCTAAAGATTATGGCAAAGCGATCTATCGGATCTCACCGTATGTCACGCCGCGTTACCGTGCAGAGTTGATCTCGGATATGGAATTAAAGGGCCGTCAAGGCGAATTGAGCTATCGCGTGCGAGGCGTGCACGAAATTGCCGGGCACGGTTATGAAGAACGCCGGGTCGATGTGTCCGCGTCGGGTGTGTGGGTGGTCTGGTTAGATCTCGACCTGTTCGAGTCGGTGAAAGGGATGACAGTGAAGAAGACCGCTATTCGTTATCCGTTGCGGGTGGTGAGTCTTTCTGTCGATCCGGAAACGAACCCATGGGGATTGGCACTGGATGGTTATGGGAATACCGGTCCGCATCGGTTGGACGAATCGGATCTCAATGTCGATCTCGCGGAAACGAATTAACCGGAAGCCGGACCACGACATGCACCTATTCAACGCCTTGAGATCCGTTATCACCACGTTGATTGGTCTGATGCTATTCATGGCAGATCCGTTGGTTCATGCCGATACCGACGCGCCTGAGCGGATCGAATGGAAGCAGGTCCCAATTGAACTGCAACTCATCGTCGGTGAAGAGCGGCGAATAGCGTTTCCCGCCGCGGTGAAGGTTGGTGTGCCGGGAGCGGTTCAACCGAAACTCCGCGCACAGAGTGTGGATGGGACGGTCTATCTATTGGCGCATGCGCCATTCGACTCGAGTCGATTCATGGTAAGAGAACTCGAGAGTGGCCGACTGTATCTCTTCGACGTCACGGCTGTTGACGCCGGCGTCGCGAACGATCCCATTGAAATCTTTATCACCGATGACCGCAACACCGGCACCGACGTCGCTACTGGTGATGACGACGCAGACCAAAGCCAACCAAGCTACATCAGACTCACTCGGTTTGCGGCCCAGCAGCTCTATGCGCCGTCGCGCTTGGTCAATGATAGCCGCGGACTTGTCCGAGTCCCGGTTGCCGATGATCCGTTCGATCTGATTCATGGTGCTGCGATCGAGGCATCGCCATTGATCGGATGGCGCGCCGGCGGGCTTTACGTCACGGCGGTCAAGCTCACCAATAGAACGAGGCAAGCGCAGACCTTGGATCCGCGTGATCTAAGGGGTGCCTGGTTGACGGCGACCTTTCAGCATCACCGTTTGTTACCAAAGGGCGATGAGGCCGACACCACGGCCGTCTATTTGATTTCGGCACGGCCGTTTGACGTCTCACGTTAGGCATTACCGTGCCCACTGCCACTGCCAATCGACTGCTACCGCTACTTGCCGGTGCCGTGGTCTTGATGCTGGCATTTGTGACGTTGAAATCCTGCACCGCTGACCGCGACACATCGCTCACCATGGAAACGGTGCCCCAATCACCGGCGCCGGACGCCGACAGTCCTGCCGACACGATCAAGACATTAACGGCAAACGTCGCCGCGATGACGAGCGAGGTTCATGCGTTGCGCAAAGACAATGACAAGCTGCACGACGAGAACCGCGACCTACTGGCCAACCGTCATCAAATCGAGGAGAACGTCGCAACACGCGTTCAGCGCGAGTTGGCAAGCCAGCAAAAGGATGAAGCGGCACGCCATCGCATTGATCGTGGCGTGCTGTCGTCATTAACCTCAAGGGTGGACGCACTCTCGCAATCGCTTAAGCAGGTCCGACCTGCAGATCCCGGTAGTGACATACCGGTAGGCTTAGGCCTCGATGATTTGGCTGGCGCAAACTCGGCGGACGAACTTTTCTGGATCGAACCGCTGGATGCCGTCGATAGTGAATCAACGTCATCGCAGTCCGCCGGCGTTTTGCGACAGGGAAGTCAGACGGCCAATCGGACGCTGACGCCGGTAGGTGATCAGGCTAACGATCTCGACACGTCGTTGGAGACCGATCGGCCGATTTATAACGTTCCCCGGAACGCCACCCTGATCGGATCGACCGCAATGACGGCACTCGTCGGTCGGATCCCAGTGCAAGGTCAGGTGCGCGATCCGATGCCGTTCAAAGTGATCACCGGTAGAGAAAATCTGGCGGCAAACGGTCTGACCGTACCGGGTGTGCAAGGCATGGTGTGGAGCGGTACGGCGATTGGTGATTGGACATTGTCGTGCGTGACCGGGCGACTCGATTCCGTCACCTTCGTTTTTGACGATGGCACCATTCGAACGCTTTCGAGTGATGACCAGCGTCATCAGCGTGGCGCGGCAGATAAGCCGCTCGGTTGGATCTCGGATGACCAAGGAATTCCGTGTATTACGGGTGAGCGCAAGACGAATGCGCCGGCCTTTCTGACTCAGCGTATTGGTGTGATGGCCATTCAAGCGGCAGCGGAAGCAGCGGCCAGTGCCCAGACCACAACACGCGTCAATGACTTCGGCGGTGTGACGAGCAGTGTCACCGGTGATACCAGCCGCTTCGTCATGGGCAAGACGCTATCGGGTGGTAGCGAAGCGATCTCAAAATGGTTGTTGGAGCGTCAAGCCCAGAGCTTCGATGCGGTCTTTGTGCCGGCTGGCGTGCGGATCGCTATTCATGTTGACCACGAACTCCCGATTGACCTCGAAATTAACGGCAGGAAACTGAGCCATGCAGACGCCATTGATCCGACGATCCGTACTCGCCTTGATTAGCGCTGTGCTGGTGGGCTGCGCCGGGACTAAGGACACGGTATTGCCGCAACACGGTCCTGCAATGGTGAGTATCTACCAGCGCCATCTGGATCAGATGAATGCTGAGCAACCGCAGATCCTTCGCCACCAATTGGGTCATCGACCGATCCAAAGCGGTATCGCAGATTTGCATGGGTATACGCGCGACGCCTTCAACGAGATCGATAACTTATTTCCGCGGCTGCCGAACCCTACTTTGGTGATGTATGTGTTTCCACATCTCGTTGGGGCGGTGCATGCACCCGTGCCGGGTTACGCGACGGCGTTCTCGATGTACGAGCAGGTGGAATACGCACTGCCTGGTGAAGTCCCGTCAACTCGGGCCGCGATACCGTGATGCGCTTAAGTAAGCGGCGTGAGCTCGTCAACGAAGCCGACGATCCGCCAATCACGACAAGACGGGTCAAGCGGTCGTACGAGCGCCCACCGTCGTTTACCGATCTCTTGCCGTGGATGGAATACAACCCAACGAGCCGATCATTTCTACTGGAGGATGGTATCAGCGTCGGTGCATTGTTCGAAATCATGCCGGTCGGTACCGAGGCGCGAACGCCGCAGTTCATGACGCAGCTCCGTGACGCCATCCAGACTGCGCTAACCGATGCAGTCCCCGAAGAAGCCGGATCGCCTTGGGTACTACAGGTCTATGTCCAAGACGAACCGAGCTTAGAACGTTTTCAACTTGAGCTCGCGGATCATGCGCAGCCGAGCGCGTGTGAGTCGGCCTACACAAAGCACTTCCAGCAAATGATGTCGGCGCATCTGTCTCGGATCACACGGCCAGGTGGATTGTTCGACGATACCGCCGTCACCGGCACCCATTGGCAAGGCCAGGTTCGGCGCGTGCGGGCAACGTTATACCGCCGACTACAACCAAGTGCCAGACCGTTATCGGCCGTGATGGTCGAGGAAGCGTTGAATGATGTCGCGACAAAATGGGTTGCCGCGCTGAATGCCGCTGGGATCCGTGCGCGCCGTAGCACGGGTGCAGATCTCTACGAGTGGTTACTCAAATGGTTTAACCCGAAGCCTGAAATTGCTGATGGCGATCCGGACAAGCTATTGGCGCTCGTACCCTATCCGGGTGATGACGCCTTGCCGTTTGGTCATGATCTCGCGGAGCGACTGGTCTTGGGGATGCCGCGCTCGGATAACGGATCGGCGACCTGGTGGTTCGATGATTTACCGCATACCCAAGTCACGATCCAAGGTCTGCGTCGCGCGCCAGAAGTCGGACATATGACCGCGGAGCGCCAGGCCGGGGATCATATTTTTTCGCTCTTCGATCGATTCCCGACCCATACCGTCATGGTGCTGACCTTAACCGCTACGCCCCAAGACGTGACGCGCAATCACATCGCCCAGGTTAAGCGCGCCGCGGTCGGTGATTCCGCCGAAGCGGAACTCACCCGGGAAGATGCCGAGGCAGTCGAGCGAGAGATCGCGCGGGGTAACAAGCTGTATCCACTGGGGATCGTTTTCTATCTCCGCGGTGACGATCTGAAGAGCCTCCGTGCCAACGTGAATCAGTTGAATGCCCTTTTGCTACCAAATGGGCTGCAACCCATTTTGCGCGAAGCCGATCTGTTGGCGCTCGACAGTTATGTTCGCAATCTCCCGATGGCCTATGACGCGTCGTTCGATCGATCCGCGCGCCGATCGCGGCTCGTGTTTTCCAGTCACACCGCCAACCTGATGCCGTTCTATGGTCGCTCAAAAGGCACGGGTCACCCGGGCCTGACGTTCTTTAATCGTGGCGCTGAGCCGCTCGCATTTGATCCGTTACATCCGGAAGACCGAAAAAAGAACGCCCATATGTTGATCCTAGGGCCGACCGGTGCGGGTAAGTCCGCGTTATTGGTCTACCTACTTCAACAAATGGTCGCAATGTACCGGCCGCGGATCTTCATCATCGAGGCTGGCGGATCATTCTCGTTGCTCGGTCAACAATTCAGTGCGCATGAACTTGTCGTCAACCAAGTCACCTTGAACCCGAATACGGACGTGAGTCTGCCGCCGTTTGCCGACGCATTGCGCGTGTTGGAAAAGGAACGTCAGATCCATTTACGACAAGATCCCGAGGCACTCGCCGACGAAGATGAGGAGCCGGACGAGGAGGGGACCGGCCGAGACGTTCTCGGCGAGATGGAAATTGCAGCGCGCATTATGATCACCGGCGGTGATGAACGTGAAGATGCGCGGATGACGCGTGCCGATCGCTTACTGATCCGGAATGCCATTTTCCTCGCGGCGAAAACGGTCAAAGCGAGTGGTCGGGATCAAGTGCTCACCGAGGATGTAGTGGCCGCGCTAACAGAAATCGGCCAGGAAAGTGCGCTATCAGATCACCGACGCAATCGGGCGAGTGAGATGAGTGATGGGATGGCGCTCTTTTGCTCTGGTCTTGCCGGGCATTTCTTCAACCGACCCGGCACGCCTTGGCCAGAGGCAGATGTCACCATTCTGGAGATGGGGATCTTGGCCCGCGAAGGCTACGACGATCAGTTGACGGTTGCGTACATCTCTATGATGAGCCACATCAACGATCTGGTCGAACGCCACCAGCACGATGCTCGTCCGACGTTAGTCGTGACGGATGAAGGGCACATCATCACGACCAATCCGTTACTCGCTCGCTATGTTGTCAAGATCACGAAGATGTGGCGGAAACTCGGCGCCTGGTTCTGGATCGCAACGCAAAATCTGGAGGACTTCCCGGACGCAGCGCGCCGTATGCTCAACATGATGGAGTGGTGGCTGTGTCTCGTTATGCCGAAAGAAGAAGTGGAGCAGATCGCACGCTTTAAAGATCTGACGGCCGTGCAACGGAGCCTCTTGCTCTCAGCCCGCAAAGAGCCCGGTAAATACGTCGAAGGTGTGGTCCTGTCGGACAACCTTGAAGCCTTATTTCGTAATGTGCCACCGCCCTTGTCACTCGCGCTTGCGATGACAGAAAAGCACGAGAAGGCTGAGCGCGCGGCCATTATGCGCGAGCAGAACTGTA
>JAJFJQ010000020.1 GCA_021773835.1 Gammaproteobacteria bacterium
ACCGCACGGTGCGGTCCTACCATGCCGGCGACAGCGGCGCGTGTGTGATTGGCGGTCGCGGAAAGTGCAAAATGCAAACGGTTTTTCATTCACCGACCGGTTACGCGATGGAGGCGGGGCTGCTCACTGAGATTCAAGCAATGCACGATGACGCACGGTATATCGTCTCAAATACGCTTGGTGCGATCGGTATGTCGCTGGAGATCGGGCCACCTATCGAACTCGCGCCGCGTGATACGGTTGTCGTTGCCAGCGATGGTTTGTTCGATAATCTTCTGAGCAACGAAATTTCTAAACTCGCGTGCCGCGGATCGATTGAGGAGGCTTGCGTCGCGCTCGTCGACACCGCTACGGCACGCATGCTTGATGCGGACAGCGGTAGACCAAGCAAACCCGACGATCTGACCGTATTGCTCTACCGGCCAAACCGGGTGTGATTGGTTAAAACAAGAAGCGACAAGGTCTCGCGTCCAATCGTTTCCGTGAGCGATGCGTGCCGCGAACGTTTAGGATTCAAGCAGTCGCATGGCGGAGGTTTAGCATCAGATCCCGACGCCATATTAAAAACACAACGATACCGATATTGACAAAGTTCCAACCGATGCCGTTGATGAAGGCCGCCGAGTAAGACCGCGTCCAATCGTATATCGCACCAGACATCCAGGCGCCAAGTGCCATGCCCGTCAGCGTCCCCATGATGACTAGCCCGATGCGCGCACCGGCTTGTGATGGCTTGAAATACTCACGAATGATGAGTGCGTAACACGGCACGAGGCCGCCTTGAAATAATCCAAACATTGCCGACACGAGATACAGCGGTACGAGGCCGCGCACCGGAAGGAAGAAAAATAGGGCAATACACTGCAGGCTTGATGCGAGTAGTAAGGCGTGTAGGCCACCGAAGCGATCCATGATCATGCCGAAGCCGAGTCGACTGATCACGCCACAACCGAGCATCACTGCCAACATCTCGGCACCGACTGCGGGTCCAAAGCCAAGACCTACACACATCGAAATCAGATGGACCTGCGGCATCGCCATGGCGACGCAACAGCTGACACCGGCGATACATAGTAGGACTTGCGCGCGGCTATCGCTCATCCCCAACGAGAATTTAGGCCGATCGGCAAGTGCTTTTTGGGCTGCATTCATTACATGAACCGTGATGCGCCGGTGCATGATCAAGCTCAACGGCAACATCGACACCACGCAAAAAATCCCGATCCCGATATACGTTTGCCGCCAACCGAACTGTTCAATGTAATGGTGCAGTACCGTTGGCCAGATCGCGCCCGCGGCGTACTGGCCAGTGGCGGCAAGCGCGATCGCTATTCCGCGGCGACGATCAAACCAGTGCGAGACATCGGCCATCAGCGGTGCGAACAATGAAGAGGTGCCGAGCATGCCGATCAAAAGCCCGTTGGTAGCCGCAAACGTCCATATGTTCGAGGTGTAGGCGGACAGTATGAACCCCGATCCAAATCCCACGATGCCGATGAATATGGGGATCTGGATGCCGTAGCGGTCGAACAGCTTGCCCATCCAGAATGTGCCAATTGCCCAGCCGAGCATGATCATTGAGTAGGGAATTGCGGACTGTGAGCGGGTCGATCCAAATTCCACTTCTATCACGGGCATGGCAATTATCACGCCGTACATACCGACCGCGCCGATCGTGATCAACGCGAGGGACGTGCACAGGCGCAGCCACGCGTAGCGTGACTCGATGTCGTTATTCGAGGTCGGCATAGATAGATGTGATCGGTAACAAGCGAAGCCAAATAAACTTGCTAAGACAGCGAGTTTTTAGTTTATGGTCTTGGCCCCCAAGGTGCCGATAGCATTAATTGCACTTCCTGCGACTGGATGAGCGGTCGAATTTTTGGTGCGAACTGCATAAATTTGTCATCGGCGAATAAGCGTTTCCAAAAATCGCGGCGATCGCTGTCATCGTCGAAACGCCAGATGTGGATCAGCTGGTGCAATGGGCCGGTGTCACTGACGAAATAACCGACGAGTTTCTCACTAAAACCACCAGCCTCAAGCGCCGGCCACCCGTGCTCCGTGTAGAGTTGTAGCGCCTCCGCCATGCGCCCCACGGTTACGCAATAGGTACGTTTTTCATAGACACTCATAGCGTCTCTCCGCTTTCATAGATCTTGAACATTGTATACCGATCAACTGGCGGCTGATGAAAAGCATTCCAACTGCATAGCCGACAGCACTACTCTATCCAGGAGATGTGATCGGTGATTCGGATAAAAGTAGCGGTGAAGTCCGATTTATGGCGTCGCGGGCAAATACTCGGTTGCGATTGTGACAACACCACTAAACCACTTCTCCATGCTCGGCTGATCCATCTTTGACCAATCCGGGATCTCTTTAACCAGGGCAATGCCTAGCTGATTGCCGAACTGCACGAGGCCATTGTTCGTGGCTGTACGCTCGGTATTCCATTCGCTCAATGCCTGATCCACAGAATCATGGGAACTCAGCGCCGCGGCCAGCGCGACACTGTCGTTGATTCCTTTCAGGGCACCGGCCGCGCTATGCGGTCGCGCGAATGCCCCGGCATCGCCGGCGAGGCAGATCCGTCCCACGCGGTACGCCGGCACCTGACAGTCATAGATGGAATAGACAAATGTGTCGGGGCTTTTCTCGACGATATCGGCGTAATAGTCGGGGATTCGATCGCGGGCCTCATCCTTTAAGCGACGCTCGGTGGCCATTGGCATAGTGCCGGGCGACAGCGAGCCCTTGCGCGATATACCCTGCTTATCGGTTAAAAATTCCTCGATTTCCGTATCCGGGATGGTGATGTACATGGCCCAATTGACCAAGCGTTTGCCCGGTTCGACCGAGCCATCCGGTCCAGGTACGAAATAAAAAATACCGTGCCCGCCGGGATAGCCGAGACAGCGCACGCCATCGTCTAGGGGTTTGGGTTTATCAAGCTCATCTTCCATGATGAATCCGCGCCACAAAACGTATCCGGCGTAATCGACGGTTACCTCGGGAAATAGGGTGTGTCGGCCCAGCGAAGTGTAGCCATCCGCACACACGACAAGATCAAACTCAGGCGCGGTGCCATCGGCTAGTTCAACGGCGACGTGCTCCGGGTCGGTTTGATGGAGTGCTAAGACGTTATGATTCGCGCGATAAATTGCGTCTGGAACGCGTGCACGGAGATTGCTATACAGTCCACCCCAGTTTAGCGCACCAAGTTGCGCGGGCTGGTCCCAGGCAACGTACCCGTGGTAGGAATCATCCGCCGAACGCCAGATGCGGGACATTTTATCCAAACGGAAATATGGAATGTCGTGATCAACTAAGTCGCGGTCGATAAAGGTTTCGACTACCGACGGCGGTACGCCGATACCGGCACCGCGATCCTTGAGTTCGTTTCCAGAACGCTCATACAGTGTGACATCGCAACCCGCACGGGACAGTTCAATGGCCGCCGCGCACCCCGCAATCGATCCACCAACGATCCCAACTTTTAGATCGTTCGCCTTACTTCCAGCGGTTCCCGACATGAATTACTCCCCCAATATTATCGGGTAGGTCAACGGTTGCTTGCTCCAGTCGATGATTCTAGCCGATGAATCACGCTCCTGGGTATCTGGAACGATTCATTGGCGCCCGGACGACGCTAAGGCATCTGCGATCTCCCCAGCCGATAGCCCTGCTTCACGCAAAAGCGCTTGACCATGTTCACCCAACGTCGGTTGATGCTGGCGGATCGGTAGCGGCGCCCGGTCGAAACGAAGGCCAGTATCTAATACCTCTAAATCGCCTTCGCTCGGATGTTGGAAGCCCCGAAAAAAACCAACCTGTTGGAGATGCGGGTCGTCGTGCAGGTCGGAGAATGTATTTATCGGGCCGCAGGGGATCTCGGCCTTGGACAGTGCCTCGAGCCAATAGGCTGTTGGGTGCAGGCATATCACTTCGCTGGCGCGCTCATAGAGCGCGTCGATGTTGCGGGTCCGATCGGCCATCGTTAGAAATCGCGGGTCAGCGGCGACGTCAGGATCACCGGCAAGCGCCCAAAACGATCGCCATTGTTGGTCGGTGTAGGGAAGAGCACAGATGTAACCGTCTTGTGTTGAATACGGTTTCCGTTCGGCCGATATGACCCGGGTGTAACCGGCATCACCTTCTGGCGGCGAGAAGCTGATCCCGAACTGGTGTTCGACCAAGGTGTAGGCGGCCATGCTTTCGAACATACCGATCTCCATATATACCCCTTTGCCAGTGCGATTTCGCTGGAATAGCGCGGCCAGAAGTCCGTTGGCCGCGATGAGACCGGCGCTTTTGTCCGCGATAACCGACGGCGCGTAGGCCGGTTTCCCGTCGCGGGCGAGAAATGCAGCAGCGATCCCGCTTTCGCCTTGAATAACGTCATCGTAGGCCGGACGACCGGCATAGGGGCCTTCTTCCAGATAACCATGCAATGCCCCGTAAACGATGTCGGTCTTAGCGGCCATCACCGCATCCGGTGTGAATCCTAAGGCTGCAATTTTCTGCGGCCGAATGTTGTGTACGAACATATCGGCGCTAGCGATCAAACGCCATAACGCATCGCGCGCAGGTGCGCGTTTCAGATCCAATTGAACGCTGCGCTTATTGCGGTTGCAGCCGAGAAAACCTGCCGCCATACCGGTATGCCGAGCGGGACCGATACTGCGCGTGGGATCGCCACCTGGCGCTTCGATCTTGATTACGTCGGCACCAAAGTCGCCGAGCATTTGAGTTGCGTAGGGACCAAACAATACGCTGGTGAGATCGATGATGCGGATGCCCGACAAGGGCGTCGCTGTTGAATTGCTCATTTGGGCTCCGTTCGGTCCATAACCGTGTACGCGTGTAGTTTCAAATAAAGTCCCGCCGCGATCCCCGATGCGCCAAACAACATGGTCATCACAACAATTTGGTATTTCGTCGCCACCACCGGTGAGACACCGCTTAGAATTTGTCCCGTCATTATGCCGGGCAGCGAAACTAAACCGACCGCGAATAGTGAATTGATCGTTGGGATGAGAGAGGCATGGAATGCAATCCGCTGCGCTTCTGTTTCCACTACACCGCGGACACATTCAGCCTCAAAGCGCTCGGCCGCGAGACTGACGGTATTCATCGCAGCGGCAAAGATCATTCCAGCGAGGGGGACGATATAGCGGGCGCTAAACCAAGAATTGAGATCGATAACGAATACGGTGACCAGCACTAGGATCGGAAGACTAGCGAGCGAGATGGCGAGCAAGGCACTCAAGTAGGAGCGTCGGCGTGTCTCGCCGAGTGGCCGAATGGCGATCCAGCTCGCCGCCAATAGCATGACCACAAGCACAGGAATGATAATGGCGAAATGATCGGATTCGAACAAAAACACCAAGACGTAGCCAATCAACAAGAGTTGGACCAGCATCCGCACCGTTGCATAGACCGCGATATGTGGCGCTGCGCGCCATCGAAACATGATCCCGATGACGACCAGCACCGGCAGGAATGCAATGATCAGGCCTTGGATTGAAATTTCTGGTACGGTCGTGCCCATGTGCGGTACAACTTCGTTGTCGATGACTTAAATAACAGACAACGGATCTTCGCATATCCAATGACGATCCGAATGATTGAAATAATATGCCAGCTCAGCCTCGCATCAACGTTAGCTCGGGACGACCGCTAGAAGGCCTGGCACACTACTCACGGGCCCTGCGTGTTGGTGAGATTGTGCTCCAATCAGGCACCACGGCGATCGACCGTGACGGTAATGTATTGGGTAAAGATGTTAGTGCGCAGATCGATGCCATCCTAAATCTCGCTCGCGGCAGTATGGGTGCCGCGGATGGCGTTTTCGAGAACGTTGTCCGCGCGCGTTTGTATGTGACCGATAGCACCATCGTCGATGAAGCGGGCCGCGCATTCGAGCGCGCATTCAGCGGAATCAATCCGGTAGTCACACTTGTTCCGATCTGCCAACTTGCACGGCCGGCGCAGTTGATTGAGATCGAACTAGAAGCAATAGATGGCGCCACGGACACCGCCCAGCATATCGAAGCACCAGCGTTTGTAACACACGGATCTGCGGCGATCACGATCGACGACAAGATCTTGATCGGTGGCATTGCCGCGAGCGGAGAAACGGTAGCCGCCAGTACGGCCTATGCACTCAATGCGGTTAAAGAACTGATTCAACGCGCGGGTGGCGTTGTCGAGGACTTGGTCGCGGTTAAATTCTTTGTCGTCGATATCTCTCAATCGGCCGAAATTGTTATGCACGCGGCGCGCGTGCTCGAGACGGTCAAACCAACGCTTACGATTATCGGTATCCCACCGTTGGCCGATGCGAATATTGGCCTCGTCGTCGAGGCAGAGGCCCTGCTCGGTGCCGACAATAATCGACGCGACACCCCGCACGGGCAATTTCCCGAGTTCTCAGAATCGGTCGAGGTCGATGACCAGATCTATTTGAGCAATTTCGCGCCCTTGGATCACGACGGCTTGGTCGTACACCGCGGAGATTGGGCGGCCCAGATCGACCACTGCATCGAAAACCTTGAGTCGGTTTTGACCAAACTTGGTGCGTCACTCGATGATGTGATCGTGCGTCGCTTTTTTACCCGCGAGAATGCAGATATGAACCGTGTCTATGGCGAGGGCCCAGGGTGGTTTTCGGCGACCAGACCAACCGCACTTGGCTGTCGCATCATTAGCCACTTGGACAGTGCGTCATTAATCTCCGTTGAGGCCCACGCTGTTAAGGGTGCGGGCAATAACATTGATTGGCGAACGGTCGACCTGTAGCGTAGATCGCCACATCGGATTTCAAACGCGGTCTAGGAGCCGCGTGCAGTGCAGCAATCCGGTGTGACAATAGGAACGCAGGCCCATCCCACCTTCGCGTCACATTTGGCGTTAGAATCTGCGCTTTAAGACAAGATTCCAAATCGATAATTTTGAAGGTGACGCAGCAATGACCAATCGCGCTCGTATTGCAGCCCTATTAAGTTTGATTGTTCTGACGAGTTATTCGACGCATGCAACAGAGTTCAATCCCGATGACCTCAACGATGAATCAAACGGTAAGAATTGGCTGACCCACGGGCGCACGCATAGCGAGCAACGCTATTCTCCGCTCGATCAAATCAACGACGAAAACATCGCTAATTTAGGTCTGGCGTGGTCGCTAGAACTACCGGACGCACGCCACTTAGTGTCAACCACGCTCGCCATCGACGGGATCCTCTACGTCACGGGTAGCTTTAGTATCGTCACGGCGATAGATGCGCGTACGCAGAAGGTGTTGTGGCAATACGATCCCAAGGTTACCGAACATGCAGGCGATACCTTACGAGTCCTGTGGGGAACTAGCCGTGGTGTTGGCTATTGGAATGGCAAGATCTACGTTGGCGCAGGAGATGGAAGGTTGATCGCGGTCGACGCGAAAACCGGAAAAGAAGTTTGGAGCACTATGACCGTCGAGCCCGGTAGCTTCTATTACATCACCGGTGCACCACGCGCGTTTAACGGCAAAATCATCATCGGTAATGGTGGTACGGAGATGGGCCCGGCGCGTGGTTATGTCACGGCCTACGATGCTGAGACTGGCGAGCAAGCATGGCGTTTCTATCTCGTTCCGGGAAATCCCGATGACGGGTTTGAGGACAATGCAATGCGCATGGCTGCCGCTACTTGGACTGGCGAGTGGTGGAGACACGGCGGTGGCGGTAATGCTTGGAACGCGATCACCTTCGATCCCGAGTACAACCACATCTATATCGGAACCGGTAACGGCTCTCCGTGGAATCGAACTATCCGTAGCCCCGGCGGTGGCGACAATTTGTTCTTGTGCTCCATCGTCGCGGTAGATGCGGATAGCGGCAAATATAAATGGCACTATCAAACCGTGCCAGGTGAGACCTGGGACTTTAATTCCGCGATGGATATTGTGTCGGTCGATCTGAAGGTAAAAGACCGCACGATAAAGGCGTTGATGCATGCGCCGAAGAACGGTTTTTTCTACATCTTGAATCGACAAAATGGTCGATTGTTATCGGCTAAACCATTTGCAAAAGTTACCTGGGCGACGAAAGTCGATATGAAAACGGGTAAGCCGATCGAGGTCGAGGGTTCGCGCTACGAAAGCGGGGAAGTTTTAATGTGGCCGGGCCCGCTGGGTGCGCATAATTGGCAGCCGATGTCTTGGAATCCTGAACATCAGCTTATGTACTTTACCGTGCATGACATCGCCGGCTATTACAACGACACCAAGATCCGTAAAGCAGACTATCAGGCGACCGGTCATAAATTCGAAGCTGGTGTTACTTATGGAGACAAGGATGTTCCTGAGGATAGTTCGATAAACAGTCTCGTTGCCTGGGATCCGCTAACTCAAAAGCCCGCATGGCAGGTGGATACGCCACCGGGATGGCATGCGGGGACGATGGCGACCGCCGGTAATTTGGTCTTTCAAGGTCTCGGCGACGGCCAATTCGTCGCCTATAAGGGCGATACGGGCGAGAAGCTGTGGGAATTTGATGCAAAACACGGCATCTCTGCGCCGCCGATTACCTTCGAATTGGATGGCAAACAACTGATTGCCTTACCAGTTGGTTGGGGTAGCGGAATGGCTATGCTCGGTGGCTCAATGGGCGCACAACACGGCTGGACCTATGGGTCACATCCGCGCCGTTTGTTGGTTTTCGCGCTCGACGGACAGGCGACCTTGCCGGCGACGCCGGGCCCGCTGTTTGTTACGCCCGTCGACGACCCGGACTTTGAGATTGATGCCGACTTAATCGAGACCGGTGAAGATCATTGGGCAAAAAACTGCACCTGGTGTCATGGACCGGCAGCGGTCGCCTCCGGCGGTGCACCTGATTTGCGTGCGTCAGGCATCGTCTTCGACTTTAAGGCTTTGAGCCAAATTGTATTGGAAGGACAGCGGATTGGACGCGGCATGCCAAAATTTCCGAACCTCAACGAGGACGATTTAAAGACCCTACAGCATTACATTCGACACAAGGCGCGCGAGGCGGTCAATAAAAAGACGGATGTGGCGCAAGCGGGACAGTAAAAAAAATGGGCCGCAAAAGCGGCCCATCCCTCAACAGCACGAGTACTATCGCCAGTGATTAAAACTGGCGACTCACCTCAGTAAGACGCAACGATCGGGAAGCGGATCGCCGTGTGATCCCATCCATGGACTACGCGAGCGGGTGCATCGCTAAAGCCAACGCCGACAATAAAGGACGATGGGATAACCCGAGCGCGCGCTTTGCACTGTGCACTGCCAAGAAAGTCACGGCCATCGGAGAGATCCGATGCCCGTATAAATCGAACACCATTCGGTGGTACGACCGTGAATGCTCGTCCGAGCGCACGGCCGTTTGCGTTGTAGCCGATACAGGCGACGAGGGTGCGTCGCCCGCGTGGATTGTTAAACACCAACGCGGTATCGATGACATCGACATCGCGATCCATCTTCAACATATCCTTAAGTTCAGGTTCTAATCTGAGTACTTCTACCCCGACATCCTCGCCGTCGATCGCCACCGAATCGGCAATAAGCGCTTCATTGCCGGCGTAACTCGACGCTACGAACAGCAGGCTACTAATGGCTACTGCGCTGGCCTTTGCTAGTTGATTCATCCTCATTGTCAGCTCCTCAAATTGCACCGGGGCTTGGGTGAGCACCGGGCTGGTTTAAATCCACGAAAACAACAGATCGCAATTAATTATTAATATGGGAAATATTCCCACGATTCGATAATAACGTGGGAATAATTCCCACGCAATGAATATTTCACAATGTAGACTGGTTCATGTGCAGAAATGGGAAATATTCCCGCAAAAATGCGAAAATCTACCGAATGACGAACTCACCTGGAGAACCACCGGCAGCATTGATTGCCGCGTTGGTCAAAATCCTACGACCCTTGATCAGGCTCTTAATGAGCCATGGCATTACGTTGCCTTACCTTTCGAATCTGTTGAAGGCGATCTATGTCGACGTCGCAGCGCAGGACTTCCAGCTTCAGGATAAGGCCCAGACCGATAGTCGCATCAGTCTCATCACTGGTGTCCACCGTAAGGATGTTAGACGCCTGCGTTCAGAAACGAGATCGACGACCCCTACACCAAACGCCGTCTCAATGGGTGCGCAGGTCATCGCGACGTGGGTGAGCGATAAGAAATATGTCGATCCGAATGGGGTGCCGAGGCAATTGCCGATGCGCAGCAGTAGCGTCCGCAAACGCAGTTTCGAGCAACTTGTGGCTACGGTGTCGCGCCAGGACTTACGGCCGAGGGTGGTGCTAGATGAACTATTACGCTTAGGTATTGTGAGCGTAACCGACGATGAGGTCGTTGTGCTCGAGGTTGATGCGTTCGTACCGGCGAGGGGTTTTGATGAAAAGGCGCATTATTTTGGCCAAAACCTTAGAGATCATATTGCAGCTGCGGTACATAATTTGGCGGACGAGCAGACAAGCTTCCTCGAACGTGCGGTTAGTTATCACGGCTTAAGCGACGCCGATGTTGCCAAGTTGAAACTGATGGCTGAAGAACAGGCGATGGATGCGCTTAAGGCAGTGAATACGCGGGCGCGCCAGATGCAACGCCGCAACCAATCCAAGCCGGATGCGAATCATCGAATAAACTTTGGTGCCTATTTCTTCGCCGAGCGGAGCGTCGACGAGTCAGATAATCATGACTAGCCCTCGTCGAGTAATTCTGCTGCTACTGAGCTTATGTTTGCTTGGTGCGTGTGTCCAATTCGAACAGGTGGCTACGCCTGGACAGGACGATGGGATCGGCGGCACCGGGATCTTTGCCAACACTGACGGTATCGGTGGAACCGGCCATCGTGGCGATCCCGATACGGACGGGATTGGCGGTACGGGTCTGTGGGCGAATATTGCCGGTTCTGGCGATGTGGCTTTGTATGGTGTGGTTACGGCCCTCGAGACATTAGTTGTTAATGGTCACGGTATGTACTTGCCTGAGGACTCAGAGTTTCTGCTCAATGGACAGCCTGAGAAGGTTGCCGCGCTGAGCATCGGTCAAGTGGTCGCGGTTCGTGCCGGATTGGTAAATGGGGTTATCACCGCGAAGGCCATCCACGCAGACGATACTGTGATTGGGCCAATTGAGTCGCTCGCCGTAGACGGTGCGTCGTTGCAAGTGCTCGGGCAGCGGGTTGCACTCGGGAGTCATACCAGAATTAACATTGACTCGGACGATGGCGGTCACACCGAGCTACGGGTTGGTGACGTGATTCGGATCAGTGGACTAAGACGGTTGGACGGTTCAATTGAAGCGAGCTTAGTACAGCTTGCTGCTCCCACGCAGAGCTATTCCGTAGCTGGTTGGGTTGTTCCAGCGGGAGAGAATGGCTTTGCCATCGGCGATCTAAAGTTACCGCGCGCGATGCTGTCCGTGTCTTCCGGTGCTGCTCAACGTCTCGTCGTAACCGGCGATATTCGCGGCGGCGAGTTCTCTGTCGAAAAGGTGTCAATGCGGCCAGCATTGCCGTTTGCGGGCGAGGTTGATTATTGGTCTATTCAAGGTTACGCGGTGCGTCAATTAAACACCCGCCAGATCCGGTTCTCTGGCTACCGTGGGACGCTCCGCGGCGGGCAGGACTTGGAATCGGGTTTTACGGATGAGCGGCGGGTCATCATGGGGATCCGAAGCGATGGTACCGAGACGCCGGCGATAAACCGCGTGCGGCCCTCGCCACTTAGACATCCCGACTCCAGCATGACAATTCCGCATTATTCGCCAGGCCTGGTTCAACCCGAGGTCGTGTTTGCGCCAACTGTGCGTGTACCGAAGCCAGATCCGGGATCCGACATCACTATCCCACAACAACGACCTGGTGTTGATCGCCAAACAATTGGTGCGCCAAGACAACCACGGGTACTGACGGCGCGACCGTCGGTTCCAAGGCCCGTTCCGCCAGCTGTCGATATTAAGCCGCGTCCCACAACACTACCTCCAATTACGGATTCATTACCCTCGGGCGGTTAGTCTCGCGAAATTAACCAGCAGCTCTCCGCGATGTCGTAAGATGGGTCCCACGCTCGAGGGGACCGTAGCGCTCACCGGCAGCGCCAGTTGGATCACGTCGACTGATCCACCGCGGTTGGGTAGCAATTTGGAGTATGAACATGGGACTACTCTGGAATAAAAAACCAAACATTTATCTGGGTGGCAATTTCTCCCCTGTAACCGAAGAAATCACCGCAGAAAACCTACCCGTTGTTGGCGAGCTGCCGCGCGAGCTCAATGGTCGCTATGTTCGAAATGGCCCGAATCCGATCACACCACCCAACAACCGCACCTACCATTGGTTTATCGGTGACGGCATGGTGCACGGCATACGTCTCAAAGACGGACGCGCCGAATGGTATCGAAATCGGTATGTCGGGTCGAAACAAGTGTCAAAGCATCGCGGGATTGCAGATATTACCGGCCCCAACTGGAACAATAGCCCGCACGGGCCGAACACGAACGTTGCGGGTTTCGCCGGCACCATATGGGCAACTGTTGAGGCCGGCGGTTGCCCAGTGGAATTGAACTATGAACTTGAAACGCTCGGTCGTAACGATTTTTTCGGTACGCTGCCAGGTGCGTTCAGTGCGCACCCTAAATACGATCCCAAAACCCAAGAACTTCACGCCATGGTCTACGCGTGGGCTGAATGGCGCGATCATATCCAATACGTCGTGGTCGGTGCAGATGGCAAAGTCCGCAGCACACTCGATATACCCCTACCGGGCATGAGCATGGTGCACGATATGTCGTTGACGGATCGCTTTGCCGTTGTCTACGACCAACCGGTTACGGTCTCGCTCAAGCGTGCAGTCGCGCATCTTTTCCCATTCTGCTGGGATCCGGACTATGGTAACCGGGTTGGACTGTTGCCGCGGGATGGTGCCCCTGAAGACATCATCTGGATCGACGTCCCGCTCGGGTATAGCTACCACCCCATGAATGCCTTCGACGATGCGAATGGTAATGTCGTGATCGATCTATGCGTGTATGAACGCATGTTTGATCAAGATAAGAACGGCCCGTTCGGCGATTCCCTCGCGCGACTCGAGCGTTGGACCTTGAACCCAACTACTGCGACCGTATCGATCCAGATTGTCGACGAGCGCCCAAACGAGTTCCCACGTCATCGAGATTCGATGTCAACCCGAGCTTACCGGTTCGGTTATACGGTTTCTCCGTCGCGTGATTTGGCCACTGGATGGCCGACAATTAAACACAATCTTGATACCGGTGAACGTTGGGGCTTCGACCATGGGCCCGGTCGCGCCGCTGGCGAGGCAGTGTTCGTGGAGAAGGAAGATGCGAGCGCCGAAGACGACGGTTGGTTGCTAACGTTTGTGCATGATCTCAAGGCGGAAAGTACGGAGTTCGTGGTGATGGACGCCGTTGATTTTGACCGCGGCTACGTTGCAAAAGTAGCGCTACCGCAACGTGTTCCATTCGGTTTTCACGGCAATTGGATCGGGGACTAGGGCGCGTTCGTCAGTTTCAGTTTGTTGATATCGGCCTCGATCTCCGCGATCCACGGTACAAAGGCATCTTGCAAGGCGTTCGTGCTGTGCAAGCGGCGGAGAATTTCAAGCGCGCGGGAATTATAGTCAATTGCTTTGTCGCGCTCGTCTGGGAGTGCGGCGCCCTGGGCCAACACGCGTAGGCTCAGCGCATAATCGCTTTGCCAAACGCTATTGTCGGGATCGCGTTCGGCTAAACCCTTAACGATTGTAAACGCCTGTTCGTAGTGTTCGATAGCGGCAGCGGTATTTCCTTCAAGACTATAGCTTTGTCCAATACGGTTATGTGAAAACGCCGCTTGGCGTTCGTAACTCGGGCCGTCGTTGACAGCGGCTGCGAGTTGCAGATTGAGTTCTAGCGCCTCCGAATAATACTCTCGTGCCAGCGGGTAAGCGCCTGCGTTCGAGTGAATATCGCCGAGGCCAAGCAAACTTTCTGCGACGTCACCACGCCATGAAGTGGTGCTCGGCGCCAGCGCGACGAGCCGACGCCGCAGCGCTAGTGAGGATTCGAAAGGCGCAAGTGCAGCTTGTGAATCGCCTTGTGCTCGAAAGTTTGCACCCAGCTGATAGGTACTGATAGCGAGATCGCGGATTGCCTCGGGATCTTCGGGTGCGGCGTCCAGTAGCGCTTCATCCAACTCAATCGCGCGTTGATAGAGCTTGCCGGCATGTTCATAGTTGGCGGTGGTGCGCTCTAGGTAGGCCAGTCGGCCGACAGCAATGGATAGATTTCTTTGATGCGCTTTATTTTGTGGATCCTTAGATAACATGCCTTCCATTATCGAGACGGCGTTCTCAAGCGCGTTACGCGCCTCATCGTACTGGCCTAGCCATGTTGCCGTATCCCCGACCTTACCGAAGTAGGCCGCGTTGGCGCTGTCCCACCGCGAGGCTCCGTCGCTGTTAGCGACGAGCCAGCTGACGATCTCTAAGGCGTTGCGGTAGGAGCTTAACGCTTCTGCAAACGAACCAAGCCCAGCATCGCTATCGCCTAACATCTCGTGGGCGATGGCCAGATCAAAATGCGACTCCAAATCGTCAGGACGCAGCTCAACTAATGTCTGGAACATTCCGATGGCTTCGACGTAGTCTGAGCGCGCTGCACTCAATTCACCGTTTAGATATTTGATCCGCGCTAAGTCCGAAAAACAATTCGCTCTCGAACGTGCCCAACGATTATTCGTTGGATCATGGACGACAAGCTCATTGAGGATCTGCCAGCGTTCCGTTTGCACGTCTCGGGCGCTATCGAGATCGCCGACATCGCGATGCAACTTACCGAGTCTTGCCAGGCTCTTGGCTAAGCGTTGGCGTAAGAGAAAGTCCTCAGGATGATCACGCACGAGTTTACGGTCGATCGGGATTGTCTCCTGCATCATCTCTAGTGCCGACGACTTGTCATTACGCGTCTGATATAGATTCGCCAACCCATCGAGTACAACGCCAACGTCGACACCTGCCTGCTTGTCGTCGGGCAACACCAGTGCATTTGCCCGTACGAGCTCTAAGGCTCGTTTTAGATGTTGTTCCGATAGCTCGTGCGCACCGGAATCGGTAAACATATTGCCAAGTTTGACCAACACAACCGAAAGGTCGCGCCGGTACCTCAATGAATGTTGATCTTTATTTAATAGATCTTGGGTTACAACGGTAATTGCTTCATACAACCGACGGGCTTGTTTGATCTGACCTAGTGCTGCATGTTGATCGGCGATGCGCATGGCGATAACAGTCCACGCGCGTTGCGCCTCTACGTTATCGGGATCCGTCTCACGCAATTTCGTAAAGATGCGTTCGCTCTCATTAAACGCAACGCGCGCTTCTTTGTCGGCGCCCTGTAGGCGCAGTACATCGCCAACGTTCATCAAGGCGACACCACGGCGGCGTTCGGTCGTCGCAGAGCTATGTTCGGCCGGTAAGTTCAGGTAGTAATCGCGCACGACAACAGCGTTATCTTTCATCAGATCGAGCCGGCCGAGCGGTTCTAGTTTGTCGCGAAAATCGAACAACATTGTCGTGGCGATCGTCTCTGCCTGGTCGCGAGCATTCAGAGCGAGCGCTTCTTGCTGCTGTGCACGCTGCCATCCAAACCAAGCAGATAGGGCGAGCACGGTCATTACCCCAGCGATCACGGTCATGGCAGATGCAGCGATGACTAGACGGCGTTGTTGTCGGCGCAATTCGCGCCGCTTTAGATCATCGAAGCCAACGCCGAGCAAGCCAGCTAATAACTTGAGTTTGGCATCGTCCTTACCGTCGGCGTGTGGGCGCGCATCGGCCGCAATCGGCTCGGTGCGCTCGCTGGTAAGGTTTCCGTCGGTGTCGACGCGGTAGCGTACAGCTTCGGGAAAACACTCGGCGAGTGCGCTATCTGGTTTCTCTGTTGCGTTCGGCTCGCCATCGACAATCAGGCAAAGGATCCGATCTTCGCGGCCCATTGCCTTGAACAGGCGTACTTCTTCGCCGACCCACTGCGATTGCGCGGCATTAGGCGAGCAAATGACGATCAAATAGCGTGACTGCGCGAGTGCCTCGCCGATATTCCGACCGAGGGCGGAAGACGTGGGTAGCTCTTCGCGGTCACGAAAAATAGGAAATACTCGCGCGGGTATCGGACCATCGCGCCCGTCGCGTCCAATCAATGGTTTCGGCACGCGATATATCTCAAGCGCCTTATGCAGCCAATCACCCCATTTGCGGTCATTGTGGCTATAGCTGATGAAAGCGAAGTATTTCGGATCTGTAGGAGCCGCTTGCATGACAATAACGCTACGCGGCGTTCATCGACGCGTTCCGGATCCGACTAATCGATCTCATTACTACGTCGCAAACGATATAAGGAGCCACTACCAAATTTCTTGGCCAATGCCATTACTCCTAAATAATCACAGGCAAATGCGTCGATGCCCTGAGAGGCCAACAAACATGCGGTCTGTTCGCTAACGAAAACGGAACCTGGTGTTGTCACCGGTTCTATACGAGCTGCTCGATTAACGTGCGCGCCAAAGTAGTTTGGTCTGTCGATAATCGGATCATGTGCGCGGTAAACTGGACCCGCATGCAGCGCGATACGGATATTGGTATCTTCGGGTAGGCCGGATTTCTCCCAGTCATTTTGCAACACCATATCGCGTAGGCGTAGCGAAAAGTCGGCAGCGGCAACAACAGAATCGAAGACAATGAATAATCCGTCGCCCCAGGTATTACATGATGCCGGTCCCGGATTACTCGACTTGATAACCTTCGCAACCTGCCCTAGAAACTCCACAAAGAAAGACGGCGCGGCTTCTTCGCGTAATTTGCTAAACCCAACGACGTCGGCGAACAGCATGGTGTGGATATTGCGATGTGATCTCGACCCTTGCCGCGATGATTGGGATTTTGTCGGTCGGCTGGGTTGGTGCGCGATGGCGTCGATATCTCGTCGAACTGCGGCGAGGTCGATGATTTCGACCGTATTGCCTATCGCTCGCCAGCGCGTGACGTTATCCTGCGTACCACCTTGCATCGCTGCACTGTCGGTCTCAAGTACAGCGAGAAGTACTGGTTCGGTCGCCATTTGGTCAGCACGCAACAGTGCCATGCCATTTACCAGGTCGCCCGTATATTGGAACAAAATATCGTCGCCGAGGTAGCCTTCGTTGGTCGCATAGGTCACTGCAGTAGCGTGTGACAGCACGTGCTCAAAGCGCGTAACCCAGTCGTCCCCAGCGAACTTGACACTCGTGTCAACGAACTCGTCGCGGCGAAAGGGCAGTGCAATATGGATTTCGCCGCCACGCGTCAACATTTCTTCAAGAAATATAATATCCCCGCCGCAGGCAGCTGAAGCATAGCCGAAGTCTGCGCCGAGGCGTTCTAAGGCCTCTCTGATCTGAGTGCGCACTAGCGCTTCGAGTTGCGGCGGGAATCGAGACGTATCGCTATCTGGCCGATCAATCATATGGCCGGTAAAGGCGACTACCTTTGGAATATCGAGTGCTTGTTGAACGGCCCCATCGATCTCCAAGACTTCGCCGAGCAAACGCACTTGTCGTCTCATACTCGCAATGTCGCCAACCCGGTTACCGGCGAGTTTAGTCGCGCACGCATACCACCTCGCGGCGTCGTCATTTTGTTTCAGGAGTAAATTGGCTTCGCCCAGGGTCGCGGCCAACCAGTAGTCATCTTTGCTTGGGCCCTCAGCTAATGCTAAGCAGGTCGCGAGTACTTCTTCAGCAATTGTACGACCCTGCTCAAGTTCGCCTGCTAATACGCTCATGGTTGCGGCATTAATGCCGGGAAACCAATCGCGGGTCCGCTCAAACGCAGTGCGATAGCGTTGTGCACTTTCCTCGGCGGCGACTTTGCGTAATTTAGCGTCGGTTAACCGTTGGTAACAATCCTTCGCTAGTCGTCCGGCGAGACTAAGCGTGTCCTCAAAGAGATCTTCATCTGGGGACAGTTCCTCAAGTAACGCCGCTACTCGTTCCGAGGCTGATCGAAATGACCCAGCCCGGGCCAAGGCCAATGCCGCACGGTAGGCAAGTGCGACATGCTGCGGGTGATAGCGCAGCGCGCAGTCGAGGATGTCGAAGGCAAGAGACGGATGCCCCAACTCGAGTGCCCGGGCGCCGAGATCGAGATACCAAGCGGCGTCGATTTCCTGTTCATCGCCGCGCGACTCCCACTGCTTGATAAGTTCATCCATTGTTTCTGACATGCGACTACCAATGTATCGAAACTGATCGGAACCGGGCACGTGGCCACTGGAAATTGTAACAGGACGCCATTCGATTGCTGTCGCCTGATGGCGTTGTTTTTCGTGGCCTACTGAAGCGGGCTATAGTAGGCACGTGCAAAACAGGTAGTAGACGAATGAAATTTGGATTACGTTATTGTAATACCGGCCCCTACGTCGACCCGGCCATCGCGATTGAGCTTGTTCAGGCCGGCGAAGCCGCCGGTTTCGATTCGGCTTGGACGGTTGAGCATACTGTTATCCCTGCCGGATACGCCTCACCCTATCCATACGCCGCCAATGGCAAGATGGCCGGCGGAGTCGATGATATCGCGTTGCCCGATCCGTTGATTTGGATGGCGTATGTCGCGAGTTCAACCAGCACCATAAAACTCGCTACCGGCATCGTGATCCTACCGCAGCATAACCCCGTCGTCGTCGCAAAGCAGGTCGCAACGTTAGACCACCTAACCGGTGGCCGCGTGTTGTTCGGCATTGGTGTCGGTTGGTTAAAGGAGGAATTTGAGGCCCTTGGAGTGCCGTTTGAGCGACGTGGTGAACGTACCGACGAGTATATCGAGGCGATACGAGCATTGTGGACGCAAGATAAACCAAGCTATGCGGGTGAATTCGTCAATTTTGAGAATGCGTATTGCCGGCCGCAACCTTGTCAAAAATCGATTCCTATCATCGTTGGCGGCCAAACTAAGGCAGCTGCGAGTCGCGCCGGACGATTGGCCGACGGGTTTTTTCCTGGGCGCGACATGCCTGCGGACTTAGTTGAGGTCGCGCGGGCCGCAGCTGTGGATAATGGACGCGATCCTAGTGCACTCGATATTACGGTATCCATGCCAAGTGATCCGGCAGTACTTGAAGACTATGCGCGCTTAGGTGTGACCCGAGTATTGGTACCCGTGTCTGGGCTCACAGGCCTCGACATTGCGATTCAGAATCCAAGCGATGCGCTTAAGTGGAAGGATACTATTGCACGGTATGCCGATACTTGAATGTCGGCCTGGCTAACTAATGTGGCAAGGGAAACTCTCGAAGATAATGTTTGTAGTTCTCTTCCAAATCAATTTGTAACACACCAAGCACGCGGACCACGGCACAGTAGAAGCTGATTGCGAGGACCAGGTCGATAATGCATTGTTCATCGAGGTGGTTGGACAGGATCGCAAATGTCTCATCGGAAATCTTTGGCTGGTCCACGATCTCACGCGCCGCCGACAGCACCGCTCGTTCAATCGTACCCAGACTGTTAGTCGCTCCGGCCGTTTCGAGTGCGACGGCGCGAATATCCTCATCGGTAACGCCAACTCCCTGAGCAATCTCAATATGATGCGCATATTCATATTCCGTTTTGGTTACGTAGCCAATCTGCAAGATGGCGAGTTCTCGCAGGCGCGGATCGAGCGGACTGTCATGGCGAACGTATAGCGCCGGTGCCGCAAAAGCACGGGCCGCGTCGGGGCTGTGTACCAATTCGTGATACAGATTCAAATTGCGGGCTAAGAGGTCGCGATCGTCCGGCGCAAGGTCATCGGCGCTGAGGTAGGGAAGTCGTGCCATTAAATCTCCTCGAGCGACGCGTACTGCTGCATCGCCCCTAAATTGATCGGTACACTGCCGATTCGAAATCGACAAAGCCAGGGTAAGAAGCGACGTCGTGAAACGGCAAGATTTGCGAGCTCCACATGCCACCGATCCCTGAGAGACGATCGATCCAGTAGTAGCTGTTGGCGAGTCCGGCCCACCCTAGCTGGCCGGCCGGCCGCCCGGTTGGTGCCGGCTCGTCATTGACTTGAAAGGTGTAAGCCCAAGATTTCGTGAGCCCGGGGAAAAACTCACCAGAATTGGTAAGGCCAGGTTGGGAGCTTACCCAGCCGCCACTTTTTAAATCGCCGAGATGGTTTTGCGCCATCAACGCGACGGTCTCCGGTTTTAGTACGCGCCCATTCGAACCCTCGCCGTCATTCAGCATCATGCGGATAAATTTCATGTAGTCACCGAGGGTGGCATAAAGGCCATGGCCGCCCATATCCATTTCCGGGGGTTGTGGTAAGACGAGTTCCGGTTGTGGTTCGAGCTGACCATCGGGGTTGCGCTGGTGGATCGTGACTAAGCGATCACGCATTGAGTCCGTCAGTGTGAACGCACTGTCATGCATCTCTAGCGGCGCGAACACGTATTCGGCCAGGATTTCGCCGAGCCGCTTACCACGGATGGCTTCGCAGATGCGGCCGAGCCAATCGATGCCGCAGCCATAGGTCCAAGCCTCACCAGGATCGTGCAGCAGCACGTCGCGTACGGCCGCGAAGGTCGACGTCAAAATAGACGGGATCTCGTTTGCGGTGCGGTAACGGAGGAGATCTTCGCTGAAAAAATCGTAGCCGAATCCGGAAGTATGCAAAAGCAATTGCTCTACGGTGATATCACTTTTAGGTTTGCGTAAGCGCGCTTCGCCGTCGGGATTAAAGCCGTCCAGCACCTGAATATCGGCGATCTCCGGAGTGAATTCACGCGCTGGGTCATCGAGCGAGACCAAGCCTTCTTCAACTCCTTGCATCAAGGCCACACCGACCAGTGCCTTCGTGCACGAAGCGAGTAACATCACCGAATCGGTCGTCATCGCTTCGCTTTTGCCGAGCTCGCGCACCCCGGCTGCGCCCTCGTAGAAATTGCCCGATCTATCGGTGGCCATGGCGACAACCCCGGGTGCGCCACCCGCACGATTGACGGTATAGGAGAGAATATTGTCGGCGGCGGCGGTAATCGATTGGCTCATGTCAACGGTTCCTTTACTTTGGTCCCAGAATCATAGCCCGACGACGGTGCGCTGGACCAGCGCCAGAGAAAACCCGATGCGGACGTGAAGGAATGTCATTTTTCATCGACCCCTCTTATCATTGGGGAACAATCAACAAGGGGAACCAAGATGGGACGGTTGAACAACAAAGTCGCGATCATTACCGGCGCATCGCGCGGACAGGGGGAGGCAGAAGCACGTCTGTTCGTCGAGGAGGGGGCAAAGGTCGTTCTAACCGACGTCTTGGATGAGCTAGGCGAGAAGGTTGCGACTGAAATAGGCGCGACCTATCAGCACTTAGATGTACGCGACGAAGGGGCATGGCAAAAGGTTACCGAAGCCGCTATCGAGCAGTACGGTCGAGTCGATGTTCTGGTGAACAACGCCGGCATCTTTCATTCGGCATCCTTGCTGGACACGACCGTAACGGACTATCAACGGGTCATTGAGGTCAATCAAGTTGGTGTATTTTTGGGGATGAAAACGATCGCTGCATCAATGAAACAGATCGGTAATGCGGGTTCCATCGTCAATATATCGTCGCTCGCGGGTATCGAGGGCACCCGCAATTGCACCGCTTACGGTGCAAGTAAATGGGCGGTTCGGGGCATGACGAAAGTCGCCGCCAACGAACTCGGGAGATTCAATATCCGGGTCAACTCGATCCATCCGGGACTCATCGATACCGATATGATGCAGGAGATCCCGTATATCCAGGCCGGTAAATTGGAGCAGGTGAATAACAACATTCCGCTTGGGCGTCCGGCGCGTGCGGACGAGGTTGCGCAGCTTGCGCTATTCCTTGCCACCGACGAAAGTTCCTACTGTACCGGCAGTGAATTTATCGTAGATGGTGGCATTAACGCTTGATCGAGGTTCAACAATTATGAAGTTGATTTGGTGTAGAGAACAGGAGGTTGCCCGATCGCGCATCCGACAATGCGGAACTCCCAATGGTTGTTAGAAAATTACATCACGTTGCTTATCGCTGCATAGATGCCAAGGAAACCGTAGATTTCTATACCAAGGTATTGGGACTTAAATTCTCCCATGCGGTGCGCAACGACAATGTCCCGTCGACAGGTGAGTTTTATCCCCATCTCCATATCTTTTTCGAAATGGATGATGGTAGTTTTGTGGCCTTCTTCGAAACGCCAACCGAAGCGGCCATGGGCTTCGATCCTAATACGCCGCAATGGGTGCAACACCTAGCCTTGGAGATCGACAACAAAGACACGCAACAGGCCTTCCTTAAACGCTTCGACGACATGGGGATCGACTACATCGGACCGACCGACCATGGCTTTATACAATCGATCTATTTTTTTGATCCGAACGGTCACCGTCTGGAGCTAACCTACCGATCCCCGTCGTCTGGAGACCTCGAACGAGCCGAACGCGAGGCGCCACAACTGCTAGAAAAATGGTTAAGCGATCGCAAGCGGTGGTGCTAGCACGAGAACGATTTGGGTTGATTACAACGAACGGCACTAAACGGCTCTATGGGCGTGTCGCCTGATAACGAAAATCGATTCACGCCCGAGGAACACCTACATGACGGAAAATGACGATCTCGCCCTATCCGACCTGCGGATCCTTGATTTAACCCGTGCAGTCGCGGGTCCAACTTGTACTCGCATGCTGGCGGAGATGGGCGCAGATGTGATCAAGGTCGAACCAACGCCGGGTGGCGATCTCACCCGCGCGATCTCTGTATTTCGCAACGACCGCAGCCTCTACTTCGTACAGCAGAATCGGGGTAAGCAGAGTTTCTGCGTCAACCTTAGAGACCCACGCGGACTCGCCTTGATCGCTGAGCTCGTCGGTCAGGTGGATGCAGTAGTGGAAAATTTTAGGCCCGGCGTGATGGAGGCTATGGGCTTAGGTTACGAACGTCTGCGTGTACTAAAAAGCGACATCATACTGTGTTCGATATCGTCGTTCGGCCAGACCGGTCCGTTGGCGCACAGCCCGGGCTACGATTTTATCGCGCAGGCCTACTCCGGGATCACCTCAATGATCGGAGAGCCTGATAGGCCGCCCAATATGGTCGGCGCGGCGATTGGCGACGCGAGTACCGGGGTGCACGCGGCATTTGCGCTGGTAAGCGCAATCCATCGTCGTAATCGCACCGGTAAGGGCGATCATCTAGACGTCGCTATCTTGGACGCCTATTACAACTATCATGACTCCAACGTGCATGTGTACAGTGGGACCGACGGTGCTGTGAGTCCGACGCGTTCTGGGTCACATTTCGCCGTTGTGTGCCCCGCTGGCATCTTTCAAGCCACTGGTGGCTACGTTGTGGTCATGGGTTTCCTCCATCATTGGCCGGATCTTTGTCACGCATTGGGTCGCGAAGATCTGATCGACCATCCGGATTATTTCAATGACACCGCGCGCATTGCCCGGCGCGACGAAATCACGGTGATGATTGAAAAATGGTTGGCGGGCTTTAACGATGTTAACAGCGCATTAGAGGCGTTGACGAAATCCGACATACCCTGCGCACCGGTATTGAGCGTGGCGGAGACGATGCAAGACCCACATCTGCGTGAGCGTGGAACCGTTCGTACCGTCGATGATCCTTTGCATGGTCCATTCGATATTCCAGGAATGCCGATCCGTTGGAAGGACCATCCAAACAATATCCCATTGGTGGCGCCCACACTGGGTCAACATAACGAGCAGGTTATGCTCAAACGCTTAGGGCGTACTCAACAAGAGCTAGACGAGTTGCGCGCTGCCGGGGTGCTCATCGAAAAGCAAATCTAAAGTAAGCCCTTACGTCGCGACCAATCGGCAACGGTTTCAATACATTGCTTCAGGTGTTCTGGTTGGCCGGCGTAGTAATGCGTCGCGCCATCAATACTGACAAATTCTTTATCCGCAGTTGCGAGTGCCGAGTGGATCAATGGGTTATGCGTCGATGGTACCGCGTCGTCGGCTTGGTTCTCGATCTGTAGTACGGGAGTCTTATGTATACGCCTGGCGCTATCGACGCCTTTGACTTGCGATTTGTCGTAGGACCATTGTGACAACCATGAGCGTAGCGATGAGTAACGTCCAAGCCCGGACGGAGCTGCGTTTGCGACGCGTGGGTCACCGAGAAAAGTCCAGTTTGGTTTTCGCCCGTTGGGATCAATGCCTGAATCGATCCAACGCACATCGCACATGGTTCGATGAACGACGAACGCACGCTCGACCTCGCCGTCGTGGCGATGACGAAAGGTTTCCAGCAGGTCTTCAACCCATTTTGTGATGCGGCGATTGCGCGCGACTTGTGCCGTGCGAAATTCGTCGACGAAATCTCGAGTGAATGGCGGTTGGTGCGGACACTCTGGGTGATAGATATCGAGCTCACGGTCGCGTTGGTCGGGATTGAGTTCGTCGATCACGGAAGGATCGAGCCATTCGGTCAAAGTTTCCGAACGACTCAGGTGAGCAGCGATGAAGATGACGCCATCGGCGATGGGGAGGTCCGCTTTGGTTAAATCGTACTCATCACCGGCTGGCGTATGCGTGATAGACGGCGACTCGGCCTGACTTTGATAGAACAAAGACAGCGAGCCACCGCCTGACCAACCGACCAGCACTACTTTTGCGTAGCCGAGGTCTTCACGTGCATGACGGACGTATTGTCCAAGATCGACCGCAACCTTTTCCATAATGAGCGCGCTGTCGTTTTTCGGATAACGGCTGCCGGCACAAATCACATGTAATCCGGTGTCGGCCAGTGCCTGGGGCATTGGTAGCAGCTGTAAGGTCGATGCGGGGTGCATAAAAATAAACACCGTCTCGGACGGTGATTCAGGGAGGAAGTGTTGACCTTCGAGTGTGACCATTCCCTGCGATCCGGCAAAGCCGTAGGTCTCGGTAAACTTCGCGGTCTCGGCAAATCGAATGACGATCGGACGGCGCTGCCACGCTATCTTGGTGTCGTTAGTCATGTTGGCAGCGCGATCGGTGCCGCGGATCCGAGTGCGTCGTTGACGGCCGGAATAACCGCATCTGCAAATAACTCGACCGAGTCCAGAACCGCAGGACCACTCATTCCGCCGCAGTCGACGTAGCAGATCAGCCTGTCGATGCCGCCAAGGTCGTGATGTGCCTGTAGGATCCGTGTCGCTACCTCGTCTGGGTCGCCGCATAGATCGGCCTCACGCGCGATATAGCGTTCCTTCGCAATGCGTCTACTAACCTCAAGAACCCCGGCAGTTAACCCCTTATTCTCAGTTAGTGCTTTGGTGAATGCCCGATAGTTATCCCGATACGGATACCACGTATTCCGCGCGGCGTCGCCCGACGATTGGACGTAAACGTAGGCGACGGCGGAGACACTCATACCGGCCGGGTTGTGGCCACTGGCGCGGTAGGCTTCGCGATACACATCGGCAAGGCCGCGCATGTCCGCGAACTTCCCAACAACGGTCATTAGCATCAGCTTATAGCCGTTCTCGCCTGCATGACGAGCGTTGGCTTCATTCGATGCAGTGGCAATATTGATCGGTATGGAGCGACCGGAATAGGTCCGCGGTTGAAGCGCGGATTGTTTAATCGGTGCGCGGAAACGTCCCGCCCAGTCGATGTCGCCCTCATCCCAAAGCGTCCGCAATAGTGCTAGATTTTCGGCTGATAGCGCTACCACGTCGTCCATATCTTGGCCGAAGAGATCGAAGGTGTGAGCGGTGTAGCCGCTGCCAAAACCAATTTCGGCGCGTCCCTTGCTCAATAAATCGAGGACAGCAAAATCTTCTGCTAGGCGTACAGGATCGTGATTGGGCAGGAGTGTCACGGCAGTGCCAAGCCGGATCTTCTCGGTACGCATCGCAATTGCAGCGAGTACCATTTGCGGTGATGAGCCGATGTAGTCACTGCAGTGATGTTCTCCAAGCCACATCGCGCTGTATCCGTACTTCTCGGCGTGCGCGCCAAGCTCCACCCAAAAATGGTAGCGCTCGGCCTGTGTTTCGTTGTAATGACCGCTATGGGGATCCGGCAGGTGATCGCCGAGCGAGACAATGTCGAAGTGCATCAAATGGATCCTATAGTTCTAATTATTCGAATCTTGATCGTAAGGTGGGAATGCTACTAGTACTGGACCCGTCGCGTAAAACCGCCATCTACAACAAGATTAGCACCGGTAATAAAGCTAGCCGCCGGGCTAGCGATAAACACAACCGCATTGGCAACTTCGGCTGGCGTGCCCATCCGCCCGAGCGGATTAAGCGCCAGCGCCTTGTCATAGATATCGGGTTGTTCACGTCTACGATCGCCCCACACGCCGCTATCAAAATAGACCGTTCCCGGTGAAATTGTATTAGCTCGAACCTGTTTTGGCGCGGAAACGGTTGCAATATTCGAGATGTAATTTATTACAGCGGCCTTTATCGCGTTGTACGGTCGCGGTCCGCTAAAGGCCTCAAGCGCAGCGGTAGACGACACGGCAACAATCGACCCGCATTCCGAATTCTCAAGATGTGGCATCGCGGCCTCAACCGTGCGCACAGTACCGAGCATGTCGATCTCCATACCGAGGCGCCAGCTGTCTTCGTCCGGCGCGCCGCTCAAGGCACTGACGTTGGCAATGGTGATATCGAGTCCACCGAAATCGTCTGCGACGCTATTGATCCAGCTGCCTATTAGCGCTGTATTAGCGACATCGACCGCGGCACCAGTGACGCTCGTCCCGGCAGGACTCAGCTTCTGCAAAGCTGCTACCCGCTCGGCGACTTCGTCCGCGTTGCGCGCGCACAGCGCCACCGAGCAGCCTTCGGTGACCAGTTGTTCCGTTATCGCGCGCCCGATCCCACGCGTTCCACCGGTGACGATGGCGCGCTTTCCAGTTAGTCCTAAATCCACGGCAATGTTCTCCTTTCAGAAATGAGCTTACGAAGTCTAAACATCTAGAGTTGCGGCTTGCGTGCCGTCCGTCGGCTGTCGAATCGGGTCGACGGATCCGAGATGATTATCAGCTGGAGTTCTCAACTACCATATCATCGAGTAAATTCAAGAACTCCTCTGTATGGCTTAGTCCTCCCGGAGACGTCCTCCAGGCAGCGAACACCGGTAAGTTCACCAGTTGAGGCAATACTGATCGACGGGCCTCCCAGTTACCATGCTCGAGGTATCCCGCCTGATATTGATGATATCGACTTTCACTTTCGGTCATCACGATGTTGTAGAGTATGATCCCTTTACGGGCTTCCGCGCCGCTGCTAAACGGCGCTCCGGTTAAGACGTTATTCCAGGTTTCTGCATGAGTAGCAAAGTCGGCTGCCAATGCAATCTCAGTGTTCATCGCTGTCTGCAACGTTGCTGCGCGCGCTTCGCGGTTGCTCGATGAGATCTGAACGCCAACAAAAATCAAAGAAGCTACGATTGCAAACATCCCGACTATCTCGGACATCATTGCGATATTTGCCAAGTTCCACTCCATAGTATTCTCCGCTAACGCTGGTTTCAGCGTACTATGCGCAGTTCAATCGTGGCGAACAAGTCTGAAATACGGAGTTGTTTTGAAGTATTTATTCTCAATTCTAGTTATCGGGGTTGGTTCACTGTTGCCGGACCACACGTTTGGTGACACACACCCCTTGATCGATCTTCGCGGGTTTTGGGTGATCGATGAAGCGCAATCAGAGACGTTCGAAGAGCACCTTAGTAAATTCGGCAGGCGACCCGGAGCGACAATCAAATATAGTGTTAGCGGCCGAAGTTCCGGCATACGCGGCAGAGGACCGGCACCTCCCCCATACAAACGCAGTGCCGACGAAAGATTCGCCGGGATCGAACAGATCCTGAGGGCCAGGGCCTTACACATCGATGGCTACGGCGATGTCGCGCTAACCTACGACGGGAAACTCACTCGCTTCCTCGCCCCAAATCCCGCCGGGCGAGTATTTTCTTCTAGCGGTAAAGAGCTTGTCGGCGATGAATTCGGACGCTCGCTCAGTTACTGGGACGAGACCGTACTGGTCGTTGAAACCACCACCGCATGGGGACTGGAATTGGTCGAGCGGTTTCGCCAGACGAACGAGGCAAATTCGTTGGTGGTGTCGGTCTCCGTCGGTCTTCCCGGTCGCGATGCCGTGGAATGGGTCCGCGTGTACGACCGAAGTCGGAATTGATTAATCATCTCGCCGTATAGCCGCCATCGATCGTCAGCGTGTGACCGTTCGTAAATGATGATCGATCGGAGAAAAGCCACACCACCGCTTCGGCGATCTCCTCTGCCTGCCCGAAGCGTCCTTGCGGGTGTTTGCGTAATAAGCGTTCGCGGAGGCCGCCGGTATCTTGTTGGAGTACAGCCGCCATTGGTGTCTCGATCACCCCGGGGCACACGGCATTGACGCGAATATTGTGTCGCGCATACTCGAGCGCCGCGGACTTGGTCAGTCCGACTACCGCGTGTTTCGTCGCCGAGTAAGCGGCACCGCCACGCCAGCCGACTAGACCGGCGACTGAAGCTGTATTGACAATCGTGCCGCCACCGCGGGGTAGCATCTCCTGAATTTCTCGCCGCAGGCAAGACCACACCCCGGTGAGATTGATACCGATAATTTTCTCCCACTCCGCATCTGTCGTATCGGCAATGAAACGATCATCGCCGGCGACACCGGCATTGTTGAACGCACAATTGATTCGCCCGTAGCGTGCGATGACCGCGTCAATGCCCGCGTTAACCGAATCGACAGCGGCGACGTCCATTGCGCAAAACATCGCATCTCCGTCCCGCGATGTGATCTCATCGACTACCCTCGTGCCGGCTTCCTCGTTACGGTCGCAAACCGCCACGCTCGCACCTTCTTCTACTAAGGCGAATGCACAGGCGCGACCGATGCCGCTCGCACCGCCGGTCACTAGCGCGATCTTATTGTTTAGAAGTTTTTCCATCGATATCGTCTCCGTTGGCATTTTGTTTTGGATTTGATGGCTTAGTCTTTAGGGGACGCCGTCGATGATTTGCCACATGTAATAGGCAAGGTACGATCGATTTGGCGAAAAGCGCATAACGATATCGTCCATTTTTCGCACTTGTCTTGCGTTTAGGTAGCTGCGGAAGGTACGGGCAACAGCGAGGTCCCCGACTGGCCAAATATCCGGGTCACCAAAATAAAACATCAACGCAATGTCGACCGTCCATTGTCCGACACCGTGTAAGTCGAGCAGCATCGCCGAGCGAGTGTCGAAATCCATTTTCCGTAGTCGAGCCGGCGCTAATAGGCCTTGTTTATGGGCTTCATTTATTGCCAATAGTGCCTTGGTTTTGTTACCTGAGGCGCCACAAGCGCGAAGCGCGTCCGCGTTCTGTGGACAAAAATATTGTGGAATACGCTGATCTGCTTGTCTGGCGGCGGCTTTAATCCGCGACCAAATAGTGTGTGCTGCTTTGGTCGAGAGCTGCTGCCCGATGATAACTCGAGCTAAAAAATGCGGGAGACCTAGATGTTTGCGGCTTGGGATCTCGAGCGGACCGAGTCGCCGCATGTGCAATTGCAGATCGGGTGAGAAATCGCCGGCCAATTTAAGAAATTCTCGATGGAGTTTTGGTGTCATAAGTCGTCAAACAGTTCCGGTTGGATGGACCCTTCATCAGCATCGACGAAGTTCGACAGCCCAACGCCTACCAATCGATAGCGGGTCGTGGCGGGTAAGTCTATTCGCTCGAGTAGTTGCAATGCCAAGGTACTTAGGTCCTCTAGTGAGCTTGGATGGACTGTTGGAGTATGGCTACGGGTAATGTTTTGAAAATCGCTGGTCTTTAACTTTAGCACCACCGTGCGTCCGATGCGGTCGGACTTAGTCGCATGGATCCAAGTTCGTTCGGCCGCTGATTGCGTTGGTACAGTAAGTTCACTCAAGCTCAAATCGGTTTCGAAGGTCTGCTCGGAGGAAATAGATTTTCGTGGCCGATCCGGCCGAACCTCGTTGTTATCGATACCTCGTGCGAGGTTGTATAGGCGGGTGCCGAAACGACCGAATTGCGCTTCGAGCTCGCGTATATCGAATTGCAGCAGATCACTAACAGCAGCCACGCCCATGCCGCTCAGCGTCGATTGGGTCGCTTTCCCGACCCCTGGAAGTTTCTTGACCGGTAGGTCCTTGAGAAATGCCTCAATCTGATGTGGGCGGACCACAAAAATCCCATTTGGTTTGCGCCAATCGGACGCTATCTTGGCGAGAAATTTGTTTGGTGCAACCCCGGCCGATGCGGTCAGTGCGGTACGTTCATGGATCTGTGTTCTGATAGTCTCAGCAACCTCCGTCGCACTGGCCAGACCTGTTTTGTTCGTCGTGACATCGAGATAGGCTTCATCGAGCGATAATGGTTCGACAAGGTCGGTGTGGGACACAAATATCTCGCGGATCTGATTCGATACCGCGCGGTAGCGGGTAAAGTCGGGTGGCAAAAAGATCGCATCAGGGCACATTTTCTCTGCGCGTAGGGCCGGCATCGCCGATCGGATCCCGTAGCGGCGAGCCTCATAGGAGGCGGCACAGACGACCGAGCGTTGGCCGCGCCACGCGACCACGACGGGCTTGCCCTTTAGCTCCGGCTGGTCGCGTTGCTCGACCGATGCGTAGAACGCATCCATGTCGATGTGCACTATCTTTCGTATGACTGGTTCCACGGCGTGTTATCCACGGTGTCTTGGTCGGAGCGGCACAATCCCTGCATTTATTGCTATGATAAATTCATCATCATAAGCGGAAGGACCGCCCCCATGTCTAAAGTTACAGGCTTAGGTTACCTCGGCGCTACCGTCACCGATCCCGAATCCTGGCACCAACTGCTGTGTACGCTATACGGCCTAGAGCGGCGTGGCGACTCACCAGATGGCATGCACCAGTACCGCCTGGACGAGCAGCATCATCGCCTTACCTTATACGAAGGCGCGGAAGATAAACTCGCGCACGTCGGTTGGGAAGTCGATACACGCGAAGACCTGAGAATGATGGCCGCACACCTGTCGGAAAATGGTATCGAGGTCGAGGCCGGTGAGCCTGCGCTTTGCGAAGAGCGGGCAGTAATGGAAATGATCATATGCAATGCCCCGGATGGCGTGCGTACGGAAATATTTTTCGGTCCGAAACAGGACGCCATGCCGTTTACCCCAGCCCACGGCATGGACGGTTACAACACAGGCGATCTCGGGCTTGGCCATATCGTATTGGCGAGCGATGACCCCGATACAACGGTTAAATGGTACCGCGAGATGCTCGGGTTTAGTCTCTCCGACTACATTTTCTGGGACGATATTGAAGCGACGTTTCTACACTGTAACCCGAGACATCACAGTCTCGCCTTTACCAACCCCATCGGCCCGTTAAAGGGCGGCGATCTGAATCACCTCATGCTCGAGTCTAAGTCGATGGATGACGTCGGGCGCGGTTACGATATCGCGCTAGCAAATAATGTCCCGCTTGCGATGACTCTGGGGCGACATACCAACGACCTAACAACGTCGTTCTACGTCTACACGCCATCAGGGTGGTGGATCGAATACGGTTATGGCGGCGCGCTAATTGATGACGCAACCTGGGAGCCGAAGTTTTATAACGCGCCGAAACTGTGGGGCCATGAAATGCAGCCGCCACCAGAGTAGATCAAGGGCTGCCCGTCATTCGGCCGTATTTTTCGGTCGTGTCGCCGCAATAGATACCGGATAAAGTCCGGTATGACGAGAGTTATACAAACATCGTCGTCATTGCCGCGAACGCCGCAATCCATTGGGCCATTAATCTGGCTTGTGCAAAGTGAGTGGATACCAGATCAAGTCCGGCATGACGAAGTGCTGACTATTTAAGTTGAAACTCCACCACCGCACCGCCAGCACCGTAAAGCGGCCCGTAATGATGCACCGTTGCACCGGCGAATTCGCCACCGATCCCGCCCAAAATAAACGCAAAGTGTTTAAAACCCATATCGGCTCGCGCTTGCGCTGCATAATCAGGGCAGGACTGACTCAAGGAATCAATATCTCCAACTTCCATCAGTCCTAGGATGCGTTTGTTCCATTCGTCTTCAGCTGAATTCGCGAGATGGTCATCTGCGATATCGATCACGTGGCGGAAAAATGACCCGGACAGTCCGCCGATCCCTACTATCGCAACGCGACGGCCGAGCTCATCGGCTTGTTCGCGCACGACTCGTCCGAGATTCTCCGTAATACCCCAATCGTGGTAGAGATTATTGGCCGTGACGACAGATTTGAACTTCTTTTCCGGGTCGAGAAAATTCGAACCCACGATGGTGCCCGTATCCACCGGAAACTGATCATAATCCACACCCTTCGAGCGGATCCCATATCCGTCGGTTGCCGCAATCGCCGCCTCGGTCAGTTCGATGTCAGTTCGCATGTCGAACGGTAGTTCGCCATACTCGTGCCAATTCTCATCGACGTGTAAGCCGACGGGATTCGGTCGCATCTGCCAGAGTTGATCGAGTACTGCGATCCACTGCGTCGAATAGATGGCGATTGTGTCAGGTTTTGATGCGGCGAGCGCCGTGCCCGCCTGCTTTAGCGCCGCCGCCATCGCTCCCCACGGTGGATTGTCGGATTGCACGTAGGGAAGAGGTGATCCCGGAATGAGAAATGCAGATACTACCGTCATCTGATTCGCGTCCTACGCGGCCTGTGCCAGGCCGGCCTTGATCAAATTCCATTCCATCACCGCGTTTCCTGTACCGATAACGGTGCCGTAACCATGTAGTTCGCCTGGCAACTCCGGATAATCCATGGCCGAGAACATCCAGGTGAAAGCGCCCGATTTAACCTCAGCAAATGCCTCATCGATGAACTGCGGCAGTAATCGGAAAACCTCCTTAATCTTGCCCTCACGCAGTAATTCAATCATACGCATGTCCCACAGATAACCTTCGAAATTCTCAGGATGCTCCTGCGACATGTCTTCGGGCGGGATGGGCTCCTTGCTGAAGTGGTAATGACACAAAGTATTAGAGGCGAGCAATACCGCGCGTCGGCCGGTTGCCTCAATCGCCTTACGCGTGGCCTTACCTAGGGTGTCCATTTCTTCGAGTCCTTCCTCGGTGGACAGGAAGTAGGGGGAGTTGTTTGCCGAGATCCCGACCACCGGAATATCCCATTGCGGACGGATCATATGTAGGGTCGTGATGGTGCCGTAATCGACTCGAAAATTTGGATTGCGCATCATCTTTGAAGTGAGACCCATTTTGGATGCCTCATTGCAGCAAGCCTCGGCAAGTTCGACATCGACTTCGAGCTCGAAGCTATACCGAAAGATATTCGGAAAGATCGGGTCGACTGATTTACCGCTCAAATGCTTAACGCCGAGGAAGTGATGGCCTTGTTGCGTGATCCAGTGCGGTGAATGCACCAGTAATACATCCGGTTTCATTTCCTCGAGGTTGACGCGGGCACGTTCATAGGCCCAGCGCAATTGCTCCCAGCCACCTTTGGATCGTGGTTCGTTTTGTACCGGGTTCTCACCAAATACCAGATGTGGTGGATGCGGCGCTAGTAAGCCCGCAATGATTTCACCCTTGCTCATAACAACACCCCTTCACAATACCTGGTTACCACCATTGTAGCCGACGTATTCTTCCGTCGCGCCACTATCTGATCGCGAAGGGCCGCACCGGCGACCCAGTTGCGCCTTTGAGCGGTATCGTGCTGACGACAAACGCGAATGCGTAGACCTTGGCATCGATGAGACGATCAAAATCCAGATTCTCAATAATGTAGATCCCGTTTTCGACGAGGAATTTTTGATGATTTGGGGCAAACAGCTTTGGATCCGGCCCTGGGATCGCTTCTACCGACCAGTTGTCAGTGCCGACCAACAACACGTGTTGCGCGACCACCCAATCCCCAGCCGCATCCGACAGACCCGGCGCGCAACTATTGAATTTGTCATTATCGACTTTCCAGTATCGACCCCAACCGGTGTGATAGAACAACGCGTCGCCCGCTTCGATAACGTTCTCTGTTAGCCCTTGGCGCTTGAGTGCGGCCACTAGATCGTCGACCGAAATCTCCTCGCCGCAGTTCAAAGTGCGACCGCGCAGCGCAGCGATATCGATCAAGATCCCGCGGGTGAAGATGGGCGTCACTTTTTCAACGCCGAGCTTGCTAAATCCTCGGCCGCTTCCGATCGCTGCGTGGGTGTGGCCGTTGTAATAACGGATCTTGTTAAGGTCGCCTCCGGGTCCAAGATCCGTTCCCATATGGCTTAAGGCATCGAACTGGGTGCCGTCTTGGGTCAGATGACCGGACACATAGTCTTCATTCCAGAGTAATTTGTTTTCACCCAATGGTCCCCACGATGGTGCCCCCGGCACCGACAAGGTGTATTTGCGCGGCTTCGGGGTAAGACTAAACAAGGGCATTTCTTCTTCGAACACCCGGCCCATGTCATAAATGACACCGGTCTTGATCAGCGATGCTGCGGCAAGTGTCTTTGCAGGGCTAAGGTGGTTTAAGGCGCCGCGTTCATCGTCCGCACCCCACTTCGATGGCCACCATTTCGATGGCAAATAGTCGTTGGCCTCAGCGGCGTTTAGACAGAGAACGAACAGTAGTGGCAGCGATCGATACGACATTTGACGGTGTCCTTGTGATTGGATTGCTCAGACGCGTCCGATATTGTTTCATCCCTACCGCGCGATGGCACCTATTGGGTGAGGTCGCCTTTCAATGCTTTGTTGAACACACGTTCCAAGTCTTCGGCGCTACAGGGTTTTGGGTTTGTCGCTAGCGATGGATCAGCATTCGCCATCGGCACCAGTTGGGGGATCAGTTTGGCATCTAGTATCCCGGTAAAAGAGTGCGGTAGCTCGACACGTTTGCGTAGCTCTAATACCCAGTGCAGGACATCGTCGAAGTGTTCCCCGGGCAAGCCGAGGTAACGCGCGAGTCGTGGCATCCGGTCTGCGATAACGTCGCGATTGTGCACCATGACGTAGGGATGGAGGATTGCGTTCGCCGTGCCATGGTGGCACCCCGTCAGTCCGCCAACTGGATGTGACAGCGCGTGGATCAGTCCAAGACCTTTTTGAAAGGCGGTCGCGCCCATTGCCGCGGCCATAAGTAAGTGTGTTCGCGCATCGAGGTTATTGCCGTTGTCGAAGGCCGCGACGAGATTCTCGGCGATCAAGCGCATGCCTTCCAAGGCGATCCCATCGGCCATTGGATGGTAGCTTGGTACGCAGTACGCCTCAAAACAATGCGCAAACGCGTCCATACCGGTCGCCGCGGTGAGGTTCGGTGATAATCCAACGGTAAGTTCCGGATCGGCGAGCACGAGATCCGGTTGCATCTGCGGATGGAAGATGATTTTTTTTGATTGGTCCCGCGGGTCTAGGATCACCGCCGCGCGTCCGACTTCCGAACCGGTACCGGCCGTCGTTGGGACCGCGATACACGGTGGAATGCGGGCACCATCGGCGCGTTTCCAATTGTCACCGACATCTTCGTAATCGAAAACCGTGCCCGGATTATCTACCAGCAGTGCGATGCACTTTCCCGTATCCATTGCCGAGCCGCCGCCGAGCACGATACACCCATCGGCTTGGTGAGCCTTGAATGCCGCGATTCCGGCGAGCAAGTGATCGCTGGATGGATTTGGCCCGATGTCGCTAAAGACCCGTGCCTTCACCGCGTCGCGGTTTAGGTCTTTAACGATGGTCTCAAACCACCGAAGAGATGCGACCCCGGTATCGGTCACGATCAGCGGGCGCGAGATCCCTAGTTCCGCACACGCTGGCGACAATCCCCGGACGCTGCCTGCACCGATCCGATAGTCGGCTGGGTAGTTGAAGCGCCCGGTGATCGACGTATCGCTCAAAGTATCGAGTGTCTCGGCTATTCCTACCGCGACGCGATAGTTACTTCAACAAATAGTCAATGTGTACCCGGTTAAATTCCTCGGGTTCTTCCCATTGCGGCCAATGCGCGCTGTTCTCAAGGACGACGAGTTCCGAATTTGGGATCAAGGCAGCACCTTGCTCTGCGAGTGGTACGAGTTGTCCCGGGTTGTAGCGGGTCCATAAGACTAGGGTCGGGCATGGGAGCTTGGTAAGCAGTTCAGGATTATTCCATTTCTCGGCGATCTCGGGGTCGAGTAAAGCACCAATACTTTGTTCTGCAATCTGCTTGATCACCGCCGCACGCCCAGGTTGGTCGTAGATTTGTTTGCGCGCGGTGACAAGCTCCTCGGTGACACTGTGGTCTTCGTGGACGAGCCAGCGCAGGCGCGCATGAATTGCGTCGCGATCAGGGGTACCGGCGGCCTTGCGGCTGCGCTCTAGCAGGTCTTCGAGGTCTTTCTTTCCTTCCGCATCCGGCGGCAACAGCATGCCAGTATTCATGACAATTTTGTTCACCCGATCCGGATGTTGCAACGCGAACCACGCTGCGACTTGCGCGCCAAGCGACTCCCCAGAAATAGAAACTTTGTCGGCGCCGATGGCATCAACAAAGGCAAGCATATGGTCGACATAATCTTGTGGGCCATAATCGATACCGGGCATGTCGCTGTAGCCATGTCCGACCATGTCGATTGCATGTACGCAGAAATGTTTTGCGTGCGCTTCGATATTACGCAAATAGGCCTCGGCGTGGCCACCAGTCCCATGCAGAAAGATCAATACTGGTCCGCTACCGGCTGTGATCGTGCGTGTCCGGATGCCGCCGGCGTCGATGAAGTCTTGCTTGAAGGCAACGCCTTGCAGCGTATTCCAAATACTGCTCATTTACGTCTGCTCCTTACTGTAGTCCTAGGTCCCAAACACGCGCTTTAGGTGTTCATCTGATGGTGGTTCGGTCATCAACGAGACAACGATCATCGCGGTGATCGAGGCGAACGCACCTAAGGTCGCACAGGCAAATGGGTTACTTGCTTGACTGGCGATCCATACACCGGGTACTTCAAGTGCGCCGCCAATAAACCACTCGGCCTTGATCGAGGCCGAATGAAGTAGGCTAAACGCAACGCCCCCAACGATGAACCCGGTTATCGAACCTGCACGTGTTGCCCGCCGCCACAGTACGCCAAGAAACATTGGTGACGCCGAGGCCGCCATCATGCCGCCGATGCCAATCCATACCAGCAGTGCGACATTTTTCTCACGTGTGTTCCAGGCAAGCGCGACGGCGCCGACCAAGACGATAACCGTCGCGATCCGGCTGATCATTAGCGCGACTCGGTCAACATGCTTGTCATCTTTACCTTCGCCTAAGCGTGGCGCGATGCTCCGGCGATAGATGTCGTTGGCAAATATTTGTGCGGTGGACACAACTAGACCGTCGGCAGTGGACATCACCGCCGCGAGCACACCAGCACCAATGAGTGCCGCCGCCCAACTCGGCAGCGTCGCGATAAATAGCTCCGGTATCGCCTGATTAGGGTTCATACCCTCGGCAAACAGAGAATCCCCGAGTAGCACCCGAGCTAGGATCCCGCCACATGTAATAGCCGGCAATAGCATCCCAAAAGCGAATGAATAGCTGATGAATTTGACTTGGTCTCGATTATTCTTGAGTGCCCATAGCTTATTACCAATGTGGGGCAACAGGCCGAGCGGCAAATGCGAAGCGAAAATCGCGAAGATATCCCATTTCGAATCAAACAACGGGTGCGTAGGGTGTAGCGTTTGGGTTAGGTCCGGATCAATTCCCTCGAGTTGGTCCAGCATTCCTGAGAATCCGCCTTCGAGACCGAATCCAGTGAGAAACATCCATAACACGAGCGCCGCGAGTGCCAACATTAATGCGCCCTGCACCCCGTCGGTCAATATGTCCGCGTGCGCGCCGCCGAGCGCGATATAAATCATCAACACCGTCGCGGTAACACATAATGCCGGAAACGTGTCGAGTCCGAGCATGCTGGTAAACATCACCGCGCCCGCCAACAGCTGGCCGGCCAAATAGAACAACAACGCCATCGAGAACAACGCGGCGATGATACGCAAGGCATCGGAATCAAAGCGGTCGCCTAAGTACTCCGGCATTGAGCGACTGCCGAAACTGTCGCCTGCCCGCCGGATAGCATGGAGGCAGATAAGAACGCCGCTGTAGACCCCAAGCGGATAGACAAAGGCGTACCACAGAACCGACATACCGGACTTATAAGCGAGGCCCGGTAAGCCAAGAAAGGTCGCGCCGCTTGCCGTTGTGGCAGTCATTGCGAAGGCGAGAAACAACGGACCGTAGCTACCGCGCGCGGTAGCAAAATCGTCACTCCCTTCTACTCGGCGCATGCCGACGAAGCCGAAAGTCAGCATTAGCCCGATGTAGAGCACCAAAAATGTCCAGCCCCAAAAAATCAGGGGTTCATATCCAAACATGCGTGAATTACCTCGGAGGTCTAGTTTGCCGTACTAAATTGCGGCCATCATTCACCACTGTCGCCGGCATATATTTCGAAGCGGTTCGAAACAGCTTATTGCCCGGCCGGCGAAAACCGGGCCAAGGGTAGCAACTCACTGCTGGATGTGAAAGTCGCAAGCTAGCTTGCGATAGCCTTTGCCTCGGCGGAACCGGGCCAAACCCTGCCCGGAAAACACCTTATACTTAAACTCGTCATTCTCGTTTGGCACTATTAGACGACGCGGTAGGCCGTTTCTTAATGAATCATAGAAATGAGGTAGTTCATGACGCCTGACGACATCAATCGACGTAAGTTTGTCCGCAATACGGGACTTGGCGCCCTGGCCTTTAACATTGGCGGGGTGTCGACCTTACTAACGCCCCGTGAAGCGTATGCCGATGGCGTGAAGTTCACCAGTTTGGCGGCCGAGGATGCAGCGCTCCTAGCGGCCTTTGCCGATCATCTTCTGCCCGGCGCGGGGGCTGCAGGCATCGCACACTTTGTTGATCACCAATTGGGGGTCGATCCGCAAGAATGCCTGTTGATGTGCAAGTATTTTCCAGAAATTAAGGCACCGTTTGACGTCTTCTACAACGGTGGTATCGGTGCCTTACGCGACGTCGTCACTCACCAGTACAAAAAACCTTTCGGCGCATTAGCAGCGGCGGAAAAAGACGCGATTACGAATGATCTCTGGCAGGGCAGCATCGAAAACTGGTCGGGTCCGCCACCACCGCTCTTCTATATGATGGTACGCAGCGATGCGGTCGACGTCGTCTACGGCACCAAGGATGGCTTCGATGAACTCAATATTCCCTATATGGCGCACATCATGCCTAAGGAGAAATGGTAGTGGGCGATAAAGTCGATGTCGTCGTTGCCGGTTCGGGTGCGGCAGGTAGTGTGTTCGCGGCCACCTTAGCCGAGGCGGGACGGAGTGTCTTAGTCCTCGAAGGTGGTAAATCGCGCACTTTAGACGACCTGTATAGCTCGCAGATATGGGCCCGCAGATTGAAGTGGGGCGCACCGACGGTCGAAGAAACGGGCAAGCATCCGATTTGGTATAACTTTAACGCCGGCCATGGTTACGGTGGCGCTGCAATGCACCACTACGGTGTATGGCCACGCTATCATCCGGAAGATATGCGCTCGCGTACGCTCTATGGCCGCGCGCTCGACTGGCCGTTTGAATACGACGTGTTGCGGCCCTTCTATGACCAAGTACAGGAAGATGTCGGTATTGCAGGGGACGCTGAAGCGGAGATCTGGCGTCCACCGGGTGCACCGTATCCGCTGCCACCGATATTGGTCAACGAACATGGGATGGCGTTTGCGAAGGGCTTCGAGGCAAAGGGCCTACACACGAGCCCGATCCCCATTGCAGTTTTGTCGCGGGACTACAAAGGTCGTCCAGCGTGTATTTGGGATGGCTGGTGCGATGCCGGCTGTCCAACCGGCGCCCTGGCCAACCCGCTCGCAGTTTATATCCCGCGAGCTGTCGCCGCCGGCGCGATGCTGCAAGCTGAAAGCCAAGTTACCCGGGTCATGATGAATAAACGCGGCGACCGCGCCATCGGCGTTGAGTACTACACCCCCGATGGCTTGCGTCACATGCAAGAAGCGGAGACGGTGGTACTCGCCGCGTTTACCGTTGAAAACCCGCGGATTTTATTGAATTCTGCCGATAGTTCCGCACCGAGTGGTCTCGCGAATTCCAGCGGATTGGTTGGTCGTTATCTTCTAAGTCATGCGGCCGTAATGGTTTACGGGATGTTCCCGCAAGCAACCAATAGTTTCTTCGGCACTACTGGCGGACAACTATTTAACCAGGATGCGTTCGACAAGCAGTCGGATGCGGGCGCCTACGGGTCTCGCCAATGGGAGATCGGGCTCGCGACCAAGCCTAACGATCTCCTCGGGATCGCAATGAGTCGCCCGGACATCTATGGCCAGTCCTTACACAAATTCATGCACGACGGCGCGCGCCATATCGGAGCCATGGTCGGCGTGTGTGAAGATCAACCAAACATCGACAACCGGGTGGAGTTGTCTACCACCAAAGATCGCTATGGCATGCCCCAAGCTCGCACGGTGTATCAATATTCCGATGACGCGTTAAAGCTGTGGGAGATCGCAGGCAAGGAGGGCGTGGCGATCACCAAGGCAGCCGGTGCCACCGATGCGTGGCACGGACCATTGGGTGGTCAGCACATCATGGGCGGTACTATCATGGGTTCGGATCCGGCCCGCTCGGTCGTCAACCAATTTTCGCAAACGCATGATGTTGCCAATTTATTTATTGGCGGCGGCGGTGTGTTTCCAACCAGCTCGTGTGTTAACTCGACGTTTACCCTGCATGCGACATCGCTGATGTCGGCTCAGCACCTACGGGATCATTGGGCGGCAATCGCTGCGTAGTCGGGCCAGACCAAGAACCGTCGATCCCTACGGAGTTCGGCGGTTCTGGCGGCGGAAGTAAGCTCGATACGTAAATCAAGCCTTACCCCCGCCGTGACCAGTTCGAAAAGGCTCTAATCCTTAGGCGGACTTCTTTTGCTCCATGAACGCATCCATTGCAGCCTGCATGGCGGTGTTGACAGTTTGCGTCGTTTCGCGTGAGCCGATGAGTTCCATCGTGGCGCCGAGTCCTGGCACTTCGGCGACGATATCCCATTCATACACCGCTTGCGTCAGCATGTTCGCGAGGCCAAACGTATAAAATCCGAAGATGTCGGCGTAGCTGAAGTCGCCACCGCAGAAGTAGGGATCAAAACTGCCGAGTTGTTTGACGGCGGCGAGGCCTTTTTCAATCAGCGGGCGAACTTCTTCGGTTGCCTCGGCGCTGCGCGGGGCGCCGAAAAACACGGAGCCCAAGTGGCGACGCGCAGCCAACTCGATGTACAGCTCCAGAACTTTGTTCATTTCACGGACTTTAGCTCGCGCATAGGCATCGGTCGGCAATAGCGGTTTAGCCGGGTGCGTCTCCTCAAGGTATTCCATGATGGCGCTGGATTCCGACAAAAATCCGTCGCTTGTCTCAATGCACGGGACCTTCCCCATCGGGCTTTTCGCGAGATAATCGGCCTCTTGATTCGGCGGGCTCATCACTTCTTCAAAGTCGATGCCTTTTTCAAGTAAGGATAATTTAATCGTATTGTAGTAATTGCTCAGGGGCACACCATACAGTTTGATCATGGTCTTATTCTCCTCAATGGTCTTCGGCATTTTCCCGAAGTCTCGTTATTGATGGGCGATAGATTCTTTTACGTGAAGTGGCGCTCGGACAGTTCAATCACCGTTGATTTTCGTCCGATCGTCCTAATCGCGCGGAATCAGGAAATCGTTAAAACTCGAACTTCAGTCCGTCTGTCTGGTCAAGGTCCATCCTTGATTGTTAGCCAGGCCCGGCGATTATAGCGTGAGGCATTGGGCAAAGTACTCGAAATGTGGCGGACGGCACCTGGATTTCGTCCAGTCGGTAAACCGTTCGGCCCCGATACGCACTAACGGCGTAAATACATAGGATTAACCGATTGCAATCGGACACGGATGCGGCGCTAGCACGGCGCATACAGAATGGCGATGAGGCGGCATTTGCATTGCTAGTTGAGCGCTACCAGGACCGTATATTCCGTCTAGCCAAAGGCATGTTGTATAACGCTGGCGGTGCGGAAGATGCGGCCCAGGAGGTGTTTCTGCGCGCCTATACGGGTCTCGGCCGGTTTCGCTTCGGCTCGAGTGTCTACACCTGGTTGTTCTCGACGCTGCGCAATGTATGCCGTGAATGCAACCGCCGCGACGCGCGGGCGCCGCTCGCCCTCGACCGCGAGCCCAGTGACGATCTCGCCGATCCGAGCCGTCACGCCATCGCGAGCGAACGTTTAGAGCAAGTGATGCAGCGCGTACGCGAATTGCCGGCTCGCCAGCGTGATGTGGTCCTGCTTCGGATCTTTGAGGGCTTGTCCGTATCCGAGACCGCAAAAGTGTTGCGCTGTCGGGAAGGCACCGTAAAAGTACACTTGCATCGTGCAATGAAGGTCCTGAAATCGCTTGGCGATGCTGAAGCAGTGGAGATCACATGACCTTATGACAACTCAAGACCCAATTGATCAAGATTTAATTGATGCCTATCGAAGCGATGCTGCACCAGCTGGTTTCGCAGCGCGCCTGACGCGCGCTGCGGTAGCGCAGGCGCAAGCCCGCTCGAATCCGCTTAAGTGGGCCTTGCCTGCGATTGCATCAATTGCGCTGGTCGTTGCCGTTGTTTGGAATTACCCGAATGACGCTACCCGGCAGCAATTGCCACGAATGGAGGTCTCGTTCTCGGCGCTGCCGTCCGCGCTGCCGACCTTATCAAGTTCCAAAACCTTAGCCGTCCCATCAATTGCGGCGCTGGCGACAATTCCAAGCATTCCGACGCTCGATCTCACGATGCCCGAGTACGGGCGCATCAAGTCGCAGGCAAACCAACTCAGAACACCCAAATTACCAAATTAATTTAGTCAGCAAGGAGTACCAACAATGATCTATACAAAGCAAAAGCAACCCGCGACGCGAAAAAGATCCAACGTAGTAATTGCAATGGCATTTCTGATCAGTGTCGCCGGCATTCCGGTGGCGGCCGCGGCTGAAGATATCGATCAGATGTCTCAGTTCGTGGGATTGATGCAAAACTTTTTTACCTTGATGGATTCGATGTACACAGCGGCGAGCAATCCGGAACATGCGGCCTTACTGCAGATGAATTCACTCGAAGATTTGTATAAAGCATCTGGAAATCTACGCGAAATGGTCGTTGTCTATCGGGACATTATTGAGAAAAGTACCAACCCAACGGTACGGCGCCTAGCACGGATGCGGCTCGCCGATGCCTTAAAGGAAACGGGGCAAATGACTGAAGCGATCGAGGTTTTGAAGCACGCGATCAATGAGACCATTGCGGAGTCGAATCGGCAATGATGGATCGCGAGTCGCGTCACGGCCTCACCATAGAAGGTGAAGTCCGGAGCCGCACACGGCGCCTCCGGCGATCCGATGGTTCAGACCGCAGCTGTGCGCCGCGCCGTGGCACCGAACAAGCCTATCGCCCCTAGCATTAAAGGGAATGCCGCGGGCACCGGAACGGGTGCTGCGAGCGCGCTGGCAGCGCTTGATGAAAACGCCAGTGCGCCAACAGCGCTAGATGTAGCAGATCCGACAAGACCTAAATGCCCAAATTCGCCGACGTCGAAGAAAAATGACAGCGCAAGATAGCCGGTATCGCTCGACAAACCAGCCCGATCTGCCCGATGAACGGCGGCACCGTCATACAACAGACCATCGACAAATCCGTCGTCCAACTCGCTAAGGTCTAGACCGAAATGAACGTTAGCGCTGGCAGCGCCGACAACGGGCAACGGTGTGCCAATATCCGCCGCGATAGCGTAGCCAACCGTTATCAATGCTGTGCCCGAACCGAAGGCCGCAAAGTTTATCGCGGCGGTTGATTCGGCCGCGGACGAACCAACCAGCGCGTTCGCCGCGGTGGAGCTCGCCGCATCGGCGAACCCAGCGCCACTGCCTGTCGGCCCATACAAAGGATGCCCGGCGAAGGCCGGCGCAAACAAACTGTGTTGTGCGGACAATGGGACGAGGTCCTCATTGGTCATTACTGCATGATTGGCAATGAATGGATCGTCCACTGCGACCAGGCCGCCGTCGCCCACGACGCTGACCTCCAAACTGCTCCAGTCGATTACCGCATAAGCGGAATTGGGCGCGGCGCCGGCATTACTGCACAGCACCACTGGGACGGCAGCAAAAACGAGCCAATTGAATAAATATCGCATGATAAATCTCCCTTTCGATTAAATAATCAGCCACTGGCCGAATGCCAGTGCGGGAGTTAGTGACGCGGAGTCGTATTCGGTTTACCGGTGCGCGGAAGATCAGCTTAGTAGCTGTCGCGCAATTATCAGCTTTTGAACCTCAGAAGCTCCTTCGTAGATACGCAGTGCGCGGATCTCGCGATAAAGTTGTTCTACCTTGACCCCAGATTTGACGCCCATGCCGCCGAACAGTTGTACAGCTTTGTCGATCACCGATTGCGCGGCCTCAGTTGCATAAAGTTTTGCCATCGCAGCTTCACGCGTGATCCGATCGGCGGCGCAGTCTTTGGTCCATGCCGCGCGATAGATCAACAGGGCACTTGCATCGATGTCGAGCGCCATTTCCGCAAGTCGCTCTTGGGTAATGTCGAGATCCGCCAAGGTGCCTCCGAACATCGCGCGCGACTGCGAATAAGCAACGGCCTCATCGAGCGCGCGGCGAGCAAAACCGAGTGCGGCGGCGCCGACGGTCGAGCGAAAGATATCTAAAGTTGCCATCGCCACTTTAAAACCAGATCCGGGATCACCAATGAGGCTACTTGTGGGTAGGCGGCAATTTTTAAAAACCAGCGTTGCCAGCGGATGTGGCGCGATGACTTCAATGCGCTCTGCGATCTCGAGGCCGGGCGTATCCGCATCGACAAGCAAGGCTGAGATCCCACGCGCACCAGGTGCTTCATCAGTACGTGCGAACACGACGTAGAAATCTGCAATGCCACCGTTCGAGATCCACGTTTTCGTACCGTTTATCACAAATTCGTCACCGTCTCTGGTGGCCGTTGTGGTCATCGCGGCGACATCGGAGCCGGCGTCAGGCTCGGACAATGCAAACGCGGCAATCTTTTTCCCGGAGCGTACCGCCGATAGATACGATCGTTGCGCTTCATTGCCAAATAACGAGATGGCACCTGAGCCTAAGCCCTGCATCGCAAAGGCAAAATCGGCGAGACCATCATGTCGCGCCAGCGTTTCCCGGATCAGGCACAGTGCGCGCACATCGAGACGTGCATCCGTGTCAGCGTCGGCGGCAAGCGCCGCATATTCGAGCCACCCGTTGTTGGCAAGGCTTTGGACCAGCTCCCGGCACAGGGCGTCGACATCGCTATGGTCAAGGCTACATAACGCTGTCGATGCCCAAGTGTCGAGATCGCGTGCCAACACCTGATGATGGTCATCAAAGAACGGCCACGCGAGAAAGGATTGGTCTGCCATTTCGCTAACCTCGCTGCTGCTAGTCGCCTTCGAATACCGGGTTCTCTTTCGCCACGAAGGCGTGGTAGGCACGGTGAAAATCCTGCGTTTGCATGCAGATCGCTTGCGCCTGTGCCTCCGCTTCGATCGCTTGATCGATCGACATATTCCATTCTTGATTCATCATGTTCTTGGTCATCCCGTTGGCAAATGTTGGGCCGCTGGCGAGACGTTTGGCCATCGTCTGTGCCTCCTCAACAACGGTTTGTGGTGCGCACAGACGGTTGAAAAAGCCCCAACGTTCGCCCTCTGAGGCACTCATCGCGCGCCCCGTGAGCAGGATCTCTGCTGCGCGACCTTGCCCAATTATTCGCGGCAGTATGGCGCAGGCACCCATGTCGCAGCCGGCGAGTCCGACCCGGGCAAAGAGAAAAGCTGTCTTGCAATTTTCCGTACCAAAACGCATGTCGGCGCCCATCGCCAAGATGGCACCGGCGCCGGCGCAGATCCCGTCCACCGCAGCGATGATCGGCTGCGGGCACGCGCGCATGGCTTTGATCACATCACCGGTCATGCGGGTAAATTCCATTAACCCTTTCATGTCCTTTTCGGTCAGTGGACCGATGATGTCGTGGACGTCGCCACCCGATGAAAAGTTGCCTTCAGCCCCGGTTATCACGACGGCATGGATGTCTTCGGCGTAGTTTAAATCGCGAAAGGTGTCGCGCAATTCGGCGTAAGACTGGAACGTCAGAGGGTTCTTTCGTTCTGGTCTGTTTAGGGTGATCGTCGCCACGGTGTCATCGCAATGCCACTGAAAATGCTTCGGTTTTAAGTCGGACAGCTTCATTTAATTGTCTCCAAATATTTGAGTGGCGGTTTTTTGAAAGGGCCGTCGGCGTGGACGCATCGCGGATTTGTTAATGAGATATTCAGCGCTTTGACGTGATGGAGTCCTTGGCCTTGCTTAGGCCGGCAATCAGGGTTTTGATCTCACTGGCGGTCAAGTCCGAGAACAGATCCGTGATCCATTGTTCATGCACCTCGGCCATCTGCCGGAATGCATTGATGCCATGATCAGTAAGCTCAATGTATTGCACCCGTCGATCGGTTGGCGACGCGGCGCGTCGAACATAACCATCACGCTCAAGTCGATCAACGACCCCCGTTACGTTGCCGTTCGATACCATGAGATTTTCCGACAATTGCGACATGGTTAATGCATCGCCGGCATGCTCCAGTTCGGATAAGACATCGAATTGTGGCAAAGTGATGTCGAAAGTCGTGCGCAGGCGCGTACGCACGGTCTGTTCGACGAGACCTTCGCAAGCTAATAAGCGCAACCATAATCTGAGCGATTGTTTCGGTCGTCCTTTGTGCGTTGAGCGCGCGACCTTGTCCGATGATTCGGACGTACCGGCGCTCACATTACTTCTCCACCCGCAACTGCGATCGATTGGCCATTGATGCTGTCCGAGCCGGCGGAACATAACCAGGCGACAGTTGATGCGATTTCGTTGGGTTGAATGAATCGGCGCTGCGGGTTTACGGCCTTCAAGGACTTCTTAGCTTCTTCGCGGCTGCGTCCGGTGGTGTCCATGATGTTTTGAATTGAGTCTTCGAGTAGATCGGTCTCCGTGAACCCTGGGCATACGGCATTGACGGTGATGCCTTCGCGGGCAACTTCCAGTGCCACCGCACGCGTGAGGCCAATCGCGCCATGTTTTGCTGCGCAATACGCGGCCACATAGGCATAGCCGATCAGGCCTGCGGTGCTAACCACGTTGACGATACGGCCCCAGCGTGCGGCGCGCATTGCTTCGATCACTTGCTGCTGGCAGAGAAACATCCCGGTTAGATTCACCGCGATCATGTGATCCCATAACGCGTGGCTCGTTTTAGCGAACGGCGCACTGTGGGCCGCGCCGGCGTTATTGATTAAAACTTCGACGGCACCGAAATTCTCGCTCGCTGCCTCAAACGCGGTACCAACCGATACCTGATCGGTAACGTCGGCGACTTGGTAAGCGCTACCTTCAAGGGTGTCGCAAGCGGCCGCGAGCGCGGCCTGATCACGCCCCATGATGGTGACTTTTGCACCCATGGCGTGCAGTCGATGTGCGATTGCGGCGCCGATGCCACGAGCGCCACCGGTCACCACGGCATGCTTGCCGCTAACGAGTGATGCCTTCCCGGCGAATTCATTCATAGTTATGGTCTCTTAAGCACTTGCCGAAATGCGGTCATATTAGATGAATTATTTTAATCTTGAAACAATTCAAGTTAAAATAATTTTTCCCAAATGAGAATGTGAAAATCGCCCACTATGGGCTGACCAACAAGACCAATCAAAGACGAAGGAACATTGACCATGGCCGAATCACGCAACCCAGGGAACGCGCACCTACAGTTTTTACAGCCGCCCGGCTGGCCGGAACCGAAGGGCTACGCGAACGGAATCGCGGCGACAGGTCGTCAAGTATTCGTCGGCGGTACGATCGGTTGGAACGAGCAGTTAGTATTCGAGAGTGACGAGCTTGCCGAACAAGCTCACCAGGCGTTGAAGAACATCGTCGCGGTGTTGGCCGAAGCGGGCGCGGGTCCCGAGCATGTGGTACGTATGACCTGGTATGTCACCGATAAGCACGAGTATCTAGCCAATGCGAAGGCGCTCGGCGCGGCCTATCGTGCGGTCATGGGTTATCATTTTCCGGCGATGGCCTTGGTGCAAGTCGTGGCCTTGGTTGAGGATCGTGCAAAAGTTGAAATTGAGACAACGGCTGTTATCCCGGTTCTGTGAGACCTAAACGATGATCATGTATTGGCGCGAATTGACGGTAAATTGGGGTGAATCCGATCCCTTTGGTTTGGTCTATTACCCCCGCATGCTGTCATGGTTTAACGACACCGAGCATGAGTTGTTTCGTCGCATCGGCTATCCCATTGACGTCATGATCAGCAATGACCGGACGACCTTTGTGATGGGTGAAGTGCATTTCCGCTTTATCGGACCCGCAGCATACGGGGAATCGGTGCTAAGCATCATCAAGCTACAAAAGATGGGAGCCAGCACGCTGCATTGGAAAACGCGATGTGTGAATGCGGTTACCGGTGCAGCAGTTTGCGAGGGCTTGGGTACCCGGGTTTATGCGCGGATCAACGAGGATGGCACGCTTAAATCCGCGACTATTCCACCGGAAATGCGCGATGCCTTGAGCACTCTGGACGATTTTCAGAAGCTCAAACCATCTAATTTTGAGGAAGCTTTCAACCTGTAAAGTTTCCGGTGTCAATCCGCCGACACAGCTCCCTCTTTGACAATTCGTTAAGCGCCAGAAACTTGCCGTTCGGTACGTCAATGTCGCTTTTTCAATAAATTGCGGAATTTGCCGCTACATCCTGAATGGACATCTACCGAATTGTGATGCGATCCACCTGTATTGAGCGGCCAATACCCTGTGGGAGCGGCCGGGTTCCGCGTAGTTGATGAGGCGTCACTAGCATGACTGCGCTTCAAAACAGTGAGAACGTCGACCGGCTGGTTGTCGACAACGCGGTGATCGGCATTGCGTTGAGTGGCCGCGACGGAAAGTGGATCCGCGTTAATCGGGCCCTAGGCGCAATGTTGGGCTACACCGAAGCGGAGTTACTGGAACTTAACTTCACGAAAATTACTCAGGCCGATGATGTTGTAATCGATCAAGAATCTCTACAAAAATTACGCGCGGGAGAAGTAACTAGTTTCACGCACGAGAAACGCTACATACACAAGGACGGGCACTTATTTTGGGTGCGCGTACACGTCGCCGGTGTCTATGATAGCGACGGCGTCCTAACCCACCATTCGACACAGGTAGTCGACATTTCTCGGACCTATGAGCTGGAGCAAGAGGCTCGTTTGTACAGCGAACGCTTACATAACGTGATCGAGGGGACCGACGCCGGAACGTGGGAGTGGGATTGTGTCACCGGTGATATCGTCATTAACGATCGATGGGCCGAGATCGTCGGCTATACGCGCGACGAACTCGAACCGACCACGGTGGAAACTTGGAAGCGTCTGATCCATCCAGATGATCTTATCCACGCAATGGAATTGCTTGACCGGCATTTTGACGGCGACCTACACGCCTACGACCTAGAAGTCCGTATGCAGCATAAAGAGGGTCACTGGGTTTGGGTGCACAATCGCGGAAAGCTATTCGAGCGATCAGATCAGGGGCGACCCTTACGAGTTGCCGGTACACATATCGATATCACGCAACGGAAACGCGATGAAGCCGCGTTGCTCGCGGCTAACAACGCGCTAGTTAAATCGAATCGCGATCTCGAACAATTTGCCTACGTCGCTTCACATGATCTGCAAGAACCATTGCGTATGGTCGCGAGTTTTACGAAATTACTCTCAAGAAATTACGCTGATGAACTTGATGACAAGGCACGCGAGTATATTAATTTCGCGGCGGATGGCGCACAGCGCATGCAGCAGCTGATCAAAGATCTATTGTCCTATTCGCGCATTGGACAAGGTTACGTGGATGACGAAGCGGTTGATCTAAACTTGGTTCAAGAACGCGTGGTCCGATCACTGCAGCTATCGAATGGCAACGCTGCAGCAGAGATCTATTGTGGGCCGCTTCCCGTAGTTCATGGAGATCCAGGTCAGCTACAACAATTGCTGCATAATCTCGTTGCCAATGCGATCAAGTATCGTGGCGACAAACCCATTGAGGTAACAATTGGCACCGATCAGCGAAATGCAGAAATGGTATTTTTCGTGCGCGACAATGGGATCGGTATTGACCCTGAAAATTTCGAACGGATTTTTGAAATTTTTCAACGCCTGCACGCGCGCAGCGAATATGCTGGGACAGGGATCGGCCTGGCGATTTGTAAACGTATTGTCGAGCGACACGGGGGACGTATCTGGGTAGAGTCGGCGCTCGGAGAGGGCGCGACATTTTTCTTCACCTTACATCCCGATCGATTCGGCACCCTAGAATCGACATCTAGTGACGATCGCTCGGCGGCTTAGGCGACCTGCCTCAAACTCGCTTCCAGCTTAGCCCCATCCTCATCGGCTAGCGCCGCAATCCTTTGATTGGCAAGCTGCGCGGCGGTTTGCGGGGTGATGGGATGCTCATCTAGTGCCTCCATGATACGAGTAAAATTACCAACGCCACGTGCGTGGGTATCGCCATATCCCTTAATCAGGTTTTGACAGCGAGCGACCTCAAGCGCAACGTCGTAGTGTTGTTCCGCGAGCGCTTCAATCCGCGACAACCAACTATTTATGCGATTCTGCTCGATCATGAAACGGTACGTCGAGCGTCGAAAACGTTGTAGTGAAGATATTCCGTAGAGCAATAGGAAACCGCTAACTTTCGAGGTGCGGATTTTACGTTCGCGCAATATAAACCGCTGCAGAAAGGTTTGTGCCCACGGCGTCGCGAGTAGCCAGCTACCGAGACGATGTGGCAAGGTGTCCGCAACCTCTTCAACCCGGGGGTGCATGTACTCCGTGAGGTAGACCAGTTCGTTCCCGCCCGCTTGGACGTCGGTGCGGCAACGGTCGAAGCGTTCGCGTCGGATCTTAATATCGGCGACGCGAATCGTATCCTCGTAGCTCATCCACAAGGCAAGATGTCGCGCTACCGCGTCGGTTAAACGTGCCCCTTGGTCATTTTCCGGATCCACTCTTTGAATCGACATTAGGCGATCGAGATATCGGTTCGCGTATGCCGGATCTTGGTAATCGAGGAGCCGACGTACGCCAGCCAATGCAGTTTGCCGAGCTGGAGTGCACAGTTCGTGGTCAACGCGTTTGAGGAGTTCGGCGACATCGGGATCAATTACGCTTGGCGTTGGCGCCGCAGCGGAAGGTGTTTCGAGCGTTGGCGTCTCACCGCGTGCCAATCTAGCGGCCGCGGAAAACGCGGCCAAGTTGCTGGCTACGGATTTACCCGTTCCAGTAATAGCCGACTCGAATTGTTCAGTTGAAAATGGCAGGGCCTTACTACCGGCAAGCGCGCCAAATAATGTCGCACTGATCACCGTATTGTGTGTCTCCGCAAGTGTCTGCATATCAAAGCAAACGATCGATTTCGCCGCCGCTTCGATCGCTTTTTTGATATCCGATGAGCGAATGCGGCCGTCTCCCATGGCGCTTTTTTCGGCTATGGCATACGCGCGGTGGTCGGAGGCGATCAAGCAGGTGCGGTCCGGGGTGACGATCCCGCGTTGTACGGCGCGCCCCGCTTCGACCAACTCGGCGGCAATCACCACATCGACGTCGCCTGGAACAGGCATCAGGGCTAGGACCGGGGCCTGCGCAGCCGCACCCTCGGGAAATAATTCTAGGTAGTAAATCGTCGCGCCGGTGCGTTGCGCTACGCCAGGAACGGAGGTGACCTGTACGTAGTAGCCGGCCGTCTCCCCCATCGCTAGGATCCAATCGGCGAGCACGCCACCGCCTTGGCCGCCCATAGCGGCGATCGCAATTGTGATGCGTTGTCGAGCTGTTGCTGACACGACAGTGTTCAACACGCGTAGCGCGCGAGCTGGCGCGCGCGCCGGTCTTGCAAATAACCAATGACTTTAGCGCGTGCACGATCGATATATTTATCCCAGCGTGATGGGTTGTAGATCACTTCGGCCTTGTAGAACGACGGGCACAGCACTGCCGCGTGAGCGATCTCGCCGCAGACACCACAGCCAACACACGAATTGTCGACGTGTGCGATAGGATCGGTGCGTAATGGATCGGGGTTATCAGCAATCGTCAGTGACGGACACCCCGACAGGCGGATGCAGGAATGATCACCGGTACAGGTTTCGGGGTCGACGCCGAAGCGGTCACGTACGACCCGCTGACCCGCTTGCTGTTTACTTTTAAAGATTGGTTTTTCGCGGCGCTGTTTGTTTAGCATGCATTCCGAGCGTGCGACGATCACCTTCGGGCCTTTGGCTGTGGACGTCATCGCATTGCGTAAGGTTCGTGTCATCTTCGCCAGATCGTAGGTGTTAACGGTTTTGACCCATTTAACGCCAACGCCTTTTACGGCCTTCGCAATCAAGTTATTGGTGCTGCGAAGTGGATTGTCGGCGAGGGAAGACAGAATATCTTGGCCGCCGGTGGCCGCCGCATAGCCGTTATCGACAATGACGACGACGTTGTCGTTCTCATTAAACACCGCATTTCCGATCCCGCTGGTAAGACCGTTATGCCAGAATCCGCCGTCGCCCATTACGCTGACCATGCGCTGATTCGATTTGACATTAAACGCGGCGCCGCCGGCGGCGCCGAGTCCGTAGCCCATGGTGGTGTTGCCAATATTGAACGGCGGCAATATCGAAAAGAGATGACAGCCAATGTCGCATGACACGTGAAAATCGCCGATATCCCGTTGAATAAGTTTCATTGCGGTAAATACTGGTCGTTCCGGACAACCGGTACAAAAACCGGGCGGACGCGCAGGAACGGATTGAGCTAGGTCTTGGGCAACTTTTTGATTTGTTGCGCGCGCCGCATTGGCGGCATCCGACGACTTTGGCAGTAGGTGTGGCGCCTCGGACTCGAAAAATCCTTGGATCCCTTTTTGCAGCACCTCACCGGTATATTCGCCTGCCTTCGGCAGCATACTTTTGCCGTGGATGCGGGTGTTTATATCGGCATGTCGCAATATCGTATTTAATGCCTGCTCAATGTAGTCGGGTTGGCCTTCTTCGATTAAGAGGACGGCTTTTTTACCGGTACAGAACTGGACCAACTCGTCGTCGATCAGTGGATAGGTCACGTTCATAACATAGATTGGCAGCCGGCTATGGCCGAAGCTGTCGGCGAGACCTAGGATCTCTAATGCACGGTTGGTGGTATTAAACAATCCACCTTGAAGAATGATCCCAATGTCATCTTTGTCCCTGTCGCCTTCGAATACTTCGTTTAGGCGATGCGATTTGATGTATTCGACCGCCGCCGGCCAGCGCTGATCAACCTTCTCATGTTCATGCGCAAAGCTTGCCGGTGGCAAGACTATGCGACTGGTATCGCGCACCGGTTGTTCCATTGCGTCGCGTAGCGTTGTCGCCGGTCGTCGATTTGCTTTGCTCTTAAAGCGGCCGTGTAGATGACAAGCACGTACTCTGAGTTCTAACATCACCGGCGTTTGACTCGCCTCGGACATCGCAAAGCCATGTTCAACCATGGCGACAATACTTTCGAGGTTTGGTCGCGGATCTAGCAACCACATCTGCGATTTCATGGCGAAGGCGTGCGTGCGCTCCTGCATGATCGACGATCCCTCACCGTAGTCTTCACCCACAATGACCATCGCGCCACCGGTAACCCCACCGGATGCAAGGTTTGCAAGCGCGTCTGACGCCACATTGGTACCTACCGTCGATTTCCAAGCCACTGCGCCGCGCAACGGATAATTCACCGATGCAGCCAACATTGCGGCGGCTGCGGCTTCCGATGCGCTCGATTCGAAATGCACTCCAAGTTCGTCGAGGATCCCTTGTTGTTGGGCGTCGCCGAGGACATCCATCAAATGCGAAATCGGCGCGCCTTGATAACCGCCAACATAGGCAACACCGGATTGGAGCAAAGCCTTGGTCACCGCGAGGATGCCTTCGCCACGGAATTCGTCGCCCAGGCTCAAGCGGAGTTTTTTGACTTCTTCAGTAAACGAACGTTCGGCCATGACTTATGTCTCTATTGCGGATCAGGCTGGGACTAACGCGAAGGCGCGACACGGACTACCCGATCCATTCTCAATCTTTAACGGCGCCGCAATCACGACCGCACCAGTGGCGGGTAGTTGATCAAGATTACATAGTGCTGCCAGGCCGTACTTATTCGCACCGTGCATGAGGTTATGACAGGGAAATTGTGGGTCTTGTATGAAGCTCTGTCCGGCATCAGTGCCAACGGTCTCGACCCCCGCACCTTTCACATTCCGCTCGTCGGCCAGGAAACGGATCGCATCGGGCTCCCAACCCGGCGTGTGCCCGCCGTCTTCTCGATTGTTGAGAAATTCATCTGAATCATATTTCTTGGACCAGTCGGTTCGAAACAGCACCCACGCACCTGCCGGGATGGTGCCGTTTTTACTTTCCCATTGCATAAGGTAATCGCGGCTTACTAGAAAATCTGGATTGGCTTGGCAGTCAGCGACCGCATCGATCACGCAGGCAGCGCCAATAAATGCCTCATTCGGAACCGTATCGGTGGCATTTTTTTCATGGTCTTTGCCCGAGACCCAATGGATCGGAACATCAAAATGGGTGCCGGTGTGCTCGCCGCAGGAAAAATTATTCCAATACCAACCCGGTCCGCGGTCGTCGTACTTTGAGATTTCTTCGATCTTAAACGGCCATGATTGACCGAACTCCGGCGGGATCGAGAGCAGCGGGGTATGCTCGTGCAGCGGCTGCGTCAGATCGACGATACGGATGGCTCCGGCGCTGATACCGGTGACTAAATTTATTAGCGTTTGGGCAGACATCGGGAACCTCTTTCATTGTTATCGATTGATCGGAAGTATAAGGCGTAGCACCGGATGGTTCACCCGGCCATATAATTAGAGCTGTCGTTTAATCGTCACTGATCTTATGGCTTGGCGGCTTGAGTGCAATTTGCATATCGCGCTGTTCTTCCGCTTCGCGCTCACCAATTAGATAGGCTTGGAATCGGCCGGCCATGTACGGGTTTGGCCATTGCTGCCCTTGATAACCGTAGCGCGCGGCGGCGTCGAGCATGAATTGCGGGTTGGTCAAGTGCGGGCGCGCTAGCGCTACCAAATCCGCGCGCCCAGACAGGATGATGGTGTTGACCTGATCGGCATTCGTGATGTTGCCGGCGACAATGACCGGAATGTCGACGCGATGCTTGACTTTGTCGGCGAAGGGCACCTGAAACATGCGGCCATAGACTGGCTTCTCATCGCTTACGGTTTGTCCAGTGGAGACATTGATCACATCGACCCCAGCCTCTTTCAGGAGTTGGCAGGCGCGGATCAGTTCATCCTCACCCAGACCGCCGATCGACCAATCAGACGCCGACAGTCGAACCGACATGGGCTTGTCCGCGGGGAAGACTGCGCGCATCGCCGTGAAGACCTCAAGGGGGTAACGCATCCGGGCGTCGATATCGCCGCCGTATTCGTCGTCGCGTAAATTCGTCAGCGGCGAGATAAAGCTTGCGATCAGATACCCATGTGCCGCGTGCAGCTCGACCATGTCGAAGCCAGCCTGCTCGGCATATTCAACCGAAGCCACAAATTGCGCCTTGATCTCGTCCATGCGTGCTCGATCGAGTGCAATCGGGGTTGCGCTTTCTACCCGATAGGGTACCGCCGACGCCGCGAAAATTGGCCAGTTACCGTCATCGAGTGGTAGGTCCATTCCGTCCCAGGCCAGCCGGGTTGAACCCTTACGCCCGGCATGGCCGATTTGCATACACATTTTCGCGGCGGCGTTGGCGTGAACAAAATCGACAATACGGCGCCACTGGTCGCGCTGCGCTGCATTCCATAATCCTGTGCAACCCGGCGTAATGCGTGCATCCGGCGACGGGCAGGTCATTTCTGTATAGATCAAACCGGCGCCGCCGATACCACGGCTACCATAGTGGACCAAGTGCCAATCGTTCGGTAGGCCATCAATAGCGGAGTACTGCGCCATCGGCGACATCACCACTCGATTATCCAGCTGCATATTGCGCAGACGGAACGGTGCGAACATCGGTGGGGTACCGTGCGGAAAATCGTAGCCGGAGGCGTGTTGAGCAGCGGTAAAACCTTGTTCAACCTTGGCGACGAATTCTGCATCACGCAGGCGTAGATTCTCATAAGTGATCTGCTTGGAGCGAGACATCACCTGAAACGCGAACTTTTCGGGTTCGACATCCCAATGTTCATCCATCGTTTCAAACCACGCCAGCGACACGTCAGCGGCGTGTTGCGTGATCTCTACGTCGGTCCGACGGTCGACATCAAATGCGGCAAGTGCGGTGGGTAGATCGTCGTGGGCTTTGAGTGATTCATACAAGGCAATCGAACTTTCCATTGCGAGCTTGGTTCCGGATCCGATGGAGTAATGCGCGGTATGCTGGGAATCGCCTATTAAGACAATATTGTCTTTGACCCAGGTTTTGTTTTTCACTTCCGGAAATTGACGCCACAGTGAACGATTAATGATCAACTCATGGCCGTCGAGTTCCTCTACAAAGAGTTGCTGAAGCTTCTCGGCATATTCGGTTTCCTGCATATTGCCAAAGCCGAACCCTTCCCACGTACTCGGCTGCATTTCGCACACCCAGGTACTCATCCCCCGTTCGTACTGGTAGGCATGCATGACGATGATGCCGTGTTCGGTCTCGCGAAAAAAATATTTAAATGCATCGAGTTCCCTGGTTGATCCCAGCCAGCAAAAGTAATTTCGTCGGACCACGACTTCCGTACCGAAACTGTCCGAATATTTATCCCGGACCAGGCTCGCTATACCATCGGCAGCAATGATTAGATCGCTATCCGCGAATTCTTGTTCGTCGCTTACCTCATGTTCGAAGTGCAGTGCTACCCCAAGTGATGACGCGCGTTCGTGTAATAGTTGTAAGAGCTTTAACCGCGAACATCCACAGAAGCCGTTGCCAGCGCAGCGCAAAACCTGTCCCTTGTAATGGATGTCGACGTCGTCCCAATAGGCGAAGGAGCGACGGATCGATTCGTAGGAAGGATTGTCATATTGATCGAGAAATCCGAGCGTTTGGTCAGAAAAAACCACACCGAAGCCGAAGGTATCATCCGGCCGATTCCGCTCGAACACGTCGATTTGCCAATCGGGCCATTGTTTCTTCGCCAGGATGGCGAAATACAATCCGCCGGGTCCGCCGCCAACTACAGATATTTTCATTGCTATGTGCCGCCCGTCTAGGTGAAATTCTGAATCGTCAAATGGCGATCATCGAAAAATACTTTAAGTACGAAATATTTTAGCTTAAAATTTATCCGGCGTCAGCATTTGAGACATTTATGCTACTAAGTGGTGATCGCGCCTCCTCGGGCCTGGCCGGACGGTGGCCATCGCGCTGCGATCGGTTTTGCGCTTAAATTGACGGACGGTCCCTAATCGCCGATGTGGAAGCCAGCACAACGTATTCGTTTTCAAGCACAACCCGGCCGATGGCCAACCCGGGAGGAGGCCACGCGAGCGCGTCTGTTCCAAGGTATAGCACTCGGGCCGACCTGGCTTGAGGAACGCACTTGGGTGCCGGCGATGGTGCCATGGCGAGCCACGGATACCGGTTTTGTAACAGATGATGTCCTCGACTGGTATCGTCGTTTTGCCGAAGGCCGACCGGGCGCCATCGTAGTCGAAGCGACCGGCGTGCGTGATGTCGCCTCGGGGCCGCTACTACGAATTGGCGATGACCGGTTTCTTGATGGCCTCAAACGCCTGGTCGACACGGTGCAAAAGGCGAGTGGCGGGCGTACGCGGCTATTCATTCAGCTAATCGACTTCCTCGCCATTCGGCGGCGTCCGCAGCGTGAGAAGTATTTTCGTCGTTTTCTCGCAATCACACCAAAACACCGCGAATGGCTCGGCATGCCGGACGCTCCAGAAGAGAGCGTGCGCGCTAAATTAATGGACCTACCGGACGACGACCTAGCAGGGGTTTTAACGCGGCGCGAATTGGACGACTTGAACATCGGCTTTCGTGAGCGCGTTACCGATGTACACGCGCAACATATTGCTGAGCTGCCGCAGACGTTGCCGGCGATCTTTGCGGACGCTGCCGGCCGGGCCGAATTTGCCGGATTCGACGGCGTTGAGTTGCACTATGCACACGCCTATACGATGGCGTCGTTTCTGTCGGCCTTGAATACTCGATCCGATGGTTACGGCGGTTCACCTGCACAGCGAGTTCGACTGCCGCTGGCAGTTTATCAATCCGTACGATCAGCAGTGGGACAGAAATTTGCTGTCGGCTGCCGTTTCCTGACCGAGGACTGCATCTCCGGCGGCAGCAACGTCGATGATGCGGTCTATTTCGCTTTACAATTTGCGCGTGCCGGAATGGATTTTCTCTCGTTGTCTCGCGGTGGAAAATTCGAAGATGCTAAGCAACCTCGAGTCGGTGAAGCGGCATACCCTTATACTGGACCCAGCGGCTACGAATGCATGCCGCAGTATTTATCCGATGAGCTCGGACCGTTTGGTCGCAATGTTGAACCCGTTGCACGGATCCGAGCGGCGGTGCGCAACGGGGGTTTTGCGACACCGGTGGTGGTGGCGGGCGGGATCCATGGGTTTCAGCAGGCAGAGCGGATCCTTGATGACGGAAAGGCTGACATTATCGGCTTCGCACGCCAGGCGCTGGCCGATCCAGATTGGTTCGCTAAGGTGAGGGAAGGCCGGGGCGACGCCGTCCGGGTTTGCGAATATACGAATTACTGCGAAGGGCTCGATCAGAAACATAAGCAGGTAACCTGCCAATTGTGGGACCGCGAGGCGCGCGATGAACGTGGTGTCGCGCTATCGAAGGATGGTCGCCGCCGTTTGGTGGCGCCAGCCTGGGATCGACGCTAACCGTTGCCATTATCAGCTTGAGCGATCCACATAGACCCTAGTATTGCCCGCCCACTAGGGTTAATTTGAACGCATCATTCGACACCACGGGGGACGATGAATCGTGACCCAAATTCTATGGATCTTTGTCGTCGCATTAGTAGCCATACAGACGCCTGCTAGCGCTTATGACGGTCGTCTGTACCGTCCCTACGCTGGACCGTATCGCAGTTACGGATTTCCCTATCGTGACCCACGAACAGACCTCGAAATTTCACGACTCAGGCGGGATATACGCGAGCAACGCCTGCACGACGGTGCGGACCGACGGCGCCATGAACAGGAGATTAGCTTATTGCGCCAGCAAACTATGGTGAGCCACCAAGTTAGCGCACAACAGGCCTGCTACTATCGGTCGACTGGGGGATTTGAGCTGTGTGCGGATCTTTTTAGCGATGATGAGGCCAAACGAACACAGTGCGATGCGCTGGTCGTGCAGCGAAATCCGAGTTGTAATGAAACGCCAATATCCGACGCGCGGGAGAGACTCAGTCTACCCTGATGTATGAATATCGTCTGCTATCTTTTCGTTGCCTTGATGATCCCGTCTCTCACTTACGGGGCCGATATCCATAAATGGCGAGACGCCGATGGAAAAACGCATTTTGGTGATAAGCCGCCAGCCGATACCGAAACCGAACAAGTCCTGGTCCGGCCGAATGTCTACACGAGTCCTAGCATCGAAGGGCTGTCCGAAATATTTAGCCGCGAGACGGGACGCCATGAAGAGAAAGTAGTGATGTATAGCACGACATGGTGTGGTTATTGTAAGAAAGCGCGGCGCTACTTCGGCGCAAACAAGATCCGCTATAAAGAGTATGACGTCGAAAATAGTGCGAAGGGCAAACGCGACTATAAAAAGCTCGGTGCAAAAGGCATTCCGGTGATTCTCGTCGGGAAAAAGCGGCTTAATGGATTTTCTGAAGCCGCGTTTGAGCGGATCTACGCGCCCAAATAGACCCACATAGATTTCATTTCGAATATCTTTAGCATGAGCGCGCGACTGTCTGCATATGCGAATAGCAGGGACAACAACTTTAACCTAGTTCGTTTTGTCGCAGCGGCTTTAGTTCTTTATAGCCATGGCTTTGCCATTGCGCTCGGTTCAGGAGATGCAGAGCCACTGCGTAATACGGTCGGCATGACGTGGGGACTAATTGCCGTTGACGTGTTCTTTGTGACTAGTGGTTTCCTAATTACGAGCAGCTACTTCGCACGAAATAATTTAACTGTATTCGCGTGGGCGAGGATCATGCGTATCTATCCCGCATTGCTTGTCGCGGTGCTATTTTGCGTGTTCGTCGTTGGTTTATCGTTTACCGCGCTTTCTGCATCGGAATATCTAAGCACTGCGCAAACCTATAAGTTTCTATTCAAAAATTCACTACTGTTTTTTGGCCTCGAATATGATCTACCAGGCGTATTCGATAATAATCCGTGGAAGCATGCGGTGAACGGATCGCTGTGGACCTTACCTTATGAGGTAAGAATGTATGCCATGCTCGCGGCAATTCTATTTGCGATTGGCTATCTTCAAAATCGGCTCAGCGTTATTCGTTCGCCAAAGATTATCTTATTATTTATCGCGATTTCGGCGGTGGCCGCAAATATTGCAAACCATTTCCATCCGTACGCATCAGTACATTTTGTACATTTATTTACCATGTTTTTCGTCGGCGCTGCCTACTACGCGTGGCGAGAACATGTGCGCCTGTCATTGGGGTTATTCGCAGTTGCGTTTGCATCGGTATTAATCGGCTCGCTTAACGCGGATGTTTTTTTTGTTTTATATGTTATCAGCGTGCCGTATTTGACGTTGTTCATTGCATATGTTCCGTCAGGTCGAATACGGAATTTCAATAAGGTCGGAGATTATTCCTATGGTGTGTATATCTATGCGTTCCCAGTTCAGCAATCGATCGCAGCATTAGGTCCGGGAATATCCGTCGCGTCGATGATACTGACGTCCTTTAGTGTGACCTTATTTCTGTCAGTATTGTCGTGGCATTTAATCGAAAAACGCTGTTTGAAATTGAAAAATTCAAGAGCTGCCATCGATCGTTTTGTCAGAAGTCTGCGTCTAGGGTCGAGAATTAACTGGATCAAGCGCGGTACCTGAGTCTAGTGTCAATTTATCCTTTTAAAGTAGAACAATCAGTCGCCAGATCCTGATTTAGAAAGCGCCACGCCTAGATCGGTAACCCGATGCAATCAACTGCAACGAGTGAATTCCCGACATTTGTTGGCAGGGCGACGCGACCCTCCGACTAGCAAGGGGTCGGAGGGTCATGCGGCCTAGTCTATCGATCGGCCGTCATGCGCAGTGCAACACGTAGATGTTGGTACTTCCATTCGCCGTTTATTTTCACGTAATCGTCGTCATAACGCAGGGCCATCCACGTCTCTTTGTTACCTTCGATCAACGTCCACGGGCCCATGATGTACCAAATACCGGTGGCGCGATCGCCGTTGACTTCGATTATTGGGTTCATCATGTTGTGCTGAGAAAAGGAAAACATATCCTTAAAGCCCTGAAACAATTCGCGGATCGCCTGGTGCCCCACGGCCTTGCCAAAGTCTGCGCTTTCCCAAATACCATCTTCCGCGAACACCGAGGCGATGGTGTCAGGGTTATGCATGTCGTCGCAAATGTGGCTGTAGCGGGCTTTGAGTTGTTTAATCGCTTCAATATCTTCCAGCCGGGTGATCCGCTGTTCGAGTGCGGTCATGTCCATCGTGAGCTCTCCTCCAAGTTGGGTTTTTCTAATTCGTTGTCACAATCTAAGTGGCGAAACTAACATAATACAGGCGCTTGTGTGCCGGCTCGAACAACATGAGTTGTGCGGCGCTTGGTCGCTCACCATGACCGTCAAGCGACCACAATAATACTTGGACAGCACAGGACAAGCCGGTCCGCAGCGTGCCCGGTTACGCACGTGCTTATGGCGGATGAGATGAAAACTCGCCGGTTTTAATGAAGTTAAGTACTTGTTCTATAACGGCGTCATCTTTCATGATGAATGGGTGCGATACGTTAACAGCTCTAAAGTCCGCCATTCCCTCTACCTTTGTCCGCTCGACCGAGACCTTCCCATCATCTGGATTCGGTAGAAATTGCGATAGCATGGGGTTAAACGTTTTCGTGCCGGCGATAATACCGACGGAGTAGTCCACCGGTCCCAGTTGCAACGGGACACTGTTCTCGCCGGTTCCGAGCTGCAGGCCAGCCGGTCCATTCACCAAGGCAAATCCTGGGACCTCGGCAAGATTATCGACTACCTCACTGCCCTGGTTTGGCGGCGCGATCATGACAACATGACCAAGATTCTCCAGTTTGTTATTTTTAAGGTAGTGACGAACTAATATTCCGCCCATCGAGTGCGTGACGAAATGAACAGCGTCATTCGACTCGGGTCCGCACATGCCAAGCCCAGTGCCAACGGCTAGCGGTGCCAATGCTTCGATGGTTTTCTCACGCGACGGATAATCGACATTTGCAACTCGATAGCCGCGCGCGTCCAATGCCGATTCCAACTTTGTCATGGACCCCGCGGTGCGGGCCAAGCCGTGAAGCAAGATCACGCACTCGGCGTTGACCGACCCGGGGAAAATAACGCAAAAAACAACAATGAGCTTGAAGCTGCGAAACCCTTCCACAATGCGGTTCAAAAAGCGCTTACGCACCTGGCGTAGGTCTCTGCATATTAATCCTATCGATCAATATTCATGCGCAAGTCGACCCGCAGATGTTGATATTTCCATTCACCATCAACTTTCACATAGTCGTCGTCATAGCGTGCGGCCATCCATATTTCTTTATTATTTTCCGTCAGCGTCCACGGGCCCATGATGTACCAGATACCCGTCGCGAGATTGCCGTTCACTTCGATGACTGGGTTACTAATATTGTGTTGAGAAAACGTGAACATTTTTCGAAATCCGGAAAATAACTCACGTATATCCTTATGGCCCTGTGCTTGACCGAAATCCTCACTCTCCCAGATCCCATCTTCGGCAAACACCGATGCGATGGTGTCCGGGTTGTGCGTATCGTCACAGATATGGCAATAACGGGCTTTAAGCTGCTTGATGGCCTCGATGTCTTCTAGACGCGTGATTCTTTTCTCAAGTTCCGCCATATCCATCGTCGGTTCTCCTGTTACGGTTATTTAATCGATACCCATATTATCGCGACGAAAATGATTGACGCCATAGTTGTCACCGAAATCGTACAAAGCAATCATTAGTTCTCGTCGCTCCCACAGGCGCGATTCGATCGAGTAAATCGCTCAATTGCATAATCCTACGAGGTTTTCTACCGGCTTGTTGTGAATCGAACTGATTTTGCGGTACAAATTTTTGCTTGAGTTTGCATCAAGCATCCGTCCATTATCCGCGTAGTTAATTGTATCGGGAAATAAACCATGAATTGGGAAGCGATAGGGGTTCTCGCGGAGGTTATCGGGGCTCTCGGAGTGATCATAACGCGGTTCTATTTGGCCTATCAGATCCGGCAGAACACAAACCAACTTCAAGGGGATGCGATAGCAACGATAAATGAAGCAGAGGTAACGTTGCTAAGAGACTTTAGAGATGATCTCGACCTGATTTCTGACTATGTCAATGTTTCTTCCGATTGGGATTCGGGGACGCCGCAGCAACAAGCGCGAGCACACGCTCACTTTGTGGCCTGGTTCAGAAATCGTGAAACGGCATACAACCTTTGGCAATCGAAGGCATTACCAGAAGCGATTTATGAAACGCGCGAAAAGTTTGCCGTTTCGATAATTAGTGCGTCGGGTAGTCGGAAATGGTGGGACCGGCATCATCCGATGTTTGAGCCGAAATTTGTAACGCGAATAACAGAGCGGGCGGGCAAGCAATCATTCTCTAGTCCCTTGGAAGGCGACTCATGTTTTGCGCCAGAACATTGGAGATAAGCCGGATCCGTCAGACAATCGGGCTGAGGTTGGTCGCGGTGACGGAAAACGGGCGTGTTTAATCCAAGCTCAGCGCTTATTGGCGCTGTAATGCTGCACTAATGGCGGAATGATTGCGAGGGCGCCGGGTATGAGCATTACCGCCAAAAAGAACGCAAAATCCTCAGTACCCATATGCGATGCCTCCGAAAGCAGCGATATCGTGCCTACTGCAAGGAGTACGCCAGCACTACCGACCAATGTACCCGGGTTTTTCTTTACATAAACCTTACTCATCACTCGGCCAATCGAAACAAATGCTAAAACAAGCAGCGCGAGCGCGATAAGGATCGCGATGCCGATGACGATCAAAGCTGTGAAATCCGACGCCTCGGCGAGGATCGGAACCGCGAGTAGCAGCAATATTGAAACTGACTTATACATTTTCATTCGGCTGGAGAATCGATTTCTAGGAAAGTTCGCTGTGCTAGCGAATCGCGATGCTTTCGCACTGTGTCCAAAATATCGGTCTCGACGGCAATAGAGCCTGCAGTTTGCCATTCCACCTTAGGATCTCCCTAAATCGAAATTGCGAGATAAACAGTGATGCGGTCGGAGAACAATAGTAGCGACCGGAATTGCACTAGGCGGCACTTGCTACAATCTTGATTTCGGCGATCAAGGCTGCGCCCCACAGTCCTTTCACCTCCATCGCAGTCCAAGCGGGATAAGGTTTCTTGGTGATATAGCGGCTTTTTACTTTCATAAACGGCTCTTTCTGCGGTGCGATGTCAACGTGCAGCGACGTAATGTCGACGACGTCGTTCCAGCCTAACCCAGCCTGGCCGAGGATCGTGGTTATCTTCGAAAATGTGCTTTCGAACGCATCCTCAATCGACTGACCTTGGTCCGGAGACACGGTTACCCCAGATAACCATACGAGATCACCAGCCCGAATTGCAGGCGACATACCGTAGTCACTTTCCATCCACTCCATACCTGGAGGTGTAAAAGTAAGGTGCTTAGACATCGCAGATCTCCTTGGCATTTGCGTTAATCTCGTCACTACCTACAGTCTATTCAAGCCATGTTTCATCGTCTCCTACGGGAGAGCTTAGGGTCGTGCGCTTTATTATCCTGAGCGCACAATCATCATGGTTGTGGCCAGGTGTGCAAACAATGTCCGTTCATTTTCTACTTCGGCGTAAATGTCGGCCGTACACACTGATAATGTGCGCCCCGGGCGTATTACATTCCCAAGTGCGACGATCGTATCGCCAACGCCCGGCGCAAGATAATTAATCTTGTATTCGACCGTGACGACATCGAAACTATCTGGAAGCAGCGTTTGTGCGGCATAGCCCGCTGCGCTGTCGCCCACTGCGCTGGCCACAATCCCGTGAACGTGGCCAGCGGGTTGGAGCATGTCACCTGTGGTAGGAAGCGAAATTTCTACTAGCCCCGGTTCGATTCGTGTTGCGGTTGCCCCAAGCATTGACGCCATGAACGGTTGGTTTCGGAGGCTCTCCCGGACTCGCGCTGCGTAATCCGAATACTTAGGTTCAAACGATTTCGACATTGGCTATTCTCCAAATGCCGAACAAAGCGCTAACGAATCGATTGCGCGGCATTTCATCTGAGTGTGTACGAGCCAGGTACCGAACAAGTCCTCGAATACCCGCGAGTATTTTCTACTGTCATGCCAAAACTGGATGCCATTTCTCGATAGCCTCCCAGTTGATCACGTCTTCGTAGAAGCGCGTCGAACTTGCAACATGAAAACGAAATTAACGTAGGTGCCCCGGCGATTGCGAACAAAATTTCATGCCTATCTGGCTAGTCAGTGTTGGCCGCATCAGCCATTTGTGCATCTACCAGCTTTGAAAACTCGGAATCCATAGTATTCACAAATTCTCGTTCCGTTTTCCAATATCTTAATGTCCCGGGATTCCGCTTAAAAAACTCAGTGAGGTAACCGATGTCTGCCGACCGCTCGTATAGCGGGATGTATTTAAGCGTCGTTTTATAAGAGAAAAAACAGGTCATCACTAGATCGTTGGTAAATGTTCCGAGCCGGAGATCTTCGGCGTCGGTCAGCTTTTCATCGCGGTTTGCTTTTGCCAGCAGTTCAGTTAGATCAGGGTTATCGATTATGTGAGATCGTGATTTATTGTATAGATCGATAGACGAGTAGGTTCCTTGCACCTGCGAGTCTTCTCGCGCAAGCCGGATCTGTACGGCCACGTAAAGCAGAGTGATCACAACCGCCAAGGCACCGACGAGTTCGGCAATTACGCCGATCGCTTCCCAGTTCACCTGTCTTCTCCCGCAATCTTAGATGGGACTAACCGACCCAGTTTTGTTAATTGAAATGCTGTTCTAAAATTTAGGCTGTGTCGCCATTGTCTGTCCTCGCACTCCTAGGATCCAAATACGCGCCAATGGGTCGTCCCCAGTCGTGGGTGTTGGGATCGTAGACGACCAAGTTTATCGGATCGATTCTCGACATTTCGCTTATGAATTCAGGCAGATAATACTGCTTTGCTTCACGCCACAAATTCTTAAATCCAGGCTGACCGGACAACCCCGCAAGCACTTGCCGTTCGGCGGCCCATACTTCGTATTCGACTATCCCTGACCGGTATTGCATGTACACGTCTTGGAAGTGGGACAGTATATTAAGTATTGATGTTAGAAACCGTTGTGCGTCCAACTCGTCAAGATCTCCCGCATTGAGACCTTTAGCAAAGATGTCGATAGTCTCTTTGTCCTTGGAGATGCCTTCATAAAACAGAGCCGCTCGGCGACTGACGATATTGTGGTAACTCTGCTGCCGAGTTGCGGCCGTATTTTTTCGCAATTCAATGGCAAGAAAGAATAAAGTCGCGATGACGCCGGTCGCGCTCACGATCTCGGCAACGCTTGAAAGCTCAGATAATGTCAACGTGTACACCTTGTAGTCTTAAATTTGGTCATCTAATTCACTAAGCATTAAAGGGCGCCCGCGAACACATCACGCGGCAGAGTGTTATTTGCGACAAGCGACCTGTCCGCTAAGCACCAATAAACACGTATCCGACGACGATCCGGGTTGCGACATTTTCGTGCGGGATCCGTAAATTATTAGTCGTCCAACGAGAGCTTGTCTGCATGAGCAATCTAACGTGTCGCCCAGCGAAATTCACCACTCATTAGCTTTTTGTCGTCTCGAGATTCAGTCGTTCGATCGCTTTGTTGGCTGCAACGACAAATTGCGGCCCGAGCTCTTCGACTACATGTTCTACTTTGCGCCATTCATGAACTGAGCGCGGATTGGGCTCCATTATGCTAAGCAGGTGCGAAACATCTGCTTCTTCAGTGTATCCAGTCGTTCGGTGAAGTACCGAACGATATGACGTGACCGAGGTGTAGAACAACTCTTGAAAATAGGTTGAAAATAAAACCTGTTCTCTTTCTGTCAATTCTTCATCGGTGTTCGCTTTGACCAAAACGTCTGCGAGTTCCGAGTTCGACAGTACTGTACGCCGCCATTCCGAGTACATATTCTGTTGGGCATTGAAGCCTTGCTGCGCCGCATGTTCCGAAGTCTCTTCAGCAGCGATCCGAGAAAGTCGAGTTTGGATCGAGAGGTAAATCAGAGTAATAACAACAGAAAGTGCCCCAACGATTTCCGCAACCGTGCTAATCGCCTCCCAATTCATATAGGTTCCTCAGTGACGCCTAATGTCCTACTCAGTTGCCCTTTGCCGCAGCGCACTGGAGCGGTAGCGTAAATAACCAAAAGAAAAGCAGACGTAATCGAAACGAATGTCGCCATAAACGGCAGAACGCATTCGACGTAGCCTCTATATGCTTCAATTACTGCGATTTCAGGCACTTTACTTAGGACGCCTACGCTGAGTTAAGCGGCGTGTTATAGCGAGCTTATTGGCGTGGGAAATGCGGATGCCCACAGAGAGAAGTCCGCTGAAGTACGTCCGCTCGACCGATTTTTTAGGCGTCGGTTCCATAAGTCAATTTTGTCCTCGTTAATTGTCGCTATCAGTTTAACGCGCGAGCAATGACGGCAATACCAGCCAGGATGATTAGCACGCCCACGGCAATACCGTGGGAGCGATTCTTGCCATAAACGCCGGGGACTAAAACCGAAAAGGCTGGATTATCAGGATTGTAGTAAACGAATGGACGAGAATCGACAGTGAATTGTTGCGTGAAAGATTTTGATTCTTCTAGAGTGAAGATGCCGAAGAAGGAGACGCGATCGGACTCATATTTGATGCCGTTATGCTGGTACTCGTAGAGGATATCGCAGGTATAGGAGACCGGGTGGGGGCCGAACTCTTCAATTTCTGAATGCTTGATTTCACCGGGTAGAGTCGGCCAGTGTGCCGATGCCTTTGCGGCGCGAATATTTCGGCGTGAATAAACGATGACGATTGGCCCGGCTAAGACCAAAGCAGCACCGATTAGGATTGGTAGAATGTTTTCCAAATGGCCCCCCTCGCTTACCTGACGCTTAACCTTTTGCTCAGCTGCCCTTGAGGGTGGCTGACTGAAGCGGCAAAGAAAGGAGGACGCTGTAAAGGCCAGCTAAGCATCTGGTTAGCTTGCGGCCGACTCCACATTTTTCTTTCCATCGGTTTGGTCCTTCCGGGCGTGTCGGCGAGCCTGCACCATGAACACAATGCTAATGCACCACGAAACGAATACGACGAAAAGTAATAATTCCGCCGCGTTCGTGGTCATGAAATCCGGGCTTCGGTCTGGTGAGAATGAACGAAGGTACCCGGCTTGCAACTCGCGGAGCGCGGTACCGGCCTCGTGCGCCGCCAGAATAGGTAAAGGTGTGAACATCGTATAGAGAACGGTAATCCATCCGACTTGGGTTCTAGAAAGTTTCGGTCCAACGAAATACGCTGTCGCTACGTAACCAAACATTGCCGCGATGTAGTTGATCGCATGAAACCCAATCTCTGTACGATAGGTTGATATTGCATCGATGTATTCGTACTCGGACATTTGCTCTGGCTACCTGACGTTTGGATAACCTGCAGATTACAGAATGCTTTTTGGAAGCGCCAATGGACATGTATTCGATAACAATTCTTGTCGCGACATAGTCGTGGAAGTGCCTTAAATTACTGGTATATAAGTCTCAGTGAAACAATGACGCGAGTATTGAAAGTATCAATCGCGAGTGGAACAACAGTGAGAGCGATTGGCAGATGAGCGGTGTCGGTTGTGTCCGGAGAATAAAGATGCAAACACAGGAAGACCGCTGAATTGTGGCCCGACTGACTTGTTTGCTAGGTGGACCCAGGTTGTCATGGGTGAGAGCGAAGGCAACCCGTCCGCGAAGCGCAGGTGCGGCGAGGGTGGGTCAGCAAATGGCGTTCGGCGGCGGTTCGGACCGTGGTGTCGTTAGAGCTGTCCCCACATCCCCCCCTATTCCCGTCCGGCGGGCATGATGGTGGAGTGATCTTTGCTGATGGGCGCGAACATACGACGTACAGCTATGGTTGACCGTGGGTTTGGGGATCTGGGCGGCGAGGCCGGAGCCTTAGCGGGTCCGCGTACGGACCTGGGTGTATTCCTGTCGACTTCGGGAGCATTACTATGAGTAACATCAAATATGGGGTGTGCATCGGCGATCTGACGATGTCGGCGAGCGAAGCAATCGCGCTCGGACCAAAAATTGAAGCATGGGGCTACGACGCCATCTGGATGGCCGATCACGTGATCGATATCGACGGTGCGATCGCGGATCCGTATACGGTGTTTGGCTATCTTGCAGCGGTTACCGAGAAGGTGACGTTTTGCGCCGCGGTATCCGACTGTCAGCGCATCCATCCCGCGAAGATGGCGCACATGATTGCCACGCTCGACGAGATAAGCGGTGGGCGCGCGAGCCTTGGTATCGGCGCCGGGGAGGCGATGAACACCGTTCCGTTCGGATTACCATTCGAGGATGATCCCAAGATCCGGCTCGACCGCTTGCGTGAGTATATCCAGGTCGTGAAACTGCTGTGGTCTTCTTCAAGCGACAACCCAGTCAGCTTCAGCGGCGACCACTATAATCTGACCGATGCTTGGGTCGACCAGGCGCCAGCGACGAAACCGCATCCGGCGATTCACGTTGGCGTGCTTGGGTCGAATACGGGGCTACGCATTACGGCCGAGCTTGGTGACGGGTGGCAGCCCTTTTTCAGCACGCCAGAGTATTATGCGAAGCGTTTGAGCTACCTGAAGGAGCACACGGTCAAATATGGCCGCGATCCCGACAGTATTGAGGCGAGCGTGTGGGTCTACATGCACATCACGGATGACAAGGCAGAAGCAGAACGCATCCTTAGAGAAATGGCCGTCTTTTGTATCGTCGAGCGTGGCAGCCTAAAGCACGCCGGTTTTGATATGTCGAAGCTACCATCGCGTGAAAATCATTTCGCGCGCTTGGTCGTCAACGACAGCGCGAGGATCGACGCCCTTGTCGAAGCGTCTAATGCTATCCCACTCGAACTGGTCAAGAAAATGCATTGTATCGGTACCGCCGATGAGGTTACGGATTTTTTCGAAGGCCACATCAATGCTGGTGTACAGCATTTTATTATCAATCCGTGTGTGAGCCCGGATCCTGCAGGCGCACTCGACGCGTTCAGTACCCAAGTAATGCCGCGTCTCAAAGGGGCCGTCTAAAGGCCGCGTCGTCCAGCGAGTCGAATTCGACTGTTCTTGAAATTTGCAGAGGAGGAAAGACATGAGTAACTCTCTGGCCACCCTCGAATCCGAGGCGGCGCAATGGTATCGCAACAACATGCTGAAGCCGATTGCCGGTAAAACAGCTTTCGTGGATGAGGTGTCAGCCTTGTACTCGCCACCGTTCACATATTTGGAACTCGACGGCGAGATTCCGCTAACGGACGACAATGCCGCACGTGAATTCATCCAAGGATTTTCGGACTGGTTGGATGAGAGCCCCGGTTGGAGTGCCGAGGTTGTCGACATTCAAACTCAGGCGCTGAATGACTCAGCAATGTTACTGGTCGCGGAGTGGCGCCTGCTGGACGCCGAAGGCAAGCCGATCACCGAAGGCGACACGGCGCAGTTCTTCTACACACTCTCGAAACGCGCCGGCGTCTGGGGGATTGTCGGCGAAGCAACGGTATCGGCGAAAACCCGAGTTAACCTCGCATAAACGGGAAAAGGGAAACAGGGGACAGACCACGTTTCCCCAGAAGATAAAACGTGGTCTGTCCCCTATTGCGTTTTCATGTTTTCCTAAACGATGCGAAATACCAGCTTATTGCGCCAGAGATAACCAGCACACTATAGACGAACCAATAGCACCACTCCGACGGGCCGGAATGGCCAATTGACTCAATTCCGTATTGCGACTCTATCCAGCGCCATATGGGCGTCGTAATTACAGTGGCAATAAAGGCCAACGGTAAACTTAGGGCAAGATATGCTCCGGCTAGAAACAAGATCCGAATTGCTTTTCTCAATGTCCTTAAACACCCAGCCAGCTACTCACATACGCGATGCCACCGAGTCCTGCCAATAAGGAGAACGATACCACCGCGCTGCGTGGGATCCACCGCCGAGGCGGGCATCGTTTGTAGATCAACACCACGGCGCTAACGAAAAATGTCACAGAGAAAATGAGATACGGGAATAAGAGTAGAAGATCCTTTTCGCCACCGCCGAAATTCAGCCACCCTTCAGCGATACTGAACAACAGCATCGGTGCAAGTAGAAGAGGCAGCGCCGCGCCTGCCACCTGAAGTATTCGATTATTTCTACGCATCTAACGCCCTATCAACCTGCGCTCGACGGCGATGACCAGAGCAGCAGCGTAGGGGGATGGCGGTCAAGTATCAGACTCAATTGTTTTATAGATGGAACTCATCTTACAAGACTGCCGTCGCTGCGTGGAGGACTTCTGGCCACGTGTTCAGGAGTTACGGCCATCCGTTTTCGCTGGTCAATTCGTTGGCGTCCCGTTCGGCCATTAGAATTTCGCGAGAAATCGAGGTTATTTCTCGGCATAATCATTCGTACGAGAACAATTCAACTGGAGAAGTTGCTATGCAGTCGCAAAATAGCCGCACCGTCCTATTGTTTGCAATGTTGTCGCTCATTATGTTGCCTGCGTACCTCGCTGCGGAGGACGTAAAAGATGATCTTTCACTTTATAAACGAATGGGCGGTTACGACGTTATTGCCGATAGTGTCGATAATTTCCTAGAGCGGTACGACAACGACCCTGAACTTCTACAATTTCTCGGTGGCTTAAATGCCGCCGAGAGCGCTCGAATTAGGCAACATTTTGTCGATTATCTTTGCGAGAGAACCGGTGGGCCGTGTATTTATTTAGGGAGAGATATGGTTAAGACTCACCAGGGATTGGCGATCACTGACGCACATTACAACCGCGTTATGGCCCACCTTAATCAAGCCTTTTCTCAAAATCGGGTGCCGTTGCGTGAGAAGGAGGAGATCCTAGCGATGCTGGAGGCACTACGGCCTCAAATGATCCGCCAGTGACGTGTGATGGTTATGTTCTTTTGCTTTACCAATAAACAGGGTCATTGAATTCCTTAACGCATACGGGACGTTCGTTGATAGTAGGAATTGGCTCTGCCGATAAAGATTGGCCAAGCCAGCCAAAAGGCATAGAAAGCTTTAGCGGTGCCTGAATTATTTTTTCTGAAAGCGCCTGAAATCCCACCTTTGAATAAAAGGATGGGTCGCCATATGTGACAGCTACACTTACAGAGCGTTTTTTGAGTTCATTAAGCCCATAATTTATTAGTGCCTGCCCGACCCCTTTGCCTTGATTTTCAGCGCTTACTGCAACCGGAGCGAGCATATAAACCCGAATAGGATTATTGAACTTAAGGCAAGTGAAGAATATAGAGCCTATGAGTGTTCCGTTTTCGTAGACACCGAAACAAATCGTTTCTTCATTGTCGATGCTTGATGCCAACTCTGAAGAAAGATTGCCAATCAATACTCCTTCCTTTTCTCCCTCTGATGAGGAGAATACAGAAGTAAACAGTTCTGCAATCTCTTTTTGGTTTGATTTGTCGAGAGTTTGATAATTCATACTTTGTCTTTTAATTGTCGATGCTTATTGCTTTTGACCATAGCACCCCGCACCAGCGACAAAGTGCGCGCTCAGCGGGTACTTTGTCCCACTGCATGCGCTTATTAGCGGTCACTTCGATGGTCTTTGATGAAATTCGATCACGTTCCCGTCCTGGTCACGGATGAAAAACATGACACCCCCATCGGGTACAGTAATCGGCCCCTCAGTAATCTCGATACCCAAAGTCTTTATTTCAGTTTCAATAGCTCCTATGTCCGTAACATCTAGCGCGATGTGGGTGTAACCAGGATATTTTTCTGGTACGTCCATCAGTATATTTTCTGTAATTCCCGAATCGGCATTAAGAATTAGGTTTATATTTACTCCTGAAGCGTGCTCCATAATAGCTACCGGTTCTGAGCCAATTGGCCCGGCAAGAAATTCGAATCCCAGCTGTTCGTAGAATTTTCTTGCCTCCGCCAAGTCGGTAACCCGAATACCAACATGATTAATTCCAAAGATTTCTTTCATGATAGATTTCCGCTTCGACGAGGTCGGTACGTCGTGAAAATTTCCCTGGAATCTCTGTTTACGTTCATATGGCAATCCAAGGCACGGTGAGTGCAATGTCACTATTGTACTTAACTCTAGTTTTCAGAATGCGCTGGACAGCGCACCCGACCATCGCCGTCAATTATTCAACCTACCAACCGAGCGTTTTTAGCCATCTCGTTTGCCCACGGTTCGACGGGATCGCACACAGGATCCCGATAACACTCTTCAAATTCCTCGCCGCACTCCTCGCCGCACTCATGATACTGACAGCAGATCGAGAGTTCACAATACGCTTGGACAGCGATAGCATCTTCGAGATTTTTACTCGTTTTGCAAACGACTCAACAATATGGCTACCCTTGCCCTTACCGAGGAAATCTAACGTCTATTAGAGGACCTAAACGCCGATTTATCTTCCGACAATTAGGTCGAATAAAAAATTTGTGTTTGATGAAATCAATATCTTAGTACTTGATAGTACGACCTGGAATACTAAACACAAGAGCAAGGCGGCTCGCCATGGAAAATTCCCCTTGTCAGTTAGATCAGACGCGCGACGTATGGTGATGGCTTGGTAGAAGCACGAATTTGAATCGCTAACTACGCGACGGAAATTACAACCGCCAATACAGTGACTACATCAGCTACTACGCGCTAACCGCTGCCTAGTCCATCAGATGCTCAATCCGGCGATAAATAACACATTAGGCAATCGCCTACGGCGGGTTAGGTTTGGTAATTTGCGACTCTATCGTTTGAACATGCCCTTGGTGTGACTCTCTTTTTGAACTCCCCGACAATTGTCGCCCGCAAAAACGCGCCACATGAGAAGTTCAATGTCGAATGCGGCGATTTGCTCCTGCTTCCAACCGTCTTCTTCTGCGTAGAATTTTTCGATACCTTCGCGTGCCTCGGCATCTTGAACGGTAAAGTCCTCTTGCACGGGGACTTTCCAGCGCACTTGTCCCAACTGTCCGTTGATCCATTCATTGGCGGTTTCTTCGTTGTCGACTTTGGTCCAGCCACACTGAAAGTAGTAATGTGAGTTGGCATCTCTTGGCACGTAATACTCATTATGGATAACACCCGGAAACGGCCATGGATCTACGGTTAGCGCACAGGGTAACCATGCACCGACCTTGGTGGCGAAATCCATCTTGCCAAACATTTCGATCTCTTCCGCTGTTTGACCACCTGCGATTGGCAGGACAACTTCTTTTGCAGGGCCACCGTTGCGCCCAGGAATGGTCGCAGCAACCGACATACTTGTTTCCGATGCGATGCGGGTGAAGCCGCTAGGTCCATTCCCGCCGGTTTCATAAAGGCAGGTCTTCAGCAAAGTGTCTCTCGTTGATGTCCACCCGAACGTCATTGCGATGCGCGCGTTTATCGAATATTTCGACCAATTATGGATAAAGTGATGACCAGGGTCGTAGCCGCCTTCGGATCCCAAGCGCCAATTCGAATGCACAACGTAAGGATCCGCAACACACACTGCGACATCCTCATCAAAGAATCCGACGGGCACATCTGCTTCGAGCGGCGGCGGTTCGATATCACCGACGAAAGTGAAAATGATGCCTTTCTCCTCGCGTACCGGATAGCTTTTGATTCCTTTTCGGCCAATCAACGACGACCCCTGATCATTGAGCAACGTTCGAATGCGGCCATCATCTAAATTGAAGGTGAAGGCGTGGTGCCAACAGGTGATCGTGTCGTCGGTGTAGCAGAGCGGCCTGATCGAGAAGCGAGTGCCGCGGTGGCAGCACCGGTCTTCGATCGCGTAGAGTTGCCCGGCGCGACGCAGGAACAAGATGTCCTCACCGAGGAGCTTGATCATCTTGTGCCCGTTATCCGGGATATTGCGGCTGGCTTCCGTTGGGTACCAGTGGTTACGGAACCCGAGCTCTGCCTCGAGCCATTTCGCCCACGGTTTTTCAGCCGATGGCTGGTCCGCACCATCGAAATTCATGTCTGGTGCATAGGCGGCAGTCCGTCGAAATAAGTCTTCCGCAATCGCGTTTGTCTTTGCCACTTCAGAGTCCTCTTGTCGGGTGTCGAAAATTATAGTTAATATCTGGTGCGTCTTGCACCGATGCGCCATGATACATTGAACGCCGAAGTATTTTAGCTGGTCCTCGTGCTTGGATGGCTCTGTGACCCAATTGGCCTCGGGACAGAGCATCTCAGGTCGCTAACGCGGTGGCCCATTCTGGTGCGCCGGACAGTATCAATATTGAGGTTTATTTTGCGGCATTCACAATCCACAGTCCTCCGCGTGGTCCTCTAGCCGAGGTCCTGGCGATGGATTTTCTGAATCAAATATTGAAGTTCCCGACACGCCGTCGTCGGGACATCAATAGCGTGGTGAAATCGCTTTTAAAAATTAAGGGCGAAGCGTCTGCGATAAAACTTGCCCATCAGGTCCTCCAGCTATACGCCGAAGCCGATGATGACGGTAAGCGTAATTTTTTTCAGTTCTTGATCGACGAGCTTGGGCCGAACGACGCTAAGTTGGACGCAGCCATTAGGGCCTATACATTGAGCTCGGATCGCATAAATTACGTCGCGTTGCTTGATGCCGTCGAGCCGCAGCGACAAGACTTGATCCGAACTTTGAATTGGGCACCGCAAGGGACCGCTGCATTGATCGCGATGCGTGCCGACCTGCTCGAATATTCACGCGAGCGTGACGATCTCAATTTAGTCGACTATGACTTCTTACATCTACTGACATCATGGTTCAATCGAGGCTTTCTAGAGCTCCGGCGCATCGATTGGAACACACCGGCGTTTATCTTAGAGAAACTGATCCGCTACGAGTCCGTACATGAAATTAAGGACTGGCCCGATCTTCAGCGACGACTCGCTAGCGATCGCCGCTGCTTCGCCTTTTTTCACCCGCAGCTACCAGACGAGCCTTTGATTTTTGTTGAAGTCGCACTGACCAAGGGTCTCGTTGCGAAAATAGATGAGGTTCTCGAGCGCTCATATCCCGAAAGTGGCGACGACGAGCCGCAGGAGCCGGATACTGCGATTTTTTACTCGATCAACAATTGTCAGGCGGGCTTGCGCGGGATCTCCTTCGGAAACTTTCTGATCAAGCAGGTAGCCGATGAGCTAGCTGAGGAGATCCGCTCCTTACGTCATTACGCAACCTTGTCGCCGATCCCCAATTTGCGAGAGTGGCTGGATCCGATCCGTAACGAGCGAAGTGCCGACTGGTTGGATCCGAAAGACTACGTCTTACTAGCTGAACTTGACGTTGTCGATTGGTTTAAGGAAGAAGACACCGCAGCCAGCTTACAGCCATTGATGGAGCGGATCTGCGCACACTATTTGACTGAAGAAAAACGCGAAGGCCAGCCACTCGATCCGGTGGCGCGATTTCATTTGAGCAACGGCGCTCGGATCGAGCGCATCAATTGGATGGGTGATTTGTCCGAACAGCGTCTCGCTCAATCCTACGGCATGTTGGTGAACTACGTTTACGATCGCCGATCGGTGATAAAGAATCACGAGGACTATGTCGGTAAAGGGCGTATTGCAGCGTCTTCGGCGATTTCATCGAAGGCGAGTTTCTGAGCAGTACGTCGCATTACCGGGCTTATTTTCCGAATTTTACGGACGTTTATCACACCGACAGATCCTGAGACATTAGTTAACTGGTCGCCCAGGCCGGATTGTACCTACACTCCTGGAGTCCTATCGATATCTCTGGCGCCCATGAACGAACAAACTACGGCCGTTTTCGCCGCGACGCAGGCGGTACCCGAACTCGCGGATCTAAAGTGCGGCTCTATCGCAATGTTCAGCACGCGTTCGCCGGCTAAAGACACCATCAACGAAGACGCTTATGCGGTGATTCCGATCGACGAGGACTCCATCGTGTTGGCCGTCGCGGATGGCGTTGGGGGACACCCGTTCGGGGATGCCGCTGCGCGACTTGCGATTCAATCGCTCATCGTAGAACTGAGACGGGCGCCGTCGACAGGTTTGGATACCGCCATCCTAAACGGCTTCGAAGTCGGTCAAGGCATGATCACGGGACAGATACCGGGAGCCGCGACGACACTAATTGTCGTTGAGATCTCGAAGCATGGTGCGCGGATGTATAACGTCGGCGATAGCGGCGCACGAATTATCGGGAGCCGCGGTAAAAATAAATTTCAAACGCTTTTCCATTCACCAATCGGTTACGCCATGGCTGCAGGTATGCTTACGGAGACCGAAGCTATGCATCATGTTGCGCGCCATCTCGTGTCAAATATTCTCGGTAGCGAAAACATGGAGGTTGATATTGGTAAGCCGGTAAAGTTGGCGCCACGCGACACTGTCCTTATCGCGAGCGATGGACTTTATGACAATTTAATGAGTGCCGAAATCGCCGCACTGGCCTGCCGAGAAACCTTACAAGAAGCATGTCAGGCATTGGTAGAAAAGGCGATGGCGCGGATGCATGAATGCAACGACGGACACCCAAGTAAGCCGGATGATTTGACTATATTAATGTATCGTCGGCACCGCCGGTCAGTGTAAGCGAGCCTTTTAGTCGAGTCCCATTTCCGAGCGCGTGCGCGTACACGAATCAATAATACTGTAGATCACCGCTTTCACCGTTCCAACGAGATCCGGCACATTGGCGACACCCATGCCGCCTAGTCCTTCAGAGAATTCCTCGGGCATTTCTTTATCACCGATCCACGGATAACCGATCCGCACTAACGGGATCCCTAAGCGGCAGATTGCCGCCGCGTCTGTTTGTCCAGACAGATAGGGCGTTTCAGTATATTTACGCCCGTGGACGGCCTCCCACGCACGGATGCTAGATTCAACGATCCAATGGTCGGGGTCGGTGCGCGCAGCATCGCAGGTTACGATTGTCTCCCACTCGGCGTCGACATCATCGTGGCGCGCCATGATCGCGCGCATTTCCTCGGCGAATTCTCTCTCGACCTGGGCGGCGGTTTGTCCTGGCGCGGTGCGAACGTCGATATAAATTTCACAGGCGGCACCAGGTAACGCAGGCTTATCTGGCCAGCCGGCGCGTACCGCTGCAATCCAACCTTCTGGTTTAATCTGGTCGCTTGTATGCCGATCGGGGTAGGCCGCGAGCCACTCTTCGATTTCTAGTATGACCTTGGCGCCCGGTACAATCGAACTGCGGAAACCCGGAGTGCCGCGCGGAATGCCGGCATAGCCCATCGTGCCCCAGGTTGTCACCTTGAACCAGATCATGCCCGGGTGCTCGTAGTACACCTCGTCCCAGGGTTTGACAATGATGCCGAAGTCCGCGGCAACTCCATGCGACAGCATGTGGCTAACCCCGTTGCTGATACCGGCATTGTTACGCTCGGCAACATTCCAGGGCATCCCGCCACCTGCTGTTGCAACAATCACATCACCGGTTAGCTCGATGCCGGCGTCGACAATGCAATTTGCCGCTTCCGTGATCAACGAGACCATCGATTTAGGATTCGATGCACCAAGCCCAATCACGAGATCGCCATCGATGTACGGCTCTGGTCGCATATCGGCTCGCATCTCACGGCCCGCATGCGGAATATCCTTCGCCGGATCGCCTTCGAGTAAGGTATCCACTGGCGCGTACAGTAAAAGGCTCGGGCCGGTTCCTGATCCACGGAGGCGACCAACGCAGTTACCCGAGATATCGGTGATCGGTTGGTAGTGCGCCTCGATCCCTGCGGCATTCATATAGTCGACCATATACTCGCTGGCTTCGCGCTCGGCACCCGTGGGACTGTGGCGCGCCGTGAGTTCAAATATCAATTGCTTGAGGCGGCTCTGGTCGATGCGCGCGCAAGCTGCGTCGTACCAACGCTGTTGTTGCTCGGTAAATGGTAGGTCCTTTGTCTTCGCTGAAGCCATGTGTTTTCCTCGGTATGTAGGGGTGCTTATGCCCGCTGCAAATTAAGTCTTAGTTGCCGCCGCGGCCGCAGCGGTTGATGCGGCCGTTTGCCCGAATAGCATTTTACGCTCGTGCTCATTTGGTGGGGCTTGGCGGCGAAATTCTTTGCCAACGTCAACACCGGCGCGAACCTGCGGCCGTGAGCGCATGGTTTCGTGCCAGCGCGCAACATTCGGAAAGTGGTCTAAGGTTTGTAAGAATTTCTTGTACAACATGATCCAAGGCCACGAGGCCATATCGGCGATTGAATAATCGCCGACGATGAAATTACGACCTTCAAGCCGCCGCTCGAGTACGCCGATGCAACGGTTGTACTCGTTGGCGTAGCGATCGCGAGAATATTCGTTACCGGCCTGCGGTGCGTAGTTGACGAAGTGGCTGATCTGTCCTGCCATTGGTCCGAGTCCGCCGACCTGCCAAAACAACCATTCCAAGGTCTCTTTGCGTGCGATAGGTTCGCTCGACATGAAGCGCCCCGTCTTCTCCGCAAGGTATAACAATATCGCACCGGATTCGAATACGGATACGGGCTCGCCATCGACATCGTGATCGACAATTGCGGGCATGCGATTGTTCGGACTGATCTCGAGAAACGCTGGCTTGAACTGATCCCCTTGTCCGATATTCACCGGGATCATTTTGTATTCAAGGTCGCACTCTTCGAGCATGATGGAGATCTTCCAACCATTTGGTGTTGGCCAGTAATACAGATCGATCATCTTGCAGGCCCTGTCGCTAATACCTTATCGCTCGCCAATTGCTCAATTTCATCTGCCGATATTCCGATTTCGCTGAGTACCTCTACCGTGTCGCCACCTAAAGTTGGCGCGCCGAGTCGCGCGTTTGTTGGTGTACCGGAGAATTCGGCAGCATTGCGTGTTTGGCGTAAAGGACCAACATGTTCGTGCTCGTTTTCAACCACGATGCCATCGGCAATAACTTGTGGGTGTTGGATCATTTCGTTGCGCGTCAGCACCGGTGCACAGGGCACCCCTGCTTTTTCGAGACGTTCTAACCATTCAGCAGCAGGGCGTTTTAGCAGTTCCTTTTGGGTGATCGCGATGCGGTCGTTGATATTGCGATCACGCAGGGCGGGAGTTTTGAAGCGCTCGTCGTCGAGCCATTCCGGTTTCTCGAGCGCCTTGGTGAGCCCTCGCCACTCCTTATCCGACATCACTGCGACTGTTAGATAGCCTTCGGCGGATTCGTATACGAGGTCAACAAAGCTGGCCGCGGCCTGTTGCGGTAGTTCGTTGCCGACAAAGGTTTGGCTACCCATGTCGGATCCCCACAGAAAGAATATAACCGAGGCCAGCATCGACAACCGAACGTGTTGCCCTTCGCCGGTGCGCTCGCGCGCCAGTAACGCGGCGGTGATCGCCTGCGAGGCGGTCACCGCGGTTAACTTGTCCGGCAATATAGTCCGTACCAATCGCGGGCGTTCGTCGTCAGACCCTGCTTGCACGGTGGCCAATCCCGATACAGCTTGAATAAGAGGATCGTAGACGGGTTTGTTTGCGTAAGGACCGGTGTGACCGAAGCCACTGATAGAAACGTAAATAATATTTGGCGCAACTTTGCGAATGGCATCCTCGCCAACCCCAATCCGATCGACAACACCCGGGCGAAAGTTTTGCACAAACACATCGGCATCCGCGCAGAGTTTGTGCAATACCTCGACGCCGCGAGGATCTTTTAGGTTCAATGCCACCGATCGCTTATTGCGATTGTTGTTCAAAAAAGCAGCGGAAAACTCCCCGCGCCGATTGGCTGCTTGACGCACGTAGTCGCCACCGGCGGCCGGATTCTCGACTTTGATCACATCGGCACCTTGGTCCGCCAAGATCATCGTCGCAAAGGGTCCAGAAATCATCGATGTGAGGTCGATGACGCGGTAGCCGTGTAAGGGTCCGGGCATAGTTATTTTCCATCTGCGGGCGAGGGCCGCTTTGATGACGAGATTAGCGCAGACCCGGATCTGATTAAAGGCGTGGCGAGAAGCGGGTCGCAATCGCATCGACAGGCCCCCGACGGCAGGCGACAATGACGGGACTACAACCGAAAATGATGATAACTGTCGATGAATGATAGCGATTCGAAGGCTAAGAAGCCGCTCGATGGCATCCGGGTACTCGATCTCGCAACCTTTGTCGCCGCGCCATTTGCCGCGACCATTCTCGGCGAGTTCGGTGCCGAGGTGATCAAAGTCGAGCATCCAGACGGCGGCGATCCAATGCGCCGGTTTGGCACGGCGACCGAAGAACCGAATCTGACGCTGGCATGGTTGAGCGAAGCACGCAATAAACATTCGGTGACGCTAGATCTGAAATCGGCGGACGGCGTAGAAAAATTTAAAGAATTGGTGCGGCGCTCGGATGTCGTGTGCGAGAATTTTCGGCCGGGTACTTTGGAACGATGGGGCTTGGGTTGGGATATTCTACGCGAGTTAAATCCACGCCTTGTGTTGCTCCGAATCAGTGGCTACGGCCAAGACGGCCCCTATCGGGACCGTCCCGGTTTCGCGCGCATCGCCCATGCGTTCGGCGGTTTAACCTATCTCGCCGGGATGCCCGATGGTCCGCCGGTTACCCCGGGTTCGACATCTCTCGCCGATTACATTTCTGGTCTATACGGCGCGGTTGGCATTTTGCTTGCGCTGCGTGAGGTGGAACGCAGCGGTAGCGGGCAGGTAATAGATGTTGCGCTATTCGAATCGATCTTCAGGGTACTGGATGAACTCGCGCCATTATTCGCGAAACACGGGATCGTTCGCGCGCCGGAAGGTACCGGCACTCGCAACGCCTGCCCACACGGTCATTTTGTTTGTGCCGACGGTAAATGGGTTGCGATCGCATGCACGGCGGATCGGATCTGGCGCCGCATGGCCAAAAACGTCTTAGAGATGCCGGAGCTGGCCGTGAGTCATCCGACAACGGCGTCACGTCTCGCCGATAGAGATACGATTGAGCGCGCAGTCGAGGCGTTCACCAAGGCGCATCCGATGTCAGAGGTTGTTCTACGTTGCGCGCAGGGCGATGTGCCGTGTGGCGCCATCAATTCGATTGAGGATATCTTCGCCGATGAACATTTTGCTGCGCGAGGTGTGCTAACCGATGTTGTCCACGAGACCTTGGGAAAAATAGTGATCCCCAACGTTCTGCCGCGGCTGTCAGAAACGCCCGGCGCGATCGCGTCTTTAGGCCCGAGCTTGGGTGATTGGGATGGAGAGCATTTGACGCAACTCCTGGACGATCCGAGTCAAATAAGGAGTGACTCTCAAAAGTCTAAAGCGTAGTCGAGGTAGCCCCTTCCTCGTCCTAGCAAACGTATCCATGCTCAATGCGGCTAAGCGAAACGAAAGCGTCTGGACATCAGTGAATTTGAACTCGTCACAATATGGGATGAGATGGCAGATTCCGTCGTCACCGTGTTGTTTGGCTATTTTTCCATTACCTCGGCGTTTCTAGCCGCCGGATATCTTGTAGGTCCTTCGCTACCAAAAGTTTTACGCCGAACGATCGTCGGCCTGTACTCGTTTATGGCGCTGACACTGATCGCATGGTGTGAGCGCTACGTCCAGTCTTTAATAATCCTAAGGGATCTCATGCGCGAGGGTGCGAGCTGGCACGTCGCGGTAAGCGACTAAAATGCGAGCTGCCATCCCGCCGTCAGCGTGCAATCAGTTTCCATCTGCGGGCCGTGCAGGTCTTGCACCAACGGCAATCCACCTTCTATCGCGAGCCGGTGTCCGCGTAGGAACCCGGATTGGGCGGAGAAGTTGAGCCCCAGTTTTAAATTGACTTTGTCGCCGCCATAGTTGTCCGGATCGGCGGTTTGCACTGGCGCAATGATATTGGGATCACGGCCTTCAATGGTGCCCATGGTGTCGTATTCGATTCGGATTGAGCCGCTGATCCAATTTCGGGGGCTGTAACTTAGCCATCCGGTGATAAGGTGCTTATCCCCCCATTGGTAGCCGTTGTCCTTTTCCATGCGAACCGTGCCCGCGTACTGGGCGCCCCAACCGACGCGCTTCGAATTGCCGGTGTAGGTAAGGCCCGGTAGCAGATCCACCGTGCCCGAGCCGAGCTGCATTGCGTAAGGTAGTCGCACCTGCGGCCTGCCTCCCATTGGCGTCAAGATCCTATCCGTCTCGTCAGTCGAGCCGCTCGGCAAGCTGATGCCGATGTTCAAGTGAGCGCGGTGTATCCCCGAATCTAATAGCCGCACGAGGCCGGTGACGCGTGTATCGCCGATCCCGGAAGACTCGGTAGTGAACTCGCCGAGCCGGGTCGTTCCCATCCCGCCTCTGAAAGTAACGTGCTCCATCTCCTTTTCCGTGTAGTTCAGCATTACCATCAAGGTGATCCAGTCGGCCGGCGCGAACATCAGACCGAACATGTGCATGTCCATCGTCATTGTCGTCGGTACGACCCGTAATGTTGGTGGTTGCATCGGCGAGCCGAAGAACCGGTTCGGGATTCTGGTGACGATTGTTTCCGGATTGACCTCATTGTCGCCGATCCGATTACCTGTCATGTCCATGTGCATGAAACGATAGGACAACATCCAATGTCCCTGTTTGTGCAAGTGATCGCCCATTACGCCAATCGGGGCATGGCCGTCAGCGCGCAGCATGGTATCGGCGATCACCGGAGATGTTGTGGCCGCGCTCATTAGAAGGGCGATTGCAATTATTCGCAGAAATTTCATGTTCTAGTCCTCAGCAAAATCGATCAGGCGCCGCAGCTCTCACGTTTGCTGGCGGCGCAACGGGATGCGGGACCGGCTTTCGCGGTCCCGCGCAACAAGCATGGATTAGCTGAGAAGGGGTGGGGCGCGAGCGAGGTTTCGACTCGGTAGGCGCCGGTCGAAAATATTATTGAATTCCCTGGGGCTTACTGCTCTTTCGGCGCGTGGCAGCGGGATCGTTTTACAGCTTGCTACCGCGGCAACGGCAGTACCGGCCCAGATGGCGCAACTCGGGTCGAGAACCGCGAGTGTCGTGCCAGTAGATCCTTCTGTGTTGTCACCATGGTGATGGTGGTTGGTCACCTGAGAGCTAAGCCAGTTGCTTACCGTGGGCGACTGCTGTGGACAAATGACGAGCGATGGCAGGCCAAGCTCCCCGTAATTGGGTAGCTCGAGCATCCAACCGGATGCAACGAACGAGCGCGCGGCTATCGCGAACAATAGGTAGGCGGCGATAGTGAACCGGTAGTTTCGTCGAGACAATGACACGGTAGGGATTCTACCGATGGACTAGCAACGTGGCAAAACTGAACCAATTTAAGTCAGCGCGCGCCGCGAAAATTGCTGATCCGCTAGGCTGAAGAGATGCCCGGCCACACAATTTTGAGACTATTGGCCTTGTCGATGCATTAGCTGCTTTAATGTAATTGTCAATTCGGGGATCGGCCGGTTCCTGAGAGAAAATTGCTGGATGACGGACTGATGTACTTTTTCACCGATCAGGGTCAACTATCAGGCATACCCATCGTCGGTAGCTATGACCTTTGGTTGGTGGCTGCATCGTATGTCATCGCGTGGGCATCGGCCTACGTTTCACTGGTGTTGCTTTCCCGTATTCGCACCGCGCCCAGTGCAACTGTTCGAAAGGACCTGCGATTAGCCGCGATCGTGTCCCTGGGATCTGGCGTGTGGTCAATGCATTTCGTCGGCATGCTGGCGTTTACGTTGCCGCATGAGATGCATTACGACCCGGCCCTGACGATATTTTCCTTAGTTGTCGTTCTAGCCGCTGCCTATGCTGCGATTTTCCGCATTGGACGGCAGGAAACCCGCCTCGCCACGATCCTGACCAGCGGTGTTGTGATCGGATTGGGGATAGCGGCCATGCACTATTTGGGGATGGCCGCGATGCGGATGGATGCCGTCATCTACTATCGGGTCGATATTTTTGTGCTGTCGATCGCGATCGGCGTAGGTGCTGCTATCGTCGCGGTCTGGTTGGGGATGGAATATTTCGCACGCCTGACTGGAACCCGAAAGTCCTTCGGTGTTCTCACCGCGGCGATCATGGGTATCGCTATTGTCGGTATGCACTACACCGGCATGGCGGCGACAACATTTGTTCGCATTCCGCAAAGCTCGATAGTGGATCCGCTCAGCGCGAGTGCGGGTTTCACATTAGACCGAGAATTGGTTACGTATTTGATCGTCGCGGTAATGACGATCGTGCTGTGCATCTCGTCGCTGATTGCAGCTACCGACAAGCGCATGACGAGTAATCGGCGGCTAGGTTTGATGTCCCTTGTGTTGGCCGGTATTGCGATGATCAGCGGCGGCACTGCACTCATCGTATTGTACGACGCTACCTTCAAGCTAGAGCAAGAGCGTCTAATCGTTGGCGTCGAAATGCAATCATTGCTGATCGACGCCGTTGCACGATTCGATGCACGGCACAGCGCGGACGATGTTCTCGGGGGGGCTAGCGCTGCGACACTTAGCCAAGTGCGCGATGCCCAAATGCGCGGGAACGGCTTTGGCGAGTCGGGCGAACTCTACTTAGTAAGGAAGTCCGGAAACAAACTCGAGTACGCAACAAAGCCACGTTTGTATCCTGAGGATGCACCGATTGCCATGCCAATCGAGGAGACGCGGGATACCGTAGCATTACGCGCGCTCGGCGGCGTTGCGGGTACCATGATCGGTAGCGATTACCGCGGCGTCAGTGTCCTGGCTGGCTACGGCCCAGTGCCGGAGTTAGATGCAGGAATTGTTATTAAGCTCGATATGGCGGAATTTCGCGCACCATTCATGCGTACCGGTATCGCGGTTATTGTCGGGACCTTGGTACTGATCGCTGTTGGGTTGTGGTTGGTGCGAGATATTTCTAAGCCTGTTGTCGCTGAGCTCGAAGATAAGCACCGCCTTGAAATCGAGCTAGATTTCGCCCGGCAGGTGCAACAAGGCTTATTGCCAGATGCCCCGCCAGAGTTCGACGGATACCAGTTTGCAGCGAAGTCGATCCCCGCTAGATTCGTCGCCGGCGACTTCTACGATTTCAATGTCGTATCCGATAGCACAATCGCGATGATCATCGGCGATGTATCCGGCAAAGGCGTATCCGCGGCGCTGCACATGGCCAGGCTGTGTAGCGACTTTCGCTATGCGTGTGAAATCAACCCCTCGCCGGCGGCGATTCTACGCTCGCTAAATTATCGCCTGCATGACAATGCGCGTAGCGGTATGTTTGCGACGGCGGTTTGCTTGCTCGTCGATTGTGAACGCCATCTCGTGCAGATCGCGAACGCCGGCCACCACGCAGCCTTACTGCGAACTCAACACGGAACAGTAACCGAAATTTCTCGACCTTCCGGTCCACCACTTGGTGTCCTCGGCGACAGCGAATATCAGACCGATTCGGTCGAAATGCAAGATGGACAGTTGATATTGCTGTATACCGATGGCGTTACCGAGACACGCAATGCCGAGCGCCAGGACTATGGGCTCGATCGACTCAGGAACCTGGTTGCGGCACACGATGCATCGCCAGTCAGCGTGTTGGACGCGGTCGACGGCGCGGTTGAGGCCTTCGCGGGGGATCTAGCGAAGTTTGATGACTTAACCCTTCTAGCATTTTCGAGATCGGCGTCGCATCAGTAACGCAAAAAATGTGCGCGCGCGCACAGCTCGAATCGAATCGATTGCAAGCGCTCCAGCAATGGGCTTTCCTTAGTCAAGGTAACTGTCCTTTCTTAAATGACATGGAGTTCACGATGCGAAAAACTGTTCTGCCGGTCGCCGTTGCGGCCATCATATTATCCGGCTGTGGAACCACGCCCACTGAACGCACAACGAGCGGGGCTGGGATTGGTGCTGCGGCCGGCGCCGTTGTCGGTGCAGTGACGGGTTTGAGCGTTGCGCAAGGTGCAGTACTCGGTGCTGTTGCCGGTGGCGCCACCGGTGCGTTGACCAAAAAAGAGCAAGTCAATCTTGGGGAGCCGGCGTGGAAGCAAACCAACTATTCAGATCAAGTACCCGCGGGCCATCAGACCGTACGCGACATCCAGGCGCAACTACTGCGCCTAGGCTTGTACGATGGCCGTCTTGACGGGTTAAATGGTCCGCAAACACGCGGCGCTATCAGGGCTTACCAACAACAGCGTGGCTTAGTTGTCGATGGTGTCGCGAGCCCGCAATTGTTGTCGTACATGACGCAAAGTTCTGCGAGCTAGTCCGGAACTCATTGTGCTTGGGTCAGCACCTGTAGCCTCACGGGTGTTGACCCCGCAATGAACGATATCCTTGTTTGCATTGCGTTGGCGCCAATACCAGTTGCCACAGCTGAAGGCGGCGCGCACGAAATATTCCGGCAAACAATAACAAATAATATTTCCACAAACGGTAGAAATCGGGCGGCATAGTTTTCTCGAATTGCGGCCAGGCATGCTCGAAATTCTCAAACCAAGCCATTAAGGTTTTGTCATAGTCCGTCCCAAAGTTTTCCAGATCTTCCAGGCGTAGTCGGTCGGTGATGGCATTGCAGATCCGATCCAGCGTCGGTACCTCGCTGTTTGGGAAAATATATTTCGTCACCCATGGATCGACTCCGGTCCCGCGCTCAATGCGCCCGACCGTCTGGAGTATGAATAGGCCATCGTCGGTGAGGTTGCGTCCCACACACTCCATGTACGTTCGATAGTTTTTATGTCCGACGTGTTCGAACATACCAAGGGACACAATGCGATCGAACTTTTGGTCAACGAAGCGGTAATCTTGCAACCGAATCTCGACGGGTAAACCGGCGCAGTATTCGCGTGCATAGGCGGCCTGTTCGGCCGAGATCGTGACACCGACGACTTTGGCCCCATATTTTTCGGCCGCGTAACGCGCAAAGCTACCCCAACCGCAACCGATATCGAGCACCGTCATTGAAGGCTTTAGATGCAACTTCCGGCAAACCAATTCAAGCTTGTGTTCCTGCGCCGTATCCAAATCTAACGCGTCTCTCCAGTAGGCGCAGGTGTATACCATCCGGTGATCGAGCATTTCACGATAGAAGTCATTGCCGATGTCGTAATGCACGGCGCCGACTTGGCCGGAACGGCCCAGACTTTGCAGGTTACGTACTAATGCGGATACGACCGCGAAGGTGCGCGGTAGGTTTACGACCTGCCGGTCGAGTTCGGCCGACATCAGGTGGGTAAAAAACTGGTCTAAGTGCGGTGAATCCCACCAACCGTCGACATAGCTTTCGCCGAGACCGAGTGAACCCTGTAAGGCTAGTCTTCGAAAAAGGCGTTTGTCGCGGACCAGCAGATCCCAATCGCGCCGGCCGTTAATCCGAATGTCGGCGTTGGAAAATAACCGCGTATAAGTCCGTTCAAGTATCCCTGGGCTGCGTTCGTCGTGGCGATACGATGGTGCAGATGGAAGTTGTGGAGAAAAGTTGAATTGCTTGTTCATCAAAACTCCCCAATATATTGAATCTGGGTAAACCTCGATGCCCAAAAGGCTGATCGTCGATCATAAGGATAGGGGCATTACGCCAATGATCAAGCCAATACGGCGTCTCTAAGCTCCGAACAGTGGACTAGCTTAGGTGCTAAGCGACGACGGGGAATTGACGTCAATCAGTTTTGGGGCTGAAAACCTAGAAACAGGGCCAGCACTCTTCGAGTTCAAGGCACCGATCCCTGTGAGCCTTCTAACTCGAAATAGGGTTCAGCCAGCTGTGTATTGGTGCCGGAAGTCCAATAAAATTGCCTTGACCAAAGCCAAATCCAAGCTCCCGGCAAATTCGTATTTCATCCGCGGTCTCAAGCCCTTTAGCGATTGATCCGATACGCAAATCGTTGACGATTGATACCAAAGTCTGCAACATTTTCTGGCGAGCTACGGGTGCTTGGTCGATTGCTCGGATCAGCGAGATATCAAACTTAATGTAATCGGGCGGTACCTCGATCAGCTCTACCAACCGCGCTTCACCGGCGCCGAAGTTGTCGTACGCCAACCCGATATTCATCTCCTCTAGGGCTGTGCGAAAGTTTGTCATGGCATTGGCATTGAGTACGGCTGCCTCATGCGTTTCGAGCACGATGCCGGCTTCCGGGATCGACGTGCGGATCTCGAGTAGCGAATCCAGTATTTCGCCGGTACCGACTTCTGATCGATGGCACTTCACGAATAACTTGGGAGCCCCTGGTAGCACTTGCGCGAGGTATAAGCCTTTTTGCCGAAACAATTGACTGAGTTGTATTTCGAGATTGGCGCTCTCGGCGAGCTCGAACAGTGGGCTCGGGGCAACCGGTAGACCCGCGTGGCCGCCACGACCTCGAACTTCGAATCCGATCAAATCCTGCGCGTCGTTCAGACGCACGAGTGGCTGGTAATGGGGTAGCACCTGCTTTTGGTCGAGGAGCTCCTGGAGCGCCGGTATGCCGCCGACAAAATGTTCGGGCAGATCAAAATCCGACTTGGATAACAGTTTCGTCTGCGCTAATTGCCGCGTACTTTCCGTTTCGCGTCGCAACACGAACTCATTCGTCGAAAAGTGAATAATATCGCCATCGCTTAATGCGGTATCGGCGGTTATCCGTTCCCGATTTAGAAAGGTGCCGTTACTGCTGTTATGGTCGCGTAACCACAGGCCACCCTGACCTTCGAAGATCTCAGCATGCAGCTCGGACACGTGGTGCACCGGTAGCTGTGCCTCTAGACCATCCGCCCGACCGATTCGAAATGGTACAGATGCGATCGGTATTCGGCGCGGAGTTTTCTCCGCGTCGACGTAACCGTGTAGATACCAGCCAGATTGCTCAATCATGGAAGTACAATAGGGTCTGCCGAAAGCTTACATTTCACTATCCTAGCATCCATCACGTCGATTGAGTATTGCGAGCGGATAGAAAAAATTTCCAAAAACTATTTACGTTTATAGTTGTTACGTAAACGCGATTGTTGGCCCCATATTGTTCAAACGTAAGGCCAGATCTCTATCGTGATCCGTTGACCATAATACGAACCGCAACTGGCACCGGATCACGGACGGTGCCAGTTGCACAATGACGTCGAAAAGCTCGTATCATAGATGCGCGTTCAATGGCGCTAAATCCAGCGCCTCACGATAGCTTCGATGGAAGTGTTGTAGCGCGGGTTCGTTGCGTCCGAAAATAAAGTGATCAACTTTGCCGCTTGCAGCGGCCTCCTGCGATTTTGCACCCATGTAATAGTCTTCCTCATCGAGCGTACTGCGGATAAGTTCCCGTTGAGTCTCGAGGTTAAACTCGAGACGTTGTGAAACATCTGCCGCATACACGTTGTCCCCGCTGAGCTTAGGTGCAATGTCATCTGCGAACGCGGAGCCGATGTGCTGCGCTTCGTAGTACGCAATCTGTGTAGTACTACGGCCGACCTCTGTACGACTTGGGTAAATACGAAAGACGCTAATGATCCGATTTGTTAACACGATCTGGGTGTTGGGGAAAACGTAATAAACCAATACGCCGGCATCCGTAACGTTCCACTGGGGCTCGGGCTTGTCACGTAGCGTATCGATATATCGGCTCGGTAAGGTCATGCGATGATTACGCCCATACTCGTCGTATGCGGTTGCGTCGCCATAGAACAGATTATTCAGTCGGGTGCCGTGCAGCGTATCGAAGTGGTAGTTTTCGCCAAACGTATCGTTGGCTATTTTCCAATTAAGCTTCCGGTCCAGGGTCGAATTTCCAAGATAGCGAGCTGCAGCAAAGTCCCAACTTTCAAACTGCTCGGCCAATTCAGCACCGAGCAATGTGTCGATGTCTAAATTGCCGTCGATTTGAGGGTGAACCACCAAAAGGCCATATTTTTCTGCGCTTGGCAGTTCTACTAATCCATGACATTTGCGATCGATGTTGCCAAATTTCTGTGGCGCACGAATGCCGAGCAAGCTGCCATCGCTTGAGTATGTCCATGCATGGAAGGGACAAGCAAAGCGACGCTGTTTACCGCGTTCTGCTTCGGTGAGCACGGCGCCGCGGTGGCGACAAGCGTTAACGAATGCATGAAATTTTCCGTCACTATCACGGGTCGCGAGAACCGGTATCCCGAGGTCGTTACTTGTCATAAACGATCCCTTCTCTGGTAAATCGGCGGACAGACCGATTATTTGCGGATGACGCTCAAAAAAATGTTCCCATTCTTGCCGCGCAAGATCCGTACAGACGTACGAGGTCGTTGGGTTTTTGACTACCTGTCCCGCATCTTCGGTCGAATCGCTATCGATCATCGTTAGCATATGTTTCATCAACTCGATCTGTTGGTGCTGTTTCATGCTATTACTCCTGCATTGTTTCTGGTAACCGCGTCAAACTTACGCATGACTATTGTCAAAACCTTCGCTCGTTGACACCGTGAGAAAACGCACACAGAGGTAAAATAAGATGCTAAATCTGGAAGACCTTGGCCGCTTGGGAGTAGTGCACGGCACGGTATAAAAAAAGCCCGCAGTTGCGGGCTTTTAAATGTCGATCAACGTGGACCTTAATTAATCGCAAACATCTTTCCGTTATAGGTTCGGCTGGCCAGTTCCAGTACTCCTTCAGTCGTGACACGAGATCCGTCAGATATCAGCGCGACACCATTGAGTTGCCATTGGTATCCGTCTTGGGCACCGATGACACCACTAGCTGTGCCCGAAAGGGCGTTGCCATCGTCAAGATACGCGGCAAAGTCTGCGGTATAGGCGCCAAGCTTAAAATCTGCCGACGTGCCGGAAATAGTGCCGACGATAGCGCCAGACCAACCGCCTGTAACTGTTCCTTCAACATTGAGCACGAACGTGTGATTTCCCGCTGCGTCCCGACTTTTTGTCATTGACGTTATCGCCGAGGAAAATGCGCCAACTTCGTTTCCAACTGCCATTGTGTTCTCCTTTAAGTTTCGGATTGTTTGTTGCGTCGTCAAACGACATAGCGATTGGACGGTATTGCACCTGCGGTTGTCGCGGCAGTGAGAAAAATCACATTCGAGGAAATTCAAATTGGTTCGGTTCATGCGCTTGAATTGATAAACTGGAGCAGTGACGATAGCCGACTCAATGTGGTTATCATCCGATTGTAGATTCGGGGTAGTATTTGTTTTGCCGCTCTATTAACAAATCGTTCAACTGAATATTGCAAACCGAGACATGAAACACCTGCCGATATCTGCGAGTTCTCTGTTGAGTGCTGAATTATTTCGCGAATTAGACGAAGCGTTGCGAGACACCATTGCTTGCCAATGTGTCGGTCACGCTTTTGATACCGACGAAGTGATATTGTCGTCTGAGGATCAAGGCCAAGACGTCTATTTTATTCTATCTGGATCGGTGCATGTCACTTACTTCTCTGCGTCGGGCAAGGAAGTCACGTTTCGTGATCAATGTGCGGGAGAAGTGTTCGGCTTGTTATCCGCCATTGACGGGCAACCACGATCGGCGCATGTCGTTGCACGAGAATCGGTGACTATCGCGCGTATGAGTTGTGAAGGTTTTACTGAGTTGTTGGCCGCTCATTCTTCGGTTAACTCGCGGGTGTTACGCCACATGGCGAGATTGGTTCGCTCATTATCGGAGCGTGTTACCGAAGACGGCACCATGAAGGTCAATCAACGCATATATGCTGAGTTGCTGCGGCTTGCTGAGGAAGACGAAGCAAGTGATAGCGCTTTGATAAGTCCCGCACCGACGCATGCAGATTTGGCGAGTCGGATCGCAACCCACCGCGAGGCAATATCGCGCGAGCTTGGGCAACTTACCGTTCGCGGCATTATCGAGAAGCGTGCCGGCGACCTTGTACTCAAGCGTGTGTCTGAGCTCAAGTCGTTAATGTTAAATAGCGTTTGAGACGCCGCGCTGTTAATCGCTGAGCGCCGAGGAACCACGCTCATCGATCGTGACTAAGGACCGAATTATCGCTATTCCACAGCCCTTAGTGGTGGATCGCTATCGAGCGACTCCGTTTTCGGCGCGGATAACTGTGGCGTTTCCGGCACTTGGCATCCCACCGGACAACAGCGACCTGGTTGGCTCTTGCGGGTTGGACGTCCGGACTCCGCTAGTATGCCGCGATCAAGTAGGCGCTCGGCTAACGCCGCCCGTTCCTCAAGCGGGTAGTAGCGGTAAATTTCACGTTTCATCGCCTCAGGTGAGCCGCCGCCGTGCAGGCTGATCACAGAGTACCAACCAGCGGTGTTCGATGCGGTGAGATCTTCCATCAAACGTGAGACTTCCATGCGGTAGTCATGGGGGATGTCCGATCGTGTCTGTAACATCGACATGAGATCGCCTTTAGTCTCTGGGTTGTGGTCTTCGTCGGGGCCAGGGAGCGTGACGATGAGCCCGCCGGAAACATCGTGGGCTAGCCGATGCATATCGTAGATCTGAGTTGCCATCAATAGCTTGCCGACATTGGCGAAGACGCCATCGGGTTGAAACACGCCAGATGGATCTTTGAAGCCGTACACCGACGCGGCGACGCCACAAGCATAAAAGCCTTCGACGATCTTTATTAGTTCGACGAGGTCATTGCGCAAATGTGGTGCGCGATCTGGGTCGAGTCCATTGGCCTCGATCATGAGCACGCCGGCGCCGATCAATAGGTCGCCGAATCCGGCGCGCGCGCCAATACAGGTATGTCGATGGTGGGTTGCATAGGTGCTCGTTAAAAACTGCGAATGCTGCCATTCGCCGGCGAGGAATACGCGATCCCACGGTACAAACACATCGTCGAAAATCGCAACGCCTGTTGATTGTCCATATTTGGCGCCGAACTTCGCCGCCTTCTCTCCCGGGCGCCCGGCCGGGCGGGCGACGATAGTCAGATTCTTCGCATCGATCGGTACGGCGCAGCACACCGCAAAGTCGGCGTCGCCTTCGGTCATGTTGCGACAGGGCATGACGAGCAATTCGTGCATGTAGGGTGCGCCCGTAATGATCGCCTTGGCACCACGAATGACGATGCCATCTTTGCGACGCGATTTGATGTGGACGTATGAGTCCGCATTGGGTTGGTCGCTCGGACGCAGCGATCGGTCACCCTTCCCGTCGGTCATGGCAACACCTAAAGTCAGGTCGTCGGCATGAACCTGATCGATATAGGCAAGAAATCGTTGGTGGTAGTCGCCGTTGGTGGCCGCGTCGACTTGGTACGTCGCTTGATGGATGGCATTCATCGCATCATGTGTGAGATAGCGTTGCGCACAGCCGCTTTCACGGCACACCAAGCGCGTTGCTTCAAGTTTACTCAACAGGTCCTGCGGCTCTTCGTCGATATGCAGCATGCGATTAACAGTGGCGCCATTCGCGCGATATTCAGCCGTCATCAAGTGACGGTAGCGGTCGTCAAGCGCAAAATCGTAGTTCACGCCAACTGCAGCGATCCCGGGAGCGAGCCTCGGATCATCGGCTACCGACTCGACTCGGTCACCGTTGACGAACACACGCGGCGAATAGCGGCGCAGGGATTCTCGATAGTCTTCACCTGACATTAACATGCTTGTACTCCAAAACGTTTAGTTCTTACTTAGTGCGCGAGTAAGCGATACGAGATTGGGCTCGTGCTCGAGTTCCAGCACCAGCTGCAAGATACGCTCGGCATCTTCGGCAGCAATCGTACGTTCTGCATTGTCCCGGTATTTGTCCTTTATGTCGCTATCCGACATTGGATTCTCCGCGGAACCACGGTTCATCTGTTCACGATGATGCAATTTTCGACCATCGTTTGTATAGATATCGATTGCTCCGGAAAAATAATCAGGATAGGCAGAATCGGGATCGGGTTCGTACGACACCTTGGCACACAGGTTCAGAATATCCGGGTCGCCAAGCACCTCGTCTTCAAGTTCCGCCAGGCCAAACTGCTCGCGCATGAAGGCAGCAGCGATCACGTAGTTAACGCTGAATTGTGCGTCATAGGAGTTTTGCGGTTTGAGCTTGTGTTTGACTGGTTCGCATATGACGGGGATTTCACTTGGATGTACGTGGGCGACGACGCGATCCAGGTCCTTCGCTTCGAGCGCGTGTTCCCGTTTTAAGTACAGTGCGGCATCTGCGAAGGCATGCGTCATATGGCAGGCAGGGTAGGGCTTGAATGCAATGTTTAGCATCTCCCATTGTTCGCCGAGATGCTCAGTGAGCTTGCCAGGATTAATCGTGCGCCCGTGATGGGTATGCGCAGGGAACAAACCAAAGCGTCCAAAATAGGGTTCGCGCGGACCGAAAAAACCATGTTTTGCCATTACTGCTGCGGTTTGGGCGCACACACTTGCCCAGCCCGGATGGTTGCGCTTTGTCCACGCGCCATCGTCGAGGAACTGCATACTGCCGCTAGCCTTCGACAGGACAATACCTTGTGCATCCAATATTTGTTCGTGATTCAACCCGTACAGGTAGCCCGCCGCGAGTACGCTGCCGAAGGCACCGACGACACCTGTGGGGTGAAAGCCCTTTTCGTGGAAGCCGCCGCGCGCGGCGGCGCCGATACGGCTAGCGCATTCCGATCCGATCACAAATGCACTGAGGGCGTCGCGCCCGCCGCAATTGTTCGCAAGTCCCGCGATCAACATCGTCGGTACTGTACTCGCGGATGTGTGCACAACCGCCTCGCTGTGAGTGTCATCAAAGTCGAGGCCGTGGATGAGTGTGCCATTGAGGTGTGCAGCGTCACGTTGCGGTAGGCGCAGATCGGATCCGATCACCGGATACTCGCCGACCCCGCCGAGCTCGGTGAGCGCGGCGGCCGTGGTTTTCGCAAATGGGTAATTACACGACGCAAGTCCGATCCCCAATGCATCGAGAATACTGAGTTTCGCGCGCGCGCAAACCGCCTCAGGTACGCGGTCGAGACTAAAGTTGGAAACAAAGTCAGCGAATCTGCTAGCCGTATCGACCGGCGACGCCGCTAGCTCAGCATTTGAGGATTTGTTCATCTCAACTAAGAATTCGTCGACTTACTAGCGGCTACCGCATCGTAGAGTGTGACAATGCGCTGGGCCTTTTCAACAATCGGATAATCGACGAAATACCCATCAACCTGAATCGACGCCAGCCCGTCGGCTTCGGCCACATCAAAACTCGAAATGATCTTGCGTGCCCACGCCGCTTCTTCATCGGTAGGCGTATATGCCGCATTCGTTGGTCCAACCTGATCAGGGTGGATGCAGAGTTTGCCCTGGAAGCCGAACTCGCGCCCTTTACGTGCCGAGCGCGCGAAGTGTTCGTGTTCTTTGATATGGATGAAGACGGTGTCGATTGGTGGATCGATATTCGCTAGTCGAGACGCGAGTACCACCTCCGCGCGCACCGCAGCGATCTCTTCTTCTTCGAAGGTCCACTGAAGGTTCAAGTCGCGGGTGTAATCCCCGCCGCCAAATGAAAGGCGTTTAAGCCTGCCGCCGCTCGCGGCAATCTCGCGTGCCGCGGCATGTCCTTGTGCGGTCTCGATGATTGGAATCAGATCGATCGTACCTGGTTCTATCCCATGGCGTCGCTCGAGACTCGTCATCATCCAATCTACCGCCTGAAGGTCCGCTGCTCGTTCAACTTTGGGTAACATAATGCCGTCCAGCCACGGCCCCAATACCGCCTCGATGTCGTCGTAGCAAAACACTGTATCGATGCTATTGACGCGAATGTATCCACGACAAGTGCGAGGCTGCTTCAAAGCCTCCACCACCGTGGCGCGGGTCGCCGGTTTTTCTGCTACAGCAACGGCGTCCTCAAGATCGAGTATGACGGCGTCGCAGCCGGTCGTGAACGACTTTTCTACCCGACGCGGATGGTTGCCGGGCGCGAATAGAAAACTTCGATTCGGTTGCATCATAGATTGTCTTTCCTGGCTTCAAGGGCTGCTGGTCATCTTAGCAACGTCCGCTGAGCGCGGCCATTACGACCATGATCGATAGTTTTCAGGCGACAGTAGGAGTCGCACTGCGGTGTTAACGCGGAGTATTCGACGGATCGCCACCCACCAGCACCTGTCACAATCGATCGAAGCGATTACAATTGCCCTTCGATAACGGTCCCGGCAATTCCCAAGAGATCACAGTACGATGAAATTATGTGTACTCCTAATCAGCGGCACTAACAGCCATATCCTCTTGGTGGGTAGCCCAGTCTATTTTCCAACATCAGTGGTGGGTATGAGACATTTTGGACAGAACGTCAAACCGTTACCTAGCGCAGGGGACTGATGAGGTGATCGTGTTTTCGTCATTCCGGCGTAGGCCGGATTCCATCGTTCGTATGATAATGCCGATCCCCAAATAAAGATCACACCGACATGAGCAATCAACAAACTGCAGCGCCAACCAAAACCACGGAACTTCAGAATCACCATATGGATTCAACCCGCTGGAATGATTTCAAGTTCCGCGACGACGATATCGTTATCGCAACCTGGGCAAAATCCGGGACCACCTGGTTGCAGCAAATTGTTGGGCAGTTTGTCTTCGATGCCGCCGAAAATATACCGGTCATGCAGATTTCGCCGTGGTTGGATTATCGAGCGATCCCGAAAGATGCGACGTTGGCGACGCTCAAGGCGCAGACTCACAGAAGGTTTATAAAAACCCACCTTCCAGCCAACGCATTAGTTGTTTCGCCGAATGCAAAATACATTTATATCGGACGTGACGGACGCGACGCTATCTGGAGCTGGTATGAACATCATTGCTGTTATACCGACTACATCTACAAGGCGTTGAACGAAAGTCCGGGCCTCGTCGGTCCACCGCTAGAGCGTCCCGGAAAGGATGTGGTTGAATATTATCACCAGTGGTTGGAAGGGAATGGGTATCCGATTTGGCCGTTCTTCTCGAACATCCAATCGTGGTGGGACATTCGCGATCAACCGAATGTTTTACTGCTGCACTTCAACGCCCTGAAGGCCGATCTTGAAGGCGAGATGAGAAAGATCTGCAATTTTCTCGAATTTGACGTTGACGAAGCGCTGTGGCCGAAGATGGTTGAACATTGCACGTTTGACTACATGAAAAAGAATGCCGATGCGTTGACGCCAAGGCTTGGTGCGATATTTTCCGGGGGCGGCAAAAGCCTTATCAACAAAGGTAACAACAAACGGTGGACCGAAGCGCTGAGCGATGCGGATAACCAAAAGTACGAAGCATTCGCAGCCGAACACCTATCACCGCAATGCGCACGGTGGTTGGCTTCGGGCACATTGTGATTTTTGTTACGGCAACCGGGATCTAAGTGTCTTTTTCACTCAAGCGTGAGGCGTAACGCATGAAGCTGCTCGTATTCCCGCACTCGCATTTCTGCGAGAAAGCACGTTGGGCGCTCGATTTCAAAGGTATACCGTTCGAACCTGTGGCCGTTATGCCGGGTTTGCATTTACGTACCGTCAAAAAACTCGCGCCTAAATCCACGGTCCCCGTGTTAATCAATGGCGATGAGGTTGTTCAAGGTGCGGATGAAATTATTCACTATCTCGATCGATGCCATCCGTTACGTTTACTTACCCCAACCGATACGGATGCGCGCGATGCCTGTCTTGCGCTAGAGCATAGTATGGATGCGCGGCTCGGTGAGAACATCCGTTGTATCCTCTACCAGACGCTGATCAATTATCCGAAATTTATTTGCCACTGCTTCACCTACCCGATGCCGCGCCTGAAGCAACTAGCGTTCTATCTCATCTATCCGGTACTGCGGCGAAAGATCTATCAAACCTATGTAGTTTCTGATGCATTTGTTGATGAAGCCAGACGCAATTTCGATCTGGCGATGGAAGAACTTGGGCAGCGGATCTCGCAACAGGAATTTATGGTGAACGACCAATTTACCCGTGCCGATCTTTCCGTCGCGGCGATGTTGTCTTTGATAGTTCTGCCACCGGAACACCCGTTTCCATGGGGCGGTTTGCCCGATCCGAAAGCCCAAGCATTCCTCGACCTATACCGGGACCATCCAGTGTCCGAGTGGGTTGGGAAAATGTACCGGGATCACCGCCGGCACCGGCCGATGGAATAGTCAGATCAGAACCCTCCGTATCTGAGCCGCAATCGCGCGCACCGATCTTATCCACGTGCCACACCGGACTCCTCTGTTAGCCATTATTTTGGCACCCATAGTGCTGTTGCTATTGGTCTTGTTATGGAACAAGGCCTTGATGCCGTTATATCGATTTGTCTGGTTTAGCCCAGCGGCAATCGAGTGGCGTCTAAATAGCGATAGCCCAGCCAAGCGTATCTCCGCGATTAGAGATATAGGGTACTTACCGTCTGTCGAAGGTGTGTTGCTCGACAAACTCATACACCGCATGCGCAACGACGAGTCCTCTGATGTTCGTGTGGCCACGATTAACGCGCTCGGCCAGCATGGCCAGAAACGCGCGCTTAGCGATCCGACGATCGCGGCCTTGAGTGAACTCATTTTGACTGCCGAGGATGACGTCATATTGTCGGCTACCATCGTTGCAGTTGGACAGTCCGCGCTATACAACCAATATCGCGAGCAGGTTATCGATAGGATCGCGAGTGTATTCAATGAACAGCATGCGCCGTGGCTTTATTCGCGGGCCATCTCGGCACTTGGGCAGCTCGGTGCTGCGCAGCAGTTGCCAGAACACGTCGTTGCGGTCGTCAACGCGTTATTTACTGATCCGGTACGACCGGGGGACCGCGAAGATGTGGCGCGGGCGTTTAGCGAGATGTCTAAGGGTCGGTCGCTGCCGCTGTCGACCCTGACAATAATTGCCGATGCGTTGCCAACGGAACCAAACCACCGTATCCGCGGTTCGATTATTTATGCCATAGCCTATTCAGCGGTCTACTACCCAAAGTCAGTTGCTGTTTTGAGAGAGGCCTTGAATAGTCCGGACCCGAACACGGTGCAGGCGGCCGAGCACGCACTGCACATCGTCCGGACCAGCGAGATGCTAGCGGATAAAGATCTTCTGATGCTGGCGCTTGACGTTTCCGAACCGCCGAAGGCGCGATTGACCGCCATGCGTGCCATTCGCGGTTCGCATATCGACCCGGCCATGTATCCGGCCATCGTATCGTTGGCAGCGGATCAGGAAACCGACATTGCCGTAGTGGCAATCGGTATGTTTCGACGCTTTGCCAAGTCGCCAACGGATGACTTTGAGAGCGCGGTACTGATCCCTGCAATAAAGCGGGCCATGACTGCGCCGGATCCCGCAATCCGCCATGCAGCCTATGGCGTGTTGTCTCGGATTTCCCGGCGCCTGCCAAGCTACGTCCGCGCCGCCGACCTGCCGGCTCAAATTGATATAGGCATGAGTGATCCGGATCCTAAAGTTCGGACTGTTGTTCTCCTTATGAAGATACGCGAAGCGTCCGTCGACGCTGAACGAGACTCGCTGATCCAGCGCGCCATCACCGATCCCGATCCGTATGTCCGACGTATTGCGGTAGGCTGGTTAGGCACACCAACAATACAAAGTGCTAGGCGGCACACGTTCATTACCCAAGCCTTACAGGACAATGATCACGGCGTTCGTGTCGCTGCCGAGAGCGCTCTGAAAAGATGGAATGGGCGTGAACGTCCTTGGCCGATTAAGCTGTGGCAAATGTGGCAAGCCGGCGACGTTGAGAAGTTCTGGGTTTCGATCCTTATTATGGTGACCGTTGCCACACCGATCCTGATCGGCGGGGCCTTTTTGCTCTATTTCGTAGCTCGGCTATTGACCTATTTACAACAGCGCCGTTGGCGCGCAGCAGGGGCACTAGGGGTGGTGGGGATCTGGGGTGCGGCAAGTTACGGTCTATTTGTCCTGTACTTCTTCGCTGCGCTCGCCGGCGATGTTCAGGGTGCGGAGTTAGCAATGTTGAGCGGTGTTTTGTGGGGTGCCATCGCGGCCTACACGGCGCTTGGCTGGGGCATGCACTACCTGGTGCGACGCTAGAATTACAGCAAGGGTCGGTCCGATTTTGCGGTTTCCGACCAGTACAATGCTGCGCCACTGTTCGCGGGAACACCTTCGCCGGTTTTATACATGTTTGAAATTCTCGATTGAGAAATCTTGTGACCGTATTTCGCGGCGGTGAGAAACAATCGCGCTGCCTCAGTCAAATTGCCACCGTTATGCATTGCAACTGCTTCGGCGTATAAAATCTGACACAGACGTGTTTGCTGGTTTTTGTCGCTGTACTCGGCGACCAGGTTTGGGTGATCGGGAAACGTTACTTCTTCCGCGCGGTTCGCACTCTCTACTGCTTTCTCTAGTTCGACCGGATCGTGATGTTCTTCACGATGGATGTGCATGATCGCGTAGGCGGATCTCATGTGCCCTGCACTCGACGACTTAAATAACCACCGTAGTGCTTCGCGTAAATCCTTACCAACACCTCGACCTCGGTAAAGGCACAAGCCGAGCAAGTATTGCGCCTGCGGGTTATCCACGTTCGCCGCGGCAAGTAAGGATCTGACTAAACGGGTTGCCATGCTGTGCGCCCAGTTTCTAGTTCTTTGCTACCCAAAGTATAGATAGCAAGGTAGGCCTAGTCCGGTAGTAGTTCCTATTTCGAACCCGATCGTTACTGTTCAGCTGCAAAACGGCCAAAACTGGTACCAATGTCGGCATCGGAATTTCGCGTCGCATTGCTTTAATTGTTGTCCATATTCGTCAGCAGTCCGTGCGACCTTGTCGGCAACCTGCAATAGCTTTGGTTTTTTTTTGTAGCTCCCACGTTTGTAGCCGCCGCGACCTTCGTGATAGGCGAGATAGAGGTCGCGCGTATTCCATTTGGATAGACCGAGTTGTTGATGGCTCTTGTGGTTGTACCAACCGATAAAATCGAGCGCATCCTCCATGTCGCCTCGACTCCTAAACAAGCTACCGCGCTCTGCTTTATATTCTTTCCAAACGGGATCTTGGATCTGCGCGTACCCAGTCGCCGACGATGGCCGTCCTAGCGGAATAAACAAAAACCACTCGAACGGCGGCTTGGCATTCTCACGATAGCTCGATTCCTGGCGCACGAACGCCATTTGGATCTGGGGCGGGGTGCCCCACTGCGCTGCCGATTTCCGAGCGTAGTCATACCACGCAGGGTGTTGCTCAAAGACGGAGCAGATATTGTGTTGTGCTTTTGGCGGGGCACTGGCGCAACCAGCGGCGACGCATGCGATAACAAATACGCTGAGCGTATAACTTAGCTGGAACCGCCCATCACGGATCATCATCTATGTTTTTGGGCTCAATGTTGGTAGGCCCCGATCCACTGTCGGCATCCGATCAATCCAATATTTCAACCATGCCAGGCAATGCGCGCATTCGCACAAGCCATGCTTTAATTGCCTCATAGCCGTCTAAGCTGACGTTGCCGTCACCACATTGTGCGATCGCTGGGAAGGAAGCGACGTCCGCAATTGTCGGGCGATCTAATGCTAGCCATTCGCGGTTTGACAGCCGGCCTTCGAACAGCTTCAAAGCCTTGGCGGTGTTCTCTTCGACCGCCCCGGCGTTAACGCAGAGCCACGGGAAATGTACCGCGAGTCGGGCGTCATATGGCCCTAAGCGCAGTTCGTAGGCGGCTGCGGAAAGCCAAGAATTGACTTCGGCTTCTTCGTCCGGGTTTTTACCCAACCATGCATCGCCGTATTTCCGTGCCAACCAGATCAGAATCGCTTGAGAATCGCGTAGCACCAATTCGCCGTCCGTAAGCACCGGCAACTGGCCAAACGGATTGAGCGCGAGGAACTCGGGGGTCTGGTGAGCATTTTGCAATAGATCAATTGGTTCAAGCCGATGCTTTATATCCAATATCGACAGCAGAATTCTTACCTTGTAGCAGTTCAGCGCGAGCGGCATATTGTAGAGGGTGATCATCGAATTCTCCGAGTTTCGTGAATGGAGACGTTTGGATTTGACGCCGCTGGTATGGGATCCAAACGCTCGCTAAGTGTTACTTCCCGACGGTCCTAGGGGCACGATGTTGTTACCGGTCCGGCCAAAGTAGCCCTTGCGGCAATGATCCAAGTTACTTGCTGCCGCGACTTCGGGAATAGCCAACATATCTGCTAGCCAGCGGGACAGCGATGGGATGTCCCGTACCATTCGTTCACCCAGATTAAACCTAAGGTAGTAAACCGGATCGAAGCGAAAAATTGTCGGGAATAATCGAACATCGGCCTCGGTGATCGCATCACCTAAGAGAAATCTTCGACCTCGAAGCATGTGGTCAATGGTATCCAATGCGTCGAAGAAGATTCTGTAGGCCGCCTCGTACGCATCCTGGCCATCTGCGAACCCGGCCTTATATGCCCCGTTGTTGATCGCGTGATAGGTGAATGCATTTACCCGATCGATTTGTTTTTGGATTTCTTCGGGATAAAGCGCCGGCGTGTTCTCGGTAAACTCGCCGAAGCCCTGTTCAAACATGCGGATGATCTCAGCAGATTCATTACTCACGATGGTTTCCGTTTCGCGATCCCACAATACGGGTACGGACGTCTCGCTCGATCCCACACGTTCGTATAAGTCGCGGATCGTGTTGTAGCCGAATATTGAGTCGGGCGTACATCCAGGTTCGCTTGGTTGAAATTGCCATCCGCGATCGGGATCACGCCGATAGAATAAGACGTCCATCGATATGACGTCTTCTAGATGTTTAATCCGTCGAACGAGTGCGGTGCGATGACACCAAGGGCAGTTGTTCGCGATGTATAGATGATAGCGACCGCGTGCGGGTGGGAAACCGGATCCCCCGTCGACGGCGATGCGGTTTCGGTGCCCGCTGGTTTTACGCTTCCATTCGCCTTTGTCAGCGCGCACGGAATGGTCTTCCTCGATATCGGATTTATGTTGGTTCGCGCCGAAGCGCAGCTCGCGATCATGCGGCGCATCAAGATCGACTGCGCCCAACGGTATCCGCCGTTTTGGGTTGATTAATTCACTTTCAAGATTGTAATGTCGTCTAAGCGATTCAAACTCGATCGCCTTCCTGAAACTCTGATCACTAAAAATATCCCGCAGATAATGGGCCAGGTTGGAAAATTCTTCGAGACGTTGATGATTGAGTTTGTACAGACTGTAGAAAACGGCTTCCTGTAACCACAATATTGTGGCGAACCACTGGTCTGCCGCGCTTGGTTCGTCCCCGCCAAGCAAATAGCGATGTACATTGAGTTCAGCATCGAGCGCATCCAGCGACCCGAAATATTGTGAGAAATTCGCGGCGTAGACCGCTGGATCTTCGGTCAATCCCGCGGCACGCGCGGTTTCATAGAGTTCCGCTTGCAAGCGGGATCGCCACGGAACATCGTCCGCTGTCGGCAGAATTGTTTGTAGGTCGAAGGGGGTATTTGCAGCGCTAGAGGTCATTATTGAAGTGTAGCCCTCCTACCAGGGTCAAGTCTTCCGGCGAATACTCCAGGCGCGGGTAGAGAACAAGATTGTTTGGTCATGGGGCAAATACTCAGTGACCTTGGTGCCTCGGCAGTGACAAAGTGCTCTACCGAGGCATTCCTAGAGACTGTATATGCAATATTGACCCGACATATATTGCTGACCATACTCGCCGGTGGGCGACCCTCAGGGGGTCGGTAGAATCCTGGCATATTTTCCTGGACCGTTGATCGGTAACGAGGACGAGTCCGTTTCCGAGCTTGGAAGGCTTTATTTCAAGGAGAAATTTCATGAAATTTGGAACGTTAGCAATGTTGGTCGCCGCGCTGTTAGTTTTCGCGGCTGGATGTAGCAAGGAAGCCGCAGAAGACACTGGCGCAAAAGTGAAACAGGCTGGTGATGCCGTAAAAAGTACATCTAATGCGGCGATGGAGGCCGCAAAAGACGTAGGAAGCGCAGCATCAGATGCGGCAAGCAAAGCGGCCGCGGGTGCCGGTGATATGGCATCGGATGCGATGGATAGCGCGACAGATGCGGCAAGTGCCGCAGCAGAAGGTGCCGGCGATATGGCATCGGACGCGATGGATAGTGCGGCAGATGCAGCTAGCGAAGCAGCAGAAGGTGCTGCAGACATGGCCGACGACGCGACCGACGCCGCCGCGGAAGCTGCTGACGCGACGGCAGACGCCGGATCAGCATTAATGGAAAAAGTGAAAGAAGCAGCCGAGGACGTTATCGATGAAAAGGGCGACGATGCAATGGACGCTGCTACGGATAAAGCGAAGGAAATGCTGAAGCAATAGATTGCGGCGAGCGTAATCGCCGGGTGCACTCGTTATTGAAGAATAGTTTGATCGAGTGCATCCGCTTCTTCGCCATCACGGTGAGGCCGCAAATGTAGCGTTAATGTGTTTATCCGCACGACTTATTCTGGTCCCAACGGCTAGTGCGGATTTAATTTTGATCTTTGTATCGATCGTGGAGGGTGGTAATGGCCGATCAATGGACGTTTAAGAGCAACACATTTGGCAGCTGCAATTGTGATGCTAATTGTGGTTGTCAGTTCAATCTGCCGAGCACCCACGGCTTTTGCCAATTCGTTGAAGGCGGGGAAATCGTCGATGGGCATTTCAATGACACTTCCCTAACTGGGCTTCGGTGGGCTTTCTTGATCAGCTGGCCCGGCGAGATCGCGGAAGGTGGCGGCACACGCCAAGTCATTATCGATGAACGGGCGGATCCGGGGCAACGCGTTGCCCTTGAAAAGATCATCAACGGCGAGTGTGGCGCGCCAGGCAGTAATCACTTCTTCGTCTTTGCCAGTCTTTGTGCGGAGTTTTTAGAGACGCAATATCTACCGATTGAATATGCCATCGACATCGATCAGCGAACGGCCACGCTAAATGTTCCAGGGCTGATCCAAAGCAAGGGCGAGCCCATGATCAATGCCTTCAACGGCGAGCCGTTTCATATCGCACTCGCCCGGCCAAGTGGCAGCTTTGAATTTACCTATGCGGAGATCGGTGCAGGCACTGCGCAGGTGACGGGCGAATTGAGTATGGATTTACAAGGAACCTATGCGCAGTATTGCGTGCATCACTATGACCAAGATGGACTCGTCACGGCTGCGTGACAACTACGTGGACCGCATCGAATAGGTCACTTCGCACTCGCGATTACATTCTGATTCTCACTGCGCTTGCCGGCATTACTGCGCTGGCGTGGTGTTATCTATACAAACTAACGCTCGACATGGCCAATATGGATATGTCTTCGATGCCGATGTCGACAATGGTCGGCATGCGAATGTGGAGCGCTGCGGACTATCTCCTGATGTTCCTCATGTGGGCCGTGATGATGGTTGGGATGATGGTCCCTACGGCAATGCGCGCGGTGCTGGTTTATGCATCGATTGCGAAGCGCGCGGGTGGACAAGGAACGCCGGTCGCGTCGACATACTGGTTTGTCGCTGGCTACATTGTGACCTGGACGGTGTTCAGCATTGCGGCGACCATTGTCCAGGGCGAGCTGGATGCTTGGGGCTTATTGTCTCCGATGATGGTGAGTGCTAGTGCAACATTCGGCGCGGTTTTGCTCATTGCCGCCGGGACCTACCAACTTACGCCGTTAAAAGATGTTTGCCTAAAACATTGCCAATCACCTGTTATGTATCTAGCTACCCGGTTCAGTCCAGGAGTACTTGGCGCTATCGGTCTTGGCGTACGCCACGGTATCTATTGCCTTGGCTGTTGTTGGGCAATCATGATGCTGTTGTTTCTTGGTGGGGTTATGAACTTGCTTTGGATTGTCGCGATCACTGGTTTCGTGCTGGCAGAGAAATTGTTGCCTGCGAAGCTGCGACTTGCACGCGTCAGCGGGATATTGATGATTAGCACTGGCGCGGTATTTCTCGCGTTTTTATGATTTTTGTGTAGCTGATCCTAAGCCAGTAGCAGCGTGTTGCCGACGCTTCGATTTCGTGCCGGAGACACCGTTCTGTTCCACTTTTCCCATCGGTAAGTGGCATTTTTTTCAGGCATAACCAACCAAAATGTGCGCACAAGCGGCAACCCCGTGCCGCCGACGCCAACCAATTTGTTCCGCAAAGTGCGACGGTAATGATCGGTATCAACCATGCAGGCAATAGTGCTGATACGCGCCAGACCTGTGGCAGTGCTGCGTCAAAAACCAGTCGAAATCGGCCCGCTACGGCCCTCGATTCCCCGCAATACAAGGGTTTATCTACGTTGGCACGACCTTTGCTGTATCAATCAATGAGCGGTCTTTTACGGTAGGACAGGTACATAGGGGAAGCGCATATGAGCATTTTCGACCAGTTTACCCATCGTTACGCGCAAAGCGTTCATTTTGAGATGTCCTTACACGACTACCTCGACATTTGTCGTGAGGATGCGATGGCCTATGCGTCGGCCGCCGAGCGAATGTTACGGGCGATCGGGGAACCCGAAATGTTGGATACGCGATGCGATCCGCGCCTCGGGCGCATTTTTTCCAACAAGGTGATGAAGATCTATCCGGCCTTCCGTGAATTCTACGGCATGGAAGAGACCATCGAGAACATTGTTGCGTTCTTTACCCATGCTGCACAGGGACTAGAAGAAAAGAAACAAATTCTCTATCTGTTAGGACCCGTAGGGGGCGGTAAGTCCTCGATAGCTGAAAAATTAAAATCGCTCATGGAAGCATATCCAATCTATGCGTTGAAGGATTCTCCGGTGCATGAGTCGCCGCTCGGTTTGTTCCATCCGGAGTTGGACGCGGAATTGCTCGAGGGCGACTATGGTATCCCCCGAAGGTATTTATCCGGCCATATGTCGCCGTGGGCGGCGAAACGGCTAACCGAATACGAGGGCGATTTGTCGCGATTCACGGTCGTGCGGATCACGCCGTCAATTCAGCATCAAACCGCGATCGCCAAAACGGAGCCAGGTGACGAAAATAATCAGGACATCTCCGCGCTCGTCGGCAAGGTCGACATCCGTAAGCTTGAACACTATGCGCAAAACGATCCGGACGCGTACTCATACTCTGGCGGCCTATGTCTAGCCAATCAGGGTCTTCTCGAATTTGTCGAGATGTTCAAAGCGCCGATCAAGGTGCTGCATCCACTGTTGACCGCAACCCAAGAAGGTAACTTCAATGGGACCGAGGGCCTCTCCTCGATTCCATTTAGTGGCATCGTGCTGGCACATTCCAACGAATCGGAATGGCAGTCATTCAAAAACAACCGCAACAACGAGGCATTTCTTGATCGCATCTATATCGTCAAAGTGCCGTACTGCTTGCGGGTGTCTGAAGAGATAAAGATCTACGAGAAGCTGTTACGCAATAGTTCCTTGAGTGAGGCGCCAACCGCGCCTGGCACGTTGGAAATGATGGCGAAATTTTCGACCCTGTCGCGCCTGAACGATCCTGAGAATTCTTCGATCGAGTCGAAGATGAGAATTTACGATGGAGAATCACTCAAGGACATCGATCCGAAGGCGAAATCGTATCAGGAATACCGCGATTACGCCGGAGTCGATGAAGGGATGGACGGAATGTCGACCCGCTTCGCATTCAAAGTCCTGTCCCGCGTATTTAACTACGACCACACGGAGGTTGCGGCGAATCCAGTACACCTGCTCCACGTTCTCGAACAACAAATCATTCAGGAACAATTTCCAAAGGAAACCGAAGAGCGATATCTCTCTCACATTAAGGGCATTCTGGCAAAGCGTTATGCAGAATATATCGGTAAGGAGATCCAAACTGCATACCTTGAGTCTTACTCGGAATATGGACAGAATATTTTCGATCGCTACGTGATGTATGCCGACTATTGGATCCAAGACGAAGAATATCGCGATCCCGATACAGGTGAGATGCTCGACCGGGCGGCTTTAAACGAAGAGTTGGAGAAAATAGAGAAGCCGGCCGGCATTAGCAATCCGAAGGATTTTCGCAACGAGATCGTCAACTTCGTGTTGCGCGCACGGGCCAATAACAATGGCAACAACCCCGCCTGGACCAGCTACCAAAAGTTGCGCGAAGTTATCGAGCACAAAATGTTCTCCAATACTGAAGAACTGCTACCGGTCATCTCATTCAATGCGAAGAGCTCTGGCGATGAAAGCCAGAAGCACGACGACTTCGTCAAGCGTATGGTCGAGAAAGGTTACACGGAGAAGCAGGTGCGCCTGCTATCGGAATGGTATCTACGGGTTCGGAAGTCTTCCTAATTAGACCGGGCGGCGATTATGCTGCAAGTCATCGACAGACGCCTCAATGGACGCCATAAGAGCGCCGTTAATCGGCAACGTTTCATCCACCGTTATAAGCAACAGATCCGCAAGGCAGTAGCCGACGCGATAACCGATCGAAGTATCACCGACACCAGTAGCGGTGAAAAGATCAGCATTCCGACCCGTGATATCAAGGAACCATCGTTTCGCCATGGCCGCGGCGGCAGTACGGAGACCGTGCATCCGGGAAACAAGGAATATACCGCTGGCGATACCATCAAGCGGCCCCCTTCAGGGGGGGGCGACGGTCGCGGCCCGAACGCCTCGAAAGATGGTGAAGGCGAGGACGATTTTGTCTTCCAACTTTCGCGCGAAGAATTCATGGATCTGTTTTTTGAAGATTTAGAGTTGCCGAATCTAGCCAAAACTCAGATTACCCGTACCGTGGAGCACGACTCGGTTCGCGCAGGCCATACCCGTGACGGCATTCCCGCAAGCATCGACATCGTACGTTCATTGACCGGCGCGATGGCACGGCGAATCGCCCTACAAACGCCGTTGAAGCGCGAGTTGCGTAGTGTTGAAGAAGAATTAGAAGCACTAAGCGAGTGTGATGAGCCAGACCAGAACCGCATCGTTGTACTGCAGGATCAGGTTCAACATTTTAAAACGCGAATCAAGGCAATACCGTATGTGGATGAATTCGACCTCCGTTTCCACAATCGCGTGTTGCGGCCGCGGCCGAAGACCCAGGCCGTGATGTTTTGTCTGATGGATGTGTCTGGATCGATGGACGAGCAGCGCAAGGATATCGCTAAACGATTTTTCATTTTGCTTTACTACTTCTTGAACCGTAGTTACGAACATATTCAGGTCGTCTTTATTCGCCACCACACGACTGCAACCGAGGTCGACGAGGAAGAATTTTTCCAATCCCGTGAAACCGGCGGCACGGTTGTCTCAAGCGCCCTTGAATTAATGAACAAAATCATCGCGCAGCGTTATCCACTGTCGGATTGGAATATTTATGCGGCGCAAGCGTCCGACGGTGACAACTGGCCGCAGGACAGCGGTCGCTGTCGAGAGTTGTTGGTCGAGCAGATTTTGCCGAAACTGCAGTACTACGCCTATGTCCAGATCGCGGTCGAGCGCCAACAGCAACTGTGGCAGGAATACGATGCCATTCGCGCCGAGCACCCACACTTTGCGATGCAAACGATTATAGAACGTGCGCAAATTTATCCGGTATTTCGTGAACTCATGCAGAAGCGCGAAGCATGAGTAGTCAGGTTATATCGCCGGGGTCTGATTGGACGTTCGAAATCATCGAATGTTATGAACGTGAGATCGCGCGTATCGCGGCCAATTACAATCTAGATACCTACCCTAACCAGCTCGAAATCATCAGTGCCGAACAAATGATCGACGCCTACTCGATGGTAGGGCTCCCGGTCGGTTACACCCACTGGTCATACGGTAAGCAGTTCTTGGCGACCGAGCAGCGCTATCGGCGCGGTCAAATTGGCTTGGCTTATGAGATAGTGATCAACTCGAATCCGTGTATCTCTTATCTCATGGAGGAGAACACCTCAACAATGCAAGCCTTGGTGATCGCGCATGCGGCGTTTGGCCACAACTCGTTTTTCAAAGGCAACTATCTGTTTCGGACTTGGACAAACGCGGATGCCATTGTCGACTACTTGGTATTTGCGCGTGATTACATTGCCGAATGTGAGCGGCGCCACGGCGAGTTGGAAGTCGAATTGTTGCTCGATTCATGCCACGCATTAATGAACTACGGCGTTGACACCTGTCGCCAGCCGTACCTGCGTTCCGATGAGGAGGAACGTGCGAAACAACTCGCGCAGGAGCAATATATTGAGGAGCAATATAACGACTTGTGGCGGACATTACCGGTCGAGCCCAATCTCGATCGACGCGAGGACAATGTGCGCTTTCCAAGCGAGCCACAGGAAAATATTTTATATTTTATTGAGAAACACGCGCCGCACATGGACCCGTGGAAGCGTGAGATTGTGCGGATTGTGCGCAAGATGGCGCAGTATTTCCATCCGCAGCGCCAAACCAAAGTCATGAACGAGGGTTGGGCTACGTTTTGGCACTACACGCTCATGAATACACTTTACGACGAAGGGTTTTTGAGCGACGGCTCGATGTTTGAGTTTCTCCAGTCTCATACGAGTGTGATATTTCAGCCTGGATTTGACGATCCGCGTTACAGCGGCATAAACCCGTACGCACTCGGCTTCGCGATGATGAGCGACATTCGCCGTATCTGTGAATCCCCGACCGAGGAAGACCGGCGTTGGTTTCCGGACATCGCGGGAAGTGATTGGTTAAAAACAATGGACTTCGCGATGCGTAATTTTAAAGACGAGAGTTTTATCGCGCAGTACCTCTCGCCGAAACTTATGCGCGACTTCAAGCTTTTTTCGATTCTTGATGATGATACTAAAGACCATTTGGCTGTTAACGCGATCCACGATGAAGCAGGTTATAGCCTGATCCGGCAAGAGCTGGCCGAGCAATATAATGTTGCAAGTCAGCAACCGGATATCAAGATCGTCGATGCGAATCGACGAGGCGACCGCTCACTCACACTTGCGCATTCGCGCCGTGCCCGTCGCCGCCTAGATGACACCGCCGACGAGGTGCTTAAACACGTCGCGTTTCTATGGGGGTTCGACGTGCGGCTCGACGAGATTGATGAAGGCGGCAAGATTGCGGTGACCAGAGAGACAAAAATTTGCGCCGCATGAATGTGGCCATGCCATCGCCTGGTGGACCATTCTAAATTCGTCATGAAAACCGCTCTATGCGCCGCTCGGCACGCGGTCGTGTGTGCCGATCATTTGGTATTCTCGCAGAAGACCGAGGCTTCGCTTAGAATGCGCACATATGTGCTGCATTAGCAGCTACAATTAGCGATAAATAACTAGAAAATACGCATGCGAAATCGTTACCGAAATTTAATAGGTGTCTTAGCGCTGATAGGTGCCGGAGGAATCAACTCCGCTCTAGCGACGAATTGCGCGTTGATCACTGATGAAGCCGCGCGCGCCTGCTGTGACCGTAACCTACCTGAACAATCGATGCGCCAACAAATCCGCTTGGCCGTGATTGACGAGAAGGGCACCGTTAGCGATATTGGTGCGAAGTTGTCATGGAAGCGATTTGACGATGGACAAGCTCGGGCGCGCGTTGACATTACCGCACCGGCGCGCCAGGCGGGCACAATCGTACTGCTTACAGAGCGTGAATCTGAGCAAGGCGAAGAAGTGCCGGAGCCAGAAGTTGTCATCTACAAGCCAAGTGAGCGCCGCGATCGCTTGGTTACGGTCAGTGCACTGTCGGGCGAAATGTTCGGTACGGATTTTAGCTATGAGGACTTCGCACATTTTTATGGTACGGATAAGGAAGTCGATATCGTCCGATTGGCAGATGAGCAATTAGACGGACGTGCCGTGGTCGTGTTGCAGTCAACGCCAAAGGATTTTGACGCGGCGTTCGATCGCGGTTCGATCTATGCCCGCATAGTAACCCGTTTTGACGCTGCGCAATGCGTCCCGATTTCAACTCAATTCTATGAGGAAGGCGATGAGTTACGGAAGGAACTTACTGCCACGTCGGAACATATCAAGCAGCTCGATGAACGCTGGATCCCCTATGAAATGGTGATGACGGATCTGGCTGAGGAATCTAAAACAGCGCTTACCATCGAAAGCATAGAATTCGATCCCGGTATTAAGGATCGAGTTTTTTCGCGATCCTCTCTTAAACGCGGGCGCTAAGTCCACAGGTCCACACGCGTGCGCGCCCGGCTGATCGATTTCATCATCAACCGCGCAAGCATCGTTGCCTTGGCGGCGCTGCTACTCGCTAGCTATAGCTGCTATCGCCTGGTCGATTTCAATTCCGCATCGCTGAATATAGAAATTGACGCGTCGCTGATGGGCTTGTTACCCGTTCGCGGTGGCCCGTTGGAAACGTACGAGCGCGTCCGCGATCGGTTCGGTGGCGATGACATTTTGCTGGTCGCTTGGTTCGACGATGATCTTTTTTCTTCCGATGTGCTGCGACGCTTCAAACGATTTTCGCGCCGGGCGCAGAGAGTAGACGGTGTCGCCGGTGTTGATAGCCTGGCTAATGCGCTAAATGTGCGGAATGTTGATGGAGATATTCGAGTCGACCGGTTCCTAAAAAGGCTACCGAAAAAAAACACCGCACTCGATACCTTAAAAGCCGATGCGCTAGCGAGTCCTTTGTATCGCGGGCAACTAGTCTCAAACGATGGTCGCGGTGCGCTGGTCGCGATTTATTTTGATCCGGAAATAAACTCCTCTGATCTGAAGCGAGCAGTAGAGGAAGTCATTTTAGCCTCGCATGAAGAGGCGGGCGAGGTTGAGAATTTCGTCTCGGGCCCGGTTCACGCACGCTTAGAAATTAGTCGGATCTTGTTTCAAGACATCCGACTCGCATTACCGCTCGCAATACTTGTCACGGCGCTGATTGCCGCGCTGACGCTACGTAACATTCGAGGCGTAGTGCTTCCTTTGTTCGCTACAGGAACCGGGCTGATAGCTACGCTTACGTTTTTTGTCGCGAACGGTCACGCGCTCAATTTTGTCACCGCCATTGCCCCACCAGTCATATTCGTTATCGGCTTTGCTTTCGCCGTTCACGTTGTCAGTGAGTTCGATCACGCTTTCACGTCAGTCACTGACAAAATTCTCGCCGTTCGATCGACAGTCGAAGAAGTTTTCGTGCCATTAACGTTAACTGCGGTGACGACAGCGGTCGGATTTGCATCACTAGCAACCAGCCCGATTAGTTCGATTCGGGTGTTCGGTATCTACACCGCGCTCGGTACCTTGTTGTGTTTGGTCGCGGCGCTCCTCGCCATCCCAGCCTTGTTACTTATTTCACCAGTACGCGTTAAGTCGCATGCAGCAAAGAGTCGCTTAGCCGCGTTTGCGCCGACCCTTGCGCGTTTTGATATTCGCTTCCGTAAACAAATATTCATTGGTAGTGCAATTGTTGCGCTGTTGGCATTGGGTGCGGCCTCACGTCTTGAAGTCAGCACCGATTATCTGAGCAATTTTTCGGACGATAGCCCGGTGACTCGTAATTTCGAACGTATCCGCACGGAGTTTACCGGTGCTGTACCATTGCAGATTCTGATTGAAAGCGATGTTCCCGGCGCGTTCTCCGATCCGGTTCACCTCACAAGTCTTGAGAAATTCGAGCAGTGGCTAGAGTCGCAACCCGAAGTTGGCGTCGCAACCAGTTTGGTCGATTTTATTGGCGTCTTAAACCGTACCTTTCATGCGGAAATCCCTGATATCGGCGCAATTCCTGCAACGCAGGGGGAAGTCGATGATCTACTGTTCATAGCCGGCGGCGATGAGGCCGAGCGCTTCGTCGACTCGCGTTACCAAAGCACCCTGATTCAAGTACGCACGTCCGCGGTGTCGACCAATGATCTCACCGGCCTTATTAATCGGGTGGAGGATCGCCTGGCTGATTTGCCCGCTCACCTCAATGGTCAGGTCACGGGCAGTTCCGTACTGCTAGCGAGAACTTTGGACGATATCGTACGTGGGCAGCTGCTAAGTCTCGCCGGTGCGTTGGTCGTGATATACGTGATTCTCATCGTACTGTTTGGTTCTGTGCGAGTCGGCGCCATTGCCTTGTTACCAAACGCATTACCGATCGTTTGTTTCTTTGGGATCTTGGGTGTCAGCGGTATAACCCTCAATCTAGCGACGAGTTTGGTCGCCGCGGTAGTGCTTGGGATAGCGGTTGATGACAGTATCCATTTTCTGTCACGTTTCAATGCCGAGGCGCGCCGGGTGGCTAGCGAATCGGAAGGTATTGAACGGGCATTAACCTCTGTTATCAGGCCGGTAACATTTACAACCGCGGCCCTATGTTGCGGATTCATGACCCTCACCCTGGGTGAACTTCGCAGTCAAATTGAGTTCGGCGGTCTCGCGGCGGCAACCTTATTCATCGCATGGTTTTTTGATTTAGTTTTTACACCGGCACTCGCGGGTCAATTGCGTTTCGTTACCTTATGGGAGGTGCTGGCCCTAGATCTCGGCGCGGCACCAAACAAATCCATCCCATTCTTTTCCGGCTTAACAAATCGGCAGGCGCGCATTGCCGCAATCCTAGGCACGATGCAATCGTTTAAGCAGGGTGAACCCATTATGAAACTGGGCGAACATGGAAAATCCATCCATGTCGTGATCGAAGGCGAAGCTAAGGCTTATTTGCTACGCGACGACGGCGAGCACATCTTGAGAACACTCAAACGCGGCGATTTGATCGGAGAAGTCGCATTATTTCACGGCACTCGAACCGCCAATGTCGATGCGACCAGCGATATGCGGCTGCTGCGTCTCGACAACCCGTGCTTGCAACGTATTCAAACCCGCTACCCCCGCATCGCATCGCAGCTGTATCAAAATTTGGCGGTTATTTTGGCTGATCGCTTGGCCGACGTTACAGAGCGACTTTAGATTTTGCTGGCATAGCACAGCGCACGTCGATCGCTATGCGTTAAACTACTCCGCTGGATATTCCTCTGATTCTGAAATATGGGTTTACTCGATGATATCGCCCAGGTGCGGGCGCATCTGGAACAAAATGGTCGTGTGTCCTACCGCGTATTGAAGCGCGAGTTCGGGCTCGATGAAGAGGGTCTCGAAGATATCTTGGATGAGCTCGTCGACATGCAAGAGGTCGCGATCCGCGAAGAAAAGGGTTTGCGATGGCGCGGTGGTGGCGCTACGGGCGTCTCTGAGCCGACCCGTGAGATCCCCGAACCAAGCGCCTATACGCCCAAGCATCTGGCCGAGAAGATCTTGCAATCACGCTCGGCACTCGAAGGCGAGCGGAAACAAGTGACGGTCTTATTCGCGGACGTTAAGGGATCGATGGATCTTGCCGGCCAGCTTGGCGCAGAGGGGTGGCACACGATCCTCGATCGCTTTTTTGCGATCTTAAACGATGGTGTGCATCAGTTTGAAGGTACGGTGAATCAATATACCGGTGACGGCATCATGGCCCTGTTCGGTGCGCCGATTGCGCACGAAGACCATGCACAACGAGCTTGTTACGCCGCACTACAGTTACGCGACGAACTGCGCCGATTCTCAGTCGAACTTCGAGTCGAGCGAGGGATTGATTTCAGTACCCGCATTGGGATCAACTCCGGTGAAGTGATCGTTGGGAAAATCGGAGACGATCTGCGTATGGATTACACGGCCCAAGGTCACACAGTTGGCATTGCCCAACGCTTGGAGGCGATAGCGGAATCCGGACACGTCTATCTCAGCGAACATACGGCGCGTCTGGTCGAAGGCTTTTTTACACTATCCGATCTCGGTGCGGCACAATTGACCGGGGTAGAGGACGCTATCGGGATCTTTGATCTTGAAAGCACCACGGCGGCGCGCACGCGCCTAGACGTGTCGCGGTCACGTGGACTCACCCGTTTTGTTGGCCGGGTTGATGAGATGCAAAGTTTGAAGTCGGCCCTTGCCCGAGCACGCCAGGGCCACGGCCAGGTCGTCGGGGTAATGGGTGAGCCGGGTTTGGGTAAAAGCCGGTTGTGTTTCGAGTTTGTCGAGCGCTGTCGTGGCCAAGGCTTGGCGGTGTATGAGGCGCACTGTCCCTCGCATGGGAAATCGATCCCGTTCATCCCGATCGTCACGCTGTTTCGCAGTTATTTCGATATCTCAGAGCAAGATTCGGCGGCACAGACAAGGCAGAAGATCGCGGGCGCCTTGATGTTGCTCGATCCGGGGATGCATTCCAGCCTACCGGTGTTGTTCGAGTTTCTCGGGGTCAATGATCCCAATAACCCCGCCCCTTCGATGGATCCCGATGCGCGTCAGCGACAGTTGTTCGAGATGCTGCACAAGATATCGCGGGTACAGAATGAACGTCGCATTGCATCGGTGGTGTTCATAGATGACCTGCATTGGATCGACGACTGGAGCGATGAGTTCGTGGCACAGATGGTGGAGGCGTTTCAGGTCAGCCACACCTTGTTGTTGGTTAACTTTCGTCCGGAGTATCAGGCGGCGTGGACGGTGAAGCCGCATTATCAACAGTTGCCGTTAGTGCCGTTGGGTCAAGACGCGGTACGCGATATGGTTGCAAGCCTGCTCGGGGATGATGATTCGGTGTTGCCGTTGACGGAGCGGATCATGCAATGGACGGGTGGTAATCCGTTGTTCTCGGAAGAAGTGATCAACACCTTGATTGAGACCGAACAACTGACCGGTGTTCGTGGTGCGTATAGAGTGCAAGGTGATATCGATGCGTTGGAGGTCCCGGCGACGGTTCAATCGATCATAGCCGCCCGCATCGACCGGCTTGATGAGAACAGTAAGCAACTGCTACAAAGTGCGGGGGTGGTGGGTAAAGAGTTCTCTAGGCCGCTGATCGAGAGCATCTGCGGGCTCGCCAAGGCGGCGGTGTCCGCTGCGATCGAACGATTGAAGGCATTGGACTTTATCTATGAGACATCGCTATATCCGACCATTGAGTATTCCTTCAAACATCCTTTGGTGCATGAAGTCGCCTATGAGACGCAGTTAAAGGACCAACGCGCTGCTCGTCACCAACAAGTGGCGGAGGCGACCGAGGCGTCTGCCGGTGAACGGCTAGACGAGGTTGCGTCGATGTTGGCGTATCACTGGGAACGTGCCGGTCAAATCGACCAGGCTTTGCATTGGCACCGGCATGCGGCGTTTGTGTTGTCCAGGTCCGATCTCACGGCGTCGCAACAACATTGGTCCAACGTTCGGCAATTGGTCGATGAGGTCGAACCCACGACGGAGATATTGTCGCTCGGGGCTGAGGCTTGTTCCTATTTGAATGCGTTCGGTTGGCGCTTGGGCGGCAGCGAACAGGCGTCACAAGCGTATTTTGAAGATGGCAAGGCGATGGCCGAACGTGCGGGCAATGATCTCCTGCTCGCAACGATCAATGGTACCTATGGGTCGTTTCGTGGCGTAACTGTCGGCGATGCAAACGACTATGTTCGTTTTGCGGACGAAGCAGTGCGTATTGCGATTAACACTGGCAATCGAGAATTGGAATGCGCGATGCGGGCGTACCAGATATGGGGCTACCTTTTTAGTGGAAGGTTCGAGGACGGCCTCGCTGTAGTGAAGAAGATGATGAAGGAGGGGGAGTCTCAAGATGCATTTTACGGTACGCGTTATTCAGGCGGTATTCCGGTCGCGTTTGCGACACGCCTAGGCGCAGGGTTGGGGTACTGCTGCATCGGTGAGCGAGAGCGTTCGCTCGAAAGTCTACTTGAATACACTCCCGATGCCTCAACACATCCCGATATTCGCTACTTCCACAAGGCAATGGCCTCGTACTGTCTCGGCTTATTAGGTGATTTTGATGAGGCCTTGGCCCACGGAAAAAGAGCAATTAGTGAAGCTGAAGCAGTCGGTTCGGCCTACAGCAGGGCCACGTTCGCTGGGTTCTTAGGTTCGGTTCAGTACCGCCACGGTGACCTGAGCGACGCTGCGGTGACACTGAGATATGCGGTCACCGTAATGGAGCAGTCGAAGGCTGCGGGCGGTATGGCAAGTGCTCTCGTCGGAAATCTCGCCCATGTCGAGGTGGCAACAGGTAGTGTGGAGCCGGGTCGAGCGCGGGCGCAAGCCTGCGTCGAATTCTGTCGGGCACGCAGCTTGTATTGGAACCTAGATCCGTGGCTGGCGCTCACTGATGCGAATATTGCGCTTGGCAATGAGGTGCAAGCGCTAGAAGCGGTGCAAGAAATTCAACAGCTGATCGATCAAACCGGTAACGTCATGTTTCAGCCGTACCTGCACGAGTCGCGTGCGAAATATGCCGCAGCGTTTTCATCCGATTGGGATCGCGACGATGAGCTTCGTACCGCCCACCGTTTATTTACCGAATTGCGCGCGCCTGGCCATGCCGATCGCATCGCGAAGGAATTCGACTGAGTGATGAATTGCCCAAACTGCCGACATGACAACGAAGCGGATGCGGCATTTTGCGAAGCCTGCGGTAGCAAACTCGAACTCAGCTGCCCGCACTGCGCCCGGGTGCTAAAACCGACGGCAAAATTTTGTCCAGGTTGCGGGAACTCGATATCCGCCGCCGAGGAATACGTTGAACCGGCGCCACGCGCGACCGTCGACTACACGCCGCAGCACCTAGCGGAGAAGATCCTGCAATCGCGCTCGGCCTTGGAAGGTGAACGCAAACAAGTCACGGTGTTATTCGCGGACGTTAAGGGATCAATGGATCTCGCGGGTAAGCTAGGAGCAGAAGGTTGGCACACCATTCTCGATCGTTTTTTTGCGATCCTAAACGATGGGGTTCATCAATTTGAAGGCACGGTGAATCAATACACCGGTGACGGCATCATGGCCTTGTTCGGTGCCCCGATCGCGCATGAAGACCACGCACAACGGGCTTGCTATGCGGCGCTGCAGTTGCGTGATGAGTTGCGCCGGTTCTCGGTTGAGCTTCGAGTGGAACGGGGTATCGACTTCAGTACCCGCATCGGAATCAACTCGGGCGAAGTGATCGTCGGCAAGATCGGAGATGACCTACGCATGGACTACACGGCGCAAGGTCACACCGTCGGCATTGCGCAGCGCTTGGAGTCGATTGCGGAATCTGGACACGTCTATCTCAGCGAACATACGGCGCGCCTAGTCGAAGGGTATTTTAAACTCGGCGATCTCGGTGCGGCGCCACTGGCTGGCGTTGAAAACCCTATTGGTTTATTCGATCTTGAGAGTACGACCGCCGCGCGCACACGCTTAGACGTCTCACGGTCACGCGGACTCACCCGCTTTGTCGGTCGGGTTGATGAGATGCAGAGTCTCGATTCGGCACTTGCCCGCGCGCGTCAAGGGCACGGCCAAGTCGTCGGCGTAATGGGTGAGCCCGGTCTAGGCAAAAGCCGCTTGTGTTTCGAGTTTGTCGAGCGCTGTCGCGCGCAAGGGTTGGCGGTGTATGAGGCACAGTGTCCGTCGCATGGGAAATCGATCCCGTTCATCCCGATCGTGACCTTGTTCCGCAGTTATTTTGATATATCGGATCAGGATTCCGCTTCTCAGACGCGTCAGAAGATCGCGGGAGCCCTGATGTTGCTTGATCCGGGGATGCATTCCAGTCTACCGGTTTTGTTCGAGTTTCTAGGGGTCACCGATCCCAATAACCCCGCCCCATCGATGGATCCCGATGCCCGCCAGCGGCAGCTGTTCGAAATGCTGCATAAGATATCTCGGGTACAAAATGACCGTCGTGTCGCGTCTGTTGTGTTCATAGATGACCTGCATTGGATCGACGACTGGAGCGATGAATTCGTGGCGCAGATGGTGGAGGCCTTCCAAGTCAGCCATACGCTGCTGCTGGTTAATTTTCGCCCTGAGTATCAGGCAGCGTGGACGGTCAAGCCGCATTATCAACAATTACCACTAGTCCCCTTGGGCCAAGACGCGGTGCATGATTTGGTTGCGAGCTTACTCGGGGATGACGATTCGGTGCTGCCGTTAACCGACCGGATCATGCAATGGACTGGGGGTAATCCCTTGTTCTCGGAAGAAGTGATCAACACGTTGATTGAGACCGAACGGCTGGTTGGTGTGCGTGGCGCCTATAAAATACAGGGTGATATCGATGCGCTCGAGGTCCCAGCCACGGTTCAATCGATCATTGCCGCACGTGTCGACCGTCTAGATGACATCAGTAAACAACTTCTGCAAAGTGCGGCGGTGGTGGGTAGGGAATTCTCGCGACCACTGATCGAGAGCATCTGTGGCATCGCCAAGGCGGAGGTGTCCGGTGCGATTGAACGATTAAAGGCATTGGACTTTATCTACGAGACATCGCTATATCCGACCATTGAGTACGCTTTCAAACACCCCTTGGTACATGAAGTCGCCTATGAGACCCAGTTAAAAGATCAACGAGCTGCTCGTCATCAACAAGTGGCAGAGGCAACGGAAGCCGCTGTCGGCGAACGGGTTGACGAGGTTGCCTCGATGTTGGCTTATCACTGGGAGCGTGCAGGTCAAATTGACCAAGCCTTACATTGGCATCGGCATGCAGCCATCGTGCTGTCGGCATCGGATCTGACGACAGCCCAACAACATTGGCTTAAGGTACGGCAGTTGGTCGATGAGGTCGAACCTACGACAGGGGTTCTGTCGCTCGGCGCTGAAGCTTGTACCTACTTAAACGCGTTTGGTTGGCGCTTGGGTGGCAGCGAAGAAGCCTCACAAGCGTATTTTGCAGACGGCAAGGCGATGGCGGAACGTGCCGGCAATAACGTTTTACTCGCGACAATAAATGGCACCTACGCTTCGTCGCGCGGCATTCTCCTGGGCGATTCAAACGACTACGCGCGATTTTCTGACGAGGCGGTACGCATAGCGAATAGCACTGACGATATCGAATTGCGCTGCGCGATGCAGGCCTATCAAGTTTGGGGTTATCTCACCACTGGCAGAAATCATGACGGGATCGCTGTCGCGAATGCAACAATAGAACAGGCGTCGCCGGAGCCAGGGTATGGTGCTCGCTACACGGGCGGAATGCCGGTGCGGATGGCGTCAACCTTAGGGGCCGGATTTGGGTACTGTAGTGTCGGTGAGCGGGAGCTCGGATTTGAACTCTTCGATGGAGAGGTTGGAGACGAAACAGGTCATTCGGATTTCCGCTATTTCCACCCAGCGATGAAGGGGTATTTCCTTGGGTTGCTAGGTGATTTTGACGAGGCCTTGGGACCCGTAAAAAAAGCAATGACCGGCGCTGAAGCGATGGGATCTGCTTACAGTAGAGCGGCATTCGCTGGGTTTTTAGGTTCAGTTCAATACCGGCCCGGAGACCTTAGCGATGCCGCGACGACGCTTAACTATGCCGTTCGCTTAATGGAAGACGAGAAGACCGCACGCGGTTCAGCCGGATTTATTCTCGGAAACCTTGCACACGTTGAAGTGGCAACGGGTGATCCCGAATCTGGTTGTGCACGGGCACAAGCCTGTGTGGAATTTTGCGAGGCGCGCAACACCTATTGGAGCCTTGACCCGTGGTTGGCACTCGCCAGCGCCAACACAACGCTCGGCAACGCGGCACAAGCCTTAGGCGCGATAAAGCAACTACAGCAATTAATCGATATGTCAGACGGTAAATTGTGGCAACCGTTTTTGCACGAGGAGCGTGCGAATTACGCTGCGGCGTTTGAGTCAGATTGGGATCGAGATGATGAGCTTCGCACGGCTCATCGGTTGTTTACTGAACTGCGGGCCCCGGGCCAAGCCGATCGGATCGCAGAGAAACTAAACTAAACAGTGAACTGCCCGAGCTGCCAACACGAAAACAACGACAACGCTAAATTCTGCGAATCCTGCGGGACCAAGCTCGGTCGAGCCTGCGCGAACTGCGGTGAGAGTCTCTCAAGCGAAGCGCGCTTTTGTCCGAGATGCGGTACCGCTGTTGTAGCTAGCGCCAACAGCGAACGTCCGGTATCGCGAACAGCCGCCGACTACACCCCAAAACACCTGGCCGACAAGATCCTCAATTCACGCTCTGCGCTTGAAGGTGAGCGCAAACAAGTCACGGTGCTATTTGCGGACGTTAAACAATCGACAGAATTAGCTGCCGCTGTGGACGTCGAAGATTGGCACCAAATTCTCGATAGATTTTTTACGCTATTGAGTGAAGGCGTACATCGTTACGAAGGTACGATTAACCAATACACCGGTGATGGCGTAATGGCATTGTTCGGCGCGCCGGTGGCGCATGAAGATCATGCCCAGCGCGCGTGTTGGGCCGCATTATCGTTGCTGGAGGACATTCGTAATTTCGCGCAGGAGATCAGGCGTCGGCACGGGCTGAACTTTCAGATCCGGATTGGAATTAACTCAGGCGAAGTGGTCGTCGGTAAAATTGGCGATGATTTGCGGATGGATTACACAGCCCAAGGCGCCGTGGTTCATCTCGCATCACGAACACAAGATCTAGCTGAGGCAGGCACCGCTTACCTCGCGCCGGTCACAGCAGAACGGGTCGGGCCTTACTTTCAGCTGGAAAGCCTCGGCGAATTTCAAGTTAAGGGCGTTGATGCACCGCAGAGCCTTTATCGTCTAATTGGCGCAGGTGAAGCGAGTTCCAATTTCGACGTAGCGCGCAGTCGGGGCCTCACGTCGTTCGTTGGCCGCAACAATGAAATGCAGATCCTCGAGGCGGCGCTCGAACAGGCACGCGCCGGCAACGGACAGGTGGTGGGGATCGGGGCGGAAGCCGGGACTGGCAAGAGCCGATTATGTTTTGAATTTTTGCAGGATTTACGCGATCGCGGTCTAAAGGTCTTGTATGGGACTTGTGTCGCACACGGTAAGAACCTCGCCTTTCATCCAATTCTGCAAGTGCTGCGCAACTACTACGGCATCATCGATCAAGATTCGGCTGGTGAGGCTCGCCAGAAAGTTGACGCGCGCATGGCTGCCTTAGGCCACAGCTTTCGCGAGGACCTACCGCTAATCCATGAATTTCTTGGTATTTCCGATCCCAACGAACCGCCGTCGACGCTACCACCGGAAGCGCGTCAGCGGCGCCTATTCGCATTGCTTCGCGAGAATCTGCGACACGGCCCTGAGCCGGGACAACGGGTCGGTATCGTTGTGATTGAGGATCTGCACTGGATTGACGAAGGCAGCGATGAATGGATAAGCCATTGGGTTGACTCGACGGCCGGCGCACATAGTTTGTTGGTCGTCAATTTTCGCCCCGAATATCATCCGACCTGGTCGCACCGCACCCATTATCAGCAGATCTCCTTAGCGCCGTTATCTCTCGAGACGACTCGCGAATTGCTGACGTCTCTGTTGGGTCACGATGCCTCAATCCCCAGCCTTATCGACCGTGTGCATTTGGAGACCGGCGGCAATCCATTTTATGCGGAGGAGGTTGTGCAAAGCCTGATTGAATCCGCGCAACTCATCGGCCATCCAGCGAATTATGTTCTCCAGCGAGAGGTCGCGCGACTCAATATCCCAGCAAGCATCCAAGCCGTTCTGGCGGCGCGTATTGACCGCCTTAATGAGCGCGGAAAACGTGTTCTGCAAGTTGCTTCGGTGATCGGAAAAGATTTCGAAGAATCTGTATTAGGTGAGGCCGTTGAGTTATCTGAGACGGAATTGCGTGAGGCAATTAATCTGTTGCGCGAGGCGGAGTTTGTCAACGAGCAGCAGTTGTATCCCGTTACAGTCTATTCTTTTAAGCATCCGCTAACGCAACAGGTCGCCAATGAGTCGCTGCTCCGCGAGACGCGCTGGGAGTTACATAAAAAAGTCGCAGAAGCGCTGGAAAGACGAAGTTCGGATCTGGGTCGCGACGCCGCCTTGCTTGCTCACCATTATGATGCGGCGAATGAACCTATTACCGGTGCGCGTTGGCATTCGCGCGCTGCAGAGTGGATCAATGTTAATGATGTAAGCGCTGCCGCAACACATGCCCGTGCCGTGATCAATGCACTGGAAAACCGGGAAGATACGGAAGGCGCTTATACACTTTTAGCGGCAGCGGCTTGGAAGTTGTTGGGATTGTGCATTCGGATAGGAGTCCTGCCAGACGCCGACGATATTTTTTTGCGTGGTACGAAATGGGCTGAGCATGCGGGTGACCCGTCAGTAGAGGCCGCGATTTGCGGACTCTATTCCGGGATCCTCGCGGTCGATGGCCGAATGACAGAATCGATGGAAGTTAACGACCGATATAAGGCGCTTGCCGTAGAGGTTGGCGATCCCGAGTTGATTCTCATCTCCAATGCCTGGGCATACCAGATTATCCGTATGGGCAGGTTCGACGAAGCGGAGGCTGGGGTCCGAAAGGCGATTTCTGTCGGCGAACGGAATCCGGAGTTTGGTAGAAAATTTTACGGGGTTGGTATGACGGGTTTGTTTCTGTTCTGGTTAGCGGACATCCAGGCGCACCGCGGTCATAGCCGAGACGCGAGCAATGATTTTGAGCAGGCTCTCGCATGGGTCATAAGGCACCAGGAGACCGAGGCGCATATCTATCTGATGTACACCCTATCGGCGCGGATCAGAGTTTTCGGAGGGGCGCACGAGCGTCTGCCGATGCTCCGCGATGGCGCTGCAATGGCAGAGGAATTCGGTGCGGTGTGGCCGCTGACGATAGCCCGTGTGGCCCTTGCGGAGGTGCTGCTCGCTGTTGGCGGTGCAGCGGACGAAGTGTTGGAAACGATGGAAATCGCGTTGAGCGATGCACGCGACCGCCGCATGGCACGTATGTTTGAGGGCGAGATTCTCGTTGCCATGGCTCAAGCGGAACTCGAGTTGGGTAACCCCGATACGGCGATCGATTTAGCCCGTGAGGCGGTCGAGAAAGCGAGCTCGATCCCGTTATCATTAGTCTTGGTCTTGGATTCATTTAGTAAAATCACTCTCGCGTTGGGACGATTTGATGAGTGCGCCAATGCGCTCGAGAGAATGGAGCAATTGGTCAGAGATATTGGCGCGCATAACTATCTGCCGCTAGTAATTTGGCGGCGCTCAGAGCTAGCCTTGGCGCAAGGCGAGATGGCAGAACGAACACGGTTACTTGTCGAAGCCAAAGCGGGATTTATCGAACGTGGCGCGACTGAGCACGCTAAGACCATTGCCGAACTACAACTCATCGCAAGTAATGAGAATTCTTAAACCGAAATAAAGTGGGGTCAGAGTTCCTGCGATCTGATAACCATCATTTTATTGATCTGCATGTCCTCGATCGTATGCGGGATCCCGCCGACGCCTAATCCCGATTCCCTTAAGCCAGCAAATGGCATGACGTCGTCGCGAAAGGCGGTGTGATCGTTGATCATGACCGCTGACGCATCGAGTTTCTTGTAAAGACTCATCGCCTGGTCAATATCGCGGGTGAATACCGCTGCTTGGAAGGCGCTCGAAAGCGAATTAGCCTGTGCCACGGCTACGTCGACGTCATCATAGGAGTACACACAGACCACCGGTCCGAAGATTTCAGCGGTGCTGACCCGAGCATCCGTCGGCGGATCGAGTAGCACCGTAGGTGCGTAACACTGGTCCGAAATTTTCATACCGCCAGTGAGTAGTTCGGCGCCTGCGCTAACTGCATCGTGGACCCATTCGTCCACTCGTTTTACCTCGCCCGGCCGGATCAAGGGGCCAACTTGGGTGTCTGGATCCGTAGGGTCGCCGACCACTAGTTGTCCCGCCCGCTCAGCTAGAGAAGTGGCGAAGGTTCGCGATGTTTCCCGTGGTGCAAAAACGCGCTGTACCGACACGCAGACTTGACCGGCATGGTAGAAGCCACCCTTGAGGATTGAGCCAAGCGCGAGTTCCTGATCGTAATCGCCAATCAACACAACTGGCGCCGCACCACCATGCTCCAGTGCGCACCGCACTCCTGGCGCAAGCTTGGAGCGCAACATCCAGCCGACTTTGGCGCTACCAATGAAGCTGAAAAACCCAACACGCGGATCGGCGACAAATTTTTCCGCTGTTGCAATGTCTTTTGCGATCAACGCTTGGCACCAGCCGGACGGTAGCCCCGCATCACGTACAATTTTGACGAAGTTAAGACACGATAACGGCGTGTCGTCGGCGGGTTTCACGATAACAGGGCAGCCGGTCGCGATTGCAGGCGCGACCTGATGCACGATCAAGTTTAATGGATGGTTAAAAGCGCTTACTGCGGCGACAACGCCGATAGGTTCTTTCTGTGTGAACGCTAGACGTCCGCTAGTTGTTGGTGTCGTCGCAATTGGTATTACGTCACCGGCGTCGCCACGCATCGCGTCGATACACAAGTGAATGCCGTGGATTGCACGGGTTACTTCGACCTTTGAATCCTGCAGCGGTTTGCCGCCTTCGAGCGCCGCCGTATATGCGAGATCTTCGGCCTCGCTAGTCATCTTTTCCGCGATACGCCCCAGGATCGCGAGACGTTCGTGTAACGGGAGCCATTCGGTCTTGTTCCGAAATGCGGCGTGCGCAGCCGTCAAAGCGTCCTCGACGTGGCTTTCGTCGCCTGCCGCTACTTCAGCTATAACATTTTGTTCGAATGCAGCGGTAACTTCCTGCACGGCTGCGGGTGATCGAGAGCTTTCCAACATCAATGGTTCCTGTCTTCTCGGATCCTCGCCGGACGATCTCAATTTGACCACATTATTTCTCCGTCAGATAATTTGTCGGTCGGTCTTTCCTACATTCGCCTATGTGTTGCCCTCGGAATTTTTTACAAATACGCTCAACAGCTGCGAGGTGATGGCGCCGGATCAACGGATCCGATTGATCGCGATCTCGGCTTTGTCTAGAGACCGCTCTATACGCAAACGTATGTCATCGAGGTCGACCCCGTCGGTGCTCTTTTTTCCGGTCATGTAGCGCGCGTAGACGCCATGGATGATCATCGCACTTTTCCACCAATTAAATCCGATGTAGAAATCCAGATCGCTTAAATCGCATCCAGTGCGGGTAGCATAGCGCTCGGACAGGCTTTCTCTAGACGGCATTCCGGCAACTGCGCTACCGATGTTTGCTCTAACCGGGTTTGGATCTTCGGGCAAGGTCCACTGATTGAGCGCGTAGGCAAGATCGGCCAAGGGATCGCCTAAGGTGGATATTTCCCAATCCAAAACGGCTGCTACTTGGCTTTGTTCATTGATCAAACAATTATGCAGTCCATAGTCACCGTGAACTACGCGTGCCGGACCTTGGTCGGGTACGTTGGACTCGAGAAATTGTTGTAAGGCATGCGCGCGCGGATCGTCATATTCCGCGGCTGCCGACGACGATGTCCAAGACCGGTACCACGTCTTTAGTTGGCGGCCGATGTAGTTCTCTTTTTTACCCAAATCGCCGAGACCAATCTCATCGGGATCGAGCGCGTGCAACTCGGCCAAGACATCGAAAAAGGACCAGGCGAGCGTTTCGCGATGATTAATTGGGACCCATGCTTCAGTGTCGTCACAGGTATGCAAGGCCTTACCTTCCACGTGCCCCATGACATAGAAATGCGCGCCGGTGACAGCCGGGTCTTCGCAGAAGCCAAGTGCGCTTGCAACCGGGACTTCGGTCGGGCCAAGGGCTGAGATGATTGCCCATTCGCGTCCCATATCGTGGGCCTTGGGGAGTAGCTCGCCCTGCGGTGGTCGGCGTACAACCGCGCTGGTGCCCTTCGTATCTTCTATCAAATAAGTAAGATTGGAATGTCCGCCCTCTAGTCGGGTCCATTGGAGTGGGGGCGACAGTGACGGCACATTTTCCGCGATCCACGCCGCAACCGCTGGTACGTCGTAACCTTCCGGTCCACCCTGATTGGACATAGTGATTTCCTTTATTTTTTTGACGAAGCCAAGGCGCGACATCTTAACCGTAATTGCTGCTTTCGCCGTAACCGAGGACACAAATTAATCGCGCGTTTAATATCTGAGTAACTCTGCTAGTATCTGCTTGACGTCCGGTTTCGCCTTGCGTGTTACGCCCAACGATTTGAGTGAAACCTCGCAATACCGGATCAAGCACCAACGCTACCACGTGTCGAGGAGGAATTGCCGATGAGCGCTACCGATGAAGCAGCGGTTGTAGCTGTCTACGACCGCTGGTGTGCAGCATTTCAAGCGGTCGATGGGGCTGCGATGAAGCAATTATTCGAGCAAGGATCTGATGGGCTCATTTATCAGTCCGAAGAGAACGCGGATCCGATGTATACCTGGGCTGAGATCGACGCCTATTGGTCGGGCGCGCCTGAGATCGTCGACCGGATCCCGGAGTGGCGTGAGTTAAATCGCAAAGTCGCCGTCTTTGAAGACACCGCTTTCGTGTATGCGAAGCTGCAAACACATCTTGAAATTACCGGTGCAAAGCGCCCGTTGATAGGTGAGCTACGGGTAAGTATCGGGCTGCATCGAAATAGCGGCGACTGGAAGATTGTTCACTATCATGAGTCGAGACACGTCGACCTGGCGTTCTTGTTCGAATAGTCAGTTAACGACGGCAATAACTAGGGGATCCGAAAATGCGTTTTGGAATGATCAGCGAAGCCTGTGTGTCGAAGGGCATGCCATACAGCGTGCGTTATCACGAGGTGATCAAGGAGGCCATCTTTGCCGAAGAGATGGGCTTGGAGTTCTTCGGTTCCTCCGAACAGCATTTTATTCCCTCCGGCTATACCATCTCGGCACCGGAGGTGTTGTACGGCGCGATCGCGGCATTGACGTCAACGATCAAATTACGCCATATGTCGGTGGTCGCGCTTAAGTTTAACCATCCCATTCGGATCGCCGAGCGGCTTGCGACACTCGATATCATTTCGCGCGGTAGAGTCGAATTCGGTACCGCGCGTTCGAACAACATTCAGTATTTGAACACCTTCGGCGTTGATCCGACGACCACGCGTGCGGAATGGCGCGAGACCTTGGAGGCGACCTTGCGCGCGCTGATGGAGTCGCCATTCGAGTTTCACGGCGAGCATTACGACTTCGAACCAGTCGATGTTGTGCCGAAACTTTACCGCCACCAATGCCCACCTGTGTTTGTGTCGGCTTCGAGTTACGAGACGCATCACAACGCGGGACTGCTCGGTATCGGTGCGATGACTTTCGATAATTGGTTTGGCTGGGAGTACGTCGAGGGTTGCGTTGACGAGTACCGCAAAGGTCTCAAAAAAGCCGAGCCCATTGGCGGTCTATACGAGGTTAACCCGGTATCGTCCTTGCTCACATTCCCGGCGCACTGTTGCGCTACTCGAGAGCAAGCGATAGCCGAATCACGGACCACGGTCTTAGGCCTGTTTAACGGCGTCGGCAAGCTGTATTTAGAGATGGCACGCGGGGAAGCGGCTGCTGGTGGCAGTGGTTATTCTTACCTGCATCGTATGGAAGACCTCGATGAACACAAGAATGATATCGAATATATGATCGATAAGAGCCCGTCGTTGCTTATCGGCGATCCGGATCAGTGCATTGAACGTTGCAAGCAACTGGAAAAAATGGGGGTCGACGAGGTGATATTGAAAATCGATGGCTACGGGCACGAAGCAAATTTACGTAGTATCGAGATGTTCGGAAAATATGTGATCCCAGAGTTTAACCATCCTCAAGCAATCCCCGACAACGATTGGGAAGCGCTTGGGGTGGAGATGGAGCGTTTTCAGCTATAAATTTTCCCCACCCGATCGAGCGAACAGTAGTTACTTTTTCAACAATAAACTTCATAGGAGTCCATCGCTATGTCCAGCAATTCAGATGTTGCCGCGAGTATCACGACAAATAATAAGAAACTATGCGCCGCGCTCGCCGCCGGCGATGCGGCAGGCGCCGCTGCAATGTATGCAAACGGCGCAAGGCTGATGCCACCGAACATGGGCATTGTCGAAAGCGCTGACATAGCCGGCTATTGGCAAGGTGCCATCGACATGGGGATCAAAGATGCAACGCTAACGTCCGATACCGTTGAGGTCCATGGTAATACCGCCATCGAAGTGGGCAAGTACGTTTTATTTGGTCCCGATCAGGTAGAGGTTGATAACGGAAAGTATCTTGTTGTGTGGAAAAACGAAGGTGGTACTTGGAAGCTCTTTCAAGACATCTTTAATACGAATGTGGCGGCCGCCTAGCTAAAGTTCAAAATCCAAACGAGCTTGCGGGCAGCAGGAACCGGGCGCAACGGTGATTGACCTCGTGTCCTGAAATGATCGCCGCAAGACCTGGCTGAAGCATTCTAGATGAATGCCTATCGACTTGCCGTCGAAGCGTGCCCGCGCGGGAGCGTAGTGTTTTTGATGATCCGCGACGCATATAGGTAATGGTCGAGTCGCCGATCGCGGCCAAGGACCGGGAACGGGATGCCGCGCTGCTCCGCTACGATTCGTCGTATCGCCTCGGTATCGAGTTGCGCATCGCGTAGGCCGGCGCGATCAAGTGCGGCTGCGATAACGCGGTCTGTTTCCACCTTAAGATCTCGCTTGTCTTCGGCCAGCTGCGGATGGACCTCGAGGTAAAGTTCGCCTCGGCGCCATCCTGCAAGTACCGGCTGGTCAACGATATAAACCGTGGTGCGTGAAGGAACGCGCTCGAATAAGGCTTCAATATCTTCCGGATAAAGTCGGATGCAACCATGACTAACACGCATTCCGACACCAGATGGCTTATTGGTTCCGTGGATTAAGTAACCCGGCATCGACAGTCTCATTTTGAAACGACCTAGCGGGTTGTCTGGGCCGGGTTCGACAACCGCGGGTAATGGATCGCCAAGCTCAGCGTGCTCGGCGCGCACAGAGTCTGGTGGGTACCAGGTCGGGTTGCGTGCCTTCTCAGTGATATGCGCCTCGCCCAGCGGTGTTGCCCAACCTTCGCGACCAATGCCGATGGGATGAGAGGTTACCGAATACAATGAGTTGACCATGTCGTCTGGACGTTGTGCGACGTAATACAACAACCGCATGCTCGGCAAATTAATGACGATCCCGTTTCGCGGTCCTTCAGGTACGACGGCCATCGTTGGTAAATAGATCGGTGTGCCGTCGCCGGGTAACCAACTATCGACACTCGGATTGGCGGCGCGTATCTCGTCGTACCCTAGGTTGTACCGACGCGCTAGGCCCGCAAGCGTGTTGTCAAAATGCGCGAACAATACTTGCATGTGTCCTAGGATCTCGTCGTCTGCGGACACGCCAGTGAATTGGGTGGACAGTAGTGGCGGTAATCTTGGTGCTGCAGGATCAGGACCCGTTAGGTGTCGTGGCGCGGCGGGTGCTTGGGAATTGTTTGTTGGGAAAAGGCTACATCCACTGAGCGCGGCAATCCAGATTGCCAAGGGCAACCAACTCAGGAGGAGGGCACGTCGAGCCATGGTTGAATTATAGCTGATGCATCGCATTGACGGTCGTCAAAATAGCCGAATTCTGCAAGTAGCGATGGTGAAATAATCTATAGCTCGCGGCGTGTAGCCAACGTTGCAATATAGGCACTCGAACGCAGGGCAAGTGCCTCGATAGTTAGTGCAGGGCCTTCACCCCCGCCGCTACTCGGAAATACGCTTGCGTCGGTAATAAACAGATTACGCCAACGATGGCTGCGCCCGAATGCATTGACCACTGACGTACTCGGATCGATGCCCATTCGGCACGTGCCGAACACATGGGTAGAGTTGAACGCATCATAAGCGCCGTACTCTTCAAAAATCTTCCCGACTCCGGCTGCCCCGAGTATTTCCCGCGCAGTGTGTGCCATGAATTTCACACGCTCTAGTTCGTGATCTGGCAGATGGCTATGGATCTTCGCCAAAGGAATTCCATTAGGGTCAACCACATCAGGATCAAGATCGACGAAAGAATTTTTATTTGGCAGGTTTTCGCCAATCGCACCGAGCGATAAAACGTTACCAAAATTCTCCCGCATGGCGGCTTTGTGTTGCTTACCCCATCCACCAACGACACGGCGGGCGTAACTTATTGGCCCTAATAGATCGGATTCCGCGACTGACGGCGCGAAACGGCAACCGCCGATCACATCCGGGATCGCATCCGGCGCATTAAAGTCCCAGCAAATGCTGTCTGATGGTAATCCGCGATAACTCGCCAATGGATCTGGATGCAGGCCGCTACTGGTCCAGTAAAGGGTTTCCATAAAGTGTTTGCCAACATGCCCTGACTCGTTACCAATGCCTTGCGGCGCATGCGTGCCCATTGATGCGAGTAGGAGCCTCGGTGTCTCGATAGCGCCGCAGGCGATAACGATCGCACGACCTTTTACGACGTGGGCGGCACCATCGGCGCTGACGAAATGTACCCGTTGAATTCGATCGTCGGCCCCAGCTTCCAGCCGCGTGACCTGAGCATTCGTTTTAATATCGCAGTTGCCGGATCGTATAGCCTGGTCGATAAAAGTTACGTCAACGCTGCCTTTGTCGAGTCGCGGACAACCGCGGGCGCAATTGCCGCAATAGTTGCATGACGGGCGACCGTCGTACGGTTGTGACAATGCGGCTAAATAGTTCGGTGCCCAACTATAGCCGAGCCCTTTGCAAGCCTCGCCAAGTCGTTGGCTTGCATAGCTAGGCAAATGTGGTGGCAAAGGGCACGGTCGGCTGCGCCAGCGCGTGTTGTCGCTCGGACCGGCGACCCCAATAATGCGTTCTGCGTCGACGTAAAAAGGCTCAAGTTCGTCATAGTCGAACGGCCAATCCGCAGCGACGCCGAATTGGCTATACATTTTCATTGAGTTTGGGTTTAGACGATGTGCCTCGCCAGTAAATTGCAAGGTACTGCCGCCGAGCCCAACAACGTGGTGATAACCAACGGCCTCGCGCCGGTTTCCGATATCCCGGCGACCCGTAAGATGATTCCAGGAACGCAAGTCGTCGAAACGTTGCGATAACATTTGCAACGGGGCAATCGTTTGGCGTTCTTTGGGTTCTACCTTATGCGGGAAGCCTCGTTGCTCCCAATCAGCGCCGTGTAAATTGTAGTCCGTATGTGGGTCGTAACTAGGTCCTGCCTCTAACAACAGGACGTGAAGGCCGGCTCGCGCTAGGCCGAACGCGCTGGCACCTCCGCCGGCGCCCGAGCCGATCACCACGGCGTCGTAGTCGGAATCGCTCAAGACTGTGTACTGCGGGGCGCTGATCCATATCCCACGAATCCTAGCGGTTGCGGAGCGTTCGGATAGCCAAGTGTCGCCCAAATAGCGGGATCAGAGTAGTAGGACTCAAACGCGTCGACCCGGGTGTGTTCAAAAAAAACGCGTTCCAGCGCGGTCGCCGGCGCATCTTCGGCAAGCATGATTATTTGCTCGCGCCGTTCCTCGCCGAGTGCGGCAAAACTTACTGGGTCTCGAGCTTGCGCTTGTTGCTCTAGCCAGCGAGTACCAAGTAGTAGCAAACGACGGTAGAGCGCATCGTCTTGCGCCTTCTTCAATAGATGTTTATGTACACCGATGGTTGAGGCCGATGGGCTAATATCGTCTGCCGGAAGAAGGGTATCCAAATAAGCACGGAGGGTAATGCTAATCGGCTGGTTTTTGTCGCCGACAACTGTGGCCGCAACCAACGGATGCACGTGCGCAGTAAGTGGCGCGCACAAGCCCAATCGCAATAAGTTTCGCCTAAGATAGTTCAAGCGGCCAATTTTACCGCCGCGATGAAAATTAGGAACGTGGAGCCGACTTCTTACTGGCGTCGTCTTAAGCGTCCGAGTCCCGCCAGTGGCAGCGCTAGGAGCACAATGGCCGGCGGTATCGGTACGAGTGTCAGGCTGGTAGTACCGATTGCTATCGCTGGAGGATTGCCGGGCGGGTAGTTAAAAGCAATGTACGGGGAACTCGGCACTAATGCGGCGTAGAAAAATTCTTCACTGCTCGGAAAACCCGCAGTGATGGGATTATCGAAGCTCGCTGTCGTCGTATAAAACGCGGCGGCATCGGAGGTGCCGAATAAGCTTGCGTATGAACCAAAATCGAGGGTCGTTAGAGACGCGCTGAAACCCGACGTCGGAAGCAGACTGACAATCGACGTGTCGGCGGTCCATTGTGCTTCTGAAATTAATGTCGCTAACCAATCAGTGCGTGTGGTCGACACGCCGCTTACGTCATCCAAGCCGACGGCAAATCCTTCCATTGGTAAGCTGCCGGGGGCGAGCTCGATATTGAAGTGGCCTTCCAGAGAGATGGTATTAAAGACTTCGTCCAGCGCCATCACATCAGGAGGGATCGGTGCGAATCCGGCGTTCACCGGGCCGGCTGAAATTGTGAGGACTAACAAGCCGAATAAATATAAGGATTTACGGTCCAGGTTCCTCATCGCTCGTACCCTCCCTTCGTTGACTAGCTATCCCAGTGTACAAGAGTAAATGGTAGTAAAGTGTGAAGTATTACAGTTGATCGAGGCGCCAATCCGCGCTGCGGTGGGGCATTCGCCTATAAGCCCTGCAACACCGCGGCTTGTTCGCGTAATGATTCCGGCGCGCCTAAGGCCTGGCGATTAAACCCGATCCGTTTGAACCAGTAATGTAGGCCGAGTAAATCGGTAAATCCGATACCCCCATGGACCTCCGTAGCTGTGCGCGCAACAAAGGTACCGACTTCAGATATATGCGCTTTTGCTTGGCTTGCGGTGATACTGGCTTCCTCGGGTAATTCGTCCAGCGCGTAGGCGGCATACCACATCATTGCACGGCACGGTTCGAGCTCCGCGGTCATCTCAGCGCACAGATGCTTCACTGCCTGGAACGACCCGACCACCCGGTCGAATTGTTTACGTTCTTTGGCGTAAGCCACCGCCGCGTCGAGCATGTGTTGGGCCGCACCAAGCGTATCGGCTACCAACATCACGCGTGCAGCGTCTAACAAACCAGCGACGGTATCCGCATCGTCGGTCACCGGGGTTGCTGGCGTATTGTCGTAGCGTAATTCCCCGGAGATCCGTGTTCTGTCGATCGTGGTATGGACGAGTTGTTGTAATCCTGGCGCGCCAGCTTCGACCAGATAGAGTGCTCCATCGGTGGCGGCGACAAGTTGCAATTCGGCTAGCGGATCCAGGACGAACAATGATTTTCCGGAAAGCTTGTTGCCGATCGCTTGAACGCCGGCGTCACCGCGCCTGCCTGCTAGTTCACTGAAGGCGATTCCGGCGGTGATGCCGCCATCAACCAATCGCGATAAATAGGGGGCCGCAATTGTGTCATCGACATGTTGCAGCGCCTGCGGTGCGATAACCGCCGAACCGATAAATGGGCTCGGTGCGACGTACCGACCCAGGATCTCGGCAACTAGCGCGGCATCGAGTAGCGTCAACCCGATCCCGCCTTGATCCTCGGGCAATAGAAGTGAGGTCACGCCGAGATCGGTTAAGCCTTGCCAAATCTCGCGATAATCGCTGCCATCGGCGAACAATCGGATCTGGTCTAAGCCGACACGCTCATTCAGATAACGATCGACACTGTCTTGTAATGCAACCTGATCGCTAGAGAGGCCAAAGTCCATCACATTGCTCCCGCCGTCGGTGCTACTTTCGGCTCTTTGGGCATACCTAAGCCACGTTCGCTAATGATGTTTTTTTGAATCTGCGAAGTGCCGCCACCGATGATGAGGCCTAGATAAAACATGTAGTTCCACTGCCACAGGCCTTCGCCACGTAAATACTCATTGTCGTCATAGCCGAGTCCAAATTCACCCATGACGTCGATCGCGAGTTTTTCTAATTCATGACGCAACTCCGTACCTTGCAGTTTGACGATCATGCGCGCGAGCGGCGCAGACTGTTGGTTAAGCTTCGCCGATAGCAAGCGTAGGTCATTAAAACGCATTGCCATCACCCGCCCTTGAATGCGCATAAGACGATCGCGAAACACCGGCATATCGATCACACGACGGCCGTCTATTGTTTCCGTTCGCATCAGATCGATCACGCCGTTCAATCGGGTTAAGGCAGCATTTGGATCGCCCAATAATTCGCGTTCGTGTCCAAGGATCGTATTAGCGACCTGCCAACCCTGTCCGCGCTTGCCGACGATCTGACCGGCTGGCACTCGTACGTCGGTAAAAAATACTTCGTTGAAGTATTTGTTCTCTGTCATGTCGACCAGCGGCCGTACCTCTATGCCAGGCGTGTCCATCGAAAACAGCAAAAAAGAGATCCCATCATGTTTCGGTGCATCGGGCTCTGTACGCACGAGGCAAAACATCCAATCGGCAATGTGTGCGCTACTCGTCCAGATCTTGCTGCCATTGATCACCCATTCATCGCCATCGAGATAGGCATTCGTTTTGAGGCTTGCGAGATCACTGCCGGCATTTGGCTCCGAATACCCTTGGCACCAGAGCATCTCGCCCAGCAAGGTCGGTGGAATAATGGATTGCCGCTGCTCTTCGGTTCCAAGCTCGAGCAGTGTTGGAATAAGCATTGCGATACCTTGCCCGCCAAATCCGGCCGTTGCTTTTGCGGCCGCAAATTCATCGGCCAAAATACGAGAAATAAGGATGTCCGGTTCGGCGCCGTAGCCGCCGTAGCGCTTGGGAACCGTACGAGAGGTGTAGCCGAGTTCGAGCAACTTACGCTGCCAGGCGACGGCCTTCGCAGAGCGGTAGTCGCGCTGGTTCGATGGCGCATCAACGGCATGTTTGGCGAGAAACGACCTTACTTCGGCGCGAAATCGCTCGTAATCGGTACCGTATGATATATCCATGCGTTGTCCTAAAAGCGACTGGACCTAGAGATTAAGGGATCAATGGGGTCGGTGACAAAAGGATATCGAGGAGATCCAAATTCAATATCTACGGGACATTTACAAGTTCAGCATCGATCTCGGAATTAGATCGGCAGGGTGGTCCGTTTCCCGGTAAAATCGAACTGTATCGCGACGTCGCGATCGCAGTTTCGATTGTCCGAAGCAACACCAAATTCCTGAGGAGGAAGGTAGCGCATGGCAAATTCGACCGCGTTTGATAAAGAACGCGCCAAGGCTTTTACGAACCAGGTCCTCGGCGATATGGCCGGTACAGTGGCGATGCACTTGTGTGTGATCGGTGATCGCTTGGGCCTGTTTAAGGATCTGGTCGACAATGGACCAGCCGACGCATCGACGTTTGCGACGCGGAACCAGATCGACGAGCGCTACGCCCTCGAATGGTTGGAAGCGCTCGCCGCGGCAGGGTATCTTGAGTTCGACCTAGCGTCGTCCCAGTTCGCGCTACCGGCGGAACATGCACGCCCCTTGTCGGAGGACACCCACCCGCTTTATCAGGGCAATCTCCAAAACCTCCTTGCCTACAGTTTTGCGCCGCTGGAAAAACTGACCGAAGCATTCAGAAACGGTGGTGGGGTCGCGCAATCCAATTTCCCACCTGACTTTTACGACACCATGCAGCGCTCCAGTGGTTTGCGTTATGAGAATTTTTTGCTCGACATGTGGCTACCCGACATGCCCGACGTCGTCGCGATGCTCGAGCGCGGAGTTGACGTGGCGGATGTCGGATGCGGACAGGGAACGGCACTCGCATTGATGGCAAAGGCCTTTCCGAAATCTCAATTCTGGGGTTACGACGCGTTTGCGCCGCAGATCGAAGGCGCGGCCGCCAACGCTAGTGCGCGCGGAGTGGGATCTAATGCCCGCTTCGAGATATTGGACGCGAGCGGTGAGTTGCCGCGCGACTTTGATATCATTTTCACCTTCGATGTGATCCACGATATGGCACGACCACGTGAGGGACTCGCCAACATTAGGCGTCACCTGAAGCCCGGTGGGATCTATGTGTTGCAAGAAATCACGGCGGCCGATGAGCGCCATGAGAACCGTGGCCCGGTAGCGACGATAAAATACGGCATGAGTCTGACTTATTGTATGACCACCTCACTTGCTAACCACGGCGAAGGTTTGGGCACCTTGGGCATGTCGGAAAAAGTAACCCGCGAACTTTGCCTGGAGGCTGGGTTTGGCGAGGTACGCAAACTGCCATGCAGCAATGACTTCACATCGTTGTTCGAAGTGAGTCAGTAAACGATATAACAAGGTCACTGAATTAAGTATTAAAACTCAGATGCAAGCGAAGCTAAATTTGCGAGTCATAGACCAAGAGGGATAAAACGTGAGCGCAGTCAAATCAGATCAAGGTCCAGCATCGCATTCCGATAATAATTTCGATGTATTAATTGTCGGGGCGGGGTTTTCTGGACTCTATCTTTTAGACCAATTGCGAGAGCAAGGCTTTAATGTCCATTTGGTGGAAGCTGGTGGTGGCGTCGGCGGAATATGGCATTGGAATTGTTACCCGGGTGCACGGGTCGATACGGTGTGCAATATTTACCAGTTTTCACGGGAAGATCTGTGGCGTGAATGGGAGTGGAGCGAACGTTTCCCTGGGTACGCAGAAATGCGCGAGTACTTCGAGTTTGTCGATCGGAAGCTCGATTTGAGTCGCGATATCACGTTCGACACGCGGGTGCGACGGGCCCGCTTCGACGAACAAGCTAAGGCTTGGACGGTCGAAACCGACTCGGCCGAAAGCAACATGGCGAACGTTAAGGCAAATTACCTTTTAATTTGCACCGGTTTTGGTTCCATTCCTTACACCCCGCCATTTGATGGTCTCGATTCGTTTAACGGTGAATGTCATCACACGGGACTGTGGCCGCAGTCAGGTCTCGACTTCAGCGGACAGCGGGTCGGCGTTATCGGCACGGGTGCTAGCGGCGTCCAAGTTGCGCAGGAGGCGAGCCGTGTAGCGAGTGAATTGACGGTGTTCCAACGCACGCCGAACCTATGCCTACCCATGCAACAGCAACAACTCGATACAGCCGCCAATGAGCGCATGCGCAGCAGTTACGGTGAATCATTCGCCCGTCGTGCACAGTGCTTTGCAGGCTCCGATTTCGATTTTGACCCACGCTCGGCGCTGGATGTTTCCCCCGAAGAGCGCAATGCGCTATACGAGAGCTTGTGGGAAAAAGGTGGATTTTGGTTTTGGCTCGCAACTTTCTCAGACGTCCTAAGTAACGAAGCCGCCAATCGCACTGCCTATGATTTCTGGCGCGACAAGGTCAGGGCACGGATCACGGATGCGTCGGTGGCACAAATCTTGGCACCCACCGAGCCGCCACACCCGTTCGGCACCAAACGGCCATCGCTGGAGCAGTGGTACTACGACATGTTCAACGATGACCACGTCCGCTTGGTCGATATGAAGCAATCGCCTATCGTTAAGGTCACGCCGCGTGGCGTCACCACCACAGATGGTGAATTCGAACTCGATATCTTGATCCTTGCGACCGGCTACGACGCAGTAACCGGTGGACTGACTAAAATCGATATTCGCGGTATCGACGGCACCAGCATCGCAGACAAATGGGCAAACGGCGTACTCACCTATCAAGGCCTCGCGAGTGCCGGCTTCCCGAACCTGTTGTTTGGTTACGGACCGCAGTCGCCGAGTGGATTTTGTAATGGACCAACGAGTGCTGAGTTCCAGGGCGATCACATCGTCGAATGCCTCGCATACATGCGCGAGCAGGGGCTGTCGAGGATTGAAGCAACGCCGGAGGCAGAGGAGGCGTGGCGGAAAGAATGTATGGATCTGGTCGAGCCAACGCTGTTCCCGCAGGCTGACTCTTGGTACATGGGCGCTAACATTCCGGGCAAACAGCGCGAGATCCTGATGTACACGGGCGGTATCCCGATGTACATGGCGACAATCGGAGAATCCGCCGCGAACGGGTATGCGGGCTACACCTTAAGTTAAAACGGGGACAGACCACGGTTTAACCGTTGCCGGTATCCAACCGGCGTTGGCACTGGGTCCTGTTATGTAGTTTTCTCCGATGCCTGTCGTCGGCGGTATAGAAACAAGCCGAGCGATTATTTCCGCGCTGAATAATGTGCCAGGGTATACAGGCAACGGCGAGTCGAGCACGTCGTGGCATAGTGAACCTCCGTGTTCACAGGCATAGGGATCGCTAGGTTACCAATTACTAAGCGGTAGCGCAGCGCTTACGAAACCCGTGGTCTGTCCCCTATTAGGGTATCGGTCCGTAGGGAGAGAACGGCGTGAATCGCGCACTGTCAAACCCATTGGGAACAGCAGGCTCACCGAAACGTTCCACGCAGTTCGAGACTTCGGCAAGCGAGAGGGTCAGGTTGAACAGCTTTTGTGCGTCTTCCGGCATATCGTCCAGCGGAAAACTATCGAGATAGGTTAACGCGTCGTGTATTTGTGACAGCATAGCGTCGTAGAATTCTTGGATCTCTTCCATCGTGCTGGTGATCCGTATGTTATTGCGTTCACGTTCTGTTCCCAAGCTCCACTGCTCGACAAACGGTTCAAGTTTGCTGAAAGGTTGTGGCAACTGCATCTTCAATACCTCCGCTTAAACTTGTTTAGTCTGTGCGACCCACGTGGTCGTTAACGACTTTCATATGGTGGCGCACGCAAACCTCGCTATCGCCTAAAAGGATATTTCGCCGCGCGGTGCCCGCCGCGCTCGCCACCCCTGCTTGAGTCTGTTCCATCATGTGCAGGTCTTCATGCAAGATATCTCTCAATAAGGCACGACTGTATTCGTGCGAAAATCGCTCCGAGGCATTTCGTGGCGGGGCGTAGTAGTTTTTCATTTCGTAGAATGTCCTATCCGGAGCTAACGGCCAGAAGTTGTAAGTGAAGTACCACCCTGACGCCACATCCACAAAGAAGTTCGGGAAGATAACGTTAATGTCGAGGGACCAATCCTTAGCGCCGGAGGGGTTTGAACCACGGCCAGAACCAACACCGCCTTGTGAAACTTGGGGGGTGTGCGAGCCAGCAACCGCTTCGACCGGGGTCATTTTAAAGTCGGGATTCCCTAATATCGAAAGCGTATGGTGACGTTTATCGAGTTTGGCCCACAAGGGCCGGCCGAACATATTATCCTTGTCTCGAAATGAGTTCCCTGACGAAGGGTGAACGAACGCCACATGGTAAACCTCATTAAAGGCAGACACGCCGAGTTTCCAGTTGGCCTTCAACTCGCCCCGGTAGGCATAGCACGCTGTCATATCTTTGAACGGAAATTCCGCGAGCCGATCGCCCATCTCGCCCAGGTACTCAAGCAGAGTCTCTTCCGGATTCGGATCCAAGTTGAGAAAGATGAACCCCTGCCAGATGTCCACGGCCACCGGGGACAGGCCGCGCTCTTTCTTATTCAGATCGAAGAAAGTCTCTTCATCCGGCACGCCCCTAAGCTGACCAGAATTGTCGTACGACCATCCGTGGAACTTACAGCTGAACGTTTGGCACGAGCCGTCGTTCGTCCACACGAGCTTGTTCATCCTGTGTGCGCAAACATTATGGAAACCCCGGATCACACCATCGTTGCCGCGAACGATGAGAATTGACACGCCGCAGTTGGGGATTTCCTGCACGAAGTAGTCACCTGCTGCAGGGATTTGCTCTTCGCGGCCAACGTTGAGCCATGAGCGACGAAAAATCGTGTCACGTTCCCGATCGAAGTATTCCTGTGACAGGTACGGCTCGATCGACACCGGCCCCGTACCTAGCTCCGGGTAATCCAACGTCCATCGTCGATCGTAGAGTTCGATATTTTCTGCTTCTTGCATGCTAGTTTCCTCTAGACATTTTTGAAGTCTCGGTCATGACCGTTCAAAGGCTAGGACCGTTAACGGCGTATTTTTGCACTGCTCCGGGGAGGATACCGTAGCATAAATAATCGGGGGCAGACCAAGCATAAGTAATCGGGGACAGACCACGTTTTTCGACCCCTAATCGAATAAAACGTGATGTGCCCCTTTCTCCTTTTTTAAGTCGAGCTGTCCAATATCTTCGCGCACTACAGTGGATTAAAGCCACCACGTATACTACTGCGACATCACCTAATTGGGAGTTACTAAATGATCGAACAACAACTCGCGGCGCTGCTCACTCGCGAAGCTATCCGTGATCTGCCGCTGCGATATTGCGATTGCGTGTGGCGAGACGACGTCGACGGCATCATCAATTTGTTTGCGGTTGACGGAAACTTTACCGCGTTATACGAAGGTAAAGAGCGAGCTGTCGTCGGGCACGACAAGCTCCGGGAATTCTACATCACCAGCGCGCCGCTGATGCCACGTCCTTTTATTCACAATCATGTCATCGAAATGCGTGACGACAAGAGCGCGATTGGTCGTTGTTATCTCGATTTGCGCAGTGCGAAAAATAATATGGGGTGGATCGGTGCAGGCTACTACAACGACGAGTACATTTTGACTGCGGATGGTTGGAAATTCCAAGGTCGGCAATTCAATGCGCTACATATGGAAGATCAACCGGCATCGTGGAATGACTGAGCTTGTGCGTCGTCCCAGTAATCGACCGTTAAGAGCGAATGACACACTTTGATATTGTTATCATCGGCGCTGGGCTCTCGGGTATCGGGGCCGCGCGGCGTCTGCAGGACGCGTGTCCCGACGAGAGTTTCGCCATCCTTGAAGGTCGCGATGCAATCGGCGGCACGTGGGATCTGTTCCGCTATCCTGGTATCCGTTCCGACAGCGATATGTACACCATGGGTTACGATTCGAAACCGTGGCTCGATGCTAAGGCGATCGCGGACGGTGCATCGATCCTAGCCTATGTGAAAGAGGCCGCAGTCGAACGCGGTATCGACCGGCATATTCGCTTTGGGCACTGGGTAAAGTCGGCCGATTGGTCCAGCGAAAAAAGCCAATGGACAATCACGGTGCAGCGTGTACATGAAGCCGGCGACGTCCAGATTACCTGCAACTTTCTCCTCGCGTGCAGCGGCTATTACAACTACGAGAAAGGCTATACACCGGCATTTGAAGGTCTTGCCGATTTTACAGGTAAGGTGATTCATCCGCAGGCGTGGCCCGAGGATCTCGACTATAACGGTAAGCGTGTGGTGATTATCGGTAGTGGTGCGACGGCCATGACGCTAGTCCCCGCTATCGCTCAAACGGCAGCTCAAGTGACGATGCTGCAACGGTCACCGACTTACGTGGTGTCGATGCCGGCGATCGATCCGGTCGCGAAATTGATCAATAAATTGTTACCGGAAAAACTCGCCTATCGTTTGATCCGCTGGAAGAATGTGCAATTCCAACGGATGTTTTACCGCAAAACGCGAAAGAATCCGGGGGCAGTGAAGAAAAAACTTTTAGGGCTTGTACGCAAAAGTCTTGGACCAGACTACGATGTCGATAAACATTTCACCCCAGATTACAATCCGTGGGACCAGCGCCTGTGCCTTGTCCCGGATGCGGATCTGTTCAAGTCCATCAGGTCCGGTAGGGCAGTGGTCGTGACCGACACGATAAAGTCTTTTACACCGGGCGGGATCGAGCTTGAGTCCGGTAGTTCGCTGCCCGCAGATATCGTTATCACTGCCACCGGGCTCGACCTCGTTGTCTTGGGCGGTACACAAATTTCGATCGACGGCGCCCCGGTTAATTTCCCGGACACCTTCTCGTATAAAGGCATGATGCTGTCTGATGTGCCGAATTTTGTTTACACCATGGGCTACATCAATGCGTCGTGGACGCTGCGATCGGAATTAGTCGCAGAGTTCGTTTGTCGGGTGGTGAACCGGATGAGTGAGTTAAAGGTAACTCAATGTACCCCGCATTTGCGTCCAACCGATAACAATATGACGAAGCGCCCGTTGATCGATTCGTTTACGCCTGGCTACATGCAACGAGCTATGGATCGATTTCCGCGTCAAGGCGATCACGACCCATGGCTGAACACCCAGAACTATGCGCGGGACAAAGAAATTATCCGTCATGCGCCACTGGAAGATGGTGTACTAGAGTTCAGTGCGCCGGTGACTGCCGCAGGATCTGAGGATTCGCCTCAACGTAAGCAGGCGTCTAAGTCAGCGGCCTAAGGCGCAATCGACCGCATGGACTGTTTGCTCAGTACGGTGTCAGCCGCACCGGCCTCGTTTAGGGAAACACCACCACGGTCCGCAGCTCGATACTTTCGCGCGGTTTGAAATCCGGCGGACATGCGGGGTTTTTGTAGCCTGTGTGTCCGGTGAAGATTGCACGCCCATCGTTCGCGGTGTCGAAGCACTTGAGCAAGTAGGCTTCGTCCGGTTGCATGTCGGAGAGCGCAAACCAACGATGGGCCTCGCTATGTTGGAACGAATAGATCTCACCGGTGAGACTTGGTGTTTCGAGATTGCCCTCTAGATAGTGTTGGATCTCAGTCGGAATAAAATCGTCGATATTCGTCGTTCGGGCATGGCACACCGCGAGCGGAAAATCCTGCACTGGCCCAACGATGGGCCGCCATAGGTTGATCAATGCGGCGCGGTGGTCAATATATTCCAGCGCGTTATTGTCTTCCAAGATCTCACGGATACGGCGCGGACCGGAACTCAAGGTGTAGTCGTTGTGGGCGCCATCGACTGGTTCGCGTATGCCCACATCGCCTTCGTCGGAGCGCGGCTGGTTGCGCACATTATGATCAAATATGAAGACCTCAATAGCGCCGGTCGCCGCTTTTATTAGTTCAACCGATTCCGGGTAGTAGACTTTTTTCACTTGTTCCGGATCGTAGAAATCATCGAAGGCCGAGCGATGCGAGAGGATCTGAAAACCCGCTTCGTCGAGCGTCAGTTGATCCAAAATCGGGCGGCAGTCATACACCGGAACTGGGATCCGCTCGCGCGCAGGGGATTCGATCTTGCGGCCGCTCGACGGAGGAAAAACGCGTACCCGCGCCTCACCTTCTACTGGTTTGGTATAGCTCATCTCTGCCACGACGTGGGGCAGATCCGCTACGTCGAGTGTATTCATTGTTGGGTCTCCAGGGTAAGAGTCATATTCAATAATGCTAATTCAATACCCTCAGCGACCGAGATGCAAGCGATCCGAATTGCTGTGATTAGGCATATCATGAAGACTTGAAGCGGCTATAGGCGCGATTGCTGTCACTGGTCTGTCTTATAGACCTTCGTTAACATCAAGGCTTGATAACATCGGTAGCGGCACTACTGCGCTCGTGATCTCCCATGCGACCTAGCCAATTATTTGCAATTTTCGATCGCGAATTCACCAGCGCCGCACGTGGTATCCATACGCCGGTGATGGTTTGGGGTCCGCCGGGTATCGGAAAGTCCCAACTTATCGCCGACGTTGCGTCCCGTCATGGGGTACCGATCATCGATGTGCGCTTGTCACAAATGGAACCTAGCGATCTTCGTGGGATTCCATTTCGCACCGAAGGTCGGGTCGAATGGGCCGTCCCGGCATTGTTGCCGGACTCGGATCGACACGGTTCGTCCGGGATCCTATTTCTAGATGAGATCACGGCCGCGGCACCGACGGTTTCCGCCGCGGCCTATCAACTGATACTCGACCGGCGACTCGGTGACTATTCTGTACCAAATGCTTGGGCCATATTCGCTGCGGGCAATCGCCAAGGCGATCGCAGTGTTGCCTACGCGATGCCTGCACCGCTCGCTAATCGTTTCTCGCATTATGAACTCGAGGTCAACTTGGACGATTGGGTCGTTTGGGCCTATACGAACGGTATCGATCCGCGGTTGATAGCGTTTCTTCGTTTCCGTCCGGATCTATTGTTCGACTTCGACCCGGCAAGCAATCCGATAGCATTTCCCTCGCCGCGCAGTTGGGAATTCGCCCACCGGGCGCTACGGAAGTTCGGCGATCGCGCAGATTTGTTGCTCGGCAGTCTTCAAGCTTGCGTCGGTCCAGCGGCAGGAATAGAACTCAACGCGTTTATCGAAAACTTAAACAACCTGCCGGACATCGATGCGATCACCAGGGGAGACGATATACCCGTACCGGCGTCTATCGATCTGCAATACGCTATCGCGTCAGCGCTGGTCGCGCGTTCGATTAAAGCGAACGATGGCAATGATGATAATGGCACAATCGGACATATCCTGGATTACGCCACCGCGTTCCCGGAGCGCGAGATGGGCATTATGCTCGTCTCGGACATGCATCGTGCGATAGGTGAGTCATTGTTTACCGTGCCCGAATTCGCGGCGTGGGCAGAGCAGGTAGCAGATGTCATGGCCTACGACGGCTGAATTATGGTTGCCGATCTAGAAAAAAAACTCGCAGCCGCGCGCACGCGCTTAATCTTAGATAGACCGTTCTTAGGTGCACTGGTCATGCGCTTACCATTGGTCGCAGCGGATCCCCAGTGGTGTCCGACCTCGGCCACCGATGCACGGTCGATCTACTATAACGAGCAATACATCGCCGATCTTAGCGTCAGTCAAGTGCAGTTTGTGCTGTCGCATGAAGCCTTGCATTGCGCGCTATCGCACTTTTCTCGTCGTGGACGGCGAGATCATCGGCGCTGGGATACGGCTTGTGATCTGGCAATAAATCCTATTCTTACGATGGATAAGCTGGAGCCGCCACCAGGCGTGTTGCTTGATGATAATTTCGGTGGCATGACCGCTGAGGAGATCTATCCGTGCCTCGATGAGAATGACATTAAGACGCCGATGGACCGGCACATTTATGACCATCCGGAGCAACAATCGATCGCTACCGATTTCGGCACAACCCCAATGTCTAATGATGGCTCTACGGCCGCGAGCATTGATGGCAACGAGAAATTAGAACCGCGGGAGCAGGCATCGGAGCGGGCACTTAGTTCCCAACCACTACCCTTGAGTAAAAATGAACGTGAGCTACTGGCCGTGCATTGGCAACAACGACTGGTCAGCGCTAGTCAGCTTGCGATGCAGGCCGGAAAGTTGAGCGACACAATGACGCGGATTGTTGGTCACTTAGGCCGACCGCAGCTGCCATGGCGCGCCTTACTAGATCGCTACCTAACGGCCACGGCACGCGACGATTACAGCTACCTACGGCCGTCAAGTCGACGCGGCGGGGACGCTGTTTTCCCAAGCTTAATCAGCGTACAGACGGACCTTGTGATCGCCGTGGATACGAGCGGATCGATAAAAGATGCTGAGATTGATGATTTTTTTGCAGAGATATCGGCGCTTAAAGGGCAAGTTGGTGCGCGTATTACGTTGCTGGCCTGTGGCACAGAACTTTCTGACCACGGGCCCTGGACATTCGAGCCATGGGAGACAATTGCGGCGCCTCACGAATTAACGGGCGGCGGTGGGACGAACTTTGCGCCGGTGTTTGATTGGGTTGCTGATTCAGGGCGCAGACCCGATGTATTGGTTTACTTTACCGATGGGAAAGGTGAATTTCCTGAAGTTGAACCCGAATTTCCAACGGTGTGGTTAGTAAAGGGCGGCGAACCGGTACCTTGGGGTCGCCGGATCCAGCTTAACTAGAAATATCGGCGTTCTTGTTATGACTATTGAGCGCAGCACCTATGCGAAATTTCTCGCCTTCATGCAGTTATCGAACCCAGAGCTACATCGCCATCTCGTTCAATATTCGAACAAGGCCGACGTCGTCGAGGCTAGATTGATTTGTGCAAACAATTTTCGAGATTTTCACGCGCTAGTTTTTAGTGACGGACCCTACGCGCGTGGCGATCGTTTTGAAATCGAGTTTGATGCGCCGTCCTCGGATTTTTCGTCATGGGATTGGCGCTGGGTTTTCGCACTACACATTTACTATCAGGACTTGCCAATCTTTCCGTTGAAATTTCAGCAGCAAATAATTGCAGTACCGCCTGGGGTGTTCGCGCTATCCGCGAAGTTTTTTAATCGCTTGATGAGCGAATTTACGAATGTAGTTGATCAATGGATCTCTAAATCGAATGGCGGCGGTCAGAAAATTAAGCAGAGTTATCTAAGCTATATCGGTACGACGGATCCGCACTTGCGATGATATACATTATTCGAACCACGTTAGTAAAATCGCTTAGCGGTACAAGTTGGCGGGTCGGCATCAGCTGCCGTCGATCCAGCTTTGCAGCGCAGACCTTGTAAATGTGATTTCCTCGTCTTCGACGTGCAGTGTGGCTCGAGCTAAAGAGATAGCTTCGCGCGCGTCCTCAATTTCATCATCGAATTCACGCACGGCGTAGACCTCACCGCGTCCCGCCGCTAGCCGAATTTCTTCGCCGTCGATTAGAACGATAACGAAAACAGCATCTTCGTCAAAGCTTGAATCCGCTGCCAGAAGGCCCCATTGCGGTTCGTTTTCTTCTTCTGGAAATCGTTGCACCTCATCCGCAATTTCCTCAAGAAGTTCTGGTAGCCATTGCGTTACAGCCGCAGCGCTGAGCAAATTGTCAGTGTTCGTATAGGCAGCTTTGGATAGGAGCGATTCTAGCGATTGCTGAGTTTCGTCCGACATCGCGATTGGTGTTGCCGCGGGCACCGAACTGACTGGAATAGACGAGTAAGTTCTTTCGAAATGGCCGGCCCCAGGGTTCGTCGACGGTAGCCGCTGTAGTAATTCCTGCACGCTCCAATTTAATGCCCTTTCCTGGACGTTAAACAGGGCCCTGGCTGCTTCAATAATCTCCCGCGGATTATTGGGGAGGCCGCGCGAGCAAAAATTTTGCACGGCATTCATCTCGCCTCGACCGGCTGCAATAGTCGCTTGGTCACCATCGAATAATGCGATGATGAACAAAGCGTCCTCCTCGGGCGTTTGAAGCGTTGTGATTAGGTTCCAGTGTGGCTCTGAATCGGCGCTTGGAGAACGTGATGAGTGCTCTTGGTACGCCCTGATAGATTCCTCGAGCCAGCCGGCAACCCGCTCATCGAGAAGCGAATTGTCGCGCAGTTTGCGCGAGGCCTTCCTCGTCAACAGCATCAATGATGTTTCGAAATCCCCCATATAATGACCTCTTGCAATTCACCTCAGTCAAATAATACCGCCTAGACGGTGTCAGCGTGATTGTTAACGCATGGCGTACCGTCACAGTCAGATGAATACAGTCAGAATTGATTGTAATCTGTACTGGATTGGTCGGTTAAGGACCATTATTCTGTGCAGGCCAGATTCAATTGAGTCGCTAGAGGTATCTTGAAGCTGGACGTCGGATAGTTAGCCCAAGCCGCAGACTAGCGATATTCGAATATTGATTTCTGTACCAGCGAAGCGCGAGCATCGGTGCGGATAACTACTAGGGAGACAATAAGATGCGATTCGGCATCATGTACGACTTTCGCAACCCCCAACGCTGCCACATACCGGCACCCACTTTCTACCGGGCCATTATGCACCAATTGGTCGATGCCGTGGCGCTGGGCTTCGACCACGTCTGGTTAACCGAGCATCATTTCACCGAGGACGCCTACAATCCGGCATCGTTGTCCATGGCGGCCGCCATCGCGGCGGTAACAACCAAAATTCGGATCGGTACCTTCGTATTACTTCTGCCATTCATCCACCCGGTGCGCGCGGCTGAGGATATCGCACTCGCCGATATCATTTCGGATGGCCGCTTCGACATCGGCGTTGGGATGGGATACACACATGACGAGTTCAACGCCTTTTGCGCCGATCGTAGCGAGCGGGCACCTAGGTTTGTCGAAGGCATCGAACTGCTGCGCCGGCTATTTACCGAAGATAACGTCACCTTCGATGGTCGCTTTACGCAAACCAAAAACCTGACCTTGGCGCCGAAGGCTGTGCAGCAACCGCATCCGCCGTTGTGGATTGGTGCACGCGGTCCGAAAGCAATCCGGCGCGCGGCAAATTTTGGTGCGAATCTAATGACAACCTTAGGTCCAGACCCGGCACCGCTATACCTCGAAACTCTGGAGGAATTGGGCCACAACCCCGCCGACTTCAAGATTGCCCAATTGAGGATGGTGTATTGTGCAGACTCCGAAGACCAAGCATGGGAAGAGATCCAAGACCATTTGGCTCATGTGTTCGGCTACTATGAACGTGTGCTTGGCGAAGCGGCCGATGTCGAGGGCGATGACCAACCGCTGCCATTTAAAACGCCCGAAGAGATCAGACATTCGGTACTCGCCGACGGCGCGATCATGGCCGGCAGCCCCGATCAGGTTGCAGAGAAACTCGATGCTTTTTGCAATGAATTTAAGTGCACGGATTTTATCCTGTCGACCCACTTCGCAGGTATTGATCCGAAAAAGAGTTCACGCTCGAACGAATTATTCGCGAAACACGTCATACCGGCATTTCGCAATCGATAAATTAGCCACCGCAGGAGCGAAGCAAATGAGAAAAATGGGGTCGGTGTTATTTTTTGGAACATTCCTGGTGTTTTTCATGTCGAGCACGCTAGCGGCGACCATTAATTTTTCCGGCACACTAGACATCGTGTCCGACGCGGGGGGAGCCATCTATTCAGCCGTGCCCCTCGGGACGACGTTGAGCGGATCCATCGATGATGTTACCGGGGACGTCGAAATTACGGACGGCACGACGCCAACAACAATTGTTTGTTGTAGTACCCCAGGCGTACTAACCGTTACAAACGATATGATGCTGAGTGCGGACGATGCGGCGTTGTTTAATATGTTCCTCGGCGTTCCAATGTTCAACGCAGGCGATCTCGTCGATGGTATCGATTTGGAAGGCGACGCACCGACTGCAACCGGTGGAAGAATTGAAGTTGGGCTGTCCTACCTTTTTGCGTCAGATACGTTCTCGGATACGGGGCCCGGTAACTATCCGTTCGATCCGACGAAAGTATTGTTGAGCCTATTTTTCATCATCGAAGAAAACAGTGGTGGCGGTGAAATCTACTCTAGTCTAGGGCAGCTAACTGCCGTACCACTACCCGCCTCCTTGTGGTTATTCGGCGTGAGCATCGCCGCGCTTGTTCGCCTATCGCGGCGTCGCCAACTATTCTCGAATTAGACCGGGCAGTTGCCCAAGCTCACTACGCACCGATTTGTTGCTCGGCAAATTTTTGCGCCAAGTAGTCGCCATTCGCGATTGGTGCGTACTTAGCGGGGTTGTCGGGCCCTTGGCACGTCTCGATACACTCAATGATCGCGTCGTAGTTGGGCTGGAAGAAATACACGAGCGAGAGGCGATCGGTTTCGTGCGCGATTTCCGGCGGTGGATTAACCACGCGATGCATTGTCGACACCCATAGATCATTGGTCCATCGGGCGAGAGAGTCGCCGATGTTGACGACAAACGATCCTGGTATCACTGGTACATCTACCCACTCGCCGCGCTTATCGCGGATCTGCAATCCGCCACCCGGCACTTCTTGCTGCCACAATATGGTGAACGCGGTGTAGTCAGTATGGCCGCCGCCGCGTAGCTGGTTAGGCAGCGGAGGCTCAAGTTGTCTGGCATAGAAGTTCGCGCGCAAGATACTAATGTGGCGATCTATCTTGGGAATGAAATAATCATCGGATAGATTAAGTGCCGACGCGAAAATCCGTGCCAACTCTTCGGAAAGATCTTCCATTGCTAAAAAGTAGGCCGACATCGCCGATTGCAAGGCTGGTAAATTTTTAGGCCACACGTTCGGTGCAAAGCTCGCGCCGGCTTTGGCCGGAGAGTAGTAGTCTGTATCTGTAGGAAGATCGAAGGGTCCGACGTCAAAAACTTCTTTCAGATCGGGCGGCGCTTGATCCTTTTCGAGTTGCGAAAGCGCCTCTGTGCCAACCCCGCTGTATCCTCGGATATGCGACGGGTCCGGCCGGCTCACGGCGATCTTATCTGCCAGCGGGAGGGTGAAAAAATGCTGGCACTCGCGCACCGTTGCTGCTTCGACGTCGGTCGGAACCTGCGTTCCCGTCACTAAGAGAAATCCAATCTCGCGACACGCGGTCGAAACGCTATCGACCACGGCTGCGCGCTCATTCGGATCGCTAGAACGATACTTTGAGATATCGATGAGCGGTACTGCGTGATCGACCATCTTGCCCCCTATTGGCGGTGAGCGGTATCGCGATACTACAATACTCGGCGGACATCGAACACGACTGATTAGGACGAGTCTGAAGGCGCTTCTTCTGGGAATTGCAGGCGAGGACGTCACGAAAGAACGAACTTAGCAGCGGCGACGAAATTCCTCGAAGGAGATCGGAGATGAAATTTGGGTTTTTCAATTTCAATACAACGCATTCATTTCGCCCGGACGATTTGGCCATCGCGCTTGAAGATCGTGGTTACGATTCACTTTGGCTTGGCGAGCACACCCATATCCCGGTAGATCAAAGCACGCCGTACATCATTGATGGGGACGAAATGCCGATGCCTTACGCGCATATCATGGATCCGTTCGTCTCACTAATGGCCGCGGCAGGTGTTACGAAAAAATTAAAACTCGCGACCGGCATCTGCCTCGTGATCCAACGTGACCCCATTGTCACGGCCAAGGAAGTTGCTACCTTAGATGTGTTGTCTAACGGTCGCGTGATATTCGGTATTGGGGCAGGGTGGAACGTGGATGAGATTGAAAACCACGGCACGCCGTTTAAACAACGTTGGAAGATATTGCGCGAACGGGTTGAAGCGATGAAGTGTATGTGGACGCAAGACCAGCCTGAGTTCGCCGGTAAGTATGTAAACTTCGGACCGATATTGTCCTATCCAAAGCCGGTGCAAAAACCGCATCCGCCGGTGGTGATTGGCACCATCACATCCGGCGGTTTGCAGCACGTGGTTGATTATTGTGATGGCTGGTGTCCGCTCGATGCGAAGATTGATGACTTTCCCACGATGATCGCAGACCTCCACCGCCGCTGCGATAAAGCCGGACGTGATCCGAAATCCATTCCGATCATGATATTTGCCTGGGGAGATCCGGAAGAATCCTTATTGGCTGACTATCACGCGATGGGCGTTGACACAGTCATCCTCGGTGCTGGTATGGAAGATCCCGATACGCCCGATGCCGTACTGCCCTTTCTTGATCGTTACGCTAAGATGATCCCGAAGCTAAGCTAGCCCAACCAAGAAAATACCGAGGGATAACCCATGACCTGCCAAGTAATACTCGATTTCCGTGTAAAAGAAGATTCGCTCGAAGACCTACGCAGTATGCTGCATAGGATCTTACCTGAAACGCGCAGTTACGATGGATGTAACAATTTATATATCGTGCAGAATCAAGACGACCCGTTGGCGCTTGTAGTAATCGAGCAATGGGAGACCCGCCCAAAGTATGAGAAGTATTTAGCTTGGCGAACGGAAACCGGGGTTATCGACGAGCTAGTTGCGATGCTCGATGGTGAGCCGACGTTTCGGTTTTTTGATTACTTCGGCGTGTAGTGGTTGTAGGGATCGATATTCGGGCAACGCCATTATTACCCGAGGCCTCGTCGTCATCCCGGCGAAGGCCGGGATCCATAGTGAATACAGGTATTCGCGCTTCGTTCACGCACACGAGAGACGTAGATGCCGCATGGATTCCGGCTTCCGCCGGAATGACGAGACGCTGATTTGTCATCGAAGGTTCGTAATCGGCATATTGGACCCTAATCCGAATAACCGCCATCAACCAGCTCTTGAAATGAGAATTGTTCGATGGTGACATCATATTCATAGGTGCCGTTCGCGATCTTCTCTCGCACTGCTTCATAGCCAAGTGCGTCAACGGGGACGTAACGATGCCGATCCCCCGCCGCAAACAGCACTCCATGGTCAGGAAATCCTGCAATGTCGCCCCGGGTACGATAAATCGGTGGTGCGATGCGGCCGAGCATTTGATAGCCGGACGGTCCCGGAAACGGCAGTGCTGCAGTGCATAAGCCGCCGAGCGTGAGCGTCCGTTCCGGGGTGTAGGGCCGTGCGGTATCGAGCTTGGGAGCAGTCACCCCGATGGCGCGGTCGAGTGGATAGGCGAAGTAACACCCCGGCGCCCAGCCAACGCACGATACCCAATGATCGGTGCCGGCATGGCGTTTGATCACCTCGTCGACGGCACATTGATTAGTCTCGGCGACAACTTCAATACTTGGCTTGAGGCCGGCTCGACGGTTGATCGCCTCCGTCCATGGATCGCGATACCAATCCGGTAACTTGAATAGACGTGAGGTCACTTGGTCTGCGGTGACAATGTCGGGCAGGATCTCTTTGATCGTCGCCTCGACTTTTACCGCGGTCGTAAGGCTGCGATCATAGACAAGGCCGAACTCGCGTAGTGTTGGAATGACCTCCAACATCCAATCGATATTTAGCGCGGCAAATGCTTGAGCGAGGGCGATCACCCGGAAGTTATTACGTAGGTCGGCGTCGTCACCGAACTCGATACCGACGTAGCTGTCGGCTAAATGGCGGAATATCGGCGTTTCATAGATCATCTCATTAGCCGCCAATGATGTTTCATTAGCCGCCAATGATGTTGTGCGGGCCGACCAGCGCGGCCGCGTTTTGTGCAAGCTCGAGTGCTTCGTCTACGCTAACTGGTCGAAAATGCGCGATGTCGCCGGGCCGCATCTGCCCCGCAGTTGCGATGTCGGCAGAGATGACTGTCGCGATCTTGGCAAATCCTCCAACGGTCGGATTTTCAGTGCCCATCACGATCGCTTCGATGCCGCTCGGACATTGGATCCCGCCAACGGGAATAATGTCATCAACGATGTTGGATGGATCCGCCCCGGCGTCGCGCACCAGATAGTTGGGTCGGGGTCCGAATTCGAGTTTTGGGCCGTGAAATCGCAGGCCGGTCCGATTCGCTTGGGTACTCAACTTCCATGCTTCGGTGGTGAAATCCGTGATGCTTTTATCGGTGAACGCCTCATCTTGCGGCCCCATAACGACGCGTAGAATTTGTTCACCGCCAAGCTCCGCGAGTTTCGACCGATCGAATCGGAGGCCAGCACGTCGTCCGTTTAACTCTGCAAGGGGTCGGATCGGAATCGAATCACCTTTTTGCAAGGCTCTGCCGAATGGCCCTCGCGAAGAAAATAGATTCTCGGATCGCGATCCCAGCACCGGTTCGACGCTTAATCCACCGGCTACTGCGAGATAGGATCTAGCGCCATTACGAGCTGCACCCATCGTCAACGTCGCACCGGCGCTTACCGCCACGCTTTGGTAGTACGGCACCTCTACGCCGTCCAGTGACGCAGGCATTTCGGCGCCGGCCAATGCGATCAATGCGTCGGTATGAAATTTCATCGTCGCACCGAGTAATGTGAACTCAATGCCGGCGTCGCCGCGTGGCCCGCCACAAAACAGTGGCGGTGGCAATTCGTTGCCGACCAATTGGCTCGCGATGCGCAAGGACACATGATCCATCGGTCCGGCCGGAGCAAGACCGGTGTGCAAATAACCGAGGCGGCCGCCGTCTTGGATCGAGCTGAGTGGTCCTGGTTTAATAAGTTCTATAAACATACGCCGCGAAGTTGTCATGGTTACCGTTTCAGGCACCACCCGAGTATAGGCCGATCTACTTCATGAGGTCAGCATGATGACACCGGTTGATGGTTGCTGAACGAATTCGGGACTAGTGGGATTTATAATTAAGCTGATGCGAATGCATAAGATCCTTATGTCTAGGAGTGAAAGCCGTGGCCAATGAGGTCGCCGCGGGTGTGGGCCTGATCAAGGAAGTCGTTGGCGAGGGCCCTATAGCAAAAAAGGGTGATGCGGTGACTTATAACGCTCAATTATTTCTGCGTCGCGGCGATGAAGTCGCTTGGGATGCGGGCATACTCGGGCGCGCGCGTGAACACGTTAAAACGCGCACAATCGATGGCGTCGAACTTATCGACCACGTGACGATACTAGGAAAGCGTCAGGTAATGGCAGGTATCGAAAAGGCGCTCTACGGTATGTGCGCGGGCGGTTACCGCGAAATCGTTGTCGCCCCGCACCTTGGCTATGGCGATGCCGGACTCCCCGGGGTGATTCCGCCTCGAGCCCTGTTGCGGGTATTGCTGTGGGTCCAGGCGGTTGAAAACAATAACTAGTTATTTTTCACCTAGCTCGCCCAGCGTCTCGACAATTTCGTCGACCGTACACACCATGGCGAACAGCGAGCGTAAGGTGAGCAGCTCCGCCTCATGGACCATGCCGGGTCCGTAACCGCCTTCCGTCTGTTCGCCAAACGATGCATTCGCGTCGTCGATGAAAATAACCTTGTAGTCGAGCATCGCCGCGTCGCGTGCGGTGGTGCCGCAACAGACATTGGTGGCGACCCCGACGATCATAACCGTGTCGATACCACGGTAGCGCAGAATACGATCGAGGTTTGACGAGCCGGCGATGAAGGCACTGAACCGGTTTTTGGGAACGAGCAAGTCCGCGTCTTGGAAGTGCATTTCCGGATGCAATTCGACGCCCCAACCGCCTTCGCAGTAGCCGGCCGGGTTTCCAACCAAAGCGGGCACAAAATCCTTTTCCTGGGCCATATCGAGTCCGTCTTTGCGATATGGATGACGTACGACCCACACAATCTGAATACCCTGAGCACGGCTCGCGTCGACGACGCTATTGATCGTCGGGATCTTGGTTTTGGCCTCAGGGACGAAAAACAGACCTGCTTCTTCGGCAAAGCAACGCGTCATGTCGATGACTAACAACGCGGTTTTTTCGGGAACGATATCCCACACGATTGTCTCGCGGAAGATATCATTTCGTTGTTCGCCGGGCTTAACACCTTTGACTGCCATATCGTTCTCCTTCGGATTTCGATATCTCTGGGTCTACCGTCGCCTGACAGCTTCGATTGTGGGCCGCGAATTGCCCGCCGCGCAACCGCCGGCGTCTAAATCGCGAGCCCGGTTATCCTTTCAGTAAGCGAGTCCATTGGCCAATGGGGTCGAATAAAGGTATCGAATGATCACCGTGTCATTGTCTGTCACGCCCAATATTGAGCGCCCAACTTCGTCCAGACGAACGCAGTTATCACTGGCTTTGTCGCTAACGACGACCCAGGCCCTTAACGGTGCCGGGTTTGAACCGAGCAATTCAACCATATCCTCATCCTTAACCCCGATAGTCGCCGCAGTCGTCTTAGATAATTCGGTTGTGCGGCGACGACCGCGTGCGCCCACATAAGGATCCAACGCGTTATCAGCGATCACCTTCGCACCTATATGTCGTGTTTGGAGTTTTTCTCGCAACGTTGCTGTTGCACCGAGATCCGGCTGGCCATCGTCGGCGAACACGACCCCGTAAACATCGCGTGCTTGTTCGGCACTGATGTAGGCCTTAGCTTTGTCGTTCATAACGGCATCCGGATCCCGACCGAGCGGATCGCCATAGCCACCACCACCCGCGGAAAGCATCACCACCACGTCGTCTTGGCACAGTGGATATCCAGTGACCTTTCCAGCGGTATCGAATAATTGGGACTCGCCGTTGCGCATAACCGATACGTGATATGGCGCTGCGCTACCACCGCCCAATACGCCATAGGGAGGAATCACCGCGCGGTCGCTCAGCACCGAATAGCTTGCCTCGGTGCCGAGTAGGCGCACATCGCGGCGCATACCTAATCCGCCGCGATGGCGGCCGGCGCCACCGGAATCTGTCCTCAGTTCACAACGCTCCACCATCACCGGCATTTCGAGCTCCATCGACTCGGCGGTTTGAATCGACGGTAAATTACCGAAATCAACATTGACCATTGCGTCCGGGCCGTCCGCTTCGAGAAATCCGCCGTTTCCGCCAGCCGGGACTTCGTAGTAGACGTATTGGCGGGCACGTCGCTCGTTGTAACCGCCGATTGCGTTCGGAAATGACGTGCCACAAAGATCACCGGATACCAGGTCCGGAATGATCTGGGCCAGCGCCCCCAGGGTGACCGACACCGCACGCTTGCGCACCTCGCCGTGCGCGCCGGCCGGCGCGTCATCGCGCACATCGACGATAGAGGCTTGTGGTGCGCGCAATTCGATCGCACGGAATGCGCCCTGATTGACCGCGCCGCCAGGATCCAGTGTCGATTTGACTGCCACGAATACGCCGGCACCGGTTACCGCCAACGACGAGTTAACAACGCCCGGTACCTGCGGGTTCGAACCTGCGAAGTCAGCAATAATTTGATCACCGACCACCGTCAACTTGATCCGCATGAGGACAGGATCGAGTTTTCCATCGTTGAAATACTCAAGATAGTCTTCGTAGTAGTAGTCACCATCGGGGAGTTTCGCGATCTGCTCGCGTAGGCGTCGCTCGGTTCGATCGAGGTTTACCGCCACGCATTGCGCTACTGTTGCAGCGCCGTACTTTTCGTAGAGCTTGCGGATCCGACCATCGGCGACTTTGCAGGCGCCGAGCGATGCATTGAAATCGCCTTCCCGTTCTTCGGGTACGCGCATATTAGCCATCAATAATGTCATTGCTGCTCGGTTTACAGTGCCGGCTTCAATGATTTTGATCGGCGGTATGCGCACGCCTTCCTGGTAGATGTTGTCCGATAGCCCAGAGTAACTTCCGGGAACCATACCGCCGACATCGACCCAGTGTGCGCGCACGGCAGGGAAGATCAGTAATTCTCCGGATCCGTCGAATAGCGGATAGAGTAACGTGACATCGTTTAGATGGGTGCCGCCACGATACGGATCGTTGAGTAGAAACACATCGCCGGGCGATATATCGTTTACGAAATCATCGAGTACACAACGTACCCCCCATGGTAGTGGCAGAACGTGGCCTGGATGGTCCCATGATTGTGCGACCATCTCGCCGGCGGCATTGAAGAGTGCGCAAGAGAAATCGTCGAATTCGTAGATTACCGAAGAGTACGACGCACGAATGATCGTTGCGCGCATTTCCTTCACGATTGCGATCAAGCCTTCGGTAACGACTTCAAGCGTGATGGGATTGACCGCTGGCATCGACCGTTACCTTCTCTCTAAGATGAGATTGCCAAAGTCTACGACACGTGCTTGCCATGCGGGCGGCAAGACCGTAGTCGAGCCACTTTCGTCGATGATCGCGGGGCCTTCAATGCAGGCCTTTGGCGGTAATCGCATGCGGTGGTAAATTGGAACGTCCAAGAGCTTGCCATCGAAGTAGACCGATCGATGTTCGATCAGGGCATCCGGTAATGCCCCGGCCGCAGACCATGCCGGTAGCGTTGGCTTGGATACCGCTGCGATGGCGGCGATGCGAAAATTGACGATTTCAGTCTCATCGCCACCCTGATGGCCAAAACGCCGTTCGTGCGCCGTATGGAAAGCGGCGTTGATATCCGCAATAGTGTTGACGGTTACCGGCAAATCGACTTCAAGTTCCCATGATTGTCCGAGATATCGCATGCCTAAGGAGCGTCGGGTCTTAATGGCATTGGCGGACACGCCTTCTTGTAAGAGATTCGAGCGTCCCTCGTCTTCAAGTCCACAGAATACCGCTTCGATATCGTCGAGCGTTGATTGTTGGAGTTGTACCGTGCGGGTTAAGACATAGTCTTGGCGGATGTCACTTATCAAGGAGCCGTAGGCCGCAAAGTTGCCGGGGCCTACCGGTACGACGACTCTCGGAATTTCCAGCTCATCCGCAATTAAGCTCGCGTGCATGGGGCCCGCACCGCCATACGCACAAAGAACGAAATCGCGAGGATCGAATCCTCGCGCGATAGAGACTTCTTTGATCGCTGTGACCATGCGTGCCACTGCAATTCGTACGATACCGTCGGCTAAAGACAGCACATCGAGGTCGAGTTTGTGCATCAGCGGCTGCAACACATCGATCGATCGGTCGCGATCCAAACCGATATGACCCGCAAGGTGGGATCCGGGTTTGAGTCGTTGCAGGACCAAGTTGGCATCGGTTACGGTCGGCTGCGCACCGCCCTGGCCATAGCAGGCGGGTCCCGGATTGGCACCGGCGCTTTGCGGACCAACCTTGAGGATATCCCCGGCATCGAGCCAGCCGATGCTACCACCGCCGGCGCCCACTGCATTGATTTCGATCTGCGGCGTGCGATTCGCGTATCCGCCAATGTGTTGTTCATTTGTTACCGGGATCTGCGAGTCCTCGATCAAGCACACATCGGTACTGGTGCCGCCCATATCGCAGGTGATCAGATTTTCGATCCCGATGTGTGCTCCTAAGTGCACCGCTGCCGCAACGCCGCCTGCGGGCCCGGATAAAACGGTGCCGATTGGCAATCGCTGTGCGCGCTCGGCGGTGGATACACCGCCATTGGAGGTCATGATGAAAACTTTCTTGTCATACCCGAGAGCCTTAAGTCCATGACCCAGCGTATCCAGGTAATCGCGCATTAGTGGTCCGATATAGGCGTTGAGCGCCGCGGTATTGAAGCGCTCGTATTCCCGAAATTGCGACAGCACCTCGGCCGAGGTGCAAACGAATAGCTCCGGGCGCCGTTCACGCAGGATTTGGGCCGCAATTTTTTCGTGCGCCGGATGGGCGTAGCTGTGGAGGAAACACACAGCGACGGCAATTTCATCGCCTTGCGGGATCTGTTCCGCTGCGGCGCGTACGTTATCTAGATTTAATGGCACACGCACGCTGCCGTCGTATATCAAGCGCTCATCAATCTCGATCGCCTGCGTTCGGGGCACGATCGGTACCGGCTTGAGGGTTTTGATATTGTAGAGAACCGGTCTGTTGGTGCGGGCAATCTCAAGCACGTCGCGGAAGCCTTTCGTTACCAGCATCCATACGGTCGCACCCTTGTGCTCAAGTATGGCGTTGGTGCCGATGGTGATGCCGTGAACGAAGCGGGCGATGTGTTCTAGATCGATCTGCAGTGCCTGTAGGGCTGCAATAACACCTTCAGTTGGGCTGGCTGGGGTCGATGGGACTTTTGCGTAGGAAAAGGTATCCGTTTCGTCGTCGAATGCAACGGCGTCGGTAAACGTTCCGCCAACATCGACGCCAACCCAGTGCATCGCCTACAGCCTTAAAACGCTAGTCGGCTGCACGATTGGATGCTCAGTTTCCGCGAAATTCCGGCGGGCGCTTTTCGGCAAAGGCCTGCACCGCTTCTTTGTAATCATTGCTCTCGATGGCAGCATCGATATGTGCATTTATCTCGGTTTGCTTATCTTTCGCGCTGCCTCCGGCAAGCGCGTTCAGAATCAGCTTCATTCCCTTGAGCGACAGCGGCGCGTTGCCTGTTATGCGCGAGGCGAACTCGCGTGCCGTCGACAGCACATTCGTGCCGTCGTCTGCAACTCGATCGACGACGCCATAGGCTGTTGCTTGATCGATACCGAATTGTTCCGCTGTAAATAAAATTTCTTTTGCTTTCGCAAGCCCGACGAGCGCGAGTAAGGTCTCGCATTCATGTTGGCTGTAGACGATCCCAAGCCGTGCGGGAGGCACCGCAAATACTGCGGTAGTGTCCGCGATCCGGAAATCACACACTTGGGCCAGTGCAAATCCACCGCCAATGCAAAAACCGCTGATGGCGGCAATGGTTGGTTTGGATAAAGTCTGGATGCACACATTGCAATGCTCAACCGCTGCTTCGTAGATTTCTCCAGCTGCCTTGCCGGTGCGTACTTCAGCAAATTCGGATATGTCCGCACCGGCACAAAAATAGCCGCCGGCGCCGGTGAGAATGACGACCCGTGTTTCGGTATCGTGTTCGAGTTCGGTAAACGTTTCGGCAAGCTCGCGCCACAGCGCCAGGCTAAGCGCATTGCGTTTCCCAGGACGGTTCAAGGTCACCACGACACAAGCAGGGTCGCTTCGATCAACTTCGATGGCCTTGGACATGTGATTTTGTATCCTTTTATTTCGGTGCCACGGGGTAGCAGATAAGGAGTTCGGACGCCCGCAATCCGACGACTTTGACAATACGGACCGTGTCAGTTTGGGCTGTCCGACGCTTGATCTATGCAGTGAATTGTGACTCAGTGTCTATGCATGTCAAGCAAGCCGACACTGGATGGACTGTCATGAATGAAGCCTTAGAAGATATTCGGATCATCGATTTCACCTCACATATTTCTGGCCCGTTTTGCACGATGCTGCTTGGCGATATGGGTGCAGACGTCATTAAGATCGAACGGCCCGGCAAGGGGGATAACACCCGGCACATTCGTCCGCTTATCGGTGGAGAAAGCGCGGCGTTTATGCAGATAAACCGTAATAAGCGCAGTATCGCACTCGACCTAAAGGCCGCGGCGGATCTCGAAATCGCGCTGCGCTTATGCGATGGCGCAGATGTGGTTGTCGAAAATTTTCGGCCCGGCACACTCGATCGGCTGGGACTTGGTTTCGAGCAGTTGCGTACTCGAAATCCGCGACTTGTTTACTGCTCGATTTCGGGATTTGGCCAAACCGGGCCCTATAGCGAACGTGGTGGCTTCGACCTGATGGCACAGGCGATGTCGGGGCTCATGTCCATTTGTGGTGATGTCGATGGGCCGCCCATGCGGCTGCCGATCGCGATATCGGATATGTGCGGCGGTATGTACGCATCGATTGGGATCTTGACTGCATTGAACGCTCGCCAAACAACTGGTGCTGGACAGCTGGTGGATACCTCGCTACTCGAAGCCGCAATGTCATTCAGCGTCTATGAAGCGGCCGGTTTCAATGCGACAGGCGATGCACCGCAGCGCCTGGGACAGGCACATCGCGGCTCGGCGCCTTATCAAGTATTCAAAACACAGGATGGTTGGATCACCATAGGCGCCGCGACGCAACGGTTGTGGGGGCGACTATGCGATGTCCTTCAGGCCGAAGAATTACGCAATGACGAACGGTTTAAGGACAACCCAAATAGAGTGTCGAACCACTTAGTGCTTGCCGAAAAACTGACACCTTATTTCATTGAAAAAGATACAGCCCACTGGGAGCAGGCATTGTCAGAGGTTGGGATCCCGGTTGGGCCCGTACGTACCTATGATGAAGTCTTCACCAACGAACACACCATTGCGCGTAGAATGTTTAATCCAATTGTGCACCCCGAGGCCGGTACGCAACATCTACTCGGCATACCGGTCAAGCTGTCGGCGACGCCCGGAAAGATCAGAAGACCGGCCCCGCTATTAGACGAGCATGGCGGTCAAATACGGGCAGAGCTAGGAATAGTTTCGGAGCCGCAGTAGATCTATGGGGGTTCAGCGCGGTTTGTTACGGGGTGTACATCGCCTTAGTGATTCCGATCACTCGCGCCGCCATCAACGGTAAGCACGGTCCCGCTGATATAGCTCGCGCGCGGCGAGGCCGCGAAGGCGACCAGGTCGGCGACCTCGCTTGGCTCACCCATACGCCCGAACGGAAGATTCATCTCGACCAGAAATTCCTCCCAGCGATCCGGTGTACCGAATTTTTGCTCACTCCATTTCTGTAACATAAAGCGCGCCCGGTCCGTGGCGGTCATGCCTGGGTTTACTGCGACGACGCGGACACCGAAATCCGTCGACCGTGAGCCCAAGGCTCGAGATAGCGCCATTAACGACGCGTTACCGGCGCTACCGCCGATGTACATAGGGTTCATACGTTGACCGGACGTACCGATGACATTGACGATGACGCCGTCACCGCGCGCTTTCATTTCTCGAAAAAAAGATCGACACAAGTTGATATAACCAAACACCTTTAGGTCCCAGGCTGCGCGCCAAGCGTCTTCTTCAAATTCGTCGATCTCGCCGGCCGGGATCGCGCCGGCATTATTGACTAGTATGTCGATACCGCTGCATTCCTTCGCTAGGCGCTGCTGTTCGCTGGACTGCGATAAGTCGACTACATGGGTGGTCACCGCGACCCGATGCTTTTCGTTCAATAATGTGGCGAGTTCTGCGAGGCTCGCTTCGCTACGAGCGGCGAGTGCAAGATTGCAGCCTTCTGCTGCCAGTACTTCGGCAACAGCTCGTCCAATGCCTTTGCCGGCTCCGGTTACGAGTGCGCGCTTACTGAGTAACTTAAGGTCCATCCCGATCCTCCTTCAGTGTATCGCCGCTCACCGTGGTTAACATTGGATGCTGCGTCATTCCAGGTTTGGGCCTCAATATTACGGGCTACGGCAGTGTTGTCGATAGTACCATCTTCGTGTAGAACGATAAGCGCCCACTACGATCACTTAAGGTTGTCTTTAACGGTTCCATTGCGAGGAGAATAGCCATGACAGATTCAGACATACAGAAAGAAACAGAACGCCTTTACGAAGAATGGATGACCGCTGCAACGGTTCACGACGATGACTGGTATAAAAACAATCTAGCTGACGAGTTTTATTATTTTTCCGCCGGCGGCGGCAAGGCCACGCGCGAAGAAATGATCGACATCGCAAATTTATCTGGGAATAGTGAATACGAGTTATACGAAGTAACCAGCCGCCTGTATGGAGAAGTTATCTTGTCCCATGGTCGCTATATGGGTAAAGGTGAATTTCCGGCAGATGATCCACTGGTTAGTCCGGGTATGCGCGAGAAGTACGGACGCGGAGTCGAGCTCCGTTTCACCGGCACTTGGATAAAACGTGATGGTCGATGGCAGAGCCTACATTTGCAGACCTGTGAGATCGGTTGAAAAGTTAGGAGAGGCTTGCGCGCGTTGGCGTCTGCGGGATCAATAGTTGAAGCAATGTTGACGTCTATTGCAGTCCTGCAGCGTGCTGGTGGCTTGTCGAATTTCCGTGCGACGCTGCTGCTCGCTGTATTGGTCGCGGCCCCGGGAGTTGGGGTCGCGTGCCAGTGTTTGGGCGACATTGAGCAAAATTTCAAATCATCCGAGCATGTGTTGGTCGCTAAGGTATCCGCGGCCAAAGCATTTCCACTTCATTTTGAGGTGGAGTTCGAGGCCACAGAGATCTTAAAAGGCGCAACCCCGTTAAGCCCAATTCATGTGACTGGTGCGCCGTCACTACTGTGCGGCATGGGTCACGTGGCTGTCGGATTGAAATACGTCTTTTTTGTAGATGAAGTAGAGCTGAAGAATGACGGACGAAAATCAAGGGCGTCTTGTCACTCTTTCGTCATTGCGGATCCTGAGGCTTCTGAATCCCTTGAGCGGTTGCGTAATTTGTCGTCGCCGCATGTGACGGTGCAACGTCCGCGTCCAGAATGCGATAAACGCTCCGCTTTAGACAAGGCGCTGAGACATCTGCGGGATATCTATACTGACGAGCATGCCGACATTATTCAGGTGAGGGCGGCGATAGAAGACCTTCGCATTAGGACCGAGGCATCGAATCCAGGAGAAACTCTGGAGGAGATCTGCGCGATCGAATAGAAAAGGTGTCGTGATAAATTGCTTAAACCGCGTTGTGAATTAATCATCGTGACTAATCCGCCTTATTTTTCTCATCCCAGATTTTTGGTTCCCACAACTCAAGCTTATTGCCCGCGGGATCTATTATCCAGGCGAAGTTACCATTCTCATGGGCTTCCGGGCCCTGCAAAATCTCGATACCGGCCGCCTGTAATTGTGCAATCATGTCGTCCATGTCGTCGATTCTATAGTTGATCATAAAGCTTGCCCGACTCGGGCTAAACCAGTCGGTATCGCTTTGTGCCACGTGCCACACCGTAATTCCGCCGTCTCTGGTGGTATCCGATTGCCATTTAAAAACGGCGCCGCCGAATTCTTCAAGATCTAAGCCGAGGTGTTTTTCATACCACGCCGCCAATGCCAGTAACTTTCGCCAAATAAAATCTCTGATTCTGATTCAGACAAAAATTCGCTTCTCGATAGCGAAAGAATTTTCCAATGGACTAATACTCTATCCGCTACTGCTCAAGTTCAAGCGCTGGATTGTTACACTTCTGCTACTATATAGACTCGCTGACAACTGGGAGAAAGCGCTTGAATTTTGGTCGTATATCGCTCGTTGCAGTTGTTTTAGTTGGCGCTATGACCTTTTCGAACACCACGCTCTCTGCGTCGGAATGGGAAGTTCAGATTCGAAAAGTCGTTCCGGCGAATATCGAGCTAACCGAAGTCGAAAGGAAATCCACGCACCTGCGCGTCGTTGGTAAGGCAAAGGAGAATGCCGATGTGACTAGGCTGATGCGTGCAATTGACCGAGCGGACCTCGGATCTCCTCAACTAGAAAATATCCAACGCAAAGACGACATGAGTAGCTTCGTCTTGAACATCATGCCGACTCACTAGCTGTCGCCGTGCCCGTGGTGTTTAAGACCGCGCGACGAGCGCTGCTCATTACCGTTATCGGGGGTACGTTCTTTGCGATTGCTGCTGCCAGTGCAGAGTCGACGTCGAAAGAGCTCACCGAACGCCTGATTGAACTGATGGAACAAGGCGATGAAGCTGGTGCGACCGAGCTACTTGAACGATCGGCCGACCGCAACATGAAGGCAAGTATTGAGCTGGAAGGGCGGATCGAAGATGGCAGCGGTAAACCATTAGCCGGTGTAGGCATGACTGTTACGCAGACTCGCCTAGCTATAAATCCGGCCAACGCCGCGTCTAAATCCAAAGAGATTACGGTAGACGGCGAGTTTGCGTTAGCGTGCGATGATTGTTCAGCGATAGAGGTGCAGTTTCACAAGCCTGGATATTACTCAATACGGCGCGAGTGGATAACTTTTAGACCAGGCGCTAAGCCCGAAGATATCATTGATCACGCTGTCGTCGTGATCCTGCAGGCCAAAGGTATTCGGGCACAACTCGAACGCTACAGCGGCACATTAGAAACTGGTGTGCGTAGTCACGTACTGCCGTTCTCGTTCGGTCGTGGACGAGGAATGATGACACCTGAACGCGTTGTGGAGATCGCTCAGGCAGAGAAGATTGCGCAACCCCTGTATCTGGAGCTAACCGTAGAGCGTACGGCCGACGGTTCGATAGCGGTTGAAGAAGTTGCACGACCTGGCAGTAACGTCATTATAAAACGGCCGCGCAACCCGATGCTGGATTTCGGTAACGCGAATGGCGGTGCAATCGTCTTTAAACCGACAGAGCAAAACATTCAGTTAGTCGAACGCGAAATGAGCCGTGCTCCGACGTCGGGTTATTTACCTACGCTTGATCTAACGCGGCTAGACGGCCTGCCTGAATATTTCTACTGTCGCATTGGTGATCGCTATGGTCGTGGCTCCGTTAGTCCGGTTGGATTGTCGCGCTCTGAGGGCAAACCGAATCGCTCGCAAGTGGCTGTTAGTATCGATCTGAATATTGTTGCCGGTGACACCAACCTGACGCCTCACTGAGATCGTAGCGCGGGCGAAATGTGCGCGAATTAACGAAAATCTATGTTAGACGCAATTGAAACGTGGACAGGACGATTCCATCGTCTACGCTTTCATTAAAGTACAGTAAATGAATAGTTCAATGCGTCTAAACTTCCTCCTCGTTTGCCTACTCATGGGTGCTGTTTCAAACAGCGCTGTCGGCGGTAGTATTAAGAAATGGGTGGATGCGAATGGCCAGGTACATTATGGGGACAAGCCACCGAACAGCGCTGTCACTACCGATGTGAAGGTCCGAAAATCGCCTGTTGTTGAGCAGAGCCAAACGAAGAAAAGTAATACACAATCGAGCAACACTGAATCGCGGTCGGCTCGTATGGAGCGTCAGAAAAAATCCAGGAAACGAAGCGCCCAAACAAACTCCTATGATGCGTTGCTAAAGAATGCAAAGAACAGTAGTGCTGAGAAGTGGAAAAAGAACTTCGTCAAAAAATGTAAAGAGAACCGCGGAACGAATTGCGAGGATCCCGCTTATCAAGAAGGACATCGGCCATTAACGCAGCAAGAGCAACGGGATGTCGTGCACGCACGTCGATGGCGCGAACGCCAAGTACAGGAGAATCGAGCAAGACAGGGGTACTACTAAGTACGTTATGCGTTATTACCGGTTTTGAAAAAGCGCATGCACGGATAGTTTTGTTTCCATCGACGCCGTCGATCAGCAAATGGCGCCACCGTATTCGGGTGTCGCACCACGCTGATTAAGCAGTTCTTAGCTTATAGCGATCCACGTATCAGGCAAGTTTTGGGATGATTTCGGCGTAGTGATCGAGAAACGGTAAAACTTTCTCACTACCTGCAATGGGCGCGAACAATATTACCCGTTGCACACCCGCTTCTTTGAAATATTGTAGCTTCGCCTCGTCGGGCATTTCGTCCGGCAAGGCCCACATTCCTAGGTCCAGGCTTTCCGGATCGCGACCGGCTTCTTCCATTTGTTGGCGTAAACCGGCAAACGCCTTGGCAATATCCGGGTCCGCCATCGCGGCAAAATTCGGCATCCATCCGTCGCAATACCGAACAACACGTTTGCGCCCGGCATCACTAAAAAATCCACCAAGTATCGGTGGATGTGGTTTTTGGATCGGTTTTGGATACAACCAAACCCGATCGAAAGAAACATGTCTGCCGTTGTAAGTCGACTCGTCATCCATCCACAGCGTCTTCAAGGCTTCGACCTTCTCTCGCAATATTCGAAAGCGGTGTTCGAACGGTATGCCATGGTTCTCCATTTCTTCTTGATTCCAACCCCCGCCGATCCCGAATAACACCCGACCGCCGGATAGGATATCCAAGGTTGCTACTTCTTTCGCTAAGGTGATCACATCCCGCTGCATGACGAGACATACGCCGGTTCCGATCTTCAGTTTCTCGGTGACGGCGGCCGCAGCACCGAGCGCGACGAACGGGTCCATCATGTCGACGTAGACTCGAGGTAGTTCTCCACCTAATGGGTAGGGCGTTTTCCGACTTGCAGGGATATGGGTGTGTTCTCCGATCCACAACGACTCAAAGTTTCGTTCTTCGAGAGCTCGCGCCAATGGAGCTGGTTGCATTACGTAGTCGGTGTTATAGCTGAATACGCCGAAATCCATCCGTTTCTCCGGACCGTGAAGTGTGATTGTTTAGAATCGCATGGAAGACGATTCAACCGCAACACGAGGATGATTTTGGTGGAGCATGTCAACTTTACCCGCGATGTACCTACTAGGACGTGTGCATGTGGGAGCTTAACCAGTCTTCCATATCCCGGTTGGCTTGGCGCGCTATTGCCGTATTTGGCGCAAACGCATCGAACCCGTGCGGCGCCCCCGGGTACACATGCAGCTCTGTCGGCACGCCGGCATGTCGGAGTCGGGTCGCGAACTCGATGTCTTCGTCGGAGAAGCAATCCAGTGCGCCGACGCAGATAAATGTCGGTGGTAGACCGGTCAAGTCAGTTGCACGAGAGGCGGCAGCGTAATGCGGAACGGATTCGCCGCCCAGATCACCGAGATAGCTGTCCCATCCAAAGCGATTTGCTTGCGGCGGCCAAACTGGATCGTGCCATTGACTTGAGGTCGTGTGCTGTCGGTCATCAAGCATCGGGTAAAACAGTGCTTGGAACGCGATTGGCATTTCGGCACGATCGCGTGTCAGCAAGCCGAGCCCCGCCGCTAACCCGGCGCCGGCACTCGATCCGCCGATGCCAATTCGTTGCACATCAATTCCAAGCATCTCGGCGTTGTCGTGCACCCAGCGTAACCCGGCGTAGCAATCCTCTAATGGGCCGGGGTACGTAGACTCCGGTGCGAGCGCGTAATCGACCGATATGCCAACGCAATTGAGACGTGGGCACCAACGGTCGAATCGCGGATCGTCCCCAACACTACGACCGAGTACGAGGCCGCCACCATGCATCCAATAGATACACGGCAACTCGTTGGTAGTACCGATTGCACGATGCACGCGTACGCTCACGTGGTCACGCTCCGTTAACACGTGCTCGATACATTCAACTTTTCCCGACAGCGGCACGGCAGGAAGCGCGGCCATTCTTTTTCTGATCTGGGGTAAACTTTCTTTCGATAGCGAATCGAGCTGCAAATTCACGGCCGATAGTGCATCGGCGATTTCGGGGTCAAGGAGGGGCTTCACGTTGAGGATCGCTGTCATTTCTGTAGTTCCATTTAGCGATTAGGAATTCTAAGCGTTTTCGAATGTGAGTAGCATCTCGGCGACTCATTGCAGCGGCCGGTAGGAAATAATACAAAATGGCGCGTGAGATCATCTGATTTCAGATACACGCATCATTCGATCAATCGAGCGACTAATAAGCCGTTTGAGTAAACCAACGACCAGTAGCGGAAAGATCAAGGCACCGAGTAGCAGCCACGGCACAGCTTTAGCGTATCGTAGGGGTTGAATAGTCGTGTCATCGACGACGCGATATTCAGATAACGACGACCAGGGTGTTTCGCCGACCGTAAATATTTGGACCAACTGCTCCCCGTGCGCTTGTGGCGTTACCGAGACTGTGGCGCTGACTTCGTCGCGGCGGGCTGATTGGTACTCGGCACATGTTCGATCAGATATAGTTTGGCCGAATAGGTAAATTCCTGACGGCCGGATTTATCGTGGGTGGTCGGGGCTAGGGCCTCGTGTTGCACCCGCACGGCCGCGTTGTTTGCATTACCCGTAATGGTGGCATCGTGCCGTTCGGTGCCGATTCGACGTCCAGTATTGGCCCATATGGGACCTATTTTGACCCAAAGGCTTTAGTTCTTACCCGCCCTTGGTCCACAATGTCCGGTCTTCGGGCTGCTCGACGGGCCGATTCCATCCAATCGCAGAGGACGATTACGCATGCCCTATACGCTGGGAGTAGATGTCGGCGGTACGTTTACCGACATATTTTTGGTCAATGAGAACGATGGTCGGATATTCACGGCGAAAGTACCGTCCACCCCACAAGACTCCTCAATTGGGGTTCTGAACGGCATTGAACGAGTGTGTGAAAACTCAGGTATTGCGCCGAGCGAGATAGGCCACGTGATGCATGGCACCACGGTGGCGACTAATACCGTGCTTACCGGCACCGGCGCGCTGGTGGGGTTGGTTACAACCCAAGGATTTCGCCAGGTGCTCCAAATCGCTCGTTCCTATGTTCCTGGGGGCCTCGGTGGATGGGTTATCTATAACAAGAGCGATCCAATGGCGCCGCTGGAGTTGACGGTCGAAGCCGACGAACGAGTCGGGGCGAATGGCACTATCGTGAGGCCGTTAGACGAAAATTCACTACGTGCACGCCTTGAGTTTCTAAAGGGGCGCGGTATTGAGGCGCTCACTGTCTGTCTTATCAACTCGTTCGCGAACGGGTCGCATGAGCAGCGGATCCGCGATATCGCATTTGAAGTGATGCCGGATATCCCGGTGTCGTTATCGAGTGATGTCATACCCGAAATGCAGGAATACGAGCGTGCGGTGACCACCGTGGCAAACTCGTACGTTCGCCCCCGCGTGCAAACGTACATCGAAAATCTTACCCGCGAGCTAAATTCGCGCATGGGCGACGTGAAGTTACACGTGTTGCGCTCGGATGGCGGACTCGCCTCAGCTAGCTCGGCGGCGGAGTATCCGGTTAATTTATTGATGAGTGGCCCCGCCGGTGGGGTCGCAGGTGCGGTCTGGATCGCCAAGCAAGCGGGTTATGCGAACCTGTTGACCATCGATATGGGTGGTACATCGACAGATGTCGCCTTAGTACAGGACGGGGAAGCACAGACTCGCCGAGAGACAACCGTTGGTGACGTCACGGTACGTGCGTCTTCAATCGATGTGCGCACGGTTGGCGCCGGTGGCGGTTCGATCGCCCATGTACCCGAGCTTACCGGGGCGCTCAGAGTTGGTCCTCAGAGTGCTGGGGCCGAGCCGGGACCAGCGGCATATGGCAAAGGCGGCGAAGAACCGACAGTAACCGACGCCAATATGGTGCTTGGTTATCTGCCGCAAAGCGCGCTGCTCGGTGGTGATATGCAACTCGACGGTGAGGCTGCGGCGAATGCCGTGCAGAAAACTGCCGACGCTTTAAAGTTACCGGTAAAAACTGCTGCTGCGGGAATAATCGACATCGTCAACGAGAATATGTTCGGCGCGCTGCGGCTGGTATCGATCGAACAAGGTTACGACCCGCGCGATTTTGCTCTCATGGCCTTCGGTGGCGCGGGCCCGCTCCATGCGAATGCATTGGGACGATTGATGAGTAGCTGGCCGGTGATCATTCCCCCTGGACCGGGCGTTTTGTGCGCCTCCGGGGACGCCACGACTCGGGTTCGTGACGAGGCATCGCGCACCTTTATCCGTCGATTCAGCGACACCACGGCGGCAGAGGTTGCCGAGATCCTAAAGGGACTGGCAGAGACGGCTGCTACGAGTCTTGATGCGGAGAACGTGCCGCGTACTGACCAGCAGATGACCTATCAGGCCGATTTACGCTATCACGGACAGGGATTATTGTTAACGGTGGACGCCGACGTCGCGGCGTTAGAAGCGCGCGGCCTCGACGCCATCGGCGATCAATTCGAAGATACCCACAAGCAACTTTTCACATTTGCCTTGGATGTGGACAAAGAGGTCGTGAATTTGCGCGCCGTAGTGCAAGGCAAGGCGACTATGGTGCCTGCGGAGAAATTGGAGCAGGGCGATGCCGACGCATCAGCTGCGATACTCGCACAACAGACTGTCTTCATGGACGGCGCCGACTATAAAGCAAACATCTACGACCGTTCCCGGCTGAAGTCGGGCAACCGGATTGAAGGTCCGGCGATCATCACCGAGATGGATTCCACCAGTGTCGTTCTGGCCGGACACGCCGGTGACATAGATGACTTTGGCAACATTATTATTCGCCCTATAGAGGCCTAAGAGGACATCATCATGGCCGCAGAGCTGATCCAGAAAAACGACACCCCGTTTAATCGATTGGAACTCGATACCATTACCTTGGACATCATTGAAAACGCAATGAAGAATTTGCGCTACGAGATGGACGCGGTGTTGTTCCGTACCGCGATGTCGCCCGGGATCCGGGAGCAGCACGACGAATTTCCCATGATCGCGAATTGCGAAGGGAAGATGATCGTTGGTCAATTTGGTTCCTTCATTCACGGGTTTATCGAAGGCTACGAGGGCACGATCGAAGACGGCGATATCTTCCTGACCAATGACCCCTATTCTTGCCGGGGCGCGATCAGCCACGCTAACGATTGGCTGTTGCTGATGCCGATCTTTAAAGAAGGCAGATTGATCGCCTGGGCCTCGATGTTTGGCCATATGACGGACATCGGCGGAAAAGTACCTGGGAGCCTCCCCACCGATGCGCGTCAGATATTCGAAGAAGGGATTTTAGTACCGCCGACGAAGATATATCGCAATCACGAATTACAGGAAGAAATCTTAAATATCATCTTGCACAACTGTCGTTTGCCGCATTGGAATCGCAGCGACTTCAACGCGATCATCGCAGCTTGCCAGCTTGCATCGAAGCGCTGCAACGAATTGTCCGAGCGTTTCGGTGACGATGAGTTCTATTCTGCCTTGGATGAACTCTTAGAACGCAACAAGCGTGCCATGGCACAGCTCATTGCGAATACGATTCCAGATACGAAACAGTATTTCGAAGATTATGTGTGTGACGACGGCATGGGCATGGGCCCTTATAAGATCGCGTGCAGCATGTGGCGCGAGGGCGATAAGGTCATATTCGATTTCGCCGAGACGGATCCGCAGTCGGTCGGTTCGATTAACTTCTATCTCAACGAAGAGATGTTCAAGATGTTCGCCGGTGTGTTCATGATCATGGTATTTGATCCGCAGATCATGTTTAACGACGGCTTTTATGACTTGATGGAAGTACGGATCCCACAGGGATGTTTGTTGAAGCCGAACCATCCCGCGGCGCTGTCTTGCCGCACGCATGCCTTAGGTCGCATCTTTGATGTACTAAGTGGCCTGCTCGGTCAAGGCAATCCAGATTTTCTCTGCGCGGCAGGGTTTTCCGATAGCCCACACTTTATGTATTCCGGCTACACCCGTGAGGGAGAGTGGTATCAACTCTACCAGATCGGATTTGGCGGTGTCCCGGGTCGGCCAGCGGGCGACGGTCCCGATGGACACTCGCTGTGGCCGAGCTTTACCAATGTACCGAATGAGTTCCTGGAATGTAATTTTCCGCTGCGGATTGAGAATTATGTGACCCTGCCGGACACCGGTGGTGCTGGAAAACACCGCGGCGGCAATGCACTTCGCATCAGCTACGGGTTTTTGGAAGATGGTGAGATATCCGTTCACGATGATCGTTGGCTTACCTACCCGTGGGGGGTGAACGGTGGTCAACCCGGTAAGCGTAGCCGCAAGATTTTGGTTCACGCCGACGGCAGCGAGGAGCTCCTATATTCCAAGCGCGATCGGATCAAGGTGTTGGCTGGGGACGTTCTCCATTTCGATACCTGGGGCGGCGGCGGTTGGGGTAGACCGTATGAACGTGATCCAGTGCTTGTGGCGAAGGACGTCGACCGTGGGCTGGTCACCGTTGAAGGGGCGCGGCGCTACGGTGTTGTAATGCACGATGAGGTGTCGTTTGATGAAGCGCAGACCGAGAAGCTGCGCGCAGAAATGCGTGACGCGGATGCAGGTCGTGAAGAGATCTTCAATCGGGGCGGTACGATTGAACAACTCAAGGCGCTATGCTTGGAACAGACAGGACTGGAGCCGCCAGTACAGCCTGAGTTTCAGCTGCGCAAGACGGGTTAGCCTATTCATTGTCTGCGAGTTAGAGTACATCCTCGCGTTTCACGCTCGCAATAAAAGAGCCCTTAATTAACGCAATCAATTCCGGAGGATTGGAACATGAGTAATCGATATGACGGCGCCGGATACGGCGATCTAAACATTGGCTTTGGTGAGCGGTTGGCGGTTGTTACCGTAGATTTTCAGTTGGCGTTTACCGATCCGCAGTACCCCACTGGAAAATCGCCGCACATACACACGGCAGTTGAAAATACTTCAACGTTGCTGAAGCACGCACGCGCGAAAGGTTTGCCGGTAGCGTCGTGCAATGTGGGTTGGTGTGGACCTGACGACATGGGACATTGGAAGGTTAGTTCCTTATATGACGGTTCATTTTTTATCGGTCATGAGTCCATGGCGCTGGATCCGCGGATCTATGAGCCCGGCTACGATGTTGCGTTTACAAAATGTGCGCCGTCCATCTTTTTTCAGACTCCGCTAATGACGTTTTTGACAAAGCAATGCGTCGATACCGTGATCATAACGGGCTGTACGACAAGTGGGTGCGTGCGTGCGTCGATCAACGATTGTTTTTCATATGGATTTCGCACGATCGTCCCAGAAGAGTGTGTCGGAGATATGGAACAAGGGCCGCACGATGACAATCTCCGCGATGTGGGTCGTCGCTATGCAGATATCATGAAAATGCAAGACGTGATCAAGTATATCGACGGGTTAGAAGCAAAGCCCGCTTCCGAAGCGCAAGCATCGGTGGCTGCCGGTTAACTTCTAGATTCACAAAACGCGTTTTTACTACCACGGAGAACACCAAGCGCTGAGTGTTCTCCGTGGCCCAACTTCTTAGGTCGCCTACCGCAAATTTTAATCGCTGCCGCAGTGCCTTCGGCGAAGTGAGCGCGTCGGCGCCATTCGAGGAAAATCAATAGTGCCAATCGCAAACATCAACAGCCACCAAATGTACTACGAGATCCATGGCGAAGGAGAGCCGGCGATCTGTATCGGCGGGTGGGGCACTTTTTGCCATGGCGGCGAACGTAACCTCGCCCGAGGTCTAACGGATGAATACGCCGTGTTGTGTATTGACTATCGCGGTGTGTGCGATTCAACCGATGATTTATCGCTCGAACCAACGATCGAGCTACATGCTGCTGATGTCATTGGTTTGTTCGAACATTTGGGTTGGACGAATGTCCGCTTTATCGGCCTCGTCGGGATGGGCGCCTGTATTGCGCAGCGGGTCGCATTGATGCGGCCGGACATGGTGCGTTGCATGGTCAACATGGGTTGCTGGGTAAAGATGGATCCCTTGTTGCAGGACCAACTTGAAATGTTTGTCACCGTCCATCGAGAGGCTGGTTTTCTCGAGTTTCAACGAATGGTTGTGATGCAATCATTTTTGCCCGATTACTACAATGAAAACCGGGATAAGCTGCTAGGTTATGATGGTGGGTGGAAGGAGCTGAATAACAATTTCGAAACCCACCGACGCTTGGTGCAAGCCTGCATCGGGCACGATACCTCAACGGAGCTGCACAAGATTGCTGCACCAACCTTGGTGCTTCATGCCGGTCAGGATATGATCACCGGCCCGCGCAGCACAGAGCCACTCGAGCGTGGTCTACCCAACGCTACCGGCGTACTAATGAAAGACGTTGCACACGTAGTCGCCGGCCGTGAACAGAAGAAACGTTTTTGCGATATCTTGCTACCGTTTTTGGCCATGCACTAACCTGCGTTAATTCTAGCAACTGGGACTCGACTTGAAAGATGGAAATCCGCGTTTCCATTTCACCTTGTAATTAGGTGTTGATTAAGAAGGTCTGTTACAAGACGTTTAGCGGTTTCTCGAAAATTATTGGCAACCGTCCGTGGACCATTTCAATCGGCTTTAGCGGTCTCAGTGTTGATTTGCACGTTCGATTGATCCGTTTTCAAGGGTATTTGCATTTAATATTTGATCCACCGCAGATGTACTATTTCCGGCCGTCAAAGATCAAATGCTGGATCAAAATTCGATGCAATTGGTGGATCAATCGAACGTGCAAATCAACATATAGGACGAACAAACGCCCTTTTCCGCGATCTCGTCGAGTACCGTCGGTTCATCAGACCGTCGTCAACCTGCACTTCGACGCGGCGTTGGTCTGAATTGCGCCCCTGGGCCGTCCGGAAAACTGCAGTGATTCGCCGTTTATTTAGACGCCCGGAGCAAGCGCTTCTAGAAGCTCCCACGCCCATTGTTTTGATACGTCACTGTCGGGACGATACACCTCTGTGGGGTTGCACGGGTAGAGCACGATATGAGTTGCGCCGGCATCATAGTACGCATCGAGCTTGGCCTTTAAAGTCTCGGCGTCGCCCCACGCACAAATTGCATCGATCAAACGATCGCTACCTTCAGTCCAATCTTTTTCATTGTAGCCCAGCGCTTTCCAGATTTTTTGATACGGCGGTTGGGCCATATACCAAGCGTTCGCACGTCGTGCGAGATCACGAGCGCTAACCGGATCTGGATCGAGCACACAGCGTACCGCGGCATGAAGTTCCTTATCCGGACCTAAAATTTTCCGCGCTTGCTTCAGCGTTTCTATGGTTTGCAGAAAGAGAAACGATCCGTCTGCTTTCTCGGCCGCGATGCGCATTAGAATTGGGCCATGACCGGCAACGATCACTGGCGCCGGACTTTCAGCTAGTGGACTTTCGATCGGTGCAATCGCCATTCGATCGAGATAAGCACGCATCTTCGGTGCAGGTAAGATCCAAGTGTGACCACGCGGTTCGACCAATACAGGATGCGACACGCCTAATCCAAGCGAAAAACGCCCACCAGATAATTCAGCTAGGCAATTGGCCGCTTGTGCGGCGGAGTCTGCGTCGTGCGCAAACACGTTGAGAATCCCACTCGACACGCGGACGCGTTCGGTTTTAGCTAATAGGTATCCTGCAGTAGATAGCGGTTCGCGACCGAATGTTTCGGTCAACCACAACTCATGATAGCCGAGGCTTTCAAAGCGGCGCACCGCATCGACGAGCTCAGCTCCGGCGGTCCCTTCGGTGTGCTGCAGCAGGCTTAATTTTTTTGTCATTGTTCAATACTCTCAGGTTATAGAATCCGAATCCGGCTTATGCGCTCACAATCGCAAGCTAGCGAAACGCTGGGATCACATCACTCGCCATTAAATTCAAATGCTCATCACTGTTGATTTGCACGTTCGATTGATCCGTTTTCAAGGGTATTTGCATTTAATATTTGATCCACCGCAGATGTACTATTTCCGGCCGTCAAAGATCAAATGCCGGATCAAAATTCGATGCAACTGGTGGATCAATCGAACGT
>JAJFJQ010000003.1 GCA_021773835.1 Gammaproteobacteria bacterium
GCTTCCGTTTCTACGACGGTCTCAACATCTAGCGCGATCTGGTTTTCCACGACCACGTGAATCGTCGCGTGTAAGGTACTATTTGGCAAATCGATGCCTTGTGATCTGTGGAATTCTATTACCAAAGTGATCCGTTCATCGTCATCCATTGACAACCATGTTTCGGAATCGGGACGTTCCAGTGGGTCGTATCTATCCACGACGATAATTGCTTCAGCTACCTAACGTTTGGATAACCTGACAGCTTACAGAATGCTTTTTAGAAGCGATAATGGACATGTAGCGTATAAAAAGCATTCTGTAAGCTGTCAGGTTGATCCACTGGTTAGGTGTATCCTTCGTACTATTCCGTGGTGCCATCAAGCTCGGCGAGAATTGATGGCCCAACGTCCAATACCCACTGACCCGCGTCGTGGTCGACGGTCACCCCATGGGCCGCCCGATTTCCAAGCGCAATTAGATCGGATAGGCCAGACGCGACTGTGGAAGATACGATTTCCTTGCGGACCAGCTCACTTAACAACCTATTGAGACTACGACGCTCTTTTGGAATATCTGATGCTTCCGCTAACTGAATCAAACGTTTTTCAATTTCAATCCTAAATCCGACTAAAGCCAAGTTAGGATCTTCAGCATATACTTTTCTGAGCGTTTCGAATGGATCCAACGGACCATGAACTATCGTAACCGGATGCTCAGTGAGCTTTAACTCTTCCGTTTTGACGTTGACAATATTCACCTCTCCAGACTTTACCTTATCAGTCGCCGCCTTCATTTCGGGAAAAGTAATTTTCACTACTCCCGGAATTTCGAACCCCCGAATATATGGGATTATCCACGGCAATAGTGCAATTATTAATAGGATTAATGTAATCGTATCGACAGTTATCGACGGAACGAACAAATGAATGACAACCAGGAATATCGCAACAACGGAAACCCCAAATTTCCAAATGTTTTTGGCTCCGCCGAGTAGGTTCATATTCTCAATACACCTAACGTCTGGATAACCTGCAGATTACAGAATGCTTTATAGAAGCGATAATGGACATCTAGCGTAGAAAAAGCATTCTGTAAGCTGTCAGGTTGATCCACTGGTTAGGCGGAATTTTCGCCGACTCTTGTATAGACATTCGACAAAGCGGAAAAATCGTTTTCGTCCGGGAATCCATGGGTAGAAAATTGTTGTAATGCGCATTCGAATTCTTTCCGATTTATGAACTCATTATCAGTGACATACAACAAGTATGTCCATTCCAACTCGTGAGACGTCTTCCTCGCATAGCAACCGGCATTTCTGACAGGTCCTCCATATTTCTTAGTTACTGATTCTAGAAGTGTCGCGTCTCCATTCAATTCGCACCATGCGTCAACTTTAAGACAGCTCGAAGGCCGTATCTTCAAACCTCGTAACAAATCAATCTCATCTGAGAACGGATTAATGGGTATATAACGACAAGGAATTTCGCTGCATTCGTATACACTACCCGCGTCGAACGAAGCCCGCTTGCGAAAATCCGCAATACGTTTCTGGCGGAGTATCTCCATCGTTTCGGTTCCGCCTAACGTTTGGATAACCTGCAGCTTACAGCAAGCTTTTTGAGAACTACAATCGCGCAGCAGTGAACAAAAAGCTTGCTGTAAGCTGTCAGGTTCATCCCCTGGTTAGGTGGATCGTAATCGGAGGAATTCATTTTTTTTCCGTATCTTTTTTCTAAGCGTTTTGAGTTTCTTGCGCGAGTGCTCTTTATACATAATTTCAGATCCATCCTCTAAGTCCTCGTAAATAGGAAGCAGCTCCGTTACCCCTTCAAGTTCCCACTTCACGTCGACACCCTCCGGCCCACCTTTGTAGGATTTAGTGAACTGATCGGCGGTTTCGATTACTTTGTCGTAAGCGTGCTCGATGTTATCGGCACGAACGATGATTGTATTTTCCCAAGCCAACACCCGATCGTCACCTGATTGTTGAGCCGGTTCGTCCAGCTCGACGAATCGAATTAAGTACGACGCTACGTACCATCCAATTGGTGACGTGCTCTTGTCGCCCACAATCCACCTAACGTGAAGCTAAGCTGCCCGATGCAGCGCACTTTGGAAATGTGAAAATACAAGCACATTGGAAAAGTGCGCTGTAGCGGGTCAGTCTTGAGCGCCTTGTTAGGTGCGCGACCATTCTAATCATGGAGTTTCGCACCTTTGAACACTTTATCCACCGCTTTTTTGTCTGAGCGTATCGCGATACCTACAACCGGCAACTCGGAGGTTTCATAGTTCATTACGGCACGCCGATTCGCTTCGTCGTGCCCCGTTTCAAACATGTCCTCTATATATAGCGCCGCCTTGATATTTCGAGTATGCGCTCTTTCTAGAAATGTGCGTAGACGCTCACGAGAAGATTTTAGGATCACGACGGGTTGTATGCAGAGCGCTGCGTATTGCCTATTCGAGGCGTCTTTATACGGTTCCCCGATAATGTTGGGTGCCTCTCCGATAATCCCCGACGTCAAAAACGAAATGACATTCAGCTTTTGCCATTGGGCAAGATCTTCGGCTACAACAATTGCGAACTTTGTTGAGAATTCCATACGTCAGTTTTGCTCTTCGGCAGACGACTTAGTGCACCTAACGTGGCGATAACCTGCGCCGACAACCAACTAACCGCGTAGCGCCAATAACCCTGGTCGGCGTCAGGTTCATTGCCTTGTTATATAGCGGCGTCATCATGGGTCGTTGTACTTTCTGCATCCTCAGCGATTTCTTTCATCTCTTTGTAAGACTCCATCTCGTTCGGCATGCCCATCCCTGCACGGCATGCAAAATTCCTATTAACATTGATCCGTAGCGCCATCATTGCAATCACCTTAACGAGCTTGTGACCTTTTTTCTTCGTATGAAAGAAATTGCGAACCGTTTGGTTTCTGCACTGAGATATATTTCTCCCTCGCCATATAACGTGAAGCTAACCTGCAGATTACAGCGCACTTTGGAGGTGTGAAAATACCGGCACACCGGGAAAGTGCGCTGTAAGCTGTCAGGTTCAGCGCCTGGTTAGGTTTCATTTTCGTTGTGCGTTTCTTTAGGGTGATGTTTGTCGAAATTTAGACCTCTCACCAACCGACCATTTTCCAGTAACAGCTCGCATCCGCGCTTGAAATCCAAAATCTTCGTATTCTCGACCGGTAATTCAGCAGATTCTATGTACTTTAATATTTCTTTCCATTGATGCGTCGAACGAGGTAGCAGGCGCGCCGGCTCGGCTTTTAGATCAACAGCGACAATTGACTCCGAAGATTGTGTCGTATCGAAGTTTTTGGGAACTTCGATCCCATGTGTTTCACAGTAATATTGAATTCGTTCGCGGTACGGCGTGTGTAGTTTCACAACCCTGGCCTCGATGAAACCTAACGTCGGGATAACCTGCCCATTACAGTGCGCTTTTTAGGAGTGATAATATTCATGCACGGAGAAAAAGCGCACTGTAATGGGTCAGCGTTGATCCCTTTGTTAGGTGGCACTTTCTGATTACTGCACATGTATATTTCCTTCCCCACAATTACTACCATTCAATCTTCGAATTCACGCTTCGCAAAAGCGCTACTAGCCGAATGGTACCGAAGAATACTAAACGCACCAATTGCAAATCCGGCCGGGATTTTCAAATACGAAAGCACTTGCCGCCATAACGGCACTGACACTTCAGGATTCGGGGCTGTAGCTAGATACGGCAAGACCCATAGCAATATAAATGCAGCCGACGCCACGTAAACGAATTTTCGCCCGGACCAATGCGCTGCGGCCGCGCCAAACGCTCCGGCGCAAAATAATAGGATAAATTGCGAAAACACCCACTCACCCGACATCGCGGGATAAGGGCCGGGCGGGTAGGCTACGTACGCTTCAGAGTAGAATAATGGCCACAACAACGATCTCAGAAACCAGTAAAAGAAATTTAGAATTACCAAAGACAACGCGAAAGCGAAAAAGCCGAGAAGAATTCCTGACCAGAATCCTCGTGGTATTCGACTATCTACTGCACGTAGAAGCGGAAACATTACGCTCTTATGTCCGCCTAACGTTTGGATAACCTGCCGTTTGCAGGCGCGCTTTTTGGGACGAAGATAGACAACTCGGCGCAAAAAGTGCGCCTGCAAGCGGTCAGGTTGATCCACTGGTTAGGCGGCGGCTTCACGATTTTCTTTTAATTTCCGAGCTTGCACCATGAATAGAATACTTAAGATAAATGTGCCGGCGAAAACCCCAAGCCAAAGATTGGGTCCGAATCTAACGAGAAATGATAATGGCTCTTCTGAGCCAAATGCTAATTGATACCGTTTGACCAGTGCTGAGTATTCTTTGATCGTTTCCCACGATGTAAACCCTGGTAGCGGGCAAAGGGCTATATAAAATGTTGTAATGGCGGCAACCTGAAACTTGGAAAGTGTTCGTCCCGCGAAATAGCCCGCCAACACGTAAGCGAACAACAGCGAAATATAGTTCATCGCGTGATATCCACAAGCTTCGCGCGTGGTTGCGATTACGTCGAGATATTCGTATTCACTCATTGTTGTAATCAGCCGCCTAACGTTTGGATAACCTGCAGATTACAGGATGCTTTTTAGAAGCGATAATGAACATGTAGCGTATAAAAAGCATCCTGTAAGCTGTCAGGTTGATCCACTTGTTAGCCATCTTTTTCTTCTTTGTATATTAGTCCAATCTGATCTCGATCCTCCGTTCGATGGAGTATGGTTACCGACCAATTGGACGACGGCTTCCACTTAAAATTCTTATTGAATTCCGAAAGTTCATCGTACCATTCGTCGTTATCGGGAGTACCGTAGTCAGGAGTGTCGCCTTTTAATAACGGAGGTAATTTATTCTGCTCGTCGGAAAGATCCGCTACGTTTACTGTCGCGTGTTCTCCTAACAGTAAAACTCTGTACAGTAGGTTTTTCGAAGTATTACGGATGAATAGAACACGTTTGCGGCTTTGATCGGGATTGGGACCGAGCGGGACAATCACCACCGGAAATCCGACGTATCGTCGCTCTTTAGGGAATGAGATCTCGACCATTTCCCCCGACTCTACCGAGATGGTGGCTTTTTCCCCATCTACAGCATCGTACTCTTTGGAATTTTTAATGATCTGCAATAGCGCAATAGACGCAAGCGCATATTTTGGTCGCAGTAATTCAAATTCTAAAGGAAAACTATCTTTTGTAGTGGAGTTTTCTACCTGGATATCCCACTGCGGCACAAGGACTAAAGAGTGAGCTAAACCGAAGCAACCACATAGCCACATACAGATTATTAAAATAGGGGCTAGTTTATAAATTCGGTTCATAACGTACGAAGATGGCTAACGTGGAGCTAAGCTGCCGTTGACAGCGCCGGACTGGAGCGGTAGCGTAAGGAGGAGGATGTTCCCCCAGTTTTGCGTACACCGGTTGTTATCTTCAGCCATCTTAAGCTGCCTTCACTTCATAAGCGTTCGGTGAAATGTACCCTAGTGATGAGTGTAATCGTCGTGCGTTGTAAAACGATACATAAC
>JAJFJQ010000021.1 GCA_021773835.1 Gammaproteobacteria bacterium
GCTACGGGGTTGCTGACTCTTACCCCGGCAGGACTGTCTCCTGCTGAACACGCCAGCCTTCGCTGGACACACAACCGGACGTGAACCTCTCAGCTCATCCGGCTCCCACCATTCAACCACTGCTTCCGAGTTGCCAGTGCACGAAAGCAGTGGGGTTTCGAGCTTTAAGCTCATCCAAGTACCGCCATGCCCGAGTTTTATGGCGCGCAAGTCGCTTGTACTTACGCATCAGCCACCTTGTCAGGTAAGCATTCATATGTTGCCACACACAATAGAGCGCGGAGCGATGAAAACGTCCGTAGTAGTTCAGCCAGCCACGAAGGACCGGATTAAACATCCTCGAGAGATCCTCAAGCGATTTACCATTCATCAGCTGAATGTGCCAACCCCGAATCGTCTGCCGCATGACCTTTACGGCCTCACGACTGACCGCCGGTGCAAAGTTCACATAAACACGTCCATATTTATCCACGGCCTTTCGTGGCCGGAATGTATAGCCTAGAAACGTAAACTGCTGGCACGGAAAGTCCCCCCGGCGATTGATATCGCGACAGTAGGCAATCCGCGTCTTATCGAGGTGGATCTCAAGCCCGCAGGCCTTTAGGCGCTGCGTTATTCGACCCAGAGCATATTTCGCCTGTTTGTAACTTCTACAATGAACCAAGCCATCGTCTGCATATCGCACGAAACGCACGCTACGTAGATTGCTGGCAACCCAGCGATCAAAAGCATAGTGAAGGAAAAGATTGGCCAGCACGGGGCTGATGACACCGCCCTGCGGTGTTCCCCGGTTTCGCTCTATCAGTTCCCCATCCGTAGAGAGCATCGGTGCCGTGAGCCAACGCTCAACGTACAACCGCACCCACGGAACCTCACAGTGTTTTCGAACCGCTCGCATCAATAGTTCATGATCAATATTGTCGAATAGCCCCTTGATGTCGAACTCAATGACCCAGTCATATTCCCAACATCGTCGTCTCGCTATCGCAATCGCATCGAGCGCGGAGCGCCCTGGTCGATAGCCATAGGAATTACGATGAAAGTGGGGTTCGACTAGTGGCTCCAAGACTAATTTGACCACGGTTTGCGCAACACGGTCAGAGACCGTTGGCACACCAAGGATGCGTTGACCGCCTGCCTTCTTCGGGATCGGGACCGCTTTGACCGGTGGAGGAAAATAACTCCCCGACGACAGTCGGTTCCAAATCCGGTATAGGTTTGGTCCAAGGCGTCTCTCGAACTGCGACAGCGATTCTTCATCAACACCCGCAGCTCCTTTGTTTGCTTTTACACGCTTGTACGCCTCCCATACCAAGGTTTTCGGTATTGCAAATGGTTTTGTCATGCCCGAAGGATCTTCCTGGTCGCCCAGTTGGCCAATGGCCATGACTGAATGACGCAACCCCTTCGCTCCCTTCCCATTACAGAAAGTTCATCACTACTACGAGTTGCTCCGCCCCTTGATGGCGCATCGGTACTATCGGCCTCGCGCTTTACGCTTGCGCCTTTCCCTTCACATCGCCAACGAAGGTTCCCACAGTTCAACATAGGAGCCCGAATCAAGTTCACGCTGCCTCTATGCCGGACACCACATGACCCGTAAGCAGGTAACGTCCATGCTGATCCCGGGGCAACATCACACCCCGGTTTTGATGTCATCTGAGTAGTTTCGACACTTGAACGGCAGTTCACGGTTGTTCGTCTTCTTGATTCATACCTGACACCTCCTGGTGCCTTTTCCACAACGCTCACGACCCAGGCTTTTGACCTACGCCGCTTGTGGCGGTTTGCAACCTGCTCCTGCAAGCCGATTGCGAGGGGCCATACCCTCATCTCCTATGCCGCTTGCTGCGGCACACTAATGTCCCACTCCCAGACAATCCACGCTGCGACCCCAGTGAAGACTGGCAAAAGTTACGCCACTACCTCGACGGCTATGGCGGCATTATTGGCACGGTTCGCGACCAATTGAACGAGCATAGCAACATTGTCTACCGTCCACTCGAGAGCTTCCTGCTACCTTCGCCATGGTATCGAGGCAGAGTTGTTTTGATCGGTGACGCGGCCCATGCAACCACTCCACACTTAGCTGCTGGGGCTATGATGGCAGTAGAAGACGCACTTGTCCTCAGCGAGCTATTGGTTGCTCATGAATCGCTGGACGAAGTGCTGGTGAAGTTTATGCAGCGACGCTTCGAACGTTGCCGCATGGTTGTCGAAAATTCAGCCACCCTTGGGCGCTACGAGCTTGAGGAGGTAGCGATAGAAACGCACAAAAAACTGCAAGCAGATTCATGGCAGGCAATGGCAGCGCCGATCTGAGGTAACACACGGCGATCGCTCTTGGTCACGCGTACCGGGCGGTCATTGCGGCCCAGATAACGCTATTGATAGAATCGCCGTCCTACCCACCAGAAACGGCACGGAGAGTATCTTATGGTTGTTGACGGCTTACCAACACAGCTCGGCTATCTAGGGCTCGGGGTCAGCAATCTCGACGCTTGGAAGGAATACGCAGCGAACATCCTCGGCTTTGAGGTGCTGCCACCGGACGATGACGGTACAGTGTTGTTACGCATGGATGAGCATAATCACCGTTTTATCCTCACCGAGGACGCTCGCGACGATCTCATTTTGATCGGCTGGGAAGTCGCCGATGAACAAAACCTTACCGCGCTGACGGAGCGCTTGGACACCTCCGGGATCACCTATCGTGAAGGCAATGCCGAGACTCTGAAACGTCGACGGGTAGTCAGGCTAATTGAATTCGAAGACCCGAACGGAATCGCGACTGAAGCGTATTGTGGTCCGATGATCAATCGCGCACAGCCGTTTAATTCGCCACGCGCGATCTCCGGATTTCTCGCCAACGAACAGGGCCTCGGCCATATTACGATGGTTGTCGAAAGCCTTGATGCCTGCCTGCATTTTTATCGCGACGTTCTCGGTTTTCGCATGAGTGACTGGATCCGCCCGCAGCCCGAACGTGGGGTTGAATCCGGCCTGAATCTCGCTTTCCTGCATTGTAATCCACGACACCATTCGATGGCGTTTTGGCAGGGAGAGATGCTGAAGCGCCTACATCATTTCATGGTGCAGTCGAATGAACTCGATGACGTCTGCTCAACGTATTATCTGTGTCAGCAAAACGATGTCGCGATCGATTTGTCCTTGGGCCGGCATACCAATGATAAAATGCTGTCGTTCTACATGAAGTCGCCGTCAGGCTTCGACGTCGAGTATGGCTGGGGTGCGATAGAAGTAGACGACAGTAACTGGACGGTACAACTACATACCGATGGCTCAAGCTGGGGACATTTGCCGGCTGAACCGCACTAAGTACTGGCCACCACTCAGCCCCACGACCCAGAAATTTCTGCACATGAGTGATTATTCCGCGTTGGTGGATCTTGACCATTGCACGGTGAGCCCACGCGTGTTCAACGATCAAGACGTCTATGAAGCCGAACTGCAGAACATTTTTACGCGAACGTGGACAATGGTCGGCCACGAAAGTCAGATCCCTGCACCAAATGACTATCTAACCACGTTTATTGGTGCCGATCCTGTTTTACTAACACGTGACGCCGAAGGAAAAGTCCGCGTGTTCCTCAATTCATGCCGGCACCGTGGGATGCGCATATGCCGGCGTGATCATGGGAACACAAAATTATTTTCTTGCCCCTACCATGGTTGGTCTTATGACACCTCGGGTCAGTTGCGCGGCGTCCCCCAACTCGACAATGCATACCACAACGAGCTCGATCGCGATAAATGGGGTTTGATCGAAGTCCCGCAGGTGGAAAGTTTTCGCGGCCTCGTATTTGCTAACTTCGATCCTGATTGCGAATCGCTAACAGATTACCTCGGTGATATGGCATGGTATCTCGATATCATTCTCAATCGCTCGAAAAACGGCATGGTAGCTTTCCCCGGCTGCCACCGCTGGCGGCTCAGCGGAAATTGGAAACTTGCTGCCGAACAGTTTGGCGGTGATAACTACCACACCGGGGCACTACATCGGTCAATGGTTGAGATCGGTGTTGGCCCGCAAGGCGACTATCGCGGCAATAACCCTTGGGTCCGCGACTTCGAAGTGAAATGTGGTAACGGTCATGGTTGGATCAATTTCGATGCCGGTGGGGATGAACCGACTCCCGCCCAAGCCGCATTCTTCGAGCAAATTAGACGTGAGGCTGCCGAGACGCTGTCGCCAGCTCAGGCGGATTTAATCCTGACGGTCCACGTCGGGACAGTTTTCCCAAACATGTCGATCATTTCGTTTCTCGGCTTTACCTCGGTACGCGTGTGGCACCCACATGGTCCTACGGAAGTGCACGTGCAATCCTACGGCCTGGTAGAAAAAGACGCGCCGCAAGAAGTCCGCGATATCACACGCAAAGCAATGGGGCTGACCTTTTCGCCTTCCGGTATCTTTGAACAGGATGATGGCGTGGCGTGGGGTGATATCGCCAACGTTCAGATTGGACCAATACGTAGTAAATATGCGTTCAACTACCAAATGGGTCACGGGCATGGCAAAACCATGGATGACAAGCCTGGTTTGATCCATCCACCATCTACCGAGATCGGCGTTTTTGGTTTGTACGAAAAATGGCGCGAGATGATGAGCACGTGAGTACGGAGTTACGCCACGAGTTCGAAAGCGTGCTCATCGATGAGTATTGGTTCCTCGATAACAACCAGCTCGACAGCTGGCTTGGTTTAATGACCGACGATATTCGATACTGGGCGCCGGTGCGGGAAAATCTAAGTCTTGGCGAAGAAGACTTCTATCAACCCGATCTGCTCACGCATTTTGACGAAGACCGGATCACCATGGGTCTTCGGGTTGCACGTTTAGGTACCGGCTTCGCGCATGCCGAAGAGCCGCCATCGCGGCTACGCCATTTTGTCTCTAACGTACGCATTCTCGCCGCCGACGATGCGAACAACGTCAAAGTCGCCTCGAATTTCATTATTTTCCGCAGTCGTCCAGGCTATGAAGAGCACCTATTCGTAGGCAGCCGCCGCGATCAATGGGTGCGCAAGGACGACAATTGGCGTTTGCAGGAGAGAATGATCATTTTCGATCACGACATCATCGAAAATATCACCGTATTGGTGTAGGTCGGGGACATAGTCATGCACAAAAACGCACTAGCCTTATTTGATTTAAGCGATCGTGTCGTCATCGTCACTGGTGGTGCCAAGGGAATTGGACGCGGTATCGCCGAGAATCTAGCGCTTGTCGGTGCGGCAGTGGTCGTCGCGGATCGTGACGAGGCAGAGAATACGGCTTGCGCCGAGGCGGTCGTTACCGCGGGTGGGCGCGCTCATGCAATCACGTGCGACATGAGCAACGAGAGCGATATTGATCGGTTAGTTGAATCGACGATCTCGACATTCGGTCAGATCGATATTGTCGTCAACAATGCGGCGATTTATCCGATGTCACCAATTGCCGACATGACGACCGAATTATGGGACGAGGTCTTGGGCATTAACCTGCGCGGTGTATTTCTGCTGACCCGAGCCGCCATACCGTCGCTGAAACAATCCGGTACAAATGGGCGCTTGATCAATATATCTTCGATCGATACCTGGAAGAGTTATGTAGGGATGGGTCATTACGATGCAAGCAAAGGCGGTATCGAAGCGTTTACCCGTTCGTGCGCATTGGAACTCGCGGAGTATGGGGTCACGGCTAATGTGATCGCGCCGGGGGCGGTTAAAACGCCGGGATCATTAACCGTCCGCGGAAATCTCGCGCGCGAACGCGGGGATCCGAACACCGAGGCGGTGGACGCGGAATTCGCTACACGGATACCGCTTGGCGATTGGGCGAATGGGGACGATATCGGACAGGCAACGGTGTTGCTCGCGACACCGGCTGCACATTACATCACCGGGCAAACCATCTACGTCGACGGCGGCCTTAAACTGACTATGTAGGAATTCATTATGAAAGTACCGTTCAGTAAAAGTGAAGCACGCTCCTGGGCCCGAGAGAACATGCATGGCGTCGCCAACGTTGTGACTCCGACATTCACATCAGATCTCTCTGCGCTCAACGAAAAAGCCACGCGCCACGATATTCGTCTCGAAATAGAGTATGGCTTCTACGGCACATTAATGGTCTCAGAAGTCGCAGTGACGCTCTACGAGTACGCCGAGTTCGTTGCCTCCGGCGCAGATGAGGCTCAGGGTCAACTCCAGCTGATCCATCACGCAAGCTTCAATTCGCTTGAAGACAACATTGCCGCAGCTCAACTAACACAGACCCGTGGCGCAACCCTCGCCCTGCTCGGCTACCCGCCGACGTTCTACCCAAAGTCCGCCGACGACATTTATGCCTATACCAAGGCCTTTTGCGACGCGACCGATCTCGGCGTGATCCTATTCCCGGTGCCGCTGTGGGGTTTTGAGCGGATCCATCCGTCCGCCGGATTTAGCCCCGAACTCATCGAGCGCTTATTGAAAGCCTGTCCGAACATCGTCGCCATCAAAGCCGAAGGCGGCATGCCAACAGTCGGTGGCTTCGTCGATGTTTACAACCGCTTTGCCGATGAAGTGATTGTCATTGAACCGATCGAAGGCAACGGCCTGCCCTTAGCAACGTTGCTCAATCTGCAGTTCATGGGCACCAGTAACTATGAATATTTTGGCCCAACTATCCCGCGCATTTTCAAGCTCATTCGCGAGGGTAAAAAGAACGAAGCAATGGACGAGTACTGGAAAATCTTTCCCGGTCGCCAAGCAAGTGTTGCCGCCATGGCCGTGCTCGCAGGCTCAAACTTTCTGCATCGCATGCTGTGGAAGTACCAAGGCTGGTTGCAGGGTTTTAACGGCGGACCACTACGCGCACCGAGCATGCGCTTGGTTGATCGCCAAATGAAGGCATTACGCCAAGGGCTGATATCAAGCGGTTACGAACTCGACGGACTGGACGATGCGGCGTTTTTCGTCGGCCGCAATCCGGCCTGAGGAAACAATCATGCCACTCATACTCGGGCCCGAAGATGTAAAAACCGCCACTGACATGGGACAAATGATTGATGTCATCGAGGCCGGCATCCGCGAACAGGCTGCGGGTAATGTATCGGTGCCGCCGCGCCAAAATCTCGTGTGTGTCGCGAATTGCTAATTGTCGCCTGAAATCGGCGATCCAGACCGTCTTGTTCCACAACGTGCCCTTCGTTACCCTTCTTTAGCATGAGGGATTTGCTACTACTTCTGGCTCACCTGCTATCCACAATCGCTAAGCTCTTAGGGCCCGGCGACGCTAAGACTGTTGTTGCCGAAAGCCTCATCATGAAGCAGCAACTTTTGCTCGTTAGTCGTTCTCGGCGCCGTGCTCCCAACCTCTCCGCACTTGATCGATTCCTACTAGGGTTCTGGTCATTGTTTCTTGGTCGGCGCCACATCAAGCGCGCCGCCGTCATGATTCGACCATCGACACTGTTCAAATTTCACGACATCCTCAAAAAGCGAAAATATCGATTGCTCTATTCGTCCGCCAGTCGGCTAAAACCGGGACCTAAAGGTCCGTCACCAGAGCTCGTACGCGCTATTGTTGAAATGAAACAACGCAACCCGCGCTTCGGCTGTCGTCGGATCGCAATGCAGATCGCCGATACGTTTGCGATCGACATCGACAAAGACTTCGTTAGGCGAGTATTGCTCAAGCATTACTGCCCAACGCCCGGCGACGGTGGGCCGTCCTGGCTATCGTTTCTCGGTCATAGCAAGGATAGCCTCTGGAGTATCGATCTATGTGCGCCGTGATGACAAGGAGGATGCTATGACATAAATCATTTCATCACACTTGTCTGCTGGCATTTGACCGGTGGCTGAGATGCCACCCGATTCCGGTAGGAGCCGGGGTCGAAGGGGGCTGCCTAAGGGCATCGGGTTGCGACGATGTTCGATAAAGCTGGCGGCCTTAACTGTACCGGATCCGGGCCATCACTCGAAGGCCGGGCTACCACCTGCTCTATGGTGAGACAACGAAGCGTGTGTCGGATCCCTCTGTATTTAATGCTCAACGTCCTCACGACGACCTGATGGGGCCGAGGATAACTGCGAACAGAACTGGTCGGGCAAGAGGTTCTCGACTGGTGCGACCGAACATCGGCGCGACGGCTAGCGTACTCCTTTAGCGGCCGTTCCGTATCGCCAGGGGCAAAGCACGCCACCTAAGGAGCAACAGGTTAGATGTCGGAACACGGGAACCTCAATGGGCTGCTTGGCAAAAGCCAAGCTCGCTGCGTAGACCAGAGATGGCTTCATTGAGGGACGGAGCCTGCGTAGTAGTCTGAGCATGGGAAAGCCATGTACATGGCGAAGGCGGGCAGGGAACCGATAAGGTTGTGAAGACGGAGAAAGCATTCGTGGACTCGAATGATCAGGCGGATGACGTCTGGCTTCTCAGCATTCAACGCAAGCTTTATCAATGGAGCGACGCGGATCCCGACGATCGCTACCGTGAGTTGTGGAATTGGGGAGCCTGTCAGGAATTTTGTGTTTGTGAGCGCTAGGATGTCCGAAGGAGGACCCTATGATGAGCAAACGCAAACCGCCTGCGATCGCAGACGCGCTACTGGACGAACTACTTGGAGGAGATAACCCCCTTCAAGCGTTCCAAAGCGGAGACCTGATCCAGGATTTAAAGAAAGCGCTGGCCGAGCGTATTTTGAACGCCGAGATGGAGCATCACCTGGACGGTGATGAGGAGGTAGCCAGCGGAAATCACCGTAACGGGCATAGCCGAAAGCAGGTAATTACGGACGACGGCAAACTCGATTTGGCGATCCCGCGAGATCGTCAGAGCCGTTACGATCCCAAGCTGATCGAGAAGCATTGTCGCCGCCTACCGGGATTTGATGACAAGGTTATCTCGATGTACGCGCGAGGCATGTCGACTCGGGAAATCCAAGGTCACTTGCGAGAGCTGTACGGCATTGAGGTTTCGCCGGAGCTGATTTCAAAGGTCACCGATGCGGTGTTGGACGAACTTAAGGACTGGCAGTCGAGACCGTTGGATCCGGTCTATGCCATCGTCTACTTCGATGCAATGCGGGTGAAGATCCGAGACGAAGGCCTGGTCAAGAACAAAGCGGTCTATCTTGCGATTGGCTACACCTGTTCAGGCTACAAGCAGATCCTGGGCCTGTGGATCGAGCAGACTGAAGGCGCTAAATTTTGGCTAAGTGTGATGAACGATCTAAAAGCCCGCGGCGTTGAGGATATTCTGATCGCGGTGGTTGATGGCCTGAGCGGATTCCCCGAGGCAATTGAAGCCGCTTACCCTGAGGCTGCGGTGCAGACCTGTATTGTGCATCTCATCCGCAACTCAATGGCGCACGGCGGGTGGAAAGAGAGGAAGGGTATCGCAGCGGCGTTGCGCGCCATCTACCAGGCTGAGAATGCCGACGCAGCGGAGGCGGCACTGACGATCTTTGAAGACGGCGAGTGGGGTACGAAGTATCCGAGCATCGCGAAGAGCTGGCGTCGGCAGTGGCCACAGGTCATTCCCTTCTTCGCTTTCTCCGGCCCCATCCGGCGTGCTATCTACACGACCAATGCGATCGAGAGTTTGAACAGCACGGTGCGGCGCGCCGTACGCAGCAAGGGACACTTCCCGCACGATGACTCGGCGAAGAAATTAATCTACCTAGCGCTTCGCGGCGTGGCCGCAAAATGGCAACGGCCGCCGCCATTTTGGGCGCACGTAAAATCCGAGTTTGCGATCCGCTTCGACGAACGGTTTATAATAAGCGAAGGTTAGGAACCGACATCCTAACGGTACACGACTACATTAGGAAAAACGTTTCCTGAATTTTAAAGAACTGCTCACACACAAAGTTTCTGATACATCC
>JAJFJQ010000022.1 GCA_021773835.1 Gammaproteobacteria bacterium
CTAAACTCCGTGCAATGTACCAGCGTCTACTCGATGCTGGAAAACTTAAGAAGGTCGCACTCATCGCTTGCATGCGAAAGATGATTGTCTTCCTCAACGCGATGATTAAAAACAATCAAGATTGGAACGAAAATTTTGCCTGATCCGTTGACTTCTAATCACAGTCGCTGGTTAGGTGACATTTTATAAATTCCTGCTTTTTTCTTTCTCGTACGTTGCGAGCGTGCTTTCAACGAATTCAATGAATTCTTTATCCAAACATGGTTTCGCCATATAGCTCTTATTCCATGAGTATTTCATTCCGGGCATGTCCGCGTACGGATAAATTACGATTTTCAGATCTTCCAAATCTTTAGCATCAGTAGTTGACGAGTACTGCCCCCAATGTAGCCAGAACCAGTAAGTGTTGGCGAAATCACTCCTCGCAGCATCATCTAAAGAAACGTCGAATTCCGACGCCATTTCCTCAAAATATGGCTCAAGACGATTGACCTTAATGTAACTTCGGCGAAACTCGTCGTTTGTAGCCAGCGAGAGCATGATGTCGCAGACGCCGCTCGATCGATTTATCCTATTGGTATCGGCGGCTGTGATATGCGAAGTACGTAATTGGAGGGCAACATAGATCAAAGACGCGATTACGCCGACCGCAGCGGTTACTTCAGCCAGCGTCGCTACGACTTCCCAGTTCAATCGATTTCTCCTATGGCACCTAACGATTGGATAACCTGACAGCTTTCAGAATGCTTTTTAGAAGCGATAATGAACATGCAGCGTAGAAAAAGCATTCTGTAAGCTGTCAGGTTGATCCACTGGTTAGGCATTACTTTCAACGCTTTCTTTGTAACATCTGTATACATACATCACGGTAGAGGTAGTGCCGACCAGCATAACAACAGCCGTAACCCCACCTATCACCGATGCTACGTTTGGTAAAGCTGGGTAAGGTTCGTACCCCGCCGCAATTAGAACTTCGTTGAAATGCGCAAATCCCGAAAGGGCATTAGCAAAACGGTAGCCGAACATCAAAGACGTTCCTACATATAGGAATACCGTTATTCGCAATAATCCAATGCTGATCGTCTTTGCAGCGAAATGAAAAGCTACAATCACTCCAAATGTTGCTCCTAGCCAGAATTCAAAATTCTCGTTTAATACCCCGATAATTAGAAGCTGCAATTCGTAGTAATCGGTAGGATTCATTTTCGTGATGCCTAACGTCTTGCTAACCTGTCGATTGCAGACAGGTTTTTCTAAGCGAAAATGCGGAGCAGCTTAGAAAAAGATGGCTGTAAGCGATCAGGTTGAGCAATTTGTTAGATGCCCAACTCACCCAGGTGTCAGCCTTGTATGAATTCACGCATAATTTCTATGGAACTTCGAAGCTCTTCAACGGTATGCGGACGGTTTTTCATATTCTCCGGGTGATGAATTTGGTGCCGTATGTATTCCGTTAACGTGATTTGCTGTTCCGCAGTGGTGTTATCCGGATTTAGTCTTAAATACCGAATCTTCGGTTTTGTTGCAAGAAATTCTCCGAGGCGTTCGCAGCTTTCCAGGTAACCGTACAGTTCATTGTGATATTCCGGAGTTGGGTCGCCGAAGGCCGCATAGCTAACTTCATTTAAGCTGGGATATGGAAGCTCGCTCTCCTTTATTGAGCGAACTCTCTCCGGCTCGTTCCCAGAGACCAGAAGTAAATCTTCGAACCGAAGCTGCTTAACGAGCTCCGGACTATGAGTAGTAATCAAGACTTGAGCAGAGTCAGTTTTGGACATTTCGACAAGCGCGGAGACTAAGGCCCGCTGATGCTCTGGGTGCTGAGATGTTTCCGGCTCTTCTATCGCGTATATCACGTTCTCTAAGTCTGCTTCCTTTTGTCGGCGTTCTGCATCTGCACGAAAGAAATTCAATAGGACAAGGCGCTTGACGCCGCTTCCTCGTTTATTGATTGGGATGTCTTCATCTCCAGCGATGCCTACGTTTTTGAAAACATCCGCCCATTTAAGATCTGATGTGGCGGGAACGTTGGGGTTCAGCGAGTTTGCTATCTCCGGATTCATTTCGTTTAGTTTTTCCAAGGTCGCTGCAGCCACTTCGTCGAGGCGTTCTTTTACCCGTTTAGCGATGGCATCTAGATCTTGTTGAATCGTGGGATCACCTAAGATTTGCCGTACAGCCAAACTCATTGGATCCTGGACCTCGTCGTCGCCGTCACTATTCTTACGATCGGATTGGAACAGAGTATAAAGCGGTAAGTAGGACTTAAGCTGATCCCAAATCGCCTTACTATCGATTTTTGAAACGTCGATCTCCACGTCGCCAAAGGCGAGCTCAGCTTGGCCTTCCCAGATCGACTTTCTGAGTTCAGCACTTTTTGTTTTATCCGCGCATTCGAGACCCTGCTCGTCCAGTGCGTTCCTCAGATCAGTGATTTTTTTCAATAATAAATCCGAGCATTCTGGATTGGTCGGATGCCGTGCATGGATAAACACTCGCTCCTTACCGGCATTCGGATAACGCTTTACAACTTCTAAGTACCCGTCCGAATTTAAGAGATATTCGGAACCCAAAGTCGTAGAGTTTGTTGCGTCAATAACTATTTCGTCTGGGAGCTGCGTGAAGATCGCCGAAATTTCGACTTCATTTCGTCCGTTGGCGAGGGCATTCTTATTAACATCGTCTTTATCGAGTTTTACAGCTCCTTTTCCGACGTTGAAAAATATGTCGAGAGCCTCCAACACCGCAGATTTACCAACATCATTCCGACCAACTAAGACGCGAAGGTCGGATATTGGGACATGTACCGCAGAATCGTAGCCACGGAAACCCGAAATCTTTATCGAGGCCAGTTTCATTAGCGGGGATTAAATGTTTTCAACAGGACGTGCATGGGCATCTAACGTTGGGATAACCTGCAGATTACAGCAAGCTTTTTCATAGCGACAATATCCATGACGCGGCGAAAAAGCTTGCTGTAAGCTGTCAGGTTCATCCCCTGTATAGGTAGTCCGTCTCGCATTCAGTGATACTCCATCACAACCGACAGGTAGCTGTCGGCGAAAGCGGGACATGCACCCGCAGATCACGAATATTGATCCCTAAGCACATGATGCTCACTAACTTAGCTTCGGATCTGCAGGTGCGACCGGGCGCTCCGACGAATACTCAGGGTAAGCCGACCCACGGCTCACTATATTGCTTTCGCATTGCCCGGTCTCACATGTCCCTATGACAAACTCTACACCGCGGAGAACGAATAATGAATCCTTTATCTGATAACGAATTCGCTGCTTATGTTGGCATTGACTGGGCCGATGCCAAACACGATATCTGTTTACTGGCGGCCGACGGTAATACCCCCGAATACACGGTCCTAAAACATACACCCGAGGCCATCGACCAATGGGTCGCAATGCTGAGACAGCGCTTTGGACAACAACCCATTGCCATTGAACTCGACAAAGGACCCCTCGTGTATGCCCTTCAGAAATACGATGACTTGATCTTGTTCCCAGTGAACCCAAATATGCTCGCCAAGTATCGCGAGGCATTCACCCCTTCCAAAGCCAAAGATGACCCCACTGACGCAGCCTTGGCCCTCGAGCTGCTCGTCCACCATCGCGAAGCCCTAACGCCGCTGTACCCACAAAGCCCAGCAATGCGGGCACTCATGCAACTCGTCACCGACCGGCGGCGGCTCGTTCACGATAAAGTCCGCATCACCAATCGTCTTACCAATACGTTGAAGAATTACTTCCCTCAAGCCCTCGATTGGTTCCGAGACAAAGATACCGTTGTGTTCTGTGACTTCCTTACACAATGGTCGACCCTTAAACAAGTCAAACGCGCAAGAAAAACCACCCTGCGGCGTTTCTTCTCACAGCACAACGTCCGTTACCCTGAGATCATCGAACAACGTATCAACGCTATCCGTTCAGCCACACCACTGACTGATGATGAGGCCATCATCAAACCACAAGCACTTCTTGCACAGGCCCTCCTCGCACAACTTCGTGTCGTGCTCAACGCCATCGCTTCCTTCGATGACGCCATTGCACAAACCACGCCCAAGATCCCAGACTATGCCTTGTTCCAGCGCCTACCAGGTGCGGGTCCTGTCATGGCCCCGAGACTGCTCGTGGCCTTCGGGGAAGATCGCGACCGATATCTAAAAGCTGACGAACTACAAATGTACACCGGCATAGCGCCTGTTACCGAGCGAAGCGGGAAAAAATACTGGGTACATTGGCGATATCGAGCACCAACCTTTCTACGACAAACTTTCGTTGAATGGGCCGCCGAGACCATACCCAGATCTTATTGGGCCAAAGCTTATTACCAACAGCAACGCGCCAAAGGGAAACGGCACCAGGCTGCACTTCGCGCTCTCGCTTTCAAATGGATACGGATTTTGTTTCGTTGTTGGAAGGACCGACGACCCTATGACGAATCCACTTATCTCAACGCCTTAAAACAGCGCGGTTCGCCTCTCGTCAATACGCTAGTCAATACCACCTAGCGCTTGACGGTCGGCCTCAGGGCGTGAGTTAGGTGGTTCGTTCATTTAGTTTTTCCGCGTAATACTTCAGGCACTCACTGCAAATATTAGCCTTTTCGCTTCGAACAAAACCAAGCATTTCCCCTTCATAAGGTGACTTTCCGCAAAACGAACATCCGTATTCTATCTTCTCTTGTTCGTGAGCCGCGATTGCATCGGTCATTTCGTAACCTGTCTGACGCCACTTCGAATCTATTCCTCTATATCGCTCCGCCGCCAAAGTTTTTATTTCACGAACGGAACCGCGCGATTGGACGCTGCAAAGTTCGTCCCACTCCTCATTGCAGTGAGAGAGGTGGTACTTGCCAGTTTTGTAATTTTTTGTAATCGCTAGTTTTGGTACTTCACCTAGCCATTCGCCATTTACGTTTAATTTCTGTCGGCCGGTATACTCGACCGACACGTCGACAACCGCGTACTCCAGTACAAACGTTGGATATGCGAGAGACAATGGCGGTGGGGTATCCACAAACCACCTAACGCTAGGATAACCTGACGCTTACAGAATGCTTTTTAGAAGCAATAATGATCATGTTGCGTATAAAAAGCATTCTGTAAGTGGTCAGTGTTCATCCGCTTGTTAGGCGGCGGTACCGCGCTCGAATCTTTCAAAATAGATACAGTCTATGGCGTTAACTTTCATTCGGTTTTCCCCGCGATTTCGACCGTATATCGTGCATGAAGTAGAGGCTCGCGAAAATTCCCGCTAGCATTACTGCCGTTATGTAGTAATGCCACCCGCGAAATGAATATACTGGCAAATTGTCAAGTAACGTCGGATAGATACTTACCATTTCACCCCATCCCTGCACCATTGCGTAGCTTGAAGAAGTCGTTACGATTCCTGACGCAACATATAACGTGGAGACAAGTGCAGACTGAAAGCCAGATAACTTTGAACCAACGAAATATGCCGCCGTTAAATACGCAAATGTAAACGACGCGTAAATCGCGAATGCCGTAAGTGCGGTACTCATATATACCGCTACTACTTCCATTATTTCCGCTTCCGTCATGTTTTCTTCACGAGCCGCCTAACGTCGCGATAACCTGCAGATTACAGCATGCTTTTTCATAGCGAAAATACCGATGCAGCGATGAAAAAGCATGCTGTAAGCTGTCTGGTTCATTGCTTTGTTAGGTGTAATTCGTTCAGTTTGGTTATTCGGGTTCGCAAATGACTACATTCAAATAACGATCAAAAATGTCATTAATCGAGCAATATGGTTGATCTAACCGTAGCCATTTCCAGGGATCCCCGCCCTGCGGCATTCTATCGGCCATTGTCCTTGGCAATCCCTTTTCTTCGAATGCATCGGCGATATCTAGCCCTCTCCGCCGAAAGTTCTCCTCAGTAAAGTACCATCTCGGAGCCACAGTGAACTTGAATTTTTCATAGCAATCGAAAACCAATTGGGCCAATGGCTTAAAGTATTTTTCAGACAACACTGCTATATCAACGTAACCATTATTATCGTCCATTATTTCCGCAGGAATTCGTAGAAAATGATAATTTAGATCGCCATTCATCTGAAGCGAAATGCACTCTTCAAAATCTGCGATCTCCACGCGATTTATCGGAGTATCGCCTCTGTGGATTACGTTGTTTCGCAAATCGACGAATAGTTGAGCGATGGGATCCGACTTTAAACGTTCACGGGCGGATTCATACCATGGGGCGAACTGATCGACGCCTTTCATCGAGACTTGAATCGCGAACGTAACGCTCCGAGCAGCAGAAACGAACGCGCTAAAGTAGTGATTTACTTCGAGAGTATACGGCTCGGCCTCCCCCAGTTTTTCGAGGAAAAATGACGCTTCTCGCAGTTTGTCTTCGACCGCACCGAATGAACCTGCCATAAGAACTAACCCGAAGGCGAAATTAAACCTAACGCTAGGATAACCTGGCCCTTACAGAATGCTTTTTAGAAGCAATAATGACCATGTTGCGTATAAAAAGCATTCTGTATGGGGTCAGGTTCATCCGCTTGTTAGGTTGAAGCCTCAAGTCCTTTGTTTTCACTCAATTGTTCCAATATTTCTCTAAAACCTTCCACTGTGCTGTCTGCCCTATATTCATACGAATCGGCTAACTGCTCGATGAGTAACGCGATTCTTAGTAGGATTCCGCAACTTATTGCCAGTAGGTTCTGCACGTCGCTGATGTATCGATAACTCTCAAAATTTTCCGCCAGATCTGCAGAAAGCTCGAATGCTATCGCCTGATCTTTTTGGGATAGTAAAGCAGCCAACTCTTCAAGAGACTCTTCGATGGAGAGTCCGGAAATTGCTATGGATTCGCGGTCTTCCTTAACGAGAAGATAAGCGGGCCGGTCCAAGTAAAGTCTTTTTTCACCTAGCGCCAAATCAGACGATAGGGATTCGTGTAGTCTAAGAAGATGGACTAATCGATTGAATGCAAGGTAAGTACGATTAAGATCTTTGTCGATACGATGAATCCACAAGCGCACAATTGACTCGCTTTCTGATGCATCGAGATGTTCCCTGGCATCTTCTCGAATCGAAGAACCAATACCGATAAGTAGCGACCCGATTCCTGACGCGGTACCCAATATCAGCAACGCGATAGAATACGGATCCGGATCCAATTCCCATGGATCGATACTGCTATCTACGTCGCTGCTCATCATCGCTACACCGTTCCTGATTTCAACCTAACGTTGGGATAACCTGCCGCTTACAGCAAGCTTTTTAGAAGCAATAATGTACATGACGCGTATAAAAAGCTTGCTGTAAGTGGTCAGGTTCATCCCTTGGTTAGGCAGCGGATCACAAATGAATTGTCGCACCGTTTCTACCCATAACCGCGACTATCTTTTCCTTATCAGGTGCGCCCGCTGGGATCTCTTGACTTAGATCCGTAAACATACCAACCGCACGACTTCTTTCGCCGGTGATTTCAAGCATTTCGCCCCCACCGGGGCCGTACTTGAAAGAATGGATAGTCCCGCCAGGTACATATGCCAACGTTCCAGGTTCGCACACAACTGTTTTACCATCCGTCGTAATCTCTACGGTTCCCTTAATCACGAAAAACGATTCGTCCCAAGCGTGACTATGCGGTGGAGGCCCCATCCCTTCTGCCCCAGATTGATAGGTGAATTCCTGCCCGTTCGTTTCGTCCTTATTCGCCAACGCTGTAACTTTGGTCCCCACAACATCTAACGCCGGCTCATAGTCTTCTTTCTTTACTATTTTTGGAGATTTGGACATAACGTAACTCCTTCTTGCTCCTTAATTATGGGTGCTGCCTAACGTTTGGATAACCTGCAGATTACAGCGCACTTTGGAGATGTGAAAATACCTGCACATCGGAAAAGTGCGCTGTAAGCTGTCAGGTTGATCCACTTGATACTCATTGAGGCCCCCTCCTGGGACTTTCAGGCTTAATCAGCAAAACTGATCGTCCTATAAATTGAGAGTTCATAGACTCAATGCCCAGAAGGAGACCTCAGATGAGATTTTATAACACAACCCATCAACATTA
>JAJFJQ010000023.1 GCA_021773835.1 Gammaproteobacteria bacterium
CTAAACTCCGTGCAATGTACCAGCGTCTACTCGATGCTGGAAAACTTAAGAAGGTCGCACTCATCGCTTGCATGCGAAAGATGATTGTCTTCCTCAACGCGATGATTAAAAACAATCAAGATTGGAACGAAAATTTTGCCTAAACCGTTGACTTCTAATCACAGTCGCTTGTTAGGCGGATACCTCAGAAACATTTTCACGTAACCATGAAGTAAGCTGATCTCGAGTGACTTCGCCTGCTGCTAGGCTCAGCATGAATCCTTCTTGATCATCGACCGACGCGATTATCTCCAGTCCGTTTAGAATGAGGAAAGTTTCCATACCCGCGTGCGCAATCCGTTTGTTCCCATCCACGAACCCACGGTTCTGAGACAGCGCAAACCCTAACGCGGCAGCTTTCTCTATAAGTGTCGGGTAAGCGTCTTCGCCGCCGACTGAGATTCTTGGTTGAGCAACCGCGGAAGCGATCCCTTCGAAATTCCTGATCCCCCGCCTTCCACCCGACTGGGAAAGAAGGCGAGTATGTAGCGCAAGGATTTCCCCAAGCGTGACGTACCGCATTACGCTAAGCGACGATAGAGTTCTTTATTCTTGTCGAGTACACGCTGGGCGGCATTATCGAAATCTGCCGAGGACGCATCTACGAAATCCGAAAGTGCGACAGAAGCAAGCTCCTCAACTGATATGCCAATTGAAGCCGCAATATCGCTCAGATGAGCGGACTCAATTTCTTTTAATTCGACAGCAATTTTCATATGCCAATTCTCTCACTTAATGTACCGAGCGCCAACCGAAACTCGATCCGCCTAACGTGAAGCTAAGCTGCCGTTGAAACCGCCGGACTGGAGCGGTAGCGTAAGGAGGACGCTGTCAACGGTCAGCTTCAGCGCCTGGTTAGAGCGCAATTCGACGCACCTCACCGGGCGCTAATTCTGGGAGCGCAGAAAGAACCATCGGGATTAATGGTTCTAAGTCTGAAACACGTGTCCTTACAGCGGCTAATATGACGACAGCGATGTCGAAACCGATGAGGTTCTGCTGATATTGAAGATTTTGATCTGCTGTGACGAATACATCGAATTCAGATTCCGCCAGTTGCAGCAATTTACCGTTAGTCGTGCCCGCCCAACCCTTTTCCTGGACTGTTACTACATCGTGTGCATCAAGAAGATCCCTGAGTCCACGTGGCAACGACTCGTCAAGCAGTAGCCTCATCGCCTTCCGTCAGCAGCGCATCACTGGCCATTTCCATGACTTCTATTGCTTGTGCCTTCGAGACGCTCGGAAATTCCTCTAGAAAATCTTCGAGTCGATCTCCGTTCTCCAAAAAGTCGATCAGCGTCCTAACAGGCACTCGAGTTCCTAAGAATACTGGCGTACCACCTAAAACGTCACTGGACCTATAAATTACATTCTTCGGAGACATTGATTCGACCCTCGAAATAAACTACTTTTCCCTTGCCACCTCTATTGTACTCCGGTCTAGCCTTGCGCTCTAACGTTTGGATAACCTGCAGATTACAGAATGCTTTTTAGAAGCGATTGCGTACCGTGCTTCATGTCGTGAACAACCCCTTCCCAAATAATGCAGCGAGCGTTAGGACGACACATAATTCGAGGTAATACCGTAACGGTGATTCCGTACGAGTTACGTGAGGATAATTCAATAATTTTCCCTCGGCGATTTCGATTATCGCGATCGTTACAAATACAATGAATACAATTCCAGTGGATAGGACTTCTACAGGTTCCTTCAAAGAAGAATCTGCGGGCACTAATTTCCCAGCCAAAAGCGAGGCGACGGCAATTGAGAACAAAACCCAAAAACGAACCTGTCCAGTTTGGTTAGTACGCATAACGTTGGGATAACCTGCCCCATACAGAATGCTTTTTATAAGCGACTATATTCATACGAGCGTTAAAAAGCATTCTGTATGGGGTCAGGTTCATCCTTTGGTTAGATGGCGGGGCGCACGCCGGAGCCCGCTTTATTACAATCCTCATTTCAGCCCGAATTCTTGGATGGCTTTACGCATTACTTGTTCGTGTTTCACTATCCATTCGCGACCTCCTGGACTATCCATATATACCCGTTGGTAGTGCCCGGCGAAATGCACGACGACGTCCTCTCCAAGCATCCCCAATTCCGCTTGATGCGCGCTTTGAACGACTGCCGTCATCTGCCGGTCCATTAGAAGATCGAATACAAAAGCCTCGCTTTCAGATAGATCTTCAGAACGATACAATCCCTTCCACATTATCTCGCCGTTGTTACCGTTGTATATCGGGTCGTAGGCTTGATTTACGCGAGTGTAAACGTCGTTCTCAGCTTGGTTTTCCAAGTGACGAGAATTTTGTTGGATCTGCTTCGCCAAATAGATGAGCGAAAGTACAACCGCTACCGCGCTCACGACCTCCGCGATTGACGCGGCTAATTCCCAATTCATCTTTTCTGATCTCTAGCCATCTAACGTTGGGATAACCTGACTGTAACGGGTCAGCGTTCATCCCCTTGTTAGATTGCTTATACCGCATCATTTAGATCTACTGAAATTCCTGCTGCCTTTATTTCTTTCGCTACTGATAGTTTCCACAACCCGGCCGAATCAAGAGGAACAAATACGACGCCCGAGTAATCCGACGGAATCTCGACTCCCTCTTCATAAACGGCGCAAACTCTTTCCCTTCCTAAAGACCCGAGGAAGAAACCGAGTTCGAGAATTACGTTTTGTCGCGCACGTTTTGACAATTCGTTTTCGGCATGTCCTCCAACATCGTCCGCAGTTAGGAGTACGACCGCATATCCGACGTCCGCATATTCCACGAACTTTTCGATGATCGTTCGGCCCTCGTTCGGCTGTTCGTGGAGAATAATCGGCTCCAGGCCTACCTTTTCCAAAAACCGGGCGGCTCCTTCGCGTATGCCATCATTGCGCCCGTGAACGACAAATACTTTTCTTGTTAGTGGCGCTGTTGTGGCGGTTCCGGCTTTCGAGCCGATCTCCTCCGAACGTTTTCGAGCAATTTTCGAAATCCACGCAAGTCGTTCTCGTATTGCCTCCTCGAATAGGACCCAGTTTCGCTTGTAGTCTGAGGTGGTAGCGCCGACACGTAGTCTAGAGAACGGAAGCGAAGTCCATTCAGCTGAAAGACCGGTGTTCGGATAGTGCTTATCTAGCCATTCAGCACCCCGAAAATCCCAGTCTATGAAACATGCATGCGCTCGTTCCAGGTCGTCCTCTCGAAGCATTTGACGCCCATTCTCAACTAGACTTTTTAGTTCGCTATCTACTCCCGACATTTCAGTTCTCTAAGCAATCTAACGTTGGGATAACCTGCCCGTTATGGCGCGATTTTTATTTGCGAAAATGCGAAGCAGCAAATAAAAAGCGTGCTGTAACGGGTCAGCGTTGAGCGCTTTGATACTCATTGAGGCCCCCTCCTGGGACTTTCAGGCTTAACCAGCAAGCTGATCGTCCTATATCGTTTGAGAGTTCACAGACTCAATGCCCAGAAGGAGACCTCAATGAGATTTTACAACACAACTCATCAACATTATTGCGGGATCGATTTACATGCCAAGACCATGTACGTGTGCATCATCGATGCACACGGTGAAACAGTCTTGCACCGCAACATGAAGACCGATCCTGAGCTGCTTGCCAAGGCCATAGAACCGTATCGCGACGACCTTGTCATCAGTGTCGAGTGTTTATTCACCTGGTATTGGATCGCTGATTGGTGTGCCAAAGAAAACATCCCCTTCATACTCGGTCATGCGCTGTACATGAAAGCCATACATGGCGGTAAAGCCAAAAACGACCGCATCGATTCCGATAAGATTGCGCGTCTGCTCAAAGCCGGGATGGTTCCACAAGCGTATGTCTACCCTGCCAAGATGCGTGCCACTCGAGATCTACTTCGGCGACGCATCGGCTTCGCCCGACAGCGAGCAGAGCTCATCTCTCATATTCAGAACACCGTGAGTCAATATAATTTACCACCGTTGGGTGTGCGGCTCGGTCGCAAAAAAGACCGGTTTGATATCGCGAACCATTTCCCCGATCCGGTGGTTCGTCAAATGGTCGAACTTGACTTGAATGTGATTGACCATCTCGATGCACAACTGCGTGTGCTTGAACAAGCCCTCGCTATGAAAGCCAAGGCTCACGATGCAGGCGCGTATCACCTGTTACGCACAGTCCCGGGGATTGGCCGTATTCTTTCGATGGTCATTCTCTATGAAATCGATGACATCTCTCGTTTCCCGACCTTGGGTCAATTTGTCTCGTATTCAAGATTAGTTAAGTGCGCTCGGGAGTCAGCTGGCAAGAAGTCCGGTTACTCGGGTAAGAAAATCGGTAACGCTTATCTCAAGTGGGCCTTCAGCGAAGCCGCTGTGCTGTTCCTGCGCGGTAATGAGCCAGCACAGAAAGCCATTGCTCGGTTAGCGAGCAAACACGGTAAGGGCAAAGCCCTATCGATACTCGCTCATCGAATAGGCCGTGCTGTTTACGTCATGCTCAACAAACGCCAACCGTTTGATGAAGCACGTTTCATGAAGACCTTATAACTATGGGAGGCGACCGTGACGTTATCCGTCTAACTGACAAATGTCATCACACGACGTCCTTTAAGTGCGTTGCAAACGAAATTAACCTCTAGGCTGTGAGTCTCGATGACGCACTTGACGCAACGTGGTTTGTCCGTGGTTTTGATTAACGCGCGGTCGCGCTCCCGCCAACTATTTTTGAACCGTTGTCTGCCCCTGCTGCAAACCCGTTACTAACTACCGCACGACGCTGACGGTTTGACTGGGAAGCACGTAGGGTATGGAAGGAATTCTAGTGTTGGTTGTCACGCATCACTGCGCGACAATCGGGAAAACTCGATAGGTGTTTATTGCAGGCGATGTCCTGACAATGTTGTCGGAATCAAAGCCAGATTGACGCTCAAAAATATTTTTATCGAACTACGTTCGACGGGCACTTTTTCACCTTGACTTCAGGGGGCCTCATAGGTGTTAGGTTTATCCTTCACTTTAGCCAAACCTTCTATTACTAAGTTGGTAGTGTTGATATCTTTGATGCAACGAAATTCAAAGTTTCATCGTCGATGCCGCTTGCTCTGTATTCAAATTCGTACTTTATCTCGGAAACGTCAAACGTTCCTGTTTCCCGCAATATCGGAGTAGAAAATCCACGCTCAGCTTCAATGTGATCAAATCGGAATCCGAATTCCAAATCCCAAGTCAGTATATCTTCCTCCGCTCCGTCGCCAGGCGTAGCCGATATGCGGCCTTTATAACAAATTTGAAATTTCTCGACGCTACCTGCAGCAGTTTCCCATGTATATAAATCGAATACGTGGCAGGTAAACCACCGTCTGTCGCGATCTCCATCTTTCGTTCGTGCGCTAGAGATCTCCACTAACATATCGAGATGAACCTAACGTGAAGCTAAGCTGCCGTTGAAAGCGCCGGACTGGAGCGGCAGCGAAAGGAGGAGGATGTTCCCCCAGTTTTGCGTACACCGGTTGTTATCTTCAGCCATCTTAAGCTGCCTTCACTTCATAAGCGTTCGGTGAAATGTACCCTAGTGATGAGTGTAATCGTCGTGCGTTGTAAAACGATACATAAC
>JAJFJQ010000024.1 GCA_021773835.1 Gammaproteobacteria bacterium
GCTACCGCTGTCGCTTTAAAGTCATCCCCGTAAAAATCGTATCGTTTCTTGCGAACCATCTGCTTACTCCTAATAAATTTGTCATTAGGTGTACGCAAAATCGGGGGAGGTTCCGGATGCTGTCAAGGGTCAGCGTTGAGCGCGTTGTTAGACGGCAACTTCTCATGATGCAATTAACCGAATAATCTTTTGGACGCTTTAACAGCCCATTCGCGTAATGCTTCCGAATTAAGCGCCGCAGTATTTAGGATAGCGGTCTCATTTGATTCTAGCCACTTGGATTGGTCTGAGAATGATTTGAATTTGTAATGTTCTTCCAGTCCGTCTTCGAAACCACGTAGATGGCTCAGTGACCAACTTCTTAACGGAGCACCTTTTTTAGGGCGAATCTTCGATCCTATTTCAATATTCTCACTTCCACCTCTATCACATGAGATGGCTAGTATGAATTCCTTATTCTCCATATTCACGAACCATTCGCCCATTTCGCTTCGGCTAGATTCAATTATCGTGAATTCGTTTCGTGACATAAACGCGAACAAATGTTCTTTTATTTCGTCCGGGAGTTCGAATTCCATTTTAGCGTTTCATTGCCGTCTAACGTTTGGATAACCTGCAGATTACAGAATGCTTTTTAGAAGCGATAATGGACATGTAGCGTAGAAAAAGCATTCTGTAAGCTGTCAGGTTGATCCACTGGTTAGGCGGCTGATTCATTTCCCGTGTTTCTCCAAAATATTGGCCACATGCTCGCGGAATTGAGAATTATAGAACTGGCTCGCGCCCTTCCAAACCTCGCGAGCTGATTCGTATTCGGTCATATACCAAGTCATCCCTATATCCCAAACCTGCCACGCGTCAGGATCTAATAGCTCCTTCTTGTGGTTAGAGTGAGCCGAATCCCACATATTGAAGTAGTTAACAAACATCATGAACAACTGCGTTTGCTCGGATTCTGAGAGTCCACTGAAATTGTTTTTGGACCGGGTGAGTAAGTCTGCAAGCGCAGGGTTCGTGGCGATACTTTGGTTTAAGTCCAAGGTTGAATCGAAAAGTTCTTGGTGGGTTAAGCTCCGAGTTGCCGCTGTGTTTTGCCGCACCTCATAGGTGAGATAGATGATTGAAATGATAACGGCAACGGCACCGATTATTTCGGCGATGAGAGCAGATTTCTCTAAGGTGCTTTTCATTGCCTCAAGCCACCTAACGTCGCGATAACCTGCGCCGACTACCAACTAAACGCGTAGCGCCAGTAACCCTAGTCGGCGTCAGGTTCATTGCCTTGTTATATGGCGGGGTCATCATCGGTCGTGTTCCTTTCGGCATCCTCAGCGATTTCTTTCATGTCTTTGCATTCTTCCACCTGCGACATATCCATCCCTGCACAATGTTGAACGTTCGAGTCCTTATTGATCCGTAGCACCATCATTGCAACCACCTTAACGAAATTGCGTCCCTTATTCTTCGGATGAAAGAAATTGCGATCCGTTTGGTTTCTGCACTGAGATAAATTTCTTCTTCGCCATATAACGTGAAGCTAACCTGGCCTTGAAAGCACCGGACTGGAGCGGCAGCGCAAGGAGGATGCTGTCAAGGGTCAGGTTCAGCGCCTGGTTAGGTTGAAACTTCAACTTCGGCATCCCAAATGTTTTTTGACAAATACGCATACCGAAAAATTGCGATGTAATACACTATCGTAACCACAACGGCTAATGTGCCAACGAGCATCCACCTCCATGAAATTGTGAGCAGATCTTCGATAGAAATGTAAGGGTACGTAAGCCACGACACGACTTCAAATAATAGAATTCCAATGACTATAACCCTCCACATAGATGTACTTCCGATTGGTTTTCGCCACGCGAATCCATATACGCCGATCAAACCGGCAATGTCCAAAATTAGTTGCAGCACTCCTTTTCGGATCGTCGCCGGGCCATCAAAATCTTGTAGGAATGGATAATAGGCGTAGAACGTTACTGTCACCCCGAGCAATACATAGAAGTAGATTTTCCAAAAGTTTCGCATTCAACCTAACGTTGCGCTAACCTGCCCTTGATAGTGGCCGACTGGAGCGGCAGCGCAAGGAGGACACTGTCAAGGGTCAGTGTTGAGCGCGTTGTTAGGTTGCAGTTCTTCATGTCTAATAATCCAGCTACTGACTACTAGAGCCAGAGCACCTACGATAAGCAATAATTGGATCGGCGCCCAGACTCTTAGCCAGTGCGTTAACGGATAACTATTGAATCCGTTTTCTTCCTTTATCACGGCACATGGATGGCTCCCGAATATTGTATGCGACACGAGCATTTCAAATACAAATGGTAAACACAGCAGCAATATAGGAACTAGCGGTATTGAAAGATATCGCCATCTACGATGATGGTTCCTAGCTAGTGCGATTGCTGCCAGCCCTAGTATTGCGACCGGCGTGTAAACGAATATGCTTGCGCCCAGTGCATCTTCGCTACCTTGCGTACAGGTAGTCAGTTGCACTCCCACCGCCGCTAAAGGCAACGCGATCCAAGTGAATATCCACCCCATACCGTTCTCTGCAACCTAACGTTGCGCTAAGCTGCCCGATGCAGCGCGCTTTGGAAATGTGAAAATGCGAAGCCACATTGGAAAAGCGCGCTGTAGCGGGTCAGACTTGAGCGCCTTGTTAGCCAGCAATTTCGATCCCGTTGGCTTCGCACCATTCGCACAATGCCATCCTTCCTTTTTCGTTCTCGTATTCGTACCACTTTTCCAAAAGATTTCGATCATCGAGTAGATCCTTGAATCGAGAATACGCTCCTTTCTTTCGAAATATATTTTCGACAACTTCATAATCCGCCGGTAAATACTCCTCGGTAAATCGTAGTACCAATCGTTTTCCTAGTCCAAGTTCCTGTTTTGTTGGGATCGATAAATACTTTTCTTCTTCCTCGATGTCGTCAGGGAGCGGTTCACTTTCTCCGTCTTCCGAGTACAGGATTACTTCGCCCGTTTCGACGGCAATATAGGCTTCCGCCTCCAACAGAGTTCCACCGTCAACGAAAATTAACGCGAATTCCAATTCGTCAAGATTGACCATGACACCAACATTTCTTATTGATGGCTAACGTTTTGCTAACCTACCGTTTGCGGCCGGCTTTTTCTAAGCGAAAATGCGAAGCAGCTTAGAAAAAGGTGGCAGTAAGCGGTCAGGTTGAGCAACTTGTTAGGTTTAACTTCGATCACTTTCTATCTCGTTCAGAAACTTTTTAGCCAGTGCCTGCGCTGATCCGCGATGATGATTCGAAACGTCGCCCCATTCATTACAGTACCAACATATTCGCTCAGCGATGGAGCTTTCCGACGATTCACCTAGTTTAGTTCTCAGCGATAATATTTGCGTTCCGATAGCGATTAGCTCTTCCGTGAGTTTATCTGTTCTTGATTTCAGCTCCGGAAATGGATTGTAGCCGTTAGCACAAAAAATCAAGTCGTTCTTTCCATCTGCTGCTTGCTCCAGGTGCGGAAGAAGCCTTTCTTTCAACTCAGATTCAAGCGCATCGAGTCGCGCATATAGTTTCGCCCGGGATACCATTTACTTTTCGGTGAAACCTAACGTCGTGCTCAGCTGCTCGTTACAGCGCGCTTTGGAAGAGTGAAAATATCTGCACTCTGGAAAAGCGCGCTGTAACGAGTCAGCTGCAGCACCTTGTTAGGCGGCGGCCGCATCATAGATTCCCACTTTTAGATTTGATCAGCTTCATTATCCGATCATACGGCTCCACTGTCGCACCCCGGAAATCGCCATAGAACATCGCAGCATGGTAGGCGTCGTAGCCCAAAGAATCTTTCGGGGTTTTGTCTGCGCCGGCATTGAGTAATAACTCAACGGCTTTAAGCTGCCCGGCGCAACTCGCCATAATCAGTGGCGAAGTGCCATTTTTGTCGGTGTCGTTTACATCGATGCCGTCTGCAAGAAGTCGACGAATTTCGGATGGCTCGCCACGCTTCGCCGCCTCAATCAGTCGAGTATCTTGGCCATGATATCTCGGGATTACCGATGGAAGCGTAGCCATTAAGTTCTCGAGCCGCCTAACGTTTGGATAACCTGCAGATTACAGGATGCTTTTTAGAAGCGATAATGGATATGCAGCGTATAAAAAGCATTCTGTAAGCTGTCAGGTTGATCCACTTGTTAGATGACATCATTGGGCTGCCACCATTTCGAATATTTTAAACAGCCATCTTTTGCTAGATTCCGAGCGAGAAAACCCGACGAGGCCCAACATATACCCAGAATCTACGCAGAGCACCGCATCATTTCCAGTAGGCCCAACTCCAACCCGCGATAACGACACCAAATTTTTATCGATCGGAATCCGAACCGTTTGATCGTTGCGAAAGTTCTCCAAAACGGTGTCGGACGCTATATTTGCGTGAGTTGTTAATTTAGATAATGAACGTGGTTTTGCACCGGGACCGTTAGCTTTGGCTAGTGCTTCTTGAAGCCCGGGTGCGAACTCTTTGAAATTAATATCGCTTGCGCCACAAGTGGAAACGGTTCCCACGAATGCCGAACCTGCGTGATCGCTTGGGTCTGCATATGATTCGAAAAACGCGACATAAATATCTAATTCGTCGTCTTGAGATCTTAAGTAGAGTGCGATTAGAGAGGTCGCAGCAAGCGCGACCATTATGGTGACAACGATGATGGATTGAGTCTTTGTCATCTAACGTCTTGCTAAGCTGCCCTTGAAAGCACCGGACTGGAGCGGCAGCGCAAGGAGGAGGATGTTCCCCCAGTTTTGCGTACACCGGTTGTTATCTTCAGCCATCTTAAGCTGCCTTCACTTCATAAGCGTTCGGTGAAATGTACCCTAGTGATGAGTGTAATCGTCGTGCGTTGTAAAACGATACATAA
>JAJFJQ010000025.1 GCA_021773835.1 Gammaproteobacteria bacterium
ACGTTCGATTGATCCACCAGTTGCATCGAATTTTGATCCGGCATTTGATCTTTGACGGCCGGAAATAGTACATCTGCGGTGGATCAAATATTAAATGCAAATACCCTTGAAAACGGATCAATCGAACGTGCAAATCAACAGATTAACAACTGATTGCGAAAATTATCGGATGGTTTGACATCGTCGCGATCCAGGAATGTAAAGACGACCTCTCCGAATCTTAAAGCGATACAAGAAGAGTTGCCAGGGTGGTCGCTGCTTTTTTCTAACTAAAGGTAGTGACGACGATTGTAGTTCGACCCAAAGCCGCCCAATACACTACTCATTGCACCGCACACAGACTCAAACGAAAAGAGATTGACGGGTTCGTTGAAGAAATTGCGCTTGACCGCGCCGCCACCCTCAATCAGATTGATCCAGCGTACTTGAGGGCAGACTTAGTTGATATTGCAAAAAGAGAATCGATTCCAGCAAACGGAGCAAAGGCGCTGCTACTTGAGCGATCGTTCGATGCGAGACTGCTCAAAGCACAAAAAGCGATATGTCCCATCAAACGATTCAAAACACTTATCGTCGCGCTTGTTGATGTTTACCTTAATGATATTCGCACCAATACCGACCATTTTCACCCTCTCCACCTAAGGTCAAGCGATGGTGGCAGTTCTGGCGTTAAAGACCCGATGAAATCAACACCAATAAAGGCGACGTTCTTGCATCGTAATGTGTAACGCTCAGTACCAAATGAATGAGCTCCTTGACCACATGGCTTCTCGATTTAAGATGGATAGTTCGAAGCAGCGGGAACTAAAGGAGATCGCCCATATGGGACAACGAAAACTGCAGTCCAACGAACGCGGTTTTTCGTTAATCGAATTGCTCGTTGTACTCGCTATTCTGGGGCTTTTAACCGCGATCGTCGGACCTAAGGTCATCGGAAAACTTGGCGGCGCTAAACGGGACGCGGCCGAGATCCAGATCGCGGATCTCGGTGCCGCCCTCGATCTATACTATCTAGATGTTGGGAACTACCCCAGCAAGGAACAGGGTCTCGGTGCGCTAACCGTGGAGCCAGATGGAGCCTCGGGGTGGAATGGACCATATCTAAAGAAGTCGAAGCTACCCAAGGATCCGTGGGGGAACGAGTATCAGTATGATTTCCCCGGCAAAAATGGTGCCTATGACATTGTGTCGTTCGCGGCAGACGGCGTGTTAGGCGGGTCAGATGACGGCGCGGATATCGCAAGCTGGGAATAGGCCACAGGCACTCCAGTGCCGCGGATTTACGTTAGTTGAAATTTCTGTTGTTATTGCGATTGTAGCGATTGCCCTTTCGCTTACACCTGTCGCTCTTCCCAAGATCCATGATGGGATCGCTCTCCGCCAGTCAGCAGGGTACCTAGCTGCTTATCTCCGGAAAGCTCGGTCTCAGGCGATGCAATCTAGCCATGACGTCGCTGTTCTAATCGATACCGATAGTGGATCGGTAACAGGGGTAGCTGGCGAGCGAGCGGTATTGCTACCAATTTCTGCCCCTATTGGGCTGTTGGTAGCAGTCTCTGAGAGGAACAGTGGCACATCGGGTGCCTTGCGATTCTTCGCTGACGGTAGTTCGACCGGAGGGCAGGTTGAGTTCGGACCGCATGGCAACCGAAAAGTAGTCGAAATTGAATGGTTGACCGGCCGGGTATCTGTTCGAGACGAAGATGACCCATCCAACGAGTAACGCCGGGTTTTCGCTCTTGGAAGTGATCGTGGCTTTTGCAATCGCAGCGGGAAGCATGGCTGTGATCCTCCAGGCCTACGCGCACAGCGCCAAAAATATCCGCATCGGCTCGGATTATGTCGATGGCGTGACCGTCGCAGAATCAATATTGGCGGAAGCTGTCGTGAATGAATCGCTGGAATCGGGAATAGAAAGCAATAAATTCTCCTGGCGGGTTAATCGGACACCGTATCTCCACAACGCAGCAGAACCACGACCCGACACGCCCATGGAGGCTACCGTGACTGTCGCATGGGGCGAAACGGCCAAGCGACGGCAGGTATCGATTACCACCGTGTATTTGCCACGGACGCCGGTGCGCTAGGGTGGGGGCGCAACAAGAATGTGGGTTTACGTTGATAGAAGTGCTCATCGCCATCGCAATTTTCGCGATTGTGACCGTGATGTTGTACTCAGGACTCTATGGCGCGACCAAACGTCTAGCAGTGATCGATGATGCGATTGAACAAAGCCAAAATAACCATTTGGTGGTTGCGACGCTGCGCAAATTGGTAGCACAAACGCAGCCAATCTTCGAGACGGACGGTAACCATCGTCGGCTACGATTCTCCGGCCGCAGGGACGAATTTAATGCTGTTATCCCGTTGCCATCTCATCGCGGTGGCCCCGGGCTCTACAACGTAACTATCCAAACAAGGCGTGGCGCGGCAGGTGATCGAGTAGAGATGATTTACTCGCCCTTGGTCGGCGCCGCTTATGACGAACCTGAGTCAATTGCCGTGTTCGATTCAAAGAAAGTTGAGTTCTCCTACTACGGGCGCGCAAATGACGAAAGCCCGCCGAATTGGTCGTCGGTTTGGCTAAACCGAGATCGACTGCCAAGCCTGGTTCGGATGGAATTGAAGGGACGCGATGTGCTGGCTGAGCCAAAAGCGTTTGTGTTTCCTCTTCGGCTTCGGTTCGGTCCGCGACAACCGCAATGGGTGATTCATGGTAACGGAACGTAATCCTCTTACATATAAATATTCATCCGGTTTCGCATTACCAATGGTCCTATGGATCGTGGCAGCGCTGGTGTTGCTTACGACCGCCACGATAAGTTTGGCTCGGGGAAACACACAATGGGCAACGAAAATGGTCGAAAAATCCCAGGCTCGGGCTGTGGCCGAAGGCGGTGTGTGGCTATTGATCAGCGAGTTCGAAACGAATGTCGCGATCAAAGACGGGTCGGCGATGACCTATCAAATTGGTGCTGGCAGTGTAGTCGCCTCTGCGGAGCGAGAATCAGGGCGTGTTGATCTGAACCGCGCAAAACCCGAAGTTATTGCCTTTCTCGTTGAGTCCGTGATAGTCGAACGGACAGAGGCGAGGGATCTCATTGATGCGATTTTGGATTGGCGAGACCGGGACGATATCAAAAGAGAATTTGGCGCCGAAGATGCGTACTACCAGCAATTGTATCCGCCCTACAGGGCAAAGAACGGCCCATTCAACGCGATAGCGGAATTGCGTTTAGTGCGAGGCGTTACCGAGACAGTATACCAACAATTGAAGCCACGGATCACGGTTCTTGCGCACAGCGCCACGCTGGACAAAAATTTGCGCGACAAGGAGGGCGCGTCCATACGGAAAAACACGCAAACGCTACCCGGGCGTACGGATGAACCGGACGAGGTTGACCTCAGGCGCATCTTTTCTACCGGCGGACCACCTATATATCGAGTGAAATGTACGGGAACAGTCGGAGAGACTACGTCGACGATCACCGCTGTCGTCGAGATCAATCCGAATGAAAAAGAGCCGAATCGAGTTCTGTCTTGGGAAGAAGCATGACGAGTAGGCACCCACAATGAAGCTATTAATGCAACGTTTCGTTGTGTGGTGGTTAGAAGGCATGCATGCGTTGGCGCCTGCTGCGGCGCGCCGAACGGTTTTTGGTGTCGGGGACAAACTGCTGCTTCGAGTAGAAAAGGATGGCCGTTTCGGACTGTATCAAGGAGAGAATAAAGCGCGAATAAAGGAGGATCGTTCTCTCATCACCATGTTGAATTATGTGAATTCAACGCCCACTCGCGCAGATGGGTTCACGGTAGAGATTGCGTCTCAGGAAGTTCTCTCGAAACGGTTCACATTGCCACGCCAAGCGCTTAAGTCACTTAAGGACGTATTGGGATTCGAACTAGAGCGCCGTACGCCGTTTCAAAGAGACCAGATGCTCTTCGACGCAATAGTCCTGGAAGACAATCGCGAAAAAAGCGAAATTGTTGTTGAAGTAATTTTCACAACACGGAACGCTGTCGACGCCATTTTGACGGCGTGGCGAACCCATGCGGAGAGCATTCCGCTGAACGAGATCCGCGCTACCACGAGAGCGGGGCAATCTGTTGTATTACTGCGTCATCGTGACATTGACCAAAGCAACCGTGACTACATGACAATTCCATTGGTAGTGGCGGTGGTTCTGCTATCCATCGTGGCGTTCTACTCGCCCATCCTGTCCAACCACCAAAAGTTAACAGCAATGGAGCAACAGCTTTTGGGCTTGCGGGCTGAGGCGAAGCAATCGTCCAACCTAAGTCGTAACCAGCGTGATCGCTCTGAGAAAGTCGCTTTTCTCAACGATTGGGAACAAGACTATCAACCGCGCTTGTTCGTTCTAAAGGAACTTACTGAACTCATACCCAACGACGCTTGGTTGTCCGAGCTGAGAATGAGTGGGAACGATATCGAGTTGCGGGGCCTTGCGAAAGACGCGACCGCACTTATCCAGGCCTTATCGGAGCGAGAAATATTTATCGGATCAAAATTCAGGGCACCGCTAACATCGGCTGCGGATACGCGGGCAGAGAAGTTTTTGATTGGGACGACGCTGCGACGAGATGAGCCATGACGACTGCGATATCTAAAGTCCATCAGTATGCGGCGCTAGTTGTTACGGTGTCAGTGCTCGGAGTACTTCTATTCGCACTGATCTATCCCCGAGTCGCAATTATGGAACGCACTAACACCCGAATCGACGAGATTGACTTTCAGATCGGTAAATATCTGTCTCGGCCAACACGCTCTGCGGCCACCGAGGACGTTTACGCAGCGTTAGATCAACGCATTGCCGCTGCTTATTTTACGGAAGATACCAGCGAATTGGCGTTTGCTGCGCTGCAGGCAATGGTACGCGAACTGGCTCGAAAGAATGGCGCAGAAGTGATCAGTTCGACGACAAAACACAAAGACAACTCGCGACCGTTTACGGAGATACGCGTAGGCGTCCATCTATCCGCAAGTACCAAAGCGATGACGGCGATATTGCGCGCCGTAGAGAATCATCCGCGGCGTCTTTTCATCGATAATCTCTCCGTGCGGCAGCGCTTTGGCAGCGGTTCAAAGACCGATCAGGATCCCAAGCGCTTGGACGTCCGCTTTGATGTTTTCGGGTTTTACGGTACCGGCACGATCATAGAGCCGCCATCATGAGACGGACCATTGCCCGATCATTGATGGTTGTCATCTGTATCGGGCTGCTGGTTTACATCAATCAGGTCGTGAAATCAGGATCCAATTTTGAGGTACGGCAAACGAACTCCGAACCAATCAAGCCGCTTACGTTGATTGAGCGAAGTGCACCGTCGATCTCAGATGCTGCAATCGTCAATAACCGGCCTGTATTTGCCGAAGACAGAAAACCATTTTCAGTCGCTAACAAAGATACGACTACAAAGAAATCCTCAGCACCGAGTGCTCGCTCGAAATTCCAACTGATTGCCGTTATTAATTCTCCAGGAACGCAGATCGCTATAATCCAGTCTAAATCGGACAGTAAGGTTTCGCGGCTCCGCGCAGGTGAATCGATCGGGGAGTGGACGTTGATTTCCGTTACCAACGTATCCGTAACGGTATCCAACGGGGAGCTATCGGAAGTACTGGAATTACTGCTAACTGAATCGTAGCAGCATCGTTAAATGATGCGTCTTCCGTTCTTTTGGCCTATCGTCTAGGCTAACTACCCAATAAGAACATATGCCCACAAAGGAGAAATGCGATGGTTAGGCATGGATTGCTCTGGCTGTTCTTCGTATTAGCAGCTTCGATAACGGCCTGTTCACAATACTCGGCCAAGCATTCCGAGACGGCGACCGCGCGGCCGACGCCTGCTTCTGACATATCAAGCATTGCGATGCTCCCTTCTGCCGATAGCGAGGTCCAGCAATCGGGCAATCACAGTGTGATGCAGGCGCGTCAACAAATCCTTGAGCTTGGAACAGGGATCTACGTCGAACCGCCTCCTGTTGGGGCGGGGACAACTCCGAGTGAAGGCGAGATACACCTCAATTTCGATAATGTCGATCTCGTAGAATTTGTTAGTGCAGTGTTGGGCGGGTTGTTGAACGAGGCTTATGTGATTGACGAGAAAGTTGGCGGCAAAGTTACGTTACATACAGAAAGAGGGCTAACGAAGGATGGTGTATTTAACGTTTTAAATGAAATCTTGGCGATGAATGATGCAAGGATCGTCAAAGCAGATGGGATGTATAAAGTACTACCGAGCACGTTAGCGGCCCGAGCAGTCACACCTACGCTCCGAACTGAGGACAGCGCTTATTCTATTCGCGTAATTCCTCTCGAGTTCCTCGCGGCTTCCGAAATGCAAAAGATTCTTGAGCCATTCTTAGGGGATCCGTCGGATCTCCGCATCGACACGCGCCGCAACCTCATAATCGTAGGCGGTACGCCTAATCAGCTAAGCGCAATCACAGACACGATCGCAATGTTCGACGTAGACTGGCTCCGCGGCGTATCAGTTGGGTTGTACCCGTTGCGGTTCGTCGATGCCGCGTCGCTAACCGAAGAGCTCGACGCGATTATGAGTGCAATGCAGGGTGACGAATCCGCAAAGGCATTCGATGGATTGGCGCGAGTAGTGCCCGTAGAAAGGCTAAATTCGGTGATTCTCATCGGTAAAACGGCACGTGCCTTGCGCGAGCTTGAATTATGGCTGCATCGACTCGATACGCCTGGCGAGAGTACTGCACAGAATCTATTCGTCTACGAGGTGCAAAATGCTAAGGCCGTTGAATTAGCGCAGATCCTGCATCAGATATTTGATGGACGTGGGCCGCAGACGGATGGCGGACCAAGTGCGCTTGCGCCAGGACTTCGTCCAGTGGAGATCGGCGGGTCGGATCGGAATGTAAACGCGAACGCGTTAGGCGATTTCGCGCAGGGCACCGGCATCGACACCTTCGGCGAAGTCCAAATTATTGCTGACGACCGACGTAATTCGCTGGTGATTTTGGCGGCAGAGCAAGACTATCGAATGGTGGAATCGGCCATAAAAAAACTCGACGTGGTACCGCTTCAGGTCTTGATCCAGGCGAGCATCCTTGAGGTGACCCTACGTGATGACCTGTCTTACGGGGTAGAGTGGTTTTTCAAAAATGGACTACAAGGGGGCTCGTCGGGAAAAGCGGGAATTGGCCGACTCGACCTTGGTTCGACTGGGATCTCTGCTCTTAGCCCTTCATTTTCATACACAGTAATTGATAACGTTGATCAGGTTCGGATCGCTTTGAATGCACTCGCTAACGAATCTGAAGTGAATATCCTCTCGTCGCCATCATTGATGGTTCTCGATAATGAGACAGCGACAATTAACGTTGGCGATGAAATCCCAGTCCCAACGCGACAGGCCGTCAGTACAATCGACCCCGATGCACCCACGGTCAATGAAATCCAGTTTCGCAAAACAGGTGTTGCGCTCACAGTAACGCCGCGAGTCAACAATAGCGGGCTTGTTACGATGGAAATCGATCAGGAAGTCAGCTCAGCGACAGCTACGACGTCGTCAGAATTGGACGCACCGACGATCCAAAATCGTGGGATCTCGAGTACGGTTGCGGTGAATACAGGCGAAACGATTGTACTCGGCGGATTGATCCAAGATACGCAAAGTGAGAGCGAAAGCGGGATCCCACTTTTACGCGATATCCCAATGCTAGGAAAATTATTTAGCCAAACAGCGTCTGAGAATTTACGTACCGAACTACTCGTCATGATCACGCCGAAAGTGGTGCGGCGGGCGCAAGATGCGCGTCAGGTGACGGAGGAGTTACGGCGTGAACTTAAAGGACTAAAGCTCCGTAACAATCCATCGTAAGCTTTGCAAATGTCGGATTAATTCATTTGCTCGTTAGGTGATCGATGGGTGCGGTGATTCAGGATTTTTAATTCTTCAAGGTAGATTCCTGCGAATAATTATTTGTAATTCTTTTTCGATCCGACTCCGATTGTAATCCCCTGCTTATTCCAAAAATAATTTGTTGAGCATTTTTTGTTCTAAGCATTTCCTTGTTTGTCGCAAAGTTAACGTCTACACAGTAAGAGGGCGAACAAAAAAGAAGCATAAAATTTTTAAGCTCTGCATCCAGTAGAAAACGAACGCCTTGAAACAACAATAATACAAACAGCGTTTGAGGTTTCTTTTTGAACGAATAAAGAAATCGTCGCGCAAGGGAACGACATGACCGCAAGGGACCGCGCATTTCAAATACCGTTTACGACTTCCAGCGGTAACCCTACGTCGGCCCATATCGACCCGTCACGAAATTCCTACGCCACCTTGCGACGGAAGATTTTCTTCCTAAAACATCATGTGACCGGAGACTCTAAATCTAAACGCGAGATCGTTTTACCTTGCTCCACCCGCATGTCCGGTGTGGTTGGGTTCAACGATACGGTGTTGCCGCGCAGGTATTTGGAGCCGTTGCTCACATGGTGGCATAAAATTACGACATCATGGATTTCCGGACGTCGCTCGTTTAATTACTCAATATCAGAAGAAGATTTTAGATACAGATAGAGTATCGCGCTGTGGAAAAAGATTCGGACATGATTTCAAACATTGCATTCGCCGAACTGAGCAGGCGGGCACGTCCGCCTTGGCAATCGAGAAACTTTCGATAAAGCGGCGCTAGTGACAATTTAAACCGAAGCCCTCGCACGTCTTTGACCTACCGAATGAACCTTCTGGATTGCATAAACAACGACAACAACGGGAGCCCCAATCATGATTAGTACAAAAATAAGATCGCTTTTTGCCATTGCGATATTTGTTATGAGTTTGTCGACCCCCGCTGCTGTTACTCCAGTAGTTGGTACGGGGCAAATCGTCGCTGTTAGAGATTGCATCACCGGCGCGACCGCTTGGCGCAGTACAACGCTGTTTAAAACAGACGATGATAAATGGTTCGGGATATATACAAACTACTACGCCGCCACGCAGACGAATTTGAGCCTTCAATCAAACCCTGCGCTTTCGCTAGTAATGCTTGCATTTGCTGGTGGCCACGAGGTTGAAGTGCGGGCTAGCTTCATTACCTTAACAAGTTGCGGAATCTCTGCAACATATTTGTGGAATGCAGTTGGCGATTACATTCATGTCGGCGAGTAGCAACATAACAGCAATAGTCATGTCGATCTCGCGTAGTTTGAATGTTACTTGCGACTGTGACGGGCCATACGAGGGTACCGTCCTAATTGGCCGCGTATCCCCAAAATTACAGCTTAGAAGTCAACGCGATCAGACTTGATTACTAAACCTTACGAATCGGTTTCGAATTTGCCTGCTGAATTGTGAAGAAAACTTTAGTTTTCTAGTGAAAAAACGATTTCGAACAATTTGCACATAATTAAAATGTAACGTAACCGAGCTGTTGTAGTCTGTAGAACGCGCCAGAATCGTCTCGGTATCTGTGATCGAGACTAAATTCGGAGTAGTGGGAATGAATAACAAGGATTTAGAAGGCTGTTTCGTAAGATCCATCGTGCTGCTACTGGCTTTGTTAGTAATGCCGCTTACTGCGAATGCCCACCACATTCTCGTTCCGATATCAAATAACGGAATTACGTTTTTCGTTCCCCTAAATGATCCGCCGCCCGCTGGGACAATCTCCCTTTCCGGTGACGTTGGTAGCGCCGATGGCGATGTCGATTTAAGTTGGAGTGGCGCGACAGGCCAGGTATCTGATTATGAGATCGTCCAAACGGATGACGAAGGTACGGAGACGACACTAACGGTTGGTGCTGTGACGAGTTACACCGTCACGGGTCTGTCCAAAGGCGGCTACACGTTCAAGGTTCGGGCCTGCAATAAGCCAATACCAGACGATTGCACCGGCTACAGCAACGATCACACGAGCGTTGTGAGTATTGCCTCGACGGTAGCTTCCGTGCCGGGTCTTACGGGTGGCGGCGCGGATGCCGGTGGGACCACCGGGTTAACTACTGATTTCCACGGCATTGTAGCAGGTAGTCACGACGTCGGTAGTGCCGGTGACGCGCGCTACACCATTCCGCTAAATGTTCCCCCCGGTACCAACGGTATGGCCCCGAACCTCAGTTTGAACTATTCGAGTAATAGTGGCAGCGGAATATTGGGTCGAGGTTGGTCGGTTGGAGGTACGGGTGCTGCGATAGCACGCTGTCCCCAAACAATCGCGCAAGACGGCGCACCAAGGGCCGTCGACTACACGAGCAGCGATAAATACTGTTTAAATGGCCAACGCCTCGTGTTGGACAGTGGGACCTATGGCGCCGCTGGATCAGAGTATCGTACGGAATTAGATAGCTTCACAAAAATAACCGCAGTGGGTTCTGCTGGCAGTGGACCTGCATCGTTCGAAGTTTTGACCAAAGATGGCCTCAAGACAAACTACGGCAGCACGGCAGACTCCCGGATTGAAGCGAGTGCGCCGAATAATGGTGAGGTTGGCGCGTGGTTAATTTCGAAGGTAGAAGACCGCTACACGAATTATTACGAATACAACTATATTGAAGACAACACGAATGGGGATTCTCGATTAGATTCGATCGATTACACTGGGAATACCGACGAAAGCGTCGTTCCATACGGCCAGGTTAAGTTTAACTACGAGGACAATCCTGACATCGTCGCACGCTACTACCTCGGTTCCGTATCGAAGCGGATGAAGCGCCTCAGCAGCGTGACAATGAAAATGGATCTCACACCAGACGTAGCCGGCGTCGTATTATCGGATGTACGGGAATACGTCCTCGAATACGACGACACACCAATGCTTGGTGGGTCCAAGGTGCTAGAAGCGCCGCTGGTTTCGGTAAAACTGTGTGCCTCGAACGCATCGGGAATTTGCACGCCAAAGACGACATTCGATTGGGGCGGTGATGCCTTACTTATAACTAATAGTGGTTGGTTTGGACCGTCTGTCGAAACAGCGGCGGGGTCGATCAATCAGTGGGTTGATTTTAACGGCGATGGTCGTATGGACTACGTTACCTCCGCACCCACGTCCGCAAGCCATAAAGTCGGATTGTCCTCGGGGACTAATTACGTCACCGCGACGTGGACAGCGCATGCGCAAGGTACCACAGGGTTCGAGACATTCGTTGATATAAACGGCGACGGCTTGGTCGACCACCTAACGACGAATACTGACGGTACGCACGAAATTGCTTTCTCCAACGGTAGCGGCTACGACTTAGCAAGCGGCGGCAGCTGGACCGCATTCGCTTCGAGTAGCCCAGATACTCAACAAATGGCGGATATGGACGGCGACAGCAGGCACGACTATATCGTGACCGTGGGATCGACGCACTATGTGAGTTTTTCGCAAGGCAACGGTTATCGACTTGAATCAGGGTCGAATCGATACCAATCATGGACCGGTCCCGATCTCAGTACCGCGACATATAGTTTTCACGACGTAAACAGTGACGGTCGCGCGGATCTCGTCATCGTCAATGGCACAACTCACGAAATCTATATCAATAACGGCAGCGGTTACGACGTAATGGTCTCGTACACCGCGCATAGCTCGAGCGATGAAACTGGGGAATGGGCGGACTTAAACGGCGACGGGTTGCTGGATTTTGTAACGATTCAGCTATACACAGCGTCGACACCGGAGAAGCATTTTGTGTCACTCTGGACGGGTAAGAACTATGTCACAAGCGACTGGGCGGTAGAGGCATCCTTTCCAAACTATTGGGGCGCGGCACCGACCGCCTCCGTTTTCTCCGATATGAATGGTGACGGATATACCGATCATTTTAGATATAGTGCCGCAGCGCACCAAAACGGTGGAACTGTGATTGCATACGTAAATTTTTCGGATGGAACTCAGTATGGGGGATTAGGAGGATATGGCTCTCCTACTTTTAACTCGTATGATGGTCTAGTCGGCGTTATAGACTTAAATGGCGACGGAAAGCCGGACACTTCAAACATTCAATTGGGGGGATACTACAACAGTACGGCACAAAAGGTCGGGAGTGGATACACAGACCTTGAGCACGTCATGTCCGGTATTACAAACGGCAACGGCGTTACCACCACGATAACCTATAAGCACCTCACCGATTCCAGCGTATATAGCAAGGGAACTAACACTTACGGCAACTCGTACGACGACTACCCAATTCTAGACGTTGTGAATGCGGTCAACGTAGTTTCCCAAGTAACTCAAGACAACGGGGTCGGCGGGCAGCTCACGACCAACTATCAATACGAAGGTCTAAAATTCGACCGCGAAGGACGCGGTAGCTTAGGTTTTTCCAAAGTTATAATTGAAGACATCGACCAAAAGACCCGAGTCGAAACTGAGTTTCGTCAAGACTATCCGTTTGTCGGATTGGTGAGCCATACTGAACTCACCGTAACCGATAAGAACAACGATGGCACAACGGGTGACGAACAGTTGCTCACCATGACGGATACGACTTATGTTGAACAAACGGGTGCTGACGGGCATCCGTTTGTCTGTAAAGACACTGAGACGCGCGAGCTCTACGAACTCAGCGACGGACGGCATCTGTCGACCACCACGACGGATAACGATCCTGACGGGACCGGAAGCCCTTGCGACGGATTCGGCAATATCGTCAAGACCACCCTGACCGTCACGGATCGAGAGCGAAATCCGGATGTCGTGCACAAATCTGAAACGACTTGGACGGTGACGAACAATACGCAGGATTGGTTATTGGGCCAGGCCTCGAACACCGTGGTCAAGACCTACATTGATGGGCTTGGCGACTCGGGTAAGTTCCGGACGACGGCATTTACCTACAAACCAGAGGGCACGTTGGCGACAGCCGTGCGCGAGCCGTCCGGTAGTGCACCAGAGAAGTTAACGGCGACCTATGGCTATGATGCTTTCGGGAACCGAAACTCCGAGTCGGTTTCTGCAACAGACATCACGACGCGGACTGAATCGGTCGCCTACGACGTTCGTGGGCGATTTGCAGAGACGTTAACCAATGCTGAGGGTCACACAACCAAGCTAGCTTACGACGAACGGTTTGGAACGGTCGATCGGATCGAAGGGGCGAACTACAACGGCGGTAGCGGCGTTCCGGCAGCGACACGCACATTTGATGACTTTGGTAGATTAATCCAAGAGGACCGCCCCGATGGTAGCCATTCGCTAGTGAGTTATAAGGAGGTAGACCATACCAGCTCTCCAGTTGGAATATCGGATCGGCCGGAGGCGGTTCTGATGGTCGAGACGACGGTGGTGGATGATCCCGCCACGCCGAACATGCAATTCACGCCGGTGCGCGCGTTTCTAGACGCACATGGTCGGCAGGTGCGACAGCGGGTACGTGGTTTCGACGCATCGGATTATCTCAATGTTGACACCTTCTACGACGACAGAGGGCGAATATTAAAACGATCCAATCCTTACCACGACGACGTATCTCCGGTGATCCGGTGGACGACACCAACCTACGATGTATTGAATCGGACGACCGGGGTGATTGCCGCTGACGAGACCGCGAACTCTACTGCAGAATATGACGGATTCGATATCACCTTGACCGATGCAGTGGGTAGAACACAGTTACAAACGCGTAGTGCACTTGGTCAGGTACTGCAATCGCACGAGGATGAGCCGAATGGGATCGGCTACCTCGCGATAACCGATTTTGAGTACGACACCGTTGGCAATCTTATTCGTAGTGTAAAACTCGATGCGACACAGGGTGAGATCACAAAAACAGTGGTCACCAACCAGTACGATCGATTAGGCCGACGCACCCGCACCATAGATCCTGACGCGGGGCAGATCGACTTCACCTACTTATCTACTGGCGAGTTAAAGACCCAGCAGACGCCGCGGCTCGCGAGTGGTTCGGACTTTTTAACGATGACCTACGACAAACTAGGCCGACCGAAGACTCGGGTTGAGCCCGATGACGACTTTAACGGCTCTGTAACCTCTACATGGACATACGATGATGTAGCAAGCGGTAACGCAGCTAAGGGACGGTTAACGAGCGAAACTATTGGCACGGCGCACACGCGTGATTATTTCTATGACGCCACGGAGGCGGGAAGATTAACCCAAACAACAACGACAATCGGAACGTCTGTGTATGACTCTAGCATTACCTATGATGCCCTTGGTCGGGTTGAATCGATCGCATACCCGAGTTCACCTAGTTATACAAACACACCGTTTACCGTTACCTATGCTTATAACCCACGCGGCTACCTTGAACGGGTAACAGATACCGCAGCAAGTGATGTTTTCTACCAAACGACGGCTGTGAATGCAGAAGGACAAATAACAGCAGACTACCTTGGAGACGGCAGTCTCACTAACCAAGGATTCGCGCAAGGCAGCGGCCGTAAGATTTATACGAATGCCGCTCGACCTGATGGTGGCGCCGGTACAGAGCATATCCAAAACTTCAGCTATACCTACGATGCTATCGGAAATATGCAGACCCGTAGCGATTTGCTGCAAGACCTCGCGGAAACATTCGAGTATGACGCGATCAATCGTCTAACGAAGGCGACGGTCGATGGCGGTACGACGACGACAGTGATTGATTACGACTACGATGGGCTCGGCAATCTTACCGACAAGACAGACTTATCTACCATGACTGGCGCATTAAAATTCGATGAGGCCGGTGGCGTTGGCCCACACGCGGTGACGAAGTTGGATACAGGGTCGACAACCATCAATTTCGGATACGACGCAAATGGTAATCTTACGTCGGGGGATCCGGGAAACAATGGCCGCACAATAACGTATACGTCCTACGATAAGGCACTAAAAATCACGCAAGGCGCGTCAATTCGGGAGTTTGCCTACGCCGCAGATCGATCGCGGTATCAGCAAATCCACAATGACGGTAGTGTGATCGCGACGACAAACTATGTCGGCAGACTTTACACCGAAGAGACGAATAATTACGACTCCGATGAGATCCACAAGCACACGATATTTGCCAATGGCCAGGCGGTTGCCATCCATGTTGATACCGACGACGGTTCGCCGTCGACGGCGACAAAATTTCTGCATCGGGATCATCTAGGGTCGATCACCAGCATTGTCGATGGCAGCGGGATTGAACATTTAAGTTACGACGCCTTCGGTAAGCGCCGCGATGCGACCGATTGGGTAAGTGCGGCTAGTACGCCGAGTGAGGCGCGTGGCTACACCGCGCATGAGCATTTGGATGACGTTGGGATCATCCATATGAATGGCCGGATCTATGACCCGTCGTTGGGGCGCATGATGAGTCCGGATCCGATTCTGCAGGATCCGCTAAATTCGCAGAACTGGAATCGGTATAGCTATGTGTTGAATAACCCGTTGCGGTTCACTGATCCTAGCGGGTTTGCCATCGTTTATTGCGGCACGTGCCCCACGGGTCCTCCTGGGCCGCGATTCGGTAGCGGACAATTAAACGGTTCGTTTTTTGCAGCATTGCCTAGTGCGGTTAGAGCGCACGTTTCCTTTGGCTTTCAGTGGGCATCGACTGGCGGCGGTTTTAAAGCGGTGCCAAGGTCGCAGGCGCCGGCAGATTGGCCATGGTGGTCTGGGAATGTTGCTTGGGTGCCGGACGGCCCCGATCTGCCTATTTCTCCTCCGGCCGGTACGGGTGGGACTGGAACTTCGAATCCAACTGGGCCGACTGATATGCCGGATACTGGTTCTTCACCAACGTTTTTGGTGGTGCCGTTTGTGGGAGGGGTGTCTGGGTTTGGTGGTGTTGGTGGGTTTGGAGGGACGTTTGCGGGTAGTTTATCCGACTTGCGGGCGTTAGCGCTAAGCGGTTCGTTCGGTTCGTTGAGAGGGTTTAATCCTTCGGCACCGTTCGATCCTTACGCTAGATTCTTCGATCCATTTGCCACGGATTTGTTTGCGTTTGAGGATACTGGATTCACCGGAATTTCTGGATCTGACATCAGTAATGGTCTGACAGGAGCGGGAGGGTTCGGGCAAATTTCAGCTGGCGTCATATTGTGTGGGTCAGTTGGGGGTTGCATTGCCGGTATTCCACTTATCGTTCTTGGGATCTCTAATGTGGGGGAATCTGCTACCGGATTCGATTCTCCGGACGGAGTCGGATTTAGTTTGACTCAAGGGGCTCTTGAGAGCGGGTTCAGACAATTCAATTTCGAGAACCCCCAAAGACTTTCTGCTGCGGCGAATGGGGTTCTTAATCTGACTGGCGATTTGGCCGGATTGAATGCCCCAAGTTTAGTGGGGGGAGGCTTTAAACTTTTTCGACATATTCCCACGGATTTCGCAGCACTAAAGTTTCAAAGTACTCGTTCCGGTGTGATTCTCAATTCCGCTTCCACTATAAATACTACTAACAACTCCATCGGTGCCGGTGGACTTGATTCCGACGTGCTATTTGGCGGATTTCCATAGCGTAAAGGCCTTCAATAATGGTGTTTGGAACGAACTCTAGAGAGCAATGTGTGACTAAGGAGGCGCGGGTGGCCCGAACCTTGACAAGCTACATAGTAGCCGCGAATTTCATTTGTGTTTAGTTATCTTTCAATCATTCTTGAATGGTTAGACACAATTACGATAATACATATCGTGTACTACTGGTTTTTTTTGTTGGTTGTCGAGCATGCTTTAATCTATTTTTTCAGGCCTCGGGTCGAACGGATACGATTTATATTATTTAATTTGTGGGAAGTATTCGGATTATTCTTTCCGGTACTATGGCTGCTCAGACATGCTCAATCGGAAGTTACATACATCACAATTGCTATATCAATCACAATGTTTGCGTACTACGGACTTTACAAACCATTAGCATGGCGAAAAAAAGGGAGTTCCGGACAGCATCAATCTCCACCGGTATCGTAAAAACATTGGAAACTAGGGGACACTGTTTGATCAATCACTTAGCACCGTAAAACGGGGGTGATTACTCTTGGTTACTTGGCCATCCTGACTGCAGCTAACATTCGAACACTATTTGCACATTGAACAATAAGGAAATTAACCATGGCACCGATGCAACGCGCAGCTTTACTGATAGTCATTACTTTCGCTTCATTCCCCGCCATTTCTTTCGCGGCGGGATGGTCTAACTGTCTGCCCATATTGTCGATTCAAGCTCGGACGACCGGAGATTTTTTTATCAAATTCGACGGGACGCCGACGAATCCGAGTAATTGCAATAGTACGGGCCATTTTCAATTTACCGCCGCCAATGCGTCGAGCGCTGGTGGCAAGGTCATGATTGCTTCGTTACAAATGGCACTTGCGAGCGGCATTCCTGCGCGGGTTTACTCAAGTGTGTGCAGTGGCAATATGAATTCAATTGCGAATATCGAAGTGGGTGAGTATTAGCTCACTTACCTCGAACTACGAGTTAATGTTTGAATGCTATGACATTTGAAAATAACAATTCGTGACGCTGATCACTTAATCAGTTAGGTGTAGCGCAAGGAGTCGGAGTCTGCCGATTCTAACTCGACAATTATTGATTATTCATTGATAGAAACAAAGAAAACGAATGGCCGTCTACATCACTAAAATCAAGAAAAAATGGAGGGAATTATGATCAAAGGATGCCAACGATTGGCTGTCGTCGCAGCGATAATACTAGCTTCTCCGGCAGCGTGGTCCGCTGGTTGGACAGCTTATTCAGAAGTACTTGAAGTTGAAATTCACGCCATAGTTATTAAGGTGAAATTAGACTCGTCCGTCGTATCGAACATCAACAGTTGCGCTAATTTTGATGGTGTCTTTGCGATATACAATGGCACGGCAAACTTCGCAAATGATTTCGAGAGCGCAAGATTTTCGAGTATTTTAGCGGCTTTGCACTCTGGTAAAAAAGTGTCAGTCTATTCTGATGCGTGTTCTTGGAGTAATACGAATGATTTGGATAAGCTCAAGATAGAAAATTGAGACTGTCTACTGAGGTTTGGGGACACTGATAAGTTAATCAACTAAGAGATCCCCACGAAATTGACCTGGTTTTGGGCGAGCTGAGGGAATTGCTTAAACGCATCAGCGATTTGTTGACTGCTACAGCGCAATTGTCGATTGAATAATAATCGTTGGCCCAAAAAGAGCAACAAAGGGGTCGAAGTCGATTAATCCATACGTCAAATTTTAAATTGTTTTCATGCCCAAGCTCTATAGCTACCTGCTACGCGTAATGGGGAACGCCGCTTTTGCTGGGGTAGCTGGGCCTAAACGAAGAACATCGCTTTAACGGATGAATTTGAAATGCTGGATAACGATAGGTTATTAAATTTTCTTGAACGAGGCGTAACTAAAATGATCAAAAGACATATGAGTGCTTGTCTGCTTGCCGCAATATTGGTGAGTTCTATTTCACTAGAGTCACCAGCGGCGGGGTTCTCGGGTGCAGCAGAAATTGAGGAAATGCAAGTGGCAGGCGGCGGCTACCTGTGGATCAAATTAGATGCCACAGCGGCGAATCCGAATTCGTGCACAATGTTTGATGGCTGGTTTTATATGATTACGGGAGCTGGCGGAGCCATCACCGATATAAAAACGACGTTTTATAGCACTGCGCTTGCTGCGTTTATGGCTGGGAAGAAGGTCGATATCTACTCTGGTTCGTGCTCCGGTAACTATAACCTCATAGATATCCTAAAGATCGTGCCGTGATGGTGTTCTCGGAAAACCACAATTATTCACGTTGAGGGACTCGAACTATGGCCAGACATGTGCGGTGGACCATGCTTCGGGGTCAGTTGATCGTGCTGATCGTGTTTGGTCTCGGGTGTTTTCCATCATGGGTTCAAAGTCAATCGCCACCACCGTGCAGTTTATCTGTACCGCCACCAGCTACGTCTGGTCCCATAGACCCGTACCATCCACTCGCGGATCGGGAAGACCCGCTGTACAAACTTGCGGAAACCGCCTTTTTTGCGAGCCGACCGATCGAGACTACATCTGTACCCGAACATCCGTTCCATCCGCTCGCGGATACGACGAGCGCGGAATTTCAAGTAGCGATGAATCATTACATTTCGGAAGCAACTAACGCTAACCCGGAATCAACGACTTCCGCCAATCCTTGGCACCCATTGGCTGATACTGAGAGCGACGAATTTAGGCAGCAGTTCGCGGCTTACAAGGCGGCAATAACGGCGGAACCAGTAGGAATTCGAAGCCCTTGGCATCCTCTCGCGGACCCGTCATCGGACAAATATAAGGCTGATATGGACGCGTATTTGAAGACGTTACCGTCTCTCGAGCCCGTCGACTGTTCGTGATGTTCAGTTAGGTGTAGTGGTCAAGTAATGTTGGCCGCTAATTTAGAGGATTTCCAGTAGATCTCCTCCGCCTTTTTCGGTGGCATCCCACCATTGTGTTGATGCGGTCTAATCTGCACGTAATACCCAGTCATGTAGCTAACGATTGATTGCTGCGCGTCAGCGAACGATCGATACTCCAACTCTGGCACCCATTCTGTTTTTAGGCTGCGGAAGAAGCGCTCCATCGGTGAATTATCCCAACAATTACCCCGTCGGCTCATACTTTGTCGCATGCGATACCGCCAGACGTGCTGCCGGTACTTCAAACTGGTGTAATGGCTACCCTGATCACTATGGAATAGCACACCTACAGGTCGTTCGCGTGAGTCATAAGCCATCGTTAACGCCTTCGACGTGAGTGTGCTGTCCGGAGAATGAGATAACGCCCAACCCACAGGTTTCCTGGCGTAAAGGTCGAGTACAACCGCTAAGTAAGACCAGTGCCGCCCCGTCCAGATGTACGTCACGTCGCCACACCACACCTGATTTGGCTTCGTAGGACTAAACTCACGGTCCAACGTGTTCGGTATGTCACTATGGGGTTGCGACGCCTTCTTGTAACGATGCGTCGGCAGTTGCGTGCTGACTAAGCCCAACCGTTTCATAAAGCCCGTTGCACGATATCGGCTAAGCGGCGTACCTTGCCCAGAGACCATCAAAGCAATGCTGCGCGCACCGGCCGAGCCGTTACTTTGTTTATGGACTGACTTCACTATGGCATTCAGTTTGATACGCTCTAGATCGATACGTTTTGCTGCTGTTCTTCGATACTTGAACGTACTGCGGTGCAGATCAAACGCTTCGCACAGTACCGTTAGACTGTGGCTCTCTTGCAGCGACTGAACAACCTTTAGTTGTTCAGCGAGTCCGACATCAAGAGAGCTGTAGCCTTTTTTAAAATCAGATTGTGCTCCTCTACGCGACGCAATTCTTTCTCCAGCTCTTTAATACGCTGATGCTCCGGCGTCATGGCAGACTGCTTTGGCGTGATCCCCTCGCGTTCTTTGCGCAGCTGGCGAACCCACTTGTCCATCGTTGAATGTCCAACCCCTACTGCACTCGCGGCTTCTCTAATGCTGTACTGTTGATCGACAACTAATTGCGCTGATTCCAATCTAAACTCAGGGCTGAATGTACGTCGTGACCTATTACTCATTATGTCGCTCACTTGATCTCAACGGTGATAATATCACCTACTATTAAGCGGCCAAATTAACTATGCCACTACATTAGTATTGCAACGCTCGGTGAGCGTGAGTTGGCTAAGTGGCAAGCTAATATCCTCTAAACGGCGATTTCGTTTAGCGAAAGAACAGCGCTGAGCACGGATGTGATCAGCACTGCAACTATTACTCCTATCCCAACGATAAGACTCGGCTCGGCTATCGAGATCACACGGTCTAACAGCACTTTCGTTTCTTCGTCAATTGAGTCGCTAAGGGTTAGTAGTGCGCTATCGAGTTTTCCGCTAGCTTCGCCGGATGCAACGACGGGTTTTACAAAATCCGGAAGGTATCGAATCGACTCAAGGGCCGATGCGAGTGGTTCTCCGTTTCTCACGCGCTCGATGACGTTATTGATATCCGTTCCCATAACGCGGTTAGTTACTGTTTGATGACTGATCCGCATGCCATCAACCAGCGGGATCCCGCTGGTTATTAGATTCGCAAGTGACCTGGTGAACCGTGCAAATTGAGTGGCAGCGATCAGTTCTGAGAGCATCGGGATCCGTAATAGTGCTTTATCGAGCGAATTGCGATTTGTCGGATCACGAAAATATTTCCGTAACAATAATATGATGCCGATCGTGCCCGCCACGATTCCTATCCAATAGGCCGATACAGCGTCACAGATTGTCAAGATTGCGAGCGTTAGAAACGGTAGTGCAGCCCCGGAATCTGCGAATAATTCACTAAATTTTGGCATCACGAAAACGGCTACGAAAAATAAGCTTAAGAGCGAAACGATAGCAAGTAAGGCAGGATAGGTAAGCGCGGCTATTATCGAGGCGCGGATGCGATAGGTCTCTTCACGATAGTCCGCGAGCCGAGCGAAGGCTTGGTCCAAACGACCACTGATCTCTCCAGCCTTAATCATGGCAATGTAAAATTGGTCAAAGTAGTCCAGTCGATTAGCCAGCACGGTCGATAATTCGCTACCGCCGCTGACGCTACGCTGGATTGAGGCAATTAGGTCTTTTGCTAACGCACTTTGGTGGCCTTGTTGGAGTATCGTTAAGGCGTCGCCAAGTGGGATGCCAGTTTTTAACATGGTGGCCAACTGTCGTGTGATCCGTGTGATCTCCTTGCTGCTTAGCTTGACCGAATTTCGGTTTGGTACGGTGAATCGTTTGTATATTCTAGACGATGAACGAGCCGGCGCTGTTTGAACAGGTAGTAACCCTTCAGCATGTAAATGGGCAACAACCGCATCGCGATCCGGCGCGTCAATTTCCCCACGCAGCGTTTTGCCGTTCTTTGCGATTGCACGGTAGCGAAACAGCATATTTACGATTCGCTAGCGTCTTTGGCCAAGGTCGTGACGCGTGCCACTTCTTCTAATGAAGTGACGCCGGCAAGCACCTTTGCCACGCCGTCCATCCCAAGCGAGATCATGCCTGCCGCTTTTGCAGCAGCTTGCAGGGTCTGCCCGTCGGCACCTGCCATAATCAGATCGCGGATCGGATCTGACATATGCATGATTTCTGCAATAACACTTCGTCCCCGGTAGCCCGATTGATCGCAAGCCGGGCATTCGGTTGGCCGATATAGCAATGTCGAGCTAGCGACGAACTGTTCCGAGCCTAAAGCGAGGTCTGGGATTGTGGCTGGGTCAATTTTGTACTCCTCACGGCATTCAATACACAGGGTTCGTACGAGCCGTTGGGCGAGAATTGCACGGACGGTAGATGTCACTAAATAATTTTCAACACCCATATCGAGTAGACGCGTCATGCTGCTGCCAGCATCGTTAGTGTGCAATGTCGATAGGACAAGGTGCCCAGTCAATGCAGATTGAATGGCGATACGAGAGGTGTCGAGGTCCCGCATTTCTCCGATCAAAATCACATCCGGATCTTGTCGGACAATTGAGCGTAGCGCCCGTGCAAAATCGAGCCCAATTTGGGGTTTAACTTGTAGTTGATTGATACCGTCAATCTGATATTCAACGGGATCTTCAACCGTTAATATTTTGCGCGTTGGTGAGTTAAGTTGCTGTAATGCCGCATATAGTGTCGTTGTTTTTCCGCTGCCGGTCGGACCGGTCGCTAGGAATATTCCAGTAGTCTCGGACAGTGCACGTTGCAATCCATCGAATACGTATGTTGAGAAACCAATATCTTCAAGATCCAACACGACCGAGGTACTGTCTAATATCCGCATCACAACACTCTCGCCGTGAACCGTGGGAAAGGTTGAAATCCTAAGATCTATCGACCGGCCGTCATGCTGAAACCGGATCCGACCGTCCTGCGGTAGTCGCCGTTCGGCAATGTCGAGACCGCTCATTAATTTGATGCGCGAGGTGATTGGGGCAGCTTGGGAAATGGGCGGAGACTCAACATCCTTTAGGACGCCATCTATCCGATAACGAACCGCCAATCGTTGATCGAACGGCTCTACGTGGATATCTGACGCCCGTGCGTCGATGGCACGAGCAATTAGTAGATTCACGAGCCGGACGATCGGGGCTTCGGCAGCCATATCTCGAAGACGTTCGATTTCTCTGCCATCTTCAGCGTCTTCAATAACAGAGATCTCGCCGACGATCCGAGTAACACTGGATTGGTGTAGCCCCTCCAGCTGATCGATCAGGGCGTCGATTTCCTGGCGAGTCGCGATAATCAGTTTGGTGGATTTGCCCGTTGCGACTTCTACCGACTGGATTGCAAACCGGTCTTCGGGGTCGACCAGCGCGATGGTGAGTTCCGTGTCAGAGCGACCGATAGGGCAGATACTTGATTGGCGCAAAAACGCCAGCGGCAGTTCCGTGTCACCGAGCGGTGTTACGGATCCGGTATTAGAGAGAAGTGAAAGCTCGTGGCAGGTAGCAAATGCGGTAGCGAGGTCCGACTCAGATATGAACCCGAGTCGCACCAACAAGGGGCCAAGAGACGAGTCATCGGGATCTGCAACCTTCCGAGCCTGTTCCAGATTTTCCGTTTGGAGTTGTCCCGACTCGACTAGGTAGCTCTCAATCATTGTCACAATCGACGTCCCTGAGTTGCTTACGTTTGGCACCGATAGCCAATCCGTTATATGTCTGTAATTCTAGCATTTGCTAGAGGGACAGACAGTCAAGGATGTCGAAGATTGGGTACACAACTTCCGAAATTCCTGTCTAAAGTTGACAGCTGAACCCGGACGGTAATCGAAGGTAGTCGCGGCACACTCTTGACCAGGTAAAGCGTGAACGGCGCCACGTTTTGCCAGCGGAATCTTTGTTGAATTTAGATTTAAGCCCCTTTTATTTTGTCGCAGTGTTGGAAGCCGGCACATGACATCAACATCGACCCGGCCCTTTTGGCCCCCCACCTGTTGATTTGCACGTTCGATTGATCCACCAGTTGCATCGAATTTTGATCCAGCATTTGATCTTTGACGGCCGGAAATAGTACATCTGCGGTGGATCAAATATTAAATGCAAATACCCTTGAAAACGGATCAATCGAAGGTGCAAATCAGCACTTGGGGGCACCCCAGGTCCGATGGTCTCGTTTGAGTTTCAAGATCGCCTTTTCGATCTGGAATGGCAATTTATTGGGATGCCGGTGCGGACTTTTTGGTTTGTCCTCGAGACCGCTGAGTCCCTCGTCCTTATATCGATTGAAGATCTTGTAGCCGGTTTTCCGGGAGATCCCAAAGTCACGGCACACGGTCGCCATTTTATCGCCATCGAGTAGGCGCGCTACAAAACGAAGACGTTCATCCATACGATTACACTCTTTCCAGGGCATCTGAGACACTCCCCAAATGCCGAATTGTGTAACCTATGTGCCCGGAATATCTTGTAACCTATCTGTCAGGAAGGACAGAAAATGCCCGGTACGTAGTACTGGGCATTTTTGTTTTAACTCGCTGATCCAGGAATTGAACCGGAGAAGTAGGTTCACGGAGCCACTGAAAGTGGCGGAGAACAACGTCGCATACATGCGACGTTGGCCCGAAGGGCGAGGTCACAAAGTGACCGAGTAAATCCTGTCTCCCCGATCATTGACACAAAAATTCCTGGTACATTGCACCGGGCTTTTTTGTCAATCTGGCTGCCCAGGACAAGACCGGCTAAGTGGAAAAAGGCTTAGCTACGCTGCGCGAATTCAGCGAAGCGTTTTTTCGCAACCCGTATTCTTCAACAACCTACGTCGCAATCGTTCGAGTTGCGTGGACGCATCATCTGCTCAAGGTTGAGGGGATGGCAATCCTGCCATAGTCTGTAGGTTAATCGATCGATAACGGAGAACATTATGACCATTAACAAAGAACCCAAGAATTTTGGCGTCCCGTGGGAGGAAGGCTACGGCTACTCACAGGCAGTGAAAGTGAAGGACTTCATTTTTGTGTCGGGGCAGGTGAGCCACGACGATGAGGGGAACATTCTCGGCGTCGGTGATTTCGAAGCGCAAATGCGCAATGCCTACGCGAACGTCCAGAAAATGTTGGCTCAATATGGCGCGTCAATGGATCACGTCGTAGAAGATACGCTCTATGTTACTGACATGGAGGCGGCGATGGCTGTCGCGGGCACGGTACGCGAAGATTTCTATGGTGACAGCGACCGCTCCGCAAGCACAATTGTTGAAATCAATCGCCTCGCGCTGCCGGAATGGATGATTGAGATTAAGTGTGTCGCATTGGCACCTGATTAAATTCCAAAGCGTGATTAAAGGACTCCCAGAGAAACCAAGAAACGAAGGACAGACCACGTTTACCGCAGGCAGGCGAATTATCAAACAGACTAGAACGGCGTGAGCACCGTTTAGCTGATCAAAACCCAATGTTGCATGTCGACTGGTTGAAAAACAGCCGTTCGCGATCCTTCAAACTTTGAAATGCAATATCACCGGCAGCGTCTCAGTAGCGGTGTTTCAAGCTTAGCGACAGATTCCACTCTCGCCATTGGTTGTCACCGTCTGCTTGCGTCGTGGAATGGTGGGCGGCGACATCGAGTACGGTGCGTTTCGACAAGGAATACTTCGACCCGAGGCGCAAAGTATGAAGTTCGCCGCCGAGCCGCCAGGCAACGTTGGCGGGGCCGAACACCCGGTCTGGGGTACGAACGCGAGAGACACGCAATTTCTGTGCGCGAGGCGCGCCGGTGACGACGTCGCCCTCGAGCAAGTCATATTTGAGGTAGATGCCAAGCCGGTTCGTCACGGCGTATTCGCCGACCGCATGGAACACGCGCTGATGCAGCTCGAACACCTGGGTTTTACTCGCATCGCGATCACTAACCGTATAGCCAAGCCGGGTCGCAATCCTATCGGTTAAGCGCTGGCCGGCCTCGAGGCGTACGCTCGTGACGTTGCCGTCACGAATGTCGCTTGCTGCAAATTCTAGAAGATTAAATGCGCCGGTCAGCGCAAGCCACGGCCGGTTGAAACCGCGGATCGGTTGGATCAGGTACGTGAGCGAGGTTTTTGCGCGAACCCTGTCGAGATCGCCAAAATTGGTGTGCAGATCGGCGTCGATCCTAGCGTTTGCGATGAACCCGTGATTATTACCGAGTTGCCGCCGATAGCCGAGGGCGCCGCCCAGCGAGAAAATACCATCGCCTTCGCGCAGGCTATCGCGCTCGGAACGGTTCACGTTATCGTTGTAGCGGAACGCTGCGACCGCGTCGATTGTCGTATCAGCATACGCTTGTGCCATCCCTCCCGCCAGCAGAGCGGTATACACTGCAATGTGGACGAAAGTGCTTCCTGATGGCGAATTTGGCATTTAGAACAGCATCTAGAATTTAATATAAATAACTAATATTACCTGTTGAATTATATATCATATTAAGTTGTACTTCAGGTTAATTATGGGAGAAAGCCATGTCCATTTTGGTCCCGCGTTATTTCAAAGAAGACATTGACCCACGCCGCCGCGGCCTACTCATTGCCGCCCTTGAAGCCGGCCTGCTCGGCCCGAGCCTGGCACTTCTTACGAGCGAACCTGCCGATGCGGCACTACTCGGCAATGCCCCAGGCAAGATGCCGGCCGGTCGTAGCATCTATCTACTCGAAGGTGCAGCAACGGTGAATGGTGCCGACGCAAGCATCGGGACGATCATCAAGCCGGGCGACATCGTGGAAACGTCGAATGCCAGCCGGATGATTTTTGTCGACCGTGGGAACGCCCATATTCTGCGCGAGAATGCGCGGGTCGAACTGCCAGGCGCGAGCGATACGGCCAACGTACTGCGCGTCGTGACCGGTGTTCTTCTGTCAGTATTTGGCCGGCGAAAACGTCGACTTGTGACGGCTACGGCGACCGTTGGAATACGTGGAACGGGTGTCTATATTGAATCAGATCCCGAAGAGTCCTATATCTGTACGTGCTACGGCACGGCGGATCTGATCCCCTACGGATCCGAGGAAGTGGAAGAAACTGTGATATCCGAGCACCACGACGAACCGCGCTACGCCTTACGTGAAGCGCAAACCGGTAAACGTTTCCGTCGCGCCCCGTTCAAAAATCACACGGATCTCGAACTCGCCTTAATCGAAAGCCTTGTTGGCCGGGTGCCACCATTTTCGTTTACGCTCGACCAGTTCGATTCGCCGACGAACTCCTATTGACGCTGTTGGGAGAGAAACCAGGGACAGACCACGTTTACCGTAGGCAAGCGAATAATCAAACACGTTAGAACGCTCTAGGCACCGTTCTGCTAACCAAAACCCAATGTTGAATGTCGGCTTGTTAAAAGGCAGCCGTTCGCTACGCTTCAAACTTTCGACGAGATCGGCCATAAATCGCTGGTCGAGAGGCAAAATAAAACTCCCAGCGAGAGCGAGGCCCCCGAAAAATTGTGCGGCCCCGTTACTCCGGGAAACGGGGGACAGACCACGTTTACCGCAGGCAAGCGAACTATCAAGCACGATAGAACGATGTGGGCGCCGCTCTGCTAGTAAGAGTCCAATGCTGCATGCCGGCTTGTTGAAAAGCAGCCGCTCGCTAAGCTTCAAACGTTCGACGCGGTCGGCCATAAACCTCGGTCGAGAGGCAAAATAAAATTCGAAACGAGCGCTGGTCTCCAGGTATATAAGTGCGCCCCTTTACTGGCAGCGCTCACCGAAGGCTCGATTACAAAACACGTTTTCAGGTCGAACGGGAATACCCCCCGGCGCTTGATTCAACCGTTTGGAAGGTCCGCGGCAGCCCAACCGGTGTTGGTATAATGCATACAGACACCAGATTGCGTGAACGAACGTCTACTTTGGCCATTTTCATTAAGTTCGGCCCTCACATTTGTATCTTAGTCACCGTTGGCATCCCTTGAATTCGGAATCTTGCAGACGCAGCGCTTATCGTCACAGACAGTAACAATTAATTACAGGCTGGCGTCCAGAATCGATCGAAGTTACAGTTTTCCGGGCTGGCCATGTGGTAACGTCACGCCCATGGATATTGACCATGTACCGTATCTCTGTCGCTGGATCCGATTTGCGTAAACGGACGCGCGTGCTGCGCTTGCCCGGTGCCCTAACGCTTGTTTTCATTGCGTGGACGCTCAGCATGGGCGCCGCGCACGCGCATAATCCGGGACAGAGCGTGGTCTTCTTAAATATCGAAGACCACCAGATCGATGGCCGAATCGAAGTCGCGCTATATGAAATAAACACCGCTTTAGGGCTTGATTTTCCGACCGATAGAAGAGCCACTGACACCGATGTCGAGGCGCGGGCGGATGAGTTGCGCGCCTACTTCGAGGATCGTGCTTCGTTCGGGATCAATGGCGATCCGGTGCCGATCACGTGGACACGCGCTGAATTGATGACCATTCAGTTGGGGCAGTACGCCGTGCTCCATTTTTCTCTAACCAATCTGAACGCACCCGCGACAGCGATCCAGGTCTCCTACCGGGCGGTATTTGACGAAATACCCGAACACCGCGCAGTCCTGGTGGTTGAGAACGATTGGAAGAGTGGCACCGCGGATAACGAGGCGGTAGCCGCGCTTGTCTTCGGGCCGGGGTCTGAACAGCAAACCGTCGATCTTTCGTCGTCGTCGGTGCTGCGCGGGATCGCTGCGATGGCGAGCCTTGGGACCCACCACATTTGGATCGGCATCGATCACATACTATTTCTAGTCGCATTACTGCTGCCGTCCGTACTTCGGCGAAGCGAGGAACGCTGGGTCCCAGTTGAAGGGTTTAAGCAGGCATTGATGAACGTCGTTGCGATTGTCACGCTGTTCACGATCGCACACACCATTACGCTAAGCATGGCTACGCTGCAGATCATCACGATACCAGCGCGCCTGGTCGAATCAGTGATCGCTGCGTCGATTGCGATCGCCGCGTTCAATATTTTAAAACCGGTGTTGCAGACTCACATCTGGACTGTAGTGTTTGTGTTCGGCCTTTTTCACGGCTTTGGTTTTGCCAGCGCGCTCAGCGATCTCAATATTCCCGAGCGCTATCTTGTGCACTCACTGCTCGGATTCAATCTTGGTGTTGAGCTAGGTCAGCTCGCCATTGTTTGCGTTGTATTTCCATTGATTTACCTCGTTCGCGGGCTGGCTGTGTATTCGACCCTGATAGTGCGCGGCGCCGCCGTATTACTCATCGGCGTATCGGGATACTGGTTCACCGAGCGCGCGTTCGATATCGATTTACCTGCGGGCTCAATTGCGAAGTCGGTTTTGGGCCTGGCGGGCGTGTGACAAGACTTGTTTGAAAGCGCTGGTTATGTACATCCTCAAGGAAAAGTAACCATATGAATTTTGACTGGGATCCTGAACAGATTACGTTTCGCGATAGCTTGATTGCGTTCGCACAAGCTGAGCTGAACGAGGGGCTTTTGGAGCGTGAACGTGACGGCTTATTCTCACGCCAAAACTGGCAGAAATGTGCTGATTTCGGAATCCTCGCGCTGTCCGTCCCAGCGCAGTTCAGTGGGCATGAAGACACTGATTTTCTCACTGCCATGCTCGCGATGGAGGGCCTTGGTCGCGGTTGCCGCGATAACGGACTGACGTTCGCCTTGAATGCACAGATGTGGACGGTGCAATTGCCGATAGTGCAATTTGGTACGCACACGCAGAAAGAGCGCTACCTACCATCGCTATGTAGCGGCGCGAGCATCGGCGCTCACGCGATTACCGAGCCCGAAACAGGCTCCGACGTTTTCAGCATGTCGACATCCGCAACACGGGTAAAGGATGGATACCTGCTGAACGGCACGAAGCACTATGTATCGCTGTCACCAGTGGCCGATATTGCTCTGGTATTTGCCACGGTCGACGCCAGTCTCGGCAAATGGGGCATCAGCTCGTTTCTCGTCGATTGTCACGGTGATGGAATACGCAGAGATACCGTTCAGGACAAGATGGGCCTGAGGACCGTGCCGATGGGTCGCATAGATTTCGAAGATTGTTTCGTGTCGGAACAGGATCGCCTCGGTCCCGAGGGCGCAGGTGTCAGCCTGTCTACTAGTTTTCTGGAATGGGAGCGTTGCTGCATTCTCGCGAGCCAACTCGGCGCCATGGAGCGGCAGCTCGACGAGTGTGTTGCCTACGCTCGTCAGCGACGGCAGTTCGGCCAAGCGATAGGAAAGTTTCAGGCCGTCTCGCACCGCATTGTGGAAATGAAGCTGCGCCTCGAAACTTCACGCTTGCTGTTGTACAAAGTTGCTTGGCTCAAGCAACAGGGGCGTAACGCAATGACAGAGGCAGCGTTGCTGAAGCTTCACTTAAGCGAGAGTTTTGCTGCCTCAAGCATGGACGCGATCCGCATTCACGGTGGACACGGTTACCTGACCGAAACTGGCCTTGAGCGCGATCTTCGAGACGCCGTCGGCGGCACGATATACGCAGGTACTTCCGATATCCAACGTAATATCGTTGCCGGGATGCTCGGCTTGTGAACGAACTCGCCGGGATGCTGAATTGATTTTTCTGCTTCCGCACGCGATCGACGAGGCCGCAGAACGGGCGCCGGAAAAACTCGCAATGCGGTGTCTTGAAGACACTTTGAGCTACGCCGCGCTCTCGGAGCGCTCTAACAAGCTCGCTCGCACGCTATATAAATTGGGTGTGCGTCGGTCGGACCGGGTCGGTATTTTCTTGCACAAATGTATCGAAATCCCGGTCGCGCTACACGGCATTATGAAAGCCGGGGCGGCCTATGTACCGCTCGATACCGCGGCACCGACGGAACGTCTCGTCGAAATCATCCGCGATTGCGGGATCCGACACCTCGTAACGGCTGACGATAATTGTGCAGTGGTGGCGAAATTATCGGAAATGACGGAAATTGATTCTGTCATCGGCGTCAACGCCAGTACGCCATTAGGCACCGGAATAACCATCATTCCGTGGACCGAGGTTGATGCCGCTGACGGTGCAACGACGCCCCGAATCAAGATCCTGGAGAGCGATCTCGCCTATATCATGTACACCTCCGGTTCAACCGGCCGACCAAAAGGCATCATGCACACCCACCACAGCTCGCTCAGCTTCTCACGCTGGGCCGCCCACGAATACAAGCTGCAGCCCGACGACGTACTCAGCAATCATGCGCCGCTACATTTCGATCTTTCGATCTTGGATTTTTTCTCGGGCGCGGTGGCAGGCTGCAGCACGTCGATCATCCCGGAAGAGTACACCAAACTGCCGGCAAGTTATTGCAAGTTGATAGCCGATCACGGAATTACCGTCTTGTACACGGTACCGTTTGCGCTGGTTCAACTATTGTTGCGTGGCTCGATCGAAAAACATGATCTGAGTCGGTTGCGCTGGGCGATTTTCGGGGGCGAGCCGTTTCCGCTTAAGCATCTGCGCGAGTTGATGCGACGACTACCGCATGTCCGCTTCGACAATATATATGGTCCGGCCGAAGTCAACGGCGTAACTCACTATACCGTCGAACCGATCGCCGAGAATGCCGACGCGATACCGATTGGCCCGCTTGCCAGATCTGCGGAAGGACTAATTGCCGACGAACACGATGAACCGGTGGCACAGGGGGACATCGGCGAGCTGCTTGTGCGTACACCGACCATGATGCAGGGCTACTGGGCGCGCGATGATTTGAACGCACATGCTTTCTACACGCGCAGGCGGATCGACGGGGTCGATGAGACTTTTTATCGGACCGGAGACCTCGTACGTGAAGATGGACGAGGCATGCTCTGGTTCTTAGGCCGTAAGGATCGGCAGGTCAAAGTTCGTGGATACCGGGTCGAACTCGACGAAGTCGAAGCGGCGATGGTGATCGCGAATAACGTGGAAGAGGCTGCCGCGATTGCGATACCCGCGGTCGAAGGGAGTCAGCGGATAATCGCGATGGTGACGCTGAAGCCCGGGACAGACGAATCCGCGCTAGAGAGCCTGGTCCGGCACGCCCGGGCGACGCTGCCGGCATATGCAACACCGTCCGAGATCGCGATACGAGAAGCATTTCCACGCACGACCACGGGCAAGATTGATCGCAAGAGCTTGCGCGACGAAGCACTGTTCAGCGCCGCACAAACATCGGAGCAACGGGGGCCTCGAGCGTGAAATCCGAAGAACAGATCGCGAATTTCGTTATACAAGAACTGCTCGATGGGCGTACTGTTGAGAGCGACGAGAATCTGCTGCGCGACGGTTTCGTCGATTCTCTGGGGATGATTCGACTCGTGGCGTACATCGAGGAAAGCTGGGGCATTGAGGTGCCACCCGATCATTTTACGATAGAGAATTTTCGTTCGATCGATACTATTACCCGCTACCTGGACCGTGCATTGGGTGAACGCGGGCCATCGTCATGAAGGTTGCTCAAGCAGGTCTTACAACAACTCATAACGCGACACGTGTTAAGACCACTACCCGAAATTGGCGGGTCAGCGGGTACCGCGGCGGTCTGCTCGTGGTTGAGTTCGCCCGCGGAGCTGTCGATCTACTTAACCTCTGTGTCGAAGGGGGCAGCCTCGGGCTGCTACGTCGTGATGACGTCGATCGTATTGTGTTCGACGCATACGACGGCGAGCCCGAATATTACGATCCGGACAGCTATAGTCCGGCGTTCGAAATCGAAGAAGCGGCACTCGCCGAGAACTTGCGCCAGCTGGCACCCGGCACTCGACTGCTAGATGCGTTCTGTGGTCAGGGTCGCGAGGCACGCCTGCTTGCAGCGCAAGGCTTCGAAGTAACTGGGATCGACCGATTGCCGGTAATGATTGAACGTGCGAGGAAATATGGGAAAGCGGCCGGATTCGACGCCGAATTCACGGTCGCCGAATTCGAACGCTACGAAGCGGCAGCACCCTATGACGTGGTTTACACTTCCGCATGGATGTACTCGACGTTGCAGGGTCGAGAATGCCGGATGAATTTTCTTCGTCATTGCCGAGCGCTATGCGCTGAAGACGGCGTGATCGTGATCTCCTATAAAGTCCGTTCGACTACCAGGCATTGGCCCGACCGCTTGCGTCACATCATCGCGCGCACTATCGCCCTGCTAACCTGCGGCAATCGCGGCGTCGAACTCGGGGATCGCCTGTATTACGGACTATTCTGGCATCACTTCGCGGAATTCACGCTTGACCAGGAAATTGCTGAAGCGGGGCTTAGAAGCTTAAGCACTCACAACGTTAACGACGGCAAATTGGTGTTTCGCGTACTGGGCGCGGCGGCCAATGATTGATCCCGATCCGACGTCACCTGCACCGCCGCGCCGCACGCGACTAACGGCAAGTCAGCAATTGATCTGGGTTCGCCAGCGGTTGGCGCCCGGGGTACCGCTATACGACGCACCGTGCACATTCATGCTCGAAGGCGAGGTCGATGAAGTCGCATTCGTTCGCGCTTTTTCGCGCCTGGTGGCGACGACCGATGCAATGCGATTCGTGGTGGACGACAGTACTGGCGAACCGGTTGCCACCGTTCGCGAACAGGGCCTGCAGCCGTGTGATTTTGTCGACCTATCGGCGACCCCGGAGATTTTCGAAGAATGGCTCGAAGCGCGCCTGCGACGGCCTCCCGATCCATCGATTTGTCTTTACGACGCTGCCTTGATCCGGCTCGGCGCCGAACGGTATTGCTGGTTCTTGAGTACCCACCACTTGATCACCGACGGCTGGAACTTGCTTCTGCTATTCCGCCGTCAAGAGGTGTGTTACTGCGCCGAACGCGATGGCGGTTCGGTACAAATGTTTCCGAGCTTCGTTGACTACATCGATAGTGAGCGTATCTACATGGAGTCGGCCGCTCACCTCAAACATACCCAATGGTGGGAAACTCGAACTGCGCGAGCACATCGCGGCTCGAAATTTTATGCCGGGCGTGTCAGCGATCCCGGCGCGCGGCATACGCGCGTCGTCGTACCGCTTGGAGATGAGCTAAGCGCGAAATTACACACGCTATCAGCCGCAGCGGGTTTCCGCGGTTTAACCACTGACCTCGGCCTGTTCAACGTCTTTACCGTGGCACTACTCGCTTGGTACTGGCGCATCGAGAGCGAAGATTCCATGTGTATCGGTGTGACGAGCCACGGACGCGCGACACAAAGCCACCGCGAAACTGCCGGCCTGTTCATGCAACAACTTCCGTTCCAGATTGAGATTGAGTCGCAAGACGATTTTCAAGCATTGGCAAAACGCGTTGCGCGTGTAGGGTTCGAATTTTTTGCACACGCCATGCCAGCTATGGTCTCGCCGCGCGCGCAAAAGTGTTTTGATGTCACGTTGAACTACATACCGGCATCGTTCGGGAATTTCGATGGCATGCCGACCACGATGACGTGGCGGCACAATGGTTACGGCGATCCGGAACGCAGACTCGGGATCACTGTCCACGATTTCAATGACACGGGTTCATTTGAGCTCTTATTAGATTTCAATGACGCGGCCTTTACATCTCACGCCCGCGAATCAACTATTCGTCACCTCTTGATGACGTTTGACGCTATGACGGCCGACCCGGCGTCCCGCATTGATCGGTTCAAAATGCTCAGTGAGGCCGAGCAGGGATCGAGCGTCAAGCGACTCACGGCAGGTCCGGCGGCGTGCCGCAGCGACAAAACGTTATGGTCGATGTTTGAAACGGTCGCAGAAAAAGTTCCAGACCGCCCCGCGGTGTTCGGGCCGGGATTTGTGCGGAGTTTCGCGGAGCTCCACTCGGACACCAACGTTCTTGCCGGTCAGCTACGCGAGGCGGGCGTCAAGGCGGGCGATATCGTGCCGCTGATTGCCGGCCGTCAGGCCGAAACCTTACCGGCAATACTCGCTATCGAAGCCGTCGGCGCGGCATTCCTGCCGCTTGACCCGGCCTTACCTGAGGCTCGCCGTCAATGGTTGCTAGACGATGCGGGTGCCGCGATCGTTATCGAGATGCGAAATGATGCGCCGAAGGTCGCGGAATTCAAGCCCCGGCGCGTGCGTGGTCAGGGCGACCCAGGTTTCCCACCAGGCGCCGCCTACGTCTTGTATACGTCTGGATCGACCGGCGAACCTAACGGGGTCGTCGTCGGACACGGTTCGGTCATCAATCTGCTCGAGACCTTCGAGCGGCTCGCGCCTCTTGGCCCGGACGCGCGCTGCGCTTGGTGGACCAATATAGGGTTCGATGTCGCAATATATGAAATATTCTCCGCCGTGTTGTACGGTCGAACGCTGGTGGTACCCGCCGAAGGCATCCGCCTGGTACCGCAGTCCATGTTCGAGTGGCTGTTCGAAGAAAACATATCAGGCGCGTATCTTCCTCCGTTCTTTCTTGCCGAATTCGCTCGGTGGCTGGAACATGGGCGGCGGCTGTCGCTCAGGCGATTGCTGGTCGGTGTAGAAGCAATCCCGCAGCAACGACTCGCAACGATCCTTCGCAAACTGCCCGAACTGTGCATCATTAACGGCTATGGTCCGACCGAGGCGACGGTCTGTGCGACATTGCATCAGGTTGATATGGCGTCGGAGGAAACCGGACCAGCACCGATCGGACGGCCGGTACCGGGAAGCCATTGTTACCTGCTTGACCGTCACGGTAATGTGGTGCCGGACGGGGTGGCCGGTGACCTGCATATCGGCGGCGCGTCCCTCGCGCTTGGCTATTTCCGCCGTGACGAGCTCAATCGTCAGCGCTTCGTAACCGATCCGCTCAACCGTTCGGTCGACAGCTTTTTTCGTACCGGCGATGGTGTACGACTACGCGAAGACGGCGCACTGGAATTCGTCGGACGACTCGATGACCAGATCAAGATTCACGGCGAACGCATCGAGCCCGGCGAAATCAAACAAGTAATGCTTGAGTTTCCCGGGATCGTGGATTGCCTCGTCATGGCGGATGACGCCAGCCGCCCCGGTGGAGAGCGCACATTGCTCGCGTGGTACGTCGCCAATGCGGCAGTCGATGTCGTCACTTTGAAGACGTTCTTGAGGCATCGACTCCCGCTGCCGATGGTGCCGTCGATGCTGATCGAAATTGACGTCATACCACGGAACATTAACGGTAAGCCGGATCCCTCTAGTCTGCCAACGCCCAAGCGGATACGTAATACTCGAAATACCGCCGTAGCGCCGCGTTCGGACACCGAGCGCATCATCGCCGATATCTGGAGCGACTTACTCGACGTGGAACGCGTCTCAATCACTGAGGACTTTATCGATCTCGGCGGGGAGTCGTTGCTCGCAGCAAGCGTAGTCGCACGAATAAACGAGACCTTCGGTATCGATCTACCGATTTCGAAGGCCTTCGAGGCGTCTACCGTAGAAGTACTCGGCGCCCTGGTCGAATCCACGTTAATCGATCAAATCGACCAGCTGAGCGAAGACGAAGCCAGGCGCTTGTCCGATCTCGGCCGAGCAAGGTAGCCACGCGTGAGCCAGGACCGCGACGCGTCCCATCTTGACCGCCTATCACCGGCGAAACGCGCGTTGCTCGAAAAGCGGCTACGTGGGGACGCGACCGCCACCGTCTTACCGCCGATTGAACCACTCGGCGCCGCTGACGCGCGGGTCTTGTCGTTCGGCCAGGAACGCCTGTGGTATCTACAACGGCTCCACCCCGACAGTGTCGCGTATAACGTCCATGCAACGCTTCGTCTGACGGGGCCCGTGGCGGTCGAGCGCTTTCGCTCCTGCACCGAACAGGTGCTGCGTGGCCATGAGATTCTCCGCACGGCGTTTCCGGATGTCGCGGGCGTGCCCGAGCTACGCATTGCCAAGGCGGAATCGATTCGTGTTGGTTTGGAGGCGCTCGATGGCGTAGCCCCGAACGATCGTGAGGCCGCCGTTCAGGCCCGCGCGCGTAATCAGGCGTGCGCCCCATTCGATATGGCGCATGCCCCGCTGCTACGGGCGCAAGTGCTACGCGTAACCGAGGTCGATACGCGCCTCGTTCTTACCCTGCATCACGTCGTTGCTGACGAGTGGTCCCTCGCTTTGATCTGGCGCGAAATCAGCGAAAAATATGCCGATTCTGCGGCGGACAGCATAGTGTCTAAGCCAAAATCGACGCTCGGATACGCCGACTTCGCCGCGTGGCAGAGGCGTCGGACTAATGACGACACGTTCGCGCAGCAATTCCGATTCTGGCGCGAGCAGCTTGTCGATTTGCCGTCGGCGATGCAGTTGCCGAGCGACTTTTCTCGATCTTCCAACGAAAGTCAGTCGGGCAGCATAATCGCCGCAACGCTCCCGCAACATGTCGCTGAGACTCTGCGTGACATAGCGCGTGAGGCCGGCGTCTCGCTTTTTGTCGTACTGCTTGCCGCGTTCAAAACGCTTATGTTGCGCTACAGTGGAGAAACTGATCTGGTCGTCGGTACGCCCGTTACGAACCGTACCCGATCTGAGCTTGAGCAGCTTCTAGGTTTCTTCGTCAACACGGTTCCGATCCGTTCTGATCTAGGTGGCAATCCCAGCTTTCTGGAGGTCGTCGACCGTGTTCGGGTTTCGACCCTCGCGGCGCTTGCGAATCAGGATGTTCCGTTTGAGCGGCTCGTCAGTGAATTTGCACCGCGGCGCGAACTGTGGACGAACCCGCTATTCCAAGTCATGTTCGTCATGCAACGCCAGGATGAATCTATCGACTTCGCGTCCGGCGTTACGGCGACGGCACAAGTCGAAGGAACAGGGGCGGCAAAATTCGACCTCACGGCCTTCGTCACCGATGACGGCCGGGCACTGCACACCGCCATCGAATATCGTGATGATGTGTTCGGCGCGGACACAATTGCGTCGATGATACGGCATTGGCAAAACCTGCTTGCCGGCATCGTCGAAGATCGCCAGACGGCGATTGGTAGCCTGCCACTAATAGACAAAGATGAACGCACCGCATTGATCGACAGCAGCAAGGGCGGACGTGTGGAGTACCCGCGAACCGCAGGCATCCACGACTTGATTCGACTGCAGTGTAGCCAACGCGTTGATGCGCCCGCCTTGATTACGTCAAATGGCGTGTGCAGTTACGTCGACCTCGCGCACAAGGCCGATGAGATTACTGCGCGACTTGCGGCGCAAGGCGTTAAACGCGGGTCTCTGGTCGGTCTGCACGTCGAACGATCAATTGAAATGATCGCCGGCCTGCTCGGAATTCTGCAGGCGGGAGCCGCTTACGTACCGCTCGATCCGCTCTATCCCGTGGATCGCTTAATTACAATGATCGCGGATTCTGAGCTGCAAGTGGTGCTGACCCACTCCGCACTTGCTGGCGCGCTAGGCATCATAGACGCCGATATTGTGTTTATCGATCACGATCAAGACAGCGTTGCCGCCTACCCGAAGACATCGCCAGAATCGGCTGGTGGCGAAGACTTGGCCTATGTCCTCTATACGTCTGGTTCGAGCGGAATGCCCAAGGGCGTCGCCGTTTCGCACCGCAATCTCGTGCACTCGACAACGGCTAGAGATCATCACTACGAAAGTGCGCCCCGCCGCTTCTTACTGCTCTCGTCATTTGCCTTCGACAGCTCGCTGGTCGGTATTTTCTGGACGCTGTGCAAGGGTGGCACGCTGGTATTGGCCGAACCCGGCGTTGAACGCGACGTCGCGCGCATTGCGGGAGCGATCAACCAGCATCGGATAACCCATCTGTTATGCCTACCATCGCTTTATCAATTAGTGTTGGATTATGCCGCCGACGCGGTCGGCTTGCTCGACACAGTCATCGTTGCCGGTGAAGCGTGCCGCGCAGAACTCGTACGGCGTCATTTCGAATGCGCGCCAAACACCCGTCTATACAACGAGTATGGCCCTACCGAGGGCACGGTCTGGAGTACTGTGCACAGCGTATCGCCTGACGATCAAACCGGTCCGGTGCCGATAGGACGCCCGATCGTAAACACGCGCGCAATCGTCCTTGACCCGTGTCGAGAACCAGTGCCGCGGGGCGTCTGCGGCGAACTCTATATTGGCGGTGACGGCGTTGCCTGCGGTTATCTGAATCGACCGGAATTGAGTTGCGAAAATTTTCTGACCGATACATTCGATTCAACGGGTACGGAGCGCCTGTATCGCACAGGTGATCTGGCCCGCGTGCGCCAAGATGGTGCGCTGGAGTTTCTCGGCCGCGAAGATCGTCAGTTCAAACTCCGTGGTTATCGCATCGAGCCGGAAGAGATTGAGAATGAAATTCTGGCGCAGCCGGGCATTGAAGCCGCCGTAGTAGACTTGCGCGGCGTGGTGTCTGCGAAAGTAGGCGAGATGACAGAAACGACGGGTGCAACAATCGACGACCTGTTGCATCGCCTCGAGGCGATGGACCCGGCTGTAGCGAGCGCGTTGATCGAGGAAATTGCGTCGCAATCAGAAGGTGCCTCACAATCCCGTGACGACTCGAGGTAACCGGCCGGCTCGATCAGGCCCGCTTTCACCGTAGGGCAACGTCGATCGCCGCCCGCATTTCTCCGGCGAGACCTGCAACATTCGACCCATGCAACAGATCGATGGTGTCAGTCCCCGGTAGGTAACTGATCTCGCTTCCCGGCGCGATCCGTTGTAACCATTCCAGGCGCGGGTCCGTCGGCCCGAAGTCGCCTCGGTCCGCCGTCAAAACCGCATGCACCAGGCCGTCATAACGGGTTGGCGTGTAACCCATGAGCGCCTTCAAGTTGGCGGCCTTCACCCGTTCACGGTTGATTTCGGATCGGTTGCCGGCTAGTGCATCTGTGTGGACCATCTTCGAACCTAGAAACGAAGCCTTGTTCGCAAACCATCGCCAACGCTCACCAGGCGGCGTCGTGCGGATCTCCGACCAATACAGTTTCAACCGCTTGACCATAAACCTGACGATTGCGAACCGTGGATCCTTACGGGCCGCAGCGACCACCGATCCCGATTGGTGGGTCGGATCTACGACGACGAGCAAATCAGGATTACGCCCCATGGCGGATAGTTGGCGTGCCATTTCGAGCGCGACCAGCGCGCCCCAGCACACGCCACAGATGACAAAAGGCCCGCTGACGAGCCCGGTCATTTCCTTGACGTGCGCCGTAGCGATTTCGTCGATTCGAGTTAACGGCCGCTCATGCCCGTCCAGTCCAGTTGACTGAAATCCGTAGAACGGCTGGCTCGACCCGAGCGCGCGGGCAAAGTGGACCACTGCGACCGGATCGCCGCCGATACCCGGCACGACAAACAGCGGGGGGCGGGTGCCACGTGGTTGGATCCGAACCAACGTGCGGGCTTGCGGTTGTCGCTCGTCGAGCTTACTTAACAAGCTGCGAATGCTACCGGTCTCCAACAATATCGACATTGGTAGCGGGCGTTCGAGGCGTTCCTCGATTTCCGAGGACGCCGCAACCGCTTGCAGGGACGTACCACCGAGTGCAAAAAAATCATCGTCTAGTCCGATCGCGTCGATGCCAAGCGTTCGGTTCCAGATTGCAGCAATTACCGCTGCGTCTCCGTCCAGAGCGGTAGCATCTGGTGCCGCCGCAAGATCGGCAGCCCCCTGCATCGGCTCGCTCACTATGTCAGTCACCCTGCTGGGCGTGAGGTCCGGACCTCGAAACTCGCTGACGAACGCCTCGGGCATACGCACAAAATCGCTGAAGATGGTGTGCAGTTCACCGAGCAAGGCCCGCGCATGTTCGCCAGTCAAGCATGCAGGATCATAGACCGCGGCCAAGCGCAGCGCCCCCATCGATTCCGCAAGAGACAGAGTGAATGGGTGGGCACTATCGAGCGGTCCTTCGATCTGTTCGACTTCGAAGCACGAGCCGCGTCGTCGCTCCACCGACGGCGCGTGCAGCAGTGCGAGAACGTCGAACATCGGTAGGCTCGGGCTGACAGTACTTTGGCGGGCGATGTCGGAGAGCGATAGATAGTCATACCTGTTGCGTTGCGCTTGCGCCACTTGGATTTCGTGGAACCAATCGGCGAGGCGGAGATGATTATGGATCGGGATCCTGGCTGGGACATTATTGATGAATGAACCCATAGTCGATTCGACCATATGTAGATCGCCAGGACGTCCAGATACCGTGAGACCGAACATCGCCTCATCGTTACCAGCTCGTCTGGCACACAAAAGTGCCAGGGCCGCCTGCATGACTACCGCCAGAGAAACGGCGTGAGTACGCGCGAGCGACTGCATTGCCTCATTCAGCGATGCTTCAATTTCTCGCTCGACTACAGGCAGTCCTTGCTCGGAATACGGTGTTCGGTCGCGATCGGTCGCGAACAGCAGCGACGGACTTACAAGTCCGGCAAGCGCTTTATGCCAATAATCATGGGCCAAGGCGCGGTCCTGACCGTGCAGCCAACCTACGTAATTGCGAAACCGACCGCACGGGGACAACACAGCGGCATTCACATCGCCTGGCGCGTCATAAAGTGCAAAGAGCTCATCGAACAGGATGTCCACACACCAGCGATCGAGAATGAGGTGATGACGGCTCCAAATCAGGTGGTGGCAATCAGGCTCCTGGCGTACCAGCGTGAAGCGCGACAAAGCGGGTCTGGTCAGGTCGAAGCGCAGCAGTCGATCGGTTGAAATGATCTGTTCGAGCGCACTGATGCGATCATGCGCTTGCATGTCAGCCAAGCAAACGAACGTGAAGGGTAGCTTTGGTCCGGAGTGTACGAGTTGCATGGGCTCGCGCAAATCCTTCCACAGGAAAAAGGTGCGCAAGGCCTCATGGCGTTTCTGGATCGCGTGCAAACACTGCTCGAAACGCTCGGGATCGATAGGGCCGGTCAGGCGGTAGAGAAATTGGTTGGAGAGTACGGACGAACCGGTAACGTTGTTCGAATGCATCAGCATTAGCTGCTGCATCGGTGTCAGCGGGTAAATATCTTCGACGTTATTCGGACGCATACGAAGTTTACTAATCTAGCGATAAGACTGGCGCGCGTTGCAGCGCTTAATTTCGGGTGCGGCGTCGTTCAGGTGAGGGCAACAACCGCGCGTGCGTAATGTGTCCGGATCGTCCCGGATATTTACACGTCACAACATCAGGCATTTTCGCTACGGCCCAATTGTTCGTTCACGAACTTGAGAATCAACCGTTCGGGACCGGCCGGACGTCCACCGCCGAACCACAATACCAGTGTAGTGCCGCCATATGCGATCAGACCTGTCACAACGCTGGCGAGTAAAACCACCGGCGCACCCACGGCCGCTTCACCAAGGAGCATTTGCAACTTGATAACGAGCGCAGCCATCATCACCGTTGCAACCATGACCCGCCAGGTCACTGCAAAAAGCTCGCGAAGCTTAACGCGAACGGAGATAAGCGACAACGCGAGACCAACTAGCAAGGCAACCGCGTCGGCGATACCGACCGCCCAGGCGCCACCCTGCGCACCGAAATGCTTGAATCCCCAGGTGAACCCGGGCACCAGGATCACGAAACCAAGAACCTGTAATCCAGCGATCGCAGCGGTGTTGCCGAGTGCGATAAGGAGCGGGCCAAGATTCGCCGACGCTACTGATGTCATGCCATAAAGTACGAGGATCTGCAGTATCGGAATCGACGCTAACCACTTATCTCCGAGCGCCATCCGCACCAGCGGATCAGCTACCAGTCCAAGACCTGCAGCGACAGGAAGACCGAACAATAAGATAATCGCGAAGCCGTCAATAAATCCCTGGCGTAAGGCGGGTAGGTCGTTCTGCATCTTCGCGTAACCGGGTATCAGTACACGCCGGATCGGCATGACCAATTCGGTTGAAGCGAGGCTAGCGATTTCGTGGGCAATCGTGTAGATACCGAGCACACCAGTTGAACCCAGCTTGCCGATGATGAAGTTGTCAGCTCGGGAGTAAAAAAACTGTAGTACGTCGCCGACGAACAGCCACTTTGAAAAGTGAAAGGCCTCACGCCAACACACGAACGATAGTCGCGGTCGATAGGCGTGCATCCAAAAACTGACTAGCAATGTGATAATCGGGGCGGCGACGATACCCGCAACCATCGCTCGGTAGTCGCGTAGCCACCAGGCGAGGCCGACCGAGATCACGACCGCACCGATTTTCGCCCAGAAAAGCAGGTAGAAATCCTTGTCGAATTCGAGGTGTTTCTGGAAGTCGACGACACCAACATTGCGGAATCCAGCTGCGAAACTCGCGAGACCCAATATCGGTATCACTTCGGCCAGCCTAGGTTCAGCAAAAAACACTGCTGCGGGGTTTGCCAATAGGACCAATGCGACGCAGCCGACGGCACCGCGAATGATCGACAGCGTCCAGACTGTGTCGTAATGCTCGCGCTGCGGATCCGGGTGGCGAATTAGCCAAATCTCGAAATTTAGTGTGCTCAGCATCTCGATGGCTGCACGGACCAGCATCGCCAGTGCAATGAGACCAAAATCATCGGGTACGAGCAGGCGGGCAAGGATAACCGTGCTGACGACACCCAGCACCCGTATCGTCATCCGAAACGAGATGGTCCAGCCCATGCCAACGACCATACGTCGAGCGAGACCGGCTCCGGCTAATTTGTCGCTCATCCGCCGCTCACTGCGAGTGCCCGCGACGCGCCGTCGCAACTTCAGGGACAAAGCTCACGTATTGCTCGGTGAACGCGGATGCAGGGTTCTCGGAAGGCTCTACTCGAGCGCCCGCAATGCGTTTCATTTGTTTCAACATTACGTTTGCTTCATGCTAACTCTATACCGCTGCGGGTCGTACACAGTCGCATATTAGACCTGCGACTGCTGATGTGGTTAACAAAATATTTCAATTCCCTGGGTCGCCGCGCTTTGGTTACGATTGAGAGCGAGATAGTGTTTGCCCCAGGCTGCGGCCCCTTCGGCGCAGAGCTGTTGATTTTCGAACGCCGGTGAGCGTATCCGCGACGACCCGGTGCTTCACTCGTGGCAAGCGGTTTGATACCGTCAACTACCGGACCGATTTCCGACGCTAATTTTCTTCAATGACCAAAAAATTCAAACGCCTGCAAGCCTTCGACGTGACGCTTCACGTTAAGCAAGATGGATTCGTGCGCGCTCCGCGTGAGGCACAACGAAATTGGTTACTTAATCGTGCGATGGGTGAGTTTGTCGATGATCTAAATCATTTGGATGTATTGGCACGAGACATGGTCCCTGGGGTGGATGCCGCGCCGCTCCCTGATCGGACCCAGCTCGATCTCGCCGATGACGAGATCATGGAGCGCTGGCAGCGACCGCTGATGGAGGCGATGGCAGACGTGGCAACAGCAGGCCATGGCGATGTGCTCGAAATTGGCTTTGGCATCGGCGTATCGGCGACCGAGATTCAAGCTCGCGGCGTACGGTCCCACACCATAATCGAGTGTAACGATTATGTTGTCGGACGATTCGAGCAATGGCGACAGGAATACCCGGATGCAGATATTCAACTCGTGCACGGACGCTGGCAAGACACCCTTGATAACCTGGGTACCTACGACAGCATCTTCTTCCATACCTACCCACTGAACGAAGAAGAACGCATCGACCATTTTTCCCAAGGCACGACGTTCGCGGCACACTTCGTGCCCAGCGCGGCTAACCATCTTCGCCCCGGTGGCGTGTTTACCTATCTGACCAACGAGATCGATTCCATGAGTCGGTCGCACCAGCGCCTCTTATTCAAGTTCTTCGATAGCGTAAGTCTTCGCGTCGTTGCGCCTCTCGACATACCCGACGACGTCAATGATGCATGGTGGTCGAACTCGATGGTTATCGTGGGAGCGACAAAGTAGAATGGACGTGCTCAGCTTGCCACGACTAGACTGCTTCGGCGTTGTGTGGATTGTCGTACCCAATCGCGCGGCGTGTAAATGACGAGCTTGCGACACCAGCTCGAGGGCTTGAGCGGGCGTCAGCTCATGGAACTCGCGCGACGCGTTGGCGACGCAGACCCAGTGTCACCCGCAGACTCGAGCCCGCTATCGTCCCGGCTCGTTGCCTATGTTGTACCGCGTACCGCGGCACGGATTGGGGCCGATGAGCTCCGACAGGCGCTGAACCGGACGCTACCGGATTATATGGTGCCATCAGTGATCGTGTTTCTCGATGCGCTCCCACTGACACCGAATGGTAAAGTCGACCGTAATGCACTTCCCGAACCGGTCGATCCGCAAAGCGAAGCGCTGGCCGGCGAAAATTACCTCGCACCCAGAACCGATCCGGAACGAGCGCTCGCACAGATCTGGGCCGAAGTACTAGGCTTCGACGACGTTGGCGTGCGAGACAATTTCTTCGAAATGGGCGGTGATTCGCTGCTGACAATCCGCATCATTGCACGAGCTGCCGAGCTTGGCCTGCATATCACGCCTGATCAATTCGTCGACACACCAACGATCGAAGAGTTGGCGGTGGCCGCCACAGTTGATGACGATGCAAGCGGATCGGTCAGCATACACACGGCAATGCCAGCTTCTGAGCTACAGAAACGCTGGCTGATGTCGCCGGCCCAAAGCCCGGATCAAATCATCAGCACGGTTTTGTTATATGCGCCCGGCGACCTCGATACCGAAACCTTGGCGCAAGCGCTGAGCGTGACAGGCCAGGTGCACGAAGCTTTGCGCCTGCGTGTGTTCCAGGAGCACGGCGAATGGTTTCAACAGCTCCGAGACGCCCCGACAACGACAGCCGTTGGCTCCCTCGCCGACAGGACGCTATCTAGCGACGACGCGTTGGCCGCTGCGCGCGAACGTCTCGGCTCGCTGCTCGCAGAACCTGGCGGCGTGGATTTTGCGGCGCTTGTGTTGTCGTCTGATGATATCGATGGCCAAGCGCTAGTTCTGGCAGCGAGGGCCGTATGCGTCGATGCTGGATCGTGGTCTATCCTACTTGCAGACCTCGAACAGACCTACATCGCGATCTCCCGAGGCTTGCCTGCGGAGTTGCCACCAGCGCCTACCCCGTTCAGGGTCTGGGTTGGCGGGCGCGGCGATCCCGGCGGTGCCCCAGGCCGTAGTGCAGACCCCGCGCACTCGCAAGCGGCCAGTAGCAGCGGTGACGATGATAATGAATTGATTCCAACGACACGGCGCGCGGTCCGAGATGTCACTCTCCCTCGACATCTGTGCGATGGCCTGAGCTCGATTATTGGCAACGCGTACGGTACTCGGATTGATGAAACGGTGCTTGCCATTGTAATCAGCGCGCTCGCAGAGGTGTTGGACAACGCTACCTATGAGGTCGTTGTCTCGGACAATGTACGCGCTATCGCTGCCACTGGGATGAATCTATCGCGTACCGTCGGCAGCATCGGCTTGACGCGAGCGATACACCTGATTCTGGGTGAGGTAGCAGATCCGGGGACTCGACTAATCGCGATCAAAGAACAACTGCGTAATCAATTATCAAGAACCGTCGATGACGCCCCATCCCCTGATCGGCATCAAATAGTCGGGGTTGTACGGGCACGCTTCAGGTTTTTCGCGCACACACATCACGCCGACGACCCGTTGCCACTGATTATTCCCCACGCATTCGGCGGCCTCGCGATCATGGAGGCCGACGGGCCTTATGCGGATCCGATAGAGATCGTTGCGATCCCAGACTTGGAAGGAATGCGAATTATCTTTAACTTCGAGTCAGAGTGCTTCGATGAATCCGTTATCGAAGACCTGGCGCAACGTTGTCTAAGCGGTGCGAACGAACTCATCGAGTACTGCGTATCAACCGGGGCAGGCACGTTGACACCGTCTGATTTTCCTCTGGCCGCGCTGGACCAGAGTGAATTGGATCACATCTCGGACTTGATGGGCGACCTCGATATCGATTGAGCCTATACGATATGGGCGTGATCGAAACGAACCGCTGCTGTCTTTCCGTTGTAGGTTTAATTTCTGGAGTGCGGCAACAAACGATAAGGTAGTTAAATTCAGTGAGGATAGGATCCGTGAGCGCGTCACGTGGATCAGCCGCAACAAAATTCCATTTCTCTAATGCTGCCTGAGCAAGGCGTCAACGGATATTGTGCTGGGCACCTGCGCTGCAGGGGAAACGACGCTAGTTAGCGGGCGTCGGCCCCGCTAGGCACGGCTAGCTGCGCGAGTTTGATCTTGCGGATATCAGCGAGCTGCGTTTCGTCAAACAGCGTCGTCACTTCGAATACCACAACTTCGCGGATCGGTTCCTGCCCGGTGTACGCGCGATCTTGCGTGGAACTCCAGAACTGCGGCGGCGCGCCGAGCGCGCCAAGCGTATACATCCGATCATTGTGGGCGTTGTAGTTGGCGAGATACCGGACGATGAATTCGTAAAACGTCGCACTTCGATCCGGCAGATAGCGGGCGCGGCCGATTGTCTCTTCCAGAGCGAAAATCTGCGCGGCGGTCGTCGCGTCATTTAGTGCATCGGCGATCGCGCGGACGCGGGTGGTGCCATAGGGAAACACGAGCATTTTGTGCGTCGGCGTCAGGTAACCGAAATTGGACATTGTGAACACGTCCCCGTAGGGCTCGAAGAAGCGAACTGGCAGCGTATACCGTTCACCGCTGTCGCCGATGACTTCGTAACGATAGGTGTAGCTCAGACGCGTGTCGTACCAGCCAAGTGCTGACGGACTAGCCCAATACGTACCGAGCAGGACCAGCGCTGCCCCCAACACGACGCGGTGGCCGCCATAGATTTGCCATCCATCAGTTTTCTGGGCGCCGAGTAGCAACGACGCGAGGGCAAGGTTCAATAATATCCACGTCCAGAAAAGGTATCCATAGAGAATAAAAACCCCTACGTGAAAAACACTGAGCGTGACAAGTAGCAGCACAGTCACCCCGCGGCGCCACAACATTACGAGGCATGCGGATTCTGCTACCAACACGAAAATCTGCATCGGCACCGTCAACTGGACGATGGCTTGTGAAAATTCGACCACCGTCCGAGGATCGAGAGCACTCAACCAACCGTGCGCGTGAGCCGCCAGCGGCATTCGATAAAGATGACCGTAGCTCAGCCAGTCGAGTTGCCATTTGGTCCACGCCGGGAGCCAGTAGATCGCGCCAATCAGGCAGCAGATGAGAAATACGAAATCTCTCGTCGAACGCCTTCCGGTCACCGCGTGGACGAGCAACGCCGCAGCGAATAAATCGAGAACTCTCAGCAGGTGCGTCTTGTGCAAGAGGGCCGCGCCAGCGCTGAGCGAGGGAATATCGATCTGCCACATCATCGGATAGGCGACGAGCAGATAAGGATAAATGAACACGGGTCGAACGTACAAAAGAGGAACTAGCGCAACTAAGAGCACCCGCTCTGCGACATAAGCCTGGTCGAAGTAGTAGTTGTAGCCCATTGTTGCGAGTGGCCAGGACACGGTTGCCGCGATACCCACGACGAACCATCGCACTTGTCGACCATTCTGGAGCACTAGCCATGAACTCGAGAGCCGCCCAAATGCGATCAGTACCGCGCCCGCCAACAGCGCCGCGCCCGCCAATTGCGGGCCGATCCTCGTGAATACGCCAAGCACCAGCGAGGGTTCCGCATAAGATGTGCTCGGTAGATACCCGCCCCGCTCGAAGAAGGTTTCAACGACTATAAACACAGCCAACAAGCCCGCCGTCCACATCCACTGGTTCGCTGCGGGGTGCGCCTCGGCATAGTCGACTAATGATTTTGGAAGGCTTGCGGATAAGGCGTCGCCAATCCGTCCCCGTTCTTGTGCCGACCGGTCGCTCATGAGTCGAGGCCACCGCGGCAAGCGCAACTTTCAGGGCTCACGTCACAACCGTCTACGAACAGAGCTGTAATGACCAAGCGCCTGTAGATTACAGCTTCGGCCGAATCGAACAGCATAGTGAACCCAGCACGGGTGACTCAATACGAGCAGGCAGACGACGAGCATGATGGCGTCTTTGTGCGCGGAAATTCTTTCGCGGCGAGGATGAATCGCGGTTGCATTCAAAAACTACGACGGCATGCTATTTCAGCGTCAACGTTTCCGTTCTCTGCTCAATGAGCTGATCAAACTAGTACGATACAGAGCATTATGGGTCTAGATCACGCGAATACGATACCGCCAAAGCTGCTGTTATCACAGTCATCGCAATGAGTGGGCACCGGTGCAGCCTTGAGCTCGGCAAACAACGTGCCTATCGAGCGCCGGGCAGTCTGACGGCGCCTGCGCATTCCGCGCCGCAAAATGCCGCCACGAGATCCGATTGTTGCGGTTAGACCTTGTAGTATTGCAGTTTTCCTGCACGATTTTCGAATGTTATGGCTACTTCCTTCGAGCACTTATTCGACTCGATTGCCCCACCGGCCGCCGAGGTCGCTGAGATGGATCCCGAGGACGCATCCGAAAATGAATTGTATTCGTCAGAACTGGCGCAAATAGCCAGCGCGATCGCGACGCGCCGACGCGAGTATGCGGCCGGTCGCATTCTGGCGAGGGTCGCTATGGGCCGTTGCGGTGTGGCCGCCACGCCACTTTTAAATGGCCCCGATCGAGCCCCGATCTGGCCGGCAGCGGTGGTCGGCTCAATTAGCCATACGGCGGGGCACGCCGTCGCGATGGCCGCGCCGCGTGGAGACCTCAAGGCACTGGGATGTGATATTGAAGTCCGAGCCGCATTGCCAGACCGCGTCGACAAGCGCATTTTGCTCCCGCGCGAACAAGGCTTCGTCGCCGCGACCAGCCGGTGGTACGGGCGACTGATTTTTAGCGCTAAGGAATCCGTCTACAAATCGCTGTATCCAACAACGAAGCGATTCATCAATTTCCATGAGGTCGAAATCGACCTCGATCTTGACCGCGGTAAATTTGTAATCAACCTATATTCGAAGGATGGCAAGCTGCCTTACCAGGATCGCCTGCGCGGACGGTTCAGCTTCAACGATCGGTTTTTGGGCACTGTCGTGTGGATCGAAACTTGATTACGCTTGGCGCCTCGTAGCTGCTCTGTGGAGTCATAGCATCGTTGAACAGATTGTAACGCAATGTCAGCAACATGATGTGTTCGAACTATGCGAGGTCATTGATTGAACTCACGGAATCCCCGCTTTCCGACTACCCGCTCCTCCGTCATCAGAGATCGCCAGCTTTGAATGGTAATGTGCTAGTCGATCTGCAAGAGAACTAATTTTATCCCCGCTGTACTCTATTGCCCGTTCAACTTTACTGCACGATTTAAGTGTCACGTAATTCTAATCACGGAAGAAACCAAGCTTTTCGAAGAGCCACAATTTCGTCGGTAACGGTTCAACAATATCGCATCGAATAAAAATTAACTCACCGCTGGAATTGCTATTGCTTGCAAGACGATAGATAAATTCCTGTCCAATATTTACCCGTCTTTTCGCTACTGCGGCATGCGTAAACCTCAGCAGGTACCGGATCCTGTTTTTCAACGCACAAATAGCCCTGCGTCGATCGCAAATTAATCGTTCTTCAAACCGGTAATCCTGCCGGCATGTCACATCCCATGGGCGCGGGGGCTACTCGCAGCCGCCGTGTGAGATTTGCTGCGCCTTCCTTATTGATAATGATTCTTATTTGCGTTATCTTTTGCATTAAGAATACTAGAACCTAACTCCTAGGAGCGGATCGTTAATGAACAGGAAAATACTTGTTGGCCTTGCGTGCTGCGCCCTTGCCACGCCGCTATTTGCAGCGCAACCAGCCATGAAGGAACTGTGGGAGATAGTTCGCACGCAACAACAGCAGATATCGACGCTTCAAACAGAACTCAAAAGTACCCGCGAAGCACTTGAAAAAACTATCGAGAAACTTGAGGTCACGACAGCAACTGTGAAGGAGACAGATGAGCAAATCGCTGCCGTCGATCTCAAGGTCGAAGCCACCGCCGATATGTTCGAACAAGTTACAAGTGATGACCCTGTAGACGACGCGCTGTCGACCACCAACGTTCCCCAAGCTCCGAATTCAGTTGGCTCGGCCGGGGGCCGCTGGGGTCCAATCGCTGGGCGAAGGCGTGCCATCGGCGGCCGCTGGTCGGACAGAACAACGCTTGGCGGGTACGGCGAACTTCACTACAACAATCTTGACGACAGCGCGATTGCTTTTGATGGTGATCCGGACGATTTGGACCGGGTAGATCTTCATCGCCTTGTTTTGTTCGCCAGCCATACGTTTAACGATTGGATGCGGTTTGCCTCTGAGATCGAATTCGAGCACACCCGCACGGGTGAAGGCCAGGTGGGAGAAGTAACGATAGAACTCGCATGGCTAGAGATGGATCTTGCCCTGCGCCATCATCTTCGCGCCGGGATCGATATCCTGCCGGTCGGACTGCTCAACCTGACGCACGAGCCAAACACGTTTTACGGGGTCGAGCGGAACCCGATCGAAGCAGAAATTATTCCGTCAACCTGGACCGAAGCAACCTTGGCCCTGTGGGGTGAACTAGCGCCCGGCTTTGCCTATAACGTCTATCTTCATTCGGGACTAACAATTCCGACCAGTGGAAGCAGCGCATTTCGCCCACGTAGCGGACGTCAAAAGGTCGCCAATGCCGACGACCAAGACGTGGCTGTGCTCGGCCGGTTGATATATGCCGGTACGCCAGGACTCGAGATCGCAGTCACCTTCGATTATCAGGCGGATTATACCGGTACAGCTGATAGAGCGGATGCGGACGCCTGGTTATTCGAATCTCATATCGACTGGCGTCATAACTCTGGTTTCGGGCTGCGCGCCTTGTACGCTCGCTGGGAACTCGGCGACCATCTCAGCGCGGGGCTCGATCCGAAGGCGGTGGGCGCGGATACCTTGGAAGGGTGGTACGTGGAACCGGCCTATCGTTTCTCGAGCGCGAGCATGTTCCCAGGTGAGCTCGGCGTCTTCGTGCGTTATCACCAGTGGGACCAGCGCAATGGTCTCAGCGGTAGCGCTTATCGATTTGAAGAATACGACCAAGTAAACGTCGGCCTAAATTACTGGCCGCATCCTCAAGTCGTGTTCAAACTTGACGCGCAGTGGCAGAGCGCAGACGGGCCGGTCGCCGTAGAGCGAGACGGTTTCAACCTTGGCGTTGGCTATCAATTCTAAATCGCGTCGTGCTTAACCTCGTGAGCATTAAACGTTGTCTGCGGATTTGTACGGCGGCGATTCTCGTCGTCGCCGTACACAGCGATTGTTTAATGGCAGCTGAGGTCTACCTCGAACCGGCCGATTTTCTATCCCAGTCGTTCGCGGACAACGTGCCAAAGGCGAAGCGCTTGTGGTTAACGAAACCGATCCAATCGGAAATTCGTGAAATTATGGGGCACGATATGGGCCGATTGCGGGTCCATTATTGGCTCCGCGGCGACCGCACAGCCTGGATCCTTGAAGAAATTGGTAAGGACCAGCCAATCACGACTGGCCTAACGGTCGAGGCTGGAAAAGTCGCCGACATCCGTGTGTTGATCTATCGCGAAAGCCGAGGATGGGAGGTCCGCTATCCCGCGTTTACGGACCAATTTAAAGGCGCGACCTTAGTTGACCATTTCCTGCTAGACCGGCGTATCGACGGCATCACTGGGGCTACCTTATCGGTCGATGCGCTGACCCGGCTTGCGCGCCTCGCCTTGCTCCTCCATCGACACGCGACATCCTGAAATGGCTTCCAAGGTCGCCACGCTTCGGCTAACGTTACGCGCCTGCTCCAAGATTTCTGTTGGATCTATGTTAAAGACCTGGCACCGGACCGCCGGCTTATTTGCTGCAGCGTTCCTTCTATTGCTGACGATCACCGGCTTGCTGTTAATGCAGGCAGACGACCTCAATCTTGACGGTCGCTACATCAGCGATGATCGCTTGCTAGACTGGTACGGGATACGGCCCGCGCCACCACCATTAACGTTCGCGGTAAATGATCATTTAATAACTCAGCTTGGCAGCCGCTTATATTTCAATTCAGATTTTTTGCTGAATATCGATAGCCAGCTGATCGGTACCGCGCCGGCGGCCGATGAAATTCTCGTCGTAACGACTGATGATCTCTTACTACTTACCGCCGATGGCAACGTCGCAGAACAGCTTAATGAGACAGCCGGAGTACCGCCCAGCATAACCCACGTTGGCATATCTTCTGACGGCACCATTGTTTTAAATTCCGTCGACGGACAATTCACTTTTAGCCCACTGGACGTTCGCTTTACGTCCACCGACACGCAAACGCCCGTGCGTTGGCAGAGTCCTATCGCCGCACCCGCCGAGTTGATCGCGTCGCTTAATCGTAGTTATCGTGGGGCAGGGCTAACCCTGGAGCGCATTATTATTGATCTCCATACCGGCCGACTCCTTGGCACCTTCGGGGTGACCTTGATCAACCTCGCATCGGTGCTACTGATCGTTCTGATCATCAGTGGCATCTGGCTCTGGCTCGGGCGCGCACGCGGTAATGGCTCGAACGACGCTTAATTAAACGCCGTTCGGTATTGGCCTATACGTATTATCAGTGCCCGAATCGACGCTCCCAGCGCCGCGGATTCATACCTCGGAACCCAGCGGCGATTCTCGGGTCACAACCCTACCAACCAACTAGAAGTTATAATGGCGACAAACCGGACGTCGAGACCTTGCAGAATCTAACGCTATTAGCCGCCGTGATATTGTTTGTTGCCAGTTTTTCGACGCAGGCAGAACAGATCAGCGGGCGCGAATTACTGGCATTCTGCGTCGAGCCCGAATCTAGCGACGCGAAAGCTTATTGCGACGGTTACATTACCGCAGCAATCGAAACGCACGCGACGTGGGCCCTCTGGGATCGCTTGCAACGCGTATTTTGTTTTCCCAAAGGTGACAAGTTCACCCACGCCTACGGTGCTGTCGTCGAGTACCTTAAAGCACATCCTCAAGAGTTGGACTATGAGGCAAGTAGTCTCGTGCTCAATTCGCTAAATCAGGCGTTTCCGTGCGAACAATAGCGGCGTACAGAACGCGCTGTCGATTAGCATAGAAATAAGCCCCGTCGTAAATATGCGAGTTAGTCGGTTACGCAAGCATTGTGCTCGAGCGGCACTGCCACGTTACAGATTTCGGTGAACGCTGGCTCCGGCAGACCCTTCGCGGATACACTATTGTCCCAATGAGCAACGCGCCATCCTCGAACGACGAATTATTCCAGGAACGGATCCTGCAAGGCGTTTCGCGGACATTTGCGCTGACGATCCCAACGCTGCCCAAGGGGCTAGATCGTGCCGTAGCGAATGCGTATTTGCTCTGCCGCATTGCCGACACTATCGAAGACGACGCCGACCTCGGCTTCGATGACAAACAACGCTATGCGCAACAATTCATCGATGTCGTCCGCGGTGACGCCGACGGTGACGAATTCGGCCGAGATCTGGCACCGCGCTTGGCCAGCCACACGCTTGCGGCAGAACGGGAGCTGATCTCCGAAACCGCCTCCGTGATCCGGATCACCCACAGTCTTAACCCGACGCAACGTAGCGCGATGCAAAACTGTGTGCGCACAATGGCCGACGGGATGGTGTATTACCAAGGTCAAGAGACCCTAAATGGGCTCGCCGACCAAGCCGCCATGGATCGATATTGCTACTACGTGGCGGGGGTCGTGGGCGAGATGCTGACCGAATTATTTTGCGATCATTGTCCCGAGCTCAACCAACACAAAGCAGAATTAATGCGCCTAGCCGTGTCGTTCGGCCAAGGCCTGCAGATGACCAATATTCTTAAAGATATCTGGGATGATCGCGCGCGCGGCGCGTGCTGGTTACCCGCAGATGTCTTTTCGCTGCGCGGCGTTCGCTTAGCCGAGATCGAGGCCGGCAAAGGCGGTGCAGATTTCGAAGATGGTCTGGGTCAACTGATTGCGATCGCCCATGGCCACCTACGCAATTCGATGCGATATACGACGATGCTACCGCGACACCAAAGCGGCATGAGAAAGTTTTGCCTATGGGCCCTCGGAATGGCCGTTTTGACCTTGCGAAAACTCGATCGGCATCGGGGATACGCGGACGGGCAAGAAGTTAAAATTTCTCGACGTAGCGTAAAAGCAACCGTCGTTTCCACCAACCTACTGGTGCGCTCAAATTTTGGCTTGCGCTTATTGTTTACTGCCGCTTCCGCTGGGATCCCGCAGCGCGAAGTCGTCGCAGCGGTTCCAGAGGTTATCGACCAGGCGGAATCGCGCGTTAGTTAACGCCTTTGGGTTTTGGGCGAAGTCGCTATCGTATGCACCGCCATCAATGCCTTACTGCGAAATACTTTTAGAACTCGTGGACTGAATTATGGCGGCGGGTCTCTACGGCGCGCCATTCAAATTTTACTAAGGCGACGATTCACACGAGTATGCGACTAGGATTTGTGACTGCATTAGCTGACGAAGCGCGGACCCTCCAATTTTCCGATAAGGATAACGCCGCAAACGCTCGGCATGATATCGAGGTCGCGGGTGTCGGTATTCAAAATGCCTCGCAGGCCGCAACACGCCTGCTCGATCGCGGGGCCGAGGGCTTAGTTTCCTGGGGTACGGCCGGCGCTCTGGAACCGCAACTGCGTCCCGGCACATTGCTTATCTATAGCGCGGCACATGACATTTCCGGCAGCGCCTATATTTGTGATCCGACCTGGCGCGACAAGCTTAGCCTAGCGCTCGGTGCGCTAAACCCGCTCGAGGCCACCGGATTCACTACCGAACAAGCAATCGCCAGCAGCATCGAAAAAGGCGCGATCCGACAGCGGTTCGGCTGTGCCGCGGTGGACATGGAGTCGGCTGCGGTAGGCGCCCAGGCGAACGCTGCCGGCGCTCCGTTTGTGGCAGTGAGGGTGATAGTAGATCCCGCGAATTTCGACATTCCGAGCTCGGCGATCGGAGCGCTTGCCGACAACGGCGAACCACGTGCATGGCCGGTTATTCGCGGATTGATCCGGCGGCCGCAGGAACTACCGGCACTGTTAAAGCTGGCACGCTGGTATCGTATTTCGCTGACCAGCCTATCCCGAGCCGCCAATGCACTGCAGCCCGATTTTGGGACACAGTAGTGCAGCCGTCTCAACAACGACTACCTGATAAGGCAAATTAGCATCGTGTTTCAACAAGTCTATCCGGCAACCGAGGCATTTATCGGCCGGGTTATCGATTTCGCGCAACGCCGCGCGTGGTTCGTGATCGTTGTAGCCTTAGGCCTCGCGCTTGCCACTGCCAACTACACATTGCGTCACCTTGCTATCAATACCGATACCGCGGAAATGTTATCGGAAAAGCTACCGTGGCGAATAACCTATAGCGCGTACAAGAAAGACTTTCCGTATTTCTCAGACACGATCGTGATCGTGATCGATGGCGCGACGCCGGACATTGCCAGTGACGCGGCTGCGATACTGGCGCGACGGCTTCGCGAAACGGAATCGCTGGTAAGTAGTGTTTTCTATCCGTCAGGCGACGAATTCCTGCGTCGTCATCAGTTGCTTTATGTCGATAACGATCGCCTAGAGGAACTGACCGATAAATTGAGCGAGGCACAACCGTTTCTTGCACGGTTGAGTCAAAACCGTTCAAGTGCCTCGCTATTTCAACTGCTGAATGACGCGCTCGATGCTGATCTTGATGGAGAAGCGGTTGATATCACGTCTGCAATCGAGCAAATCGCGCTGGCGATCGATGAGCTGAATAACGGCAATAGTATCCCCATGTCCTGGCAGACATTAATCATGGGAGAAAACGACGACGGCAAAAGCGCCGGCCCGCAGATAAATCGCGAGATAATTGTTACCCAGCCCGTACTCGACTACTCCGCCCTACTTCCGGCCGAACCTGCCATCAACGCGATCAAACGACTCGCGGCCGATCTCGAACTCGATGCCGATCATGGTGTGGAGGTGCGACAAACCGGATCCGCCGCCCTGTCATACGATGAACTCAGTAGTGTCATCACAGGCTCGCAAAACGCGGGCATTTTGGCCCTAATAATGATCGTTGCCTGTCTTTTAATCGGGTTACGCTCGCTATCGTTAGTCATCGCGACACTGTCAAGCTTGATTATCGGCCTGATCTATACCGCCGGGTTTGCCGTCGCCTGGGTCGGCACCTTAAATATGATTTCCATTGCCTTCGCCGTTCTCTATGTCGGCCTAGGCGTTGATTTTGCGATCCACATTTGCTTACGCTACCGGGAAATGCTGGTGACCACGGCGCCCGACTCCGCCGTCAACAAGGCCAGCCGACACGTCGGTTTATCCTTAATACTCTGCGCCCTTACCACAGCGATCGGTTTTTTTTCGTTTATCCCAACCGCCTACCGCGGCGTCGCCGAACTTGGACTGATTGCAGGCTGCGGTATGTTCATTAGCCTTGCCGTGAGTATCTGCCTACTGCCCGCACTGCTACACGTGCTACCCACACCAAATGCACCGCGCCGCACTGCCGTATTGTCCGACAGACTCGCGGCATTCCCTCGGCAAAACGCCAAAACAGTACTCACCATCGCAACCATCGTGTGGTGTCTCGCGGCGCTATGCATTCCGTTTGTACATTTTGATTTGGATCCCATTAACCTGAATGATCAGAGTGCTGAATCGGTCGTCACCTATCGTGCACTGATGAACAACGCTGATACATCTCCGACCCCGATCGCTGCGGTCGTTGATTCGTACCCGATTGCGCAAGACCTCATTGATCGACTGGGAAAACTTCCGCAGGTCACGTCGGTCCGCTCCATTAATAGCTTCGTCCCACAGGACCAGGATGAAAAGCTCGCCTTGATCGACGACCTAGCGCTCATCCTAGGTCCAGACCTGGAATTGGGCCCCGATCCCACTTCAAGCGATGCCGCAACGCTTCAATCGATGCAAGCACTGTTGGAAAATCTACGCTTGTTGTTGGAGCAGCCCAATCAATCCCGGCTTGCGGGACCTGCACGGTCACTGGCGCAAGCGCTAGAACGCTACCAAGCGACCGTCGAATCGATTGCACCGGCGGGACAATCGCAATCGTTGAGCGAGCTCGATGAAAAACTGCTTGGCAGCTTCGACGGACGCCTGACACAGTTGCGCGACAGTCTGACGCCCGAGCCGATCGCCATAACGTCGCTGCCGCAAGATATTCGTCGGCGGTGGTTGAGCGAGAGCGGTCGCTACCGGGTCGAGGCCTATCCAGTTGGCGACATCACGAAGGCTGAGCAAATGAAACATTTTGTCGCTGCCGCCGGCACCGTGTTCGGTGATGATGCAACCGGCACGCCAGTGATTAATCTTGCCGGCAGCGACGCAGTAAAACTGGCATTCATTCAGGCGTTTTCCTACGCATTTATCGTCATCACCGCACTACTTTGGCTAATATTACGATCCATGAAAGAAGTCGGGATCGTACTGACACCTCTTATCCTTGCGGGACTACTGACCTCCGCCGCCTCGGTCGTTTTTTCAATTCCATTCAATTTCGCCAATATAATCGCCCTGCCTTTGTTGCTTGGCATTGGCGTCGACAGTGCGTTACATATCCTCCATCGCTATAAGACAGCATTGCCCGAGAACGGCAATCTGCTTCAAACGAGTACTGCGCGCGCGGTATTTTTCAGCGCACTGACGACGACCGTAAGCTTCGGCAACCTGGCTAGCTCGACGCACGCTGGGACGGCCAGCATGGGCGTGATGCTGACGATCGGCGTGGTGTCGACCTTAACTTGCACATTACTAGTCCTACCGGCGTTATTGCGACTGTTTCTTCCGGTACAAGCGCGATGAGCGATAAACCGTGGGACATCCAGCTCGCAACCTGGCTCGTGCGGCCATTGGTTAATTCATGGATTCATCCAAACCTACTCACTACCGTGCGCCTCGCTGTCGGGCTTGGCGGCGCCGCCGTGTTCGCGACCGGCACCGCGTTCAATTTAGGTGCCGTTTTGATCGTACTGTCGAATTTTCTCGATCACACGGATGGTGAACTCGCGCGATTAAGCGGGAAGACCAGCCGCTTTGGACATTTCTATGATCTCTTGAGCGACGCCTTAGTCACCATCGGCATGTTTGTTGGGCTCGGTATCGGCCTTGAGGATGTCCTCGGTTGGCGTTCGATTATGTACGGCGTGGTCGCAGGACTGGCGATCGCCGGCATTTTTCACTTGCGAAATATCATGGAGAACAACTTCGGGAAGCAGGCGACGCAGCAGCCAAGCTGGGCTGGTTTTGAGGCAGAAGACGTACTCTATTTTATCCCGCTCGTCACACTGCTCGATCAGCAGGCGATCTTTTTACTCGCCGCCGCGATCGGTGCGCCGATTGGATTTGTCGTCGTGCTTGTGCAATTTATGAAAACGGGAAACACGGAGAACTGAAATGACGGTTCTGGTGACCGGCGCCACGGGTTTTGTCGGGAGTGCGGTAGCGCGCCTACTGTTGGCTCAAGGAGCAACCGTTGCCGTGCTGTCACGCAGCGACAGTGATCGATCAAACCTGACCGACCTCAAGGTTGAAATTCGCGAAGGTGATCTGCGCGATCGACGTTCTCTGGAACGGGCGTGCGCGCACTGCGATACCCTCTTCCACGTCGCCGCGGATTATCGGCTGTGGGCTCGCAACAAGCGTGATCTGTATGAGAGCAACGTTGACGGTACACGCAATATGATGCACGCCGCGCTCGAATCAGGGATTAATAAGATTGTGTATACAAGTAGCGTAGCGACCTTGGGCACCAACCCGGATGGATCCCCTGCCAACGAAGACACTCCAGTAAAAATCGACGACATGATCGGCCACTACAAGCGCTCGAAATTCCTTGCTGAAAGGGTCGTCGATGAACTTGTCGTTAGTGATAGTCTGCCGGCAATTATCGTCAATCCATCCACCCCAGTTGGCCCACGTGATATTAAGCCAACCCCTACCGGCCGCGTCATCCGCGATGCGCAGGCAGGCAAGATCCCCGGTTATGTCGATACCGGGTTAAATATCGCCCACGTTGACGACGTCGCTGCGGGACATCTGTTGGCGTTTGAACATGGGCAGATCGGTCGTCGATACGTCTTAGGAGGAGAGGATCTCTCCTTACGTGAAATTTTATCGATGATCGCCGATATCTCCGGCCGATCACCACCCACGCTTAAATTGCCACGCCGCCTACTTTTTCCGGTCGCCTACGCCTCCGAGGCGTGGGCATGGATCACCAATGGCAAGGAACCGCAGGCGACTGTTGATGGATTACGCTTTGCCCGAAAAAAAATGTTTTTTGAATCTAGTCGCGCAATCGAAGAATTACACTATCACGCGCGACCCGCACGCGAAGCGCTTGAAGATGCGGTATCGTGGTTCCAAAACAATGCCTAGCCTTCTGCCGGCGGCGGAGTCTGTGCCACAAGCTTAGGACTTGCGTGGAAGGCCATGGCCAGCAGTAGGCTTCCGCCGATCCAAACGAGCTCACGAAACCGCCGTACCAGTGCGGCCGCAATCCCGACATTGGGTGAACCAACGATCGCGCCACATGCCAGCATTAAGGCGCCTTCTTGTGCCCCAATCCCTGCAGGAATAAAAAACGCGATTGTGCGGATCATTTGTACCGCGGCCTCAATGATCAGTGCATCAGACCAACTTACGGGGTGCCCAATTAAGCGCAAAATGAGGTATAGCTCTGCCACGCCCAGAAGCCAGTTTGCCATCGCATAAGCCATCGACAAGACTAAGCGCTTGCGATTGTGACGGTAAAAACGCGCAAATTGCTCGTCCACCTCTTGCATGCCAGCGACTAGACGGCTCAAGCGCACACCAAATCGCGTCTTGCCAAGCCCGGTTGCGGTCAAGCTTGAGAGCTTGAGATGTTGCATCAGAAAAAAGACGACGACGTTGAACATCAGCCAAGCGAAACCAATGCTCACCATGGATTTATGCGTATCGCTTAGTTGTTCGTGCGCTAATGCGATATAGACTGCGACCCCGGCGAAAATGATCAGCGAAAACATACTGGCGGTCTTTGCCAGAATCAACGAAGCCCCGGAATCGCGCAGAGCAATCCCGTAGTTCGTTTTTAACAACCACGCCTTAACCGGCTCCCCGCCCATTGACGCCATCGGCGTGATGTTGTTGTAAGCCTCGCCGATCATGCGCACGACGAACAGTCGACCGGCCCAGCGGGCGGTCATCTCGACCGATTCCAAAGTCAGCTGCCAACTCACAACATCGGCGCCAAAGTACAACGCATAGACGACGAATATACTGAGCATCCCGTATACGCTGATCGAACGCACCTGCGACCAAATTTCGTCGAGATTCGCCTGTCCCAGCACCCACGCAAGCAGTGAGAGGCCGAGCAGCAGAAAGATCAATTTTGCGTAGCGCATTTCTTCGGCAGTGGCTTATTTGAACGGCCCGATCGGTTTGGGAAATCGGGCCGCTAATGGTCTCATACCGGCCGAAACGTGGCCACCACGCAATTGACCGCCTGCAGCGCCCACTGTACTCTGCGTTCGCTGTTTTATAGCCGGGTTCGATGATTAACGATTTAAATAACGACCTGCGCGAGCGCGTCTCAACTCTCGATATAGAGCAGTTAAAAGGCGAGTTCTTCGCGCAAGATGAATTCGTACAAATTGAAAACTTCTTGCCGAACGCATTAGTCGAAGAAATGCTGGACGCCTTGCCCGGGCTCGAAGCACTGGTGCATCGAAATTATATTCCGCGCCATAAGAAGGGTGGCAGCATAAGCCGCTACGATCTCGACCGAACAGCACCGCTTTTTGCAACACTGTATAACGCTCCGGCTCTGAGGGAGTTCTTGGAAAATTTATGTAGCCGCAAGTTGAGCGTGTGCCCGAAAAACGATCCGCACACCTACGCACTTTACTACTACACCGAACCAGGCGATCACATTGGCTATCATTACGACACTTCTTACTACCAAGGCGCTCGGTATACCGTGTTGCTGGGCCTAGTTAGTGCGCCCAGCTGCAAGTTGGAATATCAGTTGCACACCAAGGATCCCGATCGTGAGATCGAAACCAATAGCATTGAATTACAGCCCGGCGCGCTAGTGCTATTTAACGGTGACAAACTTCATCATCGAATAACACCGCTCGGCCACGATGAACAGCGTATCGCACTAACACTCGAATATCTGACGGATACAAAGATGCATCCGTTTATGCGTTTCGTCTCGAATATGAAAGACTCAATTGCCTATTTCGGGTTCAAACAAGTCTTCCAAAAGGCGCGGAAGGAATCAGCCGATTGACTATGAATCATAGACCGGCAATGCCTTTGTCGAAGGCACAAAAGTTGCGCCAGCTCATCGAATCCAAAGGGCTCGAGTTCATCCTCGAGGCGCACAATGGCATCAGTGCACGGATCGCCGAGGAAGCGGGATTCAAGGGCATCTGGGCCAGCGGATTGGCACTATCGGCTCAATTTGGTGTGCGCGACAACAACGAGGCTAGTTGGACGCAGGTCGTTGATATGCTGGAGTTCATGTCGGATACCACCTCGATTCCGATCCTGCTTGACGGGGATACTGGCTACGGCAACTTCAACAACATGCGTCGCCTCGTGCGCAAGCTCGAACAACGCCAGGTCGCTGGCGTGTGTATCGAGGATAAGGTCTTTCCCAAGACCAATAGTTTTATCGGCGGTGAACGACAGCCACTGGCTGACGCGGACGAATTCTGCGGCAAGATCGCAGCCGGCAAAGACAGCCAAAGCGACGATGATTTTTGCATCGTCGCGCGGGTCGAGGCGCTGATCGCAGGATGGGATATTCGTGAAGCGCTGCGCCGTGCCGAGGCCTACCGTCACGCCGGCGCAGATGCGATATTGATCCACAGCAAGCTATCGCGGCCCGATCAAATCCTTGAATTCGCCACAGAATGGGCGAACCGCGCACCGTTGGTCATCGTCCCGACGAAATACTACAGCACGCCTGTCGAAGTATTTCGCAAAGCCGAGATCAGTCTTGTCATTTGGGCAAACCATATGATCCGCAGCGCCGTTAATACCATGCAAAAAACGGCGTCATTGATTTTCGAGTCGGAAGGGTTGATCGACATCGAGGACCGTATTGCAAGTGTCGATGAAATTTTTCGCTTACAGGGTGCAGACGAGTTGGCCGACGCGGAACGACGCTATTTTTCGAGTTATCAACCGGACACGAAAGCGCTGATCCTCGCTGCCGCGCGCGGAGACGATCTGGGTGGTCTCACCGAACAACGACCGAAAGCGATGGTACCCGTTGGAGGGATCCCCTTACTACGTCGTTTGGTGGACAAATGTAAGAAACGGGCAATCGACGACATCACCGTCGTCGCTGGTTACAAGGCCGCCAGCATCGACGTTAGCGGTATTAATATCATCGTAAACGAGCAGCATGCCTCGACTGGCGAGCTGGCATCGCTGGCATGCGCGCTCGACACATTCACCGACGATATGGTCGTGATGTATGGCGATTTATTATTTCGCAGCTACATCTTGCGTGATTTGATCGAGAGCGACGCCTGCCTGAGCGTGGTTGTAGATTCCGCGATCGACGGGAATACCCACGTCGGTACGCAAGACTTTGCCTATTGCAGCGAATCAGACGACCGATCCATGTGGGGTCAGGCGGTGACGTTGCGACGGATCGCAACCGACCTCCCGAGCCCAGAAGAAAAACAGCCGGACGGTCGATGGATCGGAATGATTCGTGTTAAGGGTGAAGGCCGGCGATGGTTGGTCGATGCGATCGAGGCTTTGCGTGGATCGGAAGACTTCAACACGCTGGCGATCCCCGACCTGATCAACTTTATGCTCGAAAGCGACCGCGACATTCGCGTTTGGTATATCCACGGCCATTGGTTGGACGTAAATTCACTGGCTGATTTAGAGCGCGCGGGCGATTTCACCGCGGGACAAGACTCCTAGGGCCTAGACTTCGTCGAACGATGCTAGAAGCAAAAGAATTTCTAGACCCGGCTCGAGCGATGGGCTTCGATTGGTACGCTGGAGTACCGTGTTCTTTTCTTACCCCATTTATCAACTACGTGATCGATGATCCTGCGCTGACCTACGTCGGGGCGGCGAACGAGGGCGATGCCGTCGCAGCGGCGGCGGGCGCCGGAATTGGCGGCCACCGTGGCGTCGCAATGATGCAGAATTCCGGCCTTGGTAACGCTGTCAGCCCGCTTACCTCGCTAGCCTATGTGTTTCGGATCCCACTGCTGATCATTTGCACCCACCGGGGGGCACCGGGCGTTAAAGACGAACCACAACATGAATTGATGGGACAGATAACCGGGGCCTTATTCGATACGATGTCGATCCCTTGGGAGGTGTTTCCCAGTAAAAACGTCGATGTACAGCCGAAACTCGATCGAGTCGTTGAATATTTCGAACGGGAACAACGGCCCTACGCGCTATTGATGGAAAAAGGTACGGTCGCGCCGCACACACTAAGCCCGTCGTCGTTCACCCCGCATGATCATGGCATCGTGGTCGGCGAAGCGTTTACACGTGGAGACTCCGAGCAATGGCCGAGCCGCGCTGCGGCATTGGCCCGGGTCGTCGAGGCGACAACGGAATCCGATTCCGTTGTTATCGCCACCACCGGCTTTACCGGTCGCGAACTCTACGCGCAAGCAGACCGACCCAACCATCTATATATGGTTGGGTCCATGGGCTGCGCGTCAAGCCTTGGACTTGGGCTTGCACTGTCGCGGCCCGATCGACACATTGTTGTCATCGATGGCGACGGCGCCGCATTGATGCGTATGGGCAATATGGCGACGCTAGGTACCTATGCGCCGAACAACCTAACTCACATTTTGCTCGACAACGAAGTGCATGATTCGACTGGCGCCCAGGCGACCGTTGCCGCCGGCATTGATTTCGCGGCAATCGCGGCGGCCTGCGGATATGCACATGTCGTGCGCGCAATCGATGCGACGAGCATCACCGACCTCCTACAATCTGATCGAAGTCGCGGCGCACGATTTCTGCACCTTAAAATTCGCGGCGGCACAATAGACAATTTGCCGCGCCCATCAATCTCACCCGCCTCCGTATTGGCACGCCTTACCACTTGCTTAGAACAATCGTGAAAACAATATTACTGAACCCAGGACCAGTCACCTTGAGTACTAGAGTCCGCCAAGCGATGCTGGGTGATGATATGTGTCATCGCGAGGTGGAATTTGCGGATTTGCAAAGCAACGTTCGAAATAAGGTATTAGCTGTCTACGCGCTCGATCCGAGCGTCTGGGCAACGGCACTGATGACGGGCTCCGGCACGGCCGCTGTCGAGGCAATGATCACAAGCTTGGTTCCGTCCGACGGTAAGCTGTTGATCGTGGAAAATGGTGTTTATGGTGAACGTATCAGCCGCATCGCCGATCGATACGCGATTGCGAACGCGAAGCTGACCAATGCCTGGCAAGACCCTATCGATTTCGACGCGCTCCGTCACGCGCTGGAATCTGACCCGGGCATCACCCATCTCGCAGTCGTTCACCACGAAACCACCACCGGACGCCTGAACAATTTGGCACCGCTGGCGGACATTTGTCGTCAACATGGCGTCTCAATCTTGCTCGACGCCGTAAGTAGCTTCGGCGCTGAAGCGATCGACTTTCAACAATGGCCAATCGTTGGATGCGCGGCGACGGCCAACAAATGCTTGCATGGTGTTCCGGGCACTTGTTTCGTCGTTGTCGACCGTCAGGCACTCACCGCCGGCTCGGCGCGGAATCTCTATCTCGATCTCGGTGCCTACGTAACCGCCCAAGATCAAAATGGCACGCCGTTCACTCAATCGATACAAACATTTTATGCGCTCGATGAAGCCTTAGACGAACTGGTCGATGCCGGCGGGGTCGAAGAACGTCGGAATCTGTACGAGCGCCGAATGCGCCAAATTCGCAAGCTATTGCGCGAATTAAATATCGTACCTTTGCTCAACGACGAGGATTGTTCGTGCGTACTCCACGCCTATGAAATTCCCGAATTCACAAACTACCAACAACTGCACGACGAATTGAAGACGGCGGGTTTTGTCATTTATGCCGGCCAGGGAAACTACGCATCATCGATATTTCGAATTTCGATGATGGGCGAAATTTCGGACTCAGATATCAAGCGCCTCAGAAACGCGTTGACCAAGGCGTTGACGGGATAACTCGATTTCTCCAGTCGTCATCCCGGCGAGCGCCGGGATCCACGCGGCAATCAGATCATCGATGCGCCACGAATGTGCCGTCTGGAGTCTGCGTAGGAACAAGCGAATCAGTTATCGCCAACACGACAGGCACGGACGATTAATCAAGCAGTCTTAGCTGCCTCACTCGTGGCTGTTTTCTCACTGTACGATCGAATTGACGCCTCGATGTGCTCGCTTGTCAGACCGGCGTCGGCCAACATGTCGTCACGCGAACCATGTTGCAGTAGCCTGTCCGGCAAACCGATATTGACGATCAATTGCGCGATTCCGCGCGTCGCTAAGAGCTCATTAACCGCGCTGCCCGCGCCACCTGCAATCACGTTCTCATCGACCGTGACCAACAGATCATGAGACTCGGCCATCTCGACGATTAAGTCCTCATCCAACGGCTTTATAAAACGCATATTGACTAGGGTCGCATCCAGACTTTCAGCAACGGCTTCCGACGGCGCGACCATCGTCCCAAACGCAAGGATCGCGATACCGTGTCCGCGCCTTCGCACCTCGGCCTTGCCGATTGGCAGCGCGCTCATCTGTTCCTCGATAGCGGTCCCAGGTCCACCACCACGGGGATAGCGGACAGCCGCCGGTCCGTCGTGCTTGAACCCGGTGTATAGCATCTGTCGGCACTCATTCTCGTCTGCCGGTGCCATCAACACAATATTCGGAAGACAACGAAGAAAACTATTGTCATAGCTGCCGTTGTGCGTCGGTCCGTCCGCACCAACGACCCCCGCGCGATCGAGCGCGAACAATACCGGCAAATTTTGCGTTACCACATCGTGAACGAGTTGATCGTAGCCGCGTTGCAAAAAAGTCGAATAAATTGCAACAACCGGTTTAAGACCGTCGCAGGCCATCCCTGCCGCGACCGTGACGCTGTGTTGCTCTGCAATTGCGACATCGAAATAGCGATCAGGGTATTCCTGCTCAAACCTTACCAAGCCCGATCCTTCTCGCATCGCTGGCGTGATGGCAACCAGGCGCGGATCCACGCGCGCCATATCGCACAACCAATCGCCAAAAATTTTGCTATAACTAGGTTTTGCTGCGGTCGGACTTGGCTTTGGGACTATGCCGACACTCGGATCAAAGGGTGTAACGCCGTGGTACTTGACGGGATCCTCCTCGGCCGGCGCGTAGCCCTTACCTTTCTTAGTAATGATGTGAAGAAATTGTGGACCCTCTAAAGCTTGAACATTGCGTAAGGTGTTGATCACGGTGTGGAGATCGTGTCCATCGATCGGGCCAACATAGTTAAATCCGAATTCTTCGAACAAGGTTCCAGGTACGATGAAACCCTTCACGTGCTCTTCTGCCCGGCGCGCCAATTCCCACGCATTCGGTACTTGGGACAGTACCTTCTTACTCCCTTCGCGCACCGTGGTGTAGAGCTTGCCGGAAATCAATTGTGCGAAACGATTGGACAAGGCGCCAACGTTTGGCGAAATCGACATGTTGTTGTCGTTAAGTATCACTAAGACGTTAGCACCGGTATCGCCGGCATGGTTGAGTGCCTCGAACGCCATACCAGCAGTGAGCCCGCCGTCACCAATAACCGCAATTGCACGGCGCGGCTCGCCCGTTGTTTTTGCGGCAAGCGCCATGCCCAACGCGGCGCTAATCGAGGTGCTGGAATGTCCCACACCGAAGGTGTCATACACACTTTCGTCACGTTTGGGGAATGGTGCAACACCGTCCTTTTGCCGCACGGTATGCATGCGATCACGGCGTCCAGTAAGAATTTTGTGCGGATAGGCCTGATGGCCAACGTCCCAAACGATACGATCTTCTGGCGTGTTATACAGATAGTGCAGGGCGACTGTGAGCTCGACGGTGCCTAGTCCAGCGGCAAAATGTCCACCGCTTTGGCTGACGGAGGCGAGCAAAAACTCACGTAATTCACTCGCCACCTGCTCCAATGACGACTCCGGCAACTGCCGTAAATCCTCAGGAGAGTTAATGTTGTCGAGTAGCGGGAAATTCAATTTTGGGTTCATTTTCAAGGCAATTTTCGGCGCCGATCGCAAGCGATTAAAGGTGCCGCATTATCCTTCATTAAGCACGCTATCGCTAGCCAGCAGCGCTACCGACACCGGCAAGATCTATTTCTTCCTACTTCGCTAGGATGCGGATCGTCGGCGTCGCGATCGAAAGCCGGTGGGCTGTGTGGCGGGGACGACCACCCACAAGAAGCGGCGAATGACGACCATAATGCTAGACTAAAGTCGGGGAAGCCATTGCTGCTTCCGCCCACAATGCCACATACCAGGGCTGTACTTTATATGGCCATTCCAGTATCTTAGCGGCCCAGTCGGGTAGCAGCCGCAATTACCTGAAAGTCAACAAATTTTCCAAGCAAACACAGAGGCAAATCATGGGCGTACCTTTGATTCAGCAATACCGTGTCGGACGATACATCCTCGACAAAAAAATCAAAGGCGTGAAGCGCTACCCGCTAGTGTTGATGCTTGAGCCATTGTTCCGTTGCAACCTAGCGTGTGCCGGATGCGGAAAAATTGACTACCCAGAAGAGATTCTGGACAAGCGCTTGAGCAAAGAGGACTGCCTCGCCGCGGTCGATGAATGTGGCGCACCGATTGTGTCGATCGCCGGCGGTGAGCCCCTCATCCATAAGGAAATGCCGGAGATCGTACAGGGCTATATCGAGCGCAAAAAGTTTGTCTACCTGTGCACCAACGCGCTACTGCTGGAACGTAAGATGGACAGCTATTCGCCATCGCCATACCTAACATTTTCGATCCATCTCGACGGTAATAAAGATCGGCATGATTCTTCAGTGTGCCGCACCGGCGTGTATGAGAAATGCACCGAGGTGATTACCAAAGCACTTGGTCGTGGCTTTCGTGTAACAGTCAATTGCACCCTGTTTCAAGGCGAGTCTCCCGAAGAAGTTGCTGACTTCATGGACACAATGATGAAGCTTGGCGTCGAGGGCGTAACGATTTCACCCGGCTACAACTACGAACGCGCACCGCGCCAGGACGTCTTTCTCAAACGCACCGGCAGCCGTCAATTGTTCCGCGACATTTTCAAGCTCGGTCGCGGGCGCAAATGGCGATTCAACCAATCGTCGTTGTACCTTGATTTCCTTGCCGGTAACCAGACCTACCATTGCACGCCATGGGGCAACCCCACGCGTAACGTTTTCGGATGGCAAAAACCCTGCTACTTGCTCGTGGGAGAAGGTTACACCACGAGCTTCAAGAAATTGCTTGAAGAAACTGAATGGGACAAATACGGCACTGGCGTCAACCCTAAATGCGCCGATTGCATGGTCCACAGCGGCTATGAAGCGACCGCAGTCAACGACACCCTCGCCAGACCGTGGAAAGCATTGTCCGTGTTTCTACGCGGACCACGCACAAGCGGCCCGATGGCCCCGGAAGTACCATTCCACTACGACGACGATATTCCGGTAAAACCGTTGCTGGTCTCAAGTTCAGATTCAGAAACCGCGAAGACTGACTCGGAAAAACAAGTTGCGTAGCTAAAGCTAGCCCGCATCCACAATCCTTCTCTGCAGCGCAGTCGAGGCCCGACATGTTCAACTGGTTGATCGCGATCTCGGCATTTTTTTGGATCGCATTGCTACTACTACCATGGCGGCCTTGGAGCACCCGCGAACGCCTCCGGATCAATGATCCTCACACCGATAGAGAACTCGCTGATATCACCGTGCTTATTCCCGCACGCAACGAAGCGGCGTGTATTGCCGATACACTGCAGAAACTTGATCAGCAAGGAACGTTCGCCCGTATCGTTGTTATCGACGATCAAAGCGACGACGGTACCGGCGAGATTGTACGCGCGACGGCAATCCCGGGTCTCACCGTCATCACCGGAAGCGCGCCGCCGGAAGGCTGGAGTGGCAAACTTTGGGCGCTGCAACAAGGCCTGCAGTATTGCGAGTCGGATTATGTACTGCTGCTCGATGCCGATATTGGCTTGCAACCTGGCGCCGTGTCCGCGCTGCTAAGTCATATGGAAACCAACAGGCTCGATATGGCCTCGGTGATGGCCAACCTACACATGCAACGGTTCTGGGAAAAATTGCTTCTCCCCCCCTTCGTTTACTTCTTTAAGCTCATTTATCCCTTCGCCTTAGCGAGTTCACCGGGATCACGCGTTGCGGCCGCAGCCGGCGGATGCGCCTTACTGCGCTTTGAGAAATTGAACGCGATTGGCGGCTTCGCTGCGTTGAAAGGCGCCATCATTGACGACTGCACCTTGGCCCGTTTAATCAAAGAATCGTCCGGCCGTATTTGGATCGGATTGTCCAACGACGCCCGTGCTCTTCGCCCTTATCAAAATCTTTCTAACATATGGAACATGGTCGCGCGCACCGCGTATACGCAACTCCGCTACTCACGCGCCTTGCTTATTGGTTGCACCGTATTGATGGTTTTATGTTACGTCGTACCCATCGTCGCGCTTTTTTCGGATTCTAATAACGCCCAGCTGCTCGGTGCTACCGCGCTCACGGTGATGTTGGGGTCTTATCTTCCAACAGTGCGCTTTTATGGACTCCCAGCCTATTGGGTCGTGACCTTACCGGCAGCGGCGCTAATGTTTCTTGCGATGACCTGGACCTCGGCGATCCGCTACGCGCGCGGCGAACGTTCACGCTGGAAAAATCGCTCGTATCCGAGTACCCAAACGAATATGGGTAAATGAACTTTTTGCATGCCGAAAACTCGATCCATAACCGATAAGACAAGGTTGTACCCAGCAATGACGAGAACGAGTGTCTACACGGCAATCGCAGCATTAGTGATGTACTGCCAGTTTGCGAGCGGCGCAGAAAATCTCGAAGCCAGTAAAACCGTGGTGGAGAAATTCCACGCAAACCTCCTGGAAGTCATGACTAAGGCGGATAGCTTAGGCTTCAGCGGCCGCGTCGATGCCCTGGATCCGGTGTTGGCTGAAACCTTCGATTTCCACACGATCGCGCGCATCGTGACCGGAAAACATTGGAAAACGCTGGATGACGACCAACGTGCTGAGTTCATTGACGTATTCGAGGCGCTTAGCGCGGCGACCTATGCGTCGAATTTCGACGGCTTCTCGGGAGAGGTCTTCGAAACACTTGGCGCCGAAGAAAAACGCGGCAATATCCTGGTTAAGACGGTGATCGTGCGGGAAGACGATGATCCCGTTACGCTGGACTATGTTTTGCGGGATAACGACGGAATGTGGCGAATTGTTAACGTTATTGCCAATGGCGTGTCGGATTTATCACTTAAGCGCGCGGACTATACTGCCGTTATCAAAAGTGAGGGATTTAACTCACTTGTAACCAAATTAAGTGGTAAAATCACGGGTTATAAAATAAGCAATTAGTTAGTGCGGAACTCCACGACGGTTTTCGTGGCAGAATAACAACAGAATTAACGCTGATTCACCTACTCACTGGGATAGTTCAAATGCCACACAAAAAAAGGATAACGTGCCTCGCCGCGTTAATCGTCGTTTTGGGATTGGTTAGTGGATGCGCAAGTACACCAAATGGTGACCCGGGCGATCCCTACGAAGCAACGAACCGTAAAATCTATAATTTCAACGACTCGATTGATCGTAACTTCATGCAACCCGTTGCGCGCGGTTATGTCAACGTGACGCCGAAACCAGTGCGTAGTGGCGTGACAAACTTTTTCGACAATGTCGGTTATCTCAACGTGATCGCCAACGACTTGTTACAGGGCAAAGCGACGCAATTCCTCAGTGATACGGGACGGTTCTTAGTCAACTCCACTATCGGGCTTGGTGGCATGTTCGACCCTGCGAAAGAAATGGGGCTACGCGCGCATGACGAAGACCTCGGCCAGACGTTTGGCGTTTGGGGTGCTGGAGAAGGCGCGTACTTAAACATTCCGCTAGCAGGTCCAAGTTCGTTTCGTGACGCTCCGGGCTTCGTCGCAGCGACCTTATTGAATCCGTTAACCTATCTCAATCCGATCGTAACCTTACCGCTAGGTGTGGTTAACGCAGTCAATATTCGGGCAAATCTGCTGGAAGCGACCAACATCCGAGATCAAGCTGCACTCGATCCCTACACCTTCGTGCGGGAGGCCTACCGCCAGCAACGCGAGTTCAGGATCTACGATGGCAACCCCCCGGGTGATGGCTTTGACGACTATCTTGAAGGCGAAGACGACTCCGCGATATTGCGGATCTATTAGGCGAGCGCGGCCGAATTCATTCAGGCCCCACGCGATGGGGCCTGATCACTTCTAGCCAATGTAGTACCTCGGGATCCGCACGCCGTTGTACATGCATTAAGCAACCGATATTAGCCGTCGCTATCTGCATTGGCCGGTCACGCTCAAGGGCAGCGACCTTTTGATCGAGTAACCGGTTGGCCAATTCTGGTTGCAGCAACGAGTAGCTTCCGGCCGAACCGCAGCATAAGTGGCCATCAGCTACGTCGGTTAACTCGAAGCCAACGGCACGCAAGCACGCCTCGGCCTTGCCCGCTACACCCAGACCATGTTGCATCGTGCACGGTGCGTGAAACGCAATTCGATGGTTCGACTGTGCCCGATACGCCCGACCCAGCGCCTGTGGGTCAAGCACTTCGCTGGGGTCAGATACGATCTCGGATATTCGACTTGCCCGATCCGCGTACAAGGGGTCGCCAGCTAATAGATCACTGTATTCTTTCAGCATCACCGCGCAACCGGTCGAGGCGGCGACGACAGCCTGTGCACCGGCCTCGAGTGCCGTGGACCACGCATCAATATTGCTCCTTGCGTAGGCTTGCGCTTCAGCCAGTTCGCCCAAATGATAGGACACCGCTCCACAACACCCCGATTTCGGGAATGACAACAATTGAATGCCCTGTTGATTAAAAATCTCGCACGCGGCGGCATTGATATTTGGTGCAACGCTTTGCTGGACACAGCCGTCAAGCAATATCATTTTGCGTGAATGAATATCCGTCACCGGCGCGACTGGCGCTACCGACGGCGGTACCAATTCCCGCACAGCGGACGGCAACAATGGCTTAACCGCCCTGGCGAGCGCCATCAGCAGATTAAATCGACGCCGATGTGGAACGATCGCCCGGATCAGCCAACGCTGAATGAGCTCCCACGATCCGCGATCGACTTTTTCTTCCACCATCGGGCGAGCAAGTTCCAGCAGCCGACTATAGCGAACACCCGATGGGCACGTCGTCTCGCAGGAGCGGCACGTCAGGCAACGATCAAGATGGGTTTGGGTCGCTTTGCCGACCGACGCTTCATCCAACATCGATTTGATCAAATAGATCCGGCCGCGCGGTCCATCGAGTTCGTCGCCTAGCAGTTGATAGGTCGGACATGTCGCGTTGCAAAATCCACAGTGGACGCACGCGCGCATGATCGATGTCATTTCTGCGCCATCGGGCGAGGCCAAAAACTCTTGTGAAAACTTCGCGCGCACTTTCCTATCCCACGGACAAGAAAGCTTGCGTCGATTTCACGACATGGCGGATTTTTGATCCACCACCCGACGGCTTGACGGCCATCTGGCCTCGCCATCTATTGCGTCTTATTTCGGTGGTTCGATCCATTTGCAATTAACTTAAATTAACAACATGACTCAAATATCGACGTACATCCGACCCGGATTAAAAATATGTGCGGGGTCGAAAGTCTCCTTCAGCCGACGGTGGATGCGTAGGTTGACCGCATCCAACGGTGTAAATGGCGAGTCATTGTCCGCAGCCCGAAATAATGTCGCGTGGCCGCCGGCGGCGATCGCGCGGCTTCGAACCCGCTCGGCTGATTCACTACTGATCAGCCATCGACACGCGCCTCCCCAATCCCACAACCACGCTCCGGACAGGTCGATTGGTGCACTTGCCGGTGGTAGCGACAATCGCCACAGCGGTTCGGCAGAATCGAAGAATGGCAAGCGCTGATCACGAAGGTCTTGCCAATAGTTGTTCGGCTCGGTCGAATCCGGCACTAGGCTCCGCTCGGCTTCGGCAACCGCTAAATGATGCCCAGCGATACGGATCCGCAACAAGCTGCCGTTAAAAGCCATTGCGGTGATCGGTAACGCTTGGCGCGCCAGTTCGAGCATCCGTTTGTGCGCCTCCGCCTCGTTCATCTCCCACACTGCGGTGCACTCAGACTGCGGTCGTGGCCCGACTCTAATCGACACCCGCAGCAGCAATCCCAGGGTACCCATCGCACCGGTCATCAACCGGGAGACATCATAGCCGGCGACGTTTTTCATCACCTGCCCGCCGAAACTCAATCGCTCTGCATTGCCGGTCATCACGGTCACACCTAATACCGCATCACGAACGGCACCGGCATAAGGCCGTCGCGGCCCCGACAATCCCGCTGCGACAACGCCACCGATCGTCGATCCGGAACCAAAATGCGGCGGCTCAAACAGTAACATCTGACCCTGCTCGGCAAGCGTACGCTCGATGTCGGCCAAGCGGGTACCGGCGCGGGCTGTGATGACTAATTCGGCCGCTTCGTATTCAACAATGCCGCTGTTACCAACGGTTTCGAGTTGCTCTCCTCGGACTGGACGCCCGTAAAATTTCTTGGTCCCACCGCCAACGATCTCAAGTGCTGTCCCCGATGCCTTTGCACGTCGGATCTGTGCGGCAAACTCCGCGTCGGAATCATCTACATCTGCGCCCATCGACGGATTCAACTCAGCGCTATTGCGACCCGTCGATAATGTCATGCGCCTTAGGTCGCGCCTGGCGGGATCTGGGGGTTAGATTCACGAGGCGCTCCATTTTGCCCGCGCTGACGTAACGCATGATCCATTAGCACTAAGGCGAGCATCGCCTCGGCAATTGGCGTTGCGCGGATACCAACACAGGGGTCATGCCGACCGAGGGTCGCTATTTCCGTCGGCTTGCCATCAACGTCCACAGTATCGCCGGAAATTCTGATACTCGAAGTCGGCTTTAGCGCGATGCTGACGACAATGTCTTGGCCGCTACTAATACCGCCGAGGATCCCACCGGCGGAATTACTGACAAAGCCGGACGGCGTCATTTCATCGCGATGCTCCGTTCCTTTTTGCTTAACGACGGCGAACCCATCGCCGATTTCGACGCCTTTCACCGCGTTGATACTGACCATTGCTTTAGCGATGTCGGCGTCCAAACGGTCAAAAATAGGTTCGCCGAGACCCGCTGGCACTCCACTCGCGACAACATTGACACGTGCACCAATCGAATCACCTGATTTACGTAACGCATCCATATAAGTTTCGAGCTCGTCTACCCGGCTAGGCACGGCACAAAAAAATGGGTTCTCGTCCACCGCTTCCCAAGATTCAAAACCGAGTTCCAACTCGCCCAGTTGCGTCAGATAGCCGCGCACTTGGACACCGAATTGTTCGTGCAGATACTTTTTCGCGATCCCTGCCGCGGCGACTCGCATACAGGTTTCACGTGCCGACGCGCGGCCACCGCCGCGGTAGTCCCGTACGCCGTACTTTTCAATGTAAGTATAGTCGGCGTGGCCAGGCCTGAATTTATCCTTGATGTTCGAATAATCTTTCGACTTTTGGTCGGCGTTTTCGATGATCAAGCCGATCGGTGTTCCGGTGGTGCGACCCTCGAAGACACCAGAGACGATCGTCACGCGATCGTCTTCGCGACGTTGCGTGGTATGCCGGCTTTGACCCGGTTTGCGTCGATCGAGGTCTACCTGCAAATCCGACTCAGTGAGCGCCATTCCAGGTGGGCACCCATCCACAATCCCTAAGTAGCCGTGACCATGGCTTTCGCCACTGGTCGTTAAAGTAAATAATCTTCCGAATGTGTTCCCAGACATCGCGCTATTGTATTACACAACCCCATCGGAATTGACGCATCTCGGTGCCTCTGATTGTATTAAGCAGTGCGGGCGCCTCCGCAGCTACGATCTGCATCGCCTCCACCAGCCCGTGTGCGCGTGGATATTCTGTTAGAAAGTACCCGCACATTGGGCAACCTCGATAATCCATTGCGACTCAAAACGTGAAGTCTCGCTTGTAAGCGATCCCGATCCCCTCACCGCCAAACGCAAGATCGATCCAGGTGAAGTTGACTGATGGAAATGCCCGATCGATCGCCGACGCCATCTCACCAACATCGATCAATAGGGCACCCGGATCGGTTAACCGCGCTGGTGCTAATTGCAATATCCGTCTTACAACCGCGAGGCCATCCGGCCCCGCTGCCAGCGCGACGCTCGGTTCGTGCAGATACTCTGGTGGCAACGCGGCGGCAACGTCACTTGGCACATAGGGAGGATTGCTGATGATTAAATCGTAACGCTCATCCGTCGACGGGAATAAATCTGCTTCAATTAAGCGCACGCGCGGGCGAACTTCGGGAAAGCGCGCAAGATTGAGCTCGGCAACCGCCAATGCGTCGCACGCGTTATCCGTTGCGTCCACTTGGACATGCGGCAACGCAAGCGCCGCCGCAATCGCAATACAGCCACTACCGGTACCGATTTCGAGGATCCGGCCGACCTTGTTGCAATCAAGCCACGGCGCAAATGCCGATCCAATGACCTCAGCAAGCGGCGAGCGTGGCACCAACACGCGATCGTCGACCTGGAATTCATGACCCGCGAACCACATGTGTCCGGTGATATAGGCGGCCGGTCGCCGCGTTGCGATCCGTTCCGTCACGATCGATTCGGCAGCTAGGCGCTGCGCTTCGTTGAGCGGTCGATCGAGTATTTCATCGCTGACATCGAACGGCAGTCCGAGCGCGTGGAAGACGAGAAACACGGCTTCGTCATACGCGTTGTCCGTGCCGTGGCCAAACACCAATTCGGCTGCGGCGAATTGCCTCGTAGCGTCGAATACCAACTCACGAGGGGTCATTGCCTAGTTACTTACATTGCCGTCCGCATGCCAGCCCGAATGCGCCAGCATTAGCCGGATCGGTAAAACAAACAGTAGTTCGTCGCGTTTGTCAGGTTGCAGCGTTTTCCATAAGGCCAGATTCGCCTCCGGATCGCCCTGCAGCAGATTTGCAAATATCTCCGACTCCACCAACAATTCGATGTCCCTATCGTTTTTATCCATTGCGCGGCGTAACGAGCCCGCAAGCTTAGTCAGCATCGGACCATCGCGTGCGGCAAGCGCGCGTAAGAATTCAAACCACTTGTGATCGATATCATCCGCACCGTCACAATCGGCACCGCTTAAGGTATCGATCAACGCCACCGACTCAGTTGTCTCAAGTCGGGCGAGAACCACGCGCGCTAACTCGGTCAAATTGCGACGGCGGAATTTCGTATCCACTGCGGCACAGTTGTTAGCCGCATAAATGGCGGTGACCGCGACCTGACGCAGATCGTCGTCGAGTAATTGCGCCGCGGCGGCATCACCCCTTACAACTAGACGGTAAACAGCGTCGGCATCGGCCACGCTTTGTTGATTTAGCGAGCGCGGTTCATCATTGCCGGTTATGTCCTTACGCGCCACCGGCGACGCACCAAACACCGCCTTAAACGGCGTCGCGGTGCGCGATATCCCATTGAGATGAGCGGCACTCGCGCTTAGGTATCGACGCGACGACGCACCGAGATCAAGCACCGGCACAAAATCCGAATTCGCCGGTTGCGGGTAGCTGTTAAACAAAGGCATCAACAGATCACGATCTCCAAGCCGACGCGCGCGCACATCGGCCGCAGAATGGATCCCGATGCGACCGAGTAGTTCATCAACACCCGGCATCGACAAAACTTCTTCGGTGTGATCACCAATCACACCTTTGTTGCCGGCAAGGATCATGAGGTTTCCGTTATCTGTTTCAAAGACCACGATTTCCTCGAAAACTTGATCAAGCGCCTTGAATACCGTCGAGACCAAAGTCATATCGATCTCATAGAGTTGCATCCACTGCGCCAGCACGCCGCCGGCGGCTAAGTGACGTTTGATCAAACGATAAAACTCAACGGAGAACAAACCAGAAACGCCACTGACCCAAGGGTTCGACGGCTCCGATATAATGATGTCGTAGGACGACTGATGCGCCGCGAAATACGTCCGCGCGTCGTTGATGTGAATGTGACTGCGCGGATCATCGAAAGCAAGCGATACAGCGGGTAGAAAGCGTCGCGCTCCTTCGACCATCGCCGCTTCAATTTCTATGGTGTCGACCCTATCTAGGTGTGGGCTCGCCAGCAAAACATGCGTGCTCATACCGGATCCGATACCAATCATCGCCGCGGTCTTCGCTCGCGGATGCGCAATCAGCGGAATTATCCCGGTTAGGATTTGAGTGCTTTCGTCACGCGAAGCGGGTTTTTCCGGATCAAATTCCATGCTCGCGTCCGGTTTACCATTGGTCGACAACACCCGCTTGGTCTCGTTGTAGGTTGTCACCGTAACAGACGACGTCTTGCCGTCACGACGCATCACTACTGCAGCCTCATCGCTGATCTCTGCGATACCGGTGCGGTAAACGCCGGAGGCCATTTTGCGCGGATCGACCTCAACAAAGAGCGCCGTATAAATTACAAACGCAAAACTCATGCCGAGGGCGAGCGGTAAGGCCGCTCGATCCCTAGCCGGCACATAACGTACGAGCAACAACACGCCAATGGCTAAATCTATGCAGCCACCCGCCACCAATGCGATTTCCAAACTGAACATTGGAATCAGAAAATGCACCGCAGCGATGACCCCGATGATTGCACCGATGGTGTTACTCGCATACACGTTACCAACGCTACGCTCACCATAACCGCGATCGAGCAACACTCGTGTGACCAGTGGCAGGGTCATACCAGCACAGATCGTCACCGGCAGCATGATCAGCAATGCGATCGAATGACTTGCGAGCATAAATGCAACGTAGCCAAGTTGCGTCTTCGCCAGTGTGTAAAACGCCGCTGACATTAAGGCGTAACTGAAGTCGTAGAACATCAGCGTTGCCAGTGCCAGAGTCGCCATGGCCACCTGAATAAAGCCGAGTATCGCCAACGGATGGGCTATCTGCGCGATGTGCCGACGGATCCAGTAGCTGCCGATCGCGAGCCCCAAAATAAAGGCACTGAGCATCAGCTCGAACGAATGCGTGCTCGAACCCAGCACCATGTTGAGCATGCGTATCCAAACGATTTCATAAATAAACGACGCGGCGCCGGTCAGCAATGCCACCATTAACAGCAAGCGTGGTGCGCTATTTGATTCATTCTCGTTCGACGTATCGGACGTTCGATGATCCGGCGCCGGTAAAAATCTCAAGATGAATGCGAGTAGCACCGCAATCAGTAGATTCATGAATCCAGCGAAACGCACAGTGCCGGCGAGCCCGAGCCAAGACAGCAAGACGAAACCACTGACAAGTACACCAATCGCAGCGCCTAGGCTGTTGACGAAATATAAGGTCGCAATTGTCACGCCAGGCGTTGCACCAACGCGACGCATCAAGCCAACCGTCATCAAAGGGAAGGTCATGCCGAGCAGGATCGATTGCGGCAAGATCAACAGGCCAGCCAAGATCGTCTTGCAAACCTCGACCAGTAGCGGACTGCCGAGGCCCGGAAAGATCTGCGCGTAGGCAGTCTCTGTCGCGTTTACATAGACACCGTGGAAAAACAGGCCACATAAACCGATCACAAGTTCGACTACGATGTAGGCCTTTAGTAGATCGGTGAAGCGCGGGCTAATACGCGCGGCGAGCCAGGCACCGGCCGCCATCCCGCCCATAAACATGACAAGTACGATGGTCTGCGCATAGGCCGCATGACCTAGAAAAAGTTTTAGGTAGTGCGACCAGATCGATTCATAGATGATTCCGGCGAAACCTGACGCCGTAAATAGCGCAAAGACCGCAAAGCCAGGTCGTCCAGCTAGAGCGTTACGCTTCACTCATCTCAAGCAGCATATCGTTCATCCGTTTTACAAACGCCGCCGGATCATCGAGGCGACCACCTTCGGCCAAAAGGGCTTGCTCGAACAATAGCTGCGCCCAATTCGCAAACTTACGCTCGTCCGTCTCTCCGTCCATGCGTCCAACAAGTGGGTGAGTTGGATTGACTTCCAAGATCCGCTTCGAGTCGGGCAACTCCTGTCCTGATGCCTTTAGTATGCGTGCCAAATTGGCGCTCATATCGGCGTCATCTGACACAAGGCACGCAGGCGATGTGGTCAGTCGGGCAGTGGAACGGACATCTTTTACCGTCTCACCTAAAGCAGTTTTTATTTTCTCGACAAGTGCCTCGTGTTGCTTCGGATCTGAGCTGCCGGCATCATCTGCGTCGTCAGTGGACTGCTCACCAGGAAGATCTAATTCACCATGCAAAATCGACTTCAACGGTTTCCCATCGAATTCCGTTAGATGTGTGGTAACCCACTCATCCACCGGATCGCAAAGTAATAAAACCTCGATGTCCTTTTCCCGAAATATCTCAAGGTGCGGACTATTGCGCGCGGTAGATAAAGTTTCCGCAGTGAGATAGTAAATCGACTCCTGACCGTCACGCATGCGGCCAATGTAATCCTCAATAGAAACATCCGCCTCATCGCCATCGCTCACGGTGGAAACAAAACGAAGCAGCTTGGCGATCTGTTCCTGATTCGCCGCGTCTTCGACCACGCCCTCCTTCAAAACCCGGCCAAAATTTGTCCAGAACGCACTGTACTCGTCGCCCTTCGCCAGAGTTTCAATCGCACCAAGAATCTTTTTTGTCGACGCTGCACGGATAGAGTCTATCGCTTTGTTGTGTTGCAGAATTTCGCGCGAGACGTTCAAGGGCAGATCATTTGAATCGACGATGCCACGAACGAAGCGTAGGTAATTCGGCAACAGTTGATCGGCATCATCCATAATGAATACACGTTGTACGTAGAGCTTTACCCCATGTTTCGCATCACGATCAAAAAGATCGAACGGTGCACGGGCAGGGATGAAAAACACTGTCGTGTATTCCAGTTTGCCTTCCGCTTTGGTGTGGATCCAACTCGTCGGATCTTCGAAATCATGCGCGATATGCTTATAGAACGCCTTGTACTCGTCATCGCTGATATCTTTCTTATTGCGCGTCCACAATGCCGTTGCGGAATTAACAGATTCGTAGCCGCTCGTATCCTCACCCTCTTTCGGCATCTCGATCAGCGTTGCGATGTGATCCGAGTAACGCTTGATAATGCTGCGTAGACGGTAGCCGTCGGCGAACTCCGCCTCGTCGTCTTTAAGATGTAATACGACTTCCGTGCCACGTTTTTTGCGCTTCACTGTCTCGACCGTGAACTCACCCTTGCCATCGGACTCCCAACGAACGCCCTCGTCTTCCTGCAAACCAGCGCGGCGCGATGTCACGGTTACTTTATCGGCGACGATATAGGCGGCATAAAAACCAACCCCGAACTGTCCGATAAGTTGCGAATCTTGTTGCGCGTCACCGCTCAAGCTGCCGAAGAATTCCTTAGTCCCGGATTTTGCGATGGTGCCAAGATGCTCGACGGCCTCGTCCCGCGACATCCCAATGCCGTTGTCGCGAACGGTTACGGTCTTGAGCTTGTCACTGTAGTCAACCGTGATCTTAAGCTCGGTGTCGCCCTCATAAAGCGCGTCATCGGTCAATGCCGCAAAGCGGAGTTTATCGGCGGCGTCGGAGGCATTGGAGATCAATTCGCGCAGGAAAATCTCGCGATTGCTGTACAGCGAATTGATAACGAGATGGAGCAGCTGATTGACTTCGGACTCGAACCCACGGGTCTCTTTGGCGGTTTCTACGGTCATTGGATCCTTACTTCAAATTTCAAAAGCATTTTTGGTGGCGCGAAAGGTATGTACTGAAGATCAAAATTTCAAGCCTCGCGCGAAAACTAATATGTGAGTGAAGCGCCAAGCAAAGTCCGACCAAGGCTCATGGCAAAGGTAAAATTACCCACGTTTTACCTTGTGGCTCAAATAAATACGTCGCATAATACTTGTCGATTAGAACGACGGGGGTCGCAGCTCAGTGGCGGGCCCGCAGTTCGCGAATTTATTGTATTCATCAAACATCAGGTCCGGAGGACGCTCCATGAAACGATTCACCAAACAACTCGGCCAGGGTATGACCGAATACATCATCATCGTCGCATTGATCGCAATCGCAGCGATCGCGGCGTATGGATTTTTTGGTGACACCTTACGCAGCCAAGTCGGCGGCATGGCATCGGAATTGTCTGGCGCCAAAGGCACCGCATCGATCACGGCGGCAAAAACCGCCGCAAAAGGCGCTGTCGGCGAAAAAACGGCTGCTGGTCTGTCGAACTACGCCAACAAGGCAACTTACAAGTAAAGGCCAAACTTCGTAGCTAATCCCCGCTGTGTCTACGCCGGGAGACGTCGCTAGCACCGGTCGCTTAATTGCGTTCGCCAACTACGGCCGGGTGCCCTTAGGGAAACGCGAACACGGACAATCTGCCGTGTTCGTCCTCCTCTTCCTGGGTATCTTACTAATATCGTTAAACTTTCTGTATAAGCAGGGCCGCGTCACCTCGGACAAGATGGAGATGCAGAATGCGGCGGACTCGATCGCCTATAGCATCTCGATTACCGAAGCCAGAGATCTCAATTTTGCCGCCTATTTGAACCGTGCGATGGTTGCCAACGAAGTCGCCATCGGACAATTGATGGGACTCGCCTCGTGGGCAATTTTGGTTAACTCATACGCCGATTTCCTGAACGCCTACGTTAAACCGCTCGAGTTCATCCCGATTGTTAATGCAATACCGGCAACGTTCTACGGCATAACCGCCGCCCTATTCCGCACGCCTGGGGCGGTATTAACGCGATTTCTGGGCGCGATCGCCAATATCGGCACCAGCTTTCTACATTTCTCGAATAAAGCCTACGGTTACGCCCAGTTGGGTTACCACGTCACCACCGTGATCATTTCCGCGAGCACGATTCAGGAGATGCTGCAAGAGAATGCGCCGCCCGGAACGCGGATCTCGTCTTACGGCTGGATGTCCCTACTGAGTCATTTCGCTACAGCCGGATCCTTGGGCTCAGCGGTGACCTTGGCGGAAGATTTATCGGGAAAATCGGTGCCCGGTATCCCGTGGCCCTCCGGCACACCGGACTCTATAAAAGATCAATTTAAACAATATGTTGAGTCCTATAATCCAGCCCGAGAAGTGGAGGTTGATGACTACACCAGCGGTGAGAAAGGCGACGCGGAGGCGTATGAACGCTTCGCTGCGATCGTCCGAGATTCGCGCGATCCATTCACGTTAAACCGAAGTTGGGAGCTGAAACCGTTTGAGTTTGTGAAGCCAATTGTTGATGCGTTGCCCAGAATAACCGGGCCACCGATCGACGCAGGCATGTCGGTTGTTGATGGAAATATCAACATCGATTTCGCATTCTCGTTCGCGCTTTGCCGGGACCTTGGCGTATGCATTCCTACTGTCGACGGCGGCGTTGATTTTTCGGTCAATTTCTATTTTGGCATCGCCGTTGCTCGCGACGGCGGGAGTGAATTACGCCTTCTAATACCGTCGACTGGGACGTTCGAGGCCGGCAGCGTGGCCAACTGGTCGAGCGCAGATGTGAGCTCCCTCGCGGCCGAACTAGGCGCGAGTTTTGATATCAGGGTATGGGCAACAGCGCTTGGCATTGGCGCGGAGGGCCGCGGTAGCGGTAGCTTCGCCCTAGGCGACGAAGAATTATCGTTTGGCGGGCTGACGATTGGCGTTACAATCGATCTCAGTCCACTACCAGACATAAATTTCGACGTCGACGTCATTCCCGGCTTCGACGTACCGTTCCCAACCTCCGCCCCATTTGGCGCCGCATTTAGCGAGGCCGGCCGAAATCCCCCGGCCACGAAGAAGGATAACAACAACAAGATCGGCACGATGTTGACCATAGGTGGACCGGTACCAATCGAAGCCTATGGTGGGGCCGCTAATCGCGCTATTGCGTGGAACCTACCGGCGATACCACCGGTCGGGTTCACAAGCGTTCCGCCCGGCATCATGCCGCCGGGTGTGGCGCAACGCTCGGACACCCTCGTTGGCCCGGTCACGGGTGACCAGACCACCCGCGTCAACAAGAATTATCCTGGATTACCCCCATATCTCGACACCTCCGGCGTTGGTCAGACCTTGTTCGGGTTTGGTGCACCCCAACTCACGGTAAGCCTCGTGCTAGACGAAGCAGACCACGATCGCAATCGAGGGGATATGTTGGTTGATCCGGCCACGGCCGGCGATCATCCAGAAATGGGGCACGCCGATACTGCACTGACCAGCGATGGCCTACGTTTGCAGGATGGAATGGCCGGCGGCGCCGGCTTGTTAGCGCCCTTTGGTTCGACGCCGAAGCTGCATACCGTTGGGAGTTCCGAGGTTTATTTCAAACGACCCAACGATCTCGATTGGTTTAAACGCCTCGATGACAAGGAAGAACATGGCAGCGCCTTCAACCCCTATTGGCACGCCCGCTTAATTGAAACACCGTATCTCCAAAGCGTCACTGCGCTCGCCGTTGAGCAGCAAGAAGATTTCACTGGGGCGACGGAGCTCATTAGTAAGGTCATGGGCGATATAGAAAGCATGCTAGAGCCGTGGTTCGACGTTCTAGATTCATTAGGCCTCTCGATATGAAGGCCCGGCCACTTGTTCCGCCAAAGCGCATGCGCGGCCAGGCGATGACCGAGGTGGCGATTGTCGCGGCATGGGTCTTGGTGCCCTTGTTCTTAATCGTACCGGCGTTCGGCAAGTTCATTGACATGAAACACACAGCGATCCAGGCTGCGCGCTACCAGGCATGGGAGTATACGGTCTGGTACGCCGAAGACTGCGAACGTACGCCTTTTGATTTTGGTACCGGCGGCCCGGAAGAATGTCCCATGAGCGGCTTTGATATTACCGGCGAGATCCAACCGTTCAAACCGCGGGCAGATACCAAAGCCGAATCCACATTACGCTTTTTTGGTTCACCAGACGGCACCCCGATAGCGGCCGTGGCGCCCGGCGGTTTGCCCCCTGTCCCAACCAATAACCTATGGTATGACCATACCGGGGCGCAGATGTATTCTGACATCGTCGGCGGCGGCGACCCCGTAAGCTCGAAGAATCCGGCCGGAATTCCCGTTATCTCAACGATTCTTGATTTCGTGCTCGGTGCTGTCGAATTCATCTTCGGCGCGTTCGGGGCAGTACTTGGGTTTTTGGGTAGCGACGCCGGGTTCGATGCGATCAACACCGATGGTCTCGCGACCGGGCAGGTCAGTATTACGATGAATTCGATGCCAATTAGAACGCTCATGTCGAATCGCAAGGACGACGGTCCACTGATGCCGGAGCTCACCTTTACCAGCAATGCGGCGGTCTTGACCGATGGCTGGAATGCCGGTGGCCGCGAGCACACCTATAATCAGGCGTCCGGCATGATCGTCACCAGCGGCCTCAAGGCGCTTCAAGATTTACCCGTTTTATCAACGGCTTGGGACATCATCACCGCCATTATCGCGCCCGAACTGAGACGCTGTAATGTGCAGAACTACCTGGAAGATCCGTTCGATATCTACCCGGAGGACAATAAAGGCAGCCTATGGTTCGGCCATGTCGACAGCGAGGCGGTCCACCGCGACAGGCTGGATGACGGGTCGGAGACCCATGCATGCGACGCAGCCGGGCGCTGCGATTTTCCCGATACCTTTACGCGTGAGAAGAGTTGCATTCCATGAGTAATTTCTCGAACGTTTTTAAGCAGCTATCTGTTGTTCTTCTGATCAGCTTGGTGGCTTCTGGGACCGTGCTGGCGCGAACCCCAGAATTCCCCTTGCCGGACGATATTCGCATTTCCCATCTCGGCGACAGCATGCGGGTCAACGGTAACGATGTGAATGTACGATTATTCTCCAGTGACGATTCGGCTCAAGACATCTTGGACTTTTATCGAGAACAATGGGGTGAAGGGGCGAGCCACGATCCAGGCTTCACCCAGACCAATCTACAAGAGCCGTGGACGATGATTTCGCGAATCGAAGATAATTATCTCATGACGGTTCAAGTTCAGCCCACAAGTAGCGGAGGAAGCAAGGGAATTCTAGGCTTAAGTCGGTTGCCAGAACGCAACCGACCCCCTAAACTGGGTGAGGGTTTCCCGGTGATGGGCGACAGCCAAGTTCTCAACGAAGTCGCCTCAAAAGACGTGGGTCAATCGGGCCGCACGATGCTACTTGGCAACAAACACGATATCGGGACAAACGCCGCGTTTTATCGCAATCGCTACCGGGATGGAGGATGGGCATTTGACATCGACCGCACGGTAGGCGGAATCATGCATGTGATGGCAGTGCGTAAAGGCCGACAGCGGGTAAATATGGTTATTACCGAAGTTTCAAAAGGCGGATCACATATCGTGGTGAATGAAGTGACCCACGACATCTTATGATTTCGAGACGCCGACAATTCGGCCAAGGCATGGTGGAGTACACCATCGTAACCTCGCTCGGCATCCTCGTCCTATTAGGTCCGGGGACGGATGTGATCCGTTGGACGATGGCGACCATTAAAAGTAATTATCAAGGCTACTCCTACGCGATGTCCTTGTCGCAATGGCCGGAGTTCGACATTCGCAGTGCCACGCCAATAGACATAGCGTCCGGCTGGGATCCAACGCAGAGTTCCAGTATTGGTGAGACCGGTACCCGCGGTGGCGCACTGCCAGTGCTATCGGAGCCAGCATCGGTACCGAATGATTTCATCGTAACCGAATACCGCAAATGGCTGGTTGAGCAGGGTGTCAGCGAAGAGCGCGCTACCGAACTTGCTGGGCCCGATATTAGTTCTTATGTCGATACGATCACTGGTTTTTACGAGGATGCGTTCGACCTTGCCGGCAAACTCAGTCCAGACGGCATCAAAGACGCCGTGTCGAGCTTTTTGCCACCGGATTTCGATGATTTAATGGGCGGATTCCCACCATTGTAGGGGAGCCTAATTGGCCGCTCGGGTAGCGCATTAAGCACTGCGGACGGTAAACGACGAAAAACTTGATCTGACGAGGAGAACCGGAGCGTTAGATTCCGGTCCCGGCGGGGTCACGAGCGCCGCTGGCGGTATGCGGTCATCTAATAATTAATTGATCTTGGGGAGCGGAATATGGCATCTGAAGGGGGTTCTAAGGTTTGGTTGCTGCTCGTTGGCGCCATCGGATTCGGCATTGTCGCAGCCCTGTTTTCGGCGCTCTACCTGAAAAGTCGTGAGGAGGCGATTAGACAGCGTCTCGAAGGCGACAAACTGACCAACGTTCAGGTTGTCGTTGCCGCTGACAATATTCCCAAGGGCACACAAATAGGCCGCGGCGCATTCGCCGTGAGAGAAATGCCGTCCGAGTACGTACATGGCAGCGCCATCTATCCAGCGTATTTTGAGGCGAACAGTGAGCGTTTCCTCGCCGAGGATCTCGAAGCTGGGAAACCGCTGCTTGAGAGCTTCCTGGTGGACGAATTTCCAATCGACTTTTCTGACTTGATCGATCTCGGACTGCGGGCCATAACGATCTCAATCAGCGAGCAAGGTTCCCAAGCCGCGATGATGCGCCCGGGCAACAAGGTAGATCTTTTTGTAAACATTCCAACCCGAGAATCTGGGCTTGCAACACTTCCAATCGATGAGAGTTCACTACAAGACCTAATCGCTGCACCGTCATGGCTGAAGGTCGCAGAGAAGGTGCGTGAAATCGCACCGACCGACATCATTATTCCTGTCCTGCAAGACATCACGGTGCTCGCGACAGGACGCGAACCGTATGAAGACCATCTCGACGACCTCAATCTACCGCAACGTCGCGATGAATTGCGCTACTCGACGATAACAATCGCGGTAACCCCGAAACAAGCAATTATGATCCGCGTCGCCGAAGACAAAGGTGACTTACAAGCGCTGCTGCGCAATCGCGAAGACCGTGGCCTGGCGGATTTCGTTGGCGTTACCCCATCGGACCTGTTCCAACTCGCGACCGAAATGGCGGCAGAAGCGCAATTGCGTGCGGCGGCGGCGGCGGCCGGTGCCACGATCGATGAAAACGGCAACTGGGTTAGCGCTGACGGCACCGTTATCAACAAAGACGAACTGGTTATCAGCGACGACGGTACGGTTACTACGAAGAGCGGAAAATTACTTGCACAAGAGGGTATGACGGTTAACGAAAACGGCGAGTTCGTCGATGCCGAGGGCAACGTAGTGACTGCTGAAAACGTCGTGGTACAAACTGCAGACGGTCGCTTCGTGGATGCTAATGGCAACGAGATCCCGGCCGACGAGTTAATCGTGGGCGCCGATGGCACGGTAAAAACAAAAGCGCAAATGCTTGCCGAGGCGGGCTTGACCGTAAACGAAAACGGCGATTACGTGGACGCCGACGGCAATGTCATTGCGAAAGAAGACCTCGTCGTCCTTGCCAATGGCACAATAATGACGAAAGACGGCAAGGTATTAGCGGGTCCACCGGTCACGGTCAATGAGCAAGGCTTCATCATCGCCGAAGACGGCACTGTGATGACCCCGGATGGCAAGATAATTAGTGGCATGCGGGTCAACGAAAACGGCGAAGTTGTGGGACCTGACGGTAAGGTTTACAACGCCAACGAACTCGTAATCGGGCCCGATGGTAGCGTGCGGACGAAAAACGGAGAGTTACTTGCCGGGGTTAACGCGGGCACCACCGGTAGCGTGCTGGCGGACGTAGACGAGACAGACGATGGCGGCTCGGTTGACCTCATCATCGGCGGGGCTAGTGAGGACGGCGTTGCAAAGGTTACGGACCTTCCGATCACCAACTAGGAGCTATGGGTGCGCCGCCTAGCATTGTTGACGACCGTCGCGGGAATATCGCTGACGCTGCTCGTCCATGGCGCGGCGAACTCGGAAGAAGACGAACAGGATAATGTACAGAAAAATGTACAAGACGGACGCGTCGATCGATCGCCGACGCAGCCGTCAACCGTTGCCCGTTCGCGATCGGTTTATAAGGTCGATGACGTTGGCATGATCATCGGCGGGGCTAGCGAGGACGCAAAGGCGAAAGTCGGCCGTTTGCCGATCCGTGAATAATGGTGAAGGACAAATATTACAATCCGTTTGCACAAGATGAACGGAGATAAGCTTAAGGGGAGCATTATGCGCAAGGTGATCTTTGCGATTGTCGTCATGGTAGTGAGTATTGCCGCCAGTGCTAATCAAAGCATGACCATGTCAATTGGAGAAATTAAGCTGTTACGGCTTAATCCAATTGAGCGTGTCGCAGTGGGACAAAGTGCAGTTTTGAGTACTTCGCTACTCAAAAACGGGCAACTGTTGCTGCTCGGCGAAGGCGAAGGCACGACCACCGTGCATCTCTGGTTTGAAAACGGTAAAGAAGGCCAGTACACCGTTCGAGTTTCCGAGAAAGACCAGCAAACAACTGCGCAGACCCTGAACAATCTATTGTCCGGCATCGAGGGCGTCGAAGCGGAAGTAGTCGGGGACCAAATTGTCCTGCATGGCGATGTACCGCCAGAATACGGTCCCGTGGTTGATGCGGTGATGATCAAGTATCCGAACGTCATCAATGTGACCAGCAAGATCGCCAATGTCGTGCGTGAATTATTGTCGGACGTCGCCGGTGTCGATGTAAGCACGGTCGGAACACATGTCGTATTGCGCGGCGACGTGAGCAAATACGACGTGCCAGTGATCGAAAAAGTTGGAAAGGAATTTGCGGAGATCATGGACCTCACGACCTCAAGTGGTCTGTCCGAGGAACGCATGATCTTCATGAACGTTAAGATGACCGAGTTCAACAAAAACAAACTTAAAAATCTCGGCATCAACTGGACCAATCCAATAGCCGGTCCATCGGTCGCGTTCGCCGCCGACGTCGACGGGAATAAGGTCTTTCGCGCACCATCTGAGTCGGCAACATTTGCTGATTTGCCACTCCAGGTGAAGACCCCCATTGGCTATTTTGGCATCGCCACCGAGATCAGCTCGCGCATCAACTTCTTGGTCAATAGCGGTGACGCGTTGATCCTTGCCGAACCACGCTTGAGCACCCGCAGCGGTGGTGAGGCGACATTCCTCGCCGGCGGCGAGGTGCCGTTACCGACAGTTGGTTCACTCGGCCAATCGAATGTCGAATTCAAAGAATTCGGCATCTCAATGAAAATCAACCCAGTTGTCGACAGCAAGGACCGCATCAGCGCGTCGGTCGAAACAGAAATTAGCGCGGTCGACAACTCCGTTGCAGTAAACGGAATCCCCGGTTTCTTGACCCGTAAAACGGCGACCGAGGTCAGTATGAACGCTGGCGAGACGCTGGTTATTTCAGGTTTGCTCGATCAACAATCATCGAAAGATCTAGAGAAACTCGCGGGACTCGGCGATATTCCAATCCTAGGTACCTTTTTCCGTAACAAAAATGTTCGTAACGTCGAGCGCGAGCTCGTTATATTCGTCACGCCAACCGTGTTCGATGCCCACAGCGAACTCAATCAAGCATACATTCGTCGGCGTGAACAGAATATCAACGCGTTTAAAGAAGCCGTCGACGAACCGGATCTGCAAATTCTCGAGTAATCAAAAAATAGATTAGGTCAGGCCTCATGTTCGATATTGTCGTAAACACAAATAAGGGTAAAAAGATAAAAGGTGTCCGCTGCCCGGTTAATGAATGCGGCGTTGGTAAAGCGCGTGACAACCTCATCCAACTACGCGGGTGGAAAATAGCGCCACACCACGCGGAATTACGCCGCCATGCGGACGGCGTTTACGTAGAAAACAAGACCGATGGCGATGGCGTGTCGATAAACGGCGAGGCCATTACTCGATACGGGCCCTTGCGAACCTCAGACAAAATCGAGATCGGATCGTACATCATCACCGTCGGTGTCGATGAAAGTGCCGAAGCGGATGAGTTCGTCGAGGACATCGACGGCGAAATGATGAAGACGATGATCGGTGTACATCCGCACGCCGAAATTAAAGACGACGACAGTATTTTCAAAGAAGAGCGCTTTATGTGGCGCAACCGTGTTCACGATGCGCTGCTTGAAATGATGGATCTACGCCGTACCGACATCGGCGCGATGGACGAAAAGAGGCTCCGGCACCATGTTGAAAAGATGATCGATGAGATCGTCAAACAACTCGCCGAGAAGCTACCGTCGGACGTTAACATCGAGAAATTAAAGGAAGACGTCCTTAACGAAGCCGTAGGACTCGGCCCGCTGGAAGAACTCCTAAAGGGCGACGAAATCACCGAGATCATGGTGAACAAGTTCGATGAGATATACATCGAAAAAAGCGGCAAGCTAACCTTATCCGGGGTGACGTTTAGCAGTGACGACGCTGTGATGTCCGCAATTGAGCGCATTGTCTCGCCCCTCGGCCGTCGCATTGACGAAAGTTCACCTTACGTCGATGCGCGTCTCAAAGACGGATCTCGCGTGAACGCGATTATTCCGCCGCTGGCCTTACGCGGTCCGTGCATCACGATCCGCAAGTTCTCCAAGGAAAAATTGACCCACGACGACTTGATCAGATTTGGTGCGATCAATGAGCCGATGGTCAAATTCTTACAAGTCGCCGTCGAACAGCGCCTGAACATTCTTATCAGTGGCGGCACCGGTAGCGGTAAAACGACCCTGCTAAACGTGCTGTCGAATTTTATTCCAGCAACCGAACGCATCGTCACCGTCGAAGACGCCGCCGAATTGCAGTTATCGCAGCCGCATCTTGTTAGCCTCGAGGCGCGCCCACCAAATTTGGAAGGCAAAGGTGCAGTGGAAATTCGCGACTTGGTGAAAAACTGCTTACGTATGCGCCCGGATCGCATTGTGGTTGGCGAGTGTCGTGGGGGTGAGGCGCTCGACATGCTGCAGGCGATGAACACGGGTCACGATGGTTCGTTGACAACGGCACACGCCAACACCCCACGCGACCTCGTCTCCCGCCTCGAGGTGATGGTGATGATGACGGGAATGGAATTGCCAGTACAGGCGATCAGGGAAATGGTTGCCTCTGCAGTTGACCTGGTCGTGCAGCAGACGCGCTTCTCTGACGGCAGCCGCAAAGTAGTCAACATAAGCGAGATAACCGGAGTCGAATCAGGCACCGTCTCGATGCAGGACATTTTCAAATTCCAACAACAGGGCTTCGATAGCGAAGGCCGGGTAGCAGGCGAGTTTGTGACCACTGGACGTGTTCCGGAATTCTACGAAGACCTCCGCTCGCGCGGTTTGAAGGTCGACATGAGTATTTTTCAGTAGGGAGGGGCGATGGCGACCATATTGAATCTCGCGGGTGATCTCCTATGGCTAATCACCCTTATCACGGCCTTTGGTTGCGCCACCCTGCTCATGATGGCGGCGATGATGCGTGCCCAAACGTATATGACGGATTACCGCGAGGCGTTCACGGAAACAGCCAGCAGCAGTCTCGCCGACATGTTCTCGTTCGCCGACCCGGTGAAATTGTTCTACATCAACATCGCCGCCGTCATCGCCATTCCGCTACTTGTACTGATCATGTTTGGAGATTGGAAACTTGCATTTGTGGTTTTCATCTTGATTCTGTTCATTCCAAATATCATCTATAAAACTGCACGCAATCGACGTTTCGCAAAGTTCGAAAAGCAACTCCCTGATGGGCTGGCCATGATCTCCGGTTCGATGCGAGCCGGTGCGAGTTTAAATATCGCTTTGGAAAGTTTGGTTAAAGAACAACAGCCACCCTTAGCCCAGGAATTTCAACTGTTTCTTCGCGAGCAACGGATTGGTGTCGATTTCGAAGATTCGCTGATGCACATGGAAAAACGTGTACCCCTGGCCGACCTCGGTATGGTCATATCGGCACTTCGTATCAGCCGCGAGGTCGGGGGTAATTTGGCCGAAGTGCTGGAGGCGCTCGCCGACACCTTGCGGCGTAAACACACGATGGAGGGCAAGATCGATAGCTTGACCGCACAGGGCAAGCTGCAAGGCATCGTGATGACGGGACTTCCAATCCTACTTGGGGTGCTGCTTAACTTCCTTGAACCTGAAGCGATGGCAAAATTATGGACCACGCCGGTTGGATGGGTAGTCCTCGGTGTGATCATTTTTATGCTGGGCTTGGGTTATTTCATGATCTCTAAAATAACCAGCATCGACGTTTAGCCGACATGATGAACATCGTCTCGCCATTTCTATTTTTGATCGCCGTCGCCTCGACCGGTCTATGCGTGTTCCTCTTCATTGTTCTCGGCAACATAATCGCCGGGATGGTCGAGAGCGAAGACCGAACCTACATGGATCCGCTGCCGCCAATGATGAAACCGATCTGGCCCTTCATCCAGGTGATCGCCTATTTCGGGGTTAGCTGGCTACCGTACGAATTGTTGGAGTCGGTGGAGCGGCGTCTACAACGAACCGGCGTGAGTTTTCTGCTCACTGCCGAGCAATTCTTGGGCCTGCAGATTTTTAGTATCTTAGCCTGGCCCTTAATCGCAATCTTGATGATGGCAGCACTGCAATACGACGGACCGTGGGGCGCCTATTTTATCCTGTTTGCGATCTTGCTCGGCTTCGCGCACCCGAATATGTGGCTTGCCGACAATCGTGCCCGACGCGAGAACGCGATCATTCGAGGGATGCCGACCTACCTAGACTTTATTACGATGTGCGTCGAAGCGGGCCTCAACTTCCAAGGCGCGCTGCAACAAGCTATGGAAAAGGCGCCACCGAGTCCATTGAAGAACGAATTCGCTATCGTATTGCGCGATCTACGCTCTGGGTTGTCACGTTCAGACGCTCTCAGACGCATGGCCGATCGGCTCGACATCCAGGAAACGACTAGTTTCGTCAGCGCGGTGATCCAAGCAGAACGTATGGGATCAAGTCTCGCGACGGTGATGCGTGTTCAGGCCGAGCAGCGGCGGAACGAGCGCTTTCAACGCGCGGAAAAAATGGCGATGGAGGCACCGATTAAATTGGTCGGGCCGCTGATTCTTTTTATCTTCCCGGTAACCTTTATTATTCTCGGGTTTCCAATCGCGATGAAATTCCTTAACGAAGGAATTCTATGACCCTGGGGAAGCTGGTCGACAAATCAGGAACGGTGCTTGTCGATCCATGCGCGCGCACCACAAACATACTCGATCGAATGCGCGGACTATTGTTTCGCCCCTCCCCTAGACCGGGCACTGGACTGCTCATCGATCCATGCGCCTCTGTTCACACGTTTGCGATGTCTTATCCAATCGACGTTGTCTATTTAGACAACGACTATCGCGTCGTGCACCTTATTGATTCGATGAAACCTTGGCGTATGTCCGGCTGTCGGTCAGCGCAGATGACCCTAGAACTCGCCGCCGGCCAGGCGCATGAACTTGGTGTTGAGCCGGCGTTGGAACTCGAATGGCAAGCCAATTAGGGCGCGCGATTGGACTCGCATCGTGGCTTGTGGCCGCTTTGGGCTGTACGCAAACCCCGCCCAAACTGGAGCCGCCGCAGGTTGACCTGGCTGAAGTCTACAAATTAGCGGCAGACGCGTACGACGAAAAAGACTGGGCGACTAGCGAAAAGCACTACCTTACACTGAGCCGTAAGGCGCCTGAAGAGGCGGAGCCTTGGTTTAAGCTCGGCAACATTGCAGCACGCACGAACCGCCCTGAGCTTGCTATTCAGTTTTATCGCGAAACCCTGGTGCGCGATTCACAGCACGTCAAAGCATGGCACAACGTAGCCGTTATCCAGTTGCGTACGGCGGGAAAAAGTTTTGCGGAACTGGAAATATTGGTAAAACCAGACAATCCACTCCACGCAAAAAGCGTTAGAATTCAGAAAGCCATCAACGAGTTAGTAAATTAGGCCAATGTTTCTCTGCGATCGATCCTGTCACCGCCCAATTTTCGGCCGTGCGTCGCGCGGCCAGGCGATGACCGAGTACATGATTGTTTTCCCGGTAATGCTGGTATTAGTTTTCGGTACGCTGCAGTTCGCCCTGCTCTATCAAGCGAAAACTCAACTCAACTACGCGGCATTCGAATCCGCGCGTAGCGGTGCGGTAAATAACGCACAACGCTGGGCGCTCAAAGCGGGACTGGTACGCGGGCTGGCGCCGATCCACACGCACGGCCAAGGTCGCAACTGGTTACGTTGGGCACGGTCCAAAGTGTGGGATCAAATCGACGCCGGCTTAGTCGAAATCCAAATTATCAACCCGGACGAGCGGGCTTTCGATACACATGGCATTGACGAAGGTGGAGACCGGCTCATTCCGAACGATAATCTGATGTATCGCGACGCAACCGTAAAGGGAGCGGGTACGGCAAAACTATCGATCCAGGACGCCAACTTGCTCAAAATTCGAGTGCTGTACTGTGTCGAGATGCATGTCCCGTTCGTTAACCGAATGATCAACGCCTTACTGCGCATTGGCGGGCCGACTCCGACTGGTGCCGGTCCATCTGGCGTTGTTGGCACGGGCCAATTGTCGACCTGGACAAATACCGGTACTGGATTCACTACGACCGCTGATTCGTTTGAAGAAAACTGTTTGGAGCGCGTTCCGCTGCAACATCTTCCGATCGCCTCCGAGGCCATCATTCGCATGCAATCTGCGCCTATATTCGACCCACCACCTGCCGCCCCGTAGATCTAATAGGGACCCGTCTTTGCGCCCTATTTGCGCCATTGGCTAATCTTAGCTGAACCAAGCCGTCCAAGAGTAAATTCCAAGCCTCCTCGGTTACACTTCCCGACATGACGAGCCCACGCGCAGCCGAACAGCAAGCTGTCAAACACACCCCCATGATGCAGCAATATCTGTCGATTAAGGCAGCACATCCGGACGTGTTGATGTTCTATCGCATGGGTGATTTTTATGAGCTGTTTTTCGATGATGCCAGGCGCGCCGCGAAGCTACTCGACATAACCTTAACTAAACGTGGGGTCAGCAATGGTGAGCCGATACCAATGGCTGGTGTGCCCTACCATGCCGTCGACGGCTACCTTGCCCGATTGATTGGGTTCGGAGAATCCGTCGTCATCTGCGAACAAATTGGTGACCCCGCAACGTCAAAGGGTCCAGTAGAACGATGCGTTACCCGGATCATTACCCCAGGAACGGTTATCGAAGACGAGCTATTGCGTGAACGCGAAGACAATCTGATCGCCGCACTAAACAATACTAACAACGACTATGGTCTAGCGTGGTTGGACCTTAGCTCGGGCCGATTCCATTTGATATCACTCGATTCCTTGGACGACGTGGCAAGCGAGCTTGAGCGACTTCGACCCGCCGAGCTGCTAATTCCAGAAACGTTTGATAGCGCAAACCACAAATCTTTTTTAGGCAACTTACACGCGCGGCCAGATTGGTATTTCGATCCGGCAACGGGTCGGCGAAATCTATGCGAACGCTTCGGCACACGTGATCTCAGCGGATTTGGTTGCGATCACCTTCACGGCAGCGTCGGCGCTGCTGGCGCGCTGTTGCGCTATTGCGAGGAAAATTACTGCGGCGAGCTGCCGCACCTTCGAGGCTTGAAACTTGAGCGCCGTGACGGCAGCGTCATTATGGATCCTGCGACCCGCAGAAATCTTGAGCTAACGACCAACCTGCAGACAGATTCGACAGCGCCGACCCTAGTGGACCTGCTTGATACAACACACAGCCCGATGGGCGGGCGATTACTGCGTCGGTGGCTACAGGCGCCAACGCGCGATCATGGGGAACTGCAGTTGCGCAACCACGCGGTCGGCGAATTTCTTGCGAGTCAGTCGCTTGACCAACTGCACGAGGACCTCGCCCAAATCTGCGATATCGAACGGATCAGCACCCGTATCGCGCTAAAGTCGGCGCGACCACGCGACTTGTCTCAATTGTATCTCTCGCTACAAACCATTCCCGGACTACGCACACGCTTTCAATCGATCGACAGCCCGAAAATACAAACCTTGTGTGCCAACACGTCGGAGCACCAAACGCTCCGAGAAGTCCTCGCTAAGGCCGTGGTTGAATCACCGCCGCTGTTGATCCGCGATGGCGGTGTCATCGCCAGCGGCTATAACAAAGAGCTAGACGAGCTACGAACACTCAGCGACGACGCCGATCAATTTCTCATCGACCTAGAGCATCGCGAACGGGAGCGCAGCGGCCTGAGCTCTCTGAAGGTGGGTTACAACCGGGTTCACGGCTATTACATTGAGATAAATCGTTCACAAAGCGAACAGGTACCCGACGACTACACCAGGCGGCAAACGCTCAAATCGACTGAGCGATTCCTAACCCCGGAACTAAAAACATTCGAGGCGCGGATCCTGTCGGCGAAGGAAAAAGCACTGCGTCTGGAAAAGGCGCTTTATGATGAACTTCTTGAGCAACTCGGCGCACATGTTAGTGCGCTGCAGGAAACCGCGGCCGCGCTGTCAGAGCTCGATGTCCTGATGGGTTTTGCGGAGCGTGCTGAGACGCTGGGGCTCACGGTACCGTCGTTTACCGACGAACCAATTCTGCGTATTGACCAGGGCCGACATTTGATCGTCGAACATATGACAACCGGGTCGTTTGTCGCCAACGATCTCAACCTCGACGACGATTGCCGCATGCTCATCATTACAGGGCCGAATATGGGCGGCAAATCAACCTATATGCGCCAAACGGCGCTGATCGTGATCATGGCCCACATTGGTAGTTTCGTTCCGGCTGCCGCTGCGACGATCGGGCCGGTTGACAGGATTTTTACCCGGATCGGTGCCGCCGACAACGTTGCCGGTGGCCACAGTACCTTCATGGTCGAGATGACCGAGACGGCGAATATCCTGCATCACGCGACAGCATCAAGTGTGGTCCTAATCGACGAGATCGGGCGTGGAACGAGTACCTTCGACGGCGTCGCCCTCGCCTGGGCCGCCGCCGACCACCTCGCCCGCGTGAACCAGTCGTTTACGCTTTTCGCGACGCATTATTTCGAGCTGACCGCGCTTGCTGACAAATTATCCCAGATTCAAAACGTGCGTCTTGATGCGGTCGAAAACGGCGATGAGATCATTTTCATGCACGCGGTCAAACAGGGTCCGGCAAGCCGCAGCTATGGACTCGCGGTTGCCCTTCTGGCCGGCGTTCCACACGAAGTTATTAGCCAGGCTAGAGCGCATCTTCATACAATCGGGAGCGGACCTTTGTATCCGCAGCAGCGGCCCGATGACGGTCAATTACCGCTATTCGACAGTGATCTAAACCAGATTAAGTCGATGCTTAGCGCCGCCGATCCTGATGAATTATCGCCAAAAGAGGCGCTCGACTTGGTTTATCGCCTGCATGCGATGGTCACGGCGAAAAACCACTAGGGCGCACCAAATTCGGGTCCGTGCCATCGGATTCGAACGCACCCGTTTTCGCGTTATCAGGGCTGGTTTTGCTCCCATCCGATTTAGTACTGGGACGCCCGCCAGACGCGGTTATAATAACGCCTTCTTTTTGTGGATTGATGACTTGAACCATGACTTTTGTTGTTAACGAAAACTGCATCAAATGTAAATATACCGATTGCGTCGAAGTCTGCCCGGTCGATTGTTTTCACGAAGGACCCAATATGCTGGTCATCGATCCCGATGAGTGCATCGATTGTACTTTGTGTGAACCCGAGTGCCCGGTTGAAGCGATCAAGTCAGAAGATGACCTGACAGATGACGAGCAGCATCTTCTATCTCTCAATGCCGACCTGTCGCGGGAATGGCCGGTAATCAACGAAATGAAAGATCCTCCGTCGGACGCCGACGAGTGGAAGGACAAACCGGACAAGTTGCAGTATCTCGAACGCTAGCCGTCGACTCCACGACGGCGGCCAGGGCCTGGTTAAAAAAGCGGCCGTCTAGGAGACGGCCGCAATAGGAGGGTCTTCCGAGCAGTGCCATGCTCGGGCTTGTTTCCGCGATAGGAAACCCACCGCTACCGTCCCTGGCGGCGGTGGCTAGTCGGGCGTCCGTGCCCGACTGGGGTTAAACTAACGTGCCGTACCGGCATTAGGAAATCCCTGACTAGGTCTCGTTCTTCTTGACGATAACTTATAAATATCAATGTGTTGAGTGAAAATATCAGCACATTTCATGGTCGCCCCGGAGTTACCGCTGAGCCTCAAAGGAAAATTTCCCACGACCCTACCCCACCCCGCACTCGAAAAAATCGGTCGCTATTCAGATCGAGTCGTTGAGCGAGGGAATACGCAACCATACGAAGTGTCGCTGCCACGGGGTGCAGCGGATTTAGTCTACTCCGGCCGTCATGAATTGCTGGCGGATCCGACACCGGCTTCCTATAATCCGCACCAACGAGGTACCGGCGCCGGGCGAACGGGCGACGGACCCCCAAACCACTGCGGCTAGGGAAGCAACTGATGCACACGGAACCTAAGAGCAAAGCGAACCTGGGTCGCACCGCGACCATCGTACTCATTGCAACAATGTTAATGCTGTGCGGCGATGCGCAGGCGAAAAAAATCTACAAGTGGGTCGATAAAAATGGCAAAACGCACTACGGTGACAGCGCACCCAGCGACGTCGGAGCCGCACAAGAAATCCGCGTACCAAAGACCCCCGCGGTAGACGTTGGCGTCAACACCCGTAAGCAACGCACGGAGCGGCTGCTCGACGCCTACAAGCAGGAACGAGACGAGAAACGCGAGGCCCGTCAAACTGTAGCTGAGGAAAAGAAGAAACGTAAAGCAAACTGTACTATTGCCGAGGAAGAGCAGTACAAATACGAGCATGCGGCAACCTTGTATCGCAAGGACGCTGATGGGAATCGCATCAATCTCACCGATGAAGAGTACGCCGCGGCGATGGCAGACTTGCAGGCTGAGGTCGACAAATGGTGCGACTGAAGCCGCTCTAATAGCCCCTAATGACGCTACTCTTGTGAGGTGATTCAAGGTAGTATAGCGGACACCTCGATCTAACAATAAGTTGCTGGTGGGGATGAAACAGGCATTCTGGAAATCCGATTGGTTCGTCGGTCTCGCAATCTCGCTGGTATTTGTAGTCCTCTGGCTTAGCGGCAACGCTATCCTGGGCAGTCTCGAACGTGACGCCTACGACCTTGGCGTACGGATGTCTTCCGCCGATCCCGGCGACAGAATTGCAGTTATCGCGATCGATGATAGGAGTGTCCAAAACATTGGGCGCTGGCCTTGGTCGCGGGAAATCCACGCTCAGATGACCGATAAGCTTGTCGCCGGTGGCGCCAAGACGATCGGCAACACCATCCTGTATTCCGAACCCCAGGTAGATAAGGGTTTGGTCTGGATCCAGCGATTGCGCAGTCAATTGGCCAACGTCAACATGGCCCAGGCCGACGCAAATGACATCGCCAAGAATTTGGCGCTCGCGGAAAAAGAACTTAATACCGACGGCATCTTGGCGAATAGCCTCGGCAGTGGAAATAGCACAATCCTCGGGATGCAATTCGTGCCCGGCGACCCTATCGGCAATCCCGACTCCGAACTGCCCACGCACGTTACCCGTTTCCAGATCCCGGAATCGAATATCAGCGATCCGAATGGTGAGAATATTTCGCCATTGTTAACGATAGCCGCGGTACCACCGATCGCGTCGATTGGTGGCGAAGCACAAGGCATTGGGCACCTGATCAATCTCCTCGACGTCGATGGCGGTGTCCGTTCAGAGCCCCTGGTCATCAGCTATTACGATAGTTTCTTTCCATCCCAATCATTGATGATTGCGGCGGCGAGTCTGAACCTCGGTGCCGAAGACATCAAAGTGACCCTAGGCGACAGCGTTGAACTTGGTCGTCTGAAAATCAAGACCGATCCAATCCTCTCGATCAATACGTTCTTCTACGGCGAACGCGAGGGTGGCAGGCCGGCTTTCGATACCTACTCCTTCTACGATGTTATTCAGGACGAGGTCCCAATCGAGAATTTCAAGGATAAGATCGTATTGATTGGGGCAACGGCATTTGGCGTCGGTTCCGCGCTACATACGCCTATCGGCGACGTTGGTGGGCCGGTGCTCATCATGGCGCACACCGTAGCGAGCATCTTGAACGAACATTTCTTTGTGCAACCAAGTTGGGCTGGCCTCGCCGAACTATTGGCGATCCTCCTGATCGCCGCATACTTAGTCGCACTACTACCGAAACTCAAAGCTGGCCCCGGCGCATTAATCAGCGCATTTTTGCTCATCGCGCTGATTGTGACCGAACTATCGATCATGGTGTCGCAAGGCATGTGGTTGCAACTCATGACGGCGGCGTCGCTATTAGTGATCGGGCATATATTGCTGACCACCAAACGCTACCTCGTCACAGAAGCCAGCAAACAGCGCCTCGACGTCGATTCCGCCATGAACAACAAGCAGCTCGCCCTGCAACACCAACAAAAAGGCGAGCTCGATATGGCATTCGACTACTTCCGCCGTTGTCCAGCCGATGAATCGACCTTGGAAGCAATCTACAACCTAGCAATCGATTTCGAAACGAAACGAAAATTCAACAAAGCCGCAGCGGTCTATCAGTACATCGCCGATAAGAACCCGGACTTCAAGGACATCAAGGTCAAGGTCAATCGCGCCAAGCAACTCGAGGAAACGGTACTACTGGGCGGTGGCGGCGCTTCGAGTGCGGCAGCTGGAACGCTCTTGTTGGACGGTTCAATCTCCAAACCGATGCTAGGTCGTTACGAGGTCGAAAAAGAGCTTGGCAAAGGCGCGATGGGTGTTGTCTATCTCGGCAAGGATCCCAAAATCAATCGGATCGTGGCCATTAAAACAATGGCGCTTGCCCAAGAGTTTGAAGCCGACGAACTCGAAGAGGTCAAATCACGCTTCTTTCGTGAAGCTGAAACCGCAGGAAGGCTCCAGCATCCGAATATTGTCACCGTGTACGACGCCGGCGAAGAGCACGACCTCGCCTATATCGCAATGGAGTTTCTTGAAGGCCACGACCTAGCACGCTACGTCAAGGCAGATAGCTTGCTGCCGCTACCAATCGTCATGGGAATTGTCTTTAAGTCCGCGATGGCACTAGATTCGGCACATAAGCAAAACGTCGTACACCGTGACATCAAGCCCGCAAACATTATGTACGAGCCCAATAAGAAACAGGTGAAAATAACGGATTTCGGCATCGCGCGGATCACCGACTCGAGTAAAACCAAGACCGGCATGGTGCTCGGTACGCCTTCGTACATGTCTCCAGAGCAATTATCCGGAAAGAAAGTAGATGGACGCTCAGATCTATTTTCACTAGGGGTGATGCTGTATCAAATGACCACGGGTAACTTGCCGTTCAAGGGCGATTCGATGGCGACGTTGATGTATAAGATTGCCAATGAACCGCACCAGGATATTTTCGAGCTACGTCCTGATTTACAGCAGCAGAAGCCCTGCATCGCCGCCATAATCGACAAAGCCTTGCAGAAAGACATCAATAAACGCTACCAAACAGGCGCAGAAATGGCGAAAGATATCCAAGAATGCGCGAAACAGGTTGCAAACAAGAAGTAGCCTATAACGATGCTGCTCACTTCCCGTAACGACGACCGCGAATACGCAATAAATACTTTGCGAGCCGGATGGCGCGGTCGAATTCGGTCGCACGCCGCCGATCGGTTGGATAACTCCTTTTTGTTCGAAACCGACGCGTAACTGCCGGCTCCCGCGCAGACCAGACGCCAGCACAGAATCTCACGACCGTGGATCTCTCCTCCAAGATTGAGCTCGTAAACGTCTCCGATACGGGTATGAAGCGACCGCATAATGAAGACTCGGCCATAACAGACCCCACCATGGGTCTAGCTGTGGTGGCCGACGGTATGGGCGGCTATAAGGCAGGCGAAGTTGCCAGCGCCATCGCGGCTAAGGCGATACTTGATGCGGTGCGTGACGAGCTGTACACGGCGCACAAGGGCCCGCGTGAGGCCGATACCGACCTCTCAGCAGAGGCTGTGCTGGTGCGCGACTCAATTGTCGACGCGAATCGGCACATTTTCCGCACCGCCACGGACGTACCACAGTGCCACGGCATGGGAACCACGGTTGTTGTGGTGCTTTTTTACAACAATATGGTTACCATCGCGCATGTTGGAGATTCTCGCGTCTATAGACTGCGCAATGGCGACCTCGCGCAGATCACGAGCGACCACTCACTGGTCCAGGAACTCATCGATCGGGGGTTTTTCACCCCAGAAGAAGCCGAAGCCAACACACCCAAAAATTTGGTCACTCGAGCCCTTGGAATTGATGAAAAAGTCGACGTCGATGTGCAACAGCATGCAGCCAAATCGGGCGATATCTACCTCCTGTGCTCAGACGGATTGAATGATATGGTAGATGATGAAGAAATTCGCTTAACCCTAAGTAAATATAGTGGTAATCTTGTAGAAGCGGCGCACGAATTAGTGCGACTTGCCAACGAAAGTGGTGGAAAAGACAATATCTCGGTAGTCCTCGCGCGACCGCGAGCACCGTTCCCGGCCCAGGCTGGGATTTTTTCCAAGCTCGTGGGTTTATTGAAGAGAGGCAGCTGAATAAGGCGAAACGATGGCTAAACTGGTTCTCAGCTTAAATGGCGTAGTTCAGGGAGAGTATCCGCTGAACAAGGAGCGTATATCTCTCGGGCGCAAACCCGATAATGATATACAGGTGGACAATCTGGCGGTTAGCGGTAAGCACGCGCTGGTTATCACGATCCTCGATGATTCCTTCTTGGAAGATCTCGGCAGTACGAACGGCACCTACGTCAACGGTAAATTAATCAAAAAGCACGCATTACGCGATGGCGACGTAGTCGGTATCGGTAAACACGAGCTCAAGTACGTCAATGAGCACGCGACTGCGGATGATGAAGATTTCGAGAAGACGATGATCATCCGCCCAGGTTCCGCAAGTGCAGCGGTGGCTGCGGCCAAAGCAGCGGAGGAGGCAGGGGTTGAAGCAGAAGCCGCTGCCGGTAACGCGACCCAAGGCGGGACGCCGGCCCCCGTCGCGTCGGGTATGCCGCTCGGTAAACTTCAGGTACTAAATGGCCCGATCGCCGGCAAGGAGCTGGAACTGACCAAGGCGCTCATTACGCTGGGCAAGCCTGGCGTCCAAGTTGCAGTGATCTCAAGAAGGCCGCAGGGCTACTTCCTGACGCATATCGAAGGTGACGGACAGAACAATAATTTTCCAGTGGTCAATGGCACAGCCATTGGCCCACAAGCGTATACGATGGAGAATGGCGACATCGTTGAACTCGCAGGCATTAAGATGGAATTTAGTCTCAGCGAATAAGCACCGGCGCTTTTTTGTAGCGCCCGCTTTTATATCTCTAACGATAAACCGATATCACCCAAGCTACACCCACAGACCACCCCTACTTCGACGTGTGGGTGAACACCCCATCCCAATCGGGCTCAGGTGGATGCGCGCGATACTGCGCAACCCGTTCGACGTAGACCTTGTACAAGCCAGGCGAGCGCGAGGTCCGTTGCAGATTCAACAAGTTCATCTCAGCCGTATCCCATTCCTGCGCGCGATATAGCCGAAGCGCTTCGCGGTAGAGCTTCAGTTCATCCTTCCAATGCTTGTCGATATCTTCAGCCAAACATAGTGGTTGGTATATGACAACGGGCTTATCCTTGCCCTTGACCCTGACCCGGTCGATCTCCCGGTACGCGTATTCAGGGACGGCATCTTTTGTGCTTTCGCTGACGATCAACCAAACACCGTAGCCTTTAGTGAGGCCCTCAAGCCTCGATCCGAGATTTACCGCATCACCGAGAACGGTATAGGCCATACGGAATTCGGATCCCATATTGCCGACACTCATCATGCCAGAGTTAATACCAATGCCAATTTGGATCTCCGGCCAACCGCGGGCAACAAATTGTTTATTAACTTCGTTTAAGCGCTCCAACATTTGCATGCCGGCGTCTAGTGCATGGCGCGCGTGATCATGGTCCTCAATCGGCGCACCCCAAAACGCCATGATGGCGTCGCCCATATATTTATCGATTGTGCCGCGCTGCTCATGAATGATCCGGGTCATCGGCGTCAAAAATTGATTCATCAACTCCGCTAATTCTTTTGGACTCAGACCTTCAGATAACGTCGTAAAGCCGCGGACATCGGAGAACATGACGGTCAAATCCCGGCTTTCCGCTTCAAGGGAATAATCCATCGGGTGGTCTGCCATTTCATCGACAAGTTCCGGCGGAATGTACTGACCGAATAAGCCTGTGATTTGCCGTTTGCCGCGGGTTTCAATGAAATAGCCGTATGACATATTAAGCATGAACATCGTCAACAGCATCATCACGCCGGACGCGACAGGCAATACGAAATTTGCCCCGCTCCAAACGAGTAAATTAAACCCGGCGTACAGCAATAGGAGGCCGGCGGTGACGATCGTGGCTGCGAGTGGGCTTAGAATCGGAACGACAATTGCCATGACCAATCCAAACACGATCAATAACAATACCTCGGCGCCCAGTGTATATGCCGGAAGTTGCTTGACGGTCCCGTCAATCATCCCGCTGATCAGGTTTGCGTGTATTTCGACCCCTGGATAGGATTCGGCGACCGGTGTCGAGCGCAAATCGAGTAAGCCAGGTGCCGTCGTACCAACCAAAACTGTTGCACCCTTTAGGATTGATTTATCTGCCGCGCCGTGTAGCACGTCGGTGGCGGAGACGTAGGGGAAGCTGCCCTTCTCGCCTCGGTACGGCACCAAGGTCCTGACATGTTTGTCGACCGGAACAAGCTTATCGCCGACTTGCAACCATTCGAGCCCCGGATACCCTTTACCGCCAAACAGCGGTTTCTCGAATCGCGGCTTGATTTCATGCGAACCGAGAAGGTGCCGTACCATTTCTAGCGAAAGCGAAGCGTGAACCGCACCCTCATATTGAATTAGCATCGGCACCCGGCGGATCACGCCGTCCGGGTCGGTGTCCGGATTAAAGTGCCCGGCACCAAGTGCGCTAGACTGCAGCTGAGCAATATTCGCACCGTAACCGTGCGCATCCTGAAATTCGATCCTTTTCCCTTTGAACGCACCTTTAACAAATGTTGGCGCTGGCAACTGGCCGATTTTGGCAGCGACCTGACCGGGGAGAACAAAGTTGAAGTAGTAACCCAGGATCACCGGATATTTTTGGATCGTCTCGGCGAAGCGCCCGTCGTAATCTAGTTCCGGGCGCAGTACCTGAAGTTGCGCTCTGAACATTGCATTGCTCTTTAAATCCTCGGCAGCAAGTCGTTCCAAGACTTTCAACCCGGAGCTGTCGTCAGGTTCGGCAAACACAATATCAAAGCCGACAATGGCAATTTCATATTCCTCGAATAATAGCTCGACGAATTGCGACAGCTTGTCTCTGCCCCAGGGCCATTGGCCTTCCGCGGTGAGGCTCGCTTCGTCGATGTCGATGATCACGATTCGATCGTCGACGGTTTTCGGCATGGTCCAAAGCAAGCGCTTGTCATAAGCGATATTTTCCATCTGGTCGATAAAACCGATGCGGAGCCACTCGGCCGCGTGGCCTACGAAAAAAAGCAACACGACAAAGCTCAGCCCGATACGGATGCTGTTATCTTTTATTTTGTCGATGATTGCTGACATTATTCTCTTCGCCGCATGTGGGTGTGTTAATGCGGATCCAAACTTTCGCTACGTATTACTTTCTTGCCCCTACAGTTCGTAGCACTGTCGATATCGATAGTAATATGCGGCACCAGGACGACGGAGAGAGCTTCGCGCTCGTCCAATGCGTTAAAATTATCGTTGTAGGGCCGCGCCGGCATCTGCGGTGAAACGCTCAAAAATTACACCGACGGCATCTGACATGGCTACCGCGACGGCGCTCATGTCGTTACCAGAAACTGATCGTGACTCGCGATACTCCTTACCAAATACGAATGACTTACCGGCATTTCGTTCTACTAATTCCAACGCGAAGGCTACGACGACGCCGGCCCCATCCGCCGCCAATACATGGTCCATGCGGCGAATTTGGGCTTGAATTTCGAAACCCGCGCTACTCATATCGGAGCTGGATATTGCCGGGGCCACGTTAGCAGCGCGCAAATAGCTGACGAGTTCCGTTTGCAGCATACGCTCAGGGCTATCGATCCACAGATGGTACCGATGTTGTTTAACAACAACTTGGTCCGTTTCGGTATAAGCGATTGCACGCTCGCGATGGACCCCGCTACCGCGAAATTTCGCGACGCGCACCATGTCGTCCGTCCAGGATGTCGTAATGGAGTTTGTGGGTGTTGGTGGGCCAATTTTAAGACGATAAAACGTATCGCTTGGCAGCGGTTTCATAGACCCACAGCCACCGACGCTGACTAGAATCAACGCGACGATGATAACTGCGGCGATGCGCGCGCAAGATCTAGTCTGCTGCATCATGTGGCTCCGATCCGCGGATAAGACGAGCTGGGTTGTCCCTCACAGATTGACTAAATTCATGCAACTGCCGAGTGCTGCCCTCGACGTTATACATTATCGTGGCGACGTGTTCGTTGACCGTTGTCAATGCCTCGAGCGCTTGTTGCATTGCAGAGTTCGCATTGCGAATGGTGCTGGCGACCTTTTCGTCGTTCGCCGAAGCCAAATTCTTTAGCGCCGCTAGTGTTTCGCCCATTTGCGTGCGTGTGCCTTCAATGCGAGAAATTAGCTCATTTAAATTGAGCGCAACATCATCAATATGGACGAGAAATTTCTCTATCTGTTGTTGATTCGCACTCCCAAGTATTTTCTCAAGTTGTTGAGCGCTGTTATCGAGTTTCGCAATCAATGCTTGCGCATCACCGATGAGATCTTCGTTGACGCGTTGATTAAGTGTTTCTACCAACGGACTAAGTTGTTTTCGCTGAAAGTGGAGGATCTCTGCCGATATTTCATCGATTCGGGTATTCAAGTTCTTCAGCACGGGCATTACACCGTCCTCAGACAAAGCGCCGAATTCCCCTGCAACATCGCCGAGAACTGCGAATAGATTCAGTTGCTCACGACCTTCGAGTTCACCACCCGGCGCGAGGCTTTTTGAGCTCTTACCTTCGCTTATTTCGATCTGAACGGCTGAAATCAGCCCAGACGACATGATGTTGGCAATGCTGTCTTCTGGGATCTTCCACTCGCGCTTGATGCTTAAGGTTAGGATATATTCCATTCCAGTGGACGCTGGGGCAGGTACAATCTCCTCGATTTGGCCCACCCGATAGCCTTCATAGAAAACGCCCGTACCGAATTTCAATCCACTAACATTTTTGTAGCGAACGAAATAATGTTCTGCCGGACCCGTTCTTCCGGTCACGAAATACATGAGCGTAAAAAACATGGCAAACATAATCAGCACAAATGTGCCGACGACGAGGTAGTTAATATTATCTCGCTTCACTGGTAGGTAGTACCTGTCGACACAAAGGCGATCGGTACTCTCACAGCAACTGCGTGGCTATCGGCCAATTTAACGTTCCCCCTCTCCAAATACTGCATTTAAGTTTCGCCGGTTAGCCGATCCATATATTCGTCGGCGTTGATTTGGTCGTGGCGCGACCGACGATTTAGTAGATCTTGTACGCGCGCGATACTGGAATTCTTCACCTCCGAGACGCTTCCAGTAAGCAGAATTTTGCCATGATCTAGCACCGTGATGCGATCTGCAATTTTAAACGCACTTTCCAGTTCATGGGTGACCACTACAATGGTCATCTTCATTGAATCACGCAGTTTTAAGATCAGATCGTCGAGCTCCGAGGCCGCCACCGGATCAAGTCCTGCTGAGGGCTCGTCAAAAAATAACATCTTCGGGTCCATCACGATTGCTCGTGCTAAGGCCGCCCGTTTGATCATCCCTCCCGAGAGCTGAGACGGCATTAAATCTTCAAAACCGCCAAGATTCACGACCTCTAACTTCATCCGCGCCATTATTCCCATGGTGGATTCATCTAGCTTGGTGTGCTCGCGAAGTGGCAATTGGATGTTTTCACCTACCGTCATAGAACTTATCAAAGCGCCGCCCTGGAACGATACACCCATGTTTGTCCGGAGATCATGCATCTCCGTGGGGCTAACCTTCGTGATGTCCTTGCCCAGTAACTTGATGCTCCCGCTGGTCGGCGTATGTAAGCCGAGTAAATGGCGTAGTAACGTACTCTTCCCGGATCCGCTGCCGCCCATGATGATCATTATTTCACCAGGGTTTATCGCCAAGTTAATCTGATCAAGGATCTTGACAGGCCCGTAGTGGGTAACGAGATCTTCAACTTGAATGGCAAAATCGGTATTCAATTCAGCTCACCGATTTAGGAAATACGTAAATGTCATGTCGGCCAAAACTATATAGGAGATCGCCAGCACAACCGCCCTCGTTGTGGCACGACCGACGCCTTCGGCGCCACCGGAAACGGAGAACCCATTACTGACGCCAATAAGGGTGATGATGACGGCGAACACCATACTCTTCAATAAACCTTGCATCACATCATTCGCTGTAATGAATGCAGTGCCCTGATCCCAATAGGCGACATAGCCAAGACCAAGGCCGGCGTTGCAGTACACCGCGCCGCCAAGCATGGCGGCTAAATCCGAGAACAATGTTATTGCCGGCATCATAACCAGCATGGCAAGCAGAACGGGTGAGACGAGATAACGTACCGGATTGATTCCCATCACCCTTAATGCATCGATTTCCTGGTTCACTTGCATCGTGCCGACCCTGGCCGCGAGTGCAGAACCGGTGCGCCCGGCGACTAAAATACCTGTTATCAACGGCCCGAACTCCCGTGTCACCGAAAGTGCGATCCCAAGTACAACTTGAGTTTCTGCGCCGAATTGCTTTAGCGTGTGGACCCCTTGGATTGCGAGCATTACCCCGATTGCGAATGACAATACGAACACGATAGGGAGCGCCGCGATACCAACTTCAACCATCTGTGAGACGGCTGCGGCAAATCGGACAGGTTGACGCTTGAACGGACCAGCGACCACCCAATAAAAACTTTCATAGACTAACGCGAGGTAATACCCGAACTCTGAAACAAACGCTACGACAACCCGCCCTAGATTTTCGACCGAATTGCGTATCCGCTCGTCATCTACATCAGCCATCCCGTTTTAGGCACTCTTCGATGTCTGCATAAATCGGAAAGACTTTGTCCAACCGTGCTAATTCAAGCACGCTCATTGCAGGACCGCTCACACCAATGAGTCCAAATTCCAAATTTTTCTTTTTTGCGGTCTGATACCCTTCGACCAGGCTGGCAACCCCAGAACTATCGATGTACGACACGTCGGACAAGTTCACCAGTGTATTTTGCGATGAATTTAAGCAGTCCAAAATCGTTTTACGCGCGTCCGGAGAACACGACAAATCCACGTCCCCGGTCAACAGCACTATCGCGAATCCCCTATCTTGTTGTACTTCGTATGCCATGCTCTTCGTCCCGTATTTAATCGTTAATCTAATTCGGTGATCCGGACTTTGGCTTTATCCCCCGCCCATGCAATCTATATGTCGGTCGACGGCCAGAATCCCTGAATCTTCGCTTATCCAAACAGTCCCATCAATCTCATAGTTTCTAAAAGATTTATGAACTAGCGTAAGCCTATCCAACCGTCGGAAATCAGTTTTTTAGTTGATCTTTTTCCGCATCTTTAAATAATTCCCGGCCATATTTTCGAGATGTCCGTAAGTACAATCGTCCATTATCTCCTGAATAAAATACGTACCCAATCCGCCGGGCTTTACGTCTTCGATGTCACGTGGTCGGATCCCGTCTGGGTCGATGGGAGCGGCAAAATCGGTCAGTACGACTTGTACGTCGCCGTCCTCCTTTTGCATCTCCAGCAGGATTTCGCCCGACTTTTCGCCTTTATAGGCGTGCTGCATGATATTCATGCACGCCTCGTTGATTGCGATAACGAGATCAGAAATCAATTTTTTAGAGCACCCAAACTCTTCGGCAATTTCCTGAACCCGCTCCCTAACCATGCGGAGCTTCTTCGGATCTGAATTGAAGCGGAGTTCAAGCATCGTCGGCTCAGACATGTGCTTTCGTCTCGATTAGTAATAACGTTAAGTCGTCGTGTACGGTGCGTTCCTGATCGCGGATCTGCGTCACGATCTCTTCAAGCCTTTGTTCGGAGTCGAAGGTAGATTGCTCATCAATTATCTTGCAAAGTCCCTCTACCCCAAGCTCACTACCGTCCGGCGCGACACTCTCTGTAACACCGTCGGTAAAAATGTATAAGCTCCCATCGCCAAGTTCGATTCTGGTCGTCTCAAACTGAATGTCCGATAAAATTCCGATCGGCGGCGCTGTTGCCGGCAGTTCCTCAAAAGTCGAATTTTCCCTCCAGAAAACCGGAGGCTGGTGACCGGCATTAGAAAGCTCTACGACGCCGGTCTTCGGATAAATAAATCCCGCCACAATGGTAACAAACATCCCCATCGATGCCGTTTCACATATTTCCAAATTCACCTGATCCAAAAGTTCGGCGGGACCCTGCGCCGTTTTCGCGAGACATCGTAAAAGGCTAGTTGTTTTAGCCATTAGCAAAGCCGCGTTCATACCCTTTCCCGATACGTCTGCAAGACTGAAATAGATCCGTCCACCGGCAACTTCGCAATAGTCAAAAAAATCGCCGGATACTTCTCGCGCAGGAATATTAAGACCATGGATCGGAAAGCTCGCCGGTGAGGCCGGGGGCAACAAGCTAAGCTGAATTTGGCGTGCCAACTCCAGTTCCTTACGAACGCGCTCTTGTTCAACCAGCGCTTGCGCCATCCGCGCGTTGTGAATGGCAAGCGCCGCGGCGGCCGCTACCGCAGTCGCGAGATGCATATCGCTTGCAGCGAACAAGCGATCTCCGCTGCGTTTATTAATGAGTTCTAGTGCACCAATGCATTGACCGCGAACAGTCAAAGGCGCACACATAATTGAACGTGTAATAAACCCAGTATCCGCGTCGACGGCCCCCGCGAAATTTTCATTCTTGGAAACATCGCGCACAATTTGCGCTGCATTTTGGCTTACGGTTTCACCCACGATCCCTTGGTCAGGCGCCAACCGCAAGCCGGTCACGTCAACCGGTCCGGCGCACTTGCGACAGATCAATGCGGCCCCGTCTTCTTCGACTAAAAAGATCGACGCCGCTTCGGCGTTGAGGTAGACAATTATTTGGTCGATCGCGTTCTGTAACGTTTCTTCGACATTGAGAGAACTGGCGAATTCATGCGTCACATCCGCAAGCAAACCGGCAAGGCCTTCCGGTGTCGTTGGTGTTCCCTGAAATAGGGGGTCAATTGCAGCGTCGTTGCTCATGCTAGCTGCATCAGACAAGCCATGTAGGCGACCTCATCGGGCGGGGTTGAATCCCGTTGCGATTGCCACAAACTAGCGGCAAGACAATCCATCATTTTGTGCTCTATCACGTGGGCGTCAAAACGGCGTTTTTCGACTATCGTATTGTACGCTTTAACGACGCCGGGCGGTCGATCTGTTTGTAATTGCTCGCAAATAGCAACATGGAGACTCATATGTAGAAATGGATTGGTTTGGCCCGATTCGGGAGTAAATTCGGCCGCCAAGGCCTGCTCAGGTTGATCCAGCAGGGCATGATACTCAGTGTGGCGCGAGATTACGTCGGCAAGGATGAGTTCCATTGGCTGCAGCGGTACCTTGGCCGCCATTTTTTGCCAAACGTCAAGGAAATGACTGCGCACCTCATCTCGTGATTGCGAAAACATAATGCTCATCAACAATCGAAGTTATAAATCCACTGACGCCGGACGCGAGGCCAGCCTCACGCAACGTTAGCATAGTTGCCTTTTTCGTCCCATTCGCACAGCTCGAATAAGGTGCATTCAGCGCATTTAGGGTTGCGCGCAGTGCACGTGTATCGCCCGTGCAATATCAACCAATGATGGGCGTCTTTTTTGTAAGAATCCGGCACAGCCTCTAAAAGCGCTTGTTCAACCAACAACGGCGTTTTACCGGGTGCGAGCTTAGTTCTGTTTGAGACGCGAAAGATGTGGGTGTCGACTGCTATCGTTGGTTCACCAAAAGCGGTGTTTAATACGACGTTCGCCGTTTTTCGCCCAACGCCGGGCAGCGCCTCCAAAGCAGATCGGTCGCGCGGCACCACCGAATCGTGCAGGTCAACTAAGATCCGGCAAGTTTTAATAATATTCTTCGCCTTCGTATTAAATAACCCGATTGTTTTTATATAAGCCTTGAGTCCTCGCTCACCCAAGGCAACTATCGCGCTTGGCGTATTCGCCACTTTATACAATTGCTGCGTCGCCTTGTTTACGCTCACGTCGGTTGCCTGCGCTGAGAGGATCACCGCCACCAACAGTTCGAAAACCGAATCGTACTCCAGCTCCGTTGTTGGGGCGGGATTGGCGCGCTTTAGCCGGCGAAAAAATAGCCTTCTTTGCTTGAGGTCCAAGCGAATTTACCGGGTCGAACTAACTCTGATCGGATACGACCCGGCCGGCCGTCTATCCTGTTCGGATACCTTGTATGCGACATCAGGTTCGCCGCGCCGTCGTACAATGGCATTCATGCCGGCAAGACATAGGGCGAGCATCAATAACGCGCCCGGAGCGCCGGCCATGAACGGGATGGGTCCCGCGCTCGGTGTCGATCCAGTAACGTAGGCACCGGCCACTAACTGTAGATCTGTTAGAACTGCACCGTAGGCGACGAATTCCCGGAGCAGGCCGAATAGGCAAAAAAATACGCCGACCCATAGGACATCACGACCGACTTGCGTCATGGTAGGAACGATGCCGTTACGGTCGGCTATTTCCTGCATGGCGCTCAACACCAAACAATTACTCGCAATTAGGCTTGGATAGACCCCAAGCGCGGCCACCAATTCGAAGCGTTCAATGCTCGCCATCGATACGACGACGGCGGTTGCAAATGCGGCAATCAATGCATGGTGCATCGGTTTTAATCGCCAGCTCACACAATATCTGAATGTCGATGTTACCGTTGCGCTCAATAGGACGACCACGCCAAGAAGAATTGCGAGGGTCGCGGCCTTCACCGCCGTGTTCGAGACCGCGAGTAATGGGCACAGGCCAAGTACCCTTGAGGTTGCAGGGTTATGTGTAATCCCGTCACAAACGCAGGTGCTACAGCGTGCCCACAAATTCATTTTTTTTCGCCAGTCATGGTCTGGTCCAGGTAGCTTAATGCTGAATAGATACCGGCGACGATGGCACTCGCGGTTATAGTCGCCCCACTCACGCCATCAATTTCGCCACCGTCGCTACGCAATTGCCAGCGCGTAGGCTCGGGATTTGCGAGCGAACGGCCTAGCAATGATGCCGTCCACCGTGAGCCCGCTTCAGTTATCACATCGCCAAAGCCCGGCGTCTCTCGGTGCGATAGGATCTTTAAGCCGATAATTGATCCGTTTTCGTCGATTGCTAGTGCAAGCCAGATGTCCCCATTATATCCCGCAGGTGCGACAAACTTCATCGCCGTTGCACGGCGCAACCCGTGTTCATGTACGTGAACGATCGAGACGCTCGCCTTACTCCCAAAACGGATCGGATCCGACACAGTCACTGGCTTGGAAACCACGGCGTCGACGCTCACCCCAGTAACAACGGCGTAAACCCAACTAGCGTTGCGCGCTTGTTCGCCCTCGAGCCGCGCACGCGCAAGCGGCTCCGCCAGCATCGCTACACCGAGCAAGCCCATGATAAGAACAACTAAGATCGCGCCAACGCTACCGTAGAGTTGTGCTTGAGGGGTGCTCAGTCTCGGACGTTTTTCCATATAATCGTGGCTGCGTAAAACGATCGATCAAGGGTGCTAGTGCGTTCATTGTGACGACCGCAAACGCAACGCCGTCCGGATAGCCGCCAAATTCGCGGATTAGGTAGGTAAGAAGACCAGCGCTGAAGCCGAACAACAACATGCCGAGCGGCGTTGTCGCCGAAGAGACCGGATCGGTAACAACAAAAAACGCGGCCATCATCGCGCCACCGGCGAACAAATGAAACACTGCACCGCGATGCAGCTCCGGGTCAACAATGTAGCCGAGTAATGCGGCGCCGGCCAGACCCGCCAGAAAGCTTAACGGTAACCGCCAGGTCACCACGCGACGCCACAACAACCACCCGCCGCCACACAGGTAAGCCAGGTTGATCCATTCCCATCCGCGACCGGCAAACATGCCGAACGTGGCCGCAGACGCCATTTCGGAATGCATCCGCATCAGTGCCGCTTGAGTCTTAACGTAATCGAGAACCGTCGCGCCAGAGATGCCATCGAGCATTTCCGTGGGACTTGTCATGATCATCTTAGCGCTGCCCCAAAGCCCCGGGTAATCAATGATCTTGCTCATTTCCGGCCACTGACTCAAAGTCGCCGGATAGCATAGTAGGAGAAAAATATAACCAACCATCGCCGGGTTGAATATATTATGACCAAGGCCACCAAACGCGTGTTTGCCGATCAAAACAGCAACCGCGACGCCAACTACGATCGCCCACCATGGCGCATACGGTGGGATCGCCAGCGCCAACAAGCAGCCTAGAACGATGACGCTACCGTCACGAAGGTAGGCGTGAGGTGCGAGCCCACGCAAACGCAAAGCAACCGCTTCAAAAACCAGCGCGGAGACAATTGCGATCACCAATTGCAATAATATGCCGCATCCGAATAAATATACGTAGACAGCGATTGCTGGGGTCAACGCATACAGCACTTGGCGCATGATCCAACGCACCGGGCGTGCGCCATGCAGGTGTGGCGAGCTCAGCGGAAATTTTAATTCGTTAACCAATTTTTCGATTGGATCAAATATCGTTAATCTTCGAGGCGACCTGGCGATCCGCCGCTATTGGTTGCGATTTAGCGCAAAGCATTAAGCTTTCAAATGCCATTGTCGTCGCGGCGTCGCTGGTTCGACCGTGCTACCGCCGCCCGGATATCCCCCTGTAGCTCGTTGGTCTCCAAGCCACTTACATCAGCCAACTCAACTCCTACAGCCGGGCCCGACTCAAGCCGCATCGAGATCCTGCGTTGATGCATTTCGTAACGGGTGCGTGCCAGGTCTGCTTGTGCGCGGTCGCGATCGAGCGCCTCAATAGATGATTTCGCATAGCGAAAATAATGTACCAATGGGATCTGACTCGGGCACACGTAGGCACAGCAGCCACAATCAATGCAATCGAACAAATGAAAGTCTTGGGCTAAGTCGATGTCAGAAGTTCGCGTCGCCTCATATAGTTGTTGAGGCTGCAGTCCGACCGGGCACACGGGGACACAATCCCCGCAACGTATACAAGCGCTTGCTGGCTCTTCCGCCAGCTCTCGTCGCAAGATCAAAATACAGTTGACGGTCTTTGTGACGGGTGCGGCGAGATTTAGAATTTCGGTACCCATCATCGGACCGCCGCTCAATATACGATATTCAGAGACGTCATCAATTCCAAACTGTTCGAGTAAATAATTGACCGGCGTCCCCATCAACACTTTTGCATTGCCGGGTTCTGAGACGTCCCCCGAAACGGTAACCAGACGCTCGATTAGCGGTTGACCAGATGCCACCGCGCGATGTACCGCAACGACCGTCGCGACATTGAGCACCGCAACCCCGATATCTATCGGCAATAAGCCGCTCGGCACCTCGCGACCCGTCAATACCTTGATGAGCTGCTTTTCCCCGCCTGTTGGATAGATCGCGGGGATCGACACCAACTCGATCCGTTCAGGTCGTGCGCTTTGCAGGGCATTCATCGCCGCCGGCATATCGTCTTCTACTGCAACAATACACGTCGCGGCATCGATTGCGCGTGCTAACAGCGCCGCGCCGGCAAGCACCTCGGCCGGATACTCCTGCATCAGCCTATCATCGCAAGTAATATAGGGTTCGCACTCAACGCCGTTGATGATCAGCGTATCAACGGTCTGCCCCGTACCTTCGAGCACCTTCACATGCGCGGGGAAACCAGCACCACCGAGTCCAACGATGCCGGCCTCGGCGATACGCTGATATACCGCCTGACTGGCGAGTGTGTTGAGATCATCAGCGACGTTCAACTCCGGCGCCAGATCTTCACCGTCCGTCGTCAGTTCAATGCAAGCCGCGGTCAAGCCACTGGGATGGATAACCGGATACTCGTCTATCGCGGTAATTAATCCAGAACTTGGAGCGTGCAAGCGCATTCCAACGTAATTGTTAGCGTGCGCAATAACGTCGTTTTTCAATACTCGTTGCCCTACTTTCACGCAGGGTTCGGCAGCGGCTCCGACGTGTTGCTGTAAGGGTAAAATTAATTTTTCCGGTATCGGCAGCGCCCGCGACGTCAAGTCTTGTGTTTCACGCTTATGTGGATCGAGACGGATCCCGCCACGAAAGGTGTGCAACTGTCGCGCACTCACGGTTGCGTCCCGGCACGCCGCTCGCGGCCGGCCCACCGTGGCCTTTGCCAACGCCAATGCTCGATATCGTCGGCGACATCAATGATGTCGATGCAATCCACCGGACACGGGTCAATACATAATTCACAGCCGGTACATTGTGTACTAATGATGGTGTGCATTTGCTTCGCGGCACCAACGATCGCATCTACCGGGCACGCCTGGATGCATTTTGTACACCCAATGCAGACCGGCTCGTTGATTACAACTACTTGCGACGACATCGGTGAAAAATCATTCGCCCGACGCCTGGAGGTCCCGCTACGGCCCAGCAGTTCGGCCAAGGCGCGGCGCGCAACCTGCCCACCGGGTGGACACTGGTCGATCGGCGCACCGTCCGACACGATCGCCTGGGCATAGGGCAAACAACCCGGATATCCGCATTGCTGACATTGCGTTTGCGGCAATATTTCGTTGATCCTGGCGATAATGCGGCGCTTCGAATCTCGCTCCGGTTCGTGATGGTGAAGGAGCATCCAGATTCCCGCGATGATCAGTAACACCAACGCAAGCGAAGCGAACATCATTCTAGAAGCGGTCCCGAATCTATTCGCGACCATGTTGCCGTCTGAAATCGGCGATAGCAAGGCGCTAACTGGGAATACTCGCGGTATTGCCAAGCGTGCCAATCCGGGCGGCGCCGATATTAGTCGACAAGGCAACGCGCCGGCGCCATTTTTTTAGCATTTCTGTGTTATTTGTCGATCGTTGACGCCCGCTCAACCGTGTTCTTCAAGCCTTGGGATGCGAACCCATAACGCGGGGCAACCACCAATGGGTTACCGAGCGTTTCTAACCTGGGCCGCCAAACCCGGACACGGCCATGCCAATGATCGCAACACTGAGCAATGCAATCGGCGCGTCGCGGAACGCCTGAGGTACCGGTGCTGCTGCTAAGCGCTCTCGAATTTGGGAGAATACGATTAGAAACACCCCATAGCCCAGCGCTAGCCCGAAACCAGCGAACAATACTTCTACAGCTGAGTTAGGCTGAACCAAAATCAACAAGACGACACCGAGCAACGTACAGTTCACCGTCATTAGCGGCACAAAGGGTTCCAGCCAATCATGTCCTTGCTGCCATACCCGCTCACCGACGCTGGCGACGATATACAAACAGACAATGATGCTAACCACGATTAGCGGCAGTTTGAGTATCAATGTCGCCGCGCTACTCGGCAATAGCTCAATGATCATGTAAGTCATGAGCCCTGCAATCGGAGCGACAACGACATTTGAGATTGCCAATCCGGCCGCCGTCTCCAATTTTCGGGACACCGCAATCGCCGGACAGATCCCTATCAAATATACGAGCAAGAGGTCCGAACCCACGGCGCCGGCAAGCATCAACGCGACGGCGTCGCCCATATCTATTTAACTTCCATCCCCGACGCGGCCCCCGCATCTGGACTTAACAGAAATATATCCTCACCGCCTGGCCCTGCTGCGAGCACCATCCCTTCAGAGACCCCGAAGCGCATTTTTCGTGGTTTCAAATTAGCAACGACAACGACGTGCTTTCCTTCCAATTGCGAGGGGTCGTAGGCGGCCTTGAGACCGGCGAAGACTGTTCGCCGTTCATCGCCGACCTCGACGTTGAGCTGCAAAAGCTTATCTGCGCCTTCGACTGATTTCGCCGCGATAATTTTCGCGATACGCAAATCGATTTTTGCAAAATCTTCGATCGTAATATGGGACGCTATCGCCTCATCGTCGGGAGTCGATGGCGCAGGCTGAGATTGCTCGGCCGATTTGCTGTCGTTGATCATTGCTTCAAGCTTCTCCGCTTCGACGCGCCGCATCAAGGGTTTAAACGGATTAATCTCTCGTCCGTTTATGTCTTGTTCGACATCGCGCCACATGAGCGGCGCGCAGTTTAAGAATCGTTCTACCGCACTAGCCATTTCCGGCAATACGGGCTTCAAATAGATCATCAGTATCCGAAATAGTGCGATTCCGGTAGAGCATACCTGTTGGACCTCGTCGTCTGACCCGTCGGTTTTTGCCAGAACCCACGGTTTACGGCGGTCAATATATTGATTGGCGGCATCCGCCAGCATCATGATTTCGCGCATCGCGCGGGCAAAATCTCGTGCTTCATAGTGGCCCGCAATCGCCGGCGCTGCAGCTTTCAATTTTGCGATTAACTCTGGGTCGTCGTAGACCTCGCTCAGCACGCCGTCGAAACGCCGGGTCAAAAATCCAGCGCAGCGGCTCGCAATGTTGACCAACTTACCGACGAGATCGGAATTTACCCGTTGCTGAAAATCATCGAAGTTGAGATCGATGTCTTCGATTGCGGGTGCAATTTTCGCCGCGAAGTAATATCGCAAATATTCCGGATTTAGATGCTGGAGATAAGTCTCGGCCGTCACAAAGGTGCCGCGCGATTTCGACATTTTCTGCCCGTTGACCGTAAGAAAGCCGTGGACAAATACGTTTGTCGGCAGACGAAATTGCGCGCCGTGAAGCATCGCCGGCCAAAACAAGGTATGGAAATACATGATGTCCTTACCGATGAAGTGGTAGAGCTCGGCGCTACTGTCCGGGCTGCAATATTCATCGAAATCTAAGCCAGTCTTATTACAGAGATTCTTAAAACTGGCCAAGTACCCAATCGGCGCATCTAACCATACGTAGAAATATTTTCCCGGCTCGCCAGGTATCTCAAAGCCGAAATACGGTGCGTCCCGCGAAATATCCCAGTCGTGTAAACCAGCGTCAAACCACTCGTTGAGCTTGTTGACGACCCCAGCCTGCAGGTCGTTATCCGCAAGCCACGTTTTGAGCATGTCTTCAAAATTGGCTAATTTGAAGAACAGGTGTTCAGATTCGCGCTGCTCGGGCGTCACACCGCTGAGCGCCGATACGGGATCCACCAGGTCGTTGGGCGAGTATGTCCGAGAGCAGTTTTCGCAACTGTCGCCATATTGATCAGGTGCAGCGCAATGCGGGCAAGTTCCGCGGATAAATCGATCGGGAAGAAACAGATTTTTTACCGGGTCGTAGGCCTGTGTGATTATTTTGTGGTCGATGTGCCCCCCATCCTTTAGGCGGCCATAGATCAACTCAGATATTTCTCTGTTTTCCGCTGAATGGGTGGAGTAGTAGTTGTCAAATTCGATCCCAAACCCTGAAAAATCACGTTGATGTTCCACGCCGACACGTTCGATTAGTTCCTCTGGCGTGACACCGGCCTCCTCGGCCTTGAGCATGATTGGCGTACCGTGCGCGTCGTCGGCGCATACGTAGTAACAATCGTGGCCGCGCATTTTTTGAAAGCGCACCCAAATATCGGTCTGCAGATATTCGACCAGGTGCCCTATATGGATCGGCCCGTTAGCGTACGGCAGGGCGCTCGTTACGAGGATTTTTCGTTTGTCGTGGTTCATTGTGATCCGTCTTGAAACGCGCCTGTGGCGGTATTTTGCGGTGAATTTTGGCCGCCGTTTCGGTGGCGCTACGGTAACATTTCGGGCACCCCGATACCATGCGCCGCGGGGCCGGCGCTTTGTGTAGAATAGCCGCCTGTTTAGTGTCCTAGAGAGTCCCCTATGTCCGTTACGCAAGAACAAGTCAGCGCGGCCATCGCATCGATTATCAACCCTTATCTGGGTATCGATCTTGTCGCCGCCGGCGCAATCAATGCAATTAGCATTGAAGGCAATTTAGTGCGGGTTGAAATCGAACTAGGCTTCCCGGTAACACGCTATGCCGCTGAGTTGGAAGAAACCTTACGTTCGCACATCGTCACGCTGGGCGATGACATAACAGTTGAGTGCGATATCCGCGGCAAAGTCGCCGCCCACGCCGTCCAACATGGTGCCAAAAGACTTAACGAAGTGCGTAACATCATCGCAATTGCCTCCGGTAAGGGTGGTGTCGGAAAGTCCACAACTGCGACAAATTTAGCATTGGCCTTGCGCGATGAAGGTGCGAGCGTCGCCATTCTCGACGCGGACATCTATGGGCCAAGTCAACCGCGCATGTTAGGCGCCCAAGGTAAGCCGGAGTCGCGCGACGGCAAGTCTATGGAGCCGATTGTCAGCTATGGGATCCAGTCGATGTCGATTGGCAACTTGATCGAAGAGGACACGCCAATGATATGGCGCGGTCCAATGGTAACCGGCGCGCTGGAGCAACTTCTAAATGATACGAATTGGTCCGACATCGATTATCTGGTGATAGATCTCCCCCCCGGCACTGGGGACATTCAATTGACCTTATGCCAAAAGATCCCGGTAAGCGGTGCTGTTATCGTCACCACGCCACAGGACATCGCCCTGCTAGATGCGCGCAAAGCATTGAAAATGTTTGAGAAAGTGGACGTTCCCGTGCTTGGGGTAATCGAGAATATGAGTGTCCATATTTGCAGCAGTTGCGGCAACGAAGATCATATCTTTGGTGCAGGCGGCGGCGAATCGATGGCCCAGCAATATGGTGTTGACCTGCTTGGGGCACTGCCACTGGACACGGAGATCAGAAAAGGTATGGATGGCGGGAAGCCTGTCGTGGCGCTGCAACCCGATTCAAGACCGAGTCAGATGTACCGCGAAATCGCGCGGCGGGTTGGCGGTAAACTTGCGCTCCGAGCGAAAGACTATTCAGCCAAATTTCCGAATATCGTCGTGCAAAGCACATGAGTCACCGCCATGCCGGTTAAGTCCGATAAATGGATCCACAAAATGGCCGCTGAATGCGGCCTAATCGAACCGTTCGAACCGCAGCAAGTCCGGGCGGTGAACGGCGAGCGCGTCATTTCTTATGGTGTCTCCAGTTATGGCTACGACATTCGATGCGCGCCGGAATTTAAAGTATTCACCAATATCAACTCGGCTGTAGTCGATCCGAAGAATTTCGACCCTGAAAGTTTCGTCGACGTAAACCGCGACGTATGCATTATTCCACCGAACTCTTTTGCGCTAGCGCGTACGCTCGAATATTTTCGGATCCCGCGCAATGTGCTGACAATTTGCCTGGGAAAATCGACCTACGCCCGCTGCGGTATTATCGTTAACGTCACGCCGTTGGAGCCGGAGTGGGAAGGTCATGTGACTTTGGAGTTTTCCAACACCACCCCGCTACCAGCGAAAATCTACGCCAACGAAGGCGTGGCCCAGGTGATTTTTTTACAATCCGATGAAGTCTGTGAGGTTTCCTACCGGGATCGTGGCGGAAAGTATCAAAATCAGACCGGGGTTACGCTACCGAAGGCATGAGCCGATCATTTACTCGGCGCCGCTTTGAAATTCCGCAAATCTGGTAGGACTTAGGCGACGGCGTCAGCCCCGCTGTTTCGAACTGCGCGTAACTCTTTCGCCTGGCGGCGCAAGACGTGCTGCACAAGCCTGTCCTGATCGTCTTCGCGAATATCGTCGAAGGCAATCGATATCGTGTATTGCTCCCCTTCGAGTTTTCGGCTGTGCACGACCTTGCCAAAGATCCGCATGGGATCATTGTCAGGTAGCAGTACCAAGTCGATAGCCAAATTCGCACCCTCGGCCAGTGGGTGCTCTGCGGTGATCGCCATGCCACCACCGCTGAGATTAATTTCCATCGGTTCGTGCTCGATATGCTCGTCACGATCCGAGGGCGTGTGCTCAAGCGATACGACCCGCTCCAGCAGGTTGATCTTTCGGTTAATTAGCTCCAGCGCTTCGACAATCGGCGGGTCACTACGGCGGATCTTCTCGAGCACCTCTTGCAGGTTCGTTTCAAGTCCAAACAAGGCCGCACGTGCGTTCTCTACCTTAATCTGATTCAAGTAAACATTGCGCCGCTCGAAATCCAACATGTCACTTTGGACGACGCGGTATTTCACCAATGCAAAGTCTTGGATCCTGAAATATTTTCGGCGTTCGGTCGTCATCGGTACATCCTCGTCATGGATTGATTTGCTGGACTTGCTCATCGTTGGGTAATGCGGTTGCCGCCTTAGGATCAGCGGTGATCTGGTCTCCCTCTAAGCCGGACTGCGTTGCCGTGTTTGACGCCACCGGTGGTAGCGCCGCGATTGGCTCATCTGTCGCAATGTCCGTATCCGCCCCTTGCTCGATGATCATTTCGACACGGCGATTTAGCGACCGATTCTCGGATGAATCGTTTGGCACGATCGGGTGCGCGTCGCCATGGCCCTCGATAACAAAACGCTCGGGCTCAAGCGTATTATCGTCGAGTAATTCATGTACCACGGACACCGCGCGAGAAGCCGATAACTCCCAATTCGAGCGAAATCGTGCCGTGCTGATCGGAATGTTGTCGGTGTGCCCCGCGACCACGATGGTCCCGTCAATGTTCTCTAACGATGCTCGTAGTTTTGCTATCGCCGGCAGGAAACCAGCGCGGAAATGCGCGGCACCGGAGGGGAAAGAGGCCTTTTCTCGGATCCGGATGATGATCTTCGTGCCCGCCGTTTCAACTTGGATCATCCCTTTTTCGACCTCTTCGGCAAGTGATTCGATGAGCTTCGCGGCGTCGGCTGCCGTTTCTTTGGCGGCCTCGTCGGCTCCGGGGCTGCCGGTGCCGTCGTTATTTTGATCGCTCGGATTAGCTTCGTCAGTAAACTCAAGGGTCTGCTTATTGGAGTCCATCGTGCTCTGCCGGACTTCGTTGATTGCAGTCGGTTGCGGCCGTCCGGGGCTAAATTCTTGCGCAATAATGCTTGTACCGACGGGATTGTCTGGTGCCTTTACTTCGCGTTGAACGCCAAACGCTAGCTTCATTGATCCCGCGATCGCTTTGAACTTATTGAGGTCCATTTCCGCAAACGACAACAACAATACGAAGAAGCACATCAGCAACGACATCAAGTCGGCGAAGGTCATGATCCATCCGCCGCCCTCTTCGTCTTGTGCAATTGCCGGAGACTGGTCGTCCATAACCGACGGTGCTATTTTTCGTCGCTCGATCCGCGCTTCGAACTAGGCAGATACGTTTTTAAGATCTCCTCAATAACGCGGGGGTTGCGGCCTTCCTGAATACCATTGAGACTATCGACGATCATCGATTTAATCATCCGCTCTTCGCCTGATCTAAGCGAAAGTTTATCGGCAATAGGTAGCGCAAAAATGTTCGCAATCATTGCTCCGTAGAGCGTCGTCAAAAGCGCAACCGCCATCGCCGGACCAATTGATTTTGGGTCGCTCATATTCGACAACATTTGTACTAGTCCGATCAGCGTACCGATCATGCCCATCGCCGGCGCGGTGTCGCCGATCGACTTGAATATCTTTTTACCGATGTCGTGCCGCTCAAGTGCAGAATGCATGTCGGTCATTAGGGTTTGACGCACAACCTCAGGCTCATGACCGTCGACCATTAGCTGGATACCTTTGGCCAGAAACAAATTGTCGGTTTCCTTCCCTTCAAGCGCTAGTAATCCACCCTTACGCGCTTCATTCGCCATCTCGACCGTTTGCTCAATTAAATCTTCGGGGTTGTCGAGTTTGCTGATAAACGCTTTAAGCGCGACCTTGAATGCACCTAGAAATTGCCCGAGCGTGAATTTCATCATCACCGCGCCAATCGTGCCGCCACATACCACCAGCAGTGAAGGCACATTGACGAAGGTGAGCGGGCTGCCACCGACCACGATTGATGCGAGAACGATACCGAATGCGGCAATTAGGCCTACGAGTGTTGCGAGATCCACGTCTGCTCCTAGCAATCGCTGGTATTGGTTGAGTCATTCGTCTGCTGAGCTGTTCCGATTTCCGAAACAACGACATAACGTCCGTCCGTTACTCAAATATCGGATCGATAACGAAGAAACTTTAGGGCCACAGACCCAAGGTAAAGCCGCCGGCATGGCGGCGGCAGGGGGGTACTCCCGGCAGCATAGGGACAGGCCTGCGGACCCCGGTCTGGATGCGTATACCGAGGTGTCACGCCCCCAGGATAGGGGCGCTGTCGTGTAGCGTTAGCCTAGTGCGATAGTCAATTTGAAGGGCGCTCAGAATCGACGCTCAGCCTCGCCCAGCTGGCTGATCAGTCCGATGAGTCCTGCGGATCCTGACGCTTCAACGCCACCGAGTTGATACAGTACCGCAAATTCGTGGGCGCCGGTCCGTCCGGAAACACGTGGCCTAGATGGGCATCGCATGCCGCGCAAAGTACTTCCGTTCGAACCATGCCGTAACTCGCGTCTTCGCGGCTGGTGACGTTCTCCGAGTCGGTTGGCTGCCAGAAGCTCGGCCACCCGGTGCCAGAATCGAATTTTTCTTTCGAATCGAACAATGGTGTCCCGCAACACGTACAGACATAGATCCCGGGATCTTTGCTCGCATGGTATTCGCCCGTGAACGCACGCTCGGTACCGTGCTCTCGACACACGCTATATTCTTCTGGGGTCAGTATTTCGCGCCATTCGGCGTCGTCTTTTTCTACTCGTTTAACCATTTGATCCTCCAAGCTCGGCCGGTCGGCAGCGGCAGCGTCAATTCACTGTCGTTGGACAAAACGAATTAGTCGTCAGTAGTCCATTTACGCTATTATAAATGAACAAGGTCGCCGGTTCTGCCGCTATGGGATGTCGGTGGGGGCCGGTGATGGTGGACTACTAATCGGGGAGAATCGCATTGCGAATCGCATTACTCGAAGATGATCTCGACCAGGCCGCGCTGTTCATGGAATGGCTCAAGTCGAGCGGGCACACGTGCGACCATTTCGCGGCCGGAAAGCAGTTTATCCGCAAGATAAAACACGATAGCTATGACGTGCTCATTCTTGACTGGATGGTTCCAGACATGGACGGCTATGAAGTGCTGCGATGGGTACGCGAGAACTTCGACTGGCCGGTGCCAATTGTGTTCGTCACAGCGAAAGACGAAGAAGACGATATTGTGCGAGCCTTAGAGCAAGGCGCGGACGATTACATCGTAAAGCCTGCCAAACATCGAGAACTGGTGGCACGAATATCCGCCGTCGCACGCCGCGCGTCGACGGTAGACGAGACCCAAAATGAACTCGAATACGACCCATTTGCAATCGATCTCGGCAATCACGAGGTCAAGCGCGATGGCACTCGGGTTGAAGTCACGCAAAAAGAGTACGAACTTATCGTGTTCCTGTTTCGAAATATCGGACGCATATTGTCCCGCGCACACATCCTTGAGAGCGTTTGGGGGCGTAACCCGGACATCAATACGCGCACGGTCGACACGCACGTCAGCCGCATTCGGACAAAACTATCACTCGCGCCGGAGATGGGTTGGAAACTGTCATCGATTTATCAGCATGGCTACCGGCTAGAACGACTCACGACGTCCTGAGCCGCGTCAATCTGTAATGATGTGGCGGGCCGATCACCGCGCGCTCGGCATTTTCGCTCGAATGCACATGGCACCCTTTTGCGTTATCGGCATTTCCGCTCGAACGCACATGGCACCCTTTTGCGTTAAACGCACCGCTCGTACCCGTATTCGCGGACTTCAGTCCAATCGCTAATCCATCTGCTAGTGTCAAAATTGCGCGGGAGACGTCGACAAAAAAAACGCTCGGTGGTGCTCCAAAAGGGGGAGGGAGGAACGAGCAGCCACCGAGCGTCCACAGTGCCGTTAAATCGTGTCCATTTCCGTCAACGACAGATTCAGTTTACGCAGCCGACCTCAGATTCACTGTGACTATGGTCACACGCAGCCGACGGGTGCGGAATCGTGTGTCTACAACGTCACAATAAGTCAAAACAATAAGCGCCGTACCATCAATCCGGCCATAGCCAAGCGGCGCCGCGAACGCCGCTGCTATCACCATGCCGGGCACCGACAATCGGCGTCGCCAGATGGTCCGAAAACGCATATTGCTGCAATATCGGCGGCGTGAGCGTGTAGAGCATCGAAATATTCGAAAGACCTCCGCCGAGCACGATTACATCGGGATCGATGATATTTACCACCGACGCAAGGCCGCGCGCCAGTCGGTCGACATAGGTTTCCAGCGCTGCGACGCCTTTGGGATCGCCCGCGTTGGCGCGCGCCGAAATTTCGATGGCATCCGGCCCGTCAAGTTGGCGAACGCCAAATGCGCGGCGTAGACCTTCGCCGGATAGATAGGTTTCCAAACACCCTGTCTTGCCGCAGTAGCATACCGACCCATTTTTCTCATCTGCATTAGGCCAAGGCAACGGATTGTGGCCCCATTCACCGGCAATTCGATTACGCCCCTGCAAAATCTGTCGATCAATCGCAATCCCACCGCCTGTACCGGTGCCGAGAATGACACCGAATACGCACCGGTAGCCTCGCGCCGCACCATCGACGGCTTCGGATAGGACAAAACAGTTGGCGTCGTTTTCAAACCGAATTTCTCGATCGAGCAACATTGCTAGGTCGCGATCGAGCGCTTTGCCATTGAGCACGGTCGTATTCGAATTTTTGACCAATCCCGTATGGGGCGAATGGATGCCGGGCATGCCTACACCAACTGAGCACCGCCGGCCTACGTCTACTTCGAGCGCATTGATCAGATCCGCTACACTCGAAACGATGGCGGTATAATTGGCCCGCGGTGTGGCGATGCGTCTGCGGGCGACTACCTCGCCATCGAGGTCGAGAACCACGCCCTCGATCTTGGTCCCGCCCAGATCTATACCTAGACGCATCAGCCAGCGTGATCCCGGCAGACCGTAAAGTTTCGCCAACCTCGCCCCGCGCTCACTCGCACAGGATTCCGCGCGTCATCGACCTTATACAGATGGTTTTGAGCCCTCCAATGGGAGCGTTCAGTTGGACGGACTGAGGTGTCATTAGCGCCGCTTTGCCAGTACTCGCAGCGGCAATGCCGTTGATTATTCCGCGACAGCGCCCCGGGGTCTACGTTAGAATTCGCCTCTATCAAATTCAATCGATTCACCTAGCTGGATTCCATGGTCGACATACCTAATTATCATCGTCGTAAAAGCGTCGGGGTCAAGATCGGAAACATTACAATCGGCGGCGATCACCCGATTGTGGTCCAATCGATGACCAATACCGACACCGCGGATGCAACGGCAACCGCAAAGCAGGTACAGCAACTCGCAGCTGCCGGCTCCGAAATCGTTCGGGTAACGGTCGATACCGAGGGTGCGGCAAGCCAAGTCTCGAAAATCCGGAAAATGCTTGACGCCGTTGGCTGCAAAGTACCACTAGTTGGTGACTTTCATTACAACGGCCATACGCTACTCACCAAGTATCCCGACTGCGCTCAAGCCCTGGCCAAATTTCGCATAAATCCAGGCAATGTCGGCTTTGGACGAAAAAGGGACGCGCAATTTGCAACCATGATCGAGGTCGCAATAGATCTCGATAAACCGATCCGTATTGGCGTCAACTGGGGCAGTCTTGACCCGGCTCTGGTGACCGAAATGATGGACGCCAACGCCAAACTCGCTGAGCCGAAGGACGCCGCCGCGGTGACCCGCGATGCCCTAATTTCTTCGGCCCTACGCAGCGCCGCTGCAGCTGAAGAGCTCGGTTTGAGCCGCGATAAAATTGTGATTTCTTGCAAGGTTAGCGGCGTCCAAGAGTTGATCGCGGTCTATAGCGAATTGGCGGCGCGCTGCGATTATGCATTACACCTTGGCCTCACTGAAGCCGGCATGGGATCAAAGGGTATCGTCTCATCGACCGCGGCGATGGGCTACCTGTTGCAGCAGGGCATCGGCGATACCATTCGGGTGTCATTAACGCCGGAGCCCGGCGGTGACCGCGCCCGCGAAGTCATCGTAGCGCAAGAAATCCTACAGACTATCGGCTTACGCTCGTTCACCCCGCTGGTCATCGCGTGTCCCGGTTGCGGGCGTACCACCAGCACGGTATTTCAGGAACTCGCCGAGGACATTCAGGCATACGTCCGAACCCAAATGCCGATATGGCGCGAAACCCACCACGGCGTCGAGGAAATGAGCCTAGCGGTCATGGGTTGCGTCGTGAATGGCCCGGGTGAAAGCAAGCACGCCAACATCGGAATCAGTCTACCCGGCACCGGCGAGACACCCGCCGCCCCGGTTTTTATCGACGGGCAAAAAGTTACCACGCTGCGAGGTGACAACATTGCCGAGGAATTTAAAGAATTGCTGCACGACTACGTCGACGAGCATTACGCCACGGTCACTGAAAGTAGCGAACAACTTGGATGATTTGTATGCGGGACTGGCGCCAACGCGACAATTGAATGTCGAGTTGATGACCTTACATAATCAGAATCCGAAGACGCCGTTGCAGTTCCGATGCCGGCCCCAAAGCGCTGCCACAATTGGTGGGACACATAGTGTGTCGGCCGCTAGAATTCCCGCATAACGATCCACCGCAGCGAATGTTTTATTGATCTCAGGATGAAATCCTAAGACCAGACAATGGCTAGAAACCCGCCTCCCGGACCGCTTACCGATCTGTTTGCGGCGGACAAAAAATATATCATCGACGAGTATCGGTATGTCTTCGACCGCGGCTAAGCTGATTTTACCGTTCTGGGAAATTTGCCGCTTCAAGCGTCCGCCTCAGGATATCCCGGCGTCACCTTTTCTATTCAAACTCGTGCTGTGTATTCACGTATTAGCGGGCACGATAATTAACGTGGTTGGGTTCTCGATTGTGGAAGCCTGCCTATTAAGTTTGCTAATGACAGCATTATTGCTGTTGGCTATTCGTATCCTACTGCTTATGCGCGGCCACGCTGAACGAATATTGCAAACAGGGACGGCGTTCATGGGCGCCTCGATCGTGTTATTCCTACCGGCCCTAGCGCTTCGCTACTGGTTTTATGTCATCGAAAAATCTGGAACTGAATCGAATATTGCCGGCTACGTGTGGGTTTGCTTATTCGTTTGGGAACGTTTTATAGCAGCACATATCTTGCGACATGCGCTGGACACCAAATTAATGGTTGGATTCCTGCTCTCTATCGCCTATGTGTTTCTAGAATTTCAGGTGGTAGTTATCTTTCATAACGCGGTTAGTCGATGGCTCATCTAGCATGCACATTCACATCTTAGGAATTTGCGGAACATTTATGGCTGGCGTCGCCGAGATAGCGGTCCAGCTGGGCCATCGGATCACCGGATCGGATGCGAATATATACCCTCCGATGAGTACATTTCTCGAACAACGCGGGATCGATGTTTATGTTGGTTACGATGCTGCTCAACTAGAGCCGAAGCCCGATCTCGTATTGATCGGAAACGCGCTCAGTCGCGGAAATCCAGCTGTCGAACACACACTGAACGAGCATCTCCCCTATACCTCAGCGGCGCAGTGGTTGGCTGAGACAGTCTTGCGGCAGCGTCATGTAATCGCGGTGTCGGGTACCCATGGCAAAACAACAACAACCAGTATCCTCGCCTTTATCCTGGATCATTGCGGTCTCGATCCGGGTTACCTCATCGGCGGCATCGCGCAAGACTTAGAGCGCCCTGCCCGCCTCGGTACCGGACCTTATTTTGTCATTGAGGCGGACGAATACGATACGGCATTCTTCGATAAGCGCTCTAAATTCATTCATTACCGTCCCGACACCTTGATTATTAATAATTTGGAGTTTGACCACGCCGATATATTTGCTGACTTGGAGGCAATCAAACGGCAATTTCACCACCTTATCCGAACGCTCCCGGGCAACGGCACCGTGATATATCCAGATGCAGATGCCGCGATAAGCGACGTGCTGGCGCGCGGTTGTTGGAGCCACCAAATTAGCTTTGGGATGACAAACGCTGCGGATTATCAGATCGTTGATTTCGATGAGTCCAGAAGCGAAAAATTTCGCTTACAAAGGCGCGACGAAACATTCCCGGGTGTACGATCCTCGCTGCTCGGCGTGCACAACGCGCTGAATGCAACGTCGGCAATTTTAGCGGCCACAAATATCGGCGTGCCGCCCACCGATGCCATCAACGCGGTCCAATCGTTTAACGGTGTTAAACGCCGTTTGGAAATCGTTGGCACCGTCGATCAAATTACGGTCTATGACGATTTCGCCCACCACCCTACGGCCATCCGCGCAACCCTAGACGCTTTGCGGGCCAGCGTCTCGGACGCAAGGATCATTTGCATTCTAGAGCCGCGCTCAAATACGATGCGCCTTGGGATCCACGCGCCGTTAATCGACGACGCACTGCAGCCGGCGGACATCATATTCGTCTACAGCGATGGCCAATCGAAATGGGATCCGCAATCGATCACTGACGATAATCGCGGCAATTTCCATTTCTCGACGAGCATCGACGAAATCATCGATTCGGTCGTATCGCTAGCGCAAGCAGGCGATCACATTGTTATTATGAGTAACGGCGGGTTTGCTAACATACATACACGAATAGTCCGGCAGCTGGGATGAGGATCAGATAATCGACAACGACGACGCCTACGAACTTCCACTATTCCCACTCGGCACGGTGTTGTTTCCTACGAATCTCTTACCGCTGCGCATTTTTGAGCCACGCTATGTCGACTTGATCGGTCGCTGTATGCGTGACAACGAAGGGTTTGGCGTCGTCGCGCTTGCCTCGGGTGCCGAAGTCGGGCGTCCCGGACAAACGCATGCGCTCGGCACGATCGCCAGAATAGTCGACTTTGACCAAGGTCCAGATGGCCTTCTCAACATCGTAATACGTGGTCACGAGCGATTTCGGGTGCTGCGAACAACAATCCAATCCGACAATTTAATGCTCGCGCAAGTGGTCCAATTGGAGGACGTGGCGCCATTATCCATCCCTCAAGAGTTCCAAGCACTTGTGGCATTATTTGATGAGATCAACAGTACCGTCGAGGTTGCCCAGATCGCGGGACCAACGCCTGCCTCAGCCGCGCAGCTGGCCTATGGCCTGGCTCAATATTTGCCCTTACCGCTAGCCGCCAAGGTTGCGGTTCTCGAAATCGATAGTGCTCTGGAACTGATCCGGCAGGTTTCTGCCGACGTTGCTCGCTTGCAACAACAAGGGCAATAACTTGCGCCAACTCCGGGTACAATAGGCATACGACACACCGCACGGATCACTTGGGTTGCGGTTAGCCACGGCGATGCAACGATAATCTTCGTAATGCATAGCGAATTGACACATTCGGCGTGGCGGCCGCTGTTGAAGACCGTAATGATCTATGCGATTTTACGGCAACGCTGGTAACGATAAGCATCCGAAAGTAGATGCGACAATTAACGATAAAAATTCTCTTGCTGGGGCTTGGCAGCACCCTCTGTGCGCCTGTGCTTGCCCAATTTAGTAACGCACCGGACACATGGTGGTTGTGCCCGGCTGACCGCGTGCTGCCCGTTCGACCCCAATATACGGAACCGCTCGAAGCGGGGAGCACCGAGATCCGGTCTGACACGACGAGAATCGTAAAAGACAGCATCACAGAGTTTGCCGGCAATGTCGAAATCATTCGCGACTCCCGGTCTATTGCCGGTGACGTCGTCACCTATGACGACATGAATTCCCAGTTTGATGTCCACGGCCACGCAACAATTTGGGACGCCGGCCTAACTTGGCAAGGCGAGCACGCATTGTTCAATATGGAATCCGACATCGGACGCTTAAGCGACGGCAATTTTTGGCTAAACTCCGGTCGTGGACGCGGGTATGCCGAGCGGGTGGAAGCTGATCGCAGAAACAACGTTTCCTTACTCGAAGGCGTCGACTACACGACATGTACGGCCGAAAACCCCGATTGGCGTTTTTCTGCAAACAAAATTAGGCTCGACCACGACGCGGGCCGCGGCTCTGCAAGGCACGCATTGCTCAAGGTCCGCAACGTTCCGGTGTTTTATTTTCCGTATATCAACTTTCCGCTTGATAACAAACGCAAATCCGGATTCCTGATCCCAACGATCGGCTCGTCGAACGAATCCGGGTTCGACATTCGAACACCGTACTACTTCAATATTGCGCCAAACCAAGATGCAACGTTCACCCCGCGGTGGCTGGGAGATAGAGGTGTAATGCTTGGCGGGCAATATCGTTACTTAACCGAGAATCATGAAGGCGAACTCGGTATCGAACTCCTACCGAGCGACGATCGCAGAGGCGACAAGTCTCGGTCTCTGATTTCGTTTCAACACCAATCGCTCTTTGACGGCCGCCGCGGCACCGTACGCGCCAACATTCAAAACGTATCCGACGCCCAGTATTTCGAAGATTTCGGCCGGAGCCTCAGTGTTACAAGTCAGCGTTTCTTAGACCGTAGCATTAATGTTAGGTATCACAGACCGGGCCAATACATCGTCTACGGAATCGCACAAAGTTACCAACAAGTCGACGACTCAAGTCGCTCCGGTTCCGGCCCCTATAAACGATTGCCACAAATTCAGATCCAGTCACTGATCCCGGCCAGGCACCTAACCCTGAACCCCCAACTCAACGCCCAGACAACATATTTTGACCGATCCGGCAGCGTATCAGGGTCACGCGTATCAATTATTCCTAGCGTCATATACCCGTTTATAAAACCTTACGCCGTCATTATTCCGAAACTATCCGTACGACACACGGAATACTTTCTTCATAACGAAGGGGCATTAAACAGCCGAGAATCAGTTAGTGTCCCGATTGCTAGTATAGATTCGAAATTGTTTGCAGAACGCACGCTAAACTTGTTCGGAACTTCGATGCTGCAAACGTTGGAACCAAGGGCTTACTACTTATACATCCCAAAGGACGGTCAGGACGATCTGCCTGTTTTCGACACCGGGGAATTTACCGTCTCGTTCCAAAATCTGTTTCGGGAGAACCGATTTACCGGTCGAGACCGAGTCGGCGATGCTAATCAGCTAACACTTGCTGCAACAACACGACTGCTAAGTCTACATTCCGGGCTGGAGGTCTTGCGGGCCAGCTTTGGCCAGATTTACTACTTCGAAAACCGCGAAATTAATCTTCCTGGACGATTAACGGCCAAGGACGGCGTATCCGACTTTGTGGGTGAGCTTGCGACGAACCTCGGCAATGGTTGGTCTGCACGCGCGGTTATACAATACGATCCCAACGACTCGACCACGGAAAGAGCCTCTTACGATATAAACTACCGCCCAAGCGGCACCGGCGTCGTTGCCAACGCGAGCTACCGGCGTAGACGAAACGTCAGTAGGGATGTAGAACAAACCGACCTATCTTTTCGCCTTCCCATCACTAATTCACTGAATCTGCTCGGTCGATGGAACTATTCTCTTGAAAGAAATCGAACGCTCGAGCTGGTGGGCGGTGTGGAATTGGATAGTTGCTGCTGGGGTGCACGTCTTGTCGGACGGCGATTTATTCGCAACACGGTAGGGGAGTTCGATACGGGCATTTTTCTACAGATAGAATTCAAAGGCCTAGCTGGTTATGGCCGCGGAACAGATTCGTTTTTACGCAAAAGTATTCCGGGCTACGAAAGCTATTTTTAGGCATTGCCCGCGCGCATAATTTTTCGACCCTCATGGTGCCAATCCAAATTGGAGTGGACAAAATTTCGGCATTCCTAATCTTCCTCTGTTCAGCTGCCATGGCTATCGAGCGATTGCACGAGTAGGCGATGGCTGAAATGAGCCTTTTGAATGGCTAGTATTGGGCCGTTATGCGGTCTCGTTCGTCGGTATGGTATTCGGCACCAATGTTTCAAAATTTGTCGTCAAAATTGGCGTCCAACTGAGGAAACCTGGGTTAAAATATGACCCATCTCGGATTTGACCGGTGGTGAGGCGTATGACTAGCAAAAAGCGCCAACAGCCAACCTCACCAACCTTTTGATATATATGAATAACCTATTTGTATACGTACTACTCGGCTACTGCAGCTTGATAGCACTCACACCTACTTCGGCGATGGAGCTCGACCGGATTATCGCCGTGGTCGATCAAGACGTCGTAATGCAAAGTGAACTCGATAGTCAGTTGCGCCGCGTCCGCGAACAACTCCGCCAGCAAGGTGCTGCCCTGCCGCCTACGACTGTCCTGGAGCGACAGATCATGGAGCGCCTGATTTTGCAGAAGATCCAAATTCAAAAAGCCGCTGAATCGGGGGTCGAGGTTCCGGAAGAACGACTCGAAGCGGCAATCCAAGATATTGCGGACAGAAACCAGCTAAGCATCCCACAATTCAAAGAGATCTTGGCGTCAGACGGATATCAATTCACTGAATTTCGTGAACAAATCCGTGACGAAATTATGATTGCATCTCTGCGCCGCCAAGAGGTTGATCGCCGGGTGCACGTCTCGGAAAGCGAAATTAAGAATTATATTAACAACGAGTTCAATCAGGCCGATAGCGAACTTGAGCTCCGCATCGCCCACATTCTGGTATCGATCCCGCACGATGCGACCAGCACAGAACAAATCACGGCCCGCGAACGAGCCGAGGCTGCAATAAACCAAATTCGGGACGGCGCGGATTTTGGTGACGTCGCGCTCGCCGTGTCAGATGGGCAAAATGCACTTGAGAAGGGTGACTTGGGTTGGCGTCGATCAGAAGAAATTCCAAGTTTGTTCACGACCTTCGTACGCGATATGGAAGTTGGCGAGACGAGTGACATCATCACAAGCCCAAGCGGCTACCATATCATCCAGCTGACCGATCGCCGTAGCGGCGAGGAAGTACTGGTCGAGCAAACCTTCGCACGCCACATCCTTATTTCGACGAATGAACTTGTCACCGAAGACGATGCAATAAGCCGAGTGAACCAACTGAAGATACGGCTTGATGCCGGCGAAGATTTCGCAACACTAGCGCGGACAAACTCAGACGACCGCGGCTCCGCAGTTGACGGCGGTGAGCTTGGGTGGGTTAGTAAAGGGCAAATGGTGCCGGAGTTTGAAGAGGTGATGCTTTACACTGAGATTGGTGAGATCAGCTTCCCATTTCATACGGAATTCGGCTGGCATGTTCTACAGGTATTGGACCGCCGCTCCTACGATGGCACAGAAGACGTTAAGCGTGAAAAAGCGAGATCGGCAATCAGCCAACGTAAAACGGACGAAAGCTACCAATCGTGGCTGCGCCGGCTGCGAGACGAAGCGTACGTCGAACTGCGCGTAGCCGATGAACCATGACCGGCTACCGACGTTAGCGCTCAGTGCTGGAGAACCAGCCGGTATCGGGCCGGACATCGTTACCAGTATAGCTAGCCGCCAAATCCCGGCGCGACTGATCTGCATCGCTGACCCTGCGGTGCTCGACGCGCGCGCAAAAACCTTAGGCATTAAATTACAAATCACGGAATGCAGTGGGCCCGGCGCAATGCAAGCCCATCAATCTGGCTCGCTCGCGGTTTTGCCGGTTAGGACCAAGGTACCGGTAATTCCGGGTCGCCTGGACGTCAATAACGCCAGCTACGTACTGGAATGTTTGGATATCGCGATTGCGGCTGCACACGCCGGCACGGTTGATGCCATTGTAACGGGACCGCTACACAAGGGCGTGATCAATGATGCGGGATACGCATTTACTGGACATACCGAGTATCTCGCCAAGGACATCACGCCTAAGTGCGAGCCCGTGATGATGCTGCTTTCCGAGGATCTCCGGGTCGCACTAGCGACCACCCACATCGCATTACGCGACGTTCCGAAGGCCTTAACGATCCCCGGTTTAACCAACGTCATTCAGGTTGTCGGTTCGGCACTAAAAAGTCACTTCGCTATCGAACGCCCGCGCATCGGCGTGTGTGGCTTGAACCCACATGCCGGAGAGAATGGACATTTCGGCCGCGAAGACCTCGACATCATCGCCCCGGCTATTGCCGCTGCGCAGCTGCCTGAGCTGACGTTACTGGGGCCAATGCCAGCCGACACGGCATTCGCGCCCGACATTCGCTCGTCGGTCGATGCCTACATCACGATGTTTCATGACCAAGGACTGCCGGTAATCAAGGCACTTGGTTTCGGCGAAATTGTCAACATTACCCTGGGCTTACCGATCCTGCGAACGTCGGTCGACCATGGCACTGCACTCGATCTGGCAGGTAGCGGAAAGGCAAATCCGGGGAGCCTATGGGCCGCATTGACTGCAGCAATTCGATTAGCAAGCCCGCACAATCCGTGAGCATCCCTTATGCCCGCAAACGATTCGGGCAACATTTCTTAGTAGACCCGGCGGTTATCGACCAGATCATCGACCTCATCGCGCCAGCACCGGCTGAGCGCATGATAGAAATCGGGCCCGGCCGCGGCGCGCTAACGCTGCCACTGGTGGAGCACCGGGTACATCTCACTGTGATCGAGATTGACCGACTTCTCGCCTCGGCCATCGGTGACGAATTCGGCGATGAGCCGGGCTTCAAAATCGAGATAGAAGACGCCTTAAACGTTGACTATCCTGCCTTAATCGGAGCCAATCGCGTACGGGTCGTTGGCAACCTTCCCTACAATATTTCAACGCCATTGATCCTCAAGTTAATTTCACATCATGCACTCATTCACGACATGACCTTTATGTTGCAAAAGGAGGTCGTCGATCGACTATGCGCCGTCCCCTGCACGAAGGCCTACGGCCGACTCTCGGTGATGGTACAAAGCCAAGCACAAGTAGAAGCCTGTTTCGAGGTTTCACCGCTTGCCTTTGCCCCGCCCCCGAAGGTCACCTCTAAGCTTGTGAGAATTACGCCACAATCGAACTCACTCTCAGCGAATGCGCAAGCGCAACTCGAATCCAATGTCCGCGCGGCGTTCGGACAACGCCGCAAGACGGTTAAGAATACGCTCGGTAAAATCGTCCCACACGAGATTTTAGCGGCGTCCGGTATCGACCTCGCCCAACGCGCGGAAGAGATCAGCGTCGATACCTATGTCCGATTGGCAAAGGCACTCTGTTCCGATTAGCGCCTCCCAAAGTTGCGTCACATTCCTCTACGCTCAGCAAGCAATAGCCGTTAAGTCATTGAGTCCTAAGTAGAGCGCATGTTACCCACAGATTCTGTGGATAACACTGTGCACAAACTAAGCTTGAAGACAAAATTAGGGCTTTTCTGTCGACGATTGTTTAGATCGAGCAAGAATTAAACAAACTCACATATCGTATATTTCTTATAAACTTAGCGTCCAATTGTACAAATTCACATTGCCGGTTCGCGCTAAGCCGATGTTCTTGGTGCAATGCCAGCATGGGTGTGCATAAAGAGCCGCCCACCGCAACCAATTCTGCAAGCCGCGTGGGCGTATTGCTTGCCACGCTCACCCGTTTACACTCACCGCTGTAATTCAGGATGCCACGCTTTTTCTTCTCGCCTGCGGCGCCATCAGCGTCGTCGATCGAGACCGATTTCGGTGCGCCTTGAGCCGCCTAATACATCCCGGCAACGGATTTTTCTTGCTTGCCGGCACGTTCTCATCCAATCACCGCCACCAGATTCGTCATCGATTGGCCGGTCCGGTACCATCCGACCCTTGGTTCGGCAATCCAGTCGCAATTTAACAACACTGCGCCGCGCGAATGACATGCGCCACTTAAGTTTCGGGACGAAAATCGTTGCCTCGTCTATCCCCGCAATGCGGCGAGCGACGGACCTTGGCTAACACGGGGACTAAGAACATGCTTAGGCAACACGCAATCCGGGCCGCCCAGCTCGCAGACAGTCTAAGTGAGGCCGTTGGTCGCCTGACAGCCTGGATGGTCGTGGCGATGGTGGCATTGACCCTTTACGACGTCGTCATGCGCTATTTATTTCGCGACGGCTCGGTTGCTTTACAAGAGTTGGAATGGCATCTGTTCGCGCTCGTGATTCTATTCGGTGCCGCGTATACGTTAAAACACGATGATCACGTACGCGTAGATCTACTCTATTCAAGCCCGCGTTTTTCAGCGCGGCAGCGCCAGGTTGTCGATGTTGTTGGTAATCTACTGTTCTTATTACCTTTCACGGCAATGATCATATGGACATCGATTCCCTTCGCCTATGACGCCTTCATTCATCGTGAGATCTCACCCGACCCAGGCGGCTTAACGCATCGCTGGATAATTAAGGCTGCAATCCCCGTCGGCTTTACCTTACTCGCCTTACAAGCCGTCGGAGGCACCGTGAAGGACCTAGTCTCGATGTGCACCGACGACTGAGCATGGAAGTCTGGGCGTTAGTGATGTTCGTGGTCGCCATTGGTGCGCTGCTGCTTGGGTATCCGGTGGCGTTCACTCTGGGCGCGGTCGCTTTGTTATTTGGCACGGTCGCACTCGGGTTCGATTATTTTTTCCTACTACCCTTACGTATCTGGGGCATATTGACCAACTTCACGCTGCTTGCCGTACCGCTTTTCGTCTTTATGGGAGTCATTTTGGAGAAAAGCGGACTGGCGGAAGAACTGCTTGAGACGATGGCAATGCTATGTGGCCGGATGCGTGGTGGCCTCGCGTTTGCCGTAATTATTGTCGGTGCGCTGCTCGCCGCAACGACCGGTGTCGTCGGCGCAACGGTCGTTACGATGGGCGTCATCGCGCTGCCGGCGATGCTAAAACATGGGTACGCTCCGAGCCTTGCCACCGGGACCATCGCCAGCGCGGGTACCCTGGGGCAGGTCATTCCGCCCAGTATCGTATTGATCCTGCTCGCCGATGTGGTCGGTGTGCCGATTGGATCGTTGTTCTTAGCGGCGGTGGTTCCGGGGTCCATACTGATCGCGCTGTATGCTGCTTATATCGCCGTTGCAGCGTGGAGAGACCCTGCAGTCGCGCCCGCGATTGTGCGCATCGATCAGCGAGCACTCGCGCCTCGAGTGCTGAAAAGCCTTTTTCCTCCATTGTTTTTGATCGTTGCGGTGCTTGGCTCCATATTTTTTGGTATCGCATCACCAACTGAATCAGCCGCGATTGGCGGCACGGGCGCGCTGTTGCTCGCGGCCTTCCACCGACGTTTAAGTCGAGAGAACCTACAACTCGCAGCACTACAAACGATGAAGCTCACCTCAATGGTATTCATCATATTGATCGGCGCAACCGCGTTTGGTTTGGTATTTAAAGGAATGGGCGGGGATCGACTGGTCCACGACATTTTTATCGCAATGCCCGGTGGCCAAATTAGTTTTCTTGTCGTCGGTCAGACGGTAATTTTTCTACTCGGTTTCTTTCTCGACTTTGTCGAGATCTGCTTTATTGTCGTACCAATTCTGACACCAATTGCCACCGCCTTAGGGATCGATATGCTGTGGTTTGCGCTGCTTATCGCGATCAATTTGCAGACCTCATTTCTCACGCCGCCGTTTGGTTTTTCATTGTTCTATCTGAAAGCAGTAGCGCCGGCTTCGATAAAGATCCAACAGATCTATCGCGGCATTATCCCATTTGTTGTTATGCAGTTGGCGACCTTGGCTTTAATCGCAACATATCCGGAACTCGTGCGATGGTTGCCGGATATGATGGATCGAATACACGGAATCACGCCATAGCCGCTGGTGCGACCAAGGCTACCGGAGTGCAGCGATAACAGGCGCGGTATCGGGCGCTACACCGTGCCAAATCGAGAACGAGTTGGCTGCCTGTTCCACCAACATACCGAGGCCGTCGTAGCAGGCAGCAGCGCCGTTGTCACGGCACCAATCCAGAAAGCGGGTATGACCATCGGCTGTGTACATCATGTCGTAACAACAGGTCTCACTTCCGATCGTGTCCGCACTGAGCGGCGGAATTTCACCGGACAAACTGAGCGAAGTTGCGTTTATAACCAAATCATATGGGCGGCTCGGCACATCGACGTAATCAAACGCCCCGATCGGTCCGAGTGTGTGAAATTGAGCGACGAGATCGGTTGCCTTGCGAAGCGTTCGGTTCGCAATAAACAGTTCGCTCGGCTGTTCTTCCAACAACGCAGGGATCACACCTCGCGCTGCGCCACCCGCACCGAGTAACAGCAGGCGGCGACCCTTGAGGTAGAGACCATGATTGTCGGTGAGGTCTCGTACAAGGCCAGTGCCATCAGCGTTGTCGGCGACCGTTGACCCGTCCGCGGCGACCGTCATCATATTCGCCGCACCAGTGAGCGCGGCACGCGGCTGATGGATACTCAAGGCACGAAAGGCCTCTTCCTTCAATGGAACGGTGATACTCATCCCCCGCCCGCCGGCGTCGACAAACTCTGCCAATGCGCGTGCAAAACACCGTGCGTGAACTTCGATGCGCTCATAGCGCAGCGCAATGCCGCACTGGCGACCAAAGGCAAGATGGATGTCCGGCGACTTACTGTGAGCTATTGGCGACCCGACTACGCAGAAGTACGGATCTCCAGGTGGGATCTCGAACCAATTAGCCATCGCTCATGATTTGCGCGGATCCAGGGGCGCTAGTCGGGTCTCTGCGCGCCGGGCAAGCATCGCCGGCTAGAATCGCGCCCAACTGGCCGACTATGCACCTTCGGGCGGCGCCTGCTCCATTAATCCGCCGGTAAGACAATAGGCCTGAATACCTCGTTCGCTTAACAAGAAAGCGGCCGCCGAACTGCGGCGTCCCGTATCACAATAGACGATATAGGGTACGCTGGGGTCTAGGGACTCAACTTTCAGACGTAGCATGAACAAGGGAATATTCTCGCTGTCTTTCAATCCCGTGTTCGCGTGTTCGCTTTCGAGACGTACATCCAGCCACTTTGCGCCACCCGCAACGAGTTCCTGTGCTTCTGCTAGATCTAACCAGCTCAGCATCGGCTCTTTCAATAAGGCATTAAAGTCTTCTTTGGATAGACGCATCAAGGTGCCTGCGGTATCCATCGTCACCGTGGCATTGCGCTTCGACTCAGAGAGCAATGCCTCCTCGCCAAACGCGTCGCCATCTTTCAACGATGCTAGGGTCAATTCCGATCCGGTCTTTGACGCCCGGGTTACCTTCGCCTTGCCGGTTTTAATAATGTAGTAGTAGTCGCCGACATCCCCTTGCTTGATGACCACTTCGCCTTTATTCATCGGGACTTCCTGGATACGCATAAACATTGCCTGAATGTTCGCGGGCGGTACCTGCAAAAACGCACGGGATTGCAATATCCGAGTCATCCAATCACTGTCGTCGTCGTGCTCTTCCTCGACTTGGATTTCGCTAACCTCGATTCCCGATAGCTGATCCCAGGTCAACAAGATATCCAGAAGGTCGCTATCGAAGCGAGTGATTTTGCACGGCGTCGACGCCTTTGCAGTGTGCTTGCGGGGCTGTAGATTGGCTAAGGGGTGCTTCGCGACGTCGGTTCCGCCAACGATTTTCGTCACCTGCCCATCCTCGGCAGTCAGCTCGACGGTGCCTTCGAGAAGATAGGTCGTCTTACGATCGAGATCACCGGCCTTAAATACCGTCTTACCGCTCGCGATTTCTTCGACGAATGCCTTCGCAGCAAGTTCCTGGAAATTCTCCGCATTCAAGGCGTTGGGCGGCACCAGCGTCTTCAGCACAGATTTTTCGACAAGTTTTCCTTCAGCCATGTTTTATTCTTACCAGGTTTCTGGTTAATTGACCCCATTAACAGGTTGAATATACACCAATTTCACCGTGATCCTTACCACAAACTCTCAATTTCCTCTTAAGAATTTGGTAACGGCAAGCCTGCGGGATGAGTTGAGCCTCGGGTATTCTATGCATTCGATCGATGCAAGGAAAGATGAGCCGGTGTCTCTGTATGAATATTTAACCGAATCGACATAATCAATCGGTTGTCCGGTCGGCCAGACAAGTCGGCGCTTTGCGAAGCTGGTCGAATCGGGCAGGTTGCGGGTCGCCGCCGTTGGCGAAGGTTGCCGGTTCGGGCTTAGCACCGGCGGGTAAAATCACCCGCCAGCCGGTCACTGTCGTCGAGCGCTTTCGACGCCTAGAGTATGTAGCCCCGCTCGTCGTGCTCGCTCAGGTCAAGACCTTGCGTTTCAACCTCATCGCTGACCCGGAGCGGAATGAATATGCCAACGAGTTTGAGCAGCACGAATGTCAATATCCCACACCACGCCATTGTTGCCACTACGCCAATCGCCTGCACTCCAACCTGCTGCCCCATAGTGACCCCATCGGCGTAACCAACGCCACCGAGACTCTCTGCCGCAAAGACGCCGGCTAACAAGGTTCCAAGAATGCCGCCGACACCATGCACAGGAAAGACATCGAGCGAATCATCGATCTTCAAAGACCGTTTGATGAATTGGGTAGCGAAGTAGCATACGACCCCGGCTGATAGGCCAATGATCAACGCACCCGTTGGTCCCACATATCCAGAAGCCGGCGTTATCGTTCCAAGTCCGGCGACCATTCCTGTCACGACGCCGAGCACACTGGCCTTGCCATACTTAATTCGCTCAACCGCGATCCAAGCCAGCGAACCGGCGGCGGCCGAAATATGTGTTACAAGCATTGCCATCCCGGCGTCACCATTGGCAGCCACCGCGCTGCCGGCGTTAAACCCGAACCATCCGACCCACAGCATCGAGGCGCCGGTTACCGTCAAGGTCATATTGTGCGGTGGCATTGCGGTTGTCGGAAAGCCTTTACGCTTACCCAACATAACCGCCGCGACGATAGCCGCGACGCCGGCATTAACATGAACCACAGTCCCGCCGGCGAAATCCAATAATCCCATGTCACCAAGCCAACCGCCGCCCCAAACCCAATGACATACGGGCGCATAGACCACTAGCAGCCACAGCAAGCTAAACACCAACACTGCCGAGAAACGCATCCGCTCAACGAAGGCACCAATGATTAATGCCGGAGTGATAACGGCAAACGTCATTTGAAACATCACGAATACCGATTCTGGGATAGTCCCATTCACCGCGTCGCGCGTAACATCAGCCAGCATAACGTTGCCCATGCCAATGTATTTCTGCAAACCACCACCATCGCCGAAAGCAAGACCGTAGCCTGCAACTAGCCATACCAGCGACATCAAACAACCGATAGTGAAGCACTGCATCAGCACCGACAGCGCGTTTTTACTACGCACTAGCCCACCATAAAACAGCGCTAGCCCAGGCAAGGTCATGAACAATACCAACGCGGTAGAGGTAAGCAGCCATGCCGTGTCCCCGCTGTCGATGCCTTCGGCATGCGCATTGGCGCAACACCCAATGGCTAGAATAATGAAAGGGATTGCTCGATGAAGCATGCGCATCGTTCTGCCTCCACGTCAGCTCTGGTTATTGATATTGAGAGCGCCGCAATTGGCGCCCTGTCTGTTCTGGTGATAGATCAGGACCAGGCCACCAGGCGGGTCCCGATTGTTCAACCGACCAAGTCAATGGTCGCGGTACACAACTAAAGTGCGTCTTCGCCGGTCTCCCCGGTTCGAATGCGCACCACTTGAAGTAAGTCCTGGACAAATATTTTGCCATCGCCGATCGATTCGGTATTTGCGGCGCTTTGAATGGTTTCCACCACTTCATCTACGCGATCGCTAGCCACAGCAAGTTCTATTTTTATTTTTGGTAAAAAATCGACGACATATTCGGCGCCTCGATATAGTTCGGTATGCCCCTTTTGTCGCCCGAAACCTTTGGTCTCAGTGACGGTCATACCCTGCACACCTCGTTCGGATAGTGCTTCACGCACTTCGTCCAATTTGAACGGTTTTATTATCGCGGTCACGAGCTTCATCGTTTTCCCCCATTACCAATTTGTGCTTAATGGCTATTCCAATCTGCGCCCAAATTTTTGGACGCTACGTATGGGAACGCCAACTTTCGATGCAAATAAACCGGGTTGGTCCAACATGGTGCAGGATCCATGCCAGCATTTACGCACCTTAGAATGCAAACAATACAGCACGTCCATACGGGTTGTCGGGTTCGCTGCACCGATGCGGCGCCTCAATCATGCCCTAATTCGGTGCGAAACATTCACCGACCGCACGCTTTTAGAGCAAAATAAAAGGGCGCCGAAGGCGCCCTTTAGCAGCTCATGCTGGTCTTACTTGCGATCAGCGCCCCGAGCCTGAGGAGGTCACAAATTCTGGGTAGGCCTCTACACCACACTCCCCAATATCCACGCCTTCATGCTCTTCTTCCTCACTGACCCTGATACCCATTACAGATTTAAGTACGAACCAAGTAATGCCGGAGGCAATAAATACGAAGAAAAAAATGGTCCCGAGTCCGAGTAACTGCGCCTTTAATGTCGCTTCGTTGTTGGTTATACACACCGCCAAAAGCCCCCAGATACCAACGACGCCGTGCACCGAAATAGCCCCGACTGGATCGTCGATTTTAAGCTTGTCCAAGTTAACGATCGCGAGCACAACCAGAACGCCACCGATGATTCCGATCACTGTCGCCATGCCAGGTGTAGGCGTCAGCGGTTCGGCGGTAATGGCCACGAGCCCCGCCAATGCACCGTTAAGTGCCATCGTTAAGTCCGCCTTGCCGAACATGAGGCGCGATGTTATCAACGCGGCAATAACCCCACCCGCAGCGGCCGCATTCGTATTAACAAACACCATCGCAACCGCGTTGGCTTCACCAACATCGGACAATTTCAATTCTGAACCGCCGTTAAAGCCAAACCATCCGAGCCACAAAATGAACGTCCCTAATGTTGCTAATGGTAGGTTGGCTCCGGGGATCGCGTTAACGCTACCGTCTTTACCGTACTTACCCTTGCGCGCACCGAGTAACAATACGCCTGCCAGCGCCGCGGTCGCCCCTGTTAGGTGGACGACACCAGAGCCGGCGAAGTCGAGGAAGCCGTTCGCATCGAGGAATCCACCGCCCCACTTCCAATAACCTTGCAACGGATAGATGAATCCAGTCATCACCACCGCAAACGCCAAAAATGTCCAAAGCTTCATGCGCTCAGCGACGGCGCCCGAGACAATAGACATCGCGGTGGCGACAAAGACGACTTGGAAAAAGAAATCCGAAAGTTTCGAGTAGTACGTTTCGCCGTCGCTCGCTAAAACAGCCTCTGTGGTGTTATCCGCCCCAAGCATGAACGATAACCCCGGCCAAAAGCTGCTTACGGCTTCTGCCGGATACATGATGTTGTACCCACAAATCATGTACATGATGCAGGCCACGGCATACAAGGAAATATTCTTAGTAAGGATCTCCGCAGTATTTTTTGCGCGGACTAAGCCCGCCTCCAGCATTGCGAAACCGGCCGCCATCCACATGACGAATGCGCCCATGACCAGAAAATAAAACGTATCGAGCGCGTATTTAAGCTCAACAATGGATGCGTCCATCTAAGCACCCTCCTACAGGGTTAGTGATGTATGAAATGAATCGAATTGAAATCGGGTAAACATGTACGCTGCTCAAAGTGCTTCGGCACCGGACTCACCCGTTCGAATGCGGACCGCCTCTACTAGGTCCTGCACGAAAATCTTGCCGTCGCCAATCTTGCCGGTACTCGTCGCTTTCGTAATCGCTTCGATAACAGCCTCGACTTGCTCATCGTCAACCGCAATTTCTAGCTTGGATTTTGGAAGAAAATCGACGACGTACTCCGCGCCTCGATAGAGTTCAGTATGTCCTTTTTGCCGTCCGAACCCTTTTACTTCTGTGACAGTCATCCCTTGCATACCGACCGCCGACAACGCCTCCCTCGCATCGTCCATTTTGAATGGCTTAATAATTGCCGTTACGAGTTTCATTTCATTACATCCTCATTGGAGCTTCGTATCCGAATTAGCCGATATTGAAAGATCGTTTACTCACATCGTGATGCATTTGCTGTGCCAGTTCAGATTAATGTAGACGGAACAACTCGTTAGAGAACAATGTAGGACGCGACCCTGGATCCTAGTGGCGCGATCCAGTGGACAGCGTGCCCCAATGTGAGTCTATAAAATCACCGATTGCACAAAATGCGTGCGAATTCGCTAAGCGTAATAAGCGCGATACGACAGCTAAATGCGATCGCCAGATCTGCAAATCCCGACCATTCCGGTGGCCACTTTGAATTTATTTCGCGCCGCAGACCGTATAATCTGAGCATCGCTCGCGCGGCCTTAAACTTGTTTGGTATTTGCTTGATTTAAATGACAGCCGGTACACCCAAATTTGGAGTTTTCAAATTGATTGAATTGAGAAAAATCGAAGAAATCGTTGAAGGCATAGCCAAGGTACTACCAGCGGGTACCGAACAGGTGCGTGCCGAGGTGCGTGACAGCGTGCGGGTCGTACTCGAATCCAGTTTTGCACGCATGAACTTAGTCACACGTGAAGAATTCGATGCGCAATCTGCGTTGTTGCGTCGGACCCGAGAGAAGCTTGACGAACTCGAGGCGATTGTCGCCGCACTGGAAGCGGAATAAGTCCGGCCCATCATTAAACAGTCGCGGAGCGAACCTCGGCCGCCAGCCCTGATCCGCTCTATGCCGCGACGACCGCGAGGGTTACAATGGTTTCCGACCACGGAGTGGTCATTGCCGTGTTGATCCGCGGCCCCTCTGTCACTGTTGCAAGGAGCGCAACTTATGACCGTAGCTACTATTTTCAGCCGCGCGAGCGTTGGCGTTCGTGCACCCTTAGTTAGCGTCGAAACCCATCTTGCCCCGGGACTACCCAGCTTTAATTTAGTCGGACTGCCGGAGACGGCTGTGCGTGAAAGTAAAGACCGCGTACGCTCGGCGATCATCAATTCCGGCTACGAGTTTCCTACTCGCCGTATCACCGTGAACCTCGCGCCCGCCGACTTACCGAAGCACGGAACCCGGTTCGATCTCGCGATCGCGCTTGGTATTCTGGCGGCCTCTAATCAGATCCCGAATAGACGCCTGCAGGCCTTCGAATGTGTCGCCGAGCTCGCATTGACCGGCCACTTGCGTCCGGTGCGGGGCATTCTACCGGCGGCTTTGGCAACTCGAGATTGTGATCGAGCGATGGTGACGGCGCTCGGCGACGATGCCGAGGCGGCACTAGTCTCTGGCCTCAATGTATATGCCGGAATAGATCTCAACGCGGTTTGCCGCCACCTTAATGATGCAGAGTCGATGCCTCAGACTGAATCGGTTTCCCATGCTTGGCAGGATCCCATCGTGCCCGGTGATCTATGCGACATTCGTGGACAGTTTCAAGGCAAACGCGCACTTGAGATCGCCGCGAGCGGCGGGCACAACCTACTGATGTTGGGGCCGCCCGGAACCGGTAAGACAATGCTGGCAACACGCCTCCCAGGCTTATTGCCACCGCTGGAGGAGAATGAAGCATTCGAATCTGCCGCGGTCATGTCTATCAGTCAACAGGGATTTGATGTGACGAGATGGCGTGCCCGTCCATTTCGCAGTCCTCATCACACGAGTTCTGCAGTCGCGTTGATCGGCGGCGGCAGTATCCCGCGACCCGGCGAAGTCTCGCTCGCCCACCGTGGCATATTGTTTCTAGATGAATTGCCGCAATTTGAACGGCGGGTGCTTGAAGTCTTACGCGAACCACTTGAGACAGGTCGCGTCACTATCGCGCGCGCCGCCAGAAGCGCCGATTTTCCGGCGCAGTTTCAATTGGTCGCAGCGATGAATCCCTGTCCTTGTGGTTATTATGGTGATCCATCAAAACGGTGCGCGTGCAGCGCTGATCGGATCGGCCGGTACCGGGAGCGCATATCCGGCCCCTTGCTCGATCGCATCGACCTCCACATTGAAATCGCTCGGCAACGCGATTGGCTAAACCATGAAATCGACACCGTTACCGAATCCAGCGCGGTGGTTCGGCGTCGCGTTGCCCTTGCACGGACGGTCCAATTTAATCGCCAAAATAAACTCAATCAGTTTCTGACAGTCAACGAGGTGCGACGACAAATTCCGCTCGATAAAGAATCCGCTAATTTTATGCACCATGCTTTCGAACGATTTCTATTGAGTGCCCGTGCCTATCACCGGATCGTTAAGGTCGCGCGTACGATCGCCGACCTTGCGGGAAACACGGACGTTGCGCTCCAACACGTGCGCGAGGCGCTCAATCTCCGCTGCATGGACCGCGCCGCGGTAATCGAGACATGACCGTCATTTCGGTAGCAGTCTTTGCCCGACAGCGTAGATTCCCTTACAGTGCAACGATATTTCCCAGCACCCGAAACAAATGAGTGATCCAAACTACCAAATTGAAATTGCCGTCGAGACCACCTACATCGAACACCAGTCAATTCCCGAGGAAGACCGTTACGTCTTTGCCTACACGATCACCATCGAAAATGTGGGTTCGATAGCGGCGCAGCTCATTTCGCGTCATTGGATAATTACTGATGCTGCACAGCATGTTCAAGAAGTTCGCGGTGAAGGGGTGGTCGGCGAACAGCCAGATCTCGCACCCGGGGAATCGTTTACCTACACGAGCGCGGCGATGATTGAGACACCGGTTGGGACAATGCACGGCAGTTATCAAATGATCGCCAAAGATGGGACCGAATTCGAGGCACCGATCGCGGCGTTTCGACTTTCGATCCCAAACGTCCTGCACTAACCCTCTCTGGCACACGCCATGGCAACCTACGCGATTGGTGATATCCAAGGCTGCTTCGATGAGCTCATCTGTTTGCTAGATCGAGTCGATTTCGATGCGAGTCATGATCAGCTTTGGCTTGTTGGTGACTTAGTTAATCGAGGTCCGAAGTCGCTCGCGGTGCTGGAATTCATCAAAGCACTAGGTGATAGTGCGATTGTAGTATTGGGCAACCACGATTTGCATTTACTCGCCTGCCAATACATCAAAAAATATTCACCCGGTAGCAACGATACCTTCCAAGATGTGCTCGACTCTCCCTTGGTCGACGAACTTTCGACGTGGCTGCGACGCCGACCGTTAATTCACCGCGATCAAGATTTGGGCTACACCATGGTACATGCTGGGTTGCCGCCACAATGGACGCCTCTCGAAGCCGCCACTTATGCCACGGAAGTAGAGACGGTCCTGCGCGGCGACGACCATGTCGAATTTTTTGCCCATATGTACGGCAACGCGCCTGATCGATGGGATACGGGGCTGGGTGGCTGGGAACGCATCAGACTCATTACGAACTTTTTCACACGCCTACGTTATTACACGGCAGATGGTCGAATGGACTTCAAATATAAAGGTCCGGTTGGTTCTCAACCGAAGACGCTCACCCCGTGGTACGACCTTTATCAATTTCCAGACGCGTCAGACGCGATCGTATTCGGACACTGGTCAGCGTTACAGCTATCGGAAACTGAAATGCGTGACAAAAGAATTTTCGCCCTCGATACGGGCGCCGTTTGGGGTGGGACATTGACCGCGATGCGCCTCGAAGACGGTCAGGTATTTAGTGTGCCATCAAGCGTGGCGTTACCAATCACCGATTGATTCGGCGATGCGCCCTAGCCTGCTTTAATCTGCTAGGGGCCGTAGCGCGCCGATATCGTCGGCGCTAATACGATCGAAGGTAACGAAGCTGTAGTCGTATTCGTTGTCCGCATCCGCGCGATATCGATAGCGCGACAGCTCCTGCCATTCGCTCCAGTCGATCTGCGGAAAAACGGTGTCTCCCTCAATGTCGACATGAACTTCGGTAAGGTAGATGCGTCGAGCCATGTCGATTGCGGCTGCATATAAACGCGCACCACCGACAACCATCACTTCCGCAGCATCACCGGCGCACGCCAATGCCGCATCGAAGGATTCCGCGATCTCGCACCCTGGGTGGATACGTTGCGGTTGCTGGCTAACGACGATGTTCAAACGGCCCGGCAATACTCGCCCAATAGACTCATGCGTCCTGCGCCCCATAATCAGCGGATGACCCATCGTTACCGCTTTAAACTGTTTAAGATCCGCCGGTATCCGCCAGGGCAAGCCGCCGTCACGACCGATGATGCCGTTGTTGGAAATCGCGACAACAATGTTGATCCGCATCAGCGTTGAACCTAATTAACAACCCGGTCAATCGAGCGATAGCAGGGTTATACGGCGATTGGCGCCGCAATACTCGGTAGCGCTTCGTAACCCTTTAGCTCGAAGTCGTCAAACGTAAATTCGAAAATTGAATCCACTGCCGGATTTAGACGCATCGTGGGCGCGGGCAATGGCGTACGGGTCAGTTGTTCATCGGCTTGTTCAATATGGTTTAGATATAGATGGGCATCGCCGAGTGTGTGAATAAATTCGCCCGGGCGATAGCCACATACCTGCGCGACCATCAAGGTGAGCAGCGCATACGATGCAATATTAAAGGGGACTCCAAGGAAAACGTCGGCGCTGCGCTGGTACATTTGGCAAGATAAACGGCCACCCGCGACGTAAAATTGAAACATCGTATGGCACGGCGCGAGTGCCATCTGATCGATTTCTCCGACGTTCCAGGCGTTAACGATGTGCCGTCGCGATTCGGGATCGGATTTTAGAGATTGAACAACTTGAGCGATCTGGTCGTGGACCTTGCCGTCAGCCGCGCGCCATGAACGCCACTGGACGCCGTAAATCGGCCCGAGTTCGCCACGCTCATCGGCCCATTCGTCCCAGATCGACACGCCGTGTTCGGTAAGATAGCGGACATTCGACTCACCGCGCAAAAACCAGAGTAATTCGTAGATTATCGATTTGAGATGGACTTTTTTCGTCGTTAGTAACGGAAAGCTATTCGCCAGATCAAAGCGCATCTGATAACCGAACGTGCTTAAGGTGCCGGTTCCAGTGCGATCACCCTTTGGCGTGCCCTGTTCGCGAATGTGTCGTAGTAGATCGAGATAGATCTGCATCTGTTTGCCTTAAAGCTTAAGCTCGTCGCGCATAGGCGATGCCAAGGATCATGATCCCGGCAATTATCATCGGCACGGATAATACCTGTCCCATCGTAACCCACCCAAACGCCAAATAACCGATGTGTTGATCGGGCTCGCGCACGAATTCAATACCGATGCGAATGATGCCATATGCTATCAAAAACGTCGCCGATACGGCCCCGACCATGCTAGCTTTCGCTGCGACGAGGCGTAATAAGGCAAACAATACGAGTCCCTCTAGCAATGCCTCATATAGCTGCGACGGGTGGCGTGCAACCGAGCCTGCGGCCGGATGCGTAAATAGCACGCCCCACGGCAAATTTGTCGGTGCGCCCCACAGCTCTTGGTTTACGAAATTGGCAATACGGCCGAAAAAAAGCCCGATCGGCGCAACCACGGTGACGAAGTCCGTCACCGAGAAAAAAGGTCGCGAACGTAAACGCGCGAATAAGGCCAACGCCAGTATGAAGCCGAGCGTCCCACCGTGAAACGACATACCCCCGCGCCACACGGCAAAAATGCTAAGCGGGTCGCTCAGCGTTTCACTGAAATTGTAGAACAGCGTATAACCAATACGGCCGCCAAGCACGCCGCCTAGGGCGGCGAAAAAGACCACGTCGGAAACGTCCTCATGGGTCCATTCAGCGTGCGGCCGCTCGGCTTCGCGCAATAAGTACCACCATCCAAGACCAATGCCCACAATATAAGAGATCCCATACCAGTGAATTTCTACGGGCCCCAATTGAATGGCAACCGGATTGATATTTGGGAATGGAATCATAGGCGGGGTAGATTTTAGCATGACGACTTCGCTATCCCGATCTCCGATGGTTACACTAAGTAGCGCGATAAAATATTCGCGTTGAACAAAACTATATCCACACGGACTGATCTATGAATGCACTGCACGGCGAAACAAGCCCTTACTTACTGCAGCACGCGGACAACCCAGTGGCGTGGTACCCCTGGGGAGCAAAGGCCTTAGATAAGGCACGCGCGGAAAACAAGCCGATCTTGCTATCGATAGGCTACTCGGCCTGCCATTGGTGTCACGTGATGGCGCACGAATCATTCGAGGATCCGGCGACCGCCGAACTAATGAACTCACTGTTCGTCAACATTAAAGTCGATCGCGAAGAGCGCCCAGATATCGATAAGATTTATCAGACCGCCCAATATTTATTAACCCAGAATCAGGGCGGATGGCCGTTAACGATGTTCCTCACCCCGGACGACCAAGTACCTTTTTTGGGCGGTACCTACTTCCCCGTCGAGCCACGACATGGGCTACCGGCTTTTAAAGATCTACTGACCAGAGTGGCAAACGCCTATCGCGAACGCGAAGCTGATATCCGAGAACAAAACCAACAAGTGATCGAAGCGCTTCAACAAATGCAAAATGTAGCGACCACGAGTCCCAATGAGATCACCGAAGCGCCGATAAAGCTTGCTCGCGAGCAAGCAGCACGCGCATTCGATCACCGTCTCGGCGGGTTCGGTCGTGCGCCTAAGTTCCCTCACCCAAGCTCACTCGAACGCCTACTGCGCGACTACTGTCGCAGTGGCCGACAAGATGAGCAAGCTCTGCATATGGCGCGCTACACCCTGACCCGCATGGCCAATGGCGGGATCTATGACCACCTTGGCGGGGGGTTTTGCCGCTACTCGGTCGACAATCAATGGATGATCCCCCATTTCGAAAAAATGCTGTATGACAATGGACCGCTTCTCGCGCTCTACGCCCAGGCGTGGCAACAGCACGCAGAGCCGCTATTCAAACAAGTCGTAGAAGAGACGGTGACCTGGGTGATGCGCGAAATGACATCCCCCAGCGGCGGCTTTTACTCAAGCCTAGATGCGGATTCCGAAGGCGCGGAAGGCACTTTCTATGTGTGGGATAAGGACGATATAGCAGCGCTTGTTGGCGAGAATTTCGAGCCTTTTGCCCGGCGCTTTGGACTAAACCGTGACGCAAATTTCGAGGATCGCTGGCATCTGCGCGTTGTCGCCGATTATCACGAGATTGCGAACGTCTTAGGCGGTGAAGCTGAGAACCTCAAAGAACGCGTCAATCATGCACGCAAGCAACTATTCGAGTATCGCGAAGAGCGGGTGCACCCCGGACGCGATGAAAAGATATTGACGTCTTGGAACGCGCTAATGATTAAAGGCCTCGCCATTGCCGGGACTGTATTTGCGCGCGATGACTATCTTGATGTCGCGGAGCACGCAATTGACTTTATCCATGACAAGCTTTGGCGAAATGGCAGATTACTGGCTACGTGCAAGGACGATCATGCACACCTCAATGCCTATCTCGACGACTATGCGTTCCTAATCGACGCGCTATTACATCAGCTTAGCGCGCGCTGGCGTACTGAGGATTTATCCTTCGCCATAGAACTGGCCGACTGTCTGCTTGAACACTTCGAAGACCCAGAGCTCGGCGGATTCTATTTCACGGCGCACGACCACGAGAGTCTGATCCAACGAACAAAACCGCTCACCGATGATGCACTGCCGGCTGGCAACGGCATTGCCGCATGGAGCATCGCACGACTCGGGCACCTGCTCGGTGAAGCGCGCTACCTAGAAGCGAGTACAAAAACGCTGCGGGCCGCGCACGGTTCCATCGAGAACGCGCCGGGTGCGCACAATGCACTGTTGCTGGCGCTGGAGGAGCATTTAAACCCGCCGACGTCGATCATCTTGCGCGGCGAACCGGATTCGATGGCGGATTGGAAGCGCCGTATCGACAGCACCTACGATCCGACGCGTCTATGCTTCGCTATCCCTGACAGCGAAACAGCGCTACCCGGCGTGCTGCACCAGCGTTCAGCGAAGGATAACCTCACCGCCTATGTTTGCCATGGCCACCAATGTTTGGCACCAATCAACGACATCACGGAACTTGCTCAGATTGTTGAGCGGTTGCAACCGGACGGAGCCAATGCTTAGGTGCGAGGTTCAGCTCGATGGGCGATGACCGCCGCGACGCATCCAGCGATCAAGACCGTGGCGACTGCCATCGCTTCAAGCCTTAATGTGGCAAGGGCGTAATCCACACTGGCATATAGCATGAATACGCAGATCGCCGAAAAGATAAGCGGCAATAACGGATAGAGCGGCACCCTAAACTCTTCTGGCGATGTATATCCCCGACGACGGAGGATAAATAGCGCTATCGACACGAGCAGGAAAAACAACCAGAACACCGGTGCGCTAAATGCGACCAAGCGTTGGAAAGACTGTTCGCCTGACGCAAAAATCAAAATCAATGCAATCGCAATGCCGCCTTGTGCAACTAACGCATTCACGGGCGATTGAAAATCGCCGTGCCAACGCCCTAGCCATCGATAGGTATGCCAACGTCTACCGAACGCGAAAAATATCCGCGAGTTGGTCAGGATCGTCGCGTTGATATTGGCCAAACACGTGGTACATATTAATAGACTAATGAACAGTGCACCGTAGTCCCCAAGGCTGCTACGAGCAATCTCCGACGCCACCGATCGGGATAGCCCCAGCCCGGCGTGACCAAGCGCATATTCGAACGAAAAAACCGCTAATAGATAAATTACCGTTATGAGGGCAATGCCAAGTATCAAGGATCGGACAAGGTTTCGCCGTGGCTCCTTGACCTCGGCGGCGACCAGGACGATCACGTTCCATCCGCCGTAGGTATATAACACCAAGATAAACGCGAGTTCCAAGTTTACCGTACCTGGAACGGATACCGGCGTCTCAGTAACCGTCGGCACGGACGGCAGCAAAAAACCTAACGCAATTAAAACAAGGATCCCGAGTACTTTTGTTGCCGTGAGCAGTTTCTGGGTAGACGTACCGACCTGCAATCCAAACGCGTTCGCCACTGTGAGCGCTGCGACGGCAGCTACGGCAATGTATGAGAAATGCGCGACGTTGAGTGAATCGTGCAACTGCGCTGCATAACGCGCGAAAATGTAAGCGATAGCCCCGACCCCTGCCGGCTGCACGATCCAAAACGTCATCCATGCAAACACGAAGGCTAAACGACGCCCATAGGCTTCTTGTAAGTACTCGAAATCGCCGCCGGTTCGATTCAGTACGGTTGCTAATTCCGCATAACACAATGCTCCTATCAGCGCACAAAGCCCGCCAACTAGGAACACAGCGAATAGCTCCACGGTGCTCGACGTGCTTTTTGCAATTAGCGGAGTCGTCTCATAAATTCCGGCGCCAATTACCGTACCAATAATTATCGAAATCGCATCGGTCATACCGAGACTTGCTCGCGGTACAGCATCATTTTCGGTTGGGAGGATCATTGGTGAGGGTAAAAACGCCCGATTTGGTTAATATTACCGGTAAAATTTCGTAAAATGACCCTCCGCGTAATGGTAAATAGCTAATGAGTCTGGGATCATTAGCCATGCCCGAATCCACAACTTTTGGCCCCAACCCACAGCCGATGATAACGGCAATATATGGAGCAAGTTCGTGACAAAGTGCAGCAAACGAACACCGCTCACAATAGCGGCGATAGTTGCCGGCACAACGTTTGCGTTTGCCGCCGGCGCTGCGACAGACATCGTATCGTCGAGCTTCATCATCGACCCGGGGTTGCCAACATTAGCACCTGATCAATCGATAACTGGATACTCGTCCGTACCCGTTGGCTCGCCTTTCCAACTGCCGGGTGGAGCACCGTTGGGGCCATTCGTTAATGATTTTACTTACCCTGCAGCTCGGATCGGGAAGTTTATTTTTGATCCTACCGATGTCACTAGCCTATTTCCTACCGTCGGCAGCAATAACGGACTTGGCGGCAGCACAGTTGCAATAAAAATGGCCATCACGGATCTCGATACTAATGGTGGTCCGACGCCAGACTCCGATTATTTAGATGTCATCTTCGCATTAAGCCTTACGGATACAGATGATGGATCTACGCTCGTCAGGTTATTGACAAACGAGGACGGTGGACTCTCCATCGCTCCACAGTTCCTTACTGGATTCGGTAACCAATCATTAAGTGCGGCTCCCGATATTGCTACTAATGTATATGACCTCTCTGGTGCGCCGAGTGTTGGTTCCGATTTAGCAGAGTTGTTCTCGGCGAGTGGCGGAGAAGTTTGGCTGTACCTGATCGACACCGATGATGCCGGTAACAATATTTCATTAGCACAATCGCTACCTGCAGACTTTGCTATAACCGCATCATTCGAGCCAATAACTTCAATTCCGGTACCCCCAGCAATATTTTTGCTTGGTAGCGCTATTATCGCCACTGCCTCGTTGGCTCGACGGAAGGGGTAAGACACCTCATAATCATACGATTGCCGTACCGGTGAACGCAGGTTGTGCAGCTAGTTATTTCCTAATCTTAACGCTCGCAACCATTTCCTCACGAATTTCCGGCGGTAGAGCATCGTCAACCGTTATTCGAACCGGATGGGCAACTCTACCGAGCCGCATTGGTGTTCGTACTTGCTCCGGCCCTACTCTAGGTTTAGCTTTAACGTTCTCGTAACGTGACACATACTCTACGACATGCCCTTCGTAACTGTGGGCGCCGATCCCCTTAAAACTTATCACTGCCCGTTGACCCGCCTTTACGAATGCCAGGTCGTCCGCTTCCACATACGCTTCAACCCATCGATCCGTTTCGTCAACCAGTGTTACCAAAGTGTCGTTGTGATCGACCACCTCTCCAGGCTGCGCATATATCCAAGTAACGGTCCCATCTCGCGAAGCAACGATCTCAGTTAGCTCAAAACCGGCATCGATTGCTGCTAGGCGTTCAGCTGCTTGGACAACTTGCTGCTCCAATTCATCAATCAGCGCTTCCTGCGCACGCTGTTCTCTAATGAGGTTCTCGCGGGTGAGAACAAGCGCATCATCAACGCGGCTCGAGCGTTCAACACTTGTGCGAAGCTCTGCCTTTAAGACTTTAATCTCTGCCTCAAGTGACCGATGACGGGTCTCTGCAAGTTCCCACTCCGGCCTAGTGATCACTTGTAACAGATATAGGCGCTCTGCGCGCTCCATGTTGATACGTGCTTGCGCCAGATCTATCGAAACTGCGTCAATACGCGCCTGTATGCTGCGCGCCTTGCCCTCTGCATCAAAGCGCTCACTTTCAGCCTCAAGTATCTCCCCTTGAAAATCGGGGTTCATCCCCATGTCTTTGGCGGCTGCGAATTCGATTCTGACCTCCGCGAGCCTTGCTTGAGCCTCTTTGCGACGGGCCATGAGTTCCGTTTGATCGAGGCGTGCAACAAGCTGGCCAGCGATTACCGACTCGCCTTCCGACACAAAAATGTCAGTTAACCGACCTGTCTTAGTAGCTGCGATTGCAACCGTTGAGGCGACGACCCGTCCGCGGGTTAGTAGCCAATTACTGCTCCAAATCCAATATCCCCCACAGAAACATGCTAGAAGGAACAGCGCTGCAATAAATAATAAACGGGAATTACGTCGCGTTTTAACCGCGCGCTCCTGACGCTCACCAGCGGAAGCTGGACGAGATTCGCGCGCCTTTAGCTTGCGAAATCGCACGCACTAACCGTCCACAGGCTGATCGACGCCTGCATGAATACAGTTGCCGCGCGCGATCGCTTGGCCATTTTTGCTCGTCCCAAGTAGAAGCGCTTTGTAACGGTCGAAGTCATGTATCGCGACTCCTGAGAAATCGCCAACTGCTTCAAGCGACGATTCAATGGTCGCGACGTCGGCTTCGAAACTCTCTGCTAAAGTGGCAGGACACAAATGACGATGATCGGCACTTACCCCGATCCAAAACCGCTTTGACGCTGACGAAGCGTCATCGACAACACGCTTTATCAATTCGCTTCGCCGTGCGGCCTTCGTCCCATATGCCATATACACGACCCCATCGGTACGACGCGTAATTATCTCGCTTAACCTGATTCCATCGATCTCACGATCAGCAAACCAGGCAGGAACATCAACGACAAGCGGAATGCTTCCACGCCCCGCTTTGAGAGAATCTAGTAAATCGATAAAGGAAAATAATAGTTTCTCGCGACCTGAAGGTTGTTCCCAAGTGGGTAAGGCGTGCGGTTCAATATCTAAATGAACAGCACTAAATCGTCGTCCGATCGGATTTCTGGCATTGAATTTGATGACTTGGTCAACAAATCGAACCGCTTTCGTTCGTTGCCCGTTGAGAAGCCATTTATGCTCTCCGTTCAACGCTTGAACTTCAACGTTATTTCGGCTTGCCAGCTCCAAAAATGGACCTAAGGTCTTTGGTTCAGCGATCAAATCACCTTCCGTGACATACAGAAATACCGTACCGATCCCTCGAGCCCGCAGCAGATCCACAAAAAACTCCATGGTTTCTGTTTGTTGAAGAAATTCCTTACGCCACACCCACAATGCCCGCATTCCAAGACTGCTATCTCTAGGCAACAAACCACCCCAGTCTGCCGAAGCGTCGCCATCAATGAATTTAATCTGCGTAACGTCGGCACCAGTTGCCGAGCTCAGCTCTACCAGTGAACGCTGGAGATCGTAGCTACGTTTGAGAACCGCGCGTTCTGCGCGAATATAGTTTATCTCTGCCCGGTTTAACGCAAGCGGGTCATCTGCGACTTCGGCCTTTCTCTCAGCTATTGCGACGCGCCGATCCTCCGTGGCAAGCGTCAACCCTGCTCGTTCTTTATTTAACTCCGAGCGCGCCGTATCCCAGCTGTGATACGCATCGACAACTTCAACAGCAATATCGTTTTGAACCTGCTGTTCACGAAATTCCAACTGTCGGATTATTGCATCGTGTTCATCCCTACGAGCCTTTTTTAGCGGAATTATAGCTAATGGGAATCGCGTAATTGCACCAATGCTGAAGCCCTTTAAGAATCTACCTTCACTCTGTTCGCCCGACTCTCCATAGGTTGCAACCAAGTCAATATTTGGATCTTGTAGTTCGGCCGACGACTTGCGCGCTTCGGCGATCTTGGTTTTCGCTAGCGCTTCGTCTACCTCGAATCGATTAACGTAAGCAGCAGTTAATGCACCATCAAGTGAGTCCGCGGGTTGCCACAGCAATCCTTGAGCGCTAACACCAATCGAGGCATTGGGCGCGCGATTCATTAGTGCATTCAATCGAGCCTTTGCAGTCGCTAGCAGTTGATGGCTGGCAGCCTGCTCGCTTTGCAAAGTACGAATTTCGTTACGTGCTAATAATGGTTCCCTCGGTAACTTTTGCCCATAGCGCACAAGTACGATCGCCCGCTCTCGCCGCTCATCCAGAAAATCGAGCTCGCGCTCCAAGGAGGCGAGTCGTTCGCCTGCAGCGACCGCGTCGAGATATGCCAGCAGCGATTCTCGGTTGACATCCTCTTTAGCACGCCCGTAATTTGCCAGCGCTTCGATGATAGCGGCCTCAGCGGCGTGCATTTTCGCCTTACGCTCCCACCAACCGCTATACAAAGATTGTGTAAGTCGGGCAAGGATGCCCAAGGGGTAGAATCGCGTGAGTACTGATATTTCTGGGCCTAAGTCTACGTTCGCCTCGCGTAACTGAGCGCGCGCTTCTATAACGCCAAATACGGCTTCGCGGATTAGCGGATTGCGACCGGCAATAATGCGGGTTAACTCCTCCGGGCTCGACGGCGTAAATTCCGACAGCTGAGGATCCGCCTCCACGCGAAGCTGATCAATCAATCCCTTCTCTTTTAAAATCGCACGCAGCAGATCCGTCGCGCGGGCATCGAGCGGATTATCTTCCAGTGCAACGAGAGTACTCACCAGCGCCTGGTCGAGATCTCCTGCTGCATAATCGATCAATGCTTCGTCGAACGCTTTAGATCCTGGCGCTCGCACCTCAGAACGATCGACGCCCACCGTTGCGCACGCACCTACCAAAAGCAGCAGCACCAACGGCCCGAAACGCAGGAAACCGGTAAATAAACGCTTTGTAATTGCGACGTTGCTTCGATCGTGCACGTTAATAAATTCTCATATTGTCGCGAACCTTTTCAGGTGCGAACGGGTCGTTATAAGACGAGCGAAATAGCAGCTCCTGAGTTACCGCAATGATTCGCACGGACTTCAATATCAGTCGGTAGAAGCTATACATCGGGATCGCAATACCGATATCAGATAGATCAATCGTGCGTTCGGTTATCAGCAACCCCATTAGAGCGCGTAAAAAATTCAACCCAAGGTGGAGAATTATCACTGCGATCAGGATGTACCCATACTCCCCAGGGTATGTAGTGACAATATCGATCATATAGATCAACCAAATCACGGGAAGGATCGCGACAAAGAAAAAAGTATCTAGAAACGATATGAAATTACTCAGCGTAAAGCTGGCTTGTTTCGGATTAAAAATATCACTGTGCTTGCGGGCGCGATTCCTTATGATGTTCCTATCCCAACGCATCCGTTGCTTGTACCAATGTCGCCATGTAATGGGCGCTGTGGTTAGGCAGGCTGCGCTGCCCGCGAAGGCGATCTGCAACCCAAGTTTTCGCGTACGGATTGTAACGTCGGAATCATTACCAGGCCCAGGCTCGATGCCGCCGATTCGCGTGAGTAAATCGCGTCTAAATGCGCCGATAGCTCCGGGTACAATCGATAGTATGCCCATTGCCGCTTTGAACCTGCGACCAAGCGACAACGAGATCAAATACTCTAAGGCTTGCAGCCGAGTTAACAAATTAGCATGGTGATTTCGGACACCAAGATCGCCACTAACTGCACCAACTTTCGGATTTTCGAAATGAACCATAAGATTGGACACGACATCACGAGCTAACGTCGAATCGGCATCCATAAACACAACAAATTGGCCACGTGAAACGCTTAGTCCAAAATTAAGGGCGGCCGATTTACCTTGGCGTTCGACATTCCTGAAAACGCTAACTTGGGGCTGACGTCGTAATTCCTCAAACTGCGCTAAGGTACTGTCCGTAGATCCATCGTCAACGACGATAATTTCGATATTTGGATAGTCTTGCTCGCGGAGCGACGACACCGTTTGGTTAATTCGTTGACCCTCGTTGTAGGACGGAACGATAATCGAAACTAGTGGCGCCGTAGCAGCGGGAAACGGTGTTGCAACACGATCGAAACGGCCAGCAAAAAAAAGAAACAATACGTAGACATTTGCGGCCGCATAGCGCGGAAGCTCGAGAAATATCACGGCCCAAAACACTCTAAAATACTGATCTGGTGACAGTAAGAATAACCAGTCCCAGGCGTCGACAATGTAATACCAAGTATCGACGATTGCAGCAACGAGACTATCCATTTCAATCGCGCTCAGTTTCTGCTCAGCGGCCGTACAGTGTCGCCACCGGCAAGTCGCGCCTCGCGCAAATGGTCCATTGCATTATCGAATATTGACTGTGGCCCGGTAATCTCGGTAGTCAAGCTCGTGAAACCGATCGACGCGGTAATGTTACGTTCTTCAGGATTGTCATTGAGGCGGTCAACGTGCTCTCGCAATCGGTTGGCGAAAATACTAGCGCCTTCAAAAGGCGTATCCGTCAGAATTAGCGTTAGAATCGTCTGGTCGAAGACAGCCGCCGCATCGGAATCGCGCAACGACTCTTTCGCGATGCCGGCAAAGTCACGTAATTTTCGAGCCGAGGCCTGACGCCCGTGCTCCACTTCGAATTCATCAAGTCGATCGATTTCTGCGATAACAATACTCAAGGATCGATCGTAGCGAAGCGCGCCCGCAAACTCTTGTGCAAGCCGTTCCTCGAAATAATCGAAACTATATACGTTCAGTTCTGGATCGATGAGGCTTCCGGCCGCGATGTCACCTTCCATTGTCCCTCTAGATGCGACCAGTATTCCTTTAGCGCTGATCCGATAGATATAAAGGGTCCGGACAAATGCCCGCTCTACACCAAACTGTTGAATACATGCGAGGCATTGGCAATCGATTTCAGGTTCGGTGAATACGTGTGCGCACGCACCGCAAACATAGTCCGTCGATACCTTTTCGTAATCGACGCCAATATGTTTTAGCTCTACATCACATTTGGGGCAAAGATAACGAATTCCATCTTGAAATTCCGGCTCAGCACCCGTGTATCCACACGAGTAGTGGTGGATCATATCGGTTTCAACGATATTCGAGCTGCGACAATTAACGCACACTTCGCGGAAATTGATCGCGAATTGTCGACGTTCGCAAACGCAAAGATGAATCTTGTCGAAGAATTGTTTTTCGAGATATCCAAGATCGGCTAGAAGGTCCAAGTGCTTCACTTCATCACCGGGACGAGTCTCGAAGACTTCTTGCGCTAACTCGTAGCAATACCCAATCGATGAGGCGAGGTTCGAGACTGGCTCTAAGGTATCGATCGCACCGGGCGTCGTCAGTCTCTGTAGTAAGACAACGCGCCTGTCACTAGTAATGTTATCTAAGTCGGTCATTTTTCAAATCATGCGTTGGCCAGCGTCACGTCACCTTCTCCTATCATATACTTAATAAATATCATTAGATTATGCATATAACTTATTGAATATTCAACGTTTAGAGTTATAAATTACAATAATTTTCTAAACATTGAGATGCGGCCGATACGGGTCTGAGGTGGCGATGCGTAATTTAGCGTTCAAGCAACTCACGGCGTCGATGAACAAAGCAGAAAAAGTGACTATAATTCAGTAGGTTAATAATCTGGTGGGGACGAACTGAGTAGACACGAGAAAACGCCGTTCTGTGCGGCGCGGGCTGAGCACTAATTCGGCGTGCGCCGCTCCGCTAGTAATTCAGACTCGATCAAAGGCTATTGTAAGGCCGTAACGGCCGGTTCGAATGGAGGCAGCGAACGCAATACAGAGGGTTGAACACCAGGTTGGTTGGGCGGTATCGCAATTTAAAAAGGCGCGAGGAGACTCAATTTGTGAATCGTTCAAACGGACAAACGGCGAAAAGCCATCTGCCAGAGGTTGTGGCGATGCTGGCCCTCAGTGCCGCTGTAATCACTGTCGTTTCAGTTCTTGCGGCCGTAATCGATCTCTCTGCCGAACAGGCGGCAAAAATCTCGATCGCGTACGTGATCCTTGGCGGCATGCTACTCGACCGTCTCCCCTCCTTTAGTAACTAGGCACGTATCCATAGCGTGTTTACTTCCACCAAGGAAAATCATTTGCACGGTCACGATTACATTACTAGATCACCAATGCGCAATTCTGCAATTTAACGTTGAAACGTCCGTACGGTTCCCAATACAGCAAGATTGAAACCGGAATGAAATTGCATAGTGATGTCTCGAATTAGTACTTTAGGCTTACTCATCACGTTGCTCGCGACAATAACTTGTGCGTTTCCAGCTTTCGGGGTCGAAGCCGAATTCGTGATCCACATCAGCGTTGACGGCCTTCGCTCCGATGCGGTTACCGCGCTCGGGCCGAAACACGCACCGAATTTTTATCGTCTGCGAACAGAAGGGGTGTTTACCGATAATGCGCGCACCGATGCAGACGAGACCGTTACGCTTCCGAACCACACCACCCAGATCACCGGACGTGGCGTGGCCGGCGACAACGGCCACAACTACACGATGAACAAAACGCCCTCGCCAAGAGCAACGCTACACACAAACAAAGGCGCCTATGTGAGCAGTGTGTTCGATGTTGTACATGACAACAGGCTCTCGACCTGTTTGTACGCATCAAAAGAAAAATTTGTCCTCTACCATCAAAGTTACAACGAGATCCACGGCGCGCTTGATAGCACGGGTGAAGACAATGGCCGGAATAAGATCGACGCTTATGTCTTTAGCGAAGAAACTAATGATCTTGTTAATAGCTACCTCATCGCGATGAAGAGGTCGCCTTATAACTATTGCTTGATCCACCTCCGGGATCCAGATTCCGCCGGTCATGGCCACCATTGGGATGTTGCAACAGGAAGCGAGTACTTGAATGCTGTGGCCAAAATAGACCGCCAATTAGGCGCTATATTGCAGACCATCGACGATGATCCCATACTAAATCGTAAAACGACGATCATAGTCACTTCCGACCACGGCGGCAGACAAGATACAACCACGCACCGCCCGTCGTCAGATGCCGAAAACTATACGATACCTTTTTACGTTTGGGGATCTGGTGTCGCTAAGGGCGCGGACCTCTACAAACTGAATGAAAACCAGCGCGCGGATCCCGCTACCGCAAGACCGACCTATGCGGAGCCAATTCAACCGATCCGAAATGGTGACGCAGCAAACCTGGCGTTAATGGTATTGGGGCTTGGGCCTGTTCCTGGATCGACTATCAATGCATTACAAAGGCTAAACGTCGCACCAAAATAACCACGCTACGCAACACCAGATACATAATTAGGATCCGCTTGAAAACGTCACGCTTAGAAGAAAGAATGTTCCTTATTTTTCTCCAAGCGCCTTCATAACGAATCCGACCCGTGCCTGAACCTCCGCAATAGCAAAAGGTATCGGCAAAAGTCGGCTAACGGAGACCCACTGGTGCAACAGACCTATCATCGTCGAATGATTGTAAAGCTGGGTCCAACTATTCAAAACTCGGCGGCGGCGACCGCTACCATTGTCCAACTGCACAAGCGGCAGTGCGCTCCATGGAAGAACGACAACTACGTCGTATTTTTGAATATAAGAGCGACATCGCCTATATAGATCAACCGTTTTCTGCTGCTCACCACCAAAGCCTCGACTCAACCAAAGATTAAACAGATCGACGGGGCATCGGTCTGCGACGAAATTCCCGTACCCGTTTTCGAGCTTATTTTTGGCTTCTAGTGTCTCGGAAATTCGCTTTTGCAATTGCGATGCTGGCTTCACGAAATCGTGATCCTCGTCAAAGAAGTCATCATAGTGCTCACCCACCAGTGCGCAGTTGTAGCGTGCCGCTAGTTCAGACGCCAGCGTTGTTTTTCCAGTTCCGGCGCTGCCGGAGATCGCCAGTCTTACCATCGATCTTCGGTGCTGTACGTGAGAACGAACGGGAAATTCGCGCTTAGTTCAAACCGCTAAGCCACCTAGACACCCTGCCACACCGCGGCGATTATTGGATCGACAACATGTGCGACAGCAGGCGGCAACGATGTATCGGTTCCGGTTGGAATGCTAAATGTCGCCATTGCTTGAACAAGCTGATCGATATCGGAATTCCGTAGGTATGTTCCGTCATCGAGTTCAAATGATTCCACAGGTTCGTTATAGCCATACCAGCCTTGCACTAGAATGCTATCCGGCGTACCGACCAAATCTAATCGGAGATCATCTCCAGATTGCGAGAACCATATTTGGTCTGCCGCAATGCCGGCACCAAACTCAATCACATCGCCGCTATGGGTACCAGTCTCCACCACGACGTCATTACCGTCCAAACGGTCAAAATGGTAAGTGTCTCCATTGTGCCAACCAGTTAGAACATCGTCCCCCCGGCCACCCTTGATGAAATCAAATCCATAGCCACCGAATATAGTGTCATTTCCGGCACCGCCGTTAACGACATCATCGTCGTTGCCGGCATCGATATCGTCATCACCGCTTCCCGTGGTAATAATATCGTCCCCATGGCCCGCAAAGACTTGATTCGTTCCATCTCCGGCGTCAATCGTGTCGTTGCCGGGATCACCCCAAAGTACATCGTCACCGTTGCCGGTTATGATCGTGTCATTACCGTTTCCACCTTGGATCGTATGATTGCCGAACAAATCGGTGATCAGGTCATCACCTCGGCCGCCAAAAACGACATCATCACCTAATCCCGGATCAACGATATCATTGCCGTTACCTGCATCAATCCAGTCGTTACCCGCGCCTGTTGTTATTACATCGCTCCCGTATCCCCCATAGACTTGATTCGCTCCCCCTCCGGCATCGATCGTATCGTTGCCGGAGTCGCCGTAAATCAAATCATCCCCATCACCCGTAACGATCGTGTCATTATCATTTCCTCCGTGGATCTCATGACTACCAAACAGGTCCGTGATCACATCATCACCTCGGCCGCCGAAAACAACATCGTCTCCTAATCCTGGCTCAACGACATCATCGTCATTTCCGGCATCGATCCAGTCGTTACCACTCCCGCCGTCGATAGCATCGTTGCCATGACCGCCATAGATGATATCGTCGCCTGCATCACCGGCGATTACATCGTGCCCAACCAACCCGTCAATTTGATCGGCATGAGCTGTGCCATTAAGCGTATCGTCACTCGAAGTGCCGTGGATCACATTTAACGCGGTCGAGATCGTCAGTTGAAAATTGTCACTGGCGGATAATCCGAAGCTATCGGTCGCGGTTACCTTAATCGACAGATCACCAGCACCTGCCGGCACTGTACCGTTAAACCAATTTGTCTGTGCATCGAATGCCAACCAACTTGGCAGCGCACTACCGTCATGTAACGTTGCCGTTAACAGCAGGCTGTCTCCGATATCTGGGTCGACAAAGATATTTGGTGCTACGAAGTAACTGAATACAGCGCCCTCGACCGTCGCCCGATCCTCAAGTGCGGCTACTACTGTAGGTGGGGCGCTAACTCGTTCTACGCTGATCTCGAAATCATCGCTCACTGATAGACCGCCGGCGTCCGTTGCCGTGACTTTGACGTTCAGCAAGCCCGTATCGCCAGCACCTGGCGTTCCATTAAAATAGTTGCTTACGACATCAAAATTCAACCACCCCGGTAATGCACTACCGTCATTTAGTGTCGCGCCGATGGTCAGCGTATCGTCCAAATCAACGTCGACAAAGGTTCCTTCGGGAATCGCGAAGCTAAACGCCTCGTCTTGCGTGGCCGATTGATCCGCGATTGGGATGGCGATTGTCGGTACGTGATTCGCATCGATTGTTTCGGCGGTCTCCGAATCAACAATCCTTAGATTGTCTTCCGTAAATGCAAACGTCTCTACTCGATTCCCCGCGTCGAGGTACCAATTCTTAACCGTGATCGAATCAGTCGTGTTTAGCGTTAATACCAAATCGTCGCCGACCTGTGTGCTCACAGCATTTGCCGAAGAAAGCCCAACTGTGAAAACCACCCGATCAATACCGCCCGTATCGGTAATGACGTCATGGCCATCACCCGGCTTAAAAACATAGGTATCATTACCGAGACCACCGTCTAATGAGTCGTCACCGGGACCGCCGGTGAGCGTATCGTCGCCATCGCCGCTAGCGAGCGTATCGCCCCCCGCTAAGCCATCGATCCAATCAACGATATTTGTTCCCGTTAATACATCCGAAGCCATAGTTCCGTTGACGTTAAACCCTTGGCTGATGATTTCCTCGAAACTGTACTCAACCCCATCGAATACAAATGTTTCGATTACTCGGGGGCCTCCCAATACGTCTTTCGGATCAAAATCTTCGAGACGTAGTTCGACATCCGTACCGTCGAAAGTTATCAATAGCGATCCAAGCCCGAGAAGCATGTCTTTCTTGGGTAAGCCAGAGAAAGACATGGTGCCGGGAATACCCCCACCGAGAGGCTTTCCGAAAGTCGCTGTCCCCGAACTCGATGACACGCGGTAGGTGGTTGACGAAGTTCCAAATCCGGCTCCGCCGGATACGTATCTCGATCCGGAGCCACCGCTTCCGAGTGTGTAGACATCTGCTCCACGGAAGCCGTAATACCGGCCCGGTGCAGACACCGCCACGATGTCATCACCATCAGTACCGAAGATGGCGTCGCCGTTATGAATGGCGATGCTAACCGTGCTCGACGAACTAATGCCCGCTGAATCGGACATCGTGTAATTTACGGTCACGGTCTGGATGTCATTCGGGCCCAAGCTATCAAAATCGGTCCGAGGGTCGAACAGCAATTGGTTAGCGACAATCGATGCACTACCTTGCACTCCCACCACGGTTACCGAGTCTAGAGAAAACGTGGTCGGATCATCACCGGAGTCGACATCAACGTCATTTGCCAGCACGTCGAGGGTAATCGTCTTCGTACCCGTATCGAGGCGCAAGCCGGCGGTGTCGCTCGCCGCGATCGGCGCATCATTGATGTTGCTCACCGAGAGTGTAAATGTCTCGGCCACCGAGTTACCGACTGTATCCGTTGCGGTGATCGCTACTGCGTAGGCGCCAACATCGTCATTTCCCGGGATCCCAGCCAATTCCAAAGTCACGGCGTCAAACGTTAACCAACTTGGTAATGCGTCGCCGCCGGCCAGCGTCGCTCGGTAGGTCAACTTATCCGATTCGGGATCGGTGAACGTGTCGGAGGGGATAAAAAAGCTATACGGTACATCTTCGTCAACAACGCCGTCCGTTATTGGCGTAGCAGCGACAGGAGCAAGATTAAAATCACCTCCACCAACGCCATAGCGACGGGCGAGGATACCGTCAGCGACTTCATCGTCTTCTACGAATATGCCGGCATCCCAAAAAACCGTAAATCCACCGCCAGCAGTAGCGGCAATCGTGGGTTGCGCCGTCCTTGTTCCACTTAATTCTAAATTAGCTTGAAAAACATCACCTGTTGGATTCCCGTAGCGATCGAAATGCTGGAGGTGAGTTGCACCATATTCGGATGAGATTAGACCAATTTCGGATCTCCACGCGATTACAAAACCACCATCGTTCGTACCCGTGATCGAGGAACGACGTTGAGGGGCCGTGGTGAAATTATTTATCCGCCACTCAGCACTACGCGCGCTTCCATCTGCGTTAAAAATTCGCCCATGAATGTCAGCATCCCCGTCCAAGAGATCTACGGTCCAGGTAACCAGATAACCGCCATCCGCTAAACCTAGGACTGCGGGTTCTAAATTGTTGAATGTTGCGTTGTCATTGAGCTTAGATATTGCGCCCGTCGGCGTTCCCAACTCGTCGTATCTCTGCGCGTTGATTACAGTGCGCCCCGATGTGTCATGGTCGGACCAAGCAACGATGAATCCGCCACCCGCTAAGGACGCGATGCCTAGGTGTTCATTCGGAATACCTGTCGAGACGATGATCTCGGAACCCAATGGGGTCGGTATTGGATCTCCCGAGTAACGTTGTAGTGTTAGATCTTGGGTGCCTGAGGCGGCATGCCAACTGAGTACGAAGTCACCAGCATCAAGTGCGGCAACTCCGATGCCGTCTGCGACTATATTCGCAAGCTCGATTTCGCCAGTTGTGGCAACACCACCGGCATCGTATTTGCGCCCGACGATTTTGCCGTCGCTGCGCATCCAAGCAGCTATGAACCCACCACCGACAAGCATGGAGACGGTTGGATCCGAACTGTTCCCGGCCGTGCCCGCGTCAAGGCGAAACTCTCCACCGATGGCCGTCGTTCCGTCGTCGTCGTAGCGTTGCCCGTAAATTGCATTTGTCGTATCCCAAACCACGATTTGGGAGCCGTCTTCCAGCGTTGCAGCCGCTGGGTTAAAGTTCGCGAGCGGCTCCGTGGTATTCACAATGAAGGTGGCAGGATCGGCCGTAACACTAATATCGGCTGTAGCGGTGACATCAATGTTAATGATCGATTCGGCGGTTGATCCCGCGGCATCCGTAGCCGTTATCTTCACACTCAACAGACCGACATCACCGCTCAACGGCAGTCCGCTCAGTGTGGATGTTGCGGGATCAAAGGCCAACCAATCGGGAAGCGCGCTACCATCGTCCACTGTTGCGGTGACGGCATGAACATCACCAAACTCGAGATCTGGATCGAAAAAAATACTTTCCTCAATCCTAAACGCCAAGGTCTTGAACTCGGAAGCTGGAGTATCAACTACCGGATCGATGGTAATGACGTCGGTATTGGGTCGCAATTCAATCAGACGCGACTCGATATTCGTTGGATCGGTCGGCCCAAAGCCTAGATCACCATCCCACGCCGTCGTCCATGAATACGCCAAGCTTCCGTTTGCAAGCGCCGTCACGGATGGCAGTGCGTTTAGGCTTACCGGATGTTCATTGATCGCTGTCTCGATGCCGATTTTTGCTCCAGCGTCATCGTATTGTTGGGCGAATATCGTTCCGGTGAGGGCGTCTACTTGGGAAAACCACAAGACTTGGAACCCGCCGTCCGGTGTACCAAAGACGCTCGGATCCACCTGATCGTTGGCGATGGTTGTATTAACTCTAAATTCAGATCCGAGCGCACTTCCGACACTATTATAACGTTGCCCGTATACCCCCCCGCCATCACCGTCTTGTTGATCGGATTGCCAAATAATCACGAATCCGCCTGTCGCGAGCGCCGCAACCGCGGGTTTATGCTGGTTACCGTCAGCGGTTGAATTGACAGAGATCTCTGAACCGATCGGGGCGCCGCCTAACCCATATCGCTGGGCAACAACGCCGAAGCCGCTCGGGTCCGAGCCCCGCCAAGCCGTAACAAAACCGCCACCAAGCAGTCCGGCGATCGATGGTTCATTTGCCGCTACCAACGCATCACCGGCGAGCCGGAACGCGTCCCCTACCGATGTGCCATCTGCGGCATAAAGCTGCCCAAACAGGCCGCGTTCGCCGACTCCATATTCCACAACATTGATCCGTTGTTCATCGAACTGCGAATACCAGGCAAATAGAAATCCGCCGTCGTTCAGTGCCGTTACTGCCGGCTGATCCTGTACACCACTGAACACGGGATTTACTCGGAACTCGGATCCAACTGCGGTACCGGCCGCATTAAATCGCTGCGCATAGACGCCACCGCCATCTTTTCCGTATTCAGATTGAAAACCGTCGTCTTCATGCGTCGACTCCCAACCCACAACAAATCCACCGCCGTTAAGCCCGACAACGACCGGCGTCGTTTGCCCTTCAATGCTTGTCGTATTGATGGCAAACTCCGCCCCAGCTTTTACTCCGTCACTACTGAAACGTTGTCCAAAGATCCCGGCTGCATCACCGTCTTGCCTGTCGGACGCCCACACAACAACGTATCCGCCACCATCAAGGGCAGCGGTAACACCCTCGGATCTCGAATAGAGCGGATCGCCGACGGCGGTAACGTCATGCGGTACTAACCAATCGGGCGCACCGGCAGACTCCACCACGCGAAGCGTGAAATTCGTTAATGCGCTCGCGTCGTCATTATCTGTTGCGGTAACACGGAGATCGAAGTCGGTGTCACCGAATATGGCGACGGGACGGCCGCTAAAACTTAACGTTGAAGAGTTAAAGAAAAGCCACCCGGGCAAATCTGACCCGTCCGTCATCGTCGCCGAGTAGCGCAGATTATCGCCATGGACAGTGTCTGCATCAGTGAAAGTGCCGACAGGTAATGAAAACGTGAACGATGCCTGCTCGGTCGCCGCTTGATCAAGCGCAGGAATCGCAGGAACGGGTGCGTCGTTCAAATAGTTAACGTTTATCAAAAAGGTATTATTTGTCGTCAGGCCACCACTGTCCGTCGCGGTAACTTTTACAGCCACTAATCCGATATCGGCCGTAGCAGGCGTGCCCGATAATGTGCTCGTAGCCGAGTCGTAGCTCAGCCATCCAGGCAATAGGCCATCGTCCGGCGCAGCGACCGTGATGGTTAAAGATTCATCGAGGTTCGTGTCAGAAAATGTTGCTCCCGGAATGACAAACCCAAACGCATTGCCCTCGACGACCCCCGCATCGACAATAGGTATATCAACCGTCGGCGCGACGTTAACGTTACCGACATTCAGCTCAAACGCTGTTGTCGCAATCAGGCCCTTAGCGTCCGTAGCCGTCAAAGCGATATCGATGATCCCGGTATCACCCGCAATCGGCGTTCCAGAAAACGTTCTCGTCACGGTGTCAAATGTCAGCCAATCTGGAAGATCGCCGCCTTCGACCAACTGCGCATCGAGCTGCAATTGGTCAAACGGACTATCATCGAAGGTACCTGGCGGCACACTGAATCTGTAGGGCAATTCGAGCGCAATAACTTGATCGGGGATTGTGCTGACGACCATGGGTGCTTCGTTCGGCGCGTTAAAAACCGTCGGGCCGAACTTGATCGTTTCGATAAAACCCGCGTCTGTGTAGAAGTCCGTGATCCGGATCTCGCCAGTCACATTCGGCACGCTGCCGAGAGTGGAAACAATGGTGGTATCCAGTAGCAGATCGTCACCGTCACGAGCGGAGCTGTTCAGCACCGGCGTAAAAGTGAAAGTACCGGATGTCCCTACCTTTAGATCCAGGGTATCTACCCCGCCGGCGTCGCTTACAGAGATCGAAAAGCCATCGTCGAGTTCAGCGGCTAATGTGTAGATTGAGACCCCGGTTCCACCAATTACGCTCACTGCATCATTCAGCGCATACGCATCAGGAAGATGCGAGCTGATTTCGTCAGCATCCCATATTGCCCCGCCACTGAACTCGATCGTCTCGACCTCGGTGCCAGAGACAAACCCGTCGACAATGGTGATCTTATCGCCGACTAGATCGCCGTGTTTGCGGATTTCGAGGATGAGGTTATCGCCGCTGACGTCGATAGTGACGTCGTCAGTATTAATGCCATCACCAAATACAACGCGATCCGCCGCGCCACCAACATCAAGAATAAAGTCGTCGCCATCGCCACGACTAAAGGTGTACGTATCGTTTCCGGCACCACCAACGAGATCGTCGTCGCCGATCCCTCCAACAAGAACGTCGTCTCCAGAGTGGCCAAATAACGAATCGTTCCCGGTTTCTCCGATGAGTGTGTCGTTGTCGTTGCCACCACTGAGTTCGTCATCGCCGTCGCCACCGATTAGACGATCGTCACCGCTACCCCCGGCTATAACGTCGTTACCGCCGAGACCGTAAATCGTATCAGCGCCCGGCGTACCGCCTGCTAAGCTGGAGTCCGCTGAATCTGTTAATAAAACAAGGTTTAACGCCTCGCTGGCCGACCCATCGGCAGGCTCACTCGTTTTACCCACCGCTGCTTCAATATCCGCGACGGTTAGAATCGTCGTTTCGCCGATTACAATGGATTCAACTGGTTTGCCATTAAACCAACCTGAAACTATTAGTTGGTCGCCAGTCGGTGTCCCGTCGCTAGATAACTGGACTAGAAGATCGCCACCGCTCTCGATTAGCTTTATATCCGTGTTCGAGAGCCCTCCTGTCAGCCAAATGCTGTCTATCCCGGCTACATCATCGATGACATCGTTACGATCGCCGTAGCCGAAGTAATATCTGTCGTTACCGGCACCACCGTACAGCTTATCGTTACCGCGTCCACCATTTAGATGATCATTACCGATGACGTCTTTTCCGTCAGCATGTTCTCGCTGGATATGCCCGTGGGGAGTAAACGGCGTAGTATCCGCATCGTAGCTCGCCGGATCCTTATCACCCCAAAGGACATCGTTCTGGTCCCCACCAAACAACCAATCGTCGCCAGCCTCGCCTTGCAGTACGTCGTTATCAGCTTGTCCATAGAGAAAGTCGACGCCTTCGCCGCCGTAGAGAAAGTCATTTCCAGCGCCACCTTTTAGATGGTCACCATCGCCATCGCCGAGATCTGCGTCTCTACTAACCGGCAGCTGGTCGCCAAGCCCAGCCGGCAGGATCGGCACCGTGACAGTTTCGGTTGCGCCATCCCAAAATGTCTCAGTTCCATCCCTAAAGAAGGGCGAATCTCCAGCATCACCCCATAGTTGATCGTTACCCGCTCCGCCGGTTAGCGTATCTACTCCGGCCCCGCCAAAAATGCGATCATTATCGTCGTTACCAAAAATGACATCGTGGCCATCGCCCCCTTGCAACCAATCATTCCCACTGCCTCCCGATATGAAATCTCGGCCAGAACGTCCGCTGACAAAATCGTGATCGGCGCCACCAGATAGCCAATCATTTCGCTGGGATCCACCGATAATATCGTCTCCGCCTTCTCCGAACAGATACGTGCCATTCCGAAAAATTACCGGGGCCGCTTCGGCATCAACATTGGTGATATCGACTTCGATCCAATCATCACCATCACTACCGATACCTGCGCCTGCGCTATCACCGTAGATCAGGAGGTCTGGGATATCCGCGTTGATTTGGATCGTGTCGTTTCCGCCGAGACCGGAGATGCGCTGAACTGGTCTTGAGAAGACGACCGTTTCTGCCAAGCTGTCCGACTCGAAACGCTGGATTGTCGTACCATCGATAAAGTCGAAAATCTTTTCATCGCCCGCGGTGCCTTCAAAGTCCAAAACCTCGGGAACGGCGTCAGACACTAACGTAATGCCGAGCGCCCCAGGCGTGAAGTTTTTGATAACTACGCTACCTTCACTTCCGACCGGGCCGGCGCGGCGGATGCTAACTTCATCCGTTCCAGACGCTAAGTCGGTCCTTTTTTCGTAGATAAACGCATCATCTGTTGATTTAAAAATGCTGATTTCTGGAGTCGCAATTACTAGATTGCCTCCGGTTAACGCGAGACCGTCGGCGTAAAAAATCGTACCCTGACCGTCAGCATCCTCGATTATTGCGATACCGTTGGTTTCCGTTCCGGCTTCAAACGTAACGTAATACTCATCATCGTCGCCGGACACATCGAAGGCACTATCACCACCTGATAGCCCCCAGTACTGATCATTGCCGGTTCCTCCAGTCGCCTCGTCACTATCGCCATCTCCAGCGAAAGGAGATGTTCCGCCTTCCAGGTGCAGAATATCGTCGCCTCGTCCTCCTACAAGCGTATCGACACCCGCGCCACCAGTTATTGAATCGTTCCCTCCGCTACCTTCGAGATAATCGTTACCTCCTTCACCTTTGATGACGTCGTCACCCAAACCACCATAAATGTGATCTATGTCGTCTGTACCGATGATGGCTGGAAGGACAATGCCATTCTCTGATTCGTCGGAACCGAAAACTATGTATTCGGTGGGATCTGGGAACTCCGTTCCAGCTGGTGAAACGGTAATGCTTTCGCCGGAATTTCGATCTTCATAGATTTTTAGTCCAGAACCCGTCAGTAATTCTAGGTCCCCAACATTCCGCTTGATTTTCCACAGCAGCATACTTGCACGATCAATGATGTACTCGTCACTGAAGTTTTCGATGTCAAGTACACCGATTTCAGACCCAGCGGTCGGAATATTGTGCTTTAAGTAAACCGCAGGATTTCCGTCGTAGATAAACGGGTTCAATTCCCTGAGGGCGTAACGAGTTGCTAATCCGGTAGAGTCGCCTCGTTTTGATTCGGAAACGAGATGATTCCTCGAAGCACTGTCTAAGAGATCGAGCGAACCTAGTGGAAACGCTACGACGCGAGTTATAAGTTTCGCGTATTTTGCGACGTATGAGTCCGTATCTATTAGAGGCGCATTATCTACTACGCCTGTCAGCAAGAATTCAATAGATTTAATGAACGGCTCAATGCCTTGCTCGTCCTCGTGAGAATACATATGGACGAGCCGATCAGCTTCTGCGGGCATTAGCGAATTATCAACTCGACCTAATATTACCTGATGCAGGGCATCTGCACCGGATTCTAAAACTACCCCGTTATTTAACTCTTGGTTGAGATCGATAATCTCAGCTGCGATATTACTGGCAAGAGATAACCAATCACTAAGCTGTAGCGTGGCGGCATCAAAATCTTCCTTTGTAATAACTATCTTAAGAACTGCTTCGGTAAGTATCCCGATTGAAATCGCGACAGCGATGGCAGCAAGAAAACTCCCGGTCGCCGGAATCAGAGCCGCTATTGCAATTCCGTAAGCTATTCCATAACCGCCAATAGCCGCATCGTAGTACTTTTCCTGGGCTAGTCGATGCGTGTATAGCGCAAAATCTGCTGAATAACCCACCACGTCTCCGCCATTTTGAAGTACAAACTGGCTCAGTTGGGCGTTTATTTCGGTATTGGTTCGTTCACTCCAATCCGGTAGCACTTTATTTGCGAAAGCGTCTTGCGCCTGTTCACGCTGAAGACGTGCAAATAATTTGGTCTGCTCGAGTCTAAGCGCCCCCTTACTAGCTGCACCATACTTGTTCTTCGCAACGTCAAAATGTCGGTTAGCAGAGCTCTCTAACTCTTGAAGGTATTCTATGTAGTCCAACACCGCAGCTTCCGCCTTTTCTTGACCGGTTGCTAGTTCGCCCAAGTCGATTCTATTTGCGGTTTCACGCGTAATAGCGGTTAGTAGGGTCGTCGCATTTTTGTAGAAGTCGATTACTGATTCAAAGGACGGATCTTGATTTTCAGTCATTATTCATTTCCTTTACTGTCGTCAGATCGAACTGATTGAGTATGTTAAATAATGAGAACACTAATGTTAGGTAGGACGCCCAACAGACGAGTACTGCAAAATACAAATAGTAATAATACTGACGACTAAATGTCCCCACGACCGGCACGGTGCTGTTGTCGACAAAAATAAACGACATATAGAATCCAACACCAAATAAAAATACGAACAACGCTCCGTTCTTTTTATCTGAATACCTATCTCTCTGGTCTGTTACGCCCACGTTCCTTACCAGGAACGCTAGGCATATGGGCCACGTAAATAGGAAGTAGAGGGCAACAAAAAACATCGAATCAGAATGCAACGTGCCAGTAGAAAACGCTTCAATTGAAGGAACGAATTCAAGGGGTAATTGACACAACGCACATTGCTCTTTGGATATGGCGAAATATCGCACGCCATATCCAATCAGTTCGGCCGTAGCTAGCCATGTAATAGCTAGTATGTTGAACGTACTTTTGCCAAGTATTCTTAGCATCGAATTCCGCGGTGCGTCTCCATAATTAAAGGGATGGGGATCGGGATCGGTGTAAATTACGACACCCCGGCGGTTCCCCGGCGTGTATCTTGTGCGACATTCTGGGATAACTGCCTTCGAGACAGCCGCCAAGTATCGTATCGACCTCCGTCTTTAACCGCTTATTCCGCAACCAAAGGCCGTCGTAAATACAATGGATTATGTTGTGCGAAAGCACCACGTTGGTAACAACGGCCATTAAGCCGCGATTCCGCAATTGCCGAATAATGTCTGCCGAACTTTCGCCTGAAATGCTGGACACAGCTCTAGGTACAGCGGAGACGCTCAATTGCAACACGGTATGCATATTAACTGATGTGTCCCGGGTCATTTTCGGTACCCCGAGAATTTAAAGGCAATGTACAGTCGTGCGAATAACCGCTGTACTTTTCACCCGTGAGGCCTGGGCTATCGAACGAGACGTCGTACTCGATGGCAATATTTAGAATTGCGGTACGATTAGCTTCCCGCAGTACAACGTGGCGTGGGATATCAGCGATGTAAATCCGTGGCTTCCTTGCCATTATTGTTTCTCAAATTCTCCGCTACTTTCTTTCTTACTTGTCTGCCCTATTTATAACAACATTTCGAGCACAGTAATTTACTCCGACCCCATTTTTACTCGATCCTACGAGTTTCGCCTACAAACCGACCGAGTCGCCTTCATGTCTACCCTGACCAGAAGAGCAACCGTCTAAAGAACAGTGAGTTAACTCAGACAAAGAGAACCATTCGAACTATAAGGTTTGACGACAAAAAACACCCGGCAATGGTATATGACCCCATTTTTCCCCGAAAATAATCTCTGCCGACGCGAAACACCCACTACACTTGTAAGTAACGGATCCGGATCTACTTAAATCAGCAAAAAGGGGCGCGTCATGGCGAGTGTTGCGGAAAAGGTCGAGACAAAAGGCAGCCTGTTGGAAATCTGCGGGCTTGATCTAGAAGAACGGAATAACCTAGATGATGAAATGGACGCGATGGTACGCGCTGTAGAAAAACAATACGGGTTTATGCCGAATTTTATGCGCCTGTTTGCGTCGGACAATCAACGCCTACGCGCTTTCATGACGCCGTACATGGAACTGATGCGCACCGATTCCGGCCTGAGCGTGCTTGACCACGAACTCATTGCTTTGGTCAGCGCGCAAACGAATGGTTGTGCCTATTGCTGCGCGCACCACGGCGCAAAACTGCGGGGCGTGTGCGACGACCCCGTATTTGTCGAATACATCGGGCGCAATTACCGTCTGGCTAAACTGTCGAGTCGGGATCGCGCGATGTTGGATTTCGTTGTTCTAGTGCTCACTGATCCAGAATCGATCGGCGATGCGGAACGCGATGCCTTACGTGCCGAAGGATTTGATGAAGAAGCGATTTGGTATGTCGCCTCAACTGCAGCATTCTATGCCTATGCAAACCGTATGGCAGTAGCGGCGGGTTTGAAGATCACGCCAGGCTACCTGTCAATGCATAAAGGATAAATGGGGTCGGAGTCGATTACGATACGTTGACGGTACGTAATCACAATTGATAAATGGTGCGAGGGCGAAGCTCGCTCCAGTCTAACGGATACCGCCTATCTGCGACTATCGTCGCTTGTTGAAACTATCCGGCAAAACTAGGAGGAGCTCCACCTCTTCGTTCTTGCCATTCGTAACAGAACCCCAATAGAAATAACTTACTCTGGGCTTCCCCCAGAAAAACGGACAGCATTATTAAGCTACATACTGACGCTCAAATTCAGCGGGCGGTAGATAAGCCGCAGTCGAGTGGCGTCGTTGCCGATTGTAGAACACCTCGATGTACTCGAAGAGGCTGTGACGCGCTTCAGCACGCGTACGATAATCTTCGTCGTCAACGAGT
>JAJFJQ010000026.1 GCA_021773835.1 Gammaproteobacteria bacterium
CTCATGTTTGGAACTGGATCACTGCCGGCCAACCCCCGGCGAATATCTGTACGGAGATTGAAGAGATTACGGGCGAAAGCGTGAAGCTTCTGCGTCCAGATGTTTTCAAATAGAGATACGGTTCCTGCTACCGTGAGATAAAGCAGGTGTTCCCTCCTCCCAGACTGGCCCTGGACCTTCGGGTCTGGGGTCTTTTTCGTTTAGGTGATCACAATGCCACAGATGAAGAAGTATCAGCCCGGCCAAAGCTTCGTCCCACAGCCACGAGTAGACGCAGGAATGCCATGGTCCTGGCCACCCTCTCATGAGGCGTTCAGGAAGGCTGCAAACAGGTTCGATATCGGGGGACTAGCTTGTTACTTCGGTGTGCCAAGGAATGAGATTGAGGCCTATCGAGAGGCTATGAAACGAGATTCCGCCCCAGGGGCACCCAAGTTTTGAAACGGACTTTTGCATGACCATACTCGCACTTGACCTCGGCAAACACATGGGCGTTGCATACCAAGGCGACGATGGCCCTCACGCCTTCTCCTGGCTCCTCAGAGGGGTGAACCGGGAACAACGCCTGGCAGCACTAGCTGATTACCTGGACCTGCTCCTGAAGGCCCCCAAGGGCTTTGACGTGGTGGTCTATGAGAGGCCCTTCGCTAGAGGCCTGCACGCAACCAGAAGCCTGTGGGGCTATGCGGGTGTAATCGAAGCAATCGCTACAAAGCACGGCTGTGCGGTGCTGGATATCCTTCCCTCATCTATCAAGAAGCACGCCACTGGAAGCGGTAGAGCCAGCAAGGAGGATATGATCGCCTGGGCCAAGAAAACCCACAGCCTGAAGCTTGATGAACACGCTGCTGATGCGCTGGCAGTGTTGGACTACGGGACTAAAAACATGGAGCGAGAGCATGTGGCCACCAAGCAAAAAATCATTCACAGCGACTCGAAAGCGACTCGGGCATAAACGAGATCTTGACGACGCGATTTATTACGGAGTGGGCAAGGACATTGTTTTTAATTTCCGCAAGGCTAATGGCATCCCGGCAGCTGGGTGGAACAGGGGTGGCTTAGTCTGGGATGTTAAAGAGGATGAATTTCGCGAGCTTCATGCGGCCCACCAGACTGGCTCGGCAATGGCCCGCGCCGCTGGTGTGGATCTCAGGGCTATAAACTACCGGTGTAAGAAGTATGGCCTCAAACCTCACCCCACCTATCCTGAGTTTAATTATGATGACACCTACGCCTTAATGCAGCAGCTAGGATCTTATATTAGAATTGCAGAATACCTGGAAACCAGTCGGCAAGTGGTCAGGGCAAATTGCATCCGACTCGGCGTAAGGCCCAAGAGGCAGCGATATCAGTCGCCACCTCGACAGCCGGTTTACCGTCCCAAGCTGCTGACAGACCTTGAGTGTAAAGCGGCATATAAGGGCAGAACCTACGAGGATAGCCCCATAGCTGCTCGACCAGAGGGCAGGTGGCGCGGAATTAGTCCTTGACCCCCACGCCATATCAGGTTATCTAGTAGGTGATCATAGATGGAAGGGGATAGAGATGTTCAGAAAAAAGACCGAGAACCTAGAGGGCCTGGAAGAGCTAAGGACGTTCAGGGCGATGTGTGAGCATTGTCGAGAAAAAATAGTTGTTCACGCAGAGGACCCATGGTGGGCAAAAAACGCCATAGAGGACGCGGGGTGGTACGTGCAGAAATACCTTGCATGCCCAGCCCACCACCCGACGAAGCGGGGATCAGAATGACCCTACTATCTACACTTGAGGCAGCGACAGAGGGTAGCCGGGAGTTGGATGCGGGATTGGTGGAGCATCTGGCGGGAAAGTGGAAAATGGGAAGAACGCGGACTTTCAGGCTATGGCATGTGCAGAACTGATCCATCTGGGTCGTTCACGAGAGACAACGTTGAGATCATTGACGCCACTGAGCGGCTGGCGAGGGTGAGGAAGCGTTCAGCAAGTTAACGCTCCCGTGCCGTAATGTGCGGGGTCTACCGTTTACAGGAGAGATGAATGCCCAATACCGCGGACATAATTACGCTTCAATCGGCCACCCGTGACATGTTGGCAGCAGCAAGGAAAGCTTACCCCAACGTGGGAGACCAGGCGATTCTCGCTGTGTGTAGGGCCACGATTGAAGTTGAGTTGATAGTGAACCCGACACTTGACGCCGCCGACTGACTAGTCCATTATTAGGGAATGTAGGGCGCGCTCCCAAGCTCAGCCCTACTACGCTAGACGGAAATCTCTTGGAAGGGGAAACGTCTAACGCGGCACCAGACTACCATGTCGGTTCCGAAACAATCAAGCTAAATCCCCTTCCAGAAACGCAACCAGCGCCCGTCATATGGTGCGCTGCCGAGAAATCGGGGCAGAGGCTCGCAACCTAAGAGGACGCGAGAGACCGGGGTCGACTACCCGCCATGCCCCCAGAATGCGCGCCCGGCCGTTGATGGACAGCCGCAGAATGGTATACGAGATGCCGGGCTCACTAAGGTTAATCTGAATGTATTCAGAGACTTAGTGATAACTGACCCGCGAGGGTCAGGTTGGTCGTAATGGAAAAAGAGATATAGAAGAAACCAAAAAGAGGCTCGGCAAGAAAGTGACCAGAAACCAAAAAAGGAAGGACCGTGGAAAATTGCACTTACGTCCGACTTGGAAGAAAACCTTATGCCAAGGCCAAAATTGAGGGCAGATGGCAGAAGGTCGCCAAGAAGCTGCACATAATTCCTGCTGGTGAGACCACTACGGTCTGCAATGCAGAAAACGCATACAAGATAGTGCGTTATACTGAGGTTTCCTTGGCAGCGCCTAGTCAGGATGAGATTTGCCAGAATTGCGTGTCGATAATGGATCGTCCAAATTTGTCGGTGATCATGGGTGAACGAATGGCATAGGGTATGCCCAAAGCAAAGGAGAGTGAGATGGAGGACGAGCGTCCGAAATTGATCACAGATCGCTTGCCTGCTTATAATGTGCGTGTTCTAGCTTTTTTGCGTGGCTATCAGGTCCACTCTGATGTCAGGTGGTTGCGTGAGGGATTCGCATTCATGGTGCGCCACGACGTTGACAGCGACAGCAACGGATGGTCGGACGGGTTTCTGAGGTCTGCTGAGAAAGACCTCGGGGCTGATTTTCTAGAGGTTGTTGGTTGGCACCACATCGCAGAATGGCCGTCCACAGAGGAAAGTGCCGCGCTGTGCCTAAAGCAAAGGAGAGAGTGATGGCTGAGACATGGATTTTATGTAGAGACGAGGACACATCACAGCTTTATTATTTCAACTCAGAAGCAGCGGCAATGGCAGCTAAGGATATGGTGGAGACGCTAGGCTGGTGCTCTGACCTTAGAGTTGTTAAGGCCGCACCCGGCATTGTGGATGCTGTCGCAGCGGCGGTGAGGGCGATGATGGGCGAGGAGATGACATGACAGAGTGGCAGGACATATCGACGGCACCCAAAACCAGCAAGTCAATTCTAGTTTGGGTCCCATCCAACAAATGCGTGTTCGCCGTCACGTGGGGCGAGTATCACATGTATGACGAGTCCATACGCTTTGGCTGGCTGATATTTGGCGGTAGCGCAAGGTCATTTCTCAATAATCCTGAACAGGGTCCATCTCATTGGCAGCCAACCCCGGAGCCCCCAGAATGACAGAGTGGCACGTAATAGACGTGAGCGCACCGCGCAATGGCAGGAAGGTCGATCTGTGGGTGGTCGAGCAGAATTACTCGCCAGAAAGCCACCGTGTGACAGATTGCTATTGGGGTGAATATATCGAGCGAAAGCCACCCTACTTTCACAAGGAGATTGGTCGCCGCATGTGTTGGCTAAAGGATCAGGACGTGCACGGTAGTTACGAGGCCGTTCCAGTAGAAGAAGGGCCAACGACGTTGAACGACGGCACAGTCTACAGCGCAACTGCCACCCATTGGATGTATCCACCGGAGCCACCGGAATGACTGACGCCCTACAAGAACTACTCGACGTTCCACTATCAACTGACGAGCAATTCGAGTACCTGTGGCAGAATCACCCACGCCGCCTAGGCTCAAAGGGCGTGAAGGACAAGGGCCGCAAGAGCTACGAGAAAGCCCTGAAGGCAGGCGCCACGTATGACGATTTCCTGGCAGCACAAGTGGCGTATACGAAGATGTGTCGTGCTCAGGGGATTGTGGGGACATCCTACGTCCAGATGGCGACTACGTGGCTAAACAGCGGCTACAAGGCAGAGATCGAACCTGACCCCACGGATGGGTTGATAGAGAGATTGAGGGATTTATGAGTGAGTCAACTATGGTGTCCGTAATGAATGGCTCTTCGCAGACGATGATAATCGTGTGTGAGGGACAAGAGCTTTTAATGTTGGAACCCGGAGAATTAGCGATGGGTGTCCGGGTTGCGGCGAACATCTTGGAGTCTCAAACGAAGGAAGTAGATGATGAGTGATAAGAGTAATCTGCGGGATTTAGCGGGTCAATTTTCGCGGGCCGCAAAACACGCTTGGGCCAGCGATGACGACCTTGAAATCCCGCGAGCCTTTGCTGCGGAAATGGTAGCAGAGCTAGCTGAAGCCATAGCTGATGAAGTGGCGCGGATAGAGGAACTAAATCGTCAAACTCAGGCTATGGTGAGTGTCAACAGGGCAGTCGTTGACGACCGCCTAGAATTGGTCGATGAAGACATCCGCAGCCTGGCCAATCACACAAAACTGCCAACGCCTGGAGAATGACTGATGAAGAACAATCAGACAGAGCACTTCCGTGGTTTATTTATGGAGTACATGGATGAGGGTCGTGAAGATGAGGCATTGTTGATAAATCTGATACGGCAGATGTCTGAGCGCGTGGATGAGCTTGAGCGGCGATTGTTGCTCGCTGAGACCGGCCAAATGGTTACGGATGCCATAGTCGATGTGCGCACAGGGAACCAGCGCCTCCCCGGTTGGCGTTCAGGGACAGAAAGTGACTGATGTAGCGCCATTCGGCCAAAACGCTGCCTTTGAGGAATCAAAGAACGCCGTTAAGGCCATGATCGTGGTGCTTGCAAAGCAGTTCCCCCAGGATGCGGAGGCCATTGAGGCCTTTGCTCAGGGGTACATTGACACGCTGTGTGGCGTGAATCCCCACCAGAGACCACTACTCACTGCCGAGCAGATCTTGACCGTGGCCAGAGAAGTCACTGCGGCGTGGCAGTACAAGAACTTTCCAGTCCCAGGTAAATTCAAGAAGGCCAGGGATGAGGAAATCAAGCACACGAAATTTAAGCCCGCGCCAGTCGATGAATCCACACAAGCTTGGCAGGACATGGTGTATGCAGCTAAGAAATGGGTTCGCAACGGATCAATCGAAGTAATGGCGGATTATTGGAATGAGAAGGGCAGAGAGGCATTCGCTAGGCTCCCAGATAAATACAAGGAACAAGCCAAGGCCCGAGTTGTGGAGATAAAAAGAAATTCTCCACGATGGGTGGACAAGCATGATTAAACTAGGTATGTTGGTTGGGCAATGGGCAAAGGAGGTCCTTGTGGACTTCGGGACGCCTGTTCACTCGCTGGGGAT
>JAJFJQ010000027.1 GCA_021773835.1 Gammaproteobacteria bacterium
GGTTGGTGATCTCCACCACGACTAAGGTGGTTGCGGCCCGCGGCGCCTGTTCCAGAATCAGATTTTGACCGGCCTCGAATCCATTGATGATCGCTACCCGCGGGGGTAGTTCCTCACCGGCGCGAATTTCCTGAACAAGACCCTGGATGGCGAGACGTGAGGCAACGTCGCCCTGGGGATGTCCGCCGGCACCATCGGCTACCGCCAGAATAAGCGTTACCGCATCGATCGGGATCACAGCGTACGCATCTTCGTTGACGGTGAGTTTGCTCGGTGATCGCGCACTAAACATCGCCACCGATCCATCGCAGATTTGCTGACACAGTGGCGCATTTTGCGAATCACCAGAAAACGTCGTTATTTGATTATTCATGGCGGCCACTCAATCTTTTCGATGTAGTCACGCAGCTGCCCCGCCGTTCTGTATTTTTTTAAGATCAAGGTGCGTTTTAGACCACAACAAATAGCCTTGATCTCCGGTGCGTGACGCGGGTAGTGCTTGGCACCGCCGAGCACATCGTAAAAAACCTTGATCAAGTCGCAAACGTCGTCCCGTATCATTTCGCGTTTGGGTAACTGGTAGGAAAACAAATCGATGACTTTTACTTCAAAGCCGAGACCGTAGCGCCGCACAATAATATTGTCAGTGTGCAGATCGCCGTGATATTCACGCGCGAGATGGACGTCGGCCATCCCACTAGCCAATGCGTGGAGCAGATGTAATGCCTCGAACTGAGGCATACGTCGACCGCGACAGCGTTTCAACATCTCACTTAGTACTTCACCTTCGACAAATTCCGAGACGAATAAGGTCACGGATTGGCGCTGCATGTGGATGACTTCCTGGGTCAGATATTGGATCAATATGTTGCAGTGCCGCAGGTTGTGCAGTTTGATTGCGTATTGCTTAGCGGTGCGGTTTTTGTGGTTCCGGTGCGGGAAAAACAGCTTTGCCGCGCGTTCAATCCCCGTCGCTTGCTCCCGGATCAAATACACCTCGCCTTCCCAACCTTGTCCTAGTTTTGACACCACCTCATAGCGCCCGGCGAGCGATTGCCCTTCTATCAGTTCGAAATTTTCTAGGGTCGGTGCTTTGTTCATTTCTAGGCCTGATCCGGCGTGCTGCGATAAATGTGATTAAATTCAACGAATTCTATCAATGAGATCGGTATTAAATGGATAAATCCGGCGCTTGAAAATACTTATTGCACTTTGCTAGATTCTAGTTTAGAAAGCGGTCATTAAATGAGGAATTGCCAATGGATAATGATGAAATCGGCGACGACGAATTTAGTCTGGCAGATAACGAACTCGAGTATCCTGCAGAAGACCCGCCGCCAACCCCCAAATCCGTCTTAGACTCGCGACGTCGCATTGAGGAATTAAAGGAATTGCGTCGCTTGCGTGAACTACTCGAAGACGACGAGTTCGTACTTGATTTGAACTGATCGACGCCTGGGATAGGCGTCCGGTGACAATCATGTGGCGATAACAACGGCGCCATCGGCGCGACGCGGCCGTTCTTGCAAGTTTCGCCCGGCGAGAAGATCGGCGGCGCTCCAGCCGATTTGCCCGTGACGACCATTACCGTAACGGACGATTGCGTCGTCAAAGAACGGGCGCACATTCAGTATATCGAGCCAGATCCGCATCAGCAACCGCTTGCGCCGTTCGTCTTCGACTACTGCGTGCGCGGGCCGACCGTGTAGCACGGTGTAGTTATTACAGAACTGGATATCGCCCGGTTGAAACGGAAATTCGAAACAACACTCGCGCGCAATTTCGTCGATTAAATCTAGCGTACTCGTGTCTTCATCGCTCAGAACATAACCGTTACGTTCTGCTGCCTTTATCATCCAGTTTCGATTGTACTGGCACGACACGACACCGTCTTTTTGACTGAACAGCGGTATTCGATAGCCCGAGCTCGGCGCCTCGTCGACACCGTGTTCGTCCATGCGGTCCCATTCGAAACCTTCGTACAGTCGCGCTAGCGCGTTTGGAGAACGTTTGAGTAATTCGTTATAAACGGTCATCGAACTTGCCACTCGACTTGGCGGATCGTCTGGCGCCTGCCGTACACAAAGCAGCGCGACGATGTCGGTTAGATCGATATGCAGTTTCGTCTCTTGCGGAAAGCCGACGCCGCGACGTCCCTGATTAGGCCGCAACTTGCCATCCGTAACATAGTGGATCAAGCCGGCATCGCCGTTTTGGGTGAGTCCCGTGCCGATGTGCGCGCAAAACCCCCAGTACATGATCTCGAGGTCTTGCAACGAATGCTCGGTAACCGGAAAGTCTCGCACGCACGCGAAGCCGCGGCCATCGCGTAGTTCTTCGACGATCCGGTTGAACAGCGGCGCCAGTTTTGGCAATGGAAAATCTTTGGCGCTAATTTGAGCTGGTGTGAGACCACGTCGATGCACACAACTCAGTGCCCGTTCAAGCTCAGCGATATGCGCTGCTTCCAAGCCGACTTGCCAAGCGCGATCTACCTGTAGTTCATCGCCGTACCAAGCGCTGGGGCCCGTTATCGGATCGGTTCTGATGTCCAACATTTGCTAACCGCTGATTATGACGTTCAAGCGATCTTACACGCGAAGAAAATCAAACACAGCACCGGGCCAACGAGGGCATATACGGTTGCTTCCGCGACATTCGATCGTCGGTATAGAATGACCCGTCTGACCTTGTATGCCTTGTTCCAGACCGTTTCGCCGGCAACATACGCCGCCCATTTTTAGTATTGAGAATAAGAGAAGCATCATGAAGAAAACCGATCATGCACTATCGGATATCAAGATCCTCGACCTAACTCGAGCGGTCGCTGGCCCCACCTGTACTCGCATGCTGGTCGAAATGGGCGCTGAGGTGATTAAAATCGAACCGGCGCCGAACGGTGACATGATCCGTCCAATTTCGGTGTTTAAGAACGAACGTAGTCTGTACTTTGTGCAACAAAACAGAGGTAAACAGAGTGTTTGCCTTGATCTTAAGGATCCGCGCGGCATGGCGATCGTCGCGGAACTCGTCAGTCACGTTGATGTGGTGGTGGAAAATTTTCGGCCCGGGGTCATGGACGCCATGGGTTTAGGCTACGAGCGCTTACGGCAGCTGAAAGACGATATTATTTTGTGTTCGATTTCTACCTTTGGCCAAACTGGGCCACTGTCGCAAACCCCTGGCTACGATTTCATCGCCCAAGCCTATTCCGGCATCACCTCAATGATCGGTGAGCCGGACGAACCACCGTGTCTTCCGGGCACTGCGATAGGTGACTGCAGCACCGGTGTGCACGGTGCGTTAGCCGTCCTGGCTGCGATCCACCATCGTGATCGTACCGGTGAAGGCGATCATCTCGACGTTGCGCTTGTTGATGTTTACTACTCCTACCACGAAGTAAACGTACACGTTTATAGCGGCAGTGACGGTACCGTAAGTCCCACGCGAACGGGTAGGAACTTTAGCTATTTATGTCCGTGCGGCGTGTTCCGTGGCACCGGCGGGTTTATGGTCATTATGGCATTTCTCCACCACTGGCCTGATTTTTGTCGCGCCATAGAACGACCGGACCTGGCCGACGATCCAAGTTTGTCCAACGAAGCCGGGCGACTGAAAAGGGTGGACGAACTCACTGAGATCATCGAAACCTGGCTCGCCAAATTTCCGGATATTCAAAGCGCGGTCGATTACCTTGGAAGCTTCGATGTACCTTGCGCGCCGATACTATCGGTCGCGGAAACTTTAGAAAATCCCCACCTGCGTGAACGCGGGACCGTGCGCACGGTTGACGATCCGATCCACGGTCGATTCGAAATGCCGGGACACCCGATAAAGTGGCGACGATTACCGAACAATATTCCGCTAGATGCGCCGACCTTAGGTCAACACAACCAGTCTATTCTAAGTGAGGTGCTCGGTCGGTCGGCAGAGGACATCGATACCTTGTCACGCGATGGCGTATTGTTTGCGAAAAACTGCTGAGCGTTAACCCGATGCAAACTGTAAAGGTCAACGACGTTACATTTCATTATATCGACGTCGGCAGTGGTGATCCTTTGTTGTTGTTTGGTGGGACCATTGGTACCGCAACGAATGATTTTTCAAAACAGATCGAATCCTTTAGTGCCGACTATCGCGTGATTGCGCCAGAGCGACGCGGCTACGGGAACACCCGTCCGCCTGACCGCGACTATCCGGATAACTTCTACCAACGCGATGCGAAGGACATGGCCGCCTTCATTAAGGCGCTAGACCTCGAACCGGCCACGCTACTCGGCTGGAGCGAAGGTGCGGACGTCGCCCTGTGCTTGACCGCAATGTTTCCGGAAACCGTATCGCGCTTGGTTGTGTGGGGTGGATTGTCTGAAGTGACGGCAGAGGATCTTGCTATCTTCGACGCACGGCGCGACGTGAACGAATGGCCGGATAAAGTCCGAGACTCGCTCACGGCGGCATACGGAGAGACCTATTGGCAAACCACCTGGTGGAAATGGTGCGACGTAATGGTGAGGCTGCATGCGCAAGGCGGCGATGTGAACCTTGCGGAGATCGAACAAATAAGGTGTCCGACGTTGATCCTGCATGGCACGAAAGATCCGCTGGTACGCACCAACCACGCCTTAACCATCCACAATCGGATCGGTGGCTCAAGGCTACACCTGTTTGAGGACGGTGGTCACAGCCCGCATATCACACATACCGACGATTTCCATCGTCTAGTTCGAAGCTTCATCAGTCAGTAAAAAGTTGGGTCAACCCGAGAACGAACATTCGTTTGCATTGGTGACGATCGGCAGAAAACGACCCAAAGCTGACTGAATACTGCCGGGTGTTAAATCTAGATCCTTCCTTAAAAAAGCCGTTTGCGAAAATTCAGTGGACTAATGTCCAAAACGGAGTTGCTCAAACATCATATGAATGAACCCTAACAAATTGAGCCCATAGAGGAGGCACTATGAACAACTATCTTTGTATTCAACGAAGCCAGCCAAACCCACCGGGAGGCGCCGGAGAAAGTGAAGCGCCGACACCTGCCCAAATGGAACAGATGTACGCAAAATTCAATGCTTGGAAGGAGAAGTTCCAGGACAACATTGTCGACATGGGCGGCAAATTAGGCATTGGGACTGTAGTCACCGCTGACACGGTAACGGATGGCCCATTCGTTGAGGCCAATGAAGTGGTCGGCGGCTATATGATCATTACAGCTGAAAGCCTGGAAAAAGCGGTCGAGGTTGCTCAAGAGAGTCCAGGTGTAATGCCTGGTTCGAGTGTTGAGGTCAGGGAGATCAGTACTCCTTGACCACACCTCAACTGGTAGAGCATTTTTTTAGGCACGAGTACGGTCGCTTAGTTGCAATACTGTCGCGCCGCGTGGGAGTGGAGCACCTAGAGGCCGTCGAGGACGCAGTTCAATCCGCTTTGGTAAAAGCACTGGATTCCTGGACGACTGGAGGTTTACCCGACAATCCATCCGCTTGGCTTTTTCGTGTTGTGCAAAACGATTTGCTTGGCCAGCTCCGCCAAAAAACGAACCGTACCCGTCTATTGGAGCAATACCAGAATGATGTCATCGGGACTGCGGAGGCGGCTCCGGCGTTCTTGATGTCTAGTGAGGTCCAGGACGATTTGTTGCGAATGTTGTTCGTCAGTTGCGACACGGCAATTCCTGTCGAGTCGCAACTCGTGTTTACGTTGAAAACCCTGTGCGGTTTTGGGACGCGTGAGATAGCTCTACGCCTGTTTATTAGCGAGGCCAACGCGTACAAGCGTTTGAGTCGCGCTCGCAAACACCTGCGCGAAAATCCATTGCGGATTGATCAGCTGACTGGTGATGAACACGCAGAACGGCTTCCCGCTATCCTAAAAGTGCTGTATCTGCTGTTTACTGAAGGCTACCTATCATTTGAAGGCGACAGCGCGATACGACTCGAGCTTTGTGATGAGGCGATAAGGCTGACCACAATCCTTGCGGAACACCCGGTGGGACAGACCCCGGAAACAAGTGCGCTGTTGGCACTTATGCATTTGCATGTCGCACGGATCACAAGCCGCCAGAATGCAAGTGGCGGTCTATTGTTGTTAGAGGAACAGGACCGCTCACTTTGGGATCAGCAGCGAATCAAGCTCGGTCTGGATTGCTTAGCCAGGTCCGCAACCGGCAATCACTTTTCCCGCTATCACGCGGAGGCAGGAATTGCCGCAGAACATTGTCTCGCGCCAACATTTGAACAAACGCGTTGGGACAAGGTCGTCGAATGTTATCGATTGCTAGAACTCACAGAGCCCTCAGCGATACACACACTAAACCGTGCTGTGGCAGTTGCAGAGTTGCAAAGTCCAGAGGCCGGGCTCGCTATACTCAACGACTGCCAGCCACCGACATGGTTGGTTGGATCTTACCTCTGGGCGGCCGTTATGGGCGACCTGCATCGGCGTTGTGAAAACCATTCAGAGGCTGCACGTTTCCGAGAGAGCGCTCTGAAACTGGCACCTACGAAAGCGGTAAAAGAACTGCTATGCCGTCGATTAGATGGTGGAAGTTAGGGCGTCTACGTGTCCAAAAACTGATCGGCCGAACATCATTAGCGTAACTAAGACAAAAGGAGCACCTAATGAGCGGACAATGGGTGTCCCAAACTTCACCACTTCAGGAGTTGCGGCAATTTACCAATTTACGGGACAATTTACGGGACACCCACAATTTACAGGACACCCACAAAATTCGTAGTCAGGAATCGAGAAATCGTGGTCACGCCATACCGACCACCGCAAAATTCGTGGGTGTCCCATAACTCTACCAGTGAAATTATCGTGGGTGTCCTTTAATCTTCATCGCGACCGTTGGCTAGTCCTCCTGTGTCTCGCGATCTTTGTCGGGTGCAGCAATACCTTCATCTACAATCGGCTCGACTGGCTAATACCGTGGTATGTCGACGACTATGTAGACCTCAACCGCGCACAGAAAAGTGAATTCAAAGCGCAGCTTCGCGTTCTACTCGATTGGCACCGTAGTGACGAACTCGAGTCCTATGTTCTTATCCTCAATCGAATCGAGCGCGACCTTGAACACCCGATCGACGGAGACACCGTACAATCCTGGTTGGATCTGCTACTTGTTGCCTGGCAACGCATCGAGAATCGGATCTTGCCGCTAGCCTTGGATCTTGGTGATGAGTTGTCTGAAGCGCAGATGGCAGAGTTCATCGAAGCGTTGTGGGAGAAACAAGCCGATTATGAAAAGGAATATCTCGCTCGAAGTGACGCCAAATATGCCGAAGATCTTTTCGAAAATCTCGAGAACAATCTAAGCGACTTGCTGGGCAGGCTGTCACCACAGCAAAAAAACCTCCTGCTCCTCAGCGCTGGTTCCCTGCAACGCTTCGATCATGCCTGGCTTGACGATCGGCGTGCTTGGCTTATGCGCCTGCAGGAAATGCTCAAGCGCGAGCCCGGATGGCAAACGTCGGTAGTCGAAGCGTTGGCTACGCGAGACGAACAGCGTTCCGATGAATTCGCCAAGCGCTATGCGCACAATCAGGATGTCATCAACGGTGTCATTGCCGAGGTGATCAATCGACGCGATACGAAGCAATCGACCCGACTCGATAAGGAACTCAAGGGAATGCGGCGCGACCTCGAGACCCTGATCAAGGACGTAAGAACGGGACACCCATAAAATTAAAACGGCAGGATCAAGGGATCTTGGATTGCAATCGTTACAGTCGTAAATTTCGTGGGTGTCCCATACTTCTTTAGCGCTAACAGTGTGCAATGTACAGCGATTCTTGCAACGGTTAGCGGTAAACGCGCGAACTTAAAGACAACGACTAGCGATTATCGGGTGCCAATAACGGTGTCAGTTACAGCATCGACATATACGGTTGCATACGAAATACTTAGGATGGTGTCGTTAGCATGAATGTGGTTTTAAGAAAAACGCGTCATAAGCGTTAATTCTTCATTTCCTATTGTTTGAGATCTTTTTTCGCCCTCGAAATTTGTTTCAAAGAATCGTCATGAATTCGTCACGACGACGTCACGCTGCATTCGTAAGTTGCTCTCACAACAAACAATTAGGTGGGAGAGAACTATCATGCAAATTTTTAACCTGCGATCGATCTTAGCGATCGCACTAGCCAGCCTGTCATTGAGCACCAATGCGACGCCGGTTAGTGTCACTAACGGCGGCGCGATCGAACTCAAGGTCGCCGGTACTTATACTTCCGGTATCTTCGACGAAGGCGCGGCCGAAACCGCCGCGTTCGATCCGCGAACGAATCGCGTATTCGTCACCAACGCCGACGCCAATACAATTGACGTGCTATCAATCAAGCGCGTTAAAAAACCGCGCCTTGAATTTACGATTGACCTGTCGCCGTACGGTGGCGGCGTTAATAGCGTGGCCATTTACCGCAGATTAGTCGCAGTTGCTGTTGAGGCAGACGTTAAGCAAGCGCCTGGCAACATTGTATTTTTTAATCGCCATGGCGATTTCCTGGCCGCTATAGAGGTGGGTGCCCTACCTGATATGGTCACGTTCACGCCGGATGGCACGCGTGTCTTGGTTGCGAACGAAGGTGAACCCAGTGACGATTACCTGGTTGACCCGGAAGGCAGCGTGAGCATCATCGACATTAGCGGTGGCCTGGCAAGCGCTTGGGTGACCGAAGTCAACTTTCAAGCGTTTAACGGCTTAGAATCCGAGCTCGCACCGCTACGCATCTATGGACCCGGCGCTAGCGTGGCGCAGGATCTGGAGCCAGAGTACATTGCTGTCTCTAAGGATTCGATGACAGCCTGGGTCTCCCTGCAGGAAAACAATGGTTTGGCGATTATTGACCTCGCATCCGCGACGGTCACCGATATAGTTGCGCTTGGTACTAAACACTTAAATGGCGCTAATGCGATTGACGCGAGCAACGAAGACGGCGTCATCAATATTGCATCATGGCCGGTTGTTGGCATGTATCAACCCGATGCTATTGCCTCCTATGAGGTCGACGGCGAAACCTACATAGTCAGTGCGAACGAAGGTGACGCACGAGATTATGACGCGTATTCAGAAGAGGCGCGGGTGAAGGACGTGGGTGACGATTTCATAGTCGATCCCATTGCTTATCCGAATATCGTAGACCTCGCCGACGAAGCAAAACTTGGGCGCTTGAAAATGACCACGGCAACGGGCGACACCGATGGCGACACGGATATTGATGTCATACACGCTTATGGTGGCCGCTCGTTTTCGATTTGGAATGCGGCCGGGCAGCTTGTCTTCGACAGCGGATCAGATTTCGAACGCATCACGTCCAGCGCGCTACCCGAGAATTTCAACGCCACGAACGATGAAAATGGCTCGTTCGATAACCGCAGTGACGATAAAGGACCGGAGCCAGAAGGCATTGCTTTGGGGAAAATCGACGGTCGGACTTATGCGTTCATCGGACTTGAACGGGTTGGCGGTATTATGGTGTACGACATTTCCAACCCGCTCATACCTAAGTTCGTGCAATACATCAATAACCGAAGCTTCGACGGCGACGCCGAAACAGGTACGGCCGGGGATTTAGGACCTGAAGGATTGGTTTTTGTCAGTAAGCGTCAGAGCCCGCGCGGGAAACCGTTATTGATCGTAACCAACGAAGTAAGTGGAACTACAACCATCTACACGATAAGCACGCGCCGGGGTAAAAGATACTAACGTTCGCGCGAAAGCCGATATCGGAGCGTCTTGTAAGTTGCAGAAAGATAAAGGCGCGCAAAACCGGATGACGGCGCAGTACTTGCGTAAGTCTGGAAAATGAGTTCGGTTTAAGCTTTGAATTAGGGGGCGCGATCAGCGCCCTTTTTTTTGCTTGAAAATCTGCCTGACGGCGCTTCAGGGAGCAGTGCGGGAAATTGTTGACGAGTTCGGTTACCAAAATAGCGTAACGGTGAGGGTGACGGCAACACGAATTATTAGCGCGGGCACAACGTGCTCAAGTATCCCTAGGCCGATCACGAGTATCTGACGGCTTTGGTTTAAGGCCTTGCAATTTACGGCACAGAAGTAAAACCTAGGGCGCGGTCCAGATCTACACTGACGTCGCAGTCGCGGTCGGATCGGCGGGCAAACACGGGAGGAGCGATCGTGGATCATAAGCACTTGGGGCGCGCTCGGCAGCTGAGAAGTTTGGTCCTCGAGTCGCGGGACGAGATTGAGTCGGCCCGCCAGTTAACCGCCGCGGTGGTCGATGCATTGACGGCGGCCGGGGTCTTCAGATTGCTTGTCCCCAAAGACGCCGGAGGCATGGAAGTCGAGCCTCTCGCCGCCTACCAAGTCTACGAGGAGTTGGCTCGGGCGGACGCTTCGGTGGCCTGGATCTCGTGGAATAATGCACTTGCCGCAGTGCTCTCTCGCGGTTTGTCCCCGGACGTACGCAAACACATTTTCGGTGATGCGCGGGCTGCGTTTGCGAATTCGACGCGCCCGTCCGGCACGGCCGTTGCAGAGGGCAAAGGGTTTCGTGTGAGCGGCCGCTGGTCTCTCGTGTCGGGTTGTCAAATCGCCGCGTGGATACCCTTAATGGCGCGACTCGATGACGACGAGATGCGGATGTTCTTCCTGCCGCGCGGCGATTACGAGATCCTCGACACCTGGTACTCCGCGGGCCTGCGTGGTTCCGGCAGCCATGACATAGTCGTCGACGACGTCTACGTACCCGCCGAGCGCAGTTGCTCCCCGCTCGCGCCGGCCAAGCTGGAAGGGCCCTTGCACCGCTTTCCCTTCGCGCCGTTGCTTGCCCCCGGTTGCGCATCAATCAGCTTGGGCATCGCGACCTCCGCTTTTGAGGCCGCGTTGGAGATCGTCAGCAACAATGCCCAAGCCGATGCGCGCGTGCATGCGACGCTGGCGGAGGCAGAAGCGCAGATAGAAGCGGCTCGGCTCTTTCTGCACGCCGCGGTGAAAGACAATTGGGCGGCCTGTCAACAGGGTGAACCCCACCTCGCCGAGCGGGCGCGCCTGTGGCGAGCCGTGCTGCACGCAGCCACCGCGTCGAAGACGGTCGTCGGTATGCTGTTCGAGGCCACGGGCACTTCCGCCGTGTATGCCCGTAACCGCGTGGAACGCTGCCACCGGGATATCTGGACGATGTCCCAGCACCTGCTGCTCAATCCCCTATGGCACTCCGAGGCCGGCCGGATGCGGCTCGGACTCGAACCGACCAACCCGATGTTTTGAGCCGGGCCGAACGGCCCGGCCCATGGTGTAGCTCTTTCGCTAACGCCGAAAAGCCGCTGCCATGTCCTCGTACTGATTGTATTCACGCAGATAGGAGAGCTTGCCGTTGTCCGCGTATTTCACCACGTGCACCCAGTCCATATCATAGAACTTGCCGGTGGCAATCACGCGTGTCCCGCGCTCGACCCCGATGATTGCTGCAGTAGTGCCCTGCACCAGGACGTTGTCTACATGCAGCGGTTTGAGTTCGATAGCCGTCGCCAACTCTTTCCCGTAGCGCATCAATCCGTCCGCTCCCTCATATATGCCACCGAAGGGAATGTGTTCGGGAAGGTGATTGATCCACACGAAGTCGTCCGTGATCCAGTTCTTGACCACATCCATGAAGTCCGCCGTTAGCAGCCGGTACAACTTTCGGGTTCTTGCCTCAATGTCATCTAGCGCCATTTACATTCTCACTAAACGGGTTTCCCGCCGGAGCGTGGTTTTTGTATTCGCCCATCGCTGCTTGGGTCGCCGCCGCTACTGGGTGTGCTTACGGACGAAGGCGCCGAGTTGCTGAATCGCTTCTTCGCCTTCGTCGAGACGACTGGCGAAGATCTGGAACACGTGCACCTGACCCTCCCATATGTCGAGGGATACATCGACCCCGGCGGCATTCGCGTTGTCGGCCATGCGCACGGCATCGTCGAGTAGGGTCTCGCGTGATCCGACTTGGATCAGTAAGGGCGGCAGCCCGTGTAGTGAGGCATATAGCGGTGCGGCCAACGGGTTTCGCAGATCGCCCAGCGGTACGTAAGTGCGCCCCATATGTTGAATCATGTCTCGCTGGACCATCGGGTCTTCGGCGGATTTACTGTCCATGCTCTCGCCGGTTGCTTCGAGATCGACCCAAGGCGAAATCGTCACGCCACAGGCCGCCATCGGCATGCCGCCGTCACGTGCCGCCACCAGGGTCGCAAACGCCAAGCCACCGCCAGCGGAATCTCCCGCGATGCTGATACTGCCTGAAACAAAGCCCTGGTCGAGAAGCCAGCGATAAGCGCCCGTCGCATCGTCGACCGCCGCCGGGAAGGGACGCTCCGGCGCCAAGCTGTAATCGAGAGCCAGCACTCGAGCGCCCGAGGAACGGGAAAAGCGCTCGCACATGTCGCGGTGCGAGTCGATCGAGCCGAGTACGTAACCACCGCCGTGGAAATAGAGGATGACGCGGTCCGGCGACGCCTGCGGCGCGCTGATGAACTCACCGCGCACGCCACTGACATCCACTGCTTCAGTGGTCGCTCCGACCGTCGGCACTACATTGGCGAAGATCCCATCCCAGCCCTTACGCATCTCGGCCAGGCTGGTGTCGGGTCCCCACGATCCAAAGACCGCCACCATGTCCGCGATCACGGGTTCGAGTTGGTTACTCGACATAACATGCTCCTAGAAAACGATGGCTTGCTCGAAGGATCGATTCCCCGGCACCATTAATTTATGCCATCGCTCAATCAATGGCTACCGATCGTTGTGTACAGTCATTTGGGCACGCCGCAACAGGAGAAAAGGGACGCACTTATTTTCTAGCACCGAACAATGGCGGGCAAAATAATTGCGTCCCCTTTTCCGCAACAGACTGTTCACATCCATCTGCCCGTTGAAGGAAGTGCCGAGACCATCGACCCACACCTCCAGCGCGTAGCTTTGGTCTCGTTAGTACAACTATTGACCTGCCTTCCCTCGTCGGCTAGGTTCAGCGGAGCTGAGGGCCGATTATGAAACCCAACGACCGCATTCAATTTCACGGCATCGACCATGTCGTGCTGCAGGTAACCGATCTCGAGCGGACGCTGCATTTTTACATCGAGATCCTTGGGCTGGCGGTCGAACGGATCATCGAAGACAGACAGATCTATCAGGTTCGCTGCGGTCGGAGTCTGATTGACCTACATGTCCTACCGCCGGGGAAGAAGCTCGCCGACAAGGATGAACGGGGCATCGGTCACCTGTGCCTCCTGGTGCACGGAGATATTGAGGAGATCGTAAACTACCTTACAGAACATAAGGTCCCGATCACTTTCGGTCCGATTGAGCTCTATGGCGCCACGGGCTTCGGGACATCGATTTATGCCGTGGACCCTGACGGTCACACGATTGAGCTCAAAGCCGATCGCCCTCAGTATGCGGTCCAGACCACCTCCAAAGAAGCGAGGGCGAGCCTGACTCGCCCAAAGACGGACCCGCCATCGAGCGGACGATGACCGACTCAGCGGCAAAAGGCCAATACGCAATACGAGAAGAGAGTGACGAAAGATCGCTGAGGTTTGCGGACTTCATGCGCATCGCGCGAGAACTGCAGCCGCTCGTCGCAGCCGAAGCCGACGAGGCCGAACGACTCCGGCACATGACCGACAAGGTCGTCGCGGCATTCAAGGAGGCCGACCTCTACCGCATCTTGATGCCAAGGGTGATCGGCGGTGCGGAGTTGTCGTGGGGAGAAGCGATGCAGGTGGTAGAGCAGATCTCCCTCGCGGATGGGTCAGCGTGCTGGTGCCTGATGGTCATGGCGCTCGAGCTCTGTCATAGCGCCGCCTATCTGCCGAACAAGGGCGCGGAGGTCGTATTCGCTAACGGGAAGGATGTCCTGATTGCCGGACAGGGCCCCCCGATGGGTACCGCGCGACCCGTCCCAGGCGGCTACGTGGTCAACGGCCATTGGAGTTACGGGAGCGCCATTCACCACGCCACCGTCATCCGCACCGGCTGTCTGTTGCTGGACGGCGACGACAAGCCTGTGATGAGCCCGTTTGGCATACCGGAGGTGCTGGTTTGCCACGTCGATCGCGACGACGTCGAGGTCGTGGAGAACTGGGACGTCATCGGTTTGCTCGGGACGGGCAGTCACGACTATAAGATCGACGACGTGTTCGTACCGACGGAGCTGACCTACCTCGGCGAGTCCCGAGAGCCGGTGCGCGGCGGCTATCTGTACACGGTCGGTCTCACTGGATTCACGGCGTGGGGACATACCTCCTTCGCGCTTGGCGTGGGGCGTCATGCGTTGGACGAGATCGCACGAGTAGCGCAGACGAAGCGCACGGTGTTCGGCCTGATCGGAGAGGGGGCCGGCTTTCATCAACGTTACGCACGCGCCGAGGCAATGTATCGATCGGTGCGGGCGTTCTGCTACGACATATGGGGTGACCTCGACGCGACCTTAGCGCGCCAAGAGCCCGCAAGCCTGGAACAGATCGCGCTGTTGCGTCTCGGCATGACCTACGTACACGAAGTCATCTCCGAGGTGTGCACCTTCGCCCACAAAGCCGCTGGCGGGGTGTCGCTGCGGCGGAGCGTACTGCAACGCTGCTTTCGCGATATACACGCGGGCACGCAGCACGTGCATTTGTCGGATCAGATCGCTCAGGACACGGGGAAGGTGCTGCTGGGCATGGCCGATAAGGACGCCACGTGGACCATCATCGGTCTCAAGTGAGCATCGCTATATGGAAGGACGCCTGACGGTCGTATGGCTCCGCGATGGAATAGACGGCAGCAGACTGGTCGCCGTTATCCGTTCGATTTCCATAAAAAATGATTGTTATCTCATGCGACAATACGCACAAGAGATCAATGCGCGGGCGTTGGATGGCTTAGAAGAATGACCAGGACTTATAGTTGACGCAAGAACCATTAATCGATCGTGTCGCCTTAGTCACTGGCGGGTCTAGAGGCATCGGGCGTGGCATTGCACTGACGCTCGCAGCACGCGGCGCTAGCGTCGTCGTGACATATCAGAATTCACGCGACGCAGCGTCTGCCTTGGTTCAAGAAATCAGCGCGATGGGACGACGTTCATTAGCCATGCAAAGTGACGTCGCGGATCTCGATTCGAATAGAGAGATACTTTCGCGGCTACAAGGAGAATTTGGACGTCTCGATATTCTCGTCAACAACGCAGGTCTATTCCCTCCAACGCAACAAATTGCTGATGTACCTCCGGACTGCTGGCAAAGAGTAATGCAAGTAAACTTTTTTGGTTGTCTCTATGCGTCGCAGGCAGCAATTCCAATAATGCGATCACAGGGTTGTGGTTGCATCATTAACATTTCGTCTGCTACTGCAAAAAGATTGCCTGTTAATCATGCTGCCTATGTGACGTCGAAGGCTGCGCTGGAAGCATTAGTAGTCATTATGGCCAAGGAAGAAGGTGCACATGGAATAAGGGTCAACGCCGTGCGTCCTGGCATCACAGACACAGATATGGTGAGCGATTTCATAAAGACACCGCAGGCCCAAACGATGATCGGATCGTTAACGCTGGGCCGAATCGGGCAGCCGAAAGATATCGCCGCAATGGTCGCATTTCTGGCGAGCGACGAAGCTAGTTGGGTTACGGGTCAAATCTTAGGGGTTGATGGCGGCGGGCCGACCGTTTGATCTTCCCTCTCGTTAAAGGTGACGGAGGGATTAAAAATTCGCCACTGATTAGATTTTAATCCCTCCGTCACCTTTTTCCTCTTTTCTATTAGCCGCTCGCAAAATCTTCAAGTGATTTTCCTGCTAGACGGTAACCGACCCAGTCTTGTTGCGACTTTGCACCAATAGACTCATAGAGCTGTATTGCAGGCTGGTTCCAGTTGAGCACATTCCACTCGAAGCGGCCGCAGTTCTTGGTCATGGCGATTTTTGCTAAATATTTCATGAGTGCTTTACCCGCGCCTATGCCCCGGTGTGCTGGAGAAACGTACAAATCCTCAAGATACAACCCGCGCCTACCGAGCCAAGTTGAGTAGTTAAGAAAATAGACTGCTAAACCAATAGGTTCATCATGGACGCAGCAGATAAGCGCCCATGCCGTCGAGTCGTCAGCAAAAAGTGTGTTCTCTATGGCAGACACTGTTGCGACGACTTCATTTTCTGCTTTTTCATAAATCGCAAGCTCAGTTACAAACTTAAGAATCAGCGCCGAGTCATCAACGGTAGCTTCTCGAATATCTAGGTCGGCCATCCTTTACTCCCAGTTCCTAGTCTCACCGGCATGATAGTTCATCTGTTTGCCCTCAGTATGCGGTTACGCAAAAAGCAGCTTGCTACCGGTAAAGGGGACTTACTTATTTTTCTGGCAGCCCGCACTTTTAGCGAATTTTATTTCGCCTCTCGATTGACGGTTCATGGCCGAATTGAGTCCGTCCACACACCCTTCTCAGCGCCGGTTGACGCTCGGATCTGTGGGTGCACGACGCTAGCCAAATTGGCCCAATCTGTGAGATAAATTACCGATCACGACAACTTTAAGAGAGGGCGCTATGCAATTCGGGATCATGTTCGATACCCATATCGATAAATGGGAACTTATCCGTTACGCCGACGAGTTAGGTTACGACACTGCTTGGGTCCCGGATTCACAGATGATTTGGTCCGATTGCTATGCAACGATGGCCTTGGCTGCGGTGAATACGAAGCGGATCAAAATCGGCACGGGGGTTGCAATCACTGGTACTCGGATCGCACCAGTCACCGCGCATTCCATTGCGTCGATCAATCAACTTGCGCCGGGCCGGATCTTCCTTGGCATTGGTACGGGTCACACCGCGATGCGGGTGATGGGTCAAGATCCGATGGGGGTTAAAGATTTTCGCGAGTACTTGCGTGTGGTGCGCACGTTGCTAGCGGGCGAGGAAGTTGATTACACCTACGATGGTAAAACCCGAGATATCGCCTTTATCCATCGGGATCGCTATTTCATCAATCTTGATCAGCAGATCCCGATCTATGTCGCCGCCAACGGACCGTTAGTGTTGCAAGCAACCGGTGCCTACGGCGATGGCTGGATGACTATTACTGTCAATCCGGATGAGATCGCCGCCTCACTAAAACAAATCGAGAAGGGCGCGGATAAAGCGGGACGCACGCTGCCAAATAATTTCCATAAGGCCTGCGTTACCTCTGCGTGCGTATTGCGTCCTGGCGATAAACTCACCGACGACCGCGTGATCGACGAGACTGGCTCGATGGTAACTTGCGTCTTACACTTCGCATGGGAGGTTTGGAAACAGCAAGGTGAAAAGGACGAACTTATTCCGCCCTTCTTCGCCGACCAATGGGAGCAGTATTGCCGGCGTGTCGAAGATTATAGTCTTCCCGAAGCGGCGCGCTTCCGCCAGATCCACGACGGCCATTGCACCTTCCTACAACCGGAGGAACGCATCTTTGTCACCCCGGAGGCAATCGAGAACACGTGTATTGTTGGATCGCCCGAGGAGATCATCGGACGCCTTCAAGGCCTAGCCGATGCAGGTCTAGACGAGGTGGTATTCCTGCCACCTGCCGATCATCAACGCAAGGTGTATCGGGATCTCGCGGAGATGGTCATTCCCGCGTTTCGGTAGGCTTAGCTCTGACCAACCGCCGTCTTAACATGGCGGTTGGCCTTCCACGCGTTCCACTTTTCCATGTTCTCGTGGGCGTCGCGCACGTGTTGGTCAAATACTTTCGCTTGCGCTGCATTGGCAGCAGAGAATTCCAGTCGATACCCATTGGGATCGTGAAAGTAGATTGATGAAAACATGCCGTGGTCAATAGGTCCCTCGACGGTAATGTCGTGCGCTTCGAGTTTATCCTTCCAGGCATGCAATGCTTCGTGATCGGCGAGACCCATGGCGAAGTGCAAGTCTAATCCCCAACGCGTTTTGTACAACTCCTCGGGGTCGTCGCCCGGATGATCCGGTACATCGAAGAACGCAATGTAGTTTTCCTTGCCGTCGGCATGACTTCCAATATCGAAGAAAAGATGCATGAACACGTCCGGTTCCCCGGTCGTCGGATGAACATCGTTATGTAATGCCATTTTCATCGGGAAACCCAAGGTGTCTTCATAGAACGCGCGGGTTTCCTCGGCGTCGCGGCACCGATACGCGGAATGGTGGAGTCCAGACACTGGGGGTTGCTTCGGGTCAACGGGTCGATTCGTCATGGTGTTCGCCTCGCTCAGGCCGCATCTGGTGCGGGCGCTTATGATACCGAAAAATGGCGGGATTTATTGGCGATATTCCGCATAATCCAGTTAGGCTGATCCCCGCTACGCCAAAGATTAAATAAGCCGCATTCATGGACTACGGAACGCTACCGATGCCAGAACGATCAAACTTATCAACAACGCGCTGCTTCCAAGCAATGGTCCCAATGCGGGACGGGGTCTGCCTCAACACGTTCGTGTTTCTGCCAGAATCCGGCGGTCCGCGTTTCCCAGTCATTCTACAGCGCACGCCATACGGCATTACCTTACCTGAGAGCACCTCAAAGACCGATTGCGAAAATGGCTGGTTGCCAGATCCAGCCCAACCGTTGCGCGGCTCCTTACTCCGCGGTTGGCGCCAGATCGTCGACAATGGCTACGTCGCCGTCTATCAAGATACGCGCGGTCGTCATGGTTCAGAAGGCGAGGACCGTGTGTACGCCGATGACGCTGCCGATGGTCACGACACCTTAAATTGGATCGCACAACAAGACTGGACCAACCAGCAGGTAGGTGTGTCGGGTTCGTCCGCGGGTGCGACTACAGCACTCGCCGCTGCGTCGCAGCGGCACCCGAGCTTGCGGGCGTTCTTTGCCCAGGTCGGCGGTTCGAGCATCTATGACGATGTGGTCTACGAAGGACAGTCGATCGAGATGGAGCGATTGTGGCTGTGGGTGGCAAACAATATCCCAGGGCTGTCACAGTCGCATCGAGAGATCGCGATGCACGCTCAAGGCTTAAGTGGCGCGGACATGGATCAGGCCGCTGCGGCAGCCGCCGAACGGTATGCACGCCTCGATGCGGCGAAAGCAGGTAACCCGCCGTTTATCGATTCAGACGATTGGATGCGATTGCCACTCAATGATTATCCCGACTTCACCAAGTGGCAACCCTACCTCAATGAGATCATTACCCATCCCGCGCCCGATGAGTTTCGGGCACAGCACAATTTCCGGCGTACGATCGAGATCCCGGGTTTCCATGTCACCACCTGGTTCGATATTTTCCAGACGAGCGTCATCGCGGCGTTTAACGACATTCAATCTCGGGTCGGCGATCAGCGATTGTGGATCGGTCCGAACGCTCATTATTTCGTCTACGAGGAAAATTTCTGGCCCTACGATCCATATTTCAAATGGTTCAACCATTGGCTAAAGGGCGAGAGCACGGGGATCATGGACAGCCCGACGGTGTTCTATTCACCGCGCGCTTGGGTCAAAGCACCTAACGACTATGTGGCCGACGATTGGCACCATGCGGACACTTGGCCACCGGCTGGCGTTACAGCCTCGCGGTTGTATCTAGAGGGTGCCGGTCGCTTAAGCGCTAACAATTCAGACGGCCATGCACGCACCTTTAGCTACGATCCAAAATCGCCGAATCCAACAATTGGCGGACGCAATATGTCGATCGACAGCGGACCTCGGGATCAGCGTGAACTCTACCAACGTGCCAATTACGGGTTGATATATCGCGGCGAGGTGCTGGAAGAAAATCTCACGATTGGGGGCGAAGTGAATGTGACTCTACACATTGAATCCGATTGCCCGGATACAGATTTCGTCGCCAAGTTGATCGAACTCGAAGCCGACGGCACCGCCACCCTCCTCATGGATGGCGTAGTTCGCGCGATGTTTCGAGACGCTTCAAATGAGCCGAAGTATTTAGAGCCCGGAAAGATCTATCCCATCACGATAAACCTTGCGCATATCCATCACACATTCCTTGCAGGCAGCCAAATCCAGGTCGATATCACTAGCAGCAACTTCCCGCGACGCGCGCGCAATACCAACAGCGGCAACCCAATACTCGCGCATGACAGTAACGCCGATATTCGTGTCGCTACGAATACCATCCACCACTCAAAAAATTATCCATCGTTTGTAGATCTGCCGGTCGTGCCTGGTGCGTAGGCTCGGAGCGTTCGAGACACAGATATCTATAACAAAGCAGGAGAATAACTTATGGATGCAATTAATTGGGACGCTGTATCTGCGCTCGCAGAAATCATCGGTGTCATTACGGTAGTCGGATCATTGGTCTTTGTTGGTTTTCAGATGCGACAAACCGCTAAGGCGATCAATATGAATTCTACCCATGCAATCCATGAAGCTTGGCGAGACAGCTGCTTCCGGGTGGCAGAGTGTGATGCCATAACGTCCGTAATGCACCGTGAAATAGCGGACGCAGACTCACTCGACGGGATAGATAAATATCGATTTGCGTTGACGATGCAGGCCCTTTTGCAGAACTATTCCAACGCGTTCTACCAAAGCCGGATCGGCACACTCGATGCTTTTACGTGGGAATCGATCGACGCTCAATTTGGTAATTTTTTGAAGGTCCCAGCAATACGCGGTTACTGGGAACGCAGCGGGTCCAATTATCCGAAGTCGTTCGTGGATTATATCAATCATGAGGTGCTGGATCGAAATGTGGAGGACGGCTATCGCGTTCATGGGACCTAGCCTTATGGACTCACGTCCCTCCTATTGTTAGCGTTTACACCAAATTTTTGATGACTATTCAGCTGATCGGCTTGACCAGGTACATTGCTTGTCCGCACACCGGGCGACCAGCGTATCCGCTGACGGCAACTCACATTCGGTGGTCTGTAGATGCAACCTGCAGCCGTTTTCCGTCACTGTTTTGTTGATCGCCGCTATTGCAGCCGCCTCGCCGCTGTTCACGAGCGCATCGCTACAACCGTAATTCGGATGATGAATATCGATGGGCTTACAATCCGCATCCACTGCGCAAAAATTTGCCTGCTCGATACTTGTCGTCATCTGGTCAAAGAATTGATTGCATCGATCCGCGCCGCTATCGATGGAAAAGTACAGCACGCCAGCCAATATAAATGGTCCAAAAAATGCGCCGAAAAATATCAATTTCTTCAACATCCCGCTAAGCTCCACCCGGTTTTGTGATACGCCCACCCGCACGGCGTAAAATTCTACCTGTTGATTCTGTGGGATCGTATGATGCGAATGCAACGTGCGTTCGTTTAGGATCGTAGCGCTAACAAACACGAAAATTTCCAGATAACCGAGGTCATCGACCGCATGAAAACAACACCAAAACCACTCGAAGGCCTCCGCGTTCTGGATCTGACGCGTTACCTCGCTGGTCCGTATTGCACCATGTTACTGGCCGGACTGGGCGCCGAGGTAATCAAGGTAGAGCCACCCGGGCGTGGTGATATCTATCGCAATCGCGCACCATTCGGTGGGCCGAAAGGTGTTTCCGATCACCGGCAGACCCCGCAAGACGTCGGCCTCGGGCTTGTCCATCGGGCCCGCAACAAAAAAAGTATTACCTTGAATCTACACGAGGCGGAGGGCCGGGCCTTACTGCGCACCTTGTGTGAGGACGTCGATGTCGTGGTCGAGAACTATTCACCCGGCATACTCGCCGAGATGGGGTGCGACTACGAGACATTGAAGGCGCTCAATGAGCGGATCATATTGTGTTCCATTTCCGGCTTCGGCCAAGATGGTCCCATGCGCGATTGGCGCGCCTACGACCCGATCGGCCAGGCGGTCGGCGGCATCATGGCGGTGACCGGCTTTCACGATAAGCCACCCGTTAGATGCGGCGCCGCGATCGCCGATACCGTCACGCCTCTCGTCGCCGTGATCGGCGTGCTTTCGGCTTTGCTACGCCGAGGCATTACCGGTAAGGGCGATTGGGTAGACGTTGCGATGATGGATGTATTGGCTTTTTTGCTCCCTGAGGTCGTCGAGTTTTACCAGGGCGGCATGATGAAGTTTCCACTGGAGAATCGTCACCCTGGGGGCGTACCGTTTAATACCTTCGCCGCGACCGACGGCCATGTCAGTATTGCGTGTATAACAGACAAGGATTGGCAGGCCTTACTGGGTGCAATGGACCGAGGCGATTTGCTCGACGATGCACGTTTTACGCATGTGGAAGACCGTCGCGAAAATCTCGAGACGGTAGAGGCCATAGTTGCTGAATGGGTGGGCAAGCAAAAACGCGATGCCGTCGTCGATATCCTGCAAGGAGCCAAGGTCGTCTGCGGCCCGGTGCTAAGCTTGGACGAGGTGCTCGAAAGTGCACAACTTCGCATGCGCGGCATGTTTCCGGGACTTGAGTTGCCAAGCGGGGAGATGATCCCCAACGCCGTCGGGCTCGGTATGCCGATCCAATTTAGGGAAGATCCATTGAAGTTCGATCAAGCTGCGCCAGAACTTGGCCAGCACAATGCAGCAGTTTACCGCGACCTCGCTGGCATTGATGAAGTGACGCTTGATAGGCTTCATCAAAACGGGATCGTTTGATCCCGCAATCTCGCGTTACTCAGATCGCTTAGAACGCCATTAAGTTATCACGCAGAGTACCGTCGATATATTCGTCGCGAACAAGTCCGCGGCGTTGCAGTTCGGGCACGACCAAATCGACAAACTCCTCGATCGAACCCGGCAGATAAACCGGTGAGAGCAAATAGCCGTCGCCGCCCACAACCTCCATCGTCTCGGCCATCCAATCGGCGATCTGTTCCGGGGTCCCGACAATTTGCGGGACGCTGACCCCACGCGCATGGGCCTTTGCAATATCGCCCAAGGTCATCTTGGTCGATGTAGCACTGGTCATATACATATCGACTAAGCCCTGGATGCCCGGCACTTTCAGACCATCAACCGTTGCATTGATGTCCTCTTGAGACAAATCGTAACCAAGGTGACCGGACAAGATGGTAAGACCGGCCTCCGGATTCAACATGGCATTGTGCATATCGGCCTTAGCCTGTGCGATTTCTTCCGTTTCACCGACGATCGGCTGGACACCATAGAGTACTTTTAAATCATCTGCGGAACGGCCGTGCTGAGCCAATTGACCCTTAACCGAATCGTAGTAACGTTTCATCCCAGCGACTTCATGTTGGATCGTAAATACGACTTCGGCGTGGCGCGCGGCGAACGCCTGTCCGCGTTTTGACTGCCCGGCTTGTACAATAAGCGGCTTGCCCTGTGGGCTGCGGTCGACATTTAACGGACCGGCAACCTTAAACCACTCCCCGTCAAAATCGATCGGATGCACCTTCTCGGGATCGGCAAACATATCGCCTTCGACATCCATCACGATCGCATCTTCATCCCAGCTATCCCACAATTGATACATCACCTCCATGTACTCATCGGCACGGTCATAACGTCGGTCGTGGGCGAAATGATCAGCGTCATCGATACTCAAGTTGCGTACCGAACTCAAATGGAAGGCCGTGACAATATTGACTCCGGCGCGACCAGCACTCATATGGTCCCAAGTCGATAACCGTCGCGCGAGCAAATACGGCGGCAGCGCCGCGACGGACGCAGTAAAGACATAGCCGATTTTGGAAGTCACCGCCGCTTGCCAAGCCATCATGGTCGACACGTCGTAACATGGCGCTTGAGCGGCGAAGCGCACTGCCGGCTTGTAGCTCTGCTGATAGTCCGCATAGATACCTTCAGTATCGGCGGAAAAGAAAAAATCGAACTTGCCGCGCTCACAAACTTTGGCCACGTGTTGCCAAATCTCGGGCCGATCGAAACGCCATGGGTGTTGCATGTGCATTGGGTGCTTCCACGTCACCATACTGTGATGGGTCACCGGCATCATGGTGTATTGGCCGAGGTGAAATCTCTTTGGCACGGTAGAACCCCTCGTGTGCATAGCAATTGGTTAAGCTATCCGACACTTTGCCAGAATCTGTGCTTAGCACAATCTAGGACAATGGGACCGCGGATACGGGATCTGGTTTATTAACTGCAAATTCTTCCATAATAAGCAACAACATCTATTCGCGCCGATCGGTGGTAACCGGGACAACGGATAGGGCTTGTTCAAAAATTTAGCGACAGGAGACCATCATGCACGTTAAGGCCGCAGTTCATCGAGAAACCAATCGACCGCTCACCATAGAAGATGTCGATGTCGCGGACCCGGGCCCCGAAGAAGTCCTGGTCAAAACAAAGGCCTGTGGTGTCTGTCATAGTGACCTGCATGCACTGCATGGTGCCATCCCCTCGCAACCGCCGACCATTCTCGGGCATGAGCCAGCCGGAGAGGTGCTGGCTGTTGGAGATCGCGTACGCAACGTCGCCGTCGGCGATCACGTGATTGCTTGCACGTCCATATTTTGTGGTAGCTGCACGCAGTGCATTCAGGGTCGACCGCATTTGTGCATAGATCGCGGCGCATGCCAGCGCGACGAAGGTGAAGCCCCACGCATCACCCGCGCTGGCGAAACCATCCATCCATTCGTAGACCTCGGCGGATTTGCCGAAGCGATGCTGCTACACCATCGCGCCGTTGTTAAAATCGATAAGGACATCCCTTTGGATCGCGCCGCACTTGTCGGATGCGCTGTAACAACAGGTGTTGGTGCGGCGCTCAACACAGCAAAAGTGACACCTGGATCAACGGTGGCTGTGTTTGGCGCAGGCGGTGTCGGCATTTCGGTCATTCAAGGCGCGCGTATCGCCGGTGCGCGACAGATCATCGCAGTTGATCTGCTGGATGATAAGCTCAAAAACGCGCAAACCTTCGGCGCGACCGACATCATCAACTCAAGCGATGTTGACCCGGTCAAAACCATCCGCAAGATGACCGGTGGCGGTGCGGACTTTGCATTCGAGGTGGTCGGTCTACCACAGTTGTTGGAGCAAGCCTTCTACTGCCTAGCACCGCATGGTACTGCGGTTCTCGTCGGCGCTATTCCAGTTGGAGAGAAGATCTCGGTAAACGCCGGTCACTTCTTTTTGGAAAAACGCATCCTCGGTTGCATGATGGGGTCAAACCGATTCACCATCGACGCGCCGCATTACTTAGAACTTTACCGCCAAGGTCGGCTCGACCTGGATGCAATGGTCACGCGGCACGAACCACTCGAGCGGATCGGTGATGCATTCTCAGCAATGGAGGCCGGCGAGGTTACCCGCACCGTCCTAATGTTCGATTGACTCGGGCTACACTTAAGCGCTTATTCGATACGAGATACATCATGTCCAAACTCGACACGCAAGACCTTGGGGTCGATATTAAAAATTACGTTGCAACGGTCGAAATCCAACGGCCGCCACACAACTTCTTCGACATCGATCTCATCAATCAGATCGCCGACACCTATGAAGCACTCGACGCGCTCGATAGCTGTCGCGCGATAGTGTTGTGCGCACAAGGCAAAAACTTTTGCGCCGGCGCCAACTTCGGCGCCAGTGACGCAGGCAAGGCGAAAGACAACTCACAGGGGGAATTATCGAATTCACTTTATATCCAAGCGGTGCGGATCTTCCGCTGTAAGAAACCTACGGTCGCGGCCGTCCAAGGGGCAGCCATCGGTGGCGGTCTCGGACTTGCCGTTTCCGCCGATTTTCGGGTGACCTGCCCGGAAGGACGTTTCAGCGCCAATTTCACCAAGCTTGGATTTCACCCTGGGTTCGGCCTCACGGTGACCTTACCCGAACTCATCGGTAAACAACGAGCAAGCCTATTGTGCCTCACCAGTCGCCGTCTGAATGGCGAGCAAGCCCATGCGTGGGGCCTTGCAGATGTTTGCGTTCCGCTCGGCGAAGTTCGTGAGGCAGCTGTCGCCTTGGCGGCAGAGATCGCTGGGTGCGCACCGTTGGCAGTGGAATCGACCCGCACCACGTTGCGGCTTGGACTTGCCGATCGCGTCGCACGACAAACAGACCATGAGTTAGTCGAGCAAAATTCATTGCGCGCGACCACGGACTGGGAGGAAGGGATCAAGGCTGCCGCCGAACGGCGCGAGCCCGTATTCACCGGAAGCTAGCGCCGGCCGTTATCAATCCCAGATCCGAGGTTCCCCAACGGTCACAACCTTACCATCGAGATAACCGAGTTTGACCGTTGCTCTTTCAAAGCCAGCTTTGGCCATCAAGGTGATCGATATTTCGTCGCACGCTGAGAGCTCATCGGCGTAGCTTGCCAAATCGATTCCGTTTTCAAATTTGAGCGTCGCGGCGACATCTTTTTCACTGATCATCGCATTACGGATGACGCCGTTTTTGACCATCACCGAGCCGCAGGTACTACCCGCCGTGACGTCTTCCACCGAGATGAGTGCTAAGCGGTCGGCCGGTAAACTAAGCCGAAACGCGCTAGATCCGACCACACTGTTCTCGGCAACGGCGCCAATCACATCCTCGAGCCGACCTGAATCCCAAATCATATAGCCAACGCCAATAAATAGGCCGATAACGACTAGTACCATGATGCCTCTTAGAATGACGGCGATTACCTTGAAAATGCCTTTTATCGCCTGCCAGATGATCTGCATCGATGATAACTCCAGCGTTACCTTTTCGAGCCCGATCGGTTGGTCAAATTCTGTGCCGCATCACCTTGCGGCGGCACCGATCGCGCTGGATGTCTAAACTCAATTAATAGCGTCCGTGGATGGCATATCTTTATTGTTCGATTTTGGTTCGGCTTTCTTGACGCGGATTTTGTTGCCGGCAAGCTCGGTACCATTTAGCGTTTTCATCGCGGCCTTGGCGGCGCCGGGCTTTGGCATATCAACGAAGCCAAAACCTTTAGAGCCCCCAGTTTCTTTGTCCATCACGATCGTGCATGACTGAACGGCGCCGTGCACTTCGAATAACGCTCGGACCTCTTGTTCGGTCGTACTGCGCGCGAGATTGCGTATCAATAATTTCATGGTTTAGCCGTTGTCACTAGATCGGTGAAAACTATACAGTGTCTCAAGCGAGCGTTCGAAGCGATAAACCATAGCCAGCACCCGGCCTAGCTAGATTTTTCGCCACACGCTAGCAAGCCACGGTTGCTCCGCGCGCGGTGGACCGGCGGGCCGATAGTAGTAGGTTAGCTCCGCGAACGTGGCCGCACTCATATAACGCCGCCACTGCGCTAGGTCACGATAAGCACCGTAGCGCTCGCCGTTCCAACCTTCCTGATTTTGACCACGTGGATTGGAGGTAAACAACACGCCGTCTTGCTTCAGACTCGAATGCAACTCGTCTAATACCTGGGGCAAGGCGTCACTTGGGACATGGAACAACACGGCGTTGGCAAAAATGCCATCGAATCTCGACGCTGGAAGGTCGAGTGCTAGAAAGTCCTGCAGCCACACCTCGCATCCACTAAATTCGCTCGCCATCTCCACAAATCTTGGCGCGCCGTCGAGGCCGATCGCATTGTGGCCACGCGCTACAAATGTTTTAAGGTCGCGGCCTGGCCCGCAACCGAGATCAAGGATCTCATATGGTGGCGGCGCTTGGATATGTTCGAGTAAGGCCTCGATATTCTGACTAACGTCGTGGTCGTGTGTTCCATGCCAAAACGCCTCGGCTTGCGCTTCATAGTGCCCGATAGTTCTCGCGGAAATTTCGTCCAATGGTGGTTTCGATTCAGACATTAGGTTTACACATGATCTTCCGCTTTAGAATTCGGTACGCTAAGTGTCGCCCCACTTAATATACTACGCGCTCGTAGTAGAATAGCTTGCTATGGCACTTTCACTAATTGGCGCAGGCTTCGGCCGTACCGGCACGATGTCGATGAAATCCGCTCTCGAGATACTTGGATTGGGACCGTGCCACCACATGATCGAGGTTAATAGTAACGATAATCAGCGTGCTATCTGGCGCGCCATTGCCGCCGACGAATCGCGCGATTGGGATAGCGCTTTCGCCGGCTACCACTGTGCGGTTGATTGGCCATCGGCGTTTTATTGGCGTGAGTTGAGTGAATACTATCCGCAGGCAAAGGTCTTGCTCACGGTGCGCAGCGCAGAGAGTTGGTACATCAGCATGACGAAGACCATCTTTCCGTCCATCGCAGCGACGACGGATCCGGCTGCCGTCGCCGTGAAATTGATCCGCAAGCGCGTGTTCGATGAGGTGCTTGATGACAAAGCACACGCCATTGCCATCTACGAAAAAAATATCACTGATGTTCAGGCCGCTTTTGCCGGTGATCGTCTACTGACCTACACCATCGGCGACGGTTGGGAACCGCTATGCCGCTTCTTAGAAAAGCCCGTTCCCGATGCACCCTTTCCTAGCACTAACTCTTCGGACGAGTTCAATTCGCGGCAAAACAAATAGCTCCAGAAGGACAGATTGCACATCTAATACACGGCGGTAACTACAATGTAGAAACCCGTTATCAGCAGTAAGCCAAAAACCGAGCGCTTCAAGGCCGCATCTGATATCGGTGGGGGCATGATGCGACCCAGCCACGCACCGATCGTGACAAACGGTAATGCGATCAGCGACAACCACAGCACCTCGGGTGTGATCCCACCTTGGAAGGCGACCACAACGGTACGCAGGCTACTCGCGGCCGCGAAGAACAACAACATCGTGGCCCGGATGACTGCAAGCTCAAGCGGTTGCCGATAAGTAAACCATCCGATAACTGGACCCGAGGCGGAGAACATGCCGCCACTAAGACCACCACCGATTCCGGCAGCTAAACACGCCCACCTAGGCGATACCTGCGATAAGGGTATCGGTCGGATCATCATCGACGAACTGCCGATCACGATGAATAAGCCGAGCAACAGCTGCAATACCATTTGAGCTTCTTGATCAAGCACCATGATGATCCACACGCCAAGGACAACGGTCGGGATCTGACCCGCCATCATCCAAGGCAAAATCGCTCGATTGACAGACGGTAGGTGACCCTTTATCGAAACCAAAATATTGACGAAGGCAATGATACTTGCCGCAGCAGTCAATACAGGCAGCGAGATGGTGCCGCTAGCACCGACAATCGCGACGACGATCATCCCCATTGCGAAGCCGACGACAGACTGCACATAGCTGCCGAAAAAGACCGCGCCGGCGAACACTACCCAGCCAAGAGGTTCCATGTAGATGCGATCATTTGCCTATCAAGTGGACGAGATGGGGCGTATTCAGCTCGAACGGGTCCCAGTTTTACGCAAAGCTCCGGTATGATAGCCCGCCCAGTTCCCCAATCGCAGAGGAGTTAAACATGGCGGACCTGCTAGTAGAAAAGAATAACAGCATCGCGACGCTAACGTTCAATCGTCCCGATGCACGTAACGCCCTGAGTAACGATATGCGTTTCGATTTGCGTGATGCCCTCGCGGAGCTGGAGCACGACGACGACACCCGTTGCATTGTGATGCAAGGCGCGGGCGATCATTTCATGGCAGGCGGTGACGTCAAACGAATGGCCGAGTATATCGACAAGCCTGCCGCGGAAATCCGTGCGTCGTTCACGCAGCGTATCCACGATCTGCATCCAATCATGTTCACCATGCGACGCATGCCAAAACCGATCATCGCGAGCGTAGCGGGCGCGGCTGCCGGTGCTGGCGTAAGCATGGCGCTCGCTTGCGACCTCGTTATCGCCGCCGATAGCGCCTTTTTTACTTTGGCCTATGTACACATCGGAACAACACCCGACGGCTCCGCATCGTTTAACCTGCCGCGCGCGGTTGGGATCAAGAAAGCCATGGAGATCGCCCTATTAGGCGATCGTTTCGACGCCAAGGCTGCGCAAGATATGGGCATGATCAATTTCGTCGTACCGGCAGCGGACTTGAAGAGCGAAACCGAGAAGCTGGCGACTCGACTCGCGGGTGGACCAACACATGTCTACGGCAACACGAAACGGTTGTTATATCGATCACTCGAAAACGTATGGGAATCGCAACTTCAACTCGAAGGAGAAACCTTTGCCGATTGCGCGGCACGTGAAGATTTCCGCGAAGGTGTGACCGCATTCGCGGAGAAAAGAAAACCCAAGTTTACTGGGGCCTAAAACGATCGCATCGACATAATGGATGAAATTTCTCGGTACTGTCACCGAAGTGAAGTAGCAACCAGCGCCCCGGGTTGCACCCAATATGGCATCTACCTGATCGGCCACTTCCTAGACGGTGCCGAATACGTAATCGCAGTCGGTCGCTAATTTGGGTTTCCTGGATCGCGCGTGCGCCAATTCAATGGACCAGACACCGAATAATAGGAGCAAATAACAATCCATGAATGTCACCGAGGCGATGCACGCACGCAAATCAATTCGCAATTTTCTGGATACACCAGTAGCCGATGCGGTGATCCAAGAATTGCTAACCAAGGCTGCCCGTGCTGCATCTGGCGGTAACCTTCAACCTTGGCGGATCTACATTATCAACGGCGAGGTCACCTCGCGCTTTGTTCAGCTTATTGAATCAAAAGCTGAGCGGGAAACGCCGATGTATTCTGTCTATCCACCAAAGCTAAAAGAACCTTACCGCTCGTCTCGCTACAAACTTGCAGAGGATATGTATGCCTTGTTGGGCATTCCGCGAGAGGATAAACCGGCTCGTCTCGCCCATGTCGCGCGCAATTTCAGGTTTTTTGACGCGCCTGCAGCGTTTTTTTGTTTCGTCGATAAGATCATGGGCCCGCCGCAGTGGTCAGACCTCGGTATGTTTCTGCAAAGCTTCATGTTGCTGGCACAAGAGGCGGGACTGGATACCTGTGCCCAGGAAGCGTGGGCGAATTGGCCGCAAACGGTCGCCGAATTCGTCGGCGCACCGGATGAACTTATGCTGTTTTGCGGTATGGCCATTGGTCACGCTAACCCAGACGCCCCGGTGAATGATCTCTTCTCGGAACGCGAACCTTTCGAACACTGGGCGACATTCGTCACCTAAGCGCCATACGCCTTTGTGTGGTCTTTGCTAGTGGTACGATCGACCCCGTAGAATAATCTGGGGATCAAGCCAAGTGGATATTCAGCGCATCACCGAGGTAGGTGTCGCCGTACGCGACTTAGAACAAGCTACCGGCTTATTCGTCGATCTATTTAACGCCGAGGCTGGAGAGCTTATCGAAATAGCGCGCTACGACATGCGCTATCGCATGTGCCGAGTGGGCAAGGTCGACTTCGAACTCATGGAAGCGACTGGAGACACTGGGGTCATCGCCGAATTCGTCGCTAAACAGGGAGAAGGTCTTCATCATATCGCCTTTGCGGTTGACGACATCGAAGACACGATGGGCGCGCTCCGGAAAAAAGGCGTGCGCTTTGTGGACGATGCACCGATCCGCGCCCAACTGGGTTTCGTCGACTACGCCGGTCGAACCTTCTGCGATGACATCCAGTTCACATTTTCACACCCGGCTTCGATGTTAGGGATTTTGTTTGAATTTATTCAATATCCAGATGAGTATCAAACATCGTAGACGTACCGATTTCTTTCCGAGATTTTAGTCTGCCAACGGCAATATCGTTTACACTAGCAGGCTATGGCTGTACTACTAATCCGTCACGGCGAAACTGATCTCAATGCAGCACAGGTAGTCCAATTTCCAGATACACCGCTCGGAAATCATGGCCTACTGCAAGCAGAGCGACTTGGGCAAAGCTTAACGCGTCGATCGATTGGACTTGTCCTGACTAGTGATTATCAACGTGCACGAACGACCGCAGAACGTGTTGCCCAATACACGGGAGCGGGCTTGATCGAGAGTCCCCATCTTCGTGAACGAAATTTCGGCGAGATACGTGGCACGCCTTATACCGAATTCGGGGATCTGGACATCTTCGGACTGGACTACGAACCGCCCGGTGGTGAAAGTTGGGATGTCTTCCACAAAAGAGTTGATATTGCGTGGAATGAAGTCACCTCACACGCACAATCATTGTCGGGCGACTTGGCGGTTGTCACCCATGGCTTGGTTTTAAGATCGCTGCTTGAGCGCAAGTTAGATGTGTCGGATCACACCTTAGAAACCGACTTAGTCGTTGCGAATACCTCGATCACCGTTGTCGACCATGACCCACCGTGGCGCGTCGTTGAGCTTGCCAGCGTTGAACATCTTGAAGACGTCGGGCGCGATGCTGCGGCAGTGTAAAAGGCGCCGCGTATCGTGTGGTTCGGCGATTCCCGTAGGTTGACAGAATTCCCTCCCTGGCCCCAACTACTAAATTTGCGGGTAGAATCGGGCCGACGCCGTAACAGGTTGTGCGCGATGGATATATCAACTCCTGACCGGTAAACGGTCTCGGAGGGAGTTTGGATCGATAATTAATAATGGCTTCGCCTTGGCGGCCAAATTACAAACGGAGACTGGATGGATGAGCGATGAACAGCGCGAAAAAGGCCGTGCCTTACTCGAACAATTGTGCGGCGATGCGGATGCAATTAACGGTTTTCCCGACAAGTTCCTGGATTACACCCTGGAACATTTATTCGGCGATGTGTGGCAAGGCGATCCGTTGGCGTTGCAAGAGCGTTCACTCGTGACCTGTACAATTCTGACCGCCCTAGCGCGCGAGCCGGAACAACGTTTTCATTTTGCGGCCGCTCGTCGCCTAGGCATTCCTCGGGAGAAAATACTTGAGATGATCGTTCATGCGGCGCACTACGCCGGCTGGCCAAATGCGGTGGGTGCGTTGCGCAGCCTTAACGAGGTTTGGCCAGAAGAATAACGGCACTACTTAAATTCTATTTCGTATGAGTACTATTCGGGAGAGACATCATGTTTAAAGTAATGGGCATTATTAAACGACCAGACGGTATGGACTTCGAAGCGTTCAAGCAATGGTGGCTGACGGAGCATGCGCCGAAGGTAAAAAAGTGGCCGGGACTGAAAGAATATCGGATCAACTTGAGCACTACGCCAGATCAGGACTGGGACGGTATCGCTGAAGTTTTCTTCGAGACAAAAGAAGCAATGGATGCGGTGTTTGCTACGGAAGAAGGTAAAGTCGCCCGTGCGAGCGCAACTGCAGGTGCATCGGGTATTTCAATTATATTGACCGAGGAACACATTATGGTCTGACGTTTGTAGACGTCGGTCATATTCGGATGCGCTCACGTTCTTTACTCCCGCTGTAGCAGCACTGACTAAAACGTCATGACGAACTTGGCCGTTCTAGAACAATTTCTAAACGGAGAACACGGGCCTGTGCCTTGTGCGACGGAGCAAGACTATTACCGCTTGTGGCACGCGCGAGGCATCGGCAATCTGGCACCAACCGATATTGCGATATTGGGCGGTATACTCGCCGACCGCCTGCCGTGGGTGTTTACGGCGGGCTATCAAGCGACGTTGCACAATGCGTTCACGTCGTTACCACCAGATGGATGGGCCGCGTTCGCCGCAACCGAAGACGCGCACGATCCGCAGACGCATCCCGGCACTAGCCTACGCAATAACGGCCAAGGGTATTTTCTCAACGGACACAAATCTTGGGTCGCGCACTCTGCTGTTGTCGACCATCTGATCGTTACCATTAACGACCCTGAAGGCGATAAGCGTCGCGCACGCGGATTGATCGTCCAGCGCGATCGCGCCGGGGTTACGTTGACGCATCGAGAGCAACCAAGATTTCTCGCTCAAATGAGCCAAGGCTTCGCGAAGTTCGATGACACCCTGGTTGATCAAGGTGAAGTTTTTGAGTTCGAATCGATCCGTCAATTCGGCCGCACTGAAGCGAAGTTCGTGATGCTGGCAAGTGCCGCTTTCTTGCTGGCTCGGGTAGAGGACTCTAGTGAGTTGCAAGATCGCCTATTCACCGTCATTGCCTCATTAGTCACACTCATCGGTGAGAACGAAACGTCGGCCCAAGTCTACGGTCGGGTCGATCGAGAACTCCAACGTTGCGTTGATCTGTTTGAAAAAGACGATAGTCTGCGTCATATACCAGACTATGCTACTGATAGTCGATTGTTCCGCATGTACACCGATCGAATTCAACGACGCGTCGGCTACGCAAGGCAAGACGCAAATGCCTAGATCACATTCATTAGCAATACGCGGCCGAGCACTGGCCCACTACGGCTTCTCACACGAACACTTGTACACAAAATCGATCAGCGCACAAAATCTGATTGGTAGGTGGTGACGTCGGTCTCGGAAATGAAACTGCCGCATTAATCTTCTCGATGGTCAACTTATTGATGGTCGAATTTAGTGGAACGACAAACCGGATACCGGGCGTCAATCTGAGTAACGGACAATGTGACGGCCATCTTCTAGTACTCGACCAACCTGTTAAAGCGGTAAGATTGCCCGAGGAATTTTAAGCGATAGGTCAATGTCTCATGGCTGCACCGGCGATGGTCGACATACACACTGTATTTCAAGCGGCAGTCGATTCCGCCATCCGTGAGCATGGCGAAGTTGGTCTACAAGTTGCCGTTTATCATCGGGGCGAACTTGTCGTCGATGCTTGGGGTGGTATCGCCGATGAAACCACTGGGCGCGCAGTCGATCGCGATACGCTGTTCGCGTGCTTTTCTGTGATCAAGGCGGTCACAGCAATGGCACTGCATATCCAAGCAGAGCGCGGGTTAATCGATTACGAACAATCGATTGCAACGTACTGGCCGGAGTTTGCGGCAGCAGGAAAGGATCGGGCGACGATACGCGATGCCCTGAGTCACCGGCTCGGTATTCCGCAAATGCCGGACGGCGTCACCCCCGAACTCATGAGCGATTACGACTGGATGGTTGATGCCCTGGCGAAGATGGAGCCGCGTTTCGAACCCGGAACCGACAACGCTTACATGTGTTACACCTTCGGTTGGGTGATCGCGGAGTGTGTGCGACGCACCGATCCCAAGCGCCGACCGTTTGGTCAGTTTGTGCAAGAAGAAATCTGTACGCCGCTTAAGATCACGGATTTATGGATCGGGATCCCTGATGAAATCGAACCGCGGATCGCAAGAATTAAGAATTCCGTGCCGCGGCCATTAGCGCCTGATCTACCAATTTTTTCTGCCATTCCACCCGAAGTCGCAACGGTCGAAGAAGTTTTCGGACGCGCTGATGTGCGGCGCTCGTGTAATCCAGGGGCAAACGGCATCATGAACGCACGTAGTGCGGCGCGGGTATTCGCGCTGCTGGCCAATGGTGGCGCCCTCGACGGCGTCCGTTTATTGTCCGAGGAGCGTGTACGTAGCTTCAGCACCCCCCGCCGCGATACCGATCGGCCAGATACGATTCTCGGATTTCCGGTGCGGGTGGGAACAGCGGGATTCTGGCTGGGCGGTAACGTCAGTAATGATTACCCTTACCGGCTTGTTGGCGACAATCCGCGCACGCTATGCCATCCCGGCGCAGGTGGCTCAATCGGTTGGGCAGATCCAGATGCCAATCTCGCGGTGGCGATTTGTCATAACCGGATGACGCATAGTCCGAGTGAGGCGTTCGCGCCGATCCGTGCCGCGCTGGATCAGGTGTTCGACCTTACGTAACGGCGTAGGTGCCTCACTGGCGGGAAGCGATCGAATAAATCAGTCGGAGGATGCTCGAAATGCCACAGATAATCTCCGGGGGCTGTCGGTGTGGACAAGTTCGTTACGAATGCGCAACGGAACCACTTGCCGTGACACTGTGTTACTGCCGCGATTGTCAGCAGTTCGCAGGTGGCGCATGCGGTAACTTCGTGGTGATGCCTGTCTCGTCGGTCGCGGTAACGGGCAGGATAAAAAGTTACAGCGTGCAAGCGGAGAGCGACCGAACCATCAGCCGCGAATTTTGTCCGGAATGCGGCTCACCGTTGTTCGCCACCACCTCAAATCTACATGCCGTCACCGTTGCCAGTTTCGACGATCCGAGCCCGTACAAACCTACCCTAGCTATCTGGCTTGATAGCGCGCCACCGTGGGCCGCTGCACCCCCAGACATCCCGCAGTTTCCGCGAAACCCACCTCTGTCCTCCGGGCAGTAGCGGCGCTCTGGGTAACATAGCCCGACGGATCTCTTATGCACGCCCCTTAGCGGACACTCGAAAAACAGGCTTCGATCGTCCTATACTCCCAGCCCACTCGAGAGCAGTAGCGCCATCGTTGTTGTGATCTCGGAGAATCACTGTTCAAACGGAGGACGTCATGGGGCGATTACAAGATAAGGTGTGCATCATCACCGGTGCGGCGGGCGGTCAAGGTCAGGTTGCAGTCGAATTGTTCGCTGCCGAGGGTGCAAAGGTTGTGGCGACTGATCTACCCGGCAAGGCAACCAGTGCAATCAATGAAACAATGCAGAAATTCCCGGGCAAGGTGTACTATGTACGCGGTGACGTCACAGCGAACGCCGACTTAGACGAAATCGTCAAAACCGCGACCGATAACTTTGGTCGTATCGACGTCTTATTCAACAACCATGGTGTCATGGTCGGTAGTCCGTTGCTCGAGACGACCGAAGAAGAAATCGATCAGGTCCTAAAGATCAACGTGCGCGCCTCGTTTCTGCTATGCCAACGTGTTGCCCGTCAAATGGTTGAACAAGGCGGTGGCGGATCTATTATTTTGAATAGTTCTGTCGGCGGCCTAGTGGGATTCCCGGACATGGCTGCTTACGGCGCATCCAAGGCCGGGGTAGCGCAGCTCGCGCGCTCAATGGCAAACGACTTGAGGGATCATCAGGTTCGCGTTAATGCCGTCGCTCCCGGCGGGATTGACACACCAATGCCGCACAAATATTTAGAAAAATTTGAAGACCGTGAAGAGATCTGGAAGGCCATGGAGCAGGCACACCTAACCGGACGTTTGGGTCGCCCCGAAGAAGTGATCTGGTTGGTGATTTTTCTCGCCTCGGACGAAGCCTCGTTTATGAACGGTGCCGTGGTTGCGGTCGATGGCGGCTACTCCTGCGTATAGTTTCAATGCACACAACTGATCGCTTGCGCGGCGGTAACGCGCTTAAGTTTGGGGTGTTCGGCGTTAACGTCTCCCATGGCTGCTCGGTAACTACTGCGCCTGGCAATATTGAAGTCACCTGGGACGAAAGCGTGCGTATCGCGCGCGCCGCCGATGCTGCCGGCATCGAGGCACTGATCCCGGTCGCGCGTTGGAAGGGCTTCGGCGGTGAAACGAATTTTAATCATCGCTGTTTCGAAACCTATACCTGGGCCGCGGGCCTCGCCCAGGCAACCAACAATATCCACGTGCTGGCAACTTCTCACGTGCCCACAATCCATCCCGTGATGGCCGCAAAACAAGCCGCCACGATTGATCACATTTCGGGTGGACGCTTCGGACTCAATATCGTCGCTGGTTGGAATGCAAGCGAGATCGGCATGTTTGGTCGTCCGCAACGCGAGCATGACGAGCGCTACGCTGTCGCTGCTGAGTGGATCACACTGATTAAGCGATTGTGGACGGAGCCGGGCGCGTTTGATTATAAGGGCGAATATTTTGACTGCCCGGCCGCCTACGCCGAGCCCAAGCCAATTCAAGCCCCTCATCCGTTTATTATCAGCGCAGGAGTTAGTCCCGCGGGTCAGCGATTCGCCGCCGAGCATGCCGATATGAATTTCTTACTCGCGCCGACCTTAGAAATCGGCGCTGAGATACTACGTGGTGTTAAAGCGATGGCCAAAGACGAGTTTGGCCGCGACATTCAAGTATGGGGAATGGCGGCGATCACACAAGGCGATTCGCAAAAGGCAGCGGAAGATTACTTTAAGTATTACGTCGATGAAGTCGGCGATTGGGCCGGGGCGGAGAATATGCTGAACGCGTTTGCACCAAATTCCGGCAGTTATTCGCCCGAGCACCGGGCGCAGCATCTGCGCTCTATGGTCGCAGGCTACTGCGCCTGGCCGATTGTTGGTTCGGCAGAGCGAATAGCTGAATCGTTAATCGAAATTTCAGATCTCGGATTCGATGGGCTGAGTCTGTCGTGGGTAAACTACGATGACGGTCTTGCCCAGTTCAATGCGGAGGTGATGCCACTGTTGGAACAAGCCGGAGTAAGGCAAGCTGTCACTGAAACTAAAACACGAGCAAGGGCATGACACCAACAGACAAACGCGCCGTACTCGCAAAACGCATTCGCGCTCGCGAACTGGTTATCGCACCCGGCATCTACGACATGATTTCCGTACGCATTGCCGACAAGCAAGCACACCCTGCCTTATATATGACGGGCTACGGCACGGTTGCGTCCTACCTAGGACTACCCGATGCAGGCTTGGCTAGCTACACCGACATGGTCCACCGCGCGGGACAAATGGCCGCCGGTAGCAACACCCCAATTATTGCCGATGCGGATACCGGCTACGGCGGTCTATTGAATGTGCAGCACACAGTCCGGGGCTTTGAGGCCGCCGGAATCGCGGCGATCCAGATCGAAGATCAAGAATTTCCAAAGAAATGCGGCCACACGCTCGGACGGCGCGTGATCGAGACCGCTGAGATGGTCGAAAAAGTCATGGTCGCCTGCGACGCACGTCAAGATCCGAATTTCTTGATCATCGCCCGTACGGATGCACGAACCGGCTTGGGCTTAGATGAAGCGATTAAACGGGCACTTGCGTATCGCGAAGCCGGTGCCGACGTCATTTTCGTCGAAGCGCCTGAGAACGAAGACGAATTTGCTGCGGTCGCGGCGGCGATTGACGCGCCACTGATGGCAAATATGGTCGAAGGTGGGCGCTCGCCGTTACTCAGTCGGGAACGTTTAAGCGAACTCGGTTTTGCGGTCGCGATCTATCCTGGCACCGGATTCACTGCTGCGGCCGCGGCGCTGGAGCAGGCGTACCGCTGCATTCGCGACACGGGTTCAACCGATACGCTGGAGGCGCCGTTATACCCCGTCACCGAAATGCATAATTTAATGGGTTTCGAATCGGTTTGGGATTTCGAAAAGAAATGGGCTAAATAACCACGCGATGCCTGCACCCGCCGCGCCGCGACTACTGTTCGACAAGATCTGGAATTCGCATTGCGTCACGGGACTCGGCGGCGGCTATGATCTGATTTATATCGATCGCCACATGTTGCATGAGCTCGCAAGTGATGTGGCGTTTGCCATGCTGCATGAGCGCGGACAATCGGTACGCCGTCCGGAACTCACGTTTGCAACCCACGATCACGTGGTGTCGACGGCCGCCGGGCGCCAAGATGACACCTGGCCCGAAAGCGCCGGCTACATCGCAACGCTGCGTGACAATACGGCACGCCACAATATTGAGCTATTTGATCTGCACAGTCCGCAACAAGGTATCGTGCACGTGGTTGCGCCGGAACTCGGTGTTGCCTTACCTGGAACTACGCTCGTGTGTGGAGATAGCCACACGTGTACGGTTGGCGCCCTCGGCGCGCTGTCGTGGGGGATCGGCACGTCGGATGTCGCACATGTGCTTGCCACCCAAACACTGGTGCAATTACGACCACAAGTCATGCGCATCGAATGCACTGGGCGGCTAGCCGATGGTGTCACTGCTAAAGATCTCGTGCTGGCGTTAATTGGGAAACTCGGTGCGGACGCGGGCACCGGTTATGCCATCGAATACTGTGGTGAAGCTGTCTCAGCGCTGTCGATCGAGGCTCGCTTAACGCTGTGCAATCTGAGCATCGAAATGGGCGCGCGCATCGGGCAAGTTGCACCGGACGACAGCACTTACGAATATTTAAGTGGCCGGCGTTATACGCCAATTGGCGAGGCTTGGGACCAGGCGCTGGTGCATTGGCAATCACTACCAAGCGATCTCGGTGCAACTGCCGCCCGTGAAATTAGTTTTGAGGTAAGCCACCTAAAACCACAGATCACCTGGGGTACCAGTCCGGCACATGTGATCGACATCGATGGTGTCGTGCCAGATCCAAGCGACGCCATCGATGCACAGACCCGCACCGGAATGGAAAAAGCGTTGGCTTATATGGATCTAGCACCGGGGACGCGGCTAGCCGATGTTGAGATCGATGCGGTGTTCATCGGATCTTGCACCAATAGCCGGATCTCTGATTTGCGCATAGCCGCAAATGTGGTCAAAGGCCGTCATGTTGCCGCCGGCGTGCGGGCCTTAGTGGTTCCAGGATCATCCCAAGTACGGAAGCAGGCTGAAGCCGAAGGATTAGACAAAATATTCTCTGCCGCGGGATTTGAGTGGCGCCAGGCGGGATGCTCGATGTGCGTTGCCTTGAACGACGATCGCCTTCGATCCGGTCAACGTTGCATGTCAACGTCAAATAGAAACTTCGAGGGGCGCCAAGGTAAAGGTAGTCGTACGCATCTCGCAAGCCCTGCGAGTGCCGCGGCCAGTGCTATCTGCGGCTACATCACAGATCATCGAAGCATCGCCGTATGAACAGCGCTCTAATAACTGGTATCGCCGCCTCGCTCGCAGTCCCGAATATCGATACGGATACGATCATTCCGATCGACTACTGCATCAATCGAAACCGTCCCAATTTCGACATCGCATTATTTCGTTCTTGGCGATTTCACGATGACGGCAGCGAAAGGCCGGACTTTCTTTTGAACACGGATCCGTATCGAGATACGAAAATATTGATTACAAGCGCCAACTTTGGTTGTGGCAGCTCGCGCGAGATGGCGGTATGGGCGCTCGTCGACTTCGGTATTAAATGCGTGATAGCGCCGAGTTTCGGTGAAATATTTTACAACAACTGCTTTCAGAACGGCCTGTTAGCGGCGCGGGTTTCCGACGAAACTGCTGTCACCCTGGGCCGTACTGCCGAGCAAACTCTTGGCTTGACCTTGGAAATTGACGTTAGTGAAAAAATGATCCGCACAAACCGGTCCGAAAAATATCAATTCGAACTCGATAGCCTCCGCAGCGAGATGTTGTTGCAAGGACTTGGTCCCGTTGCCGCTACACTGACCCGGGTGGATGACATTGAGACCTTCGAAAAAAGCGACCGCTTACGTCGACCTTGGCTAACGCCACAGCAAATTTAAAGCGGTTGAATCATTACACACGATCAATCGCGAGGAATAGCCGATTTCTTACCGTTCTCATCGACATTAACGAATGTAATGCGTGTTGCGAATACCACGTCTTTGGACATGGTTGATGAGGTTTCAGTAAAAACTTCCACGTCATAGTCGACCGAGGTATTGCCAAGGCGCGATCGTGTGATCACAAACCGCAGGATCTGGCCACAGGCGATCGGGTTCCGGAAAGAAACGTTATCGAGTGCAATGGTAACGAAACGGTGGCCCGGAAATTCGAGATTCACCGTAACGTACGCGAATTCATCCAACCACTTGAGGAGGTAACCGCCGAAAAGGTTACCCTGGTCATTCATGTACTCAGGCAAGATGATTTTGTAGTGTTCCATCGCTGGCTGCGGCTCAGAACTACCCGTTAGTGCGGATCTGACTCAACGCCCTTTAAACACGGGATCGCGTTTTTCAACAAAGGCACGCATCGCTTCTTTCGAATCTTCGCTCTTGCTTAACTCGCCAGTCATCGTTTGCTCAAAACGATAGCCGTCACGCAAGCTCATTTCCTCAATTTGATTAAGCGCGTGTTTCGCGAGCTTGATGGCGAGCGGGCTCTTGCCGGCGATTTCCCTGGCAAGCCCCAGCGCAGTATCCATCAGGTCCTCCGGAGCAGTGCATTCCTCTACAACTCCAAGCCGATACAGCTCCGGGCCAAACATGCGCATGCCGGTCAGCATCATGCGTCGCTGACGCGAATGACTGAACAGACGCTGCGCATGCCGGCCACCGCCGAGTAGGCCGACATTGATTTCGGGCAGTCCGAGACACCCTTTCTCACTCGCCAGTAGAATGTCGCAAGAAGCAGCCAGCGCGAGTCCGCCACCGAGCGCCGGCCCATTGATCGCGGCGATCACCGGCTTCTGACATTCCATGATGCTGTGGTAGGCCTCACGCGCGCGGCGGCTGTTTTGCCAATGGTCGCCGTCTTCGCGGGTTTTGCCGACCCGCTCTTTGATATCCGCGCCGGCACAGAAGCATTTACCTTCACCGGTAAAAATGGCAACCCGAACATCGTCGCGATCGCTAATCGTATCGAAGGTCCACGCCACTTCTTCTAACAACTGCTGGCTATGCGCGTTGACCGGTGGATTAGCAAGCTGCACCAGTCCAATGAAGTCCTCAACAACTTCGAGCTTAACGATTTCAGGATTCACGATGACTACCTGCTAATCGATCATCGCCACGGCGCGCGTCCAACCCCCTGACGCTGCCTTAACCTTGCAGGGAAAACACGCGACGGTGAAACCGTAGTCAGGGAGGTCTTCCAAATGCCGAAGTTTTTCCATGTGGCAGTAAGGCACGTCGATCCCAGCGTAGTGACCTTCCCAAATGATCTTGGGATCTTTCGTTGCCAGCCAACGTTCCAGCGTTTTCGAGAACGGCGCATCCCAACTCCACCCATCAATACCGGTCACCCGCACACCTTGGCTGGTGAGCCATTTCGTCGCCTCGCCTCCGACGCCGCAACCAGAGTGTATGAATTGATCGCTGCCATACATCTCGCCCGCGTGCGTATTGACCAGCACGATATCCATTGGCTGTAGTTCGTAACCGATACGTTTCAACTCTGCTTGCACGTCCGCGGCCGTTGCCACATAGCCGTCTTCCATATGACGGAAGTCGAGTTTGACCCCCGGTCGGAAATACCAATCTAGCGGCATCTGATCGATCGTCGGCATTGGATTGCCGTCTTTATCTTTCGAGTTGTAGTGATACGGCGCATCCATGTGGGTACCGTTGTGGGTGGTTAGTGTAATTTCCTCAATTGCCCAACCCTCGCCGCCGGGGAGATCCTCTTCTTTCAATCCAGGAAAAAGCTCGCACATCTTCGGCGCATTTTCTTTACCCGTGATGTATCGGATCGTAGGACGCATAAAATCTGGATCGACTTGCGTTTCATTGTCTAGTGGTTGGCTAATGTCTATGATTCGTGACGGTAATTTCATTGATCTATATTCCCGCGCCGTAGCCACGGTTCTCCTCGTTGGTTTAGTTTATCGGTTAGGTTTTTGTTCTGCGCATAATACAGGTATTTAAATGAGTTCATCACGCCCCGAAAAACGCTACCCCTATGATAGCCACCACTTCCTCGATGGCTCACGCTGGCGCGTCTATAAACCACGCCCGGATGACATCATCGTATCAACCTCGATGAAATCGGGAACGACCTGGATGATGACCATCCTCGCAAATATGCTGTACGAGAATGGTGAATTTCCCGCACCAGTAGACGAGCTGGGTCCATGGCTGGACATGCGGCTCCCGCCGCTCGACGTTGTCGCCGCAGCGCTTGAAGCGCAGACTAAGCGGCGTTTTCTAAAGACCCATCTGCCGCTGCACGGGCTCCCGTTTTACGACCAATGCCGCTACATTGTTGTGGGGCGTGACGCGCGCGATGTGTTTATGTCGGTCGTGAATCATCATCAAAGCTATACCGATGAGGTGTTAGCAAGCCTAACGGAATACGACGAGGCACTTGGCCGCTCCTTTCCGCATGACCTCGGCGACATCCATAATATGTGGCGATTGTGGATGACGGAGAGTTGGTTCGACAACGAAACCGACGGTTACCCTTATTGGTCGCACTTAACCCATTGCCAATCTTGGTGGGACTTTAAGCATCTACCCAATATTCTGTTCGTTCATTTTAACGATCTACTTGCAGATACGGCGGGCGAAATACGACGGGTCGCGGATTACCTATCGATTGCACTCAATGATGATCGCGTGGAGGACATCGTGGAGCGTGTGTCGTTTAAGCGCATGAAGCAGGATTTCGCGAACATTAATGCGAAGGCGCCAATGGTGTTTCGCGGTGGTGCCGATTCGTTTATGAACAAAGGCACGAACGGCCGTTGGCGTGAGGTATTAAGCGAGGCCGAACTCGAACTCTACGACCAGGCGGTTGCTCGAGTGCTGAGCCCAGATGCCGCGCAATGGCTTGAACATGGTGGAACAGTTAGCTACCGCAGTTGACTATCCTTGCTGCCGCGCCGATTGATTGCGCCACCGTGTTGCTGCATTGCGTCTTCCGCTTCTTGGCAGTCGATGCAGCGGCGTACCCCAGGCACGGCTTGGCGACGTGCTTCGGGGATCGTGATCCCGCAATCTTCACACTCAGCCAGACTCTCGCCGCGCGCGATTTGGCTGCGCGCCAGTTTCACAGCTTCATCAACGCTCGCGTCAATTTGTTCTTGCACCGCGCCGTCTTTAGCCCATCCCGTTGCCATGATCACCGCCTCCGCCTAAGCAGATTTGAGCCGATCGTCGCGTGAGCCGGGATTGGAGTCAATCAAAATTAGGCGATCGATACCAACAGGGATGCCGCCGAGTGGGCATACCAATATTGACAGTCTTGAATTAGGCGGCGTTACGTCGACGGCGCGTGCAGGCTAGAAACGCAAATGCCGGTAGCGCTAAGGCGAGACTTGGCGGCAGTGGGACGACGGCAGCCGCGGGCGGTGCAGTAAAATCAATGAATATCATCGGCCGGTCGGCGAAATCTGAATTCTCCGACGCGTCGAAGTCAACGCCATTGGTGCCGGTCGCGATAAACGCCCAGCCAAAATTCTGTGCGCCAGCAGACCATGACGCGACGGTACTCGTGATATCAATGGTGACCTTGTTGCCGCCGCCGTTAATGATCGAAACAGGCGTCGCGCCAGCATTAACGCCAGCCGTCACCCCGCCACCAAATGAATCCCAGGTAACTGTGGATTCTAGACCGAAGTCGGCTGTGAGTTCATAAAGCTCCAAGTCGGCACCGACATTGTCGATGTCAATGAATAGCGTTGCAGAGTTGATAACCGATCCCAGGGCGACTTGGCCAGGACCGGAGCCGAAAATGTTGTCGAAGCGCATGACAACCTGCGCCTCGGCGCCGCCGTCGAGCAGGTCTACTGTGAATTCAGGATCCGACGATCCTGTGCCCAGATCGAAATTACTGGTAGCAGCAGACTCACGTAACTCTGCATCGTGGGTGCTGTTGTAGGTCAGCCCAATGCTGGTGCCGTCGACCGTGATGAGTTGCCCGTCACGAAAGTCGATCGTCGTCGCTAGCACGTTGTTGCAAACGAACGCCATCGTTGCGAGCAAAATTGGCGCCAAGTGGTTCAAAGTGATATTCGTTGTTCTGTTCATGCCGTCAATTGTAGTGAGGGCACGAACAAATTTTGGTCTACCTTGGGAAAACCGTGAACCGCGTCAACGGCGCTACAGAGTACTGTGCACAAGGTCACAGGAGGACGTCCACAGCTACACTTGAGGATGCCAACCTCGTCACATCCTCGCCGCAACAGCGCGCGCGGCGACGTGGAACTAAATCACAACAATTTTTAACGTATTCAGCCGAAAGTGTTCTGTGCAGAGCGAAATTTCATCAAGCCGAGGCGCTCGCGGAAATCTTCCGACGCCTTAATGAACATTGGATCCGATGGAATGCCAATACCATTGGCGATGCGATCATTCTTTGTGAAGTTACCCGCAATGATTGAGGCCGCTGCGACGGCGGCCGGTCCAAGCTCCGCTGACAGTGCGGAGCGGGCGCGATTCAACTCTGCGACATCGGTCTCAAGTAAGGCTTCTGCAAAATCGAGTAAGACCCGCCCGCCATCAACTCCTATTTCTTGACTCGGCTTGACCAGTGCGTCGATATTGAATTCGCGATCTATCGTTCGGCCGCTCTCACGGAGCACCCAGGCATGCCCGGCAGTTCAGTAAAAGCAATCATTCAAAGCCGATACCCGGCCTGCGATCACCTCGACCTGTGGTCGGGTAAGGCCCGCATGATGTTGGTAGTCGAACTCGGCAAATCGATGTAATGGTAAGTATTGTGCTTGTTCGAGTTCCACATGGTCATGCGTCTCTGTCGGCACTAAGCTCAGCGCACGGATAATAAACGGCATCATCGCGTCCCCATAAAGTGTCTTGGCGTCGGCACCTCCGGCGTCGCCCGCCGGTACGGTCGCGACCCATGCGCCTTCTTCAATTGCGGCGGCGGAGCGTTCACCGCTCGGCGGCCCATCAACTGTTGGCGGCAAGGGTCGGGTCGGGATATCGACACCGCGAGCTACAATGTCGATATTCGTCAGGCGAGAAACCAGCCCAACCACTTCCACGTATTGCGCGTCAGTCAATCCTTTAGCCAACGCTTGCTCGCAATCCGCACGCTCCACCGATGCAGGATCGACCGCCAACTGCCGCGCAATATGCCGTGCCGCTTCCGGCAGGTTGCGCACCGGTTCGCCAGGGGCACTGTTGGCTGTCTCTTGGATCCCGGCCTCGACCCGGGCGTTGCGGACTTCGGCCGCGAGCGCCAGTCGGGCTGCGCCATCGAACGAACTACCGGGTGCACCAAATGCGGCCAGCTGCCGCTCATAGATAGCGGCTATCTCGTCGCTTATCGGAAATTCTGTGTTTGCGTAATGATTCACAGGGCGATCCTCCTACGATAACGACGTGCGAATAATGGGCTGTGCCTGTCACTAGCGCCCGATCATGGCTACACTCAATGTAACAAAATTGTCCCAAGCCCGAGCCGTGTATCCGAACCGGCAGAGAGAACAGGGGAAATATCATGTCGACAGAATACGCACGTAGTCACTGGCTAGATGAAGCGCTGGCCAATGAGAGTGCTGAACCGTCCGCAGCACTTGATACCAATACCCGGGCGGATGTGTGCATCGTTGGTGGTGGGTATACCGGTTTGTGGACGGCCATTCGGCTGAAAGAAGCCGAGCCTGCGATCGATGTGGTGTTGATCGAGAAAGACCTTTGTTCGTCTGGGGCGAGTGGGCGCAACGCCGGTTTCTTACTTTCGTTGTGGGCCAAATTTCTGTCTTTAGAAAAGATCTGTGGCACGAGTGAGGCGCTACGGCTGGCAAAGGCCTCGGACGGATCGGTCACCGACGTAATGGAGTTCTGCGCCGAAAATAGTATTGACGCCGATATTCGCAAAGACGGGTGGTTGTGGGTTGCAACGAGTGCCGCTCAACAAGGACTCTGGACCGAGACTATCGATGCCATCGGTCGACATGGCCTGACCCCGATTGTCGAATACTCCGGCGACCAAACGGCGGCGCGCAGTGGTAGCCCGGTTCATATTGGCGGCGCGTTTGAGAGTCACGCCGCACGGGTGCAGCCGGCGCTATTGGGCCGGGGCCTGCGGCGCGTTGCAATCGAGCGGGGCGTGAAGATCTACGAGCACACCGCATTAGAATCTCTCACCCATGGCAATCCAGCCGTGATCAAAACTCCGAAAGGAAGAGTCACTGCCGATCGTGTAGTACTTGCGATGAACGCCTGGGCTATACGCTGGGCGGAGATCCGCAAGTCCATCGTGGTTGTCTCAGGCGATATGATCGTCACGCCGCCGATCCCCGAGCGACTTGGGAAGATGGGATGGACTGATGGATTGACCGCCTCGGACGGGCGTGCGCTGGTACAGTACTACCGCGCTACGCGAGACGGCCGCCTCGCCTTCGGCAAGGGTGGCATGTCGGGAACGTTTTCGTTTGGCAGCAAGGTCGGAGCCGAAGTCGAGGGCGCATCTCCTTCCTGCGATGTCTTGCTTGAGGCGATGCATAATACGTTTCCAGATCTGGCGGACGTGGGCATGGCCAAAAGTTGGCGCGGTCCGATCGATCGCTCGAAATTAGGTCTTCCATTATTTTCCAATCTAGGGTCCGCGGAAAATGTTTTTTACGCGGTTGGATTTTCCGGTAATGGCGTTGGCCCGTGTCAAATGGCCGGGCGCGTGTTGGCCTCACTCGCGCTCGAACGACAGGATGAATGGTCAGGCTGCGGCCTAGTCCGCCAAGCCACGCGAGACTTTCCACCAGAGCCGTTTCGACTGCTCGGCTCTAAGATGATCTGCCGCGCGCTGTCGGCCAAAGACCAAGCCGATGACGAAGGCCGTAAACCTTCATTAGCAGCACGCCTTGGTGCACGACTTGCGCCGGCCGGGGTTTCGCCGTTTAACGCGGAGGATAAGGAAGCGAATGATGCCACGGCAACGGCGACCGTGGTGACGGCGGATTGAACCGCTCACTCGACCACAGTCTCTCAGCTAAGGCTTGAGTGCGCCCGCCCCTTAGCCAAACGCTGGCGTGCGCCGCGCAGCGTATCGGGGTCGATTTCATCTTCGAGAATATCTAGCCGATGCTGGGCTTTGGGTAGTCCACCCTCTGCGGCGAGACTCATCCAATAGTAGGCGCCGGCTGGATCTTTTTGCACCCCTTTCGCGCGCGCTAGGCAAACGGCTAGCGCATATTGTGATCGCAGGTGGCCTTGCTGGGCGGCGGATTCATACCACTGCAAACCATCGTCGCAGGCGTACTTCGGATCGTCAAAGAGCATACAACGTTGCGCTAAATCGTATTGTGCCTTGACGTAACCGGTATCAGCCGAGCGTCTAAGCCACGACATTGCCGCGTCTCGGTCGGCAGTGACTCCATCCCCAGATTCGAACGCCATGGCCAAGCGGTAGGTCGCTTGGGGATAGTCTTGCTCCGCAGCCTGGCGTAGCCATCTAAGTGATTCTCCGGGCGACGGCTCTGGAATCAGCTCGCGCGCATAAAGTCGGCTCAAGGCGTATTGGGCCGCAGCAAAACCGGATTGCGCAGCCTTTTCCATTAATTCTTTCGCACGATCCAGATCGTTAAATCGCGGCGGTGCACTGACATAGATCTGGGCAAGATTGTATTGCGCTTCCGGATCGCCGCTTTTAGCCGCCTCGCTACACCAGTAAATACCTTGTTCGAAGTCCCGGTAGCCGGCGTCCCCATTGACGTAAACAAGCGCTAACCGTATTTGCGCGCGCACAAAGCCTTGCTCGGCCGCGTCCTCCCAGTGTTGTAATGCGACGTCGATATCCGCCACCACGCCGATACCGCGGGCGAAGATTTCGCCGAGGCTAAATTTCGCTAAGGCATTGCCGTTGGCCGCCGCCGCGTGATACCAGGTCAAGGCGCGATCGATATCGCGCTCGGCTCCGATTCCAGTCTGATAACACAAACCCAGCCGTGCCATCGATTCTGCGTGATTATGCTCTGCGGCTTCGCCATACCAGGTCACCGCAGCCTCTGGATCTGCCACTACACCCTTGCCCATCGCATAGCAGCGAGCCAATCGATATTGGGCCTCTGGGTGGCCCGCATCTGCTGCCCGGCGATACCAGGTAAAGGCTTGTTGATCGTCGATATCGAGCGCCGCGCGTTTGCGAAAGCGCTCCGCGATAGCAAATTGCGCGTCAACATCGCCGCCGTTGGCAGCGGCAAGCATCTGTTCCATGTTGAATTCGTCGAACATGGCTGGACTGTAGTGGAATTTTGCGTGAGGGGCTGTGACCCCGGTCGTAGCTCAACCACGCAGAATGCATAGCGAGTCACACACGAAATCGGGTTAATACATTTTTACATCTGGAAATCGATCGCCATCCGCATTTCCATCGGAATGCCGTGCTGCAAGGGTATTGGTGCCGTAGATTCGACCAGACACTGAAATCCAAGTGTCCGATAAAAATCCACCGCAGGATTATCCGACAAAACATCAAGATGCAGTGCTCGCAGACCCGCGCGTCGGCCATTTGCAATGGCGTTTTGGACAAGTTTCGCACCGATGCCCTTACCACGGTACGTTTCATCTACCGCTAGCGCATGGATGTAATAGACACTTTTGGGGATCGCCGCATTGAGATAACTGCACTGATAAGTTCGCTCGGCAATAAGCGCAAGCTGCTCACTGGTGACATGGCCGGCTTCGATAATTTCGGGCCACAGCGCACCCAATGCCTTTTTCCTTTCCGCAAATTCCGGCCCATGAAAACCGACCTCGATGCCGACAAGTTTTTCACCGTCTAGTGCCAGTGTCGTGCCGTCGTAGGCAAACAATGTTCCCGGCGTGCGCCAGGATAGATGGACTGTCTGATCAAATAATTCACGTCCGTCAAATTGGTAATCGTAGGTCGCGGGCCCTGTTGCATGCATGAGATCAGCGAATGCATCGGCGTACTGCAAAATGTGTCGCTTGTTCGCGCGGACGATTTCCATCTTTCGTTGGAGGCTGCGCCTACGCCACCGAGGCTTTGTCTACGGCTTCGAGCACCGGGACGAACGCTTCGATCGTCTGTACGTTGGTCGGCTCGATCGAGACTTGCAAATGGGCGATCCCTTCTGCCTGGTATTCGAGTAGAGTCTCGGCAATCTCGTCCGGCCCTCCCGTGAGTGGCTTCAGCGGGCCCTCCTCAACCCAATTCGTTGTTGGCAATCGATCCCACCACGGATCGGCACTTGAATCTGCTACCAGAGCGGTAACCGTCCGTTCAAGTGTTGCCGGGTCTCGACCTGCTTTTTGACAGGCTTCATCGATGAACGGTCGCAGCCGTCGGATACCGTCGACCTTGTTGTGCGTGTCGTCGTAATAGGCATTCCAGAGGTCGCCATACTTCGCCATGCACGCCATCATTCTGGGTTGGACGGTGCCGAACAAGATCGGCGGCCCATGCGGACGTGGGCCACGCGGTCTGAGTTCGCAATCGCGCGCAAAATGATATTTGCCCTCGAAGTCGACTTCGCCGTTGCGCAACAAGCCATGCAAGATCTGGATCGCTTCCTCAAATCGACTGACCTTGTAGTCGAACGGGAAGCCAAACTTGTCGTATTCGAATTTGTGGTAGCCAGATCCGAGCCCGAGGATCAACCTACCACCACTGATCTCTTCCACCGTGTCGACCATCTTGGCCAGCAAGGCGGGGTTTCGCCAGCCCATAGCCAGCACCAAGGTGCCGAGCTCAACCCGGTTCGTGACTGCCGCGAGTGCTGATAATAGCGACCAAACTTCCCACACCCCGCGGCCCTTCTCTTCACCCTCGAGTTTGTACAGGAGATGATCAACGACCCACAAAGAATCAAAGCCTACGTCCTCAGCCAGACGAGCCATGTCACTCACCTCGCGCCAGCCGCGCACCCCGGGCCCACGCATACCCTCGGTTTGTGGCAGCATCAAGCCTATTTTTAGTTTTCGCGATCCGCTCGCAACTGTCATACGCTTTCCCCTAACTCTCGGCGATCGATACCGCCATTTCACCGGTTCGTCGGCATAGTGATTTCCAGCTACGACTCGCATTAGAGTGCGGTCCCGCATGGGCCTGTAAAGAGGCGCCATCGATGACCGCAGTAATCAAGCGTGCTTTTTCCAGCAAGGCACTGGGTGTGCCAGACACGCCAAATTTCTGCATAGCGGCAACGATGATGTCGAAATGTTGCTGATAAATATCGGCTGACAGGCGTCGGAAACGCCGATTGTGCAAGTGCAGCAAATTCAACACCGGCCAGATGTTACCCCCCAAGCTGGTGTACTCCGCGATCAGCAATTGCGACAGCCTTTCCATATAGTCCTTTAGCCCACTCGCTTGTTGTTCGAGACCACGCATGGATCGAAGGTTGTGCTCGAATTCGTTTTGGATCACCGCTTCGAGCAGATCATCGCGGGTGGGAAAGTAATATTGCAGGTTGCCGAGCCGCATATCGGCACGCTTGGCGATATCCCGCAAAGCAAAGCGATCGAGCCCCTCGGTGGCCAAGACATCTCGCGCCGTATCTAAGACCCGGGAGCGGCTGGCTTCGCCGCGTGTCATCGCTGTGGCACTCATAGAGGCCTAAAATAGGTCATTGACACAAAATTGCAACCGCGTCGAGAATACACGGTCCACCAGCTTGAGGAGATCCGTGCAATGGCCACTGTGATGCAAGACGAGTCGATCAGTGATTTTGATCCCATTACGTTCAGCGTAATCCGCAACCGCTTCGAAGCCATCGGTCAAGAAATGACCCTGGCGATGGAGCAAACTGCGTGGACCTCCGTGATCGCGTTGGCCAGGGATTATTCGTGCATGATCTATGACGCGCATGAAACCGGTCCCCGGCAGGTGACCATGGCCGAATGTTTGCCGATCCATTGCAACAGTATCCGCACTTTGCTGATGGAGGTCGTCGCTACTTTCGAAGACGACATCCACGACGGTGATGTGTACATGGCCAACGATCCCTATCGGGGTAACACGCACGTGCCGGATCTCGTCACCGCCCAACCCGTTTTCGTCAATGGCAAGCATGTCTTCTGGACCGTGGCGCGCGGACACCAACTCGACTGCGGTGCGGCCGAGGCATCGAGCATCGTCCCGGCGGCGCGTACAATTTTTCAAGAAGGTATCGTGATCCCGCCGACCAAACTCGTCGACCGCGGCAAAGAACGCCATGACATCGTCGCCTTGTACCTCTCCAATGTCCGTTATCGCGATGCCTTGCACGGCGACCTGCGCGCCCAGCTCGGTGCTTGCGGCGTCGCGCGCAAAGGTTTGATCGAACTCTGCGAACAATACGGCCGAGATGAAGTCATGCGTTACAGCGATGGGCTCATGGACTACGCCGATCATCGAGCCACCGAGCAATTTAAAAATATTCCGGACGGCGTCTATTTCGGTGAGACGTGGACCGATACGGACGGCAATGGCGCAGTCGACGTACCAATCAAGGCTACGGTCACGAAAAAAGGCGCAGACATTCAAGTGCAATACGACGGCGGCCCGCCGTCGACCGGTTCATTCAACGCAACCCATGCGGTGAGAATGGCAACGGCGACGATCCCGTTTCTGTACTACATCGATCCGGACATTCCGCACAATCACGGGGTACTACAACACATCACCGCCGATGCCGAGTCCGGTACGATCTGTAAGGCTGAGTATCCGGCGGCATGCGGCGGCGCGACGACGAACCCTGCCGATCCGATGCACGAAGTTATCAATATCGCGATGGCTGAAGCCATCCCAGATCTGGTGCCAGCAGGGTCGTGTCACGCCGGACACCTACCGAACTTCAGTGGCATCGATAACCGTAATGGCAAGGAATGGGGCTGCATGTTGTTTACCAGTATGGGTGGCTCCGGTGCAGCAAAAGGGGCCGATGGTTGGCCAATGATCGGCACCATCGCCGGCATGGGCGGCCTCACCTCAGCGTCTATCGAAGAAACCGAGCTGCTGTACCCCTTGCGCATCGACTTTAATGAAGTAGAAACGGATTCGATTGGTTTGGGCCAGTGGATCGGTGGCGCCGGTACGCGTACTCGTTACCGGCCGATAGCAGGCGAGATGGAAGCCGTTTCCTTCGGCGAAGGTTCGAGGAATCCACCACACGGGGTCAACGGTGGCACGATGAGTGCTGGCGGCGGGATTTACATCGAGCACACCGACGGCAAACGCACGTTTACCTCCGTCGCCGGGCAAACCATGGTGCGCGAAGGCGAATCTTGGACCGGATATTCTTCCGGCGGTGGCGGCTGGGGTCATCCCTGCGACCGTGACGCGGAACTTGTTCGTCGCAATCTACGCGACGGCATCATCAGCGAGGAAAGCGCGCGCGACATTTTTGGGGTCATTTGCAAAGACGACTTCGAACGCACACTCGATGTCGCAGCTACCGAAAAGCGTCGCCAGGAGCTCCGCAAAATCGAGCGTCCTATGATTGACCCAACGGAACCAGGAGCCGGCAAGTGGATGGACCGCAATGTCCGAGAAGGCGATCGGTATCTCGAGGCGCCAACCATCGCTGAACACTTTAACGACAATTAAGACTGGGTCATCACTTATGAGTAACCGGATTGGTATCGACATCGGCGGCACATTTACGGACGTCGTTTTGCTGCAAGACAATGGGCAGTTTCATGTGTACAAAGAGGACTCGACTCCAGACGAGCCGCTGCGTGCAATCAATCAAGGCCTTGCAGGCATTGCCGCCGAAATCGACACCAGCGTCGAGTCTTTGCTGAAATCAACAGAGTTTCTTGTCCACGGCCAAACCATGGCGACAAACGCGTTGATTCAACGCAATGGTCCGGTAGTCGGTCTGTTATGTACCGAAGGGTTCCGCGATGTGCTGCATCTCGGTCGCGGCGCTAAACCGGAGCGCTTCAACGTTCACCTACAAAAGCCTGAGGATTTCATTCCTCGCTATTTACGCCTCGGGATCCCCGAACGCATCGGCGCAGATGGCACGATTGTCAAAGCCTTAGACGAGGATGCAGTGCGTGAAGCGGCCCGCGCCTTAGGTCAACATGACGTGAAGGCAGTCGCGGTGGCGTTCCTGTGGTCGATCGTCGATGCGTCGCACGAGAAACGCGCGGCCGAAATCGTACAAGAAGAGCTACCTCAAGTGGATGTCATCTGTTCTTCCGACATCCTACCGGAGATCCGAGAATGGGAGCGGACGTCTTCGACGATCCTCAGCGCCTATATCGCACCCATCATTGGTGACTACCTGCGTGCCTTCGAAGCGGAGATGGCAAAAGGCGGGATGCCATATAGACCGTTGATCATGCAAGTCAATGGCGGCTGCGCGGCGGTACCAGACCTGCTCGCGCGTCCGGTTAACGCAGTGGCCTCCGGCCCCGCGGCGGGACCGGCGGCAGGTGCGCACTATGCGTCAACTACGAAATCGCCGGATCGTTTAATCGTTGTCGATATGGGCGGCACCAGTTTCGATGTGTGTTTGCTGCGCGATGGCGAAGCAGTGATGTCGAGCGACATCAAGGTTGCCAATCAACCGATCGGCGTAAACGGGGTGGAAGTTTTATCCGTTGGTGCGGGTGGTGGTTCTATTGCTTGGATCGACAGCGGCAATTCGCTCCGCGTGGGTCCGCGCAGCGCAGGATCACAACCGGGGCCCGCCTGCTACGGACGCGGTGGCGTAGAACCTGCGGTCACCGACGCCAACCTCGTCACTGGTCGCATGGCAGCCGGCGCCTTTTTGGGCGGGCGGCGGGCGCTGGATATGGACCTCGCAGTCAAGGCTATCGAATCATACATCGCGACCCCGCTGGGTCTCGATGTGAATACCGCAGCCGCTGGGATCGTAACGATCGTGAATTCAAATATGGCGACCGCCATCCGCGCGGTGTCCATTGAGCGCGGTATCGACCCACGAGATTACGTCATGGTCGCTGGCGGCGGTGCCGGCGGACTCCATGCTGCAGAGCTCGCCCGTATGCTGAACATCGGCGAAGTATTGATCCCGCGATCTGCTGGCGGCTTGTGTGCCTTCGGTATGGCTGTCACCCCGGTTCGGCATGATTACGTGCGCCTAGCGCATTGCTATTCAAACGGCGATGGTGTGCCTGATCGCATCAACGGTGTATTTAAAGAATTGATGGACGAAGGGCGCGCACATCTGGAATCCGACGGATTCAATGCGAGCGAGATCCATTTCACGCGCCATCTCGAAGGGCGTTATCCCGGGCAGGTGCATAACCTCACGGTGCCGCTGCCAGACGGCGAAATTGACGACAAATTTTTGCGCAAGCTTGAGACCGAATTCCACGCCGAACACGACAAACGGTTCACCTACGCAATGCGAGACCAACCGGTGGAATGTCTACATTGGCGTGTGACCGCGACGGGCAGTCGGCCGGCACCCGAAGGACGGCTGGCGCGGCAATCAGACGGTTCGATCAAGCCGACGGGCCATCGCACGGCCTATATGGCGTCGGTTAATAGCGAGGTCACGACGGAAATCTATCAGGGCGACGATTTAGCCGCCGGCGATAAGATCACCGGTCCTGCGATTGTCGAGTTCGCCACCACGACCGTTGTCGTCAATCCCGACGACGTGCTCGTTGTTCAGGCCGATGGTAGCTCGCTTCTGACTATTGCATTGTAAAAACTAACGCGAACTATTCGATCACAATAAAAAGATTTGTTGATCACGGAGAACACTAAGTACACGAAGACAGAAAATATTGTTCTAAGTTGAGGATATTTTACTCTCTCCGTGTCCGCCGTGGTTCCAAACATATGTATCTACAACGCAGTGACTGCGACTAAATTCAACTAGCATTTCCGAAAGCTATAAAATAACCAGGAGAAGATAAGATGCTCTCAGACCTTCAAGGAATGGATCTCGACTCACATCTCCATCCGTTTACAAACTTCGCTGATCTTGAGGCCAACGGTGCCCTAGTTATAAAGAGTGCCTCTGGCACGACAGTGCGAGATGTCGACGGTCGCCCATTCCTGGATGCGATGGCGGGACTGTGGTGCTGCGACGTCGGCTACGGTCGGACCGAGATTGCCGAGGCCATCGCAGAACAAGCGCACGAGCTCGCGTTCTTCCATTCCTTTTTCGGCATGGCGACGGAACCAACGATCCGCCTCGCCGATCGGCTGAAACATATGATGCCGTGGCCAATCGCTCGGGTCTTCTTTGGTTGTTCAGGCTCCGATGCAAACGACACCCAGATCAAAATGATTTGGCTGTATAACAATCTGCGCGGTACGCCAGAAAAAACGAAGATCCTATCCCGGCACATGGCCTACCACGGGATCACACTGGGCGCGTCGAGCATGACGGGGCTGCCGACCGTGCACTCGCATATGAATCTACCGCTAGCCGGCTTCCACCACCTGGCGATGCCACATTACTACCGCGAGTCTGAGCCCGGCATGAGCGAATCTGACTTCGTCGCCCAAAAGGTAGAAGAGCTCGAAGCGACCATCGCCCGTGAAGGTGCAGCGACAATCGCGGCGTTTATCGCCGAGCCGGTGATGGCTGCCGGCGGCGTGATTGTCCCGCCCGAGGGTTATTACCCGGCGATGCAAGCAGTGCTGAAAAAGCATGACATTTTGTTTATTGCCGATGAAGTGGTTTGCGGCTTCGGCCGTCTTGGGCAACCCTGGGGTAGCCAAGTACTAGGCATTGAACCCGACATGGTGACGATCGCTAAAGGCTTGACCAGTGGTTATGCACCGCTCTCCGCGTCGTTGATCTCTGAGAAAGTGTGGTCGGTTATCGAGGAACATGGTTCCGAAATCCTCCAGTTTAGTCACGGCCAAACGTATAGCGGTCATCCCATCAGTACCGCCGCAGCCCATGCCAATCTTGACATCATGGAAAACGAATCCTTGTTCGATCGTGCTGCAGAAACCGGGATCTATATGCAACGACGTCTTCGCGAAGAATTTGCCGACCACCCCCACGTAGGTGAGGTTCGCGGATTGGGTATGATTGCTGCAATCGACATTGTTAAGGACCGCGATGACCGCAGTATCTTCGATCCAGCATTGAAGGTGCCGCTGCGCCTGTTCCGTGGGATCCTCGACAAAGGTGTTATCGCACGTGCAGCGGGCGTGTCGGGCATCGCCATGTGCCCACCCTACGTTGTCGAACCGGCCGAAATAGATACCATCCTCGGCGCCATACGCGAGACCGTCGATGAGGTCGTCAGCGACGTCGCATAGTGCGGCGCTAATTGTGACGGTAAGGAGTTAACGCATGAGTGGAATTAAGGTCGTCGACCTCAGCGAAGCCGAAATTTACGAAGAGTCGGCGTTGATCTCGCGCCGAGTGGTCCGGAAAGTACACGGCGCCGAAGGTGCGTCGCTGAATGTAGCGACGCTGCATGAAGGCTACGACGATCCAGCCGTTACCTACCCCGATCACGATGAATTTATCCACATCTTAAGCGGAACGATTGAATTTACCGTTGACGGTAAGACTCAAACGCTAGGTGCGAGTAAAAGTATTTATATTCCGCGCGGCGAGACCTATGGTTATAAGGTGACTGAAGGCCCGAACGAATTGGTCGTGGTATTTACCCCCGCGAAATTCTAAGCGGATCAAGACGCGCGAAGTTGACTTACTACGCGTGATAGTCGGGACCTTTACGATTAGAGCAGAGGCTTTAAGCCCTTCACAAAATTCACGCGTACCTCGAACTGACTCGTGCATCGTGATGTGACGAACCAAAATGTTTGAGACGCTAAACTCATCACTCACCATCAGGAACCGAACATTTCGCAACCGGATCTTTTCGTCCGGTCATCAGACATTGTTGGCCCGCGGCGGGCTAGTCACTGAGGCGTTTATCGCCTATCACGCAGCGCGTGCGCGCGGCGGCGCCGGTTTGATCATTACAGAGGCAGCGTCCGCCCACGAATCGGCCTACTTTAACGAGTTTGTCCCATCGGCCTTTCTCGACGAATCGATCCCCGGGTTTCGATTGCTTGCCGAAACCATTCATACACACGACTGTGGTCTTATCGGACAACTGTTCCACCCTGGCGCAGAAGTCGCCGCGATTTTAGACGACGGCAGCCGACCAGCAGCATGGGCACCGTCTGTGCATCACCAGGAACGCTATCTCGTGACCGCGCGCCCGATGCCGCTTGCAATGATCCGCGATGTTATCGAGGGCTTTGGGAACACCGCGATGCGTATGGTAACTGCTGGCTTGGACGGCGTTGAGGTACTCGCAAGTCACGGCTACCTACCCATCCAGTTCTGTAACCCGCGGGTCAATCACCGCATCGATGACTACGGTGGTAACTTTGAGAATCGCCTACGGTTTTTAAACGAGATGCACGACACCATCCGCGATAAAGTCGGCGACAAGCCAATCGTTGGATTACGTATTTCGGCTGACGACCTCGAGGCGTCCGGCTTCGGTGAAAAAGAAGTCACAGAAGTTCTGCACGCGCTCGATGCGGCGGGACGCTTCGATTATTTCAATGTCACCTTGGGTTCATCGTCGACGACTGAAGGTGCGGTACACATTGTACCGCCGATGTCGATCGATCCGGCCTACGTTGCGCCCTATGCGGAGCGCATAAAGCGTTCGACCGGCAGGGTAATTTTAGCAACCGGTCGGTTCAATCGGCCGCACGATGCCGAACGTGCTGTTGCGGCGGGGCACGTCGATATGGTCGGCATGACCCGCGCCCAAATCTGCGATCCACAGATGGCACGCAAAACATTTGAGCAGCGTCCCGATGATATCCGCGAGTGCATCGCCTGCAACCAGGCTTGCATTGGACACTATGCTCTTGGTGCACCGATTTCATGTATTCAATATCCAGAATCCGGGCGCGAGCTTACCTACGGCAAACGCAAAGCGGCAACGCATTCCCGCGAGGTATTAGTGGTTGGTGGTGGTCCAGCCGGTCTTAAGGTGGCAGCTGTTGCAGCGGAACGTGGCCACCGCGTTGCCTTGTATGAAAAAAGCAACCGGCTCGGCGGTCAGGTGCTACTCGCGCAGTTGTTACCGGAGCGCAGCGAATTTGGCGGTATCGTCACAAACCTTGAGCGCGAAGCGCGCGCAGCAGGGGTCGATATCAAACTTGGCATTGAGATGACGGGTGAGCGAATTCGCGCTAACAATCCGGATGTCGTCGTCATTGCCTCTGGCGCGACCCCACATATTCCGGACATCGAGACCAGCGATAGCGCGCATATCGTTACCGCGTGGCAAGTTATCAACGATGAAGTTGAATGCGGGTCACGGATCGTCATTGCGGATTGGCGTGGCGACTGGGTCGGGCTCGGCTTGGCGTTAAAGCTGATCCGTGCGGGACATCAGGTACGCCTGGCAACCGTTGCAAACTGCGCCGGGGTGAACGTTCAATTTTATACGCGCGATCCACTCATCGCCGAAATAGATCGACTAGGGGTTGAGTTCACCCATTACGCACGCCTAGCCGGCGCCGATGAGGGTACTGCCTATTTCGTACATGCGAGCGGCGGACATAGTTTAGAGTTCGAATGCGATACGCTCGTCCTTGCCTACGACCACGATAGTGAGATGGAACTCTTCACGAGCCTTGAACATTTCGATACCGAAGTACATGTAATCGGCGACGCCCTATCGCCGCGCACAGCAGAAGAGGCCGTGCTCGAAGGGTTGAAGGTAGGAGCTAAGATCTAGCGCCGCGACGGGAAGCCATTGCGCATTTTCAAAGGAAAATATGGGCTATGGTGGTGACCGTACATGGTACAGTGGGCGGGCATAAACTGAGTTAATGATATATGGACCTCCGTACTAGCAAAATCCTCGTCTGTCTGGTGATGTTCGCCGTCCTGTTGGTTGGCTGCGGCGGCGGCGGACCCTACGTCGGCCTCTGGCAATGCACCGATAATCCAGATCTGAGTCTTAAAATTTCGAGATTTGAAGAATATTTCGTGATTACGTCGACGGACGGAGGTAAGGAGTCGAAAAAAGAAGGAACGTTTGCCAACGACGTCTTGTCCGTCGGTAAAAACATTGTTGGTAAACCAATGGCCTTAGCACTAGACAATGATGGAATAACCTGTACGAACCCACCTAATTTTTGTCGTTGCACTAGCACTTACGCAAAAGTTGACGCATTAACTCCCACCAGTAATACGGCGAGCAGCCAAGAAGATGAGCAAGCTGCCGAGATGATTTCATTCGGCCCGGATCCGTCAACTGCCGAGCAAGTGATCCGAGAGCGGGATCCGACGGTATTTAATATGGTCAATGGTGGTAGCGTGCATGTTTTTGACCACGCGGAGAACGAAGAAAACGAAAAGCGCGTATTTGACGGGGCAAAGTTGAAATACTACGTCATGCCCCAGTTAGCGCTTAAACAATTGGCAGACAATAGCTTTGCCGAAGTACGCCACATCGACGACGAAGTATCTGTCTTTTTTCAACTAACCGCGCTCAATATTGATAACTTCGAACTCATGGAGAACGTTCACAAGTCCATTAGCCCGCGCGTTCTAACGCATATGGTTTTACCATTGTCGTATGCAAGCCTAACCATCGCGTTGCCGGGATCATCCCCAGTGGCCCCCGTCGTCGTAACCCGTCCTGAGTTCGATCTAAAAAATAGTCCACTCGATATTTCGTTATCCATAGCTGCCGGCTCAACTATTGATCTTGCCGCGAGGTTGGAGAGTGGAAGGGAGATCGCGCAAGCGATAAACGACGGCTCTACGCTTCCGATCGCATCGTTTGAGGTTATCCAGCGGCCTAGCGCCGAGAATTCGGAAGAAGTCGGGCCGGAGGCACCGGTAACAAAAATCGTAAATGTGATGGCCCCCAGATAAAGAACTGAGCGTTATTGCTGACTGTAGAGATCTTATTTTTCGCGTAATAGCGGCGATTGAATCTGCTCTCGTTCAAGCCCTAACTCGCCCAAACTGATCTGACCCAAACAAACATCACTGCTCGGTTGCATCATTGTCGCGGTCGCGCCGTCACGAAACAGACGCTCTATAACCGAACCTTTAAATAAACCGTGGGCGCCACTCATTTCGAGCGCGGATCGCGTTGCTGCGGTGACCGATTCGCCGACAATGTATTTCGCCCGAAACAACGCCATTTGCACAGCTTCGGTCTGGCCTTCGTCATCTGCGAGCCACGCGGCGTAGCGCAATAGCCATCGCGCGCTTTCCATACTGGCGCTCATGATACCGATGCGATGGCGAATATCGGGATGATACGACAGCGGTTGTTCGTAGCCTTTTGGGCGACGTTCCGTTACGACCTTTTTGATCGCTTCGACGGCACCCAAACCGAGTCCGAGATACACCGCGGTATAGGGCAAATTGATCAGTGATTCATGAGTTGATAGAAAATCACCAATGCTCGGGACGACCATCTCGTCAAAGGCCCATTCGGCCGGCACAAAACAATTCTCCAGCACAACATTGTCACTACAGGTGCCACGCATGCCGAGCGTATCCCACACGTGTTCGATTTTAAGTCCGGGTGTGTCGGTCGGCACCACGACCATGATGACTGATTCGGGATTGTCTACGTGCTCTGGATGCACGCAAATTAGTGCGCTATCCGACGACCCTATCATCGAGGCAAATGCCTTGCGCCCATTTAACACATAGCCGCCATCCACCCGCCGCGCCTCGGTTGAGCTTGCACGGGTGGAGTAAAGCAAGTTCGTCGTGCCAGCCTCGGAAATGAGGTTCGACATCAACTTCTTCTCGGTAATCATGTGGTGCGCGACCCGTTCGGCAATTGCGTCGCTAAACGCGCCAGTACCGGTCAGGGTGTAGGCGGCCACACAGTGCATGTTAAAACTCATGGCGGTCGCCGCACAACCTTGCGCGAGTTCTTCCATCGCTAAGGTATGACCGAGCAAACCTGCACCCATACCGCCAAGTTCTTTGGGTATCAATAGGCCGAATAGGCCTGCCTCGCATATTGCTTGATAATTCTCCTCGGGCGGAGAGGCATCGCGATCATGTTTTGCTGCATTTTCGGCGAAACCCTGGGCGAGTTCGCGACAGCATTCCTGCAACGCGATCTGTTCTGATGAAAGTGAGAATTGCATCAATACTAAATATCGTTTCGGATTCAACTCCGCACGTCACTCGGGACGTTAAGCTCGTCACCCCGGACCAGATCCGGGATCCATGCAGCGTATGTCCACCCACCGAGTATTGGTATATTGGGGCCTGGTATAACGCTTTAGTGGACGCGGCACCCATACCTGTTTCGTGCTACACAGTATACTGATTTAACGATGATGGGCCACAGATTAAGCAGCGCCATCGACCTGCAATGTATACTGGGCCGTCCCCCAAAATGACGTTCCAACGCTGGTAGTAGCACATGAAAAATACCGATGAACTGCCTCTAACGAGTTCCCATTGGGGCACCTTCCGCGTTGCCTCCGAGAACGGTAAGGTCACCGCCCTACATGCCTTCGAACAAGATCCGGATCCATCACCGATCGGACACGGGATCCTCGATGTTCTGGACGGGCCAACCCGGATCTCTGCGCCGATGGTACGCAAGAGTTGGCTAGAAGGCGGCCCTGGGACAGCGACAGATAAACGCGGTGATGAACCTTTTGTCGAGGTGTCTTGGGAGAAAGCGGAACAACTCGTAGCCGATGAGCTCAATCGCGTGCGACACGAGTTCGGCAATGAGGCAATATTTGCGGGATGCTACGGCTGGGCCAGCGCCGGGCGTTTTCATCACGCACAGAGTCAAATTCATCGCTTCCTAAATTGCATTGGCGGCTATACGAAGTCGGTAAATACCTATAGCTTCGCGGCCGCGGAAGTGATCGTCCCGCACGTACTTGGTAGTTATCGCGATTACGTTTACGCCGCAACGAGTTGGCAATCGATCAAGGACCACACCGATCTGTTCGTCGCCTTCGGTGGTGTGCCACTAAAGAACGGACAAATCGGTCAAGGCGGGATAGGCAAGCACTGTCAACGCGACGGGATCCGCGCGGCCGCAGATTCCGGGATTAAATTCGTCAATATTTCGCCGTTGCGCTCGGACGTGCTGGAAGAAGTCAACGCGCAATGGCTAGCGCCGCGCCCTTCGACAGATACCGCCCTCATACTTGGGCTGGCGCATACCTTATTGAACGAACAATTACACGATATTGAATTTCTCGATCGCTACTGTGTTGGCTTCGATAAATTCGCGGCGTATCTGTGTGGCGATCCCGACGGCATCGAAAAATCCGCCGATTGGGCGAGCGCAATTTGCGAGATCCCAGCCGCGACAATCCACGATCTTGCCCGACGCATGGCGAGTTCACGCACGATGGTCTCGGTAAGTTGGTCGTTAACCCGGCAAGACCATGGTGAACAGCCGTTTTGGGCGGCAATCACGCTGGCTGCGATGCTCGGTCAGATAGGCCTACCCGGTGGCGGCATTGGCTTTGGCTACGGCGCCGTCAATAGCATCGGTAACCACCACACTTCCCTGCCGGCGACCGCGCTGCCGCAAGGACAAAATCCAGTAGAGTCATTTATCCCAGTCGCCCGAATCAGCGACATGTTGCTCAAGCCCGGCGCGCCGTTCGACTACAACGGCAAACGTTACAACTACCCGGATATTCGCTTGATCTATTGGGCTGGTGGTAATCCGTTTCACCATCATCAAGACCTCAATCGGATGCGCCAGGCGTGGCAAAAACCGGAGACCATCATTGTCCATGAATGGTGCTGGAACGCACATGCAAAGCACGCCGACATCGTCCTACCGTGCACGACGACACTGGAGCGTAGCGACATCGCACAAACACCACGCGATCCGTTCGTGGTCTACATGGAACAGGCGATCGAACCATTTGGCGAAAGCCGCAACGATTACGACATATTCCGTGGGATCGGCGAACGCATGGGTGTTGAGGCGGTCTTCAGCGAGGGCCGTGATGAGCAGCAATGGATAGCTTGGATCTATGATCGGACGCGCGAGAAGGCCGCCGCACAGCACATCGAAATGCCCTCATTAGAAGAACTCAAGCGCGACCGTTGGCTTGAGATCATGGCACCCGATAAACCAAAAATCATGTTGAGCACGTTTCGTCAAAATCCCGACACAAATCCCTTGCGCACGCCCAGTGGGAAAATAGAGATTTACTCGGAGACCATTGCGACGTTCGACTATGACGATTGTCCGCCCCACCCTACGTGGCTCGAACCAATTGAATGGTTGGGGGGTGCGGATGCTGGAGGGCGGCTGCATCTCATTTCTAACCAACCGTCGACGAAGCTGCATTCACAGCTCGACCACGGCAGCCACAGTCGTGCTGCGAAGATTGATGGTCACGAACCAATCTTGCTAAACCCACATGACGCCCAAACCCGCGGGATCGGATCAGAGGAGCTCGTGCGGGTTTTTAACGACCGCGGATCTTGCGTGTGTGGTGTGATAATCGACGATCGTATTCGTCCCGGAGTCGCTCAATTAAGTACTGGCGCTTGGTTTGATCCCGAAAAAAGTGGTGGGTCGGTTGGCTTATGTAAACACGGTAACCCAAACGTATTGACCATAGACAAAGGCACATCGCGTCTCGCCCAAGGGCCAATTGCGCATTCTTGTTTGGTCGAAGTCGAGCGCATGGAGGGTGTCGCGGCGCCGGTGAGCGCATTTCAGGCACCAGAAATCGTAAAGGGCTGAATACCCTAATGGCAAACTCGGTTAGCCCGGATATCGGCGTGAATTGGCACCAAGACATATTCGACGTTCTCGTCGCACAAGACATCTCGATTGTGGCCCACGTTCCCGATGCCGGACACGGGCCGCTGATTAAAATGTGCGAAGCAAACAGCAACATGCACACCGTTACCCTGACAACCGAGCAAGACGGCGTGGGCCTATTGTCCGGAGCCTGGGCAGGCGGACGTAAGGGCGTACTGCTTATGCAATCGAGCGGGGTTGGTAACACCATCAATGCGCTAGCCTTACCAAACATCTGTCGGATTCCGTTTCTCACGATCGTCACCATGCGCGGGGAATGGGGTGAATTCATTCCGTGGCAGGTACCCATGGGTCAAGGCACACCGAAGGTCCTCGAAGCAATGGGCGTGCGGGTATTCCGCGTCGAGAAAAAAGAAGAAGTCGGCCTAACGGTGGATGCGGCGGCGCATCTCGCGATCAACACGCGACAATCGGCCGCGGTGTTAGTGTCACAAAAATTAATCGGCGCCAAGCAATTCAATCAAGGGTAGGCCATGCTCCAGCGACGACCGACGGTTAAATTCCTGCTTGAAGATCGACCGCAAAACTTACTTGCGGTCTCGGGCCTCGGTTCCAGCACCTGGGACTTGAGCGCCGCCGGCGACAATGCGAGAAACTTCGGATTCATTGGCGCGATGGGCCAAGCCGCACCGTTCGCGCTCGGTCTCGCGATCGCGCAACCAACTAGGCGCGTGGCACTGTTCACCGGAGATGGCGAGATCCTAATGTCGCTCGGGATCCTCGCGACGATCGCGAATATTGGACCGGAAAACTTGTGCGTAATGGTGTTGGATAACGAGTCCTATTCTGAGACCGGCGGTCAACCCACGGCAACGGCAGGCCCGACCGATCTTGAATTGATCGCTAAGGGCGCGGGTTTTACCAATACCAGTACCGTTCGCGACGACTCGGAACTAGCTGCACTGAGAGAATCCTTGCGAGCCGCAAGCGGGCTTCATTTCGCCAACATCAAGATCGCAACCGAGGAACTGCCTTTGGTCTTCCCTAATTCCTTTGACGGCGTAACGGCAATTAATCGATTTCGTGATGCAATCAGTGCTTAATCCGACCGCTATCGCGCTGGAGAATCACGTTGGCTTTGTCTGTTGAGAATCTGAATATTCATCACCCGCAACACTATGCCGAGAACGGCACGCCGTGGACCGAGTGGGATCTATTGCGACGTGAGGCGCCTATATTTTGGTACGAACGAGACGACGTGGAACCGTTTTGGGCGGTCACGCGTTACGCCGACATCATGACGGTGTCGGACAATCCGAAGGTTTTCATCAACAGCGGCCCGCGCCTTCGCCTAACGCTAAAAGGGGTGCCGGAATTACTCCGCGCAGGCGTCGATTCCTTCGGTCAAGAACACGATTGGGATCCCGATGAGCCGCCAGACATGGTGTTTATGGATAACCCGGAACACCGCCTCCTACGCAGACATTCCAGTTGGGCGTTCACCCAGGGCGGAATGCGGAACATGCACGCACACTTCGCCGCACTCGCGGATGACTTTACCAACACGTTCATGCAAGCGTTGGAAGTCGCCTCCGATAAGGGACGCACCTGTGATTTCGTCAGCGGCCTAGCCTGCAAACTTCCACTAGCGGCGATAGGTGAAATTCTAGGTCTTGCGCCTGATGACTGGAAACAGATCCTGGTTTGGTCAAACGCACTGGTTGGTGAGATCGAGGAAGAACACAAGCGACCAGGCGAGAGCAATGGCGCCGCCGGTTATCGCGCCATGCATGAATTGCGGACCTATCTTGAAGATCTGATCAACGAGAGCCGTGAGTGCGGTGCCGACCGAGGTGGTTTTATCGATCGCATGGTACATAAAAAAGTACGCGGGAAATTTCTGACCAATCAACAGTTGAACGGTTACCTGTTTTTACTAATCGCTGCGGGGAATGACACGACACGCAACGCAACCTCTGGCGGCGTCGCTGCCTTGCTCGAACACCCCGATCAAAGAGATCTGCTACGCGAAAAACCAGATCTATTACCCTACGCGGTCGAAGAAATTCTGCGTTGGTCATCCCCGGTCGGCAATTTTCTGCGCACCGCGACGTCGGATTTTGATCTTTCCGGTACGAAGATCCGCGCCGGCGAGACTGTCGGCTTATTCTACCCGTCGGCGAATCGGGACGAGCGTGTGTTCCACGACCCCTATCGCTTCGACATCACGCGAAGCCCCAACCCGCATTTGAGCTTTGGTTTCGGCGCGCACTTTTGTCTTGGCACGAACTTAGCTCGCGCCGAACTCAGTGCGAACATCAAGGCGCTGATCCCGCACCTTCATCGATTGGAACTGCATGGCGCGCCAACACGGATGGCGCAAACGCATGTCTTGGGCTACTCCACATTGCCTATGCGACTGACAAGCTAGTATCTACGCGGCTCTAAATAGACCAACCTCAGTAGAAATTAAAATACTCGACGCTTATATTCTCCGGGCTTAGTTTTGTTCAAATAACTGGAGAAATATTATGTTCAGGCAACACCTAATCCTATTTATCCTCAACGTCGGCATCTTTTTTCTATCAACGGTAGAGGCCGCAATCGTCACAGCTTCCGCAACGGATGACGATGCGACAATCATGCTTGAAATCGAAGACACACTGATCGTGGGCCTTAATCAACAATGGGGTACAGTCCGTATTACGGTTGTAAATACTGAGATCGATTTTTCGCTTGGGGATTCAATTGAAGTATCCGTTTTAGACGACGATATAATCAGCGATGATGTGGTCTTCAACCAAACACTAATTGTCACACCCGGCGAAGTTACCGCCGGGCTCGTAGATCGATTGCTACCGTTAATATTTACGCCACCTTCAGATGGCGCAACAGACTTCAGTTTAGAAATCTTCGCCGAAGCAACCGTGTTAAAAGATCTATGCGGCATAGGATGCGGTTCCGATAACCCTCAAACCACCATCCTTGAGGTAACCCTGGTTGCGGCCCCAGTTCCTGTACCTGCTGCGGTGTGGTTATTCGGCTCAGCGATAGGATTAATCGGATGGAATCGAAAGTTCCGTCGCCGCTAACGCACTTGATCGGGACATTCCTCAGGAGAGCCAGATTCGCGATCTGCTGCCTGTGCGGCTTTGCCGCCGTGGTGCCTGCACTTGGCCGCGTGTGGGCAACCGAAATATTCGTCGGCGGTGAACACGACGACTTTCACGTCGTTTCTGCTGGGCTTGCGATTGCACGCGCGGGTGACATTGTCGTTCTGCGTCCGGGCACTTACCACGAGGCACTACGCTCCGTCGCACCCAATGTAACGCTTCGCGGAGAATCCGGCGATCAACCCGTATTGATTACTGTCCCCGGCACGGTCTTAGTTGTTGAACACGCTGGCTTCAGTGTCGAGAACCTGATCTTTGATGGCCAGTACGGTGATGGAGACACCGTTATGGTACGTGGTAATGGCGACGGTTTTCGGATGAGTCGAAGCGAGGTTAGGCGCAGCGGGCAGGATTGCATCGATATTGGATCGCAGCATAACGTTCGGATCGAAGATAGTATCGTGCATCACTGTCTTCGAACTCGTAAACCGAATTGCGCAGAGCAACCATGTTCGCAACCGCCGGACTGCTCGTCACTCGAGTGCCATAAAGACGCCCACGGGATCGCGGCCGGGGCAGTACGCAATCTACACGTCGTCAATACGGAGATTCATACGTTCTCGGGGGACGGGTTGCAAGTTGACGCGGATCGACTCCACCCTGGTTGGGACGAGGTGGTCGTTGATGGTTGCAATATTTGGTTGGAACCGCTGCCGAGCGCAGTTGCTGGATACGCCATTGGGATCGTACCGGGCGAAAACGCAATTGATACAAAGACGCCGAACGATATCGCGCGACCAAGCAGGCTGACCATATCAAATACTATGGCCCATGGATTTCGCGATGGCTTGCAGAGAATGTCGGCGTTTAACCTAAAAGAGAACGTTGAGGTTGATGCCAACGGGATCAAAGTCTCCAACTCACAGATCGCGTTTCGGATCCGGGGTCGAAATCTAAAAAGCCCCTATTCCGCCCAGGTTACGATTGCGAATACCGTGATCTACGATGTAGGTACCGCAATCCGGTATGAAGAAGCCATTGCTAAAATAAAGATTCACCACACCACTATCGGTAGGGACGTCTCTCGTATATTCCGCAATTTAGCGTCACACCGACAACCTGTTGTCGACGCTCACAACGTCTTAGTCCTTGGAGTAAAGCTTCCGCGACAATTACGCGCTTGGAATAATTTGGCCGTCGGATCGGATGCATTTATCAACATCAAGTCTGATAACTACCGTCTCGCGCCAGGTAGCGCTGCGATAGATGCCGGCGGGAAAGACTTTCTACCGGCTCTTATAGATGACATTGAAGGGAACTCGCGCCATTGGGGGCCCGCCCCGGATATTGGAGCCTACGAATTTAGCCGCTGAGTCATAGCGGCTTATTCCGAGTTGCCAGCGCGTTACTCGGCCAGCGTGGGACCATCCCCACTCACTCGAGTCTGGCGCATCAGCCGACGCCAACGATCTGCGTCATAGCCCAAGCCACGATGAAGCATGCACCGGTTATCCCAAATTACCGTATCGCCAATTTGCCATTGATGCGCGTACACCCGTTCAGGCGCGGTCGCGTTTTCCAACAACTCGTCGATTAAACGGCGAGAGTCGATCCCCGAGTAGCCGATAATCGACCGCGCATGGGATCCGATGTAGAAGTTTTTGCGTCCGTTACTCGGATTCGTTCGCACCAGTTTGTGCTCGATGGGCGGCAATGACGCGGCGTGATTCGGATCGACCGGCGCTATCTGACTGCGTGAAAATACATAATCATGTAACACATGTAATGGATCGATCGTTGCCTGCATCGGCGCGGGCAAAATTGTATAGGCAACCCGTTGACTTACATACTCGGTGATACCACCCTCACCCGGCACTTCGTAGGCGTGATTAATCGAGAATTTAGCCGGCACCAAACGGAATGAGGAATCGGAATGCCACAGGTTGTTTCCGGATTGATAACGGGTATGCGGATCGTCATTCCCCTTTTTATTCGTCGCATCGATGACATTGCCGATCACGCCGAAATAATTGATCTCGCCAGTTGCACCAAAGATAACGTGATTGGGCTCGGGCTCACCGAGAGCGCGGGTCAAGGCGAGATGCGCATCATCGGTCATGCGTTGATCTGGGAAACACAGGACCGAGTATTCGTCCATGCCACTGCTAATGGCCGCGACGTCCTCGTCGGCCAGTGGTGCCGATAGATCGATCCCATGGACGCGAGCACCGAAGTCCTCGTGCAGAGGTTCAAATTCAATCTGATTCGAGGCTTGCGGAATCACCTTACGCTCTCATAGCGTTCGACCCATTCGATCACCGTGTGATAGTGATGACGTAACGCGAGTTCGTGATCGTGAAAAATAAATTCCTTGATTAGACCTTGATTGAGCGAACGCTGGATCCGTTCTAAGGTATTGCCGTCTTCGAGCACCGCATCGCGTAGTTCAACCAGCGAGTTTTCTTGCCCGAAGCGCTGGGCCGCGTTGCTTGCCGCACGCAAATATCCACGCATCTGCCAGACAACTTCATTAGGTCCGAGCGGCCACATCTGGTGAGTAAAATACATCCCGGATCCGATCACCATGATAAGGTTTGGAAAAAACACCGTTGAATCTAGCGACCAATTATCCGCGCGCGTTTCGTTCAAACCTTTCGGTAGCGTAACGGATTCGTCAATGTTCCCGCTGGTGATCGATGGCCCCGGGGCATACTGAAACGCGAGTCCTTGCACAGGGTTCGGCTGATAGCTCATGTTGCCAACAACGGAACTCGTCCGATGCGGGCCTTTCAGTCGCACATCAATAAGACGACCAAATGGATTGTTAGGCCCGGCGAGGGTATCGGTGACGGAGTTCTTATGGAGTACCGGCACATGATAGGTCTCGCAAAAAGAATCGACCATGCACTTCCAGTTACATTTCACCACACCTTGATATTCAAAAGTACTCGTCCCAAGATGAAACGGGTAGCCGACGAGGTCGCGCCCATGCTCGCCAAGGAATTCTTCCAGCGTGGCGTCCGGTTGTTCACTGAGGTTGATAAAGATAAAGCCTTCCCAAATATCGAGGTGGATCGGCAGCAGACCTTTTTCTTCTCGCCTCAGATCATAAAATGCCTCTGCATCAGGGACGCCTGCTAGTTTACCGTCGAGGCCATAGGCCCAACCATGAAATGGGCAGCGAAATACCTGACAGTTACCGTTTGGCTTCAGTTCAACATGATTACCACGATGCTGGCAGACATTGTGAAACGCACGGATCTCGGCGTCCTTGCCTTTTACGACGAGGATCGACATGTCAAATGTTTGGATCTCCTTGACCAAATAATCACCCGGCTCGGGTATCTCTTCGACACGGCCGAGACATAACCATGCGCGACGAAATATTGCGTCCAGTTCACGCTCATAGAATTCGGGTTGCCAATAGATGTCAGTCGGTACCGGTCCCGTTCCGAGCTCCGGGTAGCGTAAGGTAAGGTCAGCTGACGACAGTTGCGCGGACATCCAAATTACTCCTGAGGTACGTTGTCAGATAATTGTCGGATTATGGGAAACCGTGCGGCCGGAAAGCCGTCGATAACTTGCGCTTGTTGATACCATTCGACCGCAGGCCCAAGCTCTGCCAGCGACAACAACAATTTCAACAAGCGCTCCTCGGCCTCATCGAGTTCACCAAGTTGTTTCGTACTCAAATACCGTAGCGCGTCGGGGGCCAGTGCCAGCATCGCATCATAAAACTCCTTTATGTCCGCGTAATCGCTTTCCTGACGTTTAGCGGCACGGCTACTGGAATCAGCCAGCACCCATTCGTCGACAAATCGGTCGAGATCGGAAAAAGCATTGGGTAACCTAGCCATTACGTGGTGCTCCGAACTAAGATGCCAGGCACCTCACCGGTATAGACACCTTGGCGTCGTGTGACTCGACCGCCAACAATCGTCGCCTCGTAACCAACCGCTTCTTGTAACAAGCGCGGCGCGCCGGTTGGCAAATCGTAGACCATCTTCGGCGGACGCACATTTAGGTTTTCGAAGTCGATAAGATTTAAATTGGCGCGCAACCCCGGTTGAATCAGACCGTGGTCATGCAGGCCGAACAATTGAGCCGCAGCGCGGGTTTGTTTATGCACGATAAATTCCAGCGGTAACTTCGGTCCGCGACTACGGTCACGCACCCAATGGGTCAACATGGTTGTTGGCACGCTCGCATCACAAATAAATCCGACGTGCGCGCCGCCGTCCGCGGCGCCAATGATCGAATGCTCGTACTCGATCATTTCACGTAATGGTTCAAGATGACCATAGGGGTAGGCATTAACCGCGAAAAACAAAAAATTGTGTCCGTCATTTTCAAGCAAGAGGTCGTAGGCCGTCGCTTCAGGCGACGAGTTGCGTTCCCGCGCCATCGCGGCGATGCTGCGCGAGGCTTCGGGCTCATAGTTCGGCGGATCGCCAAGTAAATAGGTATTCGGCCATGGGTCACCGAGCAACACGCTCCACGCGTCGTCGTTCGGGTCGTGATCGGCGAGGATCCGATCGCGTACTTCCGGTTTAACCAGCTCGGCCATGCGCGCCGTGTGTGCCATAGCGGCGTAAGGCGCGAAACTTGGGTAGCGCGAAAAGGGATTTAAATTTTCGAAAGTGTAGAGGATCGTCACCGGCCGGCCGAACACCTGCGGATGCAACTTTGCACCGGCGTCCGTGGCGTCGCGACATAGTGCAAGCATGTCTTTCCAACTATCTGGATCCGCGTTTGGTTGCGCCATGATGAAAGAAATTGGACAACCCGTTTGCGCCGAGACTCTGCGCATCCACGCCAATTCTTTTGCCGGCGCGAGCAGATCTTCTCCACCAACCCCTGCGGGCGCTACCTCAAGTAATCCGCGACCAGCCGCGTTGACGGCGTCGGCCAGCCCGATCAATTCATCTTCCGCGGCGTAGGTGCCAGGTACCGGTTCGCCGTCGACGGCTAGATGCAAAAGCGTGCGCGACGTCGATACGCCGAGCGCGCCCGCTTCCAAGGCCTCGCGGCACAATCGCGACATCGCCGCAATGTCCTCTACTGTCGCGGGTTCATTTGCCGCACCACGCTCCCCCATGACGTAGGCCCGCAGCGCCCCGTGCGCAATCTGCGCACCCAAATCGATGGCATGTGGGGTCCGCTCGAGCGCGTCCAAATACTCTGGGAACGACTCCCAATCCCAACGAATGCCATCGGCGAGCGCAGAGCCTGGAATATCCTCCACACCTTCCATGAGTCCGATCAACCAATCGTGGCGATCTGCGGCAACAGGCGCAAAACCAACCCCGCAGTTACCCATGACGACAGCGGTAACACCGTGCCACGACGACGGGGCGAGTTCCGCATCCCAGGTCGCCTGGCCGTCGTAATGGGTGTGAATGTCGACAAAACCGGGCGTAACCAAGAGACCGTCTGCATCTATAACTTGGTGCGCGCGACCATCGAGTCTACCCACGGCACTGATGCGATCACCATCAACGGCGACATCGGCCGTACGCGCCACCGTGCCAGAACCATCGACGACGGTGCCACCCTTGATCAATAAATCATGCATGCCGGGAATTTTAGCACTGTGAGTACATTTTTTTTCAACCGCAGTTATGCTTCAACCACGCTAAACGTCAGTTAAGCGAAAGACGGGCAGCATTTGGCCCGATTGATGCTCGGTAAAGGTAACTGCAACCCGCGCATCGGCTTTTATCGCCGCTGGATTTACGTCGACCAAATTACTCAGCATGCGCAAACCTGTTTGTTCGTCGAGTTCGACTTCGACGACAACGTATGGAACCCGGTCGATCGCAGCCGGATGAACAGGATGGGTAACCACAGTCCAGGTTGATATCTTGCCCCGCCCTGAGAGAGTCGCCCAAGTGAAGTTTTCGTCAGCACAAAACGTACACAGCGGTGTCGGTTGCCAGCGAAATTTTCTACACGCATCGCACCGTTGCATGACTAATCGACGATCGTTACACGCCGCCCAGTACGGCTCCGAACCGTGCTCAGGAATTGGGTATGGAAAGTCAGACAGCACGTTCAACGCGCGCCTCTCAGGATCATGGCAGATGTGGGCACGGCATTGCCGGCTGACACGAATGCATGCTTCGTATCAGCGACCTGACAACGGGCGGTGCCGCGGAGTTGGCGCACTGCCTCGATCGTGTTCTGCATGCCATGAATATAGCCTTCGGATAAATTACCACCGCTCGTATTCAGCGGTAGTTCACCGTCCGGCCAGCGCAAGCGGCCACCGCCAACGAAGTCTTTTCCCTCACCCCGTTTACAAAACCCAAATTCTTCCAACGCCATCAACACCAGCGGGGTAAAGTGATCGTATATAAAGAGCACATCGATGTCGGCATGCGTGATCCCGGCGTCTGGAAACAGGCGTTCGGCAATGATCGTGGCTTCGGTTGCGGGCGATTCGATGTCGCGCACCATAAACCGATGATTCCACGGCCCGCCGCCAAGGCCGCCGGACGCGATGTAGACCGGTGGCTGGCGCAGGTCCTGAGCACGATCCGCCTTGGTTACGATAACCGCCGCCCCGCCGTCGGTTTCGAGACAGCAATCTAGGAGACGTAATGGAGTCGAGATCATGCGGGAGTTTTGATGATCCTCCAGCGTCATTGGGCGGCCGTACATCGTCGCATCCGGATTAAGGTTCGCATGATGTCGGCAGGCCAGCGCAATCTCGGCGAAATGTTTCGACTCGGTACCATAGAGATGCATATGGCGCTGTGCGGCCAAGGCGACCATTTGCGCGGGACTGAATAAACCATACGGGGCCGCGTAACTCGCGGTACCTGCCGCACCAGCCGCCGTGGATGCCTGGCCAAAACGCGAGGTGCCGCGACCAGAGCGTTCATTCATCGCTCGGAATGCAACCACCGCATTCGCTTGGCCGGTTACAACCGCCATCGCCGCCAACAAGATGGTCCCGAGTGGGCCGCCGCCACCACCGTAGGCGACTTCACTGAAAAATCTCAGATGCGGGATGCCGAGGCTACGCGATATATCCACCGCATCGTTGTTGTCCATCGTGTACTTGGTGATGCCATCGATATCGGCGGGACTGAGACCCGCGTCCTCGATCGCCGCACCAATCGCCTCGCAGGCGAGTTTGAGTTCGCTACGACCAGAATCTTTAGAGTACTCGGTGTGCCCGATCCCAACGATACAGGCCTGGTCGCTAATTGAATCCATTGATGACTTCCTATAATCAGCCACAGACTATATCCGGAATCGATCGCGGACCGAAAGGCACTTGGATCCCGGATAAATGCTCCGCATTTTCCGGGATGACGAACCGAGGGGGCTTTTTCAGGCATGGCGATCTGAGGGCACTTTTCGAGGTGACGACTCAGAGTATTTTCCGCTACTCACCACCCCGTCATTCCGGAAGTCACGCAGTGGCTATCCGGAATCCATTGGGCGTTTAAGGGCGCTTGGATCCCGGATAAATGCTCCGCATTTTCAGGGATGGCGATCCGAGTACACTTATCGGGGTGACGACCCGGCGTATTTTCCGCTTCTCACCATCCCGTCATTCCGGAAGTCACGCAGTGGCTATCCGGAATCCTTTGGGCGTTTAAGGGCGCTTGGATCCCGGATAAATGCTCCGCATTTTCCGGGATGATGAACCGGGGGCATTTTGAGGGTTGGCGATCCGGGGACACTTTTCTGGGTAACGATAGAGGACGCTTCTGGGACGACGATAGATGATCTAGATGCGACGAAATGCGGCGCCTGGATGGCGGTCCGATAAATGCGCGTCACCAAAAATCTTTTGCCGTAACGGCCCCGGATCGTATTCGGTCTGCATCAACCCGCGCGCCTTTAATATCGGCGCAACGCCGTCGATAAAGTCAACAAAGGTTCCAGGGGTTGTTGCATAAACTAAGTTAAATCCGTCGGCGCCATCTTCCCCTAATGATTGCAGCTTGTTTGCGATCTGCTCATCGCTACCGACAATCCAATTACCGCTGAGCTGACGCCGGGCGAGATCGCCGAAGGTCAAGGTCTTATCCGGCTCACGCGCAGCGAAACTTTTCAGAAAGCCGAGTACGCCGTTAAACTCGAAATCCGATATCGGACGATCCGGATCAACATCACCGAGGTCAACGCCAAGGTGGCCGCTCATATGAGCAAGACCAGCCTCAAGCGACAACGTCTGCTCTAAGTCCCTCGCCTTAGCTTGCGCTTCGGCCTCGCTACCGCCGATCACAAGCGACACGCCAAGACAGATCTTAATGTCATCGTCGCGCCGACCGTGTTTCGCCGCGCGCTTGCGGATGTCTGCAATAAGCTCTCGTCGTCCGCTACCGAGAATGAACACGCACTCGGCGTGACGCGCAGCAAATTCACGTCCGCGATCGGACGAACCCGCTTGAAACAGTAGCGGCGTTCGTTGTGGCGACGGCTCGCACAGGTGTGGACCCGGGACCTCATAATAAGGTCCGTGGTGATCAATGGTGTGCACCTTCGCCGGATCGGCATAGATCCCACGTTCGCGGTCCCGCACAACCGCATCGCCTTCCCAACTCGCCTCCCAAAGTTTGTATAACACTGCTAAGTAATCGTCCCCACGATCATAGCGATCGTCGTGCTTCGGCAAGTCGTTAAAGCCAAGGTTACGGGCGGCGCTTGGCAAATAAGACGTCACGATGTTCCATGCGATGCGACCGTCGGTCAGATGATCCAGCGTCGATGCGCGTCGTGCAAAGTTAAACGGATGCTCGGCCAATATCGACCCGGTATAGGCGAACCCCAAATGTTCGGTAGCGTGCGCCATGGTTGGTATTAGCAAGGTCGGATCGTTGACCGGGATCTGCATCGCTTCGCTAATCGACGTTTCCGGGCCACCCTTGTAGACGTCATAAACGCCAACGACGTCGGCCAAAAATAGCGAATCGAATTTAGCTTTCTCTAGAGTCTTAGCGAGATCAATCCAGGCATCGAGTGAGGTGTACTCGAGCTGACGCGTGTCGGCGCGCCCCCATAGACCATGGTGGATGTGGGATACGCAGTTCATCGAGAATGCGTTGAACAGCAAACGCTTTCGAGACCTCATCGGGGATAGGGGCAATTACTTAGGTTTCTTCAGCTCAACCAAAATGGCGCGAAATTCTTCGCCGGTGTTATGCGCCGTCTCAATATGTCCTTTAAGAATGAAATCCGCTCTGCCCGGCCTTGGGCTGTAGCTGAACTGCTCGCCGAGATCGCCGCCGGTGCCATCATGGAATTCCACGTCGATCGGACCTGAGCCTGCGAGATTGACCAGGAAGTAATCGTAGGTGTGCTCGTGCTTTTCAATGGTTCCACCGGCCGGTACGACCTGATTCCAAACCCGCACGTGGTCATCCTCGTAGACGACCTTAGTCGCAATTGGCGCCAATTTATCGCCCATTATTTTCCTCCTTTAAGGCCGATTAACCGATCGAACGCATCGACGCGCGGTCGTTACGTCGTGGCCATGCTTACGAACTGCACGGCCACTAGCCTGTGCAAATTAAAATCCCACGCGACCTATGCCTGGCAATTTGATTGCTAAATCCAGGGGATCGATCCCGAAGTTCGCACTCATTAGGTTGAGTTCAAGTCCTTCTTCACGCGCAAGCGTGACGCCGGCAATTCCGAATAATGACAGCTGCCAACCGGTTCCGCTCGGCGCGCGGTCCACCAGCGAACCATTGTTCAAATAGTCTTTACCGATCGCGGTGGTCGGCAACTCAAGTCGTAGTTCCGGTACTTCACGTGCGACGTGCGCAATAAACGTATTGCTATTCGGCCCTGGCCACAGCGTATAAGAATACTGGTAGGGGTAGGTTAACGTCGCGGCTTCGACCTTCGGAATCAGCTGGCTCGCTCGTTCACCGCGAATGTCTGCCAACAGCTCTGGCGAATTCCCGTACCAGGATCTATCAGGGTAGTCCTCAGACGATACGACAACGCGCAGTTGGCGCCATTCTCGCCAACCGACGACTTGGTGGACTGTGTACTGCGCAGCGCCTCCGGGTTTCGTCGCGATCCACGTGTGTACCGCGAAGATCCCGCGCCAACTAAACGCACGCGCCGCATAAACTTGTACCACGGCTTCCGTTTCAGTATCCGGTGACGGCGCAATATTCTGTGACGATCGATCGGCGGTTTGCCAGTCGCGGCTAAGGTTAACCTTACCGCAGGCAACCACCAGCAGCGGTCCGAGCAAGAAAAGCACTACCACATAGGCCATACGTTTAAACACCGACGACATTCGCATCGCGCAAGTTTGCCACGTCTGCGGCGCGAAAGCTTAAGCACATGTGCTGCCATGCGACGGCGTTTAGTTTCTAATGCTGCACTGCACTGTGGGCGACAAATCTCCCCCCGCTAGGATGGCGCTATACTCCCTAAATGTCCTACAGCCATTGAGTGGAGTTGCCGGTCATGACGCTCAGCACCAAATTAGAAGTCCCGGACGGTCATTCTCTGCATCACGTCGTGTGCCCACACGACTGTCCGGATACGTGTTCCATGCTAGTGACGCGTGATGATCGCTCGGGCCGCGCGGTAAAGGTGCAGGGCGATCCGACCCATCCGTTGACCCGAGGTTATCTGTGCAACAAGGTCAACCACTACCTCGATTTCGTCTATAACGAGAATCGCGTGTTGTACCCACACAAGCGGATCGGCCCCCGAGGTCCCGGTGCAAAATTCGAACGTATCTCGTGGGACGAAGCGCTCGATACGATCACCGGTAACTTCAAGCAGATCATCGAGACTGATGGATCGGAGGCAATACAACCATTTAGTTACTCCGGCACCATGGGCATGATTGGCTTCTGGGGCATGGACAATCGCTTCTGGAATAAAATGGAGGCGGCGCGCCTCGAACAATCGATTTGCGTGCACGCGGCCTACGCTGCGAACGTTCATACCTATGGTTCCGCCAACGGCGCGGATCTCGCTATCGCCTCCGAGGAGGCAGAAGTCATTATCCTGTGGGGCTTTAACCCTGTCTCCACTGGCGTTCATGCCATGCCCTTTATTCGCGAAGCAAAGGCGCGCGGCTGCAAAATTATTGCCATCGACCCCCGTGAAACGCGCACCACCTGGATTGCTGATTGGCACGTGCAACCAAGACCCGGTACCGACGGCGCGTTGGCGCTTGGCATGATGAAGGTCATCGTCGACTATGGCCTCCATGACCAAGACTTCTTAGAGCAGAAAACCCGCGGCTGGCAGGAGTTACTAGAACAACGGTTACCGGACTACCCACTCGAACGCGTCTCGAACATCACCGGCATAGCCGTGGCCGACATCGAAAAACTTGCGCTGCTCTACGCATCAACAAAGAGAAGCTACATCCGCGCAGGTCACGGCGTGAACCGACATCAGAATTCCGGCCAAATGGCCCGCGCCATCCTGATCCTACCGTGCATTACCGGCGCGTGGCGCGAGCGCTGCGGCGGTGCCGGTTTCGGTCGGGTTGAAGAATCCTTCGAACAGTTTTTTACCGAGGAATTTCATCGCGCGGATCTCGGTGACCGCGCCAGCAAGCGAATCGTCAACATGGTGCAGATGGGGCGGGCGCTGGCAGACAATATTGGCGTCGATGATGAACAACTTGATCCACCGATAAAATGCTTGTTTGTGTATAACGCCGATCCCGCAAACTGCGTGCCGAATACAAACAATATGCGCAAAGGTTTGATGCGCGATGATCTCTTTACCGTTGTGCACGATACGTTTTGGACCGACTCTACGGACTACGCCGACATCGTCTTACCCGCGGATACACAACTCGAACGTACCGATTTCCATGTTTCATATGGCTACTATAACTATGGAATGAACTTACCCGTGATCGAACCGTTGGGCGAGAGCGTGTCCAATTCGGAATTGTTCCGGCGTCTCGCACACACCATGGACTATGTCGAGTCGAGTGATAACGCATTCACGCAAACGGATGAAGAGATTATCCGCGATGTCCTCATCGATGGTGACCGTGTGCCACTCCTAGAAGGGATCACATACGACGACATGAAGACTAACGGCTGGGCGGTCGGCAAATTCGATTCACCCCGTCGAAACTATATGCAGCTGGGCTGGCCAACCAAGGACGGTAAGATCCAGATTTACAGTGATGAGCTGAAAGAACAAGGACAAGATCCGCTACCCATTTATATCCCAGAAATGGAAGGCCAGGCAGATCCGAAGCGTGCGGACTACCCGTTGCAGGTACTCAGCAGCGCATCGCATTACTTTATTGGCAACTCATTCCAAGCGGTGGAACGTCTCCAAGCGATGCAATCACGACCCTCGATCGAGATCTCTCCCGCGGAAGCGAGCCAGCGCGGGATCGAAGACGGCGACCTATGCCGATTGTATAACGACCGGGGCGAGACCTACGGTTACGCGCTCATTATTGACAGCGTATTGCCCGGGATGGTCAGCACGCAAAAGCAAATAAAAGGCAGCAATACGCCGGGTGGCGTTAATGTGAATGCGTTGAATACAGAAGTACTCACCGATTTCGGAATGGCACCAACATTTTATTCCGTGCTGGCGGAGATCGAAAAAGCGAGTGACGAGGTCGCGCGCCAAGCACGACTCCGCGAATGGGGCGGCAAAGACGGCTATCTGCGAACCTGGCGCTCGCATAACCCTGACAACGACCTTAGCGATCCTGACATCTTGGCGCTAGCCGAGGCAGAATATCCCGGCATCTTTGAATAAGCCGCAGTGACAGAACTAACCATGCGCGACCCGCTGCGCCTGCCGCAACCGAGCGCAGACATTCGCACCCGACGGATCGCGGTCAACCGGGCGACGATCATGTCGCAACGTCCACTCACCCACGACACCTACGAGCTGGTTGTCGCTTGCAATCAAGACAGCAACATTATTCATGCGGCCGCCGGTCAGTTTTTGACCCTACGCTTTCCCGGCATCACACAACCACGTCCCTATTCGCTTGCCCGCGATCCGACCGCAGAGGCACCGAGCCAACACACGTTTTTCATTCGACTAGTTCCAGATGGCGAGGTATCAAACTGGCTTGCGGCCGGTGATCGCAGCGGCACCGAGATCGAGATCGCGGGACCGCTCGGCGGATTCGGCTTGGACGAGTCAACCCAACCGATGGTCTGCATCGCGGGTGGCAGTGGCATGAGCGCGATCATGGCCGTGATTGAAGATGCCTGTACGCGGCAAGTAAAACGCGATTGCTTTTTCTTCTACGGTGCGCGAACCCAGGCCGATTTATATTGCGAAACAAAGATTGCGGATATCTGCGCGCGTTGGAATGCTGCACATAGCTTTCAGTGTGTACAAGTACTGTCCGAGGAACCGCCCGGCTCGGACTGGACCGGTGCCCGTGGGTTCGTCACCGATCACATCGATGAAGCATGGATCAAACCGGGGCGCATTGACCCGAATAAAGCATCGGCCTTTTTCTGCGGCCCACCGCCAATGATCGAAGCCGGCGCGAAGCTGTTAGTTCAAGCTGGCATGCCACAGTCACGGATCTTCCGCGACGTGTTCGAAGACGCGCGCTCCCCGGCGCCGGTTATCGATAACCGTAAATGTGTCCTGTGCGATGAATGCCTTCTCGTGAAACCCGTCGAGAACTGCATCGTCGAGACGTCCGGGATCACGTTTGGCAGCAAGGGAAAAATCGATGGCTTTCAATCAATCAAGCCGGCGTTTTCATCGGGCCTCTACCACAACACGCTGTTTATCGATGAGTCTCAGTGCATTCGTTGCTACGCTTGCGTGAACGCGTGCCCACACGATGCTATTTCGCCTGATTACACTTTCGCAGGCACATTGCGGCAACAGGTCAAAGGGTGATCGCCGAACGTTTGTAGTTGGTGGATGCCGAGACGCCGTTTGTTTACCGCGGAGGGCACTAAGAACACGGAGGTAACGATTGTTTTTAATTAATTCACTTTCTTATTGTTCTCCCCGTGTTCTTAGTGTCCTCCGTGTTTATCCATCAAGCTAATGCTGCCGAATCGCTAAGTGTGACGTCGCTGCAGTCTGTTTAGGTGGGGTTGTGGCTGCGATCGGTAAACTTATCGAAATAGATATCGCGACCGCGCACCCCGGCACCCGTTAAGATCGGTATCGCGGCGTCGATCATTGGCGGTGGTCCACATAGATAGGCCTGCGCATCGGCGAACTTAAACTCATCGATGCTTTTAATGAAATCCGATACGAAGCCACGCGCGCCATCCCAATCGCTATCTTCAGGTTCTTCGGATAACACCGGTAAAAACCGGATCGGCCCAGCCCAAGCAGTGGTGAGTGTATCGATCACAGCGCCACCGTAGAGATCGGCCTGGGTGCGGCCGCCGTAGAGGTAGACAACCGATCGATTAAGCTCCAGCTCGCTGCCATGCTCCAGCATCGCCTTAATTGGCGCCATGCCGCTACCACCGGCAATACAAATGATTGGAACATCGGCTTGCCGCAGCCGGAATATACCGTAGGGCCCATCTACTTCGATCACCTCGCCGGTCCGATCGCTAGCCGCGAACCATCCCGACACCTCACCGTTCGGGATCAGCCGAATATGAAACGACAGTTCGTTGCACCCCTGGCTCCGTGGTGCCGCTGCGAAGGAATACGAACGGCTTGCTGAGATCCCCGGTATGCTTAGGTTTGCGTATTGACCCGCGTAGTAATTCATCGATTCGTCCAGCGCGATACGCACGTCGAAAATGTCGCGCGTGAGCTTCGACACTGAAACGACGCTGCCGCGGAATTTACGCGCGGCTATTGTCGGCAATCCGTCGTCCAGCGTGTTAACGCGGATCTTGAGATCGGTCTTCGCCAAGGATTGGCAAGCAAGGATCGTACCGCCTTTCATCTCGTCCAGTTCAAGCACGTAGGCGAAATCCGTTAGCGGCTTAATATCCCCTTCGATCAGTTGGGTCTTGCAAGTCGAACAAGCGCCCGTTTGACACTCGAAAGGATAGGCAAGCCCGGCCTTAAGCGCCGCCTGCAAAATCGTTTCGCGAGCACCGACGGTTACCGTTGCTCCAAAAGGTTCGATAGTGACCTGGTGGGTTTTGGCGGGACGATTAAATAGACGCTTTAACATATGGAGTAACGGACCCGATTGGTGTGTACTCACGGGATCTAAGAGCTATCAACAAACGTGCGACGTGAGCTAATTTAAGCCACCCAGATAGTAAAAACGCCATCCGTTTGGATGGCGTTTTTGTTTTCAAGCTTGCGTAGAACTTACGCGTGCGCTGCATTCCCTGATTGATTATAGACAGCGAGACCACTCGCTACATTTTGCTCTGCAGCGATCTTCTTCTCCGCCTCGGTGGCAAACTCCTGATCCCATTTTAAGATCTGCGGACCCATTACCTTGCGGAAAAGCGGCGGGCAATAAGCGAGGATGGCATTGGTAACGCATCCCGTGTTTAAGATCGGTGATTCACCGGGTTTAACCTTCGCCAATTCGTGAAACGGTCGGTTCGGATGTTCATGGTGTTCCGAATGCTTGCTGACATTAAACAAGATCACTTGGGACATGAGTCGGTTGCAATTCCAGGAATGGCGAACGCCGTCAGGCTCGCCCGGTGCACACACCTGACCGTGATGGAATTGGTAGCCGATCGCCTCGTACATCATCTTGCTCATCCAAAACGCGACCGTGTACATACCGACGGCGATCCAACCACCAAGCAGATAGACGATTGTCCACACAACCGCGATACGCAGGGTTGATCGGATCATCTTGTTACCGATCCAATAGACCGAGTGGCCGTACTTCGCCAGACGTTCTCTTTCCACATCCCACGCATAGGCGATTTGTTTGAACGGAGCACTCGAATAGAAAGCCCAGTAACTGTCGCCACGCAAAGACAGTGACGCGTCGTGCGGTTGTCCGAGTGTTTTATGGTGGCCGTAGACGTGCTCCACTTCGAATGGAATACCACCCGTCATAGCGAAGAACCAACGCCCGAAGAACATCGAGACTGGATTCCAAGTACGGTGGATCAGCTCGTGCGCCATGATCACGTTGGTTATGGCAAACATAATACCCATACCGAGCGCGGCACCGACAAGGTCGATAAACTGGTTGCCGGCTTTCGCGCCCAGCGCATCGTAACCGGTCATTGATGCGACCGCCGCGCCGATGCCGAATAAGTCGTGCGGGGTCATTGTCCAAATGAACACGACCGCGGCACCAATTATTACCGGCAGGTAACTGTACATAATCAAGGTCAAGATCTGCGGGTAGGAATATTTCGGCGCTTCACCGTGATCACCCAACAAATAATCACCGGCGAGCCCGCCTAAGATAACGAAGACAAATCCTAACCACAGCCAGTGGCCACCGAGGATACAACCGAGCGCGGTGACGCCGATGAAGATGTAGTTGGTGAAATATTTTGTGTACTTGAACATGTCCGGATCTCCTTAGCGACGGCCGAACATCCGGGCGCCGCTTCAGCTACGTGATCCATACATTCTCACACGAAGTTAGGTCAAATAACACGGCGTTTACCCGGTTATTTCCATACGCCAAAGTATGCTGCGATGCCGAATTTTTCGCTATGCGGCGATTGCCCCGTCCGCCCCTGCCGCGGTCAATTCAGCAATGCCTGACTCACGATTATGTTGTTCAAGTACTTTAAGCTCTTCGGGTGTCGCCCACTTCTCGTCCCATTCTTTTAGCATCGGGATCATCATTTTCCAGAATACCGGCGGAAACCATGAAATGAGGGTCATCGTCAGGTAACCGTAAGGCGACTCTGGCATCGGTTTGTATTGATGCAAATAGTAGGGTCGGTCGTATTCGTGGTGCGAGCCGTGCCGCCCCAGGTTGAATGTAAAATGATTGCTAAGCGGGTTAAAACTTGAAAACGTATTGCGGGTAGTGACCTTCTCACCTTCAAGCCGGATCAAACCGTAATGCGAAAAGAAATTGAGACCTTCGAGGATGTACTTCGAAAACGCCGCGGCGATTAACCACACGACCAACGCAAGCCAGCCACCTATAAGGCAAACCACGGAAACAACCACCGCCCCGCGTAACCAGGCGTGGACGACCCGATTCGTCGGTGACAGCCACGGCTTGCCGAGTTTATCCAAGCGTTTTTTTTCAATTTCGTAGCCGCCGTACCATTGCATCCAACCGCCGCCGGTTAAAAACTCGTAGAAGCCAGTGCCGCGTTTCGGGGACACGGTATCGACCCCGGCATACCCTAGGTTTTTGTGGTGGCCATAGACATGCTCCGTCGCGAAGTTCGTGCCAAAACTCAATGCGAAATCCCAGCGTCCAAATATCATATCGAATGGGTTTGTCGTGCGATGGGTCAACTCGTGCGCCGCCGATATCCCACTGACGCCGAGCACCCCACCGAGCGACATACCGACACCAAGGTAGTCGTACCAGGCATTCGAGGCGCGTGCGGCGAAGACATCAATATTTATATCGCTTGCGGCAACGATGGAATTAACCCATGCGCCGAAGCCAAACACATCAATATCACTACAGACCCAAGCCGCAACGAATACAGCGAGTACGTGGCCGATCACAACGGAGTAGATGATCAGGTCATGGATGATCGGATAGTTCGAATCCGGGTTCGTTTCATCGCGCCAGTTCTTGGTCAGGATCTCGCCGCCCACACCAACGGCGAACAAAAACACGAAACCGCTCCACGTCCACCAACCGCCGAGCAGAATGCCGGCCATGGTGAGCGGGATCCAAATCCAATGAATGTATGCGAAACGTAGGTATTGCCACATAGGTCCGTCCTAATCGCCCGGACGGCGATAAATCGGTTAGCGCCATTGTCGCTGAAAAATTGGCCAAGTTGGAACTTCGTTTCAGATAGGTCGGGTCCGCAGCATGGTGCGGCGTTCTGCCACAACTATTGCAGCGCACAAAAAATCACGAGATCCCCGCGCGTGAAATGCCGCGCACACCGCTTTATAGTTGGAACCGGCGATCCCGCCGAGGAGCGAACGCATGAAGACTGTACACGGCGCCTGCCCCCACGACTGTCCGGATACCTGTGCGTGGCTGATCACGGTTGACGATGATGGTCGCGCGATTAAATTCGAAGGCGATCCAGAACATCCCTTCACGAAAGGGGCGCTGTGCTCGAAGCTCAAACGTTATCCAGACCGGGTGTATAACAAAGACCGGATCCTGCACCCGATGCGTAGAACCGGGCCAAAGGGCGCCGGCCAATTCGAGCGCATCAGTTGGGACGAGGCGCTCGATGAGATGGTCGGCCGACTACAAGAAACCGTCGCTCGATCCGGACCACTCGCTGCCATGCCCTATAGCTTCGCCGGTACCTGCGGCATTCTGCAGCGCTATGCCGGCGACCAGTTTTTCGCTCGCCTCGGCGCGACGGAGATGCTCGGTGACATCTGTGGTGCAACCGCTTATGACGCCGCAGCCTCCGTTATCGGCCCGATGGATGCGATGCAGGTTGAAGATCTGCAATACAGCAAATTCATTATCCTATGGAGTACCAATACCGTAGCCACAAACGTGCATCTGTGGAGTGGGCCGATCATGACGGCGCGCAAAGCGGGCGCTCAGATAGTAGTGATCGATCCGGTCAAGACGCCAACCGCAGCACACGCCGACTGGCATATCCAAGTTCGCCCGGGCACCGATGCTGCATTGGCGCTTGCAATGATGCACGTGATCGTGCGCGACGATCTCCACGACAAGGAATTTATCGAACAACACACACTGGGCTTCGATAAGCTGCAAGAACGAATAAAAGAATATCCGCCAGAGCGCGCGGCGGCGATCACCGGCATCGACGCGGCAGAAATCGAAAAGCTCGCCCGCGCTTACGCCACCACCCGACCGTCTGTGATCCGCACTGTAGTCGGCATGGAACGCTACTCGAACGGTCACACTGCCATGCGCGCGGTAACCTGCCTACCGGGACTCATCGGCGGTTGGCGCGAGCGTGGTGGCGGCCTGAGTTCTTTCATGCTGTCGATGTTCTTTGAGGCTTTGGACTACGGCGTGATGAGTCCACCTGAAGAGTACGCAACCCGTCAACGCAGTGTGCATCTTGCGGAACTCGGACGCGTGCTGACCGATCCGGCGATGGATCCGCCGATCGAATGGATGATGGTATACAACTCGAATCCTGTAGTCACCGCGGCGAATCAGAACCTCACGATTAAAGGTATGCAACGCGAAGACCTGTTCACGGTGGTGCACGAGCAATTCATTACGGACACCGCTTTATATGCAGACATCGTGTTGCCGGCGACAACGCAGTTTGAACATCTAGAACTCATGCCGTCTTGGGGCACGAGCTACCTTGCACTCAATCCCCCAGCGATCGAACCACAAGGTGAGGCGCTCCCGAATACAGAAGTTTTCCGGCGCCTGTCCAAACGTATGGGGTTCACCGAGGAATATCTCCATCTAGACGACGAAGAACGGATCCGGCGTATGCTCGCCACCGGCCATAAATATATGGACGGGATCACCTACGAACGTCTTGAGAAAGACGGCTGGGCACCGCTCAACATCGGCGACTACAATCCACTGGCAGAAGGAAAATTCGCGACACCTAGCGGTAAATGCGAATTCTATTCGCAAGACTACGCCGACGCGGGCCAGGATCCCTTACCGACCTACGAACCACTAGACGAACACGAGTACGGCGACGGTCACCCCACACCGCTACATCTGATGAGCGCAAAGACGAGCCACTTTTTAAACTCGGAATACGTCAACCTCCGCCATCCCGGCACCCTCAAGCACGAACCATTAGTCGACATCAATCCCGTCGACGCCGCCGAACGAGATATCGCTTCGGGCGATATGGTGCGCCTATTCAACCGCTACGGCGAAGTCGAAGTCCGCGCCAATGTTTCGGACGTCACCTCTGCTGGTGTTGTGTACCTGCCGTTTAATTGGTGGCCCGAGACGACCGCTAACGGCCAGTCAGCCAACGCCTTGACCCCAGATGGGGTGAGCCGTCGCGATATCGGTAGTAACGCCTTTGACGCGCACGTTGAGATCAAAAAAGCCGGTTAAGGCCGGCCGCCTCTCAGATATATAGACGGCGTTATCATCCAGCAATGTGCTAGCTCATGACGGGCACTTGTATCCCTGTTAACAGTCATTCCGTCCTAGTAATCTAGCGGGAGTGAGGTAGCAACCGTAGCGCTGATTCCGGACCCCGCGGTTTTGAGTACAATCCAGCACTCTGAACGTGCTTATTCCAGTAATCATCGAGCGAGTTGCAAGACGTACCGAAATTGCTTTGCAGACTATGTCGATCGCATCCTCCATGGACTAAGCTTTAAAGCATGCATAATCGAAACATGGTCACTCAATATTGTAATAGGCAGATTCTGCCTATCTCCTTATTTTCTGATTCTGTCTAATTAACTGTTAGAAGGAAAGAGAAATCTGTGAAGGTATCGATCTCGTTCTTGGCAATTGCGGTTACCTTTGTTTCATTTCAAACATTAGCAGATGAAGAATCAATACTAACGCCCAAAGAATCTGAACAAATGAATCGTTGTGCTGGCTACTACATATTGGTACGAGCGCAAGCAGAAGCCGCCGGGAACACAACTCTCGAAGCTGCTGCCCGAAAGTCGATTTTTCAGGTGTTAGCGCAAAAAGCGCGCTTCTCGTCGTGCGATCCAATGAATGACAAATCTAAGCTCGATACTCATATGTCAAAAGCGATAACTCAAGCTGGATTGTTAGCTAAGAGTGCCACGGATTTATCGACATTGTCCGAAACTTGCGGATCATTGTTGCTGAGTGAAGAATTTAATAGCACTGCGGAGATGAAGAGAATTGCTCACTGTTCGGCGCGCAACGGCAAGTGACGGTTCCTTCTAACAAGGCAATGAACCTGACCACTTACAGCAAGCCTTTTACTCACTGCTGCGCTATTTTAGTTCGCAGAAGGCTTACTGTAAGCGGCAGGTTATCGCGACGTTAGGGCGATCAGGAAAGGCTAATGGCGTCCGATAGCCAGACAAATATTATCGATACTAGTGCCAGCGCAAAACACCGTTGCCCGGTAAACGGTGTTGTCTATCCGAGAGTTTCGGAAAAAACTATGTTGCATCACCTGCATGCCCCGTGGAGTGAGAGCATTGGAGATGAACGGTATTACTATTGCGATGATCCCGATTGCGAGGTCATGTACTTTAATCAGCGCGACGAAACTATTGATGTCGAAAGCCTGCGTACGAGAGTAGGAACGAAAAGCCGGGATCCGGGCGGCACTATTTGTTATTGCTTCGGAGTTTCGGCGCAAGAGGCAAATGATAAGCCCCAATTAAGAAACTACGTTGCCAAACAAACAAAAGCGGGAAAATGTGCTTGTGAGGTCCGTAATCCGTTTGGACGGTGTTGCTTGAAGGATTTCCCTCAGTGAAGGATCGCCCTAACCAAGCGCTGCAGCTGACCCATTACAGCGCGCTTTTCCAGAGTGCAGATATTTTCACTCTTCCAAAGCGCGCTGTAATGGGCAGCTGAGCGCGACGTTAGGCCGCGGTTGAAAATACTTCTGGTAAATTAGGAAGCCAAATAAAAATCTTTACTCTTACTAAGAATAAAAAAAGTGAGACTGTCCACGAAATTGTGTAAGCGGCCATGATTTTAAATATCCTATCAGAGGAGAACAATCATGGAAGCAACGATGGACAAATCAAAGGTCCGTGCATTAGCCGAAGAGATCGCAAAAGGCATCAAAACTGAAGCTGA
>JAJFJQ010000028.1 GCA_021773835.1 Gammaproteobacteria bacterium
TTGATGACGCAAGGTCCGTCCACTCAACCAGTGCGTACTACCGGTTACGATCAGATCCGCACCCGGCGCTATCACTGTCTCTCCACTACCCGACTGCGTACCACCACTCCACGTATAACGATCCGTCGCCGTCACAATGCCGTCTCCCCGCAACGTTCCACCCGTGTGCGTCAGCGATTCGATGATGGCGAGATTCGATATGTCCAGGACTCCTCCGGTGATGCGGATCAATTCCTGACTATCGAGACTGTCGATCACCGGATTGGTCGTGCTCACGGTAATTGTGAGTTCACCCAGCTGGTTGATGTGAACGATGTCGCCTGCAATCGGCACGGTGCCGCCCGACCAATTCGCACCCACATTCCAATTGCCGCTGACGTCGCTGATCCAACTCTTGATGCTACCGATGACATCAACTTCTAGCGTCGCACCGGCAGCAGCTACCGTCGGCGGTTCGAGAAAGGTGACCCCGAGCGGTGCCGCGACGACGAGCGATGCATCAACGTCAGAACACGTACCCGTGCACGACAGGAAATCGTAGGTGTCACCACTTGTGGGAATGTAGCCACCGAATAAGTGCGTCTCGATCGTCCCCTCAAGTTCTAGATCACCGATAATAATCACCTGATCGTAGTCGGTACCGGCGATCGCGGCGCCGCCCAGATCGAGTTCGATAACCGAACTCGTTCCGAGGGCTAGTCCGCCATCGATCGTCAACGCACCCGGCGACGCACCCGGTTCGAGCCGACCATTGTTAACAAGAGAGATATCGACATCAGTGGCGTCAATCGTCCCATTGCCAGAGAGAACGGCGCCAACGGCGTTAGTAAAAATTAGCGGCGTAGACCCGGTCAGCGTAACGCTGGCACCAGCCCCGACATCGAGGAAACCGTGGTTTGCATTGGTTCGGCCGGCAGCAGCGGTGAGGGTCAGGTCGCCACTCATCACGGCCGTCGTCGCTTCGGCCTGATTGAGAAAATCAATATCAAAGGTCACGGCTGCGGCGTTTGTGGTCAACGTCCCGTGGTTGTGCAGCAGTTCGGTACTGCCCGCGCCACTGATCACAGCATTCGCATCGATATTCAAATCGCCGCCGACTTCGTTGATGACTAACGCACCGTCACTCAGGGCAAACGACTCGCCTGCTAGGAAATCAATCGTCATCACGCCGCGGTTGCGCAAGGTACGCGTCTGCAATGTCGCCCCAGCACCACTCAAAGTCAGGGCACCGGCTGCCGTTACCTGCGTCTCGCCCGCGCCTTCCATTGAACCGGCACTCCAGGATCCGGTGCCTAAGATGCTCAAAATCGCATCCCCCGTGACCGTACCGCCGGAGAGATCAAAGTCGACCGTCGTCACTGCTGCTGCGACGTCCAGCGTTCCAGCGGTGACATTTAATGTAGTAAAGGTAGGACTATTCGCAAACGTGAGCGTTCCGCCGTCCAAACCGGTGACGCCAAGCGGCGCCACGCTCGCCCCGGCATCGAATGTGGTCGTCCCGCTGCTAAACGTCAAATCGCCGTCGCCGCTAATACTCGATGTCGCGGTAAATGTGTTGGCGCTAGCACCGGCAGCGATCGCCATTTCGGCGCCGGCAGCGATGTTGAAATCACCATCCTGGGTACCGGCGCCCGCGAGGGTGAGCGATCCGGTGTCGATATCAACGACGCTATTGAGCGTCGTGTTGAAGTCCGGCAACACCGTTAACGTCCCCCCCGTCTTCATGAGGATCCCGTCGTTATTGATCGTCAGCGACGTGCCGAAAACCGCGTCGTCTTGGATGTCAAAGATGCGGTCGGTAAGATTAAACATCGTACCGACGCCGTCGATCGTGCCGGTTGCTGCGGTGAGGACATTGATCGTACCCGAACTCGTCAACGTGCCATCGAGCGTCTTCGTACCAGCGCCGATGAAATCGAGAACGGCGCCGCCGGCGATACCCGTCTCAAGGTCGAGGACTCCCGCTGTCCAATCCATCTGGGTCGCGACGGTCAAGCCACCGGCACCGGTGATAGTACCGCCGGTAAAAGTCAGTACGTCAAACAAGGTATTCCCGTCGAACGATTGCGTACCACTAGAGACGGTGATATTTGCCGCGCGAAAATCAGCAGAAATGGTTCGCGATCCCGTGAGCGTCACGATTCCTGAACCGACGCTGCGGGCATCCAGTAAGCCGCCGCCCAGATCAATGTCCGCGTTGATCGCAATAGCGCCCGCGCCACTTGCGTCGCTATCTGCTTCAAGGATCAGATCGAGTGATTGCCCGCCGGGAGTGGTATCCACAATCGGCGAATTGAGGTTGATGTCGTTGTGCGCAGAAAGCGTAAGGGTGTTTGAATCAATCGTGTCGTCAAGTTCGAGCAAAGCATTGAGATTGATGTTGCCGAGTTCCGAGCTCGTGCCCGCGGTACCGGTCGTAACAGTGACGTTCGCGCCGCCGCTAAGCGCGGCCTCGATTAAATCAACGCCCAAATTCGCGCCGTCGGCGATTGTCGCGAACGGATCGGTCGCATTAATGCCGGTATTGCCACCACCTGCAACGATATTGATGTTGTTGGGATCGATCAGCCACGTGCCGCCCTCCCCATTCGCTGCAGTAACGTCCGGGGTCGAGCTTATTGCGAGGTTTTCTTTGGCGGAGGTCTCGACGAAACCGCCGTTGCCACCGGCAGTACCACCCCGTGCGCTGATCGCCCCGTCGATCACGGTCGTGTCGTCGGACCAGACAATCACGCGCCCGCCATTACCGGTAACCGTCGCATCAGCTGAAATTTCGCTGGCTCCGTCGATGACGGTGATCTCGGCATTACGCACATCCGGATTAGCGCCTTGGTAATCCCCGCCAATCCGGATCCCGCCGCCGTCGCCGCCATCGGCATTGACCGTGGCACCGACGAGCGCAACCTTCTCCCCAAGGATGTCGATTTGTCCACCCGGCCCGGTGCTGCCACGAGCGAGGACATCACCATCAACTCTCGTGTCGCCGTCAGCGCTTTCTATCTTGATCGAACCGCCAGCGGCTCCGGAGGCAGAGACGATACTACTGGGGGCAACGGTTAAATTTTCCTTGGCAAAAAGAACTACCGCGCCGGTGTCATCAATGGTCAAGCTATCGGCTCGGATCTCACCTTTGTGCGTTAGTGTGCCAGCGAAAACCTCTGCAGCGCCGCCGCGTGTAATCAGCGCGCCGAGATTAAGAACGTTGTCGTCAGGTGCCTGGACATCGAAGTGCAAGCCATTGCCGTCGAGACTGGAGATCGTGATCTTGCGACCCGCTGCAAGCACGATTCGGCCACCATCGGATTCAATAACTCCGCTGTTTTCAATATCGGGCGCAAGCAGGTAGACGTCACCGTTTTTACCCGCCTTGATAAAGCCTCGGTTAACGATTGGGCCGCTGCTCGCGTCACCTTCGAACTTCATCTCGCCTTTGAGGAAATTTTCGTTGGTAATATCTAATGTCGAGGCGAGAAAGCCCGCCGTGTCGATCACCGCACCGTTTCCGATCACAATACCGTTCGGATTGATCAGAAAAACGCGACCATTCGATGCAAGCTGCCCAAGGATCTGCGAACTCAACCCGCCGGTAACTCTATTCAGGACCGCGCTAGCCGAAGACGGCTGGACAAAGCGGGTTAGTTCTCCCGGTTGGATCGAGAAATCTCGCCAGTTGATTATCGCGTTAGCCGAATTGGTGATCTGCAGCTGCCCGGGAACGGGCACCTGAAACGAGGCATTGCCGTGCACAACCTGCGGCCCGACCGGATTTGCTGTCGCCGTGGAGATGACCAGGGCAAACGTACAAAATCCATGAACAAATTGTACGAAGCGATTTTTCACGATTGCGCCTTTTCCCTAACGACGTGCCTCGCGCCCCCGGCCACGTCGTTGTGCCGGTGACCCGGCTTATTTTTTTGTTTACCACATGATGTGGGATGCCTAGGCCCGTCGTTCAGGGGGCTAGTGCCTACGCCACTCATCCTACCGAAACCGCGAGCAACGCCTCGTTTAGCGTCTATCGCCAAAACAGGTAGGCGGACACCCGTTTATAACATCAAATCGCGGGCATTTCCGCCTGTCAGGCCCACCCGTCCGATTCGGGTGCTGCGCCAAGGGAGATTTTACGTAGTTGTTTTTATTAGCGTTTTTCTGTGTGACCGATTTACCTACTTAAAGGCGACCGTGTTGTTGCCGCTACCAACACATGCACCAGTACTGGCGGCACCATCGAATGAAACTAATAAAAGCGTACCTCATGTCAATTGGCCTGGTCCTCGCCGGATGCGCTGGCGGTGAGGCGCGCCCACCGGCTCGGACCGGTACGGTGCTCAATGTCTATTCAAATCCCGCTCCAGGCCTATTTATCGAGTCTCGTTTGGCCGGTGCGGCTATCGGTAGCCCACGTTGGATCCAAGTCGATTTGCACCCCACTCGAGACGCAACTGCTCAGTTAGCAACCGCTCGATTAGCGCCTGGCATCAAGGTCGAATCAGGCGACATGGTGCGTGTTCGATTGAAATCCCAGGATTCGCACAGACTGCAGATCCCAATTAGCCCGGACCATGTTGTGGAGGCACTAGGCACCGATGAGCATGCCATTGCGTCATTGCTCAAACGCCACTAATAACCCGCAGACACGATCTTTAGCAAAATACTTTGCCTACCGCACTCAAGCGGCTACCCTGCGCGCTCCAAAATAAACCGCAATTAGGAGAATGCCCGTGGACCTTGGTGTGATGATTTTCCCCACCGACAAGTCGATACAACCCATTCAGTTGGCGAAAGAAGCTGAAGCTCGTGGTTTCGAATCCCTTTGGTTTCCAGAACATAGCCATATTCCCACCAGCCGAGAGACCCCGTGGGGCGGCATGAAAAATGCACCACCATTGCCCGAGCAATATTGGCGATCACACGATCCCTTCGTCGCACTCGGAGCTTGCGCAGCGGTGACGGAAAAGCTTCGGCTCGGCACCGGGATCACGCTGGTTGCTCAACGCGATCCAATTTGGCTGGCAAAGGAATGCGCTAGCCTCGATATGATTTCGAACGGCCGCTTTGAACTCGGGGTTGGCTACGGTTGGTGTGTCGAGGAGATGCGTAACCACGGCCTCGATTTTAAACAGCGGCGTAGCATCCTGCGTGAAAACGTGTTGCTAATGAGAGAACTTTGGACTAAAGACGAAGTGAGTTTCTCCGGAGAACATATTCAATTTGAGGAAAGTTGGGCATGGCCGAAACCGGTGCAAAAACAACTCCCGGTGGTCATGGGAGGTGCGGCTGGGCCTAAAACCGCCGCGCATATCGCAGAGTTCTGCGATGGCTGGATGCCTATCGGAGGCGCCTATGAATTTGACGGCGGCTTGGCTGAGATCAAAAAAGCCTGCGATGCCATCGGCCGCGACCCGGCGACGATCGACATCGGTATATTCTACGCGGTGAAGTTCGATGCCGATCTAATTAAAGAGCACGCTGACAAAGGCGCCAAACGTGGGATCCTACCGCTGCCGTCCGAAGGCCCAGATGTCGTGCTGAAATTGCTAGACGATTATGCCAAGCATTTGAGTTAGCGCAATTGGCGCAAAAGCGCTTGTGGTGGTCCGTTAATCGCCGGCGACAATAATTTTTCCTACCTGTTGGTTGCTAGCCATGTGTTGGTATGCGGCCGCAGCGTCGGCGAGCGGAAACACCCGGTCGATGACCGGTACATAAGTACCGTTTTCAAGACCGGCATTAATATCGGCGAGTGCTCGGGCCGTGCGATCCGAATGCTGAAACAGATTAAATAATAAATGGAATCCACACACGCGTAGACCCTTACCAATCGTCGGGTATAAGGGAAACACGGTATCGCTTGTCGACAAGAATCCATACTCAACGATCGTCGCCTCAACCGCTGCCCCGTTGCAAAGCGTCTCGAGAAATGGCCCAGCGATCGGATCAAAGGCGATGTCGAATCCCCTGCCGTCGGTTATCTCCATGACCCGCGCCGCAAAATCTTCCTCCTCGGTTGCGATCAAGTGATCCGCACCTGCGGCCATGATCGCATCTTTTTTTGAGGTGCCGCGTGAGGTCGCAATTACGGTGGCGCCATGCGCCTTGGCGATCTGTATCGCCGGCAAACCAACGCTCGAACTCGCAGCAGTAATAACGACGACCTGACCCGCGCTTGGCTCCATGCCGCCAACTTCGACCAATCCGCCATACGCCGTTGGATACGCCATCCAAATCGCCGCCGCGTGCTCGAAACTAATGCTGCGAGGCTTTGCAACGAGAGCGGCGACCGGCACCAGCGCGATTTCGCCAACGACGCCGTACTCAACCGCCGACATGTTCGGCGTAATAGACACCTCGTCGCCCACTTTATAATCCGCGACGTCGGGACCAACCTCGACGATGATCCCGGCACCTTCAAGTCCGATCCGGGATGGAAGCTCCGGTTGGAGTAAATACTCCCCTTGCAAAAACATATACTCCGCGCGGTTCAGTCCCGCAGCCTTTACATCGACAAGGACTTCTCCAGGACCCGGGGAGACGGGCTGTTCATCAAATATTTTGATGTTCTCAGGTCCGCCTATTGCGTCAAAACGCGCGATTTTCGCCATATTATTGCTGTCCTTGTTTCATTGCCGGTCAATTGAGTAGGCGAACCTAAACTGATCATTCGAACGCCGCAAGCTCACCCTGCGGAGATCACACATGTCGATCAGGATCCAAGCGGTGTCCTATTCGCCCGTGATGCCGTCTGGTAGGCAGACCGCATGCGCAGTCGTTCATGATAGGTCCTAAGGGTTGTCGGTAGCTCGATTTCTATAGCCACCGACCAATCGAGGCAGGTACCGAGGTGGATGTCTGCCTCACTAAATGCCTCACCAGCGAGATAGCTGCGCCCATCACCAAGCACATCTGCTACTACTGCCAACGCGCGTTCTGCATAGGCGTGGGCGGTAGAAACAGCTATTGGTGCGTCGCCGTAGATGTGTGGCAGGCCGGCGTGGCGGCGAATGACATACAGCGCTGTCGCATCAAGTTCAGTCAAGGTGAAAAAGATCCAGCGGTTTATTGTCGCCTGTTCGGCAGCACCCCATCGCTTTATACCAAACGTGTCCATCACGTAACGCGTGATCGCGCCGCTTTCGGTCAGGCTGATATTGGCGTGTTGAAACGCCGGGATTTTACTGCCCGGGCTGACCTGCAAAAAATCTCCACGTTCCATCGCGGGTGTGCGCGCGACGATCGGCTCGGTTTGATAATCAAGGCCAAGTTCGTGCAGACACCAATGCACCCGCAACGTGCGTGGTGTGCCAATGCCCCATACCACAATCTCTGATTTTGGCTCGCGCATGTGCCGCCTTAGTTAGCGTGTCGGGAGAAACAGATGCATCGATCGTACGCTCATGAGGAAAATTTTGTCGCACGGTAGCCAATACCCTATGCTATCGAAAACCAACGGGGAGACAGCAATGGCGGCGCGGGCAGAACGACGGAGCTTCTGGACTTGGGGATATGTTTCAGATGAGCCGACTGAGACACAGCGCGTCGCCGCGGCAAAAAACTTGGCGGGGCGGCTAGGTGCGGAAGTCACGCCTCCACCCGTGCCCGACATATCGCAAATTAAATTACGTGATCCGCGCATCACGGTGCCATCCAAGTATCAGGCTTGGGTAACAACCGATCATACCGATCGAGTAACGCACACCTATGGCGGTCATCCCCTTGAACTGCTTGCCGCCCTGCGTGGGGAGTTTATCAATCCTCCAGACGCGATCGCCCACCCGCGCACTGAAGACGAATTGGAGGCAAGCCTAAGTTGGTGCGACGAGAACGGTTACACCGCGATACCCTATGGTGGCGGTACGTCCGTGGTATGGGGCGTCAACGTACCCCACAACAGCGCGGCGGCTGTGACCATCGATCTGGATAACTTAAACAAGGTCATAGAAATCGATGAAGTGTCACGCGCAGGGCGTTTTCAAGCCGGCATACTTGGTCCAGATCTAGAGGCAGCCCTGCGACCGCAGGGACTCACCTTACGTCATTTTCCGCAAAGCTTTCCTTGGTCCACGGTCGGCGGTTGGGTAGCGACACGCTCCGGCGGGCACTATGCGACCAATGGCACGCATATAGACGATTTCGTCGAATCGACCCGGATGCTGTCACCCGCCGGTTGGTTCGAATCACGCCGATTACCGGGGAGCGGCGCCGGTCCAAGTCCGGACCGGTTGGTGATCGGATCCGAGGGCACTCTTGGCATCATCAGCGAGTGCTGGTTGCGGCTACAAAAACGCCCAAGCTATCGCGCCACCGCCGGCGTAATATTTCCAAGCTGGGAGTCCGGCTGTACTGCGGTACGCCATATCGTGCAGACGAAGTTGTGGCCCGCGAACCTGCGCATCCTTGATCCGGTGGAGGCGGGCAATAATGCCGGGCTCGATGGTACGCAATCGCTTGTGATAATTGGATTCGAGTCTGCGGATGTACCGCAGGGAGAGAACGTCGCCGTCGCAGTTGCGATCGCCCGCGAGTACGGTGGCATCATCGCCGATGAAAATATCGTGATCGATGATGGACAAGGCAATGCGACTGGACATGCCGGCCCTGTTGGCGCCTGGCGTAACGCTTTTATAGGCGTGAACGCGGGTCTTACCGCCGGCCTCGGTTTACTCGCGGATACCTTCGAAACCGCGACCACGTGGGATAATTGGCCTGCCTTTGATGCCACCGTGCGCGAACGCGTCGGCCGCGTACTGCGCGAGACGATGGGAGAAAGCGCGACCTTATCCTGCCGCTTCACCCATGTTTACCCCGACGGTCCGGCGCCGTACTACTCATTTAGCGGTATTGCGCCACGCGGCGGTGAAGCCGAAGTTTGGCGGCAGATAAAAGACGAGGCCACCGCGAGCCTAGTAGATGCCGGTGGCACGGTGACCCACCATCACGCCGTCGGTCGCATGCATGCACAAGGCTGGGCGGAGCAACGTCCACCGCTGTTTGGTGATGTGCTCAGGAGCGTTAAGGCAACCCTAGATCCGAACGGGATCTTAAATCCGGGGGTTTTATTTAGGCCTTAACCGCTATTGATGCCGCGCCATGAAACGTTTGTATAGCATCCACGAATAGACCGAGGCCCCCGTCAGCACAAACACCTCTGCGGGAAAAACCATCAGCAGATCGACCCGTCTACCGCAGTCGTTCCCGCAGCGGCCAAGCGCCCACATTTCATAGCTTACCGGGAGCAACCACAGGACAGAACAAATCAACTGCACATAACGTTTGGAGCGAACGAATAGCACCTGGAAGAATACGACAAATCCAATCGTCGCAAAGATGAATGCGTAATAGATGGAAATAAACATACGTTGGGTTGCTGTGTACTTTAACGATTCATTGTAACGCTTGGCTGATAGCCGAACGGGATAAGGTTCATTGCATCTTATAGTTAGGGCTATACGGCGGTACGCATGATCTCGCTGACCAAACGTTCCAGATCCTGGATCGAGCGGCATGAATCGACTCGGTCACAGGCGCTGCCAAGTCGCCGCATTTCGGAATCGCCGGAGTTCCAAAATGCGCGCGGCTCTGGGTTTAACCACAATACCCTGCGCGCGCGTTCATGGATCTTACGCAGATGGGTGACCCCAGGGTCACCATAATTTGACCGGCCATCGCCGAGGATCAGCACAGTCGTTCGATGGTCGACATCATCTAATACCATCTTCTCAAGGTCCGCGAGCGCGCGACCATAATCAGTCGAACCCCAACCATGTTTATGCAGTGCGGCACTGATCGCATCTTGTGCTGAAGAGGCCTGAAAAAGATCGGTGATTTCCGCCAACTGATTTGAGAATGCGAATGCTCGAACCTTCGGAATGACCTCCGTAACGCTATACAGAAACAACAATAGAAAGCGTGCAGCATTCGCGACCGATCCGGACACATCGCATACCGCGATAACCTTAGGCCGATCGATTTTCTTACGCTTCCATACCGTATCGAACATCAAGCCATCGTATTCGATGTTGCGCCGGATGGTTTGCCGAACGTCGAGATGACCTCGTCTTGCGACTTTCCGTTTGCGCGAATGCAAAGCAACTAAGCGCTTAGCGAGCTTGTGTACCAAACCCTGCATGAATTTAAAGTCTCGCACCTCGACTGCGGACAATGGCACCTTTTGCAAAATCTCTTCGCGTAGATCCGGCCACGTATTGGCGGTGTATAGCAGCAGTTGTCGCTCGACCTGTTCGCGGACTTCTGCGATCAATTGGGCACGTAAGGCACCGAGCAGTGCCTGCCGAGCCTCGTCGGCATTGCTGATTTCGTTCTCAAGCGCCTCGACGCCGAGGATCTCGAGTATCCGGCGCATGTACATACCGCGTTGCGTAAACAAGCGAATATCGGCCACGCCAGCCTCGCGTGCAGCATTGGCGACCGCAATCTGAAGCTCCGCGCGGTTCGCGCCTGTCATCAGGCTCGCCAGCGCGCTGCCTGGCTCCGTGCCCTGTTCACCGGCGTGTTGAGGCTCGCTGTTACTTGCATCAGCAGACGGCGCGTCCGGCTCCAAATCATCGCCATCGGCTGTATCAATTCCTCGCAGGTCGTCCGCGAAAAAATAGCGGTCAAAGCATTCCGCGAATCGCTCCTTGTCGTCAGGGGATTTTGCTAACACCTGGGATAATGATTCCTTTAGCAAGCCACGATCCGAAAATCCGATCACGTCGACCGTAGCCGCCGCATCGATACTCTCGGCAGTCGATACCCGAACGTTGCTTGCGCGTAGCGCGCGGACGAAATTGGTCAGAACTTGGGTCACCTTGGATACACCCTTAGACCTATAACGCCGTCGTCCCGGTTGTCACCAAAGATGGGCCCTCAGTATCATCCATAATAACTACCGTGCGCCTACGGCAGCGCGCGTCATACCGACGATTTCCGCATCGATGTTCTCAATATCATCCTGAAACTTGAGCAGGATATTCATTGTCGTGCGCACCAGCTGTGGGTCGAGTTCCTGCGCATGCAGCAACAACAAGGTTCGGGCCCAATCGATCGTCTCGCTAACCGCGGGTACCTTTTTTAAGTCCACGGTGCGCAACTGTTGCACGAAACTCACTATTTGGAGTCGCACCGATGCCTCAAGCTCCGGTACGCGTGATTCAATGATCTGCTGTTCTAGGCGGCTATCGGGAAATGGTATGTAGAGATGGATACAGCGGCGTTTTAGTGCATCGCCGATCTCGCGCGTGTTGTTCGACGTTAAAAATACAACCGGTGAATGCTTCGCCTTAACGGTCCCGATCTCCGGGATCGAAATTTGATAGTCCTGGAGAAGCTCAAGTAAAAATGCCTCGAATTCTTGGTCGGATTTATCGATCTCATCGATCAACAACACAGCGCCCTGTTCCGTCCAAAGGGCCTTCAGCAGTGGTCTCGGTTCAAGAAACTCTTCATTAAAAAACGTATCGTCAAACTCGTGCAATCGATCCATCGAAGCTTGCAGACCGCTGGCGCCTTCCATGAGGTCGCCAAGTTTTTCCTTTAGTACCTGCGTGTATAGTAGTTGTTTACCGTACTTCCATTCATATAACGCCTTTGCCTCGTCCAATCCTTCGTAACACTGCAGCCGTATCAACGGTTTGCCGAGGTGATCGGCGGTGGCCTTGGCCAACTCCGTTTTACCGACGCCGGGTGGGCCTTCGATCAGCACTGGTTTTTCCAAGGCTTGCGCAAGATAGACTGCCGTCGCAATGCTGTCCCCACAAATGTAACCGGTAGCAGCGAGGCCGGCTTGGATCGCATCGATGGCTGCACGTGAAATTTCGCTGCTGGAACTAGGATTCATAATCGAGTCGTTGACTGTATTTTGGATGGCAGTGAGCGCCGCAGATTAGCATGTCGACCCGCGGTGGGCGAGAATATCACACGGCATTGGCGATCAACTGCGACCTAGAGGGTAGCAGCAATACTACTTCTCACTAGTATCGGCGCGTGTTTAATATCAACCGCCAGGTTTGAACTATTCGGCAAAATCTTAACCTACCAGAGTAACGATAACGTTGGGAATTACGTCAACACTCGTTGCGCTTAGCGCAGCTACAGATATCACCCCTGTCGCATTTATAAAGACGTTCGCGACACTGATGCTAGTTCTGTTGGTCGCTTCGCCGAGCACTGCCGCTAACGCAGCCGGACAACCCTTCAACTACCAATGGAATATCCGTGATCTGATCAGATCAGACGGTGACGAAGTCGAGTTGCGTACGCGTCAGAAACGCTTGGTTGCGACGCTAAACACGAGTCAGATACGGATCCTTTTCGCGGTCAAATCGAGCATCGAAGAGGTGGCGGAGCTGCATACCGAGTTGATAATCGTCGATGGCGCGCAACCAAACGCCTTTGCCGGCAAGGGCAAAGACGGCGACAACGTGATAGGGATCAATATTGCGATGCTCGATATTGTTGGCCTCGACGTGCACGCAGCCGCCGCGCTGATTGGCCATGAGATCGCGCATTTAAAATTGCGCCACGGCGAGCAACGAAAATCGAGTAACGACGCATCAGGTGCGATGAAAGTACTCGGTGGCGTCGCATTGAGCGCGCTGGGTGTACCCGCCGGCGGTCTCATCTCAGACCTTACTATCACGGCAATTGAGACGAATTACAGCAGAGACAATGAAAGTGAGGCCGACTATCTCGGTGCAATCTGGTCGGTTGAAGCAGGCTACGAGCCGGATGGCGCCGTACGCTTGCACCAAGATATCTATGAACGCTCACGTACAAAACCGATACCCTTCCTCTCAAGTCATCCATCAGGGCCGCAACGCATCGCCACATTAAAAGCGTTATCACAACGACTTGCGCCCTAGCTAGGTTAGAATCCTTTTTCGCACAAACATTTGGCTCAGGCCTAAGTGGAGGCACTATGGCAGTTTATGCATACGTAGAATTGATCGTGCACGATCGAGAACAAATGAAAGAATATATCGACAATGTGCCCGCGACAGTCGCCGCATTCAACGGCACATACCTGACACGGGGTGGTGCAGTCGAAGCCTTGGAAGGAGAGATCGGACCCTACCCCTCAAAAGTAATCGTTCAATTCGCAGACATGGCATCAGCCAAGGCATGGTATCACTCAGCCGAATACCAGCGACTGTTGCCCAATCGCCTAGCGCATGCCGATGGTAACTTTTTGCTAATTGAAGGCGTGTAACAGCACGCGGCACCGTACACCTGCCCGACGAGATGCAGGATAGGCCACTACTATTCGACCTCGCCCAGTTGCTTGAAGCCGGCATGGCACCGGTCGAAGCCATTAGCCGCCTGCAGGGCGGCCGCGCCGGCAAAAACCGTTTACTAACGCAGCTTCACGATGACCTACGACGTGGGCACACGCTCGCGGCGGCCCTCAGTGCTTCCGGTTTCGCCTCGCGAGTTGAGATCGAGATTCTAAAAACCGCAGAGACCGCCGGGAAAACAACGTCGGCATTGCGCCTCATCGCGGCCAACGACGAACGACGCCGAGCTCGGACTCAAAGCTTACGCCTGCGCTTGTGGCTACCGAATTTTGTTTTATTTGTTGCCTTGGCACTCCAGGTAGTACGCGCGATTACAGCCGGTTCCTCACTCGGCACTGCGGTCATTGGCCCGGGAATAATCGCCTTGGCGATAGCCGTGATCAGTCAATTTCTCCTAGCCGCCCTCGCGCGAGACGCAAGTATCTGGCAATCCTACGGTTGGCGCCTTGGCTTACATAGATCCAGCGCTTTGTATCGCCAGTATTTTGAGCAGACCTTCTACACCTTGTTCATGTGGCAAACAGATGCTGGTATCGATTATGCAGCGGGTGCGAAGACGCTCAGGTCCCTGGTCGATTGCCGCGCTTATCGAAACAGCGTTACTCGTTACGAACGGCAGGTATCGAACGGAAATAGCGTAACCGAATCATTAAGCTCCGTAGGCTTGCTGGTGCCGGGAGAACTTCAACAAGTGATGAAGGTCGGTGAGCAAGCCGGACGCTTAGCAGCAGCGTTGCAGCATTATTTGTACCTTCGAGGCCAACACCTCGAACGCGTCACCGAGCAAATCTACGCCTGGTTGCCGCGTATTTATTACATCATTGTTGTAGTGATTGGAGCCGCGTCGATGATCTAATCGCGCGACCGGTCTGCTCGCTTAAAGCAAATCGATGAGTTGGAATCTTGTCCACAACGCATTTTGAACTGCCATCCCCAAGTCTAGCTTCTCCAGATTTCGGGTCATCTGCTTCGCCGCGGTTTGCTTTACCGCAAGCCGCTTATTGGCACGCTGATAAATGACGCACATGGTGCCGAGTTCGCCTGGGTCGATCCAAAGCCACAAACATTGTTGGCAGCAGTCTATTGTTACCGCGCTCGAGCCCATATAGCCGTAGCTGTCCATCTTCGTTTTACACTCCGGACAGTCGAGTCGATCACCGGGATCTGGCATTGGCGTGACTTCGGAATCTTCATCGATGTGATCTGCAATGTCGGTACTCATCGCGAGTAGCAGGGCAACGAGCTGGTTCTGTTTGACCAATACGCCATCGCAAGTCTTGCAGTGCCGCACTGGTGTGTCATGGAAGTGACCATCGTCTAAATTCCCACCGTCGCGTGGGCAAACAGCATTCGAATCGCTCATCTTTTCCTCTCAACTTACCGGTCGATGGGTAGGTTCCATCAATCGCCTCAATTTCGCCACCTTCGAGCACGGTGTTCCCACTATCACGACCATTGTAGCGCCGCTTTCGGTCGTTAAATACGGAAATCGATTGACTGCAGGAACAGATTATTCAATGGCATTGATTGCCCTGCTTTTGGTTATGGTGCTGATCGGCTTTGTCGTCGTATTCATCATGGTCAAGCTCGCCATACGGATCAATTCAAAACTTGGATCCCTTTCGGCGTCGAGCTCACCCCAACGGAGAACACAAATCGTGATCCAGCAATTACAACACTCTCTAACTAAGCGTATTGTCGCTATTGCAATCCTCGGCTTGGCCATGGCGATCCCGCTCACCATTGTCGAAGGAGTCGTTGGCGAGCGGAGCCGGTATTACGACCAAGTGATCCGCGAGATTGCAAACCTTTGGGGTCATCAACAAGTGATCCAAGGCCCAATCTTAATGATCCCGTTCATTGAAAAGTTCGTTTCTGAAGAGGAAGTCAAAAACGAGGCTGGAGAAACTGAGACTAAATCAAAGACTCACTACCGAAATCAAACGGCCATAATATTGCCCCAATCACTCGAATTGATTGCGGACATCAAAGAACGCTACCGTAAGCGGGCAATCTACAAATCCTTGGTGTATGCCTCCAAGCTCAAAATTCGCGCCGATTTCGTTCAACCGAATCTGAAAGAATTGTCCGCCCATCTGCATCGGATCGAGTGGCACAAAGCGCGCGTTGTCGTCGGGCTTAGTGATACCAAATCAATCGATTCAATTTCCCAACTAAATTGGAACGGACAGAAACAAGGCCTCGCCTCAGGTACGGGAATCAGCGAAATCATTCCGCATGGTTTCCATGCGCCGCTTAGCGCAATGGGTCCGGAGGTGCAGAACCATCGGCTAGAACTCGACTTGGATCTCAATGGCAGCCATGGTTTGCGCTTTGCACCATTGGGCGAGACGACCACGGCCAAGGTCAGCTCAAGTTGGCCGCACCCGAGCTTTGCGGGCAATTTGCTGCCGGACACGCATGCGATCGACGCCAGTGGATTTGTGGCGACTTGGGAGATCCCGCATCTTGCGCGCAATTACCCACAGATGTGGGTACTCAACAAAGCGAAGGTAAATATAGACGAACTACTCGCAGGTGTAGATCTATTCGAACCGGTATTCATCTACTCCCGCATCACCCGCGCGGTGAAATACGGCCTATTGATTGTTGCGCTCACCTATCTCACTTTTCTGGTCTTTGAACTGACCACCGGCAGCGCCCTGCATATCGTGCAATATGGCCTGATCGGCGCTGCGCTCGCATTATTCTATTTGCTATTACTTTCGTTGGCGGAACACATAGGATTCACCAACGCCTATCTTGGCGCCACCGGGGCAAGTGTAGGGCTTATTAGTAGTTATGTCGGCGCGGCATCCAACTCTGTACGGCGCGGCGTGTTTCTGTTCGGCCTGTTGGCGATGTTATATGGCTTGCTCTATTCACTACTGCAGATGGAAGACTATGCATTGTTGGCCGGATCATTAGTTTTGTTCGCAGTACTCATTGTGCTGATGTACCTGACCCGAGGCCTCAAGGTCGAAAATAAACCGCCCTCAGATCCAACAACGCCCGACTAATGCGTAAATTTCTTGACTCGCTTGCAAGCAAGCATTACTTGTAAGCGAGTCGAACGAGTGGCCGATTGATGATGGAGCAGGGCTAAACTGCCATCCTACGCCACCGCCGTACACGCGTTTGCAGACCCTTCGATTAACAAAACATTGAATCGGCAACTTCGATCAGCGGGCGCAATATTGGCCACCTAAAATGGCATCCAAGGCCGCGTTGACAGCCCTTGTGATGTACAATCAGCGTGGACGCAACGAGCCCGACTGAACGAGGAGTCATCATGAGCGAAATTGAGGTCTACAAAAGGCAAGGCTTCGGCCAAAGCTCTGGCTTCGGTAGCAATCCCGCTTTATTGATCGTAGATTTTGTTGTTGGATTTTGCGACCCAAACCAGTACGGCGGTGGCAACATTTTAGATGCCGTCGCGTGTACTAAAGTCCTTCTACAGGCGGCACGAAATAAGCAACTCCCCATTGCATACACCCGCATCGTCTATGCCGCTGACGGGTCGGACATGGGATCTTTCTGCCTTAAAGTACCAGGCCTAGAGAAGTTCAACGAGGATACGCCGGCAGGGCAGGTCACCCCAGACCTTGCGCCACAAGCCGGCGAATTAATCATCCGCAAAACGCAACCCTCGGCATTTTTCAGTACCGGACTCGCCGCTTGGCTCGTAAGCAAGCAAGTCGATACATTGATTGTTACCGGCGCGACAACTTCAGGTTGTGTGCGTGCGTCGGTGGTCGATTCGATGAGCTATAACTTCCGCACTATTGTCGCGTCGGATTGCGTTGGCGATCGGGCGCTTGCCCCGCACGAGGCGAATTTGTTTGATATGGGTCAAAAATACGCGGATCTGAAAACCTGTAGCGAAGTCGTCACGCACCTCGAGAATGCCTGAATCGACAATACCCATCAAATATCGTTTGTGTAAATAGGATCATTCAATGGCGTTTCGATTAGGTGCCGATGTCGGCGGCACATTTACCGATCTACTCTTGATTCGCGAAGCCGACGGTGAGGTGTTCACGGCCAAGGTACCATCAACTCCCGACGACCCTTCACGTGCCGTTTTCAATGGCATCGAACGGATTTGTACCCAATCGAAGGTCGATCGCAATGACATTACCCATGTCATGCATGGCACTACAGTCGCAACCAACGCGGTATTAACCGGAAGCGGCGCAAAAGTCGGCTTCATTACCACTAGGGGCTACCGCCAAATGTTACATATCGGGCGCTCCTTTGTACCCGGCGGCCTTGGTGGTTGGGTCATCTATAAGAAGTCTCGCCCACTGGCGCCGATGAAGTGGACGATTGAAGCAGACGAACGCATTGGTTCGCGCGGTGAAGTGGTGCAACCACTGAATGAGAGGGCATTGCGCGAGCAGCTGACCGTACTTCGCGATGCCGAGGTCGAGGCGGTCACCGTGTGCCTGATCAACGCGTATACGAATGGTGAACACGAACAACGTATCGCCGAGATTCTCGCGGAGGAACTGCCGGGAATTCCTGTGTCGATATCGTCTGAAGTCATTCCGGAGATGCAGGAATATGAGCGTGCGATCACGACTGTCGTTAACTCTTATGTGCGCCCCGTAGTCGGTCGTTACATCGACAACCTGCAGACCGAACTCGACCGAACGATGAGCGGCGTTAAGCTCAGTATCCTAAAATCCGACGGCGGCCTCGCGGCCTCACGTGCCGCGGCTGATGGCCCGGTAAACCTATTAATGAGCGGGCCCGCGGGTGGCGTATCGGGTGCTGTATGGGCTGCGGTCCAGGCGGGATTCGAAAACATCATGACCTTTGATATGGGTGGTACCTCAACCGATGTCGCGCTGGTCGAAGGCGGTGTTGCACATCTGCGGCGGGAAACCTTGGTCGGCGATGTCATTGTGCGTGCCTCTTCAGTCGATGTACGCACGGTTGGCGCCGGCGGGGGCTCCATTGCCCACGTGCCGGAACTCACCGGTGCCTTGCGCGTCGGACCCGCCAGTGCCGGCGCAGTACCAGGGCCGGCCGCTTACGGCATGGGCGGCGAGGAACCAACGGTCACCGATGCAAATGTGGTGCTTGGTTATCTGCCGGAAAGCGCCTTATTGGGCGGCGACATGCCGATAGACAAGGCACGTGCCGCAACAGCGGTGCAAAAGATTGCCGATGCGACTGGCCTCGACTTAAAACAGGCCGCCGCCGGCATTATCGATATTGTTAACGAAAACATGTTTGGCGCGTTACGTCTGATCTCAGTTGAACAGGGCTATGACCCGCGAGATTTCGCCTTAATGGGATTCGGCGGTGCCGGCCCTTTGCACGCTAATGCGCTGGCACGTCTCACCGGTGCATGGCCCGCCATTATTCCGCGCGGACCCGGTGTCCTTTGCGCCTATGGCGACGCAACGACACGTATGCGCAACGAATCGTCACGCACGTTCATTCGGCGATTCTCTGAGGTTACGGTCGAAGAAGTGATGCGTTTACTACTCGAGATCGAGAGCAAGGCGGTTGAGGTACTCGAGAGTGAAAACGTTGCACCGGCCGATCGCGAAGTCGTCTATCAATTTGACCTGCGTTACAGCGGGCAATCAATGCAGATCACACTCGACGTAACCATGGACGAACTAAAGTCGGGCGGCTTCGACGCAGTTGGTCATCGCTTCGACGAAACTCATGAGCAGCTGTATACATTCAAGCTTGAAGGCGAAAAAGAATTGATTAATCTTCGTGCAGTGGCAACGAGCCGCAGCACCTTTGCGCGCGCGCAGGAGATCGAAACTGGTGATGCGGATGCGAGTCACGCACGCATCAGTCAACAAACCGTATACGTTGATCGCAACGATCATGCAGCCCATGTTTATGACCGTGCGCAACTGAAAGCAGGAAATCAAATCAGCGGACCGGCGATAGTCACCGAAATGGATTCGACGACATTGATTCTTCCGAACCACGTTGGCGCGGTCGATAAGTTCGGTAATCTTCTTATCCGCCCAAGCGAGGGGTAGACCATGGCACGCTTAATCGAAACAAACCCCGTACCTTTTGCTAGTGTCGACGTCGATCGGATCACCCTCGACCTGGTAGAGAACGGACTGATTAATGCTCGAACGCAAATGGATGCTCTGTTGTTCCGCACCGCCATGTCGCCAATCATCCGCGAACAACGTGACGGATTCCCTGTCATCACTGATCGATCCGGTCGCCTCGTGGCTGGGCAATTTGGCTCACCGGTATCCGGTTTTATCGACCATCTTGATGAAACGGTCGAAGAAGGAGACGTCTTTCTCACCTCCGATCCCTACTCCTGTCGTGGCGCCATCAGCCACGCCAACGATTGGCTCGTGTGCCTTCCGGTTTTTCGTAACGGGCGCTTACTGTGTTGGTCGGCAATGTTCGGCCACATGTCAGATATCGGCGGCAAAGTACCCGGGAGCATGCCGACTGACGCGGTTGATCAGTTCGAAGAAGGCATCTGCATCCCGCCGATCAAGATCATACGCGGCGGCGTCCTACAAGAAGACGTATTGCGGGTCATCCTGCACAATTGCCGTATCCCGGAGTGGAACCATAGCGACATGAACGCGCTCATTGCCTCCGCGCGGATAGGCCAAGCGCGTTGCTTAGAGATGGCCGAACGCTTTGGTGACGACCTGTTTACCTCGGCACTCGATGAGCTCTTGGCCCGCAACCGGCGTGCAATGTCCACGCTCATTCAAAACACCATTCCGAGTGAGAAAATCTCGTTTGAGGACTATATTTGCGACGATGGTATTGGCATGGGTCCGTACAAGATTGCCTGCGACATGTGGCGTGAAGGCGAGAAGATCATCTTCGACTACGGCGGCACGGACCCGCAATCGCAGAGCAACATCAATTTCCTAATGAGCGAGCAAATGTACAAGATGTTTTGTGCACAGTTCATGGTAATGATGTTCGACCCCGATATTTTGCTTAACGATGGATTCTTCGATCTCATCGAGGTACGCATCCCGGAAGGATCGCTGCTCGCGCCGATCAAGCCTGCCGCGGTTAATGGCCGCACGCACGCCATGGGACGGATCTTTGACATTATCAGTGGCCTATTCGGTAAATCGAATCCCACCTATCTATGCGGCGCCGGGTTTTCCTCCAGCCCGCACTTCATGTACTCGGGTATCGATGGCAACAATAAATGGTTTCTTTTGTTTCAGATCGGATTCGGTGGCGTACCGGCGCGCCCGGTGGGCGACGGCTTGGATGGGCACTCCTTGTGGCCAAAGTTCACTAATGTACCGAGCGAGTATTTAGAGAGTTACTTTCCGGTACGCATGGAAGCCTATGAGTCGATCCCCGATAGCGGCGGCGCTGGCCGCTTTCGAGGCGGCAACGGCATGCGTATCGGATACCGCTTTCTCGCTAGCGGCAAGATCTCAATTCACGACGATCGCTGGTTGACCTACCCCTGGGGTGTAAAAGGAGCCGAACCGGGCCGGCGTTGTCGCAAAACGATCGAAAGAGTCGATGGAAGTCGCGAGATCCTGGTGAATAAGATCGACAATATCAAAGTTGAACCAGGTGACTATCTGATTTTCGACACCTGGGGTGGCGGCGGTCTCGGTGATCCTCTAGAGCGGGACATCGACGCCATTGAATACGACCTTGAGAGTGGTTTGATAACCGCCGAAGGAGCAAAGCGTTTTGGCGCCGTTGTCAATGAAGACGGCGTCAGTGTCGATCGAGATGCAACAGCAAAGCTCCGGTTGAAGCTTGCGTGTCCGGATAAGAATGTCGAGCTGTTCAATTTCGGCGGCAGCATTGCGGAGATCATTTCGCGTTGTGAACAAGAGACAGGGTTAACGCCACCGGCCCCGCCGGTATTCGTCGCTCCGGTACCTAAGTAAGGGTTGGAGATACGAGCCTCGTCGGATATGGCCTAGGCGCCGGCTAAAGAATTTTGTCGACGGGCCGATCTCGGATCGTGATCCATTTCGCCTCGGTATCGGACCGGCGAGCGTTTATCCAACCTTATCAAGGGCGGCGGAATACATGAGTATCTTTGAAATCGGCGCGTTTCTGATCGGCCTGTCCGCCGTTTTTGGCTATGTAAACCACCAAGTCTTGCGTTTGCCGCATACCATCGGCTTGGTCATGATCGCGCTGGCCGCATCTATTGGGTTGATCTTGATCGAACTACTATTTCCATCGGTTCGGGTGTCGAACATCGTCACCGATGTCCTCCATCAGATCGATTTCCACGAAACGGTGATGAATGGGATGTTGAGCTTTCTGCTCTTTGCCGGTGCTATGCATGTAGACTTTTCAGTATTCAAAACACGCTTTCAAGCGATCGCATTGATGGCGACCATGGGAGTAATGGTCTCGACTTTTGTCATTGGCGGGGCCAGCTGGCTGCTACTCAATTTCTTTGGTTTCGACTTTCCGTTTATTTGGGCGCTCGTCTTCGGCGCTCTGATAAGCCCAACAGATCCGGTTGCCGTATTGGGCCTGTTCAAGACGGTGAAAGTACCTCAAACCCTCGAAGCGAAGATGGCAGGCGAGTCATTGTTCAATGATGGCGTTGGTGTCGTGGTATTTACCGTTGTGGTTGGCGTGGCCGTTGGTAGCGGCGCGCATGGCAGCGAAATGGACGTTGCAACGGTTGCTGAGTTGTTCATTACCGAAGCCATAGGCGGGGCACTTTTGGGTTTGATTGCAGGCTATGTTGGTTATCGTGCGATGTACTACATCGACGAACACAATCTTGAGGTGCTGGTTACTTTGGCCGTCGTCATGGTGACTTATGCGGTGGCCTTACGCTTGCATATGAGTGGTCCAATTGCGATGGTCATCGCAGGCCTATTTATCGGCAATAAAGGAATGGACTTTGCGGTTAGCGAAAACACCCGCGACTACGTTCGAAAATTCTGGTCCTTGTTAGACGAGATATTAAATTCTGTCCTGTTCTTGCTTATCGGTCTTGAAGTCCTCGTCATTTCTCGACAAGTCGACGCAATTAAGGTTGCCCTACTGATCATTCCGCTGACACTAACCGCTCGCTGGTTGAGCGTCTTCATTCCGATTTCGATTCTCTCGCGGTGGAATACTTTTACCAAAGGCGCGATTCCAATTCTCACCTGGGGTGGGCTTCGCGGTGGCATTGCCGTTGCGCTAGCGCTTTCGCTACCGGCTAACGAATACAAACCCACGATCCTAACGATCACCTACGTGGTTGTTCTATTTTCTATCATCGTGCAGGGACTCACGATCAAGCCGTTGATAGAAAGGCTCGTAACCGAAAACCCGGAGCTGGGTAACAACGGTGAAACTAAACCGGTAGGCTAGTACTCTTTAGCTGCGTTGTCCGCGCCAGCCGTTCCAGTGCACGACATCACTTAGCGGCAGACGCTCGGCCAGTTTAAAATCGTCTCCTTTATAGTAGGCGACGGGTAGTAGAACCGCCTGCGTCAAATTATCCGGTAAGTCTAAGAGATCGGATGCCGCTTCAGCATCCATCAGATGCACCGTCGTCCAACAACATCCAATACCGCGCGCACGCGCTGCCAACATAAACGACCACGCTGCGGGAATAATTGAACCGTAGGCAGAGGCCTGTTCAAACAGCGGTAAATTAACCAGATCGCCGCTGCTGCAAAATAGTACATGGACCGGAACGTTTTGAAGGTTCGCAGTCAGAAACTCAGCCGATTCGATCATACGCTTCACAGATTTGGAAGGATTCTCGAAGGCTTCCGGCGCCTTTTCTATCGATGCCTTCCAATAACCCTCAAACGAGCGTCGGTAGATATCGGCAAGGCCTGCACGTTTAGCCGGATCCGTCACGACAACGAAATGCCACTGCTGCGTATTCGTTTGTGATGGCGCTTGCAATGCGACCTCGAGACATTCCTCGATCATTTCCGGTTCGACCGGGCGTTCCAGATCAAACCGCAGTCGGACAGACCGCGTGGTGGTTAAAAGTTTGTCGCATGTCGCCAAATCCAGACCACTCGCCATCAAGAATTCCTCCAGGTTAAAAATACAAATATTGGCCCAGCGCGATTATTCGCGCAGGCTAGAGCGAACCTTGATCTCCGAGGTCAAGGTTCGATGTACCGGACAGCGGTCTGCTATCAGCATTAGCCGCCGGCGGTTTTGATCGTCGAGTTCCCCTTCCAGCTCGATCTCGCGGGTGATCTCATCGACCTTCCCGTCGCGTGATTCGCAATCGGCACAGTCTTTGGCATGTACCTTGCGATGAGTTAAACGTACGCGCACGCGAGATAGCGGAATGTCCTTGCGCTCGGCATACATACGCAGCGTCATCGTGGTGCACGCGCCAAGTCCCATGAGCAGGTATTCGTATGGTCCGGGGCCGGCGTCGTTGCCGCCGAGCGCAAGCGGTTCGTCGACGTTTAATACATGACGGCCGCTACGCGCACTTTGCATGAAGCTACCCGTTAGGGTCTCCTCGACTTCGACGATCGTATCTTCGCTAGCATTCATAATTTAACCCGCCGATTACTTAGGTCCGAATCGTAATGCAACAGCCCTAAGGGAAACAGCACGACCCGAAGCCGTGCTAGTGATAATTAATCCGAACTGCGTTGCTGGATCCCGCTGTTCACAGGAGTGACGAAACGGATTTGAACAAGCTTGCTACTGTACGTTGAAGACATCCGCGCAGCGATGCGGAAATGTAGCACCACCTATCGTCAAATCTACTCCGTGGGGCCGGCTGTGTATTTATAGAGATCCTTCCAATAATGCTCGAGGACTTTGTCGTCGGCACAACTCGTGCACTCCAACTCTGGGTCGCTCACCTCTAATAGGCCGCGCTTGATCAGTGACTCTGCATAGGGCCCCCGATCGATAAGCTTCGTGGGACCTCGACGCTCAGCAATCTCGCTGCGCAACTTTTTAGTCGCGCTCTCGTCAACCTCAAAACTATCGGGATCCATTACAACGCCATAATCACGCTCAGCGCTGCCATGGCTGACAAGTCGACGAACAACATCCATACGCACAGCTTCTATGTCGCGCTCTAGCGGATCGCCCCAACCGCCGCCGCCCGGGGTGATGAGACGAACGAGATCATTGGCTTTCACCGGGACCGCATCGCGGCTGTAGAAGACGTGCTCCTCTTCCGGTGTTCCAGGATTTTTGATCGACCCCCCCGGCGCGCCCCAGCGTCCACCTTTAATGCCGATGCACGCGAATGCCGTACGTTCGGTTACCGTGGTGTATTGCCCGTCGACCAAGGTGCGAAGTTCTTTTACGTAACCAAGACCTCCCCGATATTTGCCCGGACCGCCGGAATCAATTGCCAAACCGACGCGTTCAACCGACACCGGAAAGCGTTGCTCAATAAATTCTGCAGGAAGATTCTTAGAATAAGGCACAAGGTCGACCGCGTCCGTGCCATCCGCATAGGGTCGTGCGCCGGAGCCTGCGCCGAAAATTTCGCGCATCAAAAACAGCTTACCTTCCAAGTCCTCACCGTAGAGACCGTAAATCTGAATGTTCTGCATGTCGGCGACTACTTCGCCGTCGAAGGCCTTGGCCAAAGCGACCGTGTAGGCGCTGATCATTCTCAGCATACAAGTCATGCGGGATACAACGGGTGCGGGGAACTCCGAACTTAATATCGTACGTTTCGGTATCCGGCAGCGAAATGCGTCCGTCACACCTTCATTAATAATAATGCCCGGTATCTGCGCCTTGAAAAACGCCCCTAACCATTTGGAATAATGGCGACCATCGAGCGCCCAATTGATCGGTCCTTTCGCTTGCTCGGCAGTACCATCAAAATCGAGCACCATCTTCTCAGGATACTTGCGCATCGTGAGTTTCATTTTTACCGGTTTATCCAGGGTCAGTCCGTCGTTCTCAATGAAGTCTTCACCGATAAACTCGCCCTCGGGAAAGAACGGTAGGCCTTTCTCGCGCACTACTTCGGCGCAACGATCAATGATCTCGTAGAACGCGCCTTCCACTTCGTCACGACCGAAACGTTCGCACAGTTCGACGACGCGCCTGCGAATGATCTCGTTGGCGCCTACAAAGGCGTCGATATCACCACGCAAGTCTTCAGGAAATCGTGAATTGCGCAACAGAACATCGTAGAGGCCTTCATTGAGAACACCTTGTTCATGCAGCTTAACCGGCGGGCAAATCGTTCCTTCTTCAAAAATACTGCGTGAGGTGCTCGGCCACGACCCCGCCATACGTCCGCCGACGTCGCTAACGTGACCGAAGATTTGCGCAAAACCGATCAAATTATCATCGAAGAATATCGGTGTGACGACACAATAGTCGGGCAAATGGCCGATCGTCCCCGCCGAACCATAAACGTCGTTATAGATAAACACATCGCCGGGTAAGATATTCTCTGATGAAAACTTCATGACGATAGGATCAGCAGTCGCCGCCCACGAGACGCGCGAGACCGATAGACAATCAAGCGTATTGAGCGAAGCGCGGTAGTCGTGTTGCTCGCGAATAATGGTCGAGCGTGCCGTCCGCTCTACCGCGGCTTCGGCTTCCATTACAGCGGCCTCAATCCCGCCGTCCACAATGTCGACAAGGATCGGGTCGAGATCCTTGCGCGCCGCGGCAATCCGTTCGAGATAGGCGGGATCGCGGTCCACCTTGCCGTATCGGTATTCTGCGTAGTCGGCAAAGGCCGTCTGTTCGTCGGCTTTATCGTAATAAGTCTGCGAAAATTCCTGCGCGCCAGCCATAACAAATTCCCGTTATCTATCCTGTGCCATGTGATTGAACATTCCCGCGACCTCAGAGCTTGTGCAAACGCGAACTATTGTTTCGTCAACACCAACGAGCCCCATTCGTCGATGCGGCCGTTCCAACCCGGATTGATCACGGTGGTGGAATCGTATTGCTCAACGATCGCCGGGCCGGTAATGAGGTTGCCGGCCTTGAGTTCAGCCCGTACGTAAATCGGACACTCAACCTTGCCACGGCTTTGTGGAAAATACACCTCGGTAGTGTCGCGCAGCGCTGCATCCGGCGCACTATCGCCCGCCGTCGCGGCAGGGATCTGCGGGCGTTTGAGTAAGCCAAGCCCAGTGACCCCAACGTTTACCAGTTCGACCGGTTCACGGCCCTCATAGGAATACCCGTAGAGGTCTTTATGGGCAACGTGAAAGGCGGCGATGGCGGCGGCGAGTCGTTCTATCATCGGATTGGAGCTAGCCGCCAAAGGAACGCGGATCTCATAGGCCTGACCACCGTAGCGCATGTCGAGAAAATGGGTGAGTGCGATAGAACTCGCATCAAACCCTTCGCCAGCAAGCCGCTCTGCAACCCGGGCCTCCAATTCATTGAACTGGCTCGCAACCCGCTCACGATCAAGCTGGTCCTCGCGTTGCACATCAGTATGCACAAGGTCGATACGCACATCGGTTAACAACAAACCATATGCCGATGTGACCCCAGGACTGGGTGGGATCAGGACTTGCTTCATGTCGAGCCAATCGGCGAGATAACAAGCATGCAACGGCCCTGCACCACCAAAAGCGACGAGCGCGTAATCGCGCGGATCGCGACCACGCTTCACCGATACAGTGCGGATCCCGGCGGCCATGTTCTCTATCGCGATGCGTAAAATACCATCTGCCGCAGCCGTTAGTTCGAGGTTAAGCGCACTGGCTATCGTACCGACAGCCTGCGCGGCACTGTCATAGTTGAGATTGACCCCACCTCCGGCAAGCGCCGAGGTGAGACGTCCAAGGACCAGATTCGCGTCCGTCACGGTCGGCAGTTCTCCGCCGCGTCCGTAACACGCCGGGCCTGGATCCGCACCGGCACTATCCGGCCCAACCTTGAGGCTACGGCCGCCCGCGAGCCAAGCGATCGAGCCACCGCCGGCGCCGACAGTATGAATGTCGATCATCGGCGTCTTGACGTCATAGATATCGACGCGTCCTTCAGTCAACATCCGTGGTGCACCATCTTCAACCAGGCAAATATCTGCCGAAGTACCGCCAACGTCGAAGCAAATAATATTCGGAAAACCGCTGAGATTGCCGAAGTGGCAGGCGGCAATTACGCCCGCTGCGGGGCCGGATAGCGCGGCGGCGATCGGCAGGCGTGAGATCTCCTCGGCTTGGGCGAGGCCGCCGCTGGAGCGCATGATGTAGAACGGTGCGGTGATATCACGCCCATGCAAATGCCGTTCAAGCTTTTCGTGGTAGTTCGATAGTAGCGGCATCAAGGCCGTGTTGAGACACGTCGTGTTGGTTCTTTCGTATTCGCGATATTCGCGCAGAATGTCCGACGAAATTGAGATGAAACACTCCGGGTAGACTTCTTGGATCAAATCGCGAACCTGTTTCTCGTGCGTCGGGTTACGATAGGAATGCAACAGTGACACCGCCAAGGCCTTGATGCCAAGCTGCTTAAACTCAACGGCTAACGTACGAACTTCGTCAGGATCAATAGGCGCCACTTCATTGCCATCGACATCCAGCCGCCCGCCGACTTCGCGTATGAGTTCCAAGGGGACAACCCGCTCCGGCTTGATCCACCAGGTAATATCGCCAAACTCTCCCGGAACAGTTTGACGCGCGACTTCGAGTGCCTCGCGATAACCCGTGGTGATCATTAGGCCTAAGGGGGAGTACTTGCGTTGCAGAATTGCGTTTGTTGCGACAGTCGTGCCATGGAAGACCGCGCCGATATCACTAGAGGAGACACCACTAGCATCGATGATATGTTCGATGCCGTTTATGAACCCGTTCGCCGGATCATCTGGGGTGCTAGGTACTTTGGCGAGGTGCAATTCGCCGGAATCCTCTTGCAAGGCAACGATGTCGGTAAACGTTCCGCCAATATCGACGGCTAGGCGCCATGCCATAACTTTGTCTCCATCTTTGCTGTAGCTCCCGACGTTTGCTGGTCGTTTGGTTATTCAAACGACGGTGGTCACCGCAATTGGTTCCGCATCTGTCCATCTAACAAAACTACGCGTCGAACACGCGCCGTCAAGCTAACTTCAGAATTATGAAATCACCAATACTTGAACAATGCCTTGGTCTTTAAGTTTCACTGGTCGCCGACGTCGCACAGACGCGCAGACGCACGTCAGTAGCCGCGATGAGGAGGATTGTTGTGTTGCCTAGGGGCGGTTTACCGTAAGCGTCATCGGCTTCCCTTTGGTCAAAAACTTGGTGGCCTTCTGTACGCGTGAACCATCGAGTGCGATATAAAATTCCACCCCGACCGGATCCGGTGGTGCTGAAGCGGCCAACTCCAATGTGAGTTCCGCGTCGACCGGGCCTTCGAATTCGTATTGTTTCGACCAGGTGTCGCCAACCGCTTTCGCTGCAAATTCTTCTTCTACTATTAACTGGCCGGTAGTGTCTTTGTGGGTTACTTTTATTGCGCCGATGCTATTAATGATCACGTGATAATCGACCTTAGTTTTTGTATCCGCTGCTTCGCCGCCGCCGCCGTCGCCTTGCTCTCCGCAACCGGAAAGCAGGAACAGTCCAAACGTAGCAACGAGTAGTGACGCATGCAATTTCATATTGGCTCTCCGCCTTGGATCATTTTAGTTTTCATAGTTTCTTGTTAACGAAATGTGGTACACGAGGATAGCAGATCTCGTAGCGTACATAGCACAATTCGGGGCCCATCAGCGCCGCATTATGCCGCCGCTGTCGTCGTTTCGCCATATGCTGGATTGGGATACCTGATCCTGCCTCATGTCATAGTCTATAGTCTTCGTTCGCGGACCCAAGGTCTAGCCCCGGTCGGCGCTCAAAATCTAGAGTATATGGAGAAATTGAAAATGAATGAGACCTTAGCGCTGGGTTTGGATGAACTGCTGACCACGACCCGTTCGGTCCGCCGTAGACTTGATTTTTCAAGACCCGTCGAACGTGAAGTTGTTGAGCAATGTGTCGAAATCGCGATGCAGGCACCGACCCCGTCGAATCTGCAAAACTGGCATTTCGTGATCGTGAGTGATCCCAAAAAAAAGATGGCACTAGCTGATCTTTACCGTAAGGGTCGCGAAATTTATGTCACCCTACCTTCGGCAACGGCAAACGTCGATTTTGGCGATCCGGAGCGCAACGCCATGCAACAACGGATCGAAGAATCTGCGCAATATCTGAACAGCAATTTTCAGGAAGCGCCGGTGCTGGTCGTACCGTGCATCGAAGGTCGTACGGATTCACCGCCCGGCACTGAGATTCCGGGATGGGGTCAAGTGCCGCCTGTGCTGTTGCAAAGCGCCCAGTGGGGGTCGATCGCGCCGGCAACTTGGAGCTTCATGCTCGCCGCCCGCGCGCGCGGACTGGGGACGTGTTGGACCTCGTTGCACCTGTACTTTGAAGAACAGGCCGCAGCTATCCTTGGGATACCGTATGCGGAGGTAATGCAAGCCTGCTTACTACCATTGGCGTATACGAAAGGCACGACCTTTAAGCCCGGGAAACGCGATCCCATGGATTCAATTGTCCATTGGGACGACTGGTAAGGCGACGCGCAGACAATTATTTGAGCGCGAAATGCACGAAGCCTGATCGTAATTGATCAGGCTTCGTCATTTTAAGGTAGAGCGACGCGGGTAATGCTCTAGTAGTACCCGCGCCGTAACAGCTTGCTTAGCGTCCTTGCGTTAAGCGGTTGATATCAAGCACACGTTTTGCATGGTTAACCGTCATATTCGGGTAACCGCTACCTTCCCGGCTCGGAATCAAGGTAGAACGGCCGTTTTGTAGGTTAAACACGTCGATACCTTGGAAGCTATTGACCCGCTGACCTTCTGGAGTCGGCTGCGCCGCACCGATGAAAGGATTGGTCTCCTCAGCCTTTTTCCCATCGTTATACCAAGGATCCTCGGTCCAGGTACTTGGGATCCGCCAGACCTTCCACAGTTTTCCTGCGCGGTCGTACGATTCCGAGTACCAGGGGATGTTGTTTTGCGCGTCGAAGACCATAATCTTGGTCGAATAAGGATGGCCTGACCAGTTCGGCTTACCAGCGACGACATCAACTTCACGTAGCGCCCAATCGTCAATCGCCGTAATACCGTTAGGTCCACCAAAGTACGGCCAGGCATAGCGCGAGCGTGCAATCGCCAGGATTTTGGTCCTGCCGACGTACTCCCACTCCCATTCGAGTACGCGCCCGTTGAAGCCATAAAAATCCTCCAGCGTATCCTCGGTACCGAGGAGACTATCGGATTTAACCTCGGCCGAGATGCGGCGCACCCGGCGTAAGGACGGAATATAGGCCCATGCATCGTCGGCCTTGTAGGTATCACGGTAGCGCATCACGATGAATGCCGTTCCGGCAATGTCGAAGGGATGCCAGAAGTCGGAGAACTCACGCCACTCGACGTCGTCACACCATTTATGGTCCATGGCGTAGTCTGTATTCGGATGGTCGAGCATCGTTAGATTCATGCAGTTCATGCGCTGATAGCGAAGATGTAGTACCCGCGAAAATTTTCCGCCGCCGCCATAGTATTTGCCGGTCTCCGGGTTCTTCATAATTTCATGGTCGTCATGACTACCGCCGCGCTCGGTCCAAATCCAATCGTTCTTATGCAGATACAAACCGTAGGCTTGGTAACGAAAGTTGAAATTCCACATCGCCTTGAAACCACTTGCACGATCACCTGCAACAAACGTTGAGCGATCGAAGGGTGTGCCTGCCTTGTAGTTTTGAATCGCGCCTTTATCGTCGACGGTTACCGTACCGGCAAATTTTGCGGTTGCGTCTTTGAAGTGCTGCGGCGGCGACAGATCGCCCGCGTCCTTAATCGTCACTGGCTCGCCGTAGAAGTCGGCCATCTGCTGGCCTGGTGGTACGAACGGATCGGTCAGGTGGCGCTCTGCTTCGGTGATAACGTCACCGTCAACAAACTGTGGTACTGCTGCCTGGCTTTCCTTGAACCAAGCGAGGAAGTCTTCGTAGACAAAGTTTGCGCCGTCCTCGTAATTGTAGGCCTGCGCTGCCATCAGTTGGCTTGGGGCCACAAGTACGACAAGTGCCGCAGCTATGAGTAAATGAGTCCGATGCATATCTAGTTCCTCTCTATTTGCCGATTGACGAATACATTTGGATTGACGTCCTTAAACTGGCGCTCCTTCTCCCCCGAACATGCATAAACTATGCCATCCACTTCGTAACATGCTGTCCGAAGTTAGCCGCTCGGCGGATGTCGTCTCGTCTCCAGAATGCCCGCCCTACCAGCGAGTTATTGGTTGGGATACCGGCAGGGTACTTATTCTGCAAACTCCACCAAATCCGCCACTCTCAAGCGCAACGCCGGTGGCTTTAGGCGTTACTGCAGTTGATCGCTTGGCGACCAGTGTAGCGCACGCTTAACATTTCCCTTTGAAGGAGCACGCCATTTAATTGGACGCATACGTCATGAAATTCATTATTATGTGAAGATTATGTGATACGGGTTTGGCCGCGCTAATCGTGCATTTTTACGGGCACAAACACCGACAATTGCCCGTCTATGGGTCAATTATTCTTTCCAACAACAGATTTCCAAATTCATCGACGCTAGCCTCCCATCCGGTGGGCAATACGGTCGTCGATTCGTATTGTTCAATAATCGCCGGACCGGATAGTCGCGCCGACTGATCGAGCTGCTCGCGACCATAGACTGGTGTGCGCATCAAAGCCGTTGTGTTAAGAAATCCGACGTCGCGTATCGTTTGCGGCAATGCTTTCGGTTGCGGATCCATAATTTGCTTGGGCAGTTCGACGGACTGTCTTCGACAGCTAGCGGTTAATCGCACATTGACTATTTCTACGGCTTCGCGATCGCGCCAGGAGCGTCCCGACAATTGCTCGAAGCGATTGTGAAAGCGATCGATAGTGCCGATCATTGTTTGCTTTAACTCGCCAGTTTCCGGACATTCGATAGTCGTTTCGTGGGTCATCCCCACATAGCGCAGGTCAAGTTTCGGGATCATCTTCCAAGCACCATTGACACACCGTTCAGTTTCACACCACCGCTTCGCCCGTTCACTTAGGTTGGTAAGGACTGTTTCGATTTGAGACAGATCGAGCGCGCTATCGACGTTGCCCAACGGCATCACAAAATCACGTGTCACCTCTGCAACCAACAATCCCCAGGCTGCCGCGAGACCCGGCTGTGGCGGCACCACGACGCTGGTCATGCTTAATAAATCCGCCAGTTCGGCTGCATGCAGCGGACCAGCACCGCCCATCGCAAGTAAGGCGTGCGCCGAGGGGTCATGCCCACGAGCGACCGAGACCCGTCGGATTGCGCCGCACATGTTGTGACTCGCTATTTCGAGGATCCCGCGTGCCGCGCCGATGGCGTCTAAGTCCCGCTTACGGCCAAATATATTTAGCGCATCGAGCGCTCGCTGTTTATCGAGCGGCACGCTACGGCCTAGCAATGCATCGGGTATGCGGCCGAGTACAAGTTGCGCGTCTGTTAGGGTAGGCGCATCGCCGCCACGCCCGTAGCAGGCCGGTCCCGGCACCGCCCCTGCACTTTGGGGACCAACGTGCCAACGGGTGTCTGGTGCCTCATACGCGATCGAACCGCCGCCGGCACCGATTGAAAGCACGTCGAGCATCGGCGTTTTGAGCGGAAACCCGGCGACATTGCCGGCTGTGGTCAACGCATAATGACCTTCGGTGACCACCGCGACGTCGGTCGAGGTTCCACCAACATCGAGCGTAATGAAATCGCTAAAACCACATTTCTCGCCTAACCAACGCATGCCGACAACTGCCGCACCCGGACCCGACAATGCGGTGGTCAACGGTTGATCGGTGAGACTCTCGGCGCTCGCGAGGCCACCGTTTGATTGCATGAGCCAGATCCTGGGCCGGGTGCTTAAATCTGGTGCGAGGCTATCGAGGTGTTCCGTAAGCGTGGGGATAAGGGCGCTATTCAACGCCGTTGCCAAGGTGCGTTCGTATTCACGCAGTTCCGGCAACACGGCGCTGGACAGCACGACTTTGATCTTGGGTGCGACCTCGGAAAAAATGGCTGCAACCGCTTGTTCATGGCCAGGATCCAAATAACTATGCAACAAGGACACCGCCACGACATTGATATCGGCGGCGGCATATTCGAGCGCGATGGTTTCGACTTCCGCGCGGTCGACGTGCGTCCGTTCCTCGCCGGTGGCCGCGAGTCGAGCGTGGATTTCGCGCACCCATTCAAGATTGACCAGGCGCCGCGGCAAGCGACTCGGTGGTGCCTCACCCGCGCTCTCGGGCAGACGAGCGGTTTCAAGGATGTCGCGAAAACCGTCGGTTACGATCAACCCTATCTCGGGCAAGGTACCGCCGAGCAGGCTGTTCAATGTAACCGTCGTGCTATACAGCAACTCATCTTGGATAGAAATCTGGCCAAGCACACTATGCAAGTTTGCAGCGAGTGCATTAGGTTGCACTGAGGGCAGCTTGAAACTCTTAATGACGCCATGTGCGTCCACGCACAGAACGTCGGTAAAGGTACCCCCGACGTCGATGCTTATTGTTCGCAGATCTGCCATTGCGTAGGAACAAAGAAACCGGACGTCGGCATAACGACACCCGGTTGTTATTAAATTGGTGGGATAGTGTGCGTTAAGTTATTTGTGGCGCTGGTGACTGGACTCAACCGACATCGGGCCAACGATGGGCCCACGGCTTGGCCGTTTCAAGTTGACCGGCAATGCGGAACAACGTCGCCTCATCACCATAGCGTCCCATGAGGTGGATACCGATAGGCAGACCCGCATCATTCCAGCACAACGGTAACGATATCGCTGGCTGCCCCGTTATATTTGCAATCATAGTAAAGCGCGGAAATTGCTCCATCCGTTCAGTCGCTCGGCGCGGATGTTTCGGATCAAAATCGAACCAACCAAGTGGTGCCGGCGGCCGGGTCAAGGTTGGGGTCAGTAAAACATCGTAGGTTTCGAAGAAGGGCGCAATTTCGCGCGCAAACAAGTGCATGTCATGCATCGCCAGTACAAAGTCAGATGGATGCGTTTTGGCATCGATCGAATACATCTTCCACGTATGCCGTTCAAACAATTCCGGTTCCGGTTTGCGCCCGGTACGGCGTTCCCAATCGCGGATTATCCATGCCACCATCCCAGCCCAGATGGTCGTGAAAAACTTGCCGTACTTCTCTTCGGTAACGGTAGGCTTCGCTTCTTCGACGTGGTGCCCAAGATCCTCACACAGTTTTGCAATCTCACGCACGGCAACTTTGCAATCGTCGTCGACCTCGGTAGACAGCACGGGATCGTCGCTGAACGCGATCCGAAGACGACCGGGATCGGCGCCAACTTCCTCGGCAAACGGCCGTGCCGGCGGCGGTGGATAGTACGGCGCGCCTAGGTCAGGGCCCGCGGTAACATCAAGCATGAGCGCATTATCGAGCACGGTGCGGGTAACGACGTGCTCCGACAACAGTCCGTGGGCACCGATATCGCCATAATCAGGTCCGGTGGGGTTACGCCCGCGGGTGGCTTTAAGACCCACCAACCCACAGGCAGCAGCTGGTACTCGGGTCGAACCGCCGCCGTCGTTGGCATGCGAAACCGACACCATGCCACAAGCGACCGATGCACCCGCGCCGCCGGATGATCCGCCGGGCGAAAGACTGAGGTCCCATGGGTTTTTCGTTGATCCGTAAAGTTCGGGCTCGGTGGTCGGTTTCGACGCAAACTCCGGCGAGTTGGTCTTGCCACAAACGATGAATCCAGCACGCCTATAGCGGGCGACAAGTTCGGAATCTCGGGGTGAGATGTAGCCCTCAAGAAATCGCGACCCTTCGGTCATCGGCGAGCCGGCATATTCCGCCACCACATCTTTCAGCAGCATCGGTACACCACTAAAGGCCTCATCACCGCGCAGACCTTGTACCGCTTCGCGGGCCAATTCGAACATTGGTATAACGACTGCGTTGATTGCCGGATTCAGTTTTTCGATTTCCGCGATCGATGCTTCGACAAGCTCTGCCGCCGATACCTCCCCACTTTTTACTAACGCGGCCTGTTCTACCATCGTTTTTCGCATCAGTTCAGACATGGGCGACTCCTATTCTCTTAAAATTTGATCAACGGTCACGTGAGACCAGCACGCCGGTGCGCTCGAGGTCGCTAATGCGCTCGGCAGTATAGCCGAGCACCTCGGAAAGTACTGTCCCATTGTGCTGGCCGAGGGTCGGCGCAACCAAGTCCAGGCGTTCGGGCTGCTCAGTAAAGCGCAGCGGAAATCCCGGTATCGTCAGGTCGCCCATAACGGGATCGGTGATTTCGCGGATCATCCCGCGTTCACGGAAATACGGATGATCGATCGCGTCCGCTGGGTCCATCACTGGCGAGGCGGGGACGCGATGCTCTTCAAGTATATCGAGCACCGCTTCGTTGTTAGGAAAGTCAGTCATCCAAGTTTCAATAAGCTCGATAAGTTCGCCTTGGCGTTCGCCCCGCGATGGTGCGTCGGCATAACGTGGATCATTTTCCAAGTCGGGACGGCCAATCGCGGCACAGACATTTTTCCACTGCGGTTGTAGCGACAGGATACAGATGTAACCACTGGGACCTTTGAAGACGCCGAACGGTGCGATGAGTTCGTGGTGCGCCCCCTGACGATGGGGTCGAAACTTACCCTTGGTTAAGGTAAATCCCTGCAGCGACACATCGTGCAAGTGGAACATCGCGTCGACCATGCTGATATCGAGCCATTGGCCCACTCCGGTCCGTGAGCGATGAAATAAGGCATAGCCGATCGCCGAAAAGGCGTGCACGCCACTGGTAATGTCGGCCACCCCGAGACCGACCGGCAACGGCGGTCCATCACGTTCGCCGGTCATGTGCATGATCCCAGCGAAGGCCTGTGCGACCCAGTCGTAACCCGTTTTGTGGGATAGAGGGCTCTCTCGACCGTAGGCGGAAATCGAAGCCATGATGACTTTTGGATTGATGGCCTTGATGTCGTCCCAGGCAAGGCGTTTTTTCTCCATTACGCCGGGGCCGAAATTTTCTACGACGACATCCACCTCGGCGATCAACTCACGCAATATCGCATCGCTCTCGGGCTTTTTCAGATCTATCGCAAGACTTTTTTTACCGCGATTCTGCTGAATGAAATAACCACTGCGCCCGTCATCGGCGAACGGCAATCCACGTGAGGGATCACCACCGGGTGCGATCTCTACCTTGATGATCTCCGCGCCCAGCTCGGCCATTAGGCGACCAACGGTTGGCCCCGCCAAGTACTGGGTAAAATCGAGTACGCGTATCCCCTCAAGTATCAACATCGTCACGCTTGCCAATTGGAAATGGATCGTGAATGTAACACCGATTTCGGCTCCAGTTTGCATTTACGCCGCCTCTCGGCGTAGAACTACGCATATTTCGTAATATCAACCAGGAGCAAGACCACCATGAGTCAAATCGGACGTTACACCCCGGCGCCATCCCAGGAAGTCATCTACGGGAAACCCGTCGCCGAGGCGCTTGGCGAGGAAATTGAACGTCGTAAGGCCTCGCGAATTGTCTTTATTACGAATACAAGCCTTAATCATCCCGGCGGTCTCGGTGAAATAGTAAAGGCTTCGCTTGGTGGATCCTGTGTGGCCGAAGTCACCGGTATCCGAGCACATTCGCCGCGCGAAGATGTCGTTAGAATGACTGCCACCTTGCGTGATAGCGATGCCGACATGGTCGTCGCGTTTGGTGGCGGCTCTGTGTGTGATGCGACGAAGGCCGCGTGCTTAGCGCTCGCCAATGGGATCAAGGTCAGCGAAGACATTGACCGAATACGGGTTGGCCAAAACGTCACCCCGGCGACACTGCCGTATGTTTCCATTCCTACTACGCTGTCTGCCGGTGAGTACACGGCTTACGCCGGCGTGACCGATGAACGCATCCCGCGTAAGGAAGTATTGTGGGATATGAGTATCGCACCTGACGTTGTGATCCTCGATGCCGCAATGACCGTAGCCACCCCGCCACGTCTGTTTTTTGGTACCGGGATCCGCGCTGTTGATCACGCGGTTGAGACGTGGTGTTCGATAAATGTGACGCCGCTAACGGAGGCAAGCTCATTGCATGCGTTGCGCATCTTGCCCCGTGCGCTGGCGTTGGCTAAGAGCAATCCTGACGATCTCGACAACCGACTGAACTGCCTTATCGGTGCCTGGTTATCGGTGCAAGGCGTCTCCACGGGCGTTGATCTCGGCGCCAGTCATGGCATCGGTCACATCCTCGGTGGTACCGCGGGCATGCCGCATGGCGAAACCTCATGTGTGATGCTGCCGCATGTGTTGCGCTACAACGCGTCGGTTAATGGTGAACGCCAGGCGACACTGGCCGCAGCAATGGGCGATGCGAATACCGCTGCGGCCGACCAAATCCAGACGCTCGTCAGCGATCTCGACCTCCCCGGACGGTTGCGCGATTGCGCGGTACCGCGTGAACTATTGCCGACCCTCGCCGAGGAATCGATGCACGACATGTGGATACCGACCAACCCACGACCGATAAATGGGCCACAAGACGTACTGCCATTACTTGAAGCTGCCTGGTGAGCACACGGTGTAATGCAGACGAATTCCTCATTCACATTTACTAAGTCTGTGATGTAACACCCGAGCTTCTCACTATTAGTACAGCTTGGTTCCTGGCCGCCGTTGAATTCGATCGTTATAGTTCGCCATCGCAACACCAACGAGAACGGTAGCTCATGCTCGAAGTCGACCCGAGTCTCCGCATGTGGGGATGGATTTTTCTGCTCGTCTATATCGGTGCGATGTTGGCCTTCGGCTTTATCGGCATGCGCAGGGTTCGCAGCAGTGACGATTTCGCCACCGCCCGGGGCGGCTACGGCCCACTGTTTCTAGCCTTTGCGCTCACCGCAACTGCAGCCAGTGGTGGTACCTTTATCGGCATTCCCGCTATCGCTTATAAGTCAGGGTTCTCGGCCTTGTGGTACGCCTTTATATATCCGCTCGGACTGTATTGCGGCCTACTACTTTGTTTGCGCGGTATCCGCCGGGCGGGAGAAAATTTCGGCAGTCGCTCAATGCCGGAATATCTCGGCGACCGCTTCGACTCCGAAGCATTACGGATCTGCGTCGCGCTATTTTCGATGCTCTTGATGTTCTATCTCGCGGGTCAGTTGCTCGCAGGCGCCGTTATGTTCAATAAGATGATGGGCATTGAATTATTACCCGCGCTCATTACCACGGCCGTCATCATTATGTTCTACATCGTGATCGGCGGCGCCCATGCGGACATCTTAACGGATGGCGTGCAAGGCGCCTTAATGTTGTTACTCGCGATCGCGGTCACAGTAATGTTCTTGGTTGGATTCGGCGTCGACGGTGGTTTTGACGGGATGATCAAGAACCTCGAAGCGCAGGACCCAGCGCTGTTGGCAATGCTACACCCGACCAACCCAATATTGAATTCATGGTGGGCCGTCTTTTCACTTTTCGTTTTTCATGCACCGCTCGGTTTGCTTCCGCACGTTGGTAATAAGCTGTGGGCGCTGAAAGACAACCGCGATCAAAACCGTTTCATCGCCATATCATTTGTTTTCGGCATGACCTTACCAGCGATTGTATTTGGCGGCATTCTCGCGCGGGCGGTACTAGGAGATGCCCTTCTCGTGGACGGTGCGAGTGCCAATGACGCCATACCCGCCCTTTTCATTGCTACCCTGCCGGCATGGCTGGCAGCTTTGATCGGTGCCGGCGTGCTCGCCGCAATCATGTCGACCGCCGACGGACTTGTCGTATCCACCTCGCAGGTCTTCGCGAACGATATTTATCGTCGCACCATTGCCCCGCGGCTTAAAACAAAACCCGACGACAAAACGATAGATCGGATCTCTTTGCTCATCAGTCGGGTTGGCTCAATACTGATTGTGGCCGGTTCGATCTGGCTCGCGTGGGAGTCGCAATCGATGAACGTTGCCATCCTCATCGCAGTCGGGGTCGGCGGTATGATAGCGGCGATAGCAGGCCCGATCTTCACCGGCATACTGTGGGAGAGGACAAGCAAGGCCGGCGCACTGGCGGGTTTCGCCGCTGGCGGTGGGTCTTTCATCATCATCAAGGCTGGGTTGCTGCGCGCCGAATGGTTTAGCGGCGGTCCATTTGAGGCTGCTGGAATATGGCTGGTGAACCAAGCGCCTAATCCGTTTGCTTGCGGAACCCTCGGTGCGCTGACTGCGATATTTGTCGTCGTCGTTGTTTCACTATTTACTTCACCACCGAGCGAAGAACACCTGCGTCGTGTTTTCGGTAACTGACAGAGGAATGCGAAATTGAAGAACAATGAACGACCTGCCTATATCGAAACTGTCGAAGCCTATTTCGCCGCACTCGACGACCGACGTGTGGACGACGTATTAAGTTACTTCAATGAAAATGCGGTATTCACCGTGCAGTCGGCATTTGTCACCTGTGAAGGCCGGGATCGCGAAATCAAGGCGATGTTTGAACAATTTCTCGAGACCTACTCAACGGTGGTGCACACCGATTTCGAACACATCGTCGATCCGGTGGCGCAAGCCATCTCGTCACGCTTTCGGGTCGAGCTAGACGATCGGCAAGGCGGACACGAGACCAAACAAAGCGTTAACCACTGGTATTTCCAGGACGGTAAATTCCAGCGGGTCTATGTGTGGATCAGCGGCGATAATGTGCTCGGCGATTAGCGCCGCGTTAACGCTGGCTCTGGACAAGATCCAGCGCCTTACCCACGCGTAAGACAATCTCGTCGATCTCTGACCCCTGCACGATCAGCGGCGGTGCAATCACAATGTTGCGCCCGGCCGGACGTGTGACAACACCCATATCTAACAGCGTGTTGTAGATGGCCAATGAAACCTCGTCTGCATCCGAATTAACGATGCAATCTGCGTCGTCACGCCGCAGAAAATCTAGGCTTGCGCCGAGTCCAACGCTACGGATCTCGCCCACTAGCGGGTGATCCTCGAACCGCGCGAGACCTTTCGCGAGCCGCTCGCCCATCACCGCGGCATGATCGACAAGCTTGTCGCGCTCAATGATCTCCATCACCTTTAAGGCCGCCGCTGCGCCGACCGGATGGGCGGCCATCGTGCTCGCATGTGCAAGCGTTCCGATTTTCTCAGAGCCGTCCTCGAGTGCTGCGTATAAGTCGCGGCCCAAACCGACAGCAGATAAGGGAAAGTAAGCTGAGGTGATCCCCTTGGCGATGACCACGTGGTCCGGTTTGAGTCCGAATGTTTGCGCACCGAAGAGGTTCCCAGTACGACCAAAACCGGTGATGACTTCATCCACAACGAGATCGATACCGTGGCCATCGAGCACCGATGTGATCGCAGGAAAGTATTCTGGTGGTGGCACCTTGAATCCGGCAGAAAAACTGATGGGCTCTGCAACCATGGCTGCGATCGAGCCCATCGGCTGATCGGCTATTAGGGCTTCGAGTTCCACAGCAAGGCGGCTTGAAAACTCAGCCGAGGTCTCTTGAGGCTCGCGATCGCCGTGATAGTCCACCTGAGATACATGGGAAAATCCAGGCAAGGGTAAGCCAAACTCTGCATGATGCCCTCCGGTGACGCTCGCCGAAGCCAAGGTAGCACCGTGATAGCTACCGTGTCGTCCGATGATCGTTTTACGCTCTGGCTCGCCCCGAGCAACCGAGCCAAAACGCAATAATTTGATCAAAAAATCGATCGCCTCCGAGCCTGACGATCCGAAGATGAGATGTGGATCTGCCACCGGTAGTATCTCGGTCAACTTCTCGGCAAGGTCGAGCGATCCCTTACTCGTTCGATGCAAGGCCGAAACGACAAAGGGCAGCTCTCGGTACTGTGCAGCTATCGCATCGATCAGTTCATCGTTTTGATAACCCAGTGAGGCAGCGTAGAACGACGCCGTCGCCTCGATGTACTCGCGGCCATCGGTATCGTAGACATAAATCCCACGACCATGTTCGATAAAACGCGTTATCTGATTCGTGTTCTCGGCGACTCGTTGAAAGCCAATAATCAACGGCAGGCGTTCGTCTTCCGCTACATAGGTCTGTGGGGTCGCCATGATCTATCTCCGTTCAATCACGTTCTATGTACGCGCAGCCTTTAGTTCCGCGCGCCGAGTATCCGTAGCTGCCGGGTCAAGCTCAAGCGTCTCATCGTCAAGCCGCCCTTTTAACATCACGCCATAGACATCCGCCGCGTAAGCCTGTGACACATACCCTTCAACCACGTCATCAACAACCCGGCTTGGTTCGCGCAATAAGGGGTCGCCATAACCCCCACCGGATGTTTCCAAACCACTCAACCAGGTTCCCTTTTTCAATTCGATCTCACCAACGCTCGGCGCACGCGTTTTGTTGCCCTTCTCGTCGACCACATACATCTCACCAACATTACCATCGAGGCCACCACGCACCCCGCGCGCCGGATTCACTTGTGCGTCGGCGGCAAAGACCACCGTCATCGGGTGATTGCTCGGGCCGTAGGTGATGCGCGCGCCAGGCGCGCCACGGTTAAAGCCAGCACCGGTGGTATCTTGTGTGAGGCGGATCTCTTTGAAGTGGATCGGATAACTGAGCTCGTTGATCTCGACACTGTCGCGGTACATCAACCCTGCGACCACCGGTAAGCCATAGGTCAGCCAGCCGTCGCATTCCGGCGAGGCCGGGCCACCGTTGTTACCAATGATCAGTTGGTTGACGTAGCTATGGTCATCGTGGCGTGCGTCCCTGCCGGAAATAACCGAATAGCCGGCACCCATGCCGAGACCGCCTTCGGCGAGGCCATAGCCTTCGCCAAGATCTGCGAGTGCCGCTTGCACGAGGTTGAGCAGCCGCTCTGATACATTCGTCGTCGCCACCGAGCAACTATGCGGGAATCGCGGAATGCCGATCGCCGCGCCCTCGCGCAGCTTCATATTGAGGCAACGATAGGAGCCGCCGTTACGCGGAATGTCAGATGGCAGGGAGTTGTAAACACCGGCTGTCGAATTAGCGATCGAGCACGCTTCCGACAAATTCAGACCGTTGTCCATGCAGTCGATGTTCGAAGTGAGATCGATCTCGATCGTACCGGCCTCTGGATCGACGACGAGCTTGACCCGGACCGGGATACCATCGGGGAGCATCGGCGGCATCGGATCATGAAAGCTTTCGCGTTCGATCGTCGCGGCCGGGAGTTTTTTGATCGCTTGGCGCATGCGCACTTCGCTGTAATCAAACCATTCCGTGGCGAAACGCTTGATCGTCGCCTTACCGTACTTCTGAAGAATATCGTGGATCCGTTTTTCGCCGGTGCGAGCCGAGCCCAACATCGAGAGAAAATCGCCATGCCAGTAATCGGGTACCCGGATCCGCCGCTGACACATACGAATGATGTCGTCGACAGTCTCGCCATTGCGCTGCACGCGGACCGCTGGAAAGATCAACGCGCCCTCTTCATACACGTCGCGCGCCGCCGCATGATAGGTCGTCGGTAGACTGTTACCGATATCGGCCTGATGCGCCTTGGCGCAGACGTTGAACAGATGTTCGCCTTCCCAAAATACCGGCACAATCAATGTGTGGTCTGCTGGATGCGAATTGCCGCTGTAGGGATCGTTGTGCAAGTACGCGTCGCCTTCGGCGATATCGTCATGGAATTCACACATAGCAGCGGTCTGTAAATTAAGTCCATACACATGCGCCGGTAGGCCCTCAGCAGTTGCAAACAGTTCATTGTCCGCTGTCGTGATGCCGCAAGAGAAATCGCGCGCACTATTGATCACCGCAGAACGGCCGGTGCGCAACATCGTGTTGGTCATCTCGCGCACCACCCCGTCGAAGCGGTTGGCAAGCACTGCCAAGAGCATGGGCGACAAGGTCTTTGCTTCGTTTGGAATGTCGCTATCACTGTCCATATTTATTTCTCGCTCGCAATCGTTGTATCGGAATTGTCACCGGTGATTCAATCCATGCCCGGTTCCCATTCGATCAAATAACTATCCGCAGAACTCAAGGTCGCGCGTACCCCAGGTGGTATAACCAAGGTCGTGGTCGCCTCCTCAATGATCGCCGGCCCAACAATCAATTCACCAACCGGTACCGAATCGCCCCGCACGATCGTCGTCTCTCGGGGATCATCAAGATCAAACAAGGCGGTGCGAGTCGTGCGCGTCTCGGTAGCATCGACAACCGTACTTACCGTCACCTTCGATTGCGGTAAGCGAATCGCCAGCCGGCCGGTCCAATTCAAAAATTCAATCGGGCTCGCGCGGTCTTCGACACTAAAGATCCGTCGATGATTGGCATGAAATGCCTCAATAAGCTCGTCGACCACCGCCTTCGAATCGAGGCGTGAGGTCGGTAGATCGACGGCGATGTCCCACACTTGGGCGGCGTAGTGTGCGTCTACTCGGTAATGCGTCGTACGCTCATCGAAACCCCGGCTCGCAAGCTTTTCAGCAAACACGGCGAGATTTTTGTCGATATCGTCTAAACAATTGTTCACCGCCTCTCGGTCAAAGGCATCCGATCGGGTAGGCAAGGTCGCGCTCTGCTCGACCTGGATATCGGAGAACTGCATCCCGCAGGCTGACAGCACGCTCGCGGTGCGGGGCACAATAACTGCGCGGCATTTAAGATCACGCGCGATTGGCACAATGTTGAACCCGGCAGCGCCACCGCCAGCAACAACTATCGCTTCACTCGGGTCAATCCCTTCGCTGACCGTGATGTCCTTGATTGCGTTGATCATCGTTTCGTTCGACACCGCGAAAATGGAAAATGCGGCGGCCTCCGCGCTGATCCCCAACGGTTCCGAAATTGTCTGAATCGCACGCTCCGCAGCTTTGACATCGAGTTGCATACGGCCGCCCAGGAAAAAATCCGGATCGATATAGCCAAGCACCAACGCACAGTCGGTCACTGTGGGTTCCAGGCCGCCGAGACCATAGCAGGCCGGTCCTGGATTCGCGCCCGCACTTTGCGGTCCAACATGTAATAAACCCGCGGAATCCAACCACGCAATCGAACCACCGCCAGCGCCGACACTGCGCGCATCAACTGCGGGTATCCCGAGCATGTGCCCAGTAAAACGTTCGCCGAGCCAAGTCTCCTGGGTGATTGTGATCGCACCGTCGCGCACCAAACTGACATCGAAAGTCGTGCCCCCCATGTCAACCACAAGCACGGCACCCACTTTGTCTTCGAGTTCGGCATAGCGTCGGCCCGCCACCGGTCCCATTGCGGGTCCGGATCGCACGGTATGGATCGGACGTTGGACCACACTATCGATATCGAGGCATCCCCCGATCGTTGTGCTGACGAGGATCTCACCCACGTATCCGTCGTCGCGTAGATCGGATTGCAGGTCGCGCAAGTGGGCTTGCATCAGCGGTTTGATCGACGCATCGATGGCGGTCGATGAGCCGCGTCGGTACTCACGCAATATTGGGTTCAATTCGTGACTCAAGGTGTAGGGCAGATCGGGTAGTTGGCTTTCGATGATCTTCCCAATCCGCTTCTCATGCGCTGGGTTAGCCGTACTCCACAGCAAAGACACCGCACATGCTTCGAAGCCACGCTCGCCGATCGTTCGGATCGCAGCTTCGGTCTTTGTCTCGTCAAGGGGCGTCACGATATCGCCGCTCGCGTCTGTACGTTCGTCGATTTCGAAGGTATGGCGTCGCGCGATATAGGGCTTCGGGAACGGGGTAGAAAAATCGTGCGGATCGAATTTTCCACCTTCGCGCAAGACCAGGACATCGGGGAAGCCAGCGGTCGTGAGGAAGGCCGTCTTGGCGATGTTACCGGTTACGATCGCGTTCGTTGCTCGGGTCGTGCCGTAAATAAAAATGTCGGAACGGGCAAGTACTTCGGCAAGTTCAAGACTCAGTGACTCGGCGGCCGACGTCAGCGCTGCCTTTAGACCAACGTAAATTCGCTCAGGGGTCGTCAACGATTTACCGATCACAAAGCGCCCGGTGTCATCCGCAACCACAACATCGGTAAACGTTCCGCCCGTATCCACGGTAATTCGCCAGCCGCCTGTGCGAGCCTGATCCATCCTGTGCCCCTCGTTTATTTTCGTCACTTACAATCGGTTAATCTCCTACACTAGGCGCACCATTGCAACGCTGCTATTCGGGCGGCTTAGGAGCATCTATGAAAGTCAAAGATAAGATCGCCGTGATCACCGGTGGCGCAAGCGGGATTGGGGCCGCGCTAGCACGGCGCTTCCACGCCGAAGGCGCCAAGGCGATTGCGGTCGCCGACGTGCAAATAGACCTCCTGAAAGATGTTGCCGCCGAGGTAGGCGGGTTCGCGGTGCCGTGCAATGTCGCGCTAGAGAGCGATATTCAGAACCTGGTAGACGAGGTTGAAGACAAATTAGGACCGATCGATATTTTCTGCTCCAACGCCGGCATCGCCCGCCTCGGGGATGAAGATGCGCCGAACGACGAATGGCAATTGAATTGGGACATCCATGTGATGGCACATGTCTACGCGGTGCGCGCAGTCGCGCCGAAAATGGCAGCGCGTGGTAGCGGTTACCTGATCCACACGGCATCTGCCGCGGGGCTCTTAAGTCATATTCAATCGGCAACCTATTCGGTTACGAAACACGCTGCCGTTGCGTTTGCCGAATGGGTGTCGATCAAATATCGCGACCAAGGCGTTCGCGTATCCGTATTGGCGCCGCAGGCCGTACGCACGCCGATGACCGATCGACCGGACGGTGCGGTCGTTGCAAGCCTTGATGGCATGATCGAACCGGAGGAGCTCGCCGATTGTGTCATCGAGACCATGGACCAAGAGACATTTCTAATGATCCCGCACCGTGAGGTGCAAGGCTATATGGTACGCAAGGCCGGTGATGTCGATCGTTGGTTAGCAGGGATGAATCGCTGGCGGGTGAAATCGGGACCAGCACGCTAATGTCCGGCACTTTATGTTCAATTCCGCTTCTTTCAAAGGCGCGCATCCATGGCTACACCGAATGACGTAACGGGACCGGTGTTAGTCGAACGCGCGCGTGCACTGGTGCCGGCCTTGCGCGAACGTGCGCGCGCGGCAGAAGAACTGCGACAGCTACCGGATGCGACCATTCAAGACGCCGCGGATGCCGGATTCTTTCAGGCCTACGTGCCGAAACGCTATGGCGGCCATGAAATCGATTTTCGTTACGGCCCGCAGATCACGCGCGAACTCGCTCGGGGTTGCTTGTCATCCGCCTGGGTGATCAGTTTCCTCAATCAACATAATTGGCAGCTCGCCTTATTCCCCGACAGTGCGCAACAGCACGTATGGGCCAAGCGCCCGTATATGCTGGCGCCGACGAACATCGTCCCCGGCGGCACTGCCACCCCGGTTGCTGGCGGCTATCGTGTATCCGGTAAGTGGCCTTGGTCGAGCGGGGTGATGCACTCCGACTGGTTTGTTGCGACCACCGTCGTCCCGGGAGAAGCGGCGGTCCAAGACGAGCGTTATTTATTGATGCCGATCGAACAGACCACCGTATTAGACGTTTGGGAGGTTTCAGGCCTTGCCGCGACGGGCAGCAACACGGTGATAGTCGAAGACGTGTTTGTGGCTGAAGACATGCAAGTGTCAGTCGCCGGCATGCTCGATGGTAGCGCACCTGGATTTTCCGTTAACGACAATGCCTTGTGGCGCGTACCGATGGTCTTGTTGCTCGACTTTAATTCCCTCATTGCAGCTAGCGTGGGCGCCGCCGAAGGCGCACTCGAAATATTTATCGAGGAGACGAAGGGAAAGCAGATCTCCTATGGCGGTGGCGCAGCGATTGACAGTAGCGCGATGCAAATGCGCGTAGGTCGAGCGCAACTGAAGGTCACCAGCATTCGTAATCTGTTTGATGTGACGCTCGCGGAAATCGACGATCGAACGCGTGCACGAGAGTCATTGAACGAATTCGAACGCATTGAAATGATTGCGCTCGGTACCCACATCATTCACAACGCGCGCTGGATCGTCGACGAGATCTGCGAAGCCGCAGGCTCATCAATCAATTTTCTCTCGCACCCGCTCCAGCGTATGCGTCGCGACTTAAATGTCCTTGCCTCGCACGGTCTTGTGAATTTTGATCGGGGCATCGAAGCCTACGGCAAAGTGTTACTCGGACGAGACATCCCGACTGAGGCGATCCGGTGATCGGTCAAGCTTCGCTAGTTAGATGCTCGCGTAGCGTGGTGCCCGAGTACGGATCACGCAAGACCCCTCGCTTTTTCAGCTCTGGCACCAAAAGTTCGACCAAGTCGGCAAAGTATTCCGGTGCGTAATAGGACGGCGTGATCTGAAATCCATTGCCACCACCTTCTTCGAGGAAACTTTGCATAGCGTCGGCGACCTGCACCGGCGTGCCAACGAAAGGATTTCTATCGCCCCCAGATAGATAGGTCTTAGCGATTTCGCGTAGGGTAACCGTGGGATCAGCCTTGCTATAGATTTCGAACAATCCCTTGATCCCTGGCACATCAAGATCCGATACCGAACGGTCAATATCGAAGTTCGACAGATCAACGTCCCAATGCGCCGACATCTGCGCCAGCGATGCTTCTAGTGGAATGCGCGAGCGGATCTCATCGTAACGCTCACGTGCTTGTGCCTCGCTTGCTGCCACGAGTGGCGCCGATGCCCATAAAATCGGAATTGACACCGGATCGCGACCGTTCCGCTCGGCACGAGCGGCAAAATCATCACAATAAGCACGCATCTGGGTGCGGCCACGGGCAACGCTGAAAATACCATCCGCGTGTTTCGCCGCAAACGATTTGCCCCGTTCCGACTGCCCGGCTTGGAACAAGAACGGGCGACGACGCGGCGATGGGACAACCGTGAACGGTCCCTGCGTTTTATACCAGCGGCCGACAAAATCAGCACGATGAACCTTTGATGGATCGGCGAAGGTCTTATGCTCCATGTCCATCACCATGGCATCGTCCTCCCAGCTATTCCACAGCGCGTAACACGCTTGCAGATACTCATCGGCTCGATCGTAGCGCTCGTCGTGCGCAGGTAGATCGTCTAAGCCGAAATTTCTCGCCTCACCCGTTCCAAAAGACGCAACGATATTCCAACCAACTCGTCCGTGGGTCAGGTGATCGAGCGTCGACAAGGTACGAGCCAAACTAAACACCGGAGAAAACGTCGTCGACATTGTTACCGCAAATCCGATTTTTTTTACCGTCGCGGATAAGTACGTGACCAGCGCGACGGGATCATGAACCGGGAATTGAATCGCATATTTAATCTGATCCGGTGTATTGCCACCGTGCAGTGAATCGGCCAAAAACAACATATCGAAGCCACCACGCTCCAGCGTGTTCGCGATCGATTCCCAGTACTGCGACTCAAACCAGCGATGGATGATTTTCTCCCGCGGATGGATCCAAGAGAGCGGCATATGCGATGCCGGTGCGAACATCATGAACCCCGATAGATGAATTTGTTTAGGCATTGCGTGATTTCGTTTCCGGATCGGATCCGCCTTAGCGAGATTCGTCCATATGCTACCATCGCGAGGCCTCGGCGCGTCGGAATCGAACCACTGGCCTCACATCGATGGAAAAACCATTACAACAAAAACCTAAGCTAACTGACGGGCTAAGAGTCGGTATTGTCGGTGGCTCAATTACTGCCTGCGCAACCGCAACGCTACTAATGCGCGCCGGCGCCAAGGTTAGTGTGTTTGAGCGTTCTGCCGGGCGATTGGAAGACCGCGGTGTGGGTCTTGCGATGAAGATCTCGACGCTTGAAGCGCTTGCTGAACAAGACCTTATCGACGCGATCGAAACGCCGGTCCCGGTTTGGATGCGCACATTCGCGCGACCACATCGACCGGAATCGAACCATGGCAACACACCGTGGCACGTATTCTGGGAGCAACCAGTCGCCTTTCACGCGAATCATTGGGGCGTCCTGTTTCGCAACTTGCGCCAACGCGTGCCGGACGAAATCTACCACTCCGGCTCAGAGGTCACCGATCTCCGCCGGCTGCCCGACGCCACGATCGATTTGATCTTCGCCAACGGGGCGACACAAAACTTCGATCTGGTGATCTTCGCCGATGGGTACGAATCGATCGGACGCCGCCTGCTGTTTCCCGACACCAACATCGGCGCAACCCAATATTTTCTTTGGCGCGGAATGATCGACGAATGGGTATTACCGATCCCAGAGGGATACAACGATACGATTACCTTTTTCGGCTACAAATATGGCCATGGCTTTGTTTATTATGTACCGAGTCCAGAGCATGGTTCGACCCCGGGCAAGCGTCGCGTGAATTGGGCATTTCATGAGACCATCGCCGGTAAGGACATCCCCGGCATCGAGCCAGACGCTGACGGCTATGTACGCAAAGGACTGCGACCTGGTGCAGCAAGCGAGGCCCAGGTCGAATATTGTCGCGCGATGGCACGCGAACATTTTCCGCCGTATTTTGGCGATGTGGTTGCGGCCACACCGCAACCGTTCATCCAGCCAGTGATTGAAGCTTGCGTACCCCGCTACACTCGCGGACGCATCTGCCTCATCGGCGACGCCGCGACACTGTCACGTCCACACATCGGCGGCGGCGCGGGCAAGGCGCTCGATGATGCGCTTAGTCTTGCGGACATGTTGGCGGAAGGTGATTCCCTAGATAGCGTCTTAGCAGCCTGGGATGACGCGCGTAGCGCCTTCGGCACGGAGGTTTTTGAGCTTGGCCAATCACTAGGTAAGCATCTAGTGGAAACAACGCCGAGTTGGGATTCAATGGACCAAGCTGCCATGGACAATTGGTGGGCGGGTGTGATCGATGGGCGTTACTGGTTTTGGGTCGACGAGGTAGGCGACAAACACCCGACGCTAAAATTGCGTTCACGCTAGAGTAAAAGAAAAACAACATCGTCATCGCGCATGTAGCCGATCGACGAATCCATCAATATTTAGACGCTCAATTCTCGCGACGGACTTTTCCGCGAGCACCCCGCGAGAGGTCAAATAATCGTCTGCGAGACCCGTCAAGATGAAGGACTTATCGAACGGTAGAAATCCGGGCTCGACCTGGTTTGCCGCATTGATAATAACGTTTGTACAGTTGGACGTTATAGTGTTGTACCAACGTGGCGTATGCGACAGCGCCGCGGTTTGCTTTAGAAAGTTGAGTAAATACTGCTGTTGGTGCGGCGCCGTTTGTTTGATCCGATATTTAGTTATCGCGTAGCCGAGATACCGCACCCGCCGCTCCACCAAGTCCGTCTCGCTGGCCCAAGTATGAGTGAGTTCGAATCCGCGCAGCGCGCCTTTCAGCAGCGAGTACTGCTCCCCGAGCTCGCGGCGAGTCTCGACTGATACGCCTATTCGAGGATGCGCATAGCTGTCGTTGAATTCGAACACGACAAACGTATGGGCAATCCACCCACGCGGATCGAGGATCTGCTCGTAGAGATACATGCCGCGGAGATCGGCGAGGCGATACGTTTCGCTAAAATACTCACGCGATGTCGGCCCATCGTCTGCGTAACGCCAATTGCGAATGTTAGTGAGGGTGAACTGCGATCCATCAGCTGCGATCGCAACCTCTGCAAGTACCCGAACATCGGGATCCCAGTTTCTCTCTAGCTCGGGCGTGCGCGAGACTACGACCGCGATCGTAACAATGAGAAGCGCGGCAACAACATAGAGTGTAATCCGCATATAACTTTAATGCCGGTCACGACGACGATGAAGCCAGCTTCTGATCCGGCCAAGCGGCGGCGCGCGGGCTGGCGTCATTCGCGCCTGCCGCATCACGCAGCTTCAGAAAACGGTTTCAATACTTCACAGTTCGGCGCGAAATTCAGTGTCGCACCCGTCTTCGTCTGTAGTTCCTCGCGCTCGAGTCCTTCAATCATCGCTGTGACGATCAAGCCATTGTCGACGATATCAATGATGGCGAGGTCGGAATATACCCGATTGACACAGCCAACCCCCGTGAGCGGTAAGGTGCAGCGCTCGACGACCTTCGGCTCGCCGCTCTTCGACACATGGCTCGATAGCATCACCCACACTTGCTTCGCCCCTGCGACAAGGTCCATCGCGCCACCGACGGCCGGCGGACGCGGCCCTGGGATAAGCCAATTGGCGATATCACCGTTGGCGGCGACTTCATATGCACCGAGGATAGAGATATCGATATGCCCACCGCGGATCATTGCGAATGAATCGGCGTGATGAAAATAGGATCCGCCATCCAATATACTCACCGCCTGTTTGCCGGCATTCACAATATCCCAGTCTTCTGCGCCCTCGAGGGCCGCCGGACCCATACCGAGCATGCCGTTCTCGGTGTGTAAGATAAATTCACGGTCGTCTGGGATATGGTCGCTGACGAGCATCGGCATACCGATCCCTAGATTGACGTAACTACCGCCGGTGATATCACTCGCAACCCGACGCGCAATATCCACAGATGAAAGCTTCATGTGTAATCTCCGACTTCGATCATGCGGTCAACGAAAATACCTGGGGTGATCACTTCCTCCGCCGGCACCATGTCGACAAATTTCCGGACTTCGACCAAGGTCGTCGATGCGGCAGTCGCCATCACGGGATTAAAATTACGTGCAGTAGCCCGATAGGTGAGATTGCCCCATCGATCGCCGGTGGCTGCGTGGATCAGGGCGATATCGGCACGGATCGCGCGCTCCATCACGTAATGCCTAGCGTCAAATTCCCGGATCTCCTTGCCGTCGGCCAAGGGCGTGCCGTAGGCCGTAGCGGTGTAAAACGCTGGGATACCGGCGCCGCCCGCGCGGATGCGCTCGGCCAGTGTGCCTTGGGGAACGGTTTCAAGATCGATTTTCCCGGCGGCATACAGTTCCTCAAAGATCTTTGAATCCGAAGAACGCGGGAAACTGCAGATCATTTTGCCTACGCTGCCACTTTGAATTAAGAGTGCAAGTCCATACTCGCCCCCGCCGGCACCATTACTTACTACGGTTAGATCGCTTAGGCCAAGTGCACGTAGTGCGTCGATCAATTTAACCGCCACACCGGTGTCTCCAAAACCACCGAGCAACACCGTCGCGCCATCTTTTAGATCTGGGCAATCGGCCATCATTTCGGACATGCTCTGCGTACGTTTATCGATCATAAGTGTTGCAACTGCTTGTGTGAGATGGTTCGGCCAATACCGACCGTATAGTGTCGTCCGGTACCGGCTGTTCTAGTCGCATATTATGCCGAGTTCCGAATGCAATCGCACAGTCACATGAAACTTATAGCCCAGGATCGTCAATGCGAGCTGCTATCCTCCGGCAATGATCACCTATCGATGAGGGCTTTTATATGACATCGCTTAACAGAGTCTTGGCCGGCGCAATCGTGTGCGCGACGCTTATCGGCAATAGCATTGCGGACAATAATCCGGTTGACGAGAAATGGTGGCCGAGTGAATTCGGGCCAAACGATCAAGCGGGCGCGACGAACTACATCACGCCTGAAAAGCGGCTCGCTGCCGTTAGTCTGGTCAAACAAGGCGAGGTCGCGACCTTGGGTATGCCGTACCACGCGCGCATGCCGCTGTTTCCCGGACGCATCTATTCACTCAGTATTCCCGGCGGTGGCACCCCCACGCATGATTTAGCTTGGTCCGGTGAACATTACCGTCAGACGTTTATGGACGAACTCGTTACTGCGCAGATCGGGCAAGTCGGAACGCAGTTTGATTCACTTGCACACCCGATGATCAAAATCCAGGGCCAACAAGCGAAAGGCTGGAAAGACGGTAACTATCTATATAACGGCCAACGCCTTGAAGACGTCGGCGGCCCCTACGGTCTGAAAAAAAATGGAACCGAGAACGTCGGCTCGTTTTTCACTCGAGGCATCATCATCGATCTCGTCAAACTTAAAGGTGGCAACCTGCCGATCGGCTATGCGATCACGATGGCCGACTACAACGCCGCCTTGAAGCAGGCGGGGATTGACGATGCTGGCCAGGGCGACGTGGTTTTGTTTCGCACCGGCTGGAACGATCTTTGGCGTAACAATCTCGAAAAATCCTCTGAGCAAGCAGCGGCGGATAATACCTTATTCAACTCCGGCGGCCCCGGGATTTCACCGGCCGTGTGCGACCACCTTGCCAGCCGTAAGATCGCGATGATGGGCGCCGACAATTGGGGCATAGAGCCCTATGACTTCGATTCCAAGGGTGACTGGCCAACCCCATTTACCGAGGTCAAGGAATGGGCCTACTGTCACATGAATCTCTCGGCGCGACGTGGCATCTACCTATTCGAAAATCTCGATCTAAGGGACCTAGGCGAACGTGCGCCGGGTGAGTTCTTATTCAGTTGGGCGCCATTGAAGCTCGTTGGCGCGACCGGCTCACCAGGCAATCCGATCGCAGCATGGTGAAGGTGTCGAGCGTAGATGCCGCTAAAGAACATGGATGAAACCCAAGCTGAGGCAGTTCGATATGAGGATTTTAATTTTCAGCATCTTGGTCTGTGTGCTTGCGTGCCCGAGTGCAATGGCTAAATCAATCTACAAATGTAAGACGGCCAGCGGCATCTTGTTAAGCGATAAGCCTTGCGGGAAGGCGGCCGAGCAGTTGAGCAAAAAGGAATCATCAGGCCATAGCTCGGCGACGAGCCAACAATCCGGCCCGCCCCGCTCGGCTATCGATATCGAGGTGCTTGACGGACTAGTCGCGGCGAGCCCGGAGGAAACCATTGAACAGATTGGACCACCGGCCGCGAGTTACACTCACAGAGGAACCGAACATTGGCTCTATCCAAATGCCGTACGGGAAGAGGGCGGCAGGCGAACCTGCCCCGAACTTTTGTTTGAGGACGGCCGGCGTTACCAAATTACCTGGCTCCCGGAAGCGATCATGCAGCAGTCGGTCATCGCCGCTAATCGCTTTAGAGGATGGAAACCATCCGGGCCAGTGCAGCAGAAGCCTTACTCGATTGCGCAAGCTGCGGTTGTTGGCGAGAGCAAGAGCACCGTGAACCGAAAGATGGGGCAGCCCGATACCAAGCGGGTATACAACGGCCGCGAATTGTGGGAATACGAACAAGTTCGATATGACAGTGGTAATGCAGACACCGTGACAATATTCCTCGAGTTCGAGGGCGATACCGTCTCCAGTTCGGTCGGAAATTGACACGGCCCGATCTGAGTTCGAGTCGACGGCCAAAATAGCACCTGTAATCCACCATTCTATAGACCGTGCTAGCATGGCGTGACCGGCTGGCGACGATAATTTATAGTCCCTATACCGGCCGCACCGAGTGGCGACATAGCTGGAGGATAGCCAATGAAAAACACTAACAGTGAATTCGAGATTCGAGGCCTCAACCACGTTGCGATGGTGTGCAAAGATATGGCGAGGACGGTCGATTTCTACACCAACGTCTTGGGTATGGAGCTGGTCAAAACCATCGACCTCCCGGGCGGAGTAGGCCAACATTTTTTCTTTAGCATGGGTGGTCGTGAGTGCTTCGCATTTTTTTGGTTTACCGAGGCCGAAGAACGCCAACCGGGGATTTCAAATCCCAGCGCTAATATTGACCCACACGTTGTGTTTACTGACCCCAAGGCGATCACGTCATCTCACGGTTCAATGAATCACTTCGCCTTCGATGTCGCCCCGGACAAAATTGAAGAGTATCGGCAAAAACTTATCGACAAAGGCGTGACGGTTAGCGAGATCATGCATCACGACACCTCGATCACGCAGGCCGCAGACGATGTCACGGAAAGCGTTTGGGTGAGCTCCATATATTTCCAGGATCCGGACGGCATTGTGCTTGAGTTTGCAGCATGGCAAAGAGAGTTCACCCCGAAGATGGGTGATAAAACGGATGTGGCGCCCGCCAAGGCAGGCGATCGCGATAAGTATCGCAAGATGGGTGAGGAGTTCGCGAAGCAAATGGCGGAACTGGAAACCGCGTAAGACTTAGCGATAGGCCCCACAATGTCGACCTCTCACGCAAGCATCGTGGGGATGCGCGTGCGACCGGTGCTCCTACCGTTGCCGGAGCCGCACCAAACGGCAAACGGTAGCCTGAGCGTATCACCGTTAGTGTTGGTGGATATCACCGGGAACAATGGGGTTACCGGCCATGCGATCGTTTTTACCTTCACCTCCGCGGCACTCGGGCCGACCGCAAGCCTGATCTCAAACCTCGAAGAGATCCTCATCAAACAACCGCTGGATCCCGCTGCCGTCGGCGCGATGCTTACCCAACGGTTCCGCCTACTTGGCCCCGAGGGGATCGTCGCCATGGCGCTCGCCGGGATCGATATGGCGCTGTGGGACGCCGTGGCTCGAAGCAATAATACAACTGTCGCGGAACATTGCCGCGCGCAACTGAAACCGATGCGCGCATACGGGGTTATTGGTTTTGATGGGCCGACCGGGTCCGCTAACGCTGCCGAACAGTGGGTCACCCGCGGTTTCACCGGCGTTAAAGCCCGGGTCGGTTATCCAACGGTCGAAGACGATAGGGCGGTCATCCAAGCGATCCGATCGGCAGTTGGCGATGACGTTGCCATCATGGTCGACTACAACCAATCCTTGAGCGTTGAAGACGCTATCAGCCGCATGGCGGTGCTCGACGCGGAGGGATTGACCTGGGTCGAAGAACCAACGCTAGCGCAGGACTTTGTTGGCCACGCTCGAATAGCGGCGGCAGCGAACACGCCAATTCAATGCGGCGAAAATTGGTGGGGTACGCTCGCGATCGAGCAGGCGATCGCGACTCGGGCTTCCGATTTGATAATGCCCGACGCGATGAAGGTCGGTGGTGTCAGCGGTTGGCTCGAAGCAGCAATGTGTGCACACAACCACGACATCCCGTTGTCAACCCACCTGTGGCCCGAGCTCAATGCACAATTGTTATGCATCGCACCAACCGCCGATTGGCTCGAATACAATGACTGGTGGACGGCAGTAATCGCAGAACCGCTACAACTGAAGGACGGCAAAACGGTCCTCGACGGGGTCAGCGGTTCGGGGATCGACTGGAATGAGGCGACCGTTTCACGCTTCGCCGCCTAGGCCTCTACAGCCCCTCTCCCTCTATCCGTCAAACGTCTGATGGCGGTTACAAACCTTCCAAGCTCTTAAAGTTTCCGCTGTGACCGAAGCCTATGAATTTCTTCAGCGCATAAAAATCCATGCGCAAAAGCTGTGCCAACCCAACGAGCAGAGAGCGCGATGCGTTATCGGGTATGTCACTACCGGAACGAGCTCGATACCAGATCCGCACTTTTCCGATGCCTTCGCAATTCTCTACCGACGCAGTGTACTCACTATCCGATAGCGTGCCGCACAATTGGAAAAAATCGTCCGTCACCAAAATGTATTCCTTTGCATTGATGGAATTCTTCAGCAGCCGGTGTGACAAGATCATAGGCTCCCCTGCAGGGCCTTCGAATCGTTGCACCTTACGCATCGCGACCTCTCCGTGGTGGAGTATCGCCTTGAGTTTAAGTTCCGCTGCCCTACTGCAACTATCGCAAGGGCATAAGTTGTTCCGCGCGATCTTGTTAAGCGCGGTTTGGAAGGCATCGAAAAACCGTTCGACTTGGGCAATTACGCCTTGCGCCATCTCTGGACTACCGTCCGATAAGGCGTAGAAATTCGCGGCATCCCCTTCGATCTCATTCAAAATCAACGGGCTCTCGCTAGCGTCGGCAACACTTTCCAGTAGCTCACTGATAATTTGCTCCGCATGCACCACGTTAAATCGGTGTTGCTTAACAAATTTCGTATAGCCGCTGATATCGGCCAGTACAATGAACGCGTTCTGCAGTTCCATCAGATACTCCTATCGCATCGAGCAGCTGGTTTCCATAGACCCAGCTTGCTCATTGCATGCACGCGATAACCGCTTCGGCGAATTCGTGGCACATTTCGTATTGACGGTCGACCGGCGCGATGAAATTGATGCCGGTCAAACCTTGAGTCTCAAGATGCGTCAGTTGCTCAATAATTTCGTCGGGCTGGCCGGCAATACAAAAGTTTTGGATTACCTCCGGTGTAACGAATCGTGCTTCTGCGGGATCAAGATGACCATAGTGACTACTATGCGCTTCGGTATATGATCGCTCGGCGTCGCGTGCCTCACGAAACGCGACATATTCTTCCCAAATAGGCTGTGTGCACGAGGGTGGTTCGGTGCCAATCTCGCGATAGCGGTCATAGATGGAGTGGAAGTTGACCATGATCGACGAGCCAACCTCATCAAGAACACGTTGGGAACGAAGCGTCTCGCCGGGACGTAAGAGCATAAGATTCACCAAGGCATAGGTCTCGAAACCGTCCATCGATCGACCCGATCGGTCGGCGCCAACTGTTGCATTTGCCAACGAATCGGAGATCGTTCCGCCCCGTGGAATGCTCGTGATCAAGCCCTCGCCGTACTCGCCCGCCAGCGCTTGTGACCGTGGTCCAAATCCTCCAACGTGGATCGGGATGGGATCGTCGAGGTTGATATGACCAAGTTCCAGGCTTTGGAAAGCGATGTTTTCGCTTATACCGTTCGCTGTATAGGACACGGTCTCACCGGAGAGCAATCCACGTATCACTTTGAGATGCTCCGCAAACGCCGCGATGCTCATGGGTACCTGCCCCATCGCCCGCAGCGCGGTGTTGCCGGTACCAACCCCTAGGAACGTCCGGTTTGGGGCGATTGCATTGATGGTGGCGATTGCATTTGCGACGACCGGGGTCATGGACAGCGCTGGGATAGCCACACCTGGTCCAACGGCGATACGGCTCGTCCTATCGGCAACGAGCGCGAGCAACGCCCACAGGTTCGAACGAATCATTGGACTGTCCCATACCCAACAGAAGTCGTAACCGACCTGCTCTGCCTGGACAACCAGATCGACCTCCTTGATCTGGCTTACGGTGATCCCAAACTTCACTCAATCGCCCCTGGACGTGACTCGCTTTAAAGTATTCTAACGGAAAGTTCCTACGTCTAATGCTGCCACATCCTTAGTGCTATGGTATTGCTTCCAGGTAGATGTCATCGGAGACCTTGTGTACGCGTAGTTATCTCCGCGAACAGATGAGCAAACGACAGTGAAGTTTTCGGAAATCATCGAGCAGGCCAGTGCCTTACTCCAACGTCAGGGTCGGGTGTCGTTTGGTGCGCTACGAATGGAATTCGACCTGGACGATGAGCAGCTCGACGCGCTCAAAGAAGAACTCCTATTTGCAAACCCTCAGATAGCAGAAATCGAGGGACGTGGTCTAGCTTGGGATACCGGCGAAGGAAGCGCGAAATCCGCGCAGTCCACATTGGAGCCGGTTTCACTAACGCAGTCGTCGGGGGCTGAACGGCGTCAGATCACGGTACTGTTTTGCGACCTGGTCGGGTCCACCGCACTCTCGGAAAAACTCGACCCCGAAGACCTGCGTGATTTAATGGCGACCTATCAGCAGGCCGCAGGCGCGGTTATAGAACGTTATGGCGGCCACATTGCGCAATATCTAGGCGATGGTTTGATGGTCTACTTTGGCTGGCCTGCGGCGAACGAAGAAGATGCGGCGCGCGCGGTTCACGCCAGTTTAAAAATTGTCGAAGCAGTCAAGGCTATTGCTGCAATCGAACCCTTACGCGTACGGATCGGGATCGCGACAGGCCCGGTTGTCGTCGGCGAAACCGGCGCCGGCGACGCCGCGGTGCCGAAGGCCGCCGTCGGTGAGACACCGAATTTAGCCGCGCGTCTGCAAGGGCTCGCAGGTCCAGACGAAATCGTGATCGCCCCGACGACACAGCAACTCGTCGGTGGTGCGTTCGACTATCGCGACCTCGGCGAACAAAAACTGAAAGGGGTCGCTGGGCCGCTTCGGGCCTGGCGGGTTGTGCGAATAAGCACGGTCGAGGGTCGGTTCGAAGCACGGACGATGGGCCGGATGACGCCATTGGTTGGCCGCGAGAGTGAAATCGCCGTACTGATGGAGCGCTGGGCAGACGCGGAAGATGGTGAAGGCCAAGTCGTATTGTTATCCGGCGAACCCGGTATCGGTAAAAGTCGCGTCACCCAAGAACTGCTAGAACGTCTCGCAAGCCGCCCGCATACGCGGATCCGCTATCAATGTGCGCCGTCTTACAGCAATTCAGCATTCTATCCAGTGATCGACCAATTAACACGCGCGGCACAATTCACGCGCGACGACACGCCGCAATCACGCTTAGATAAACTTGAAGCCTATTTGAAACGTGGCACCAAGAACCTTGCTGACGCAGCACCTTTGTTTGCATCGCTATTGTCACTCCCGCTGGAACGCTACACGTCTTTGGATCTCGAAGCGCAGCTTCAGAAAGAGAAAACTTTTCGCGCGCTTGCCGAGCATACTGTCGGACTCGCGCGCGACAAACCCGTGCTGATGATCGTCGAGGACGCTCATTGGATCGATCCGACCACGCTAGAAGTTATCAGTGCGATCGTTGAACGACTGCAAAACGCGGCCGTGCTGTTAGTAATTACTTTCCGTCCCGAATTCGAACCACCATGGAACAACTACAACCATGTCACCTTGCATTCGCTCAACCGCCTCAGCCGCAGGCAGGGCGCGCGTATGGTCGCGAAAGTAACCGGCGGAAGAACACTACCCGCTGAGGTGCTCGATCAAATCATCGCCAAAACCGACGGCGTACCGCTTTTTGTCGAGGAGCTGACAAAAACGGTACTAGAGACGGAGCACGGTGTTGCAGATCCCACGGTAGCGATCCCGGCGACGATCCAAGATAGCTTGATGGCGCGCCTCGATAGGCTCGTGTCAGGTAAAGACATTGCGCAAGTTGGGGCCTGTATCGGCCGAGAATTCAGTTACCGAGTCATTGCAAAGGCGACAACCGCGGATGCTTCCGATCTTAGCACCGCACTCACAGAATTGATCGATGCGGAGTTGTTGTATCAACGCGGCCACCCGCCCGAAGCCACTTATTCATTTAAACACGCCTTGGTCCAGGAGACGGCCTATCAAAGCCTATTGAAAAGCCGGCGCCAACAGATCCATGGACGCATCGCAGACATCCTGCAACAGCAATTCAGCGGAACCAGTGAGGCCGAACCCGAATTGCTTGCGCATCACTGCGCGCAGGCCGGTCGCATTGATCAGGCGATCCAATATTGGCAAGAGGCGGGTGAACGAGCTGTACAGCGCTCCACGAATATGGAGGCCATTCGCCATTTCACGACCGCGCTCGACATACTCGCCGAGCTGCCGGGCAGCCCACAGCGCAGCCAACAGGAACTCAAGCTTCAAGTCGCCTTGGCAGTACCGCTCGCCGCGACGACGGGTTTTGCCTCTGCCGAAATGGAGCGGGTATACAAGCGTGCGCGGGAACTTTGTGAGCAACTTGGTGAGACGCCGCAACTGTTCCCAGTGCTGTACGGGCTGTGGGATTTTTATTTAGTACGCGCCGAATACAAATCGGCCCATCAAGAGGCGCAACAACTCCTCGCTTTAGCCCAAGATGTAGCTGATCCCGGTCTACAGTTAGAAGCGCACCGAGCGACCGGGGCCACCTTGTACTATCTCGGCGATTTTGCTGCTGCTCAGGAGCACGTTGATGCAGCAATGGCGCTCTACAAACCGGAACAACGCGGCGCCCATGTTGCCCTGTACCGACAAGATCCGGGCGTTGCATGCCTATCCTACAGCGCGTGGAATCTATGGTGTCTAGGCTACCCCGACCAAGCGTTTGAGAGAATGCACCAAGCGATCGATTTGGCCAACGAGCCGTTGCATCCATTCAGCCTCGCCTGGGCACTCAACTTCGCTGCACGCTTGCATGAGTTGCGTCGAGAAGGCCAAGCGGCGGAGCGGCAAGCGGATGCGGTCATCGCGCTCGCGACGGAGCAAGAATTTACCTATTGGTTGGCATGGGGAACGGTGATGCGGGGTTGGGCATTGGGCGTCCAGGGACAAGCACAAGTCGGGTTGGTAGAGATCCGCAAGGGTATTGCTGCAATCCGCGCGACTGGTACTGAAATTGCGCGATCGCAAGACCTCGGTCTGCTGGCAGCGGCGCAGCAATCTGTCGGCCAAATCGAAAATGGACTGGCGACTATCACTGACGCCTTCGCTTTTGTGGCGCAAACCGACGAGCGGTACTTCGAGGCGGAGTTACATCGATTGAGAGGTTCGTTAATCTTGCAAACGCAGGCGGCGGATCCAGCGGCAAAGATTGAAGCAGATGCGGAAGCCTGTTTCCAAGCAGCCATCGAGATTGCCAAGCGCCAACAGGCGAAATCTTTCGAGTTGCGGGCATCAACTGAACTTGCACGACTATGGCAACGACAAAACAAAAGGGCGGAAGCAAAACGTTTGCTCGCGGCGGTTTACGGTTGGTTTACCGAAGGGTTTGACACGGTAGACCTACAAGCGTCGAAAGCGTTATTAGATGAGTTGCAATAAACGTTGAACCCATTGCAGCATTTTGCAAGAACGCGCGAAGATAATATCAATCGGGTCGTCTCCAATTGTTGAAAGGAGTGCCAATGAGTACCGTTAGGTGTTACCCCACAGACCGTCACCGCCCGACCCTCGAACAATGAGCACACCAATCTCGCCTGCGGCCGCACCCATAACGGCGGACGATGCCACGATTGCAGAAGCGCTCGAAGACGCTAATGTTGCGACCCTTGTGATGTCCCTGATTCACCTGACCGGCGATGCTGGGGTCCTTGAGGATCTTCCGCGCCCTTCGCCGCTTCAAATAGCCCAGCAAAACGAACAACGGATTGGCGAACCGGCCGCCAGCATGATCAGGGCCCGCGCGCTCGCGGCGCTGATCGCCTTTCGCGACGGCGATGGTACGTTGCCGCCGCCACCCTCCCCGGACGTTATTCAGCGTATGGTGGATTACTACATCGGCGAGTCCGTTGCACCCGATTACATTCCAATGATTATGGAAGAGTTGGCGCTAGACGGCGTCGACAGTCGTGCCTACCAGTGGCGCGACGCCACCCCGCCGGCCAAGCGCGATGAAATGTCGGTACTTGTGGTCGGCGCTGGCTTTGCCGGCCTGTTGGCAGGCATGCGACTCGCCGAGGCCGGTATCTCGTTCACCATCATCGAGAAAAACCCGGAGGTTGGTGGCACATGGTACGAGAATCGCTACCCAGGCTGTCGGGTTGATAATGGAAACCATTATTATTCCTACTCATTCGCGCCGAACTATGATTGGTCCGAGCACTACTGTCAGCGCGATGAGATCTTCGCCTATTTGAACCGCTTCGCCGACGAACGCGGTCTACGCGACGCGATCCGCTTCTCGACGGAGGTGACCGAGGCACGGTATGTCGACCGTAACTGGGAGGTCGACATACGACTGCCCGACGGCAGCATGGAGACCGTAGTCTTTGATGCGGTGATCAGTTGCGTCGGTCAACTTAACCGGCCCAACATTCCAGAATTTCGCGGACGCGATCGATTTCGAGGGGTTGCTTGTCACACCGCGCGTTGGGATCGCGACATGGACTACGAGGGCAAACGTGTTGCGATCATCGGCATTGGCGCCAGCGGATTGCAATTAATCCCGGAGCTCGCAAAAAAAGCTGAAAAGCTAACCGTGTTCCAACGCGGGCGCCAATGGATCGCGCCGTGCCCCGACTATCACGAGAAAGTAAGCGACGGACAGCGGTGGGTTATTAAGCACCTACCCTACTATGCGAGATGGTATCGTTTTCTTGTCTTCTGGTCGTTTGCAGACGGCACCATGCCGAGCTACATCGTGGACCCCGCATGGCCGGATCAGGTCCGTTCAATTAGCGCCGTCAATGAGCAATTGCGTCAAGTTTTGGTGCAATACATGGAAGGTCAACTACGTGACCGTCCTGATCTGATCGAGAAAGTGATCCCCGACTATCCGCCCGGCGGCAAGCGCCCGCTAATGGACAACGGTAGCTGGTTGCGAGCATTACAACAGGACAATGTGGACTACATTGTCGATCCGATCGAGGAGTTCACCGAAGACGCGATCGTCGACGCAAGCGGCATTCGTCACCCGGTTGACGTGATCGTCTATGCCACTGGCTATCAAGCTAATAAGTTTCTCCAGCCAATGCGGGTCGTAGGACGCGGGGGCACTGAATTAAGCGAGGCGTGGGGCGAAGATCCCTATGCGTACCTTGGCATCGTCGTGCCGGAGTTTCCAAATTTTTTCATTACCTACGGGCCTGGCACGAACAACGGTCACGGCGGAAGCATCGTCGCAAATGCAGAATGGCAACTGCGATTTATTATGCAATCGCTGCGTCTCATGCTGGAGGGTGATTATCCCGAGATCGAAATACGCAAGGATGTCTGCGATGCCTTCATGTGGCGTTTGCGACAAGCGCAAGACCGAATGGTATGGTCGCATCCTCGGGTACGCTCATGGACGCAGAACAGCAAAGGCAAAGTGATCACGAATAGCCCGTGGCTGCTTGTGCACAGTTGGAAATGGGCCAAGGAAGTCACACCGGAATTATTCGTCCAACCAACTACTGATTAGCACACGATACCGAATATTGGATGTGGGATAGCCACAAAGGTCGCAATCAAATTGACCTGGGGCTGGAGCACGGTCAACTAAGTCAACATTTCGGTAACGTTCGATCGGTCATAGCTAATCTACCAACTTCTTTTTTCGCCATGTAGCCAAAACTGACCTGTCTCGACTTTACGATTGGCTAAATCAAACAACTCTAACGCGACCTCTTTTGTATCTCTTGGCGCATCTTCGCCCCCCATATCGGTCTTTACCCAACCGGGATCAAAAGAAGAAACGGTGATCCCCTTATTTTCCAATTGATATCCCATCGTCTTAGTGAACATATTGAGGCCCGCCTTTGAGATCTTATAGGCGGGGATATTCCACGATTCTTCAACCGGCTCACACAGTGACGAGGCCATGGACGAAATATTTATGATATGGCTTGGCGAATCCAATTGATCTAAAAGACGACTAGTAAGATCGGCTGGGCCAATGAGATTAACTGCAATATCTTCTCTCAGAAGGTCGATATCTAGAGGATCGTCTAGTACATCTCTAGCACTACCCGCATTATTTACCAATACGGTGAATTTCTTATGCGTGTTTTTTATAGTCCTAACTGCTTCTGTGACGGTTTCAGAGTTCAAATAATTTAATCTGATCGATAAGAAGTTATCGTCATTAATGTTTACTTTTCCGCTCGTAGAGGTGCCAACAACAAACCAACCGTTGCTTAAGAATTCTTGCGCTGTAGCAAATCCTATTCCACGACTTGCGCCAGTAATAACGATGTTCTTCATCCATGCAATATACCAAAGATGTCATTTCAGTAAATGACTAACCGACGACCTCTTTGCAGCTCTACAGCGTCAGGTTTTTTTCGTAAATTCTGTAGCGCTTGGTGACCGTTCCTTGTAGGCCTTCGATGATCGCACGCATCGATTTATTGTCCTCGAGGATCCACGACATCTCTCCGTAAAGCACGCCTTTTTTCGCGGTCGCGACGCGAATCCCCTCAATCAAAGCGAGCGCTAGTCCCGCACCAAGTGTCGTGTTGTGATAGCGCTTGCGCACGCCCATCAATGGCACCCGTCCTGTTTTCGGATAGGCGACCTTCAATCGCCATAGCAGCTTTAACCAGCCAAAAGGCAACAAACGTCCATTGAGATCGCGTTGCGCCTCGTTAACATTTGGCAGCACAACCATGAAGCCCGCGGGCTCACCGTCAACGTCAATTATCTTTACCATGTCTTCAGCAAGGATTAAATTCAGTGCGCTGCCCAACTCTTTAAACTCCGCTGCCGTAAATGGTACAAATCCCCAATTATCCGACCAAGCATCGTTGAAAATATCGCGCATGATCTCGAGGTCCCGGTCGAACTCTTGCTTACAGATGTTGCGCATCTTTGCCCGGCCACCTTCTTTCATGGCCCGGTGAATGATCTTTTTTTGGACCTCGGAGTGCACATAGTCGGTGCCGACCCGGTAGGCCAACAGATCTTTAACTCCGTTGTAACCATGTGCTTCAACGCGGGCGCCATAGTAACGAGGCGCATGTCCCATCATGACGAACTGTGGGCTATCAAATCCATCCACCAGCAATCCGCATTCTTCGTTAACCGCTAAGTTATACGGGCCACGTACGCGCTGCATACCTTGGTCGCGCAACCACGATTCCGCCGCCGCAAACAATGCCGCGAAGACTTGCTCGTCGTCCGGTGCTTCGAGCATTCCGAAAAAACCTGTGCCATCGGCGTAACGCTCAAGATGCAGTCGATCGACCTGCGCGCTGATCCTACCGACCGGCTTACCGTCCTGGAATGCGAGAAAGGGACACCACTGGAGGTGTTGAAAAACGGGGTTGCGTTTAGATATATGGTGTGCGCGCTCTATCAGTAGCGGCGGCACCCAATGTTGATCATTTTTATAGATCCGCCAGGGCATACGAACGAATTGGCGCCGTGCCGCCCTGTCCTCAACTTGTCTCACCTGTAACACATTCGACTCCCGGCCGCGCAGGTCTGAGATAACCTGCTTGCCGCTCAATCTGCGGTGCCTCACCCGCACTATTCAACATTAAAGTCCCGTAAGGTCCGCCGCGACACGGAGACGACGTCTTTTGGGACTAGCGTGAAATATTATCCAACAATCCGCACCTTCTGAAAAACTGGAAAAAACGATGCTTAAAAGATCTGTCAGTCTAATGTCGAGCGGATCTGCGCCAATATTGCTTTTCTCTCCGCTCTTGCCGCCAACGCCGCGTCCATGTCTACTTTGACGAAACGGGTAGGCAAATGCGGTTGCATTTGGCCAATAAGATCCATGTCGGCTGAGATCACGGTACCGATCTGAAAGTAACCACCTGCGGATACCGCATCTCGATGAAGCACAATGGGTTCTAAACCGCCCGGGATCTGAATCGATCCGTAGGGATAAGCGCTGTCCACCACGTTGGATGGATTAGCGCCGGCACCGAATGGCGGTTCGCGATCCACAAACTCGATCGCGCGACCACCACGGAAACGATAACCGATACGATCGGCTTCTGGCGCAACCTGCCATTCGTCCTCGAAAAAATGCTGGCCCGCGTCCGCAGTGATGCGGTGCCAATAGAGCCCCGGCAGCACTCGAAGAGCCGCCGGTTGTTTCGGCATTCGGCGTAGCGATTCCGGCACGCAGCGGCCAGCCCGGCTTGCAGGTGCCGCACCCAGCGCAATGCGATCACCCGCCTTGAGCGTCCGACCTTCATAGCCACCCATCGCACCGATGAGGTAGGTTGATCGGCTATCTAGTACTGGCGGCACATCGACGCCGCCGCTAATAGCAATATAGATCCGAGCACCGGTTTTGAGATATCCAAAACTCAAGACCTGTCCGTTGCGCACACTAAACCCAGTCCAAGGCGCTTGCTCCTCGCCGTCGAGCAAGATCGGCATGTCCGCACCCGTGACCGCGACTACAGCGTCGGCTTGAAACATCAATTGCGGACCAAGAAAGGCAACTTCTAAGCCAGCCAGGCCTTCGTCATTCCCAACCAACAAGTTCGCTGATCGTAGCGCGAGACGATCCATCGCACCACCGATCGGAATACCCAAGTGATAGTGACCGGGTCGCCCGAGATCTTGCACCGTTGTCGCCAACCCTGGTTTTAATACTTCAATTGTCATCGAGCACACCACTCAGTTTCGTGTTGTAGGCATCGATGTTAGTTTCGAATTCGCGCAAATCGAAATGCACCTCACGGATTTTCGGTGTGAAGGTATTATTGGCAACCGCGACCATGTCTTCGTCGTATTGTTCTCGCGATATCGGTTTAAATTTGAAGATATCGCCGTGCTGGCAAAACACCATCGAATCCCGCAAATAACTCTGCACTTGCGCCGGATCAAATATCGGCATCGGCGTTATCCCGAACATCTGGTAGCCGCCGGCACCACGCACCGGGTAGATGCAAGAGAAAGCGCCTCCGTGACCGATAGTAAGCTGCGGCGTATCCGTCCGCGGGCGGATGTACTTTGGTACCTGAATTTGTCGATCCCGGTCAACCATCTGATATAGCCATGGTGCGCCACACACAAAACCAACCTGCGATACAAACCACGGCGACTTGTGATGTGCCTCGATAAACGACCCGACCGAGTCGTATCCGTTTATGCGCGCTCCGTATTCAAGATCGGTTGCGCTCGGATCTTGATGCCGTTCGCGAAAATTCATCATCGTCTCGTGCGTCCACGGATCCTGATAGTACGCGGGGACTTCTATGATGCGGGTGTCGAGCACAGGTTCGCTTTGGTCAATGACGCTATCGATCACCGTGATCTCGCGCAGTATGTCATTTGGATGGATCACGTCCGGATCAAAGCGCACCATGTAAGACGCATTACCGCCACACAACTCCGTCACGCCATCAATAGCTGCTTCTCGGATCGCGCGCATCGCCGCCAAGCTTTTAAAAAACGCCTCGAAAGACATTTGCTCGGAGCACTCACCAACCAGATGATCGTCGCCGCCAAAGCTAAACCGAGTCTCCATCGTATTACCTCGTCGGTTTCACTTGTTACCTGTGAGCCGGCATTGTTTTGACGCAATCGCCATGAACTCGCAGTGTTTCATTTTCGTGTCTAGTCATCGATTAAGCCAGGTTTCAAGGAAACGCGTGTGTATACGACCCGCGACAACGGCTGGATCTTCGGCCAGCCGCGCATGCAAAGGTATGGTAGTCGGTATTCCAGTGACCTGCAGTCCTTTGAGCGTCTCGCTCAACTTCGCGAGACAGGTATTGCGATCGCGATCGTGCACGATTAGTTTACCGAGCAGGGAATCATAGAACGGCGGTACGGTATAACCCGCGTACAGTAGACTGTCGAAGCGGATGCCTTCGCCTTCCGGGACCCGGAGCGTTTCGATCGTACCGGGCCATGGCCGAAAATCGTTCTCCGGGTCTTCCGCATTTATGCGACATTCGATCGCGTGGCCATTAACGACAACGTCATCTTGTCTGATCGAGAGCGGCTCACCGCCCGCTATCCGAATCATGGACTGTACGAGATCGATTCCGGTGATCATTTCTGTCACTGGATGCTCAACCTGGATACGGGTATTGACCTCGATGAAGTAAAACGATTGAGCGCTTGGGTCGTAGAGAAATTCAACCGTGCCCGCACCGCGGTATCCGACTTCCGCGGCAAGTGCGACGGCACTTGCACACATGGCGTCTCTCACGGTGGTTGGTAAATCGAAGGCTGGACCCTCTTCCCAAACTTTTTGTCGGCGTCGCTGCATCGAACACTCACGTTCGTAGCAATGGATGAATCGCTCACCATCGCCAAGTATCTGAACTTCGATATGTCGTGCCGGGTCGATAAGCTTCTCTACGTACAATCCGCCGTCTGCAAACGACGATGCCGCTTCGGCCGACGCTTGGGGAAAAAGCCGCTCAAACTCGTCGAGGTTTGTCGCAACCCGAATCCCACGCCCGCCGCCACCGGCGGCGGCCTTGATCATGACGGGGAAGCCGATGGTCGCAACGATATCCCGCGCCTCGTCGAAATTCTCTACGCGTCCATCACTGCCGGGCACCGTCGGTACACCGGCGCGAACCGCGACCTGTCGCGCCGCAACTTTGTCCCCGAGTAGTCGGATCGAATCGCCGTCCGGGCCAACAAATATGAAACCGCCGGCGGCCACAGCATCGGCAAAGTCTGCATTCTCCGCCAGAAACCCGTAGCCTGGGTGTACCGCATCGACGCCTGCAGCGTGAGCCGCCTCTAGCAGTGCATCGATATTGAGATAAGACTTCGCAGCTGGCGGGGGACCGATTTCAATCGCATCGTCGGCAAGACGCACGGCGAGCGAGTCTGCATCGGCCGCGCTGTGGACTTGCACCGCGCGGATGCCGAGTGCCTTGCAGGCCTGGATAATGCGTACCGCGATCTCGCCTCTATTTGCGACGAGTACCGATCTGATAGTCAACTCTCGATCTCGGCAATCGCCTGACCGGCCATGATCGCCTCACCGTCCTCTACTAAGAACGTGATCGCTTTTCCGTCGACGTCCGCGGTAATCTCCTCGAAATTCTTCATCAGTTCGACCAAGCCAATCACGTCCGCGGCAGACACTGGATCGCCATCTTGCTTGAACGGCGGACTCTCGGGCGAAGGTTTGCGGTAAAAAGTGCCCGGCAACGATGACATGACCTGCGCCTTACTCATAAATTTCCCCCTTAGGCTTCATTGCAATCCGACTTAAGATGAGCGCTACGTGCGGAAGTGTAATACGTCGCGCCCAAGAAAGGACAGAAACACAGCGCTCCAAGTTTCAATCGTCAAAGAGATTTGCGGTGCGAAGCGCTATACTGCGTTGTTCGCGCGCTGCACAGGATCGGCGCGTCTTAGGAGGAGCAATTGGAATTCTGGCTCGGACTCTACGGCATGCAGTCGCCGCGGGTGCACCCGCGCGCCTGGAGCGGTCTCTACAATGAGGTTGTCGAGCACGCCGAGTTCGCGGAATCCGTCGGCTTCGACAGCTTCTGGCTGACGGAGCACCATTTCTGGTACGACGGCTATTGTCCCGACCTCTATCCTGTGCTCGCCACGATCGCCCGGCGTACGTCTAAGATTGGCATTGGCACGGGCGCGTCCCTGCTCGGCTTACACGACCCCCTGCGCGAGGCCCAGCAGATCGCCACCCTCGATGTGATTTCGAACGGGCGCGTCATCTTGGGGCTTGCGCCAGGCTACCGTCCAGAAGAATTTGAAGGTTTCGATATCGAAAAGAAAGTGCGGGGTAAGCGCTTCTACGAAGGCGCAGAAGTCATGAAGAAGGCTTTCAGCGGTGACCGTTTTTCTCATCACGGCGAATTCTTCCGCTACGATGATGTCTGTCTCGAACCGGCACCGCTACAACGCCCACATCCGCCAATGTGGGTTGGGGCCAATCGTTCGCATCAACAAGCACGAAATATCGGTCGCGCCGGACTCGGTTTTTGGGAAGGTCCGTCAATGAGTATTGAGACATTCGCGGAGAACGTCGAGGTATTCAAACAGGCAGGACGCGACGCCGGTCATGCCGAAGAAGATCTCAAGGTAGGTCTGTTCCGCGATATCTGCATCGCGGACACTGCCGAAGAAGCACTGCAGATCATGGACGAAGATCTATTACCGATGTACGAAGAACAATACGTCGCCTACGGCTATGTGCCCGAGGCGACGGGTAATCGACGAGAAATGCTCGCCCACCCGGTTTTCAAAGAGATCATCGACGCGTCGATGGTCGGTACTCCGGCGCAGATCATTCGAAAAATAGAACGCTACCGAAACCGCGTGCCATTTGACCATTTCATGCCACGCATCATGCATATGAGTCAAAAGAAAGAACGTCTGTTCCGTCAGATGGAATTATTTGCACGCGAAGTCGTGCCGTATTTCAAATAGGATCGGACAATGCGCACTGGACTCTATTTCGGATGGGAAGGGACGGCCGGTAACGACGCTCAGGCGTTGCTCGGACAAGTACTCGACCAGGTAGAGCTTGGCGATCATTTAGGATTCGATACGTGTTTGTTCGCCGAACCGCAATTTGAACACGGGCGCATGAGCGTTTCCGTTCCCGAAATTATTGGTGCGGTGGCCGGCACTACGCATGGGATCCGGTTGGGTAGTGCAAACCGCGTGATCGCACTACAACATCCAGCAAGAGTGGTTGAGAATTACGCCGTGCTAGACCAGCTAACAAACGGCCGTATCGTGTGTGGTGTGGGGGTTGGCCAGCACGAGTCCAGCTTCGCGGCTTACGACACACCTTTCGACGAGCGGTTCGCGCGCTTTGAAGAAGCACTCGATTTCATGCGCCAGGCCTGGTCCTACGACGCCATTGCGTTCAATGGAGAGTTCACCAAATTTCCACGATCGGCGGCTCGCCTGGAGCAGGCATTCGAGTCCGAACCATACACAAAACCATACTTGTTACCGTGGCAACGTGTCGGCAAACCCGTCAACCATCTGGCCATCACCCCGCGCCCGCTACAGCTACCCTATCCACCTATTTGGGTTGACGTTACCGATCCTGTGACGACAACGACCGCAGTGCAACGAGGTTGCGCCATTCTTCCCCCCGCAATTTTATCGCACGACGCCGTGATTGATCGCTACCAACGCTTCGGCGCGGCCTTAGCAGACGCTGGACGTAGTGCGGAGGAATTCGAACGTCCGCTCGTGCGTAATGTGTTCGTCGCCGCATCACGCGAAGCCGCGATTTCGCTTGCCGGTGAAGCGTTCCAAGCGCTGTTTCGTGACCACACCGCGCAGGGAGAATTCGCGGACCCCTGTTCTCTCGAATACTTAACTGAACATCACCTTATATTGGGCGATCCGGACGATGTGTTCGACCAATTGAAAACGTTGCAACAAAAGGCTGGCGTTAATCACGTGCTTTGCCGCATGGCGCCTCCCGGCATCGCGCATTTGGACGTGCTGGCGAGCATGCGACTATTCGCCGGCGAAGTCATCACACGATTGAGATCATAACTAGGAGTTTTGGCGTGGCTGACAAAGAACTACAAACAGAATTGCTGCCCTACCCACTACCGCCGTGGCAACACCGATTCCGCACGCTCGCCGTGTTTTGCGAGGTGGATGAGGCGTCGATCGCACATCGAGTACCAAAACCGCTCGAACTGAGTTCGAACATTGTGCAAGTAACCGTGATGCATTTCGAAAGCACAGTGCCGCATCGCCCGTACTACGACAGTGCGGTGATTGCACAGGTAAAACATGGCGATAGCATAGGCGGGAATTGGATCTACGGTTTTACTAGCACCGACCAAGTGCTGTCGCACACGCGCGAAGTGTGGGGCTACAACATGAAACTCTCCGAGATGGAACTTCATGTCGATCAAGACCGCATCTGGGGCCACACTACTCGACTCGGTCGCCGCATTGTCGACATCAATTTTACGCCGACCGGCCGCGCCTTCGACGTAACTGAGATGTATCCGCGCTTGTTCGTCAAGGCGCTGCCCGAAGCCGATCGACCTGAGGCCATAAACCGCCAAGTCGTCATGATGGTGGCCGACACGGAGGTCACCGAAACGCGCTGGGGCGAGGCCGAACTTAATTTTGAAGTAAGCGACGAAGACCCGCTATATCAAATGAAACCAACCCGGATTCTCGGCGCCTGCTATACCGCGGGCGAGCAGACACTGAACTGGGGGAAAGTGATCGGTTGATAAAAATAGGAGTCGGGACATTCCGAATTTCTATTTAGCAAAAAGCGGAATGCCTAATTTCCCCCCGGCAATGCGACCCGGGGTCACACACCGACTTGGCGGCAAGCCATCAGACGACGCAAAGCATCCTGATCTAGTAAGGCTTTAAGGGGAAACAATGAATCTCGGTTTGATATTAAACACCTGCGGGATCACTAGTCGCGACGACAACGACTGGTGGCATCAACCGACCGATGCCGACCAGATACGCCCGGTCGAGTCCGCGCAGTTGGCCGAACGGTTTGGCTACCACTCAGTGTTTATGGGTGACCATGTTTCGCTCAAGGAGGAATCACCAGAGTCCGTCTCTCCGGTACACGTCGACGGCCGTTCCGATGAAAGCGTCCGGCAGCGCGGACGTGGGTGGCAGTCGGCGCCACCTACCGTCACGCCCAAACATACTCGACTGCTGCGCCTCATTCGGCGCGATCGCGGCAAGTACGAGCCGCATTAACTTCGGCCCGGGGGTGCTCGTCGCACCCTACCGCCATCCTTTAAGCGACGCTCGTCAATACGCCACACTAGATTATCTCTCCGGCGGTCGCGTGTTTTTCGGCGTGGGACCTGGGTGGATGAAAGAGGAATTCGACGCCGTCAATCAACCATTCGAGCACCGCCTGGCGATGACCGAAGAATGTATTCAGATCTACAAAAAGTCGTGGACCGAACCACATGTCACCTATCACGGCAAGTTCTACGACTTCGAAAATATGAGTATGGATCCTAAACCCATCAGTAAACCATACCCGCCGATAACCTACGGTGCGATCACGCCGGCTGGAGCCAGGATCGCTGCGCGCGAAGCCGACGCCTTCTATCCGATCCTAACGCGCCCACATGACGACCCACACATGCACGATCATTTGATCGAGATAATCAAGCGCGAGCTCGGTCGTATCAAGCGCCCCGAATCCGAGATCGGACTTATGGGACTAGTATCCGCCCGAATCAGCAACGCCAACGACGCGGAGGCCAAGCGTGATCCACGCCGCACGCTCGGCGGCACGGCTGAGCAGATCTTGGACGATCTTCAACGCTTCGCCGACGCCGGCTATTCGCTTTTGGTGCTCGCCCCCGACGTCCCTTCGAACACCTACGCAGAGTTCGCGGAACAGGTCGAGTGGCTGGGTCGCGAGGTGCTACCCGCGGCCGAGAAGATTGTGCCCGCCGGTAACTGGCGCACTGAGTTCTAGACACGCACCAAAGCCGGTTTCGTTCGCTGCTAACGATTCAGCCTATACGGCGCGCTGGGGTACATCCCGATCAAAGAACACACGGAACCACGCCTAGCAGCAGCGGTGAGATCCTTGCGCTCAGAAATCGATGGGTTCGAGTAAGGCCAAGGTCAAGTCATCGCGCAGCGGACCGGTTGGAGAGATCAGCTGGTCCACGATCGCATCGATTCGCGCGTTGGGCGGCACGCGTGCGTTCGCGTGCAGCATCGTCCTCAAGCCCTTGAGGCCGAGTTCTTGTCCCTGGTCGTCTAGCGCTTCGGTCACCCCATCGGAATAAAGATACAGGCTCGCATTTCGCATCGACAGTGCCTGCGATTTATAGACCGTGCCAGAAACGATACCGAGTGGCAGCGAGGATGCTTCGATTTCGGTGAAGTCATTCTCACCGACTCGCATCAACGGCGGCGGGTGGCCCGCGTTCACGAGTTCGAGCGTGCGGGTGCGTGGGTCAAACACGCCCGCGATCATTGTAACGAACATACCGCGAACCGCGGATTCGCACAGTTCGTCATTCAACACAGTCATGATCTCGGCGAGTCCAGTATGACGACGACCCAAACAATGAAACAGGCTGCTGGTTTTCGCCATCAACAATGCTGCAGTCAGGCCCTTACCAGAGACATCGCCGAGCGTAAAACAAATACAGCCGTCACCGCGCGTATAGAAATCATAGAAATCTCCCGAGAGAACTCGCGCAGAGACATTGCGCGCCCACACCGGACCACCGAACTCTATGTCAGGGGGCAATAAGCTACACTGAATCTCGCGTGCGATGGCCATCTCGCGATCCCGCTCTTGCGCCAGTGCATCGCGTTCGCGCAAAGCTTGTTGCAATTGCCAATTCAGCTCCTGATAACTTAGGTTGTCGTCGGCAAGTTGGGTATTGATATGATCTGCTAGCGCATCGAATTCAACGCGCGAACTAACGGTGACTCCTAGACTTGCCGCCACTTCACTAACCAGGGCCGGGATCTCACTCAACATAGCGTGGCAGTCTTCGACCGTCACACCAAATGATCCAGCGCACAGCGACTCAAACTGTTGCAATGCCGCGTGTGGGTCGTCGGCGGTGAAAATTCCGTTTAGCCAATCTGCTGCCGCAAGGACCGCACCGAGGCCAGGCTTCGGCTTAGCTTCATGGTGCGAAACGAGTGCGGTAGTGAGGGTTTCGGGTAGATGCCATACGGTGCTGAGTTCTCCCAGCAAAGTATCGTGGCGCATACCAAATGTGTTGTCTTCTAGCGCTAGTCGTCTGTCCGGCAACGCAGTCCGCATTTTATTCCAGCTCTGCGGCGACACGTCGTGATACAGGTGAAACAGCGCCAGCAACCCAAAATCCTGTAACAAGCCAGCGGCAAAGGCATCATCCGGATTGATTGCCGCATGCTTCGCCAGCTCGCGCGCGGCAACGGCCCGCCGTACTGAGTCTTCTAGGAACTGATCGAGATCCATGTTCCGCGGTTCTGCCGCCGATGCGGTCGCGTGTAGCGCGACGCATAAAACTCGCGTGCGTAGCGCGTTCAAACCAAGTAAGGACACTGCGAGCTCGATCGACGCGATCTCGCGATCAAAACCGAAGTAGGCGGAATTGATGATGCGGAGCAAGTCCGCTGTCAGCCCGGGATCTGCGGCAACTAGGCGCGCGATCGCGCCGAGTTCAGATTTCGGATCCGCGCACGCGGCAAGTATACGCAGCGCCGCTTCTGGCGGTCGCGGTAGGTCTTCGGGCCGCAATTCGGCTATACGGGATGGAGAGCTCACGCATTGTATAGCGGCCGCGGACCAGTCTAATTGAGCGTAGCGAACCCAATGCGGGCGGAGCTGTACGGGCCTACCGTTGCAGAGGACTGGTCTATTAGAGCTGTCGCAGGCTAGGTTGCGTCTCCCCGATACGGGAACTGGTCGATCCAATGTCGGGCGATATCGATACCGCGGCAAATCCAAACGTCCTCTGACGCCAAAACGTGATCCAAAAATCGCTCCAAGCCCGCCGCACGACTGGGGCGGATATGCTCACGTTTTATACGCTCGTCGACATCTTGATAGTTGATCCAACGGAAACCATTACAAACAACTTCGTGCCCCGCGGGGAAGCCCGCGACATCGGTAAGCATGTTTTCCGATCCCGCATCACCATGCAGGATGTTGCTCTCGCGGCCGCTCTCGTAGGCGAGTACGAATTGAAGCGTAAGCCGCGCACGGCCGGGCCATTTCGGATCGGGTGGGTCGGGACCATAACCAATGAGGATTCGCGGATAACTTGCGGCGCTCATGGTCATTGGGCTCCTTTTGTTATCGAAATCGTTGAAACGAAACTACCGGGATACAGCCCCAACACGCATCACTCTTGTGTCAAACAAATGATTATCGTGCGTAGCAAGCGCTGATCTTTTTTGTCATCCCCTGTGCATCGATAGCACCTTTGCAGCCAATCAATACGAGGCTTGAAGATGGTGTTTCACCGTTCCAAGCACTGCCTTGCGAATAGTTGTAACGCCGTCCGACGCGTTGATAGATTGTGCGGTATTCTGGATCACTCGATAGCCACAGGATCGCTTTCGCGCGCAACACGCTGGCGGGAATCTTGCCGAGCACCGCGTCGATTCGTTCATCGTCGAGTGGCACATCGCTAGTGAAGCTCCAACTCTCGAATCGTTCGGCATGACCGTCGATTAAAGCAGCAGAAACGGGTCGCCCGGTGTTGAGCCCGAGTGCCACGTCAACCGGCACCACCGCCTGCACCGTCTCGACAATCGATCGATCAGGCCACTCGGTGTTGAGCCACCTACGAGCTGCCTCTTGATCTGTTGCATCGAGCAAGTCGAGCTTGTTGAGCACTATTAGGTCGGCTGCGGCGATTTGCGCGAAAAACGTATCGTGACAATCCGGATCGCGGGCGCGATCGGGTCCGGTTTCGGCGTCGACTATCGCCAAGATCCCGTCTAGCCTAAGTGATGGATTAGCTAATGCGACCTGTGCAATGGCGCGCGGGTCGGCCAAGCCACTCGCTTCGAGCACGATCGCATCCGGCGGCTCGGTACGCGCCGCGAGTTCAATCAGCGTTCGTGTGAGATCGCCTGCGACGCTGCAACAGGCGCAGCCGTTGGTCAGGCTGATGGTGTCTGCAGTGCGCGATTGGATCAGATCGGCGTCAATATTGATACGCCCGAAATCGTTAACCAGCACGGCGATCTTACGGCCATCGGGTGCACTCAATAATTGGTTCAACAATGTGGTCTTGCCAGCACCGAGGAATCCGCCGATCACGGTTAATGGTAACGAACCCGGCGCGGCGCGTTGCGTTGATGGGATCATTTGCCCAGCTTGGATAATGCCGGCGAGCATCTCCCAGGTTTCGGCGACCGCCGCTGCGTAGGTTTCTGGTCGGCGGTTCACGACGCGGATCTCAGGCGGACTGCAGCTTGCCCGCTAGTGCAGTGCCCCAGATCGGGATGTCCTTCAGCGCGATCGGGTCGACCTCAAATGGATCCGCTTCAAGCACAGCGAAATCTGCAAACTTGCCGGGCTCAAGACTCCCGACTTTGTTTTCCAGCCCGAGCACGTAGGCCGCGTCAATGGTGATTGCGCGCAAGGCCCGTTCGAGATTGATGCGCTCACCCGGCGCCATGACAGTCTCGCCGTCAAGTGCGACCCGATTAATCGCCACCCACGCGGCGGTGAGTGGATGCAGGGGTAGCACGACCAAGGAAAAATCCGAATGCAGCGCGAACACAACGCCTTCGCGTGCGAGAGACCCAAGTCTGCCGACTGCCTCAGAGCGATCCGGCCCGAAGCCATGCTCACTGTGTAGTTGGCTACGATAGTGCACGAAATTGATATTGACCGAGGCAAGACCGCCGAGCGCCTTCAGCCGACGGGCTTGCTCCGGAGTACTGATGCAGTAGTGCTCAATCGTAAAGCGATGGTCGAAGCGTGGTTGTATTTCTTGTAAACGTGCGAGCACATCTAACGACGCGTCGATCGCTTCATCGCCATTTGCGTGGCAGTGGATCTGAATACCGGCTCGCCAAAACGGCAGCATGCGCGCCGTTAAGTCCTCCCAAGGGACGTCGTTGCGTAACCCGTTTGAGCCGTCGAGGTAGCCGGGGAAATTTAAGCGCAAGGACATCGCTGGAAACGATCCGTCGGTCAACCACTTGATGCCGTGAAAAAATAACTTATCACTATTGCGCTCGGCGGCGGCACGCAGAAACTCCACGGCCTTCTCGCCGTGCGCTTTATATAATGGATTCTCGAGCGGCACCAAGGCCATGCGCAATGGAAATGTAGGGTCGTTAACTGCTTCGTTGTGCATCGCCCACTCGGTTTCAAAATCGATCCAACCAAATACCATTTCCGCCGTCGTGGTCACACCGGCGCGACGTGCCACATCGGCCATTCGCCGTAGACCAGCGACTCCACCACCCTTGTTTATTTCATCGCGCATGCCGGCCAATGCGATGCGCGTCGCCTCGATCTCCACAAACACCCCGTCGAGTCGTCCGTCTGCATAATGCTGCACACCATGGACAGTAGATTCTTCCGCAATGCCGATCACTGCTAGCGCCGCGCTGTTGGTGTAGACGAAATGCGGCGCGTAGGAGATCACCCAAATCGGACGCGAACCGACAAGCTCGTCAAGCTCATCGCGATGTAGGTGGCCGCCTTGCAATGCGGGGTCCAGCCCCCAGGCGATTATTGGTTTAGTCGGATCTTTTTCTTGCTCGTGCACTTCTCGAAGTTTCGCTAGAACCGTCTCGTGCGTCGGTAGCGGTGGATTCATACCCGCCGGACCAGGTGACTCGATCGGCCCAATGTAATGCAAGGACATAAATCCCGATGACATAGCGAAGTGCGTATGTGGATCGATCAGCCCCGGCATAATGACTTTGTCTTTAAGGGTGTCGTCGATGACATGCTGGTTCCGCGATAGCCACGGTTGCATCGACGTTAAGGTGCCGGTTGATAGTACCCTACCGTCCATCACGGCGATGGCGTCGGCAAACGGACGGCCCGGGTCCATCGTGATGACCTTGCGTGCTGGAAACACCGTGATCGTGCTCATGGCGGGCCCCTCGCAATGCTGAATTCCGGTAGGTCCGGTCGCGATCACATCCGAGTCGGATCTTGGAAACGTAAACGCGGTCGTACGCAGTTCAATCGAGTATCGCCGGGCGAGCGATCGGTAGTCAACCGGTGTTAGACCGTGGCGCCTAACACCTTGGCTCGGAACTCATGCACGATCGGAAGCAGATCTATCCATGGTGAGGCATCGGCGCGATCTTCATCGTCAGGATGGTGGGCGCCGGCGAAACCAGGCGGGATCTGGCTGTGTAGAACGGGACCATCATCGGTCTCGTCCATGTAGTGAAACTCGTAACCGGGCACACAAACGTCTTCGTCGATTGCCACGTTAATCGTGCGCAGCGCGAACGTCGTCAGTTCAGTGGTGAGCGCCTGTGGTGGAATGATCCAAACCCGCTGCGGTGCCGCCATGAACGCATACTGGATCTTCTGGTTAGTCGACAGCACTCGGAAAAATCGCACGAGGCCACCGTAGTAGGCACTTTCCAAGTCAAGAACCTCGACGATACCGTGCGACAGATCGGGCTCGAACCCAGTAACAAAACGCAGCGAAGCCGGATCGTGTTTGCGCGCAAAGGACGCGACCGGCCGGCCGCGATTTATCCGATTACGGGGTTCCGCCGCTGCGCGACGCCGGAGTCGGGTGAAATCAGCATACGGTAAGATCCGTCCCGCCGGAGCACGACGCAGCACGCGCTCGAGTATACGGTCGTTGACGGGGATGGACGGCGCACTGCGCGCAACCTTCTCAAGCGCTGCCTGCAGTTCGAAAGGCATATCGGTCGTCGATTCCTGCGAACACAGGTATTCCTCACCATCGATCTCAATCGTGGTGACATCGCCCTTGCCAATCCAAAACTCCCCACGATCTTTCACCAAGTGCGAGGCGGCGCGCCACATCAACGCCGTGTCTTTATAAAAAATGCGTGCATAAATTCGTGGACGTCGTGAATCGCGTTTCATAACGTATCCCACAAGAAAACGCAGATCCGGATTCTGATGAACGTTGGTAAGGAATATACGCAAGCCGAAAGGCTCGGCGTCGATTTCATGCTTTGGTACGCAACTACCGCGTACTAGTGCGGACGGCCGCTTGAGCGGCTTTCCCCCAGCGACCAACACGCAGCCGTCGTGAAGTAACGCCCGAAAAGCGCGCGCGGCGGCGGATGCTGATTGCGGCCGCAATGCCAGGTTGCGCATGATCCGCGTTGGAATCACCATAAGATACACACAGGCTACGATTCCTTAGCAGATTAAATCAGATCAATCGTCAGGTGGCTTAGCCCGGCCCCCGCAAACATAGCGGTCCATCGTTGCCCGGCATTAACCCGCGGGTAGTCGGTTAATGTTCCGGTCGTGATGACCTCTCCGGAAACCAATGGATTCGCCCAAGCTTGAGTAACAAGCATATCGCATAGACTGGCAAGCGCGGATAAGGGACTGCCGAGCGCGTTGCGTCCAACGCCAGTGGTCACAACTTCGTCATCACGGCACAGCTTCACGGTAACATCCGCGAGCGCCTGGCGCAGCGCACGGCGATCTTGCGCCGCAAGCATTGTCTTCTCTCCGACAATCAACCGTGCGTGCGCACCGAAGTCGGCGACAATGTCGGCGGCGGTGAACTGCCAATCGGCGTAATGACAATCAACAATCTCGAAACCCGGTGCGACCCACTCGATGGCGGATGCGATCGTATCCGGATCCGCTGCGATCCCAGTGATTCGATCATTTAGGCCGAGAACGATTTCCGGCTCTATGCGGGGCGAGACTAAACTTCCCACGGGGACTTCGGTGATACGAGAGCCCGCATCGACAACTGTACGATCGTACATATAAGCCCAAATTGGGCTTGAAAGCCCGAATTCCGCCCACGTCGCAACGTTTGTGAATCCTATCTTGCGTCCTACATGTTGCCACCCGATTTCGCACAGCGCCGCATCCACGTTCGCGCCGGCTCTATAGCCTGCCTCCAAGTCGAAATTTTCGACGCTTTGACTTGGTCTCGGCGTTACAATGCCGCGTGTTCTCGCATCAATCAGTTGTTGTACAAAATCCATAGTATCCTGGCATCCCACCTAAAACGTGAAGGTCATTCTATTCATTCAAATTCAATAGTCCACGCGCACCGTGATATACCTCGCCAAACTGTCGGCGATCGAAATTTTCAGCGGCGACTCGGAGTAATTTAGACATGAACAAAACTCTCATATCTGCACTCATCTTTTCCTGCGTAATCGCCACTGGCCATAGCGGTGCAGAAGAACAAGTTGACCCAATGGCCGCAAGGATCCTGCAACAACTAAAATCCGACGGTCGCAACGAATATGACGCCGTTAAGGATCCGGACAGAAAACCGGTTGAGACGATGCAGTTCTTTGGGGTCAATGCTGGCATGACCGTGTTGGATATGACCGCGGGCAACGGCTATAACGCAGAGATCTTATCCGCTGCAGTCGGCCCAAACGGGATCGTCTATGCACAAAACTCCCATTTTGTGACGACTTTAATCAAAGGGGCGTTGCATAAAGCCATGCGCGGAAGACTTGAGAACAATCGCCTACCGAATGTCCGCTACATCGTGGTCGACTCTGAGGACATGCCGTTCGACAAGTCGATCGACTTGGCCATCTGGGGGTTTAACATCCACGACGTTTACAACCGCGACGGCGAGGCAGCCACCCTTCAATTCTTGGCGGACATCAAACGCGCGCTTAAACCCGGTGGCGTACTGGGTGTCAGTGAACACGTCGGCGTCGCGGGAAACGACAACGCACAATTGCATCGACTTGAAACCAGTATCGTGCTCGGCATGCTCGAAAAGGCTGGATTTGTGGTTGAAGAGACCTCTGATCTACTCGCCAATCCAGACGACGACCATAGCCAATCGATCTATGCGGATGGATTGCGATATCGGACCGATCGCATCTTAATACGCGCACGAAAGCCGACCAGTTAACTCAAGCCGAACAATTCGACGAGGCGATTTCGCTGTAGCTTACCGGTCGTCGTCAGTGGAAGATCTTCTGCCTTGACGAAACAAAAACGGCGCGGCGTTTTATAGGCGGCCAGGACACCGCGGCAATGTGCCTGCAGTTCTGCTTCATTGGCAATCTGGTCGGGCTTTAGCACGATGACCGCGGCGATCGTCTCGTCGAGCCGTTCGTCGGGGATCCCGGTAACAAACGCGAGTTCGATGGCTGGATGTGTTGTCAGTACTTCTTCGACTTCGGCCGGCGCGACATTTATCCCTCCCGTCTTCACCATTTCCTTAAGGCGTCCGCGATAATACAAAAACCCCTCGCTATCGAGCATGCCGAGATCGCCGGTGCGAAACCATCCGTGTTCACTAAACGACTCGGCGGTGCGTTCCGGATCGTTCCAATAACCCGTGGTGAGGTAGCCGCGCAAAGTGATTTCGCCGCGTTGGCCTACGGGAAGCTCGGCACCGGTGTCCGGGTCGATGATCCGAATTTCGGTCCCCGGTAGCGCTTGGCCAACCGTCCGAAGCCGTTGTTCGAGCGGTAATTCCGCATCAGCAACGGTTGAGTTGCCATAGGATTCGGTTAAGCCATAGACATTACAGATACTACTGGCGCCGAAGTCGACAATCCGTTGTAACTGCGCGGCGGTTCCAATCGTAGCGCCGGTGCGTAAGGTCTTTAATTTGGAGACGGCGTAGTGTGGATGCTCGGCAATGGCAAGTGACATATTTGGCGTGCCATAGAAAACCGTGCATCGCTCAGCTTCGATCAAGCGTAGCGCCTCGCCGGCATCGAAATGATATTGCAAGACAATCGTCCCGCCATGGGTGAACACCGCGAACACTGCATTGACACAGGCGAGCGCCCAAAACAAAGAGACAGCGAGCCATAAGCGATCTCCCGCAACCAGATGCTGACGCTCACCGATCCCCCACATATTCTCGATTAACCCACGATGGACTAGCGGTACTCCTTTCGGCAATGCCGTTGAACCTGAGGTATAGAGCAAGAAGGCGACATTGTCTGGGCCGACCCGCGCCTGGGCCGCGGCAAGATCATCCGCGTTGAGGGCCCTTCCACTCTCGACAAAATCGACATAGGGGCGCCATTGATCTTGGCCCTGAGCGTCGAGTGCAACGATACCTTCTAATTGAGGCAATCCATCTGCAAGTGCGCGCGCTTGGGAGACTAGTCGAACGAAATTACGTTCACGGAATTGCGGCTCGACGAAAAGTAACTTTACCGCTGCATGATTTAGTTGATAGTTAAGTTCGTTCGCACTCGACCAGGTATTCAATCCGACCGTAATTGCGCCAATCGACATCGCCGCGAAATTGACGATAAGCCATTCGGCACGATTGCCGGCGAGGATTCCAACCCGATCGCCATGGACGATGCCGCTGGCCAACATTGCGCCTGCGCATTGATTAACGTCCTCCGTAAACGATTGGTATGACCAGCAACGGCCGCGGTCGATAATAAAGTCGTGCGTCGGGTCACGGTCGGTGATCTCGTTCAGTACCCCGAGCGCGGTCCGGCTTTTGGGCATCTCCATAAGGTGAATGCTATCAGTATTCGCTACGAGCGCGATGTGTTTGAGCGCAACAGGACAAATCCCGCCATTGATGCAACAATTTACCGCGGAGGCAGCGTATGGCAAAGCAGATAAGACGACGAACCGTGCTCAAGGGTATCGCGGCCGCAACCGCAGCAAGCGGCTTGCCACTGTCGAGTAAGGTCTTTGCCGACAACGAACCAATTGTTATCGGGTTACCGACCTCACAAACGGCGGCCCACGGTGTAGCCGATGACCTCGACCACTTAAATGGCACGATTCTCGCGATGGAAGAGATCAACGCCGCCGGGGGCATACTTGGGCGCGAGCTGAAGATCGAGGTCGTCGATACCGATAAGTTATCTCCCGAGGCCTGCGCGGCATCGGTACGCGCGTTAGTCGACGCCAAAGTCCATGCGATATCCAATGCGTTTCTGTTTGTGCCGATCCCAGCGATGGACGCATCGGTCAAATGGGCTTGCCCCTATCTATCGGGAAACACACAACGCGCGGCAACTGAAGCCGTGCGCCAGAACCCGGATAAGTATCATCACATCTTCCAAGTCGACCCGTCGGAAGTTCACTATGGCTACCACTTTCCGATCTGGCTCCAGGCAATGAAAGACCACGGTGCTTGGAATCCCACGAACATGGGTGTTCATATCGTCCAAGAGCAGGTAGCGTACAACCAAACCATCTCGCGTGCGTGCCAGGACGCGTTGAAAAAGAGCGAGTTCGAACTCGCCGGCATCACCGACATTCAGTACCCGGTGCAAAACTGGGGACCCGTTGTTGAACAGATCCATAAAGTTGGCGCGGGGGCGGTGATGATCGACCATTGGGTCGCTGCGGAGTTTGCCGCATTTTGTAAACAATTCCGCGCCAAACCCTTAAAGAATTCATTGGTCTATTTGCAATACGGGCCCTCGCAACCTGAGTTTCTCGATCTCGCCAGGCGTGCGGCCGAGGGATTTTGTTGGAGCACCGTGATGGGTCTCTACGCAGATGCGCAAGGATTGGCCTACCGCGAAAAATATAAGAAACGTTTTCCCGGCACGATGGGCGTGGTCTACACCGGGGTCGGTTACGATATCGTCTATTATCTCAAGGCCGCATGGGAAGCGGTTGGTGATCCGTCAAACTTTGAAGCGGTGTGCGATTGGGTGCGCACACACCCGCACGATGGGTTGTGCGGTCATATCGATATGAACAACGAGTACCAAGAGGCCGCGCACTGGCCGGATAACGGCTATGATGTTCGCGCAAGTGAACTCAACCAAGGTGTGAGCCAACTCTACTTTCAGGTACAAGATCTCGAGCATCGCATTATCTATCCCTTCGAACTCAAAGAAGTCGCCCTTAAGCCGGCGCCATGGTGGACTTAGACCGCTCTCCCTTATTCGACTGCACCGGGATCTGTCTCGACCTTGGTGGCCGCGAGATCCTCAACGACATATCACTGCGAGTCGAGTCCGGCGAGGTCCTTGGCATCATCGGCCCGAATGGTGCCGGTAAAACAAGTCTCTTTGAAGTACTTAGTGGGCGGATACAGGCGCGCTCAGGGTCCATTCGATTTCGCGGTGAGGCCATCACCGATCTCAAACTCTATGAGCGCGCCCGTCTCGGTATTGGGCGCACCTATCAAACCCCGGTGGTGCCCGACGAGCTAACAGTCGGAGAAGTGCTGAAGGCCGCGCGCCAGGCATACAAACCTTATTGCACCCGTCACCAAGCGGAGTGGGCCTGCGAACTCGTCCACTTAGACATCACCATGCACCTGCCGGCCGCGAGCCTCGAAACCTTGAATCGACGAAAATTGTTGCTCGCTTGTTTGTTGATGCGACATTGTTCAATGTTATTACTCGACGAGCCGGCCGCCGGCATGATCAATTCTGAAGTCGACGAATTCGATCATTTAATTCGGAGACTCTCCAAAGAACTTAACATCGGAATCGCCATTGTCGAACATCGTCTTGAACTGCTCGAAACCATCGCCGACAGCGTCATGGTAATTGACGCCGGTCAAACGATCGCAAACGGATCGCTCGCCGAAATACTCCACGACCCGAACGTTCACGAAGCCTATTTCGAAAATGGGTCAAATTGAGCGCACGATGCAACACCATGCCTGTTGACCGACAGCCCGACGACGTCGCACGCCCGGATATCCTAAGTGTTCGTGGGCTTTCGGCCGGTTACGGCCCGATGCGTATCCTTCATGATCTCGACCTTAATGTGCATGCTGGTGAACGCGTTGGCATCGTTGGTCTAAACGGACACGGCAAATCGACATTGTTCCTCGCAATCGCCGGCCTCACGGGTTGGCAACGCGGATCGATTCAATTGAACGGTCATGAGGTTGGCGGTACGCGGTCTCAGGGTCCTGGTCGCTATACCCACCGCGTGGTACGAAGGGGACTCGCCCTGATCCCCCAAGGCGACGAAATTTTCCATGGACTCACAGTTGAGGAACACCTCGATAGCGGCGCATTCACAAAGACCGCGTGGCGTGAACGCCGGCGGCGAAAGGCTTGGGTACTCGATGTTTTTCCGCCACTGGCGAAGCTTATGTCCGTTTCTGTAGGGCGACTTTCCGGAGGTGAACGGCGCATGGTTTGTCTTGGACGTGGGCTGATGTCCGATGCATCGCTGTACTTAGTCGATGAGCCCTCGCTCGGGCTCGCGCCAAAGATCGGCAAGAGTGTGTTGGACACGCTGATGGCGATTGAATTGGGTGAATCGGCGATGGTGATCGCGGAGCAAAACGTCAGTCTGCTCGAAGGGCGGGTCGACCGTATCATCGGTATGCATGCCGGTAAACTTAAAGGTGAAGCCTCAGTATCGCTTGCCGGCGCGATGCGTTGGGAAGCGTAATTTTTTGCTCATTGGACCACGCCAACCAATGCACGCTGTACCGGGCCCTTATTTTTGAAATTGACCACGCAGAACATTAACGACACGGAGATTTGGAAAGATTAATTATTAATTATTTTTGTTAACTTTATTATTCGTATTCTTAGTGTTATCCGTAGTTTTATTCATGCCTTAAATTAGATCCACCCAAACAAACATAACTTTATAGTCAGGCAATAGGGTACATGGGGGAAAGTTGAGATGGATTGGGGCATCATCGCCGTCGATGCGTTACAGCTAGCGTGTATTTATGGCACGCTCGCCGTCGGCATTTCGATCACCTGGTCGAGTCTCGGCCTGATCAATCTTGCCTACGGTTTCGTCTTCGCCGCCGGTGGCTACGGCGCATGGCTCGCGGCGGAACATTTGTCCGAGCATGGGATCGCTGTGATGTCGGCCGGCATATTGACCGGTGCATTGTTTGGCATCGTAGTGTGGGCGCTTGCCTTCCTGCCGATACACGACAAACCGAATTTCACCATGCGCGGCATGATCGCAACGGTCGCTATCTCGCTCATCGGTAATCAAACACTCATGTGGTACTTCGGCCCACGTGCTAAGGCCCTGCCCGAGATCTTTGGCTACGCACAAGTGGAATATGCAGGGATCGTATTAACCGCCAATACCGCCGGAACAGTCGCCTCCTCTATCGTTCTGCTTGGGGTGGTCTTATGGTGGATGAAGTCGAGCCGCCGCGGCCTCGAGATCCGCGCGATGATGATGAATCCCCATGCCGCTTCACTGGTCGGCATCGGCGTACGCCGCACCGGTCTCTATGTGATGGCGTTAACCGGAGCGCTCGCCGGCCTCGCATCGGTGTTGTTGTCCCAGGTTTATTACGTGTCACCCTTCGCTGGTACAACGCCGTTGATCAAGGGTCTCGCGATCGCGCTGTGTGGGGGACTTGGGAGTATCGCCGGCGCATTGATCGCGGCGGTCATTCTTGCTGTAAACGAAGCTATTACTGCGGCCACAATCGGTGGACAGTATGTCTTGATAACTCAATTCGGATTGATCATTTTGATCATTTTGATCCGGCCACGGGGGATCGCGGGGATCCTTGATCGAGCGCGCGAAGCCTAGCCCATGAGTGAGGATCCGAAGCAACGCCGTTGGCGGAACCCCATCGCAAGATGGGGACGCAATGACTCGCCCGATGAGTTGCCGATCCAGGAGTGGCAAGATCCGCTGCAACCATGGCGTGAAAACCGCGCCTACAAAGTTCGACTTTTCCGCATTGGGCATTTTCGCTACTACTGGAAATTTCGCGGGCACGGAAGCCGGCTTTGGCACCGCACACGATGGTGGCCAACCCGTAGACGGATCCTATTGCTGCGAGGCGGTTACAACCCGAAAACGCTACGTGCGGAAAAAACCATCAGCGACAAACGTCCGGTGTATTGGATCATGGCCTTTGCCTTGATGGCAATCATGCCGTTTCTCGTACCGCAAAACCTGACCAACACGCTGTTGAGTGCCGCGGCAATCTTCGCGATCTATGCCGCGATCAATCTATGTTGGATGCTCGTCATAGGCACCGCCGGTATCTATTCCCTCGCAACCTATTCGGTCGTTGGCGCGGCTGCATACGGTACCGCTTACTTGTCGATTCAATTCGGCATGCCTTGGTGGAGTTTGCCTTTCTTTGGCACGTTTATCGGTTTGGTCTTTGGCGTGTTGATCGCAATCCCTGCAGTGCGCCTCGACGGGTTTTACTATGCGCTACTGACCTTAGGTCTAAACGAGTTATGTCGTGTTTACGTCCTGCAATCACGCACCTTTGGCTCTGCGACTGGCGGACTCTACGGCGCGGAAACCTATATCCCGCAGCAGTGGAGTTCCGAGCATCAACTGATGCTTGGCTATTACGCCAGTGTGGTCGTGATGATCATGGCCTTGTCGCTATACCGACTCGTTGATGGGCGCCGACTCGGTCGGATACTACGCATGGCACCGGAAAAGCGAGAGGCCTTCGCCGAGGCTTGCGGCGTTAATTACCGCCGTGCTCGGATCCAGGTGTTTCTAATTTCATCGACCGGGCTGGGAGCGATTGGCGGTTTCTACGCCGCGCATTTTCGTGGCGCATCACCGAGCTTGTTTGGTATCGAACTCGTATCGCTTGGACTTGCGATGTTGGTTATTGGCGGCATGCGCCGCGCGGAAGGTGTCGTTCTCGGCACCTTGATAGTCGTATTAGTGCGCGATGGCTTGGTCACTTGGGGTCCGATCCGATTGATACTGATAGGGATCATCATGCTCGCCGCTGTATTATTTTTGCGCGGTGGGTTGTTTGGGATCAAACCGCAATTTAGAGCGTGGCGTGATAAAAAGAAAAGTGAAAACCGCTCAACTCGAGCCGAGAAAGGAGGCGAAATGCTGCCGGAAGAATCTACCGAGTGCCGAGATAAAGACCAAGTGTACTTTAGGCGCTTCGACAAGATGCAACGCGACTTTCTTAAGACCTTAGTGTGTGATGAAGTGATCGAGGAACATCGGCGCCAACCACTGGGGCAGCACAGTGAGGCGCTCGAACGACTGCTGCTCTACTTTCGGCGTCAACCGCAACGCGATAAGTACGCGATCCAGGCCATCGAGCCATTTAAGGCCTATCGCATTGTCGCGCTTTCCGGTCATCGCGGGGTGGCCCCGCGTGAGGTAGAGGAAAAAACCTACCCGTCTCAGGCGGCGGCGTATCACGGTGTTTTTTTACGTCGCGTACAAGATTTACTCGAAACCTAATAGCTGTATCTAACTGAACCTGCCAATGGCCCAGATAAAAATATTCGGTTACACCGATAAGATCTCCGTCAAACCGGGTGACGACATCGCGTTTCACGTCACCGCCGACGGCACCGACACAGCCGATGCCCAACTCGTGCGCCTAATTCATGGTGATGAGCATCCCGATGGGCCGGGGTTTATCGAACAAGCGATGGACTGCCCCGCTAATGGTGATTGGGATGTGAAGAAACAATTCACGCAGGTTGGCTCTTATTTAACCGTTGCCGACCCGGATGGACATCTGCGTCTCGATGGTAGCTTCTCCCTCTTTGCCTTCGTCCATCCAACCGTACCGCAATGGGGCACACGCCAAGCGATCCTCGGTCGTTGGGACATCACGAGTAACGAGGGTTATTGTCTTGGCATAAGTCAGGACGGTTATCTTGAATTTTGGGTCGGCGATGGCACTGACATGGACTACATTCGCGCCGAAGTGCCGATGCTCGGTAATCAATGGTACTTCATCGCCGCAAGCTTTGATTCGAACAATGGCCACGCGACATTGCACCAGTGTTCTGTGTCAACCCGCTACAACAGCAGGCTAGGTAAAGTCGCACCGTTCGATTTCGAGTCGCACGTGCGCGAAACATTTCGATTCCGTGCGAAGAATTCGGCTGACATTCCATTCGTGATGGCTGGTAGCCGAGATTTTCACGAATTACGTGGACATTTTTTCGGACAGGCCTATTGCGGCAAGATCGATCGGCCGGGGATCTTCGAGCGAGTTTTATTAGCCGAAGAGCTTGAGTCGATCAAAGCGGGCGATGCGCCGCCGGGATCCGGCATGGTGTGTTATTGGGATACGACTGCTGGCTATACGGATAAGGGGATCGGCGACGAGGTCATCGACGTCGGCCCACATCGCTTAAATGCCGCAGGCTTAAACCGCCCTAACCGCGCACAAACCGGCTGGAATTGGAATGGTCGCAACGATAGTTTCCGACTTGCGCCGGAGGAATACGGCGGCATCGACTTTCACGCCGATGCCGTGATCGACTGTAAATGGGATGTTATCCAGACACTTCGTATTCCGGATGAATTAAAGAGCGGCGTCTACGCAATGCGCTTGCGCGCTGGCGACGGTGCAGGACTCGCCGAAGAGTACATCGTATTTTTTGTGCGCGCGAAAACGCCACGCGCAAAAATAGCGATGCTCATTCCGACCGCAAGCTATCTCGCCTATGCGAATGAACATCTGAGTTTTGACGCCCAAATAGTGCAATCCATGACCGGCCAACCACCGATCGTCTCGGAGATCGATATCGAGATGTATCAAAACGAGGAGTTTGGTCTGTCGACCTATGACTCCTACCTCGACGGCCAAGGGGTCAACCTAAGTTCCTACCATCGTCCCATTGTTAATATGCGACCAAAAGCACGCATGTCGAGCATGGGCATCACATGGCAGTTCGCCGCGGATCTTTCGATCATCGGATGGCTCGAATCACGCAATGACGACTACGAGATCATCACCGATGAAGATCTACATCGCGAAGGTGTCGACTGCCTGAAACCGTACAACTGCGTGCTCACCGGCACCCATCCGGAATACACCTCGGAACGGATGCTCGATGGTCTGGAAGATTATGTCGAGGACGGCGGTCGACTCATCTACATGGGTGGTAATGGGTTCTATTGGGTGGTTGGGTTTCGCGACGATGAGCCTTGGTGTATGGAAGTGCGCAAACTCGACGCCGCGATGTGTGCGTGGCGCGCACGACCGGGCGAGCATTACTTGCAGTCCACCGGGGAGAAAGGAGGTCTGTGGCGACACCGCGGACGGCCGCCACAGAAACTCGCCGGGGTTGGTTTCATCTCTGAAGGATTCGAACACTGCCAGCCCTATCGGCGCATGCCGGATTCCTACCATCGCCGCATTGAATGGATCACCGAGGGCATCGAGGGCGAAATCATCGGCGACTTCGGTCTCGCCCATGGCGGCGCAGGCGGTATCGAGCTCGACCGCTATGACCTAAAGCTGGGCACCCCACCGCATGCATTGATCGTGGCCTCGTCCGGCGGACATACCGACAATTACGTGCTCGTCACCGAAGAATTACTCTATGCCTACCAAGGCCTGAGCGGTACCCAAGACCATCGGATCCGCGCAGACCTCGTATACTTCCCCGCGCCGAATGAGGGCGCGGTATTCTCAACGGGGTCAATCGCATTTGGCCAAGCGTTGCCGGTTAATAACTTCGACAATAATGTGTCAAAACTGCTGCATAACGTGGTCAATACGTTTAGCAGCGATGGACCAATACCCGGAGAGCGATGGGTTTCACGGGAACGACAGTGGCGGTAGTGATAATCTTTGATAACTCAGATGTGACCTGACAGACAGTGTCAGAGATCTTTGAAACTATGTTCTAAAGCGGGCGCTCAAAGTGACCCTAAAATTGTGTTGCTAATGGCTCAGATCGGCCAAGGGCAGACTGTGAATAGCTAATGGTGAGTCCGCGTTTCCGATTTACCTGCAGCCGCTAATGGTTGTCCCAGTGGTACAGCACGCGGGAGAAGTCGCGCTTGCGAAGATCATTGCGACGAATGAAAAACGCACCGATTCCGGCGTCGCCCCATAGAACCTCGGGCTGGTCGAGACTCAACGAACTCTGAATTTCGAACAGCAACAACCAGTCTTCGTCCGGATCAGCGTAGCGCGGATCCCACTGGGTAAAGAAGGCGTAGCCGCCAATCCACGCGATTGAACGAATCGTTACGTGACTTGAGTACCGCACGTACACGCTTTCGGCCTCGTCGCCAAAGCGTTCGAAAAAGCGGTAGTCTCCCTCGCCAAAGACTTTCTCGAAACGATAGTCTCCGGGCACCGGGTAGCCGGTACTTGCTGTGAACGTCAGCCTCCCCTCGTCGACGATCGGCAATACTGTTCCGGATCGGCTAGGGTGTTTCTTCGTCAGTGCCTTTTCATCGCGGATCACGTCTTCGTGCCAAACGACGCGAAAGTAGTTTTGCTTCTGCTGCAGCTCGAACTGCGCTTTGGCGTCATGCGGCCTTGTGTCGAGGTGCTCAAGCCCCCAAACCTGACGAGTGTGGTCAACCGAGTCGGAGATATAGAATTGTAGGATGCCGCTCTCTGGGTAGTCGGGCAACGGCGGCACGTCGTCGAAGTTTATCTGCGCGAGAAAACTCAATGCACGTCCGTCGGGGTCGCGCGGGTACTCAAAGTCTTTCGGCATGTATGGCGTGCCGAGAAACTTGCTGTCGAAGACCGAGGTTCGCGCCACCTTGCCCTCAGCCACCGCGATCGGCATCGCCGCTGCATCGAATGCCTCGCGATACTCGGCCATTTCGGCTGGATAGTCGGCAATAACGTTGCCTTCGTAATACTTGGCGAGCTCGTCATAGCGGCTGTCATGCTCGGGCACGCGATCTCCGCAGGCCGTTAGCGAAACGGCGAGGAGCGCTATGCAGGTGCGACTGTACAAAGTCGATCTCCGTGCGGGTATGGGCTAATCGTAGTCAGCATCAACATGGAGGAACGCGATACCGGTCACAAAAGCCTGGATAGTCCTTCTACCTGTGTATCGAGCAGCCAGTTATTCCGTTTGCCCATTCGTAATCACCGAAAACGGGTGACGCTAGGCTTTCCGCAGCGGCTGCATTGGGCACAAAGCGGCGGTCGCCGATCAGTATTGGTGAACGTCTGCTTCAGAGATCATCTGACATCATCTGTCCGGTCCGATACCGACTATTACAGATAATCGCTAGGGAAATATCTAGGCCCACTTACGGCTATTCCTGCTGCAGATTGGACCGGACCCCAAATTCAGTCCTAAAATGCCTTCAACCGCCCACCGGAGAAAAGCAATGACTAATCGAACGTTTCTAAGCGGCGCCAGACTTATCGATGGCGTGAACCCCCCACAAGATGACATGGTCATCGTGATCAAAGATGATCGTATCGCTAAGGTGAGCAAAGCATCAAAAGCACCGACGCGACGCAAGAACGATACGCTCTTTGATCTGGCGGGAAAAACGTTGATGCCCGGTATGGCGTTTTGCCACTATCACCCTGCCTACGATAATGTGAACAGCTTGCAAGAGATCGATCTCAAGCACCCACCGACGACGTTGACATTGATCGCGGCTAAAAACGCCGAACTTCTCCTTAACTGCGGATTCACCATGGCAGTCGGTGCTGGCGCCGCGCATTACATCGACGTTGCTTTGCGCAATTGCATCAATAACGGACTTATTCCGGGCCCCCGGATCCTTGCATGCGGGAGCGACGTGGTGAGTACCGGCGACTCTGTCGACATGCACCCCAAATGGTGGAATCTTGGATTAAAGGGTCTTGCGAAGGTATGCGATGGTCCCGATGAATTTCGCAAAGCGGTACGTGAAGAGATCGCAAACGGGGTCGACATCGTTAAGCTCTACCCAACGGGCGGACACGGATTGCCCAACGATTCTCATTTCATGAGCATGAGTGAAGAAGAAGTTCACGTCGCCGTGCGTACGGCACACGAACGCGGTGCAAAGATCCGTGGTCACCTAATCAGCACGCGCGGCATTAAAGTCGCACTGGAAGCCGGCATCGATGTTGTTGACCATGGCGACGGCACCGACGATGAATGCCTCGAACTGTTTCTCAAACAAGGGACCTTTCTCGCGCCGAGTCTTTATTTTCCGTCAGTCTTGGTCAGTGGCTATTTGAGCGGTGACCACCCGGGCCTTGCCTCGATGGTTCCGGAGTTGGAACATACATTGGAAAATCACCCCGCGATGGTGAAACGTGCGAACGATGCCGGGGTACCGCTCGTCGTCGGTGACGATTTTGGCTTTGGCTCGTTGATGCCACACGGCGATTACGCCAAGGAGCTCGCTGTGTACCCGGAACTTTGCGGCGTGTCGAACCTTGATGTGATCCGCTGGGCAACTTACAACGGTGCCGCGTTGCAAGGACGACTCGATGACCTCGGCACAGTCGAGGAAGGTAAGCTCGCCGATCTATTGGTCGTCGACGGCGACCCGTCGAAAGACCTACGCGTGTTGCAGGATCGGGACAACCTCAAAGCGATCCTCAAGGGCGGGGATTTTGTAAAGTGCACGCTGGCGCAACAAGACGTGCCGCAGGCGGCCTAAGACGTACCACTACGGTGATAATGGAGGGCGGCGAATCGGCCGCACTTCCTTTTACCGCAAGCTTAAAAATAGCCTCGTAGCTACAGCACCACCTTGTGACCATTAAACCCAATGAGTAAGGCCGCGGCAGAATCGGATCTAGGCGTCGCGATCGATCGCCATTACGGATCACTCGACTTGACCGAGCGGATCCTCGACGCGTTGCGTGGGGCAGGCAAAGACCTTGAGAATCTGCACCGCGAAGATCTCTCAGGCTTCGATGAATTCCACGCAGGTGGTCTCGGTGCAACCCGTGAAATGGCGTTGTTCGCTGAAGTCTTACCGGAAGATAAGGTCTTGGATCTGGGTAGCGGTATTGGCGGACCGGCCCGTACCTTGGCCAGCGAATTCGGCTGCACCGTCACTGGGCTTGATATCACCCAATCGTTTTGCGATGCCGCGCGTGAACTGAGTCACCGGCTTAAGATGAGTGACAAGGTCGAATTCGTCTGTGCCGATGCGGTTGAAATGCCATTACCCTCGGGACACTACGACGTCGTATGGGCACAATATTCGCTACCGAATATCAAACGCCAGAAGACCCTGTTCGAGCAGGTCTACCGCGTCTTAAAGCCCGGTGGCTCCTTTGTTTTTGAAACCCTGTGCCAGGGGCCGACTGGTGAGATCCACCTTCCCGTTTTTTGGGCGGCCGATCCCAAAAATAATCACATTCAAACCCCGGACGATACCCGTCGCAATCTTGCCGCCGCTGGTCTAACGGAGATCACCATCGAGGATGTAACCGAGCATGTCCTCATCGCTGCCCGTCGGCGTCTGGCTGTCGCGCAAACGCAAACAGGCGCTGCGGCTTTGTGGCTTGGATTGATCGTACCGCAAGATGCGCGCGAGAAAATGCAGAATTCAATCCGCAATAGTGAAGAACACCGAACGATTTTGATCCGCGGACATTACCGCAAACCGAAATAGCCCTTACCCACCGAGCAAATGCGGCATTACTTCGTCGACGAACAATTGCAAGCTACGCATGGTGTGCTCGTGAGCAAGCCCAGGCCAATGGCAGTTGAGAAGAACCTGCTCGACGTTTAGTTCGTCGCGTAGCTCTAACATTTGCTCGGCCACCTGTTCTGGCGTTCCGAACAATAGGCACCGTGGTTTAACGAACTCGTAGTCCAACTGACGTTCAAGCTCGGCCTGACGAGAGGCAGATAAGTTTTCGCCGGGGTTGAGATAGATCGAGGGACCACGCCAATTGCTAAAGTTGAGCGTCCCCATAACTGCCTCGCCGGCAAGGCGCGTGGCCTCCGCTTCGGTTTCCGCGACGAAGGCGTCACGCATAATGCCGCAGCGAGCGCCCGGCTCGACAGTATGTCCCGCCGCTTGAGCCGTTTCTCGATATAGCGTGAAGCGTTCCTTAAGTCCTTTTACAGTTGGCCGCCACATGATAATTCCGAGATCATTTTCGGCTGCGAATTCGATTGACCGATCACCGTCGACGACTTGCCACAAGGGTGGCCCCGGCTGCTGTCGCGGTCGCGGGTAGACAGAGATTTTGACCATATCGCCAGATTCATCGTCAACGTAATCCGGCAGCAAAACCGTATGCGCACGGTCTTTATTGAAACCAGGGTATGGAAAGGTGTATTTCTCACCCGAATAACCAAAGCGCTTGTTGGCAAAGGCGAGCTTGAGCACGTTCAGGGTGTCGGCAAATACCGCATAGTTTTCTTCCGGCTTATTCGGATCTGCTTTTGGGTTGAGGTTTAAACCTTCAATACCGTAGTTACCTCGACCCAGACCTAGTTCAACCCGCCCATTACTCAATTGATCGAGCAGTGCAACGTCTTCGGCGAGACGTAGGGGATGCCAGAAAGTGATAATCGCAGCGGCCAATCCAATTCTGATCCGCTCCGTGCGTGCGGCGATGTCGGTACCCATCACAATAGGGTTTGGTAACATCTCGCGACCCCAGATACTAAAGTGATGCTCAGCAAACCAAATTGTGTCGAAGCCCGACGCTTCACAAAACATCGCGATCTCACGGACCTCGTCCAGCACCTCAAGATAATCGCGGGCCTGGTTCAAATTTGTTGGATTACAGAAGTAGCTGATCTTCATACCGTCGCGCCGGATCGTTGAGAAGAGGATTGTATGACAATATACAATATACATTCCACGCCCGCTGTGGCAGATTCCGGGGTCTCATCGAATCTCAGTTTTACACGTGGATACCAGTCGCAGGATCACAGCTATGGAATACGTTAATTTAGGTGCGAGCGGGCTCGCGATCTCACGCCTTGGCCTCGGCACAATGGGATTCGGCGATCCGGCATGGCGCTCATGGGTTCTACGCGAGGACGCCGCGCGACCAATTTTTGATCGAGCCCTAGAACACGGCATAAATTTTTTCGATACCTGTAATTATTACTCAGGTGGCGAAAGCGAAATTCTACTCGGTCGCCTCATCCGCAACGCCGGCGTTGAGCGAGAGTCGATTGTCGTTGCGACAAAATTTGGTATGCCCATGAGTGATCACGCAAACGCTCGTGGCTACTCGCGCAAGAACATATTTGCTGCGGTTGATGCGTCGCTACGGCGCCTCGACATGGATTACATCGATCTCTATCAAACCCACATTTGGGATCCGGACACTAATCTTGAGGAAATGATGTCGGCACTCGCCGATCTTATTGCCGCTGGCAAAGTCTTATACATCGGCGCAACGGATATGCCCGCTTGGCAGTTCGTTAAAGCGAACTGCATTGCCGAAGCGCGGAATGCGCCTCAATTTGTGTCGATGCAAAACCACTACAATTTGCTATGGCGCGAGGATGAAAGCGAGCTTTTGCCCTATTGCCATGCAAACGGAATTGGATGGATCCCCTACAGCCCGATGGCTCGCGGCGCGCTCTGTGGCCGTGAGCGACGTACAGGCGGCGCTAGCGAGCGACTGCGCACGGATGAATACATTGATATCTGGTACGGGCGGGATGCTGATTTGAGTGTTGGATCGCAAGTCGACCAAATCGCAGCAAAACATAAGGTTCAGCCCGGTCAAGTAGCGCTTGCGTGGGTTTTGGCGAGACATTTGCAGGCCGCGCCGATCATCGGCATCGACGACACCGCTCAACTTGACGCCGCCGTCGCCGCACTAACATTGCAGTTAGACGATGATGACGAAAAATCGCTGACCGATAGTTATCTCCCGCGACTGCGTGGCTAAAGCAGGGAATATGCACGAGCGGGGTCAAATTGTTTATCGCTCGTTGCGGCAATACGTTGGAAGATTAAATTCCTAGGCCGTCGCAAGGATCTTCAACGCCACTTTAGCAGCGTGTTCGATCTGTCGGCGGCAAGCAGCTTGAGCCGCATCCGGATCGTGTTGCTTAATAGCGCGGAGCATGCGTCGATAGTTTGCAACTGATTGGCGGGTCCAACTCGGCGTGTGATGCGCCGTGGTTGCAGCGCGCAGATAGCGTACTCGCATACGCAGGCTTTGACTCATCGTCGCTACGAGTTCATTACCACAGGTCGCGAAAACGATCGCGTAGTATTCATCGAGCGCCTCGATTACGCCTTGCGGATCTTTGGCTTCAATTGCCTTTTGATAATTCTTGATTGCAACGTCGAGTTGTTTTATCTCGTCATTTGACGCGTGCTGCGCACACAAACCGATCGCCAGAGATTCGAGCGCTGCCCTGACCTCGTAGATCTCCCGAGCTTCATCCATCGTCACAGACGATACCGCCGGCCCGACATGCGGTGTGATCGTCACCAATCCTTCGGTATCGAGTTGCCGTAGCGCTTCGCGCACTGAGGTGCGACTAACTCCGGTGAGATCGCAAAGCTCACGCTCGATCAGGCGCTCACCCGGGCGAAAGTGAAAATCGAGGATCGCCCGGCGCAGTACTTCAACCGTGCGCTCGCGTAGCGTGCGACCGCCACGCTCGACTTTTAGCGTGAGCTGAGAACGGCGATTAGCGGTTAGCTTTTCGGTCACCGGCGGAAATTCACTGCATCACAAAGGGATCGGCGATTGGATCGGGTGATGTATTGATCCACACCGTTTTAGCTTGGGTGTAGTCGTATATCGCATCGAGGCCAGACTCGCGGCCCCAGCCGCTATCCTTATAGCCACCAAACGGTGCGATAGGAGACACCATGCGGTAGGTATTAACCCAGACGATGCCGGCGCGGATCTGTTTGGTGACGCGTAAAGCACGGCCGACGTCGGCAGTGAAGACACCGGCGGCGAGTCCAAAGCGACTGTCGTTCGCCGCGCGGATAACCTCGGCCTCATCTTGAAACCTTAGGACACTGACAACCGGGCCAAACAACTCATTGCGAACGACGTCGAGTCCCTGATGCGGGCAATCGACAATCGTCGGCTCAAAATACCACCCGGAATCGAGCCCCGCCGGCCGCTGTCCGCCGTGCACAATCGTCGCACCGTTTGCGCTTGCGTCGGCCACCGTCGCGGTGATGTTCTGCAGCTGACCAATAGTGGCCAGCGGCCCCATCTGACTCGAGTCGTCCAGCGGATCGCCAATGCGGATCTGACGCGCCTTAGCAGCGATGCGCTCGAGCATCTCATCGTGGATCTCCGCGTGAAGAAACAAACGCGAAGCCGCGACGCAACTTTGACCACTTGCGCTAAAAATGCTGAGTAAGACGCCGTTGGTCGCGCTTTCCAGATCGGCATCGTCGAAAATCAGCAGCGGTGATTTTCCGCCGAGTTCAAGCGAAACTTGCGCGAAGTTTTCTGCCGAGTTGCGCACGACCTGTCGTGCGGTATCGGGCCCTCCGGTGAAACTGATCCGGTTGACCAACGGGTGCGAGGTCAAGCGCTTGCCACAAGGATCGCCGTGGCCTGTAATGACATTGAACACGCCGGGCGGGAAGTCCGCTTCTGCAAACACTTTGGCGAACTCAAGCATTGGCGCAGATGCGTGCTCGGAAACCTTGAGGACGATCGTGTTGCCGGCCGCAAGCGCTGGGGCGATTTTTACCGCGCTCAAAAACAATTGCGAGTTCCAGGGTACGACCGCAGCGACAACTCCGAGCGGTTCACGCAAGGTCATCGTCCACATATCCGGTTTATCGATCGGTAAGGTGTCGCCGCTGATCTTATCGGCGAGACCAGCGTAATAGTGAAAAAACTCGGCAATGTAATTGGCCTGCCAACGCGTCTCTTTGAACAACTTCCCGGTATCTATCGTCTCGATCCGACCGAGAGATTCCGAGTGCTGGTCCAACAAATCGGCAAGCCGGCGTAGGCAGCGACCACGCTCCGTAGCCGTCATCTGTGCCCACGGACCCTCGGTAAACGCTACATGGGCGGCGGTAACCGCGCGATCAACGTCTGCGGTATCGGCCTCCGGTATCGTAGCCCAAGGCGCTGCGATGGCCGGGTTGAGGCTTTCGAAAGTGCGCCCACCGCTGGCGTCGACCCATTTGCCGTCTATATACATTTGGTACTTTTGCAAATCTGCCATGCCAATCTCCAGATACATCTGTCCGCCGCGATATTTGCAGGATGGTTCTACGTCGTCGAAACCCGCATTGGTCTACGCAAAACCGATACCTGCATGATTAGTCTACACTAGCGCTGTTGACGCAGGCGCCGACTAACGATTGATCTTGACGCCGGCAATCGAGGTAGATCATGCAAGCTTTGGCTCATCCGTGATGACACCAGATGGCACTTGGTATGTCGTCGAAGGTGTGGCGAATTCAACGATACCCATCGTGTTGATTCATGGGGTTGGACTGGATCACTCCATGTTCGATGAGCAGGCTCTGTTGCTGAAATCGAATCATCAGGTAATTCGCTATGACTTATTTGGGCATGGGCGCACGCCAGCGCTAACGAAGCAGGTATCGCTGTACGATTTTCGTGATCAACTGTTACTGTTACTTGACCACTTGCAGATTGAAAAGGCTTTCATAGTCGGCTTTTCGCTCGGTGGCATCGTTGCCCAACGTTTTGTCGCCGATCACGGACATCGTGTGGGTGGGATCGTCTTCATTAATACTTTTTATTGCCGAACAGAAGACGAGCTCGCCGGCGTGCGCGCGCGTTTGCGCATCACTGAAGAAATTGGACTCGAAGGAATAGTCGAACAGGCGATCGAACGTTGGTTCGATCCAAGTTTTCAGTCGCAACAACCAAAAACCGTTGCCAACATTCGCAGGATTTTGAGTAACAACGATCGTCGTGGGTACACCGACGCCTACCGCGTATTCGCGGAGGCGGAAATCCACAATGGTGCGGCTTTACGCGGGGTGGACTGCCCTGCTCTGGTGATCACAGGATCCGAAGACCCCGGAGCGACCCCAACGATTGCCCAAAGAATGGTTGATGATCTTGGTAATGCACAATTGATTGTGCTCGACGGATGCCGACATATGACCACGATCGAAGCATCTGCGTCGGTTTGTGCCGCAATGACAGCGTTTTTTGCTGATCTAGCGCAAAATGCCGACAAAGTACCGGAACAACGATAGTCTCAATCCAACTACAGAAACGCATCAACAATGCGTTGATCTTAGTCGGCCGATCGGATTAATTTGACCGACCAGCTTTAGGTTTCACGCGATCAGGAGTAGCTATGAAATTTGGCGTTTTCCTCCCCAATGGTAGTAACGGTTACATCCTCTCCGCCGGCAGCCCGGTGTACACGCCGACCTTCGAGCACAATAAGGCCATTTCAATTGAGGCTGAAAATCAAGGGCTCGATTTCGTATTATCGATGATGAAATTTCGTGGCTTCGGCGGCGAAACTGGTTTCTGGGATGCGTGCTTGGAGTCGTTTACCTTAATGGCTGGACTCGCCGGGGTAACCAACAGGATAGAACTGTTTCCGTCGATCGCCTTACTCAGCCAACATCCGGCGGTGACAGCACGCATGGTCGCGACTATCGATGACATTAGCGATGGTCGTTGCGGTTTGAATATCGTCACCGGCTGGAACGCCCCAGAATATAAACAAATGAACCTGTGGCCGGGGGATTCGCACTACGAACGTCGCTATGAATACGCCGCCGAATACCTACAGATTCTCAAGACACTGTGGCGTGACGGTCGCTGTACCCACAAGGGAGAATTTTTCAATCTCGATGATTGCGCTATGTACCCAACACCGAGCCGCGAGATCCCGATCGTATGTGCTGGACAGTCGCCGACAGGGAAACAATTTGTTGCTAACTCGGGCGACTATCAATTCGTGACCGGCCCCAAAACGAAAGTAAAACCAGGGGTCGCTGACATCAAACAACGCGCCGAGGACGCAGGCCGAGATGTCGGGGTGTTCGCGTTGATGCAAATGGTCATCGCCGATACGGATGACGAAGCGGTACGCATCACTGAGGACATTGTTCGGCGCGCGGACATTGGTGCCATCACAAATATGGTTGCGAGTGCGAACATGGACACGAACAGAGAAGGCACCAGCGATGCCATTAAAGGCGCACTCGAAGAAAGCGTTGAAGAAGGGAACATGGTATTCATGGCGGTACCAGTGATCCTTGGCTCGCCCGAAACGCTTGCACGCCAGATTGACAAAATAGCTGCCGATACCGGCATCGACGGCATATGCTTCAGCTGGCCGGACTTCGTGCCCAACATTAAACAGTTTGGCGAGGAAGTTATCCCGAGACTGCAGTGTGTGAAAGCGGCCTGAATCCCCTTCCGCTTAGCTCACCGGCAGACCATAACCAGGAAAAAGATTATGCCTGACCTTACTCAGACAAAACATTATGACTTTGAACCGATTATCGATCGTGCACCGCTCGAGCTACCCGACGGCCAACGGGTTGCCGTTCTACCATTCATAAATATCGAACATTTTCCGGCGGCCATCGCCGGAACCGCGTTGGCTCCGGCAACTACCGGCTTAACCCCGGACCCGCTGAATTACGGCTGGCGCGATTATGGTATGCGGGTAGGACTTTGGCGAATGATGGAGACGCTGGACGCTTGCAAAATGCGCGCAACCGTCTGCTTGAATAGCGAAGTCATACGAGAGTACCCCCGAATCATAGAGGAAGGCGAGAAGCGGGATTGGGCGTGGATGGGTCACGGCGTCAATAACGCGCCGTCGAACCTGATTTGCAACTCGCGCAACGACGACGGCAGTGTGAATTACTTAGACGAGGCGGATGAACGATCGATATTGGAAGAAACCGTGACATCGATGCAAGCAGCGCTCGGTCGCAACGTCAAAGGCTGGTTGTCACCGTATCTCACCCACACGGACAACACACCTCGGCTGCTGGAGGAACTCGGGGTTGAGTATCTATGTGATTATACGGCTGACGATCACCCCTTCCGATTTAACACGCCGCAAAACAATCTGATTTCGGTGCCGTATACGCTCGAACTCAATGACTTCCCGGCCTTCTTGAACGTCGGGGTTTCGGCCAAGGATTTTGGCGACATGATCATCGATCAGTTTGATGTTCTCTATGAAGAAGGTGCCACTAATGCCAGGTGTATGCCGATATGTCTCCACACATTCATCGTCGGACAACCGAATAAGGCTAAACACATCCGACGCGCGTTCGAGTACATCGCCGCTCATGATGGCGTGTGGATGGCAACCGGCGATGAGCTTAACGACTGGTATCGATCCGCGTATATGCAGTGAGATTGCTGTCAATGAATACCTCCCCTACAGCAGTCGAGGTAGCTTTCAAACGGCGTCTGGTGACAAGCAATGGTCGGATGCGATCGATTCAGGTTGATCCAAATCACGCTCTATCGCTACCATGCTTGACGATTCGTGAAAGCCTAAATTCTCCGGAGAACTAACCAATGAAACGCTTTACGTTTTTACCTATCACTTTGGCCTTGATTTGGACTTTAAACACATACGCCGAGGATTGGCATACCTCTAAGTGGGGCAAAGATGACACGCTTGGGTCAATAAACCTTATAACGTCTGAGAGCATCGTAGCGGCAAGCAAACTGGTTAAAACGGGCAAGCGCTATGCTTTGGGACAGATTACGAGCCGCGAAACGCCCGCGTTTGGTACCCGAATGTTTGAATTGTTTGCGGTGTCTCACGGCGGTGTGTTCGATGGTAGCGGCGAACCCTACAAGAATAATCGGATGACGACGAACGATGATTGGGCACTGGTATGGTTCGGCGTCGGTTCACAAATCGACGGACTCGGCCATATCGGTATCGACCACGTCTACTACAACGGTAATCACGTTAAAGATTTCTTCTCTTCCGGAGGCGTGAAGAAGCTCGGCATACAAGACATTCCGCCGATTGTGGCACGCGGCGTCGTACTGGACATCGTCGCCTACTTTAAGGAAAAGGACCCAAGTAAGGTCATTACGATCAATGGCCTTGAGATGCTTAAGGGCGGCACAGCGATCAATCAAGCTGAAATCGACGGTGCGCTAATGCGCCAAGGTATTAGCATTAAGAGCGGTGATGTCGTGCTGTTACACACGGGTTACATGGAAATGGCAGATGAGGACAAGGCGCTCTATATGAAAACGATCCCAGGCTTGGGAGTGGGTGGCGCGCTCTACCTCGCGAGCTTTGATCCCGTCGCCGTCGGTGCCGATACGTTCGCGGTTGAAGTGATCCCATTCGAGAATAAAGACAATGCCTTTGAAGTGCATTTAGAGCTGATCCCGAAGCGCGGCATCTATATCCTCGAAAATATGGTGACGCGAGAACTCGTAGCTGATAAGGCGTGGGAGTTTATGTTTGTACTGGGGCAGGCACGGATGCAAGGTGCGGTACAAATGATCGTCAACCCCGTCGCGATCCGTTAAATAACACGCCGTGGCACGCCTCGCCGGCAAAATCGCCATTGTGGTCGGCGCCGGCCAGACTCCAGGGGCGACTATTGGAAACGGCCGCGCAACTGCGATCCGTTTCGCCGAGGAAGGTGCGCGCGTTCTATTAGTCGATCGCGACCTTGAATCCGCTGAACAAACGTTGACGATGATCAACGAACGCGGCGGCGACGGCAGTTGCCTTAAAGCCGATGTCACCGATGAGGCACAATGCCGTGCGATCGCCGAGACCTGTGTCGAGCGCTATGGACGCATCGATGTGCTGCATAACAATGTCGGTATTGGTCTCAACGATAGCGGTCCTACGAAAATCACCGAAGCGGTATGGGATCAGATCTTCGACGTGAATCTGAAAGGAATCATGTTTATCTGTAAACACACGCTGCCGGTTATGCGCAAACAAGGCAGCGGCAATATCATCAACATTTCCTCTATCGCCGCGATCTGTGAGATGGGATTGGTCAGTTATAAGGCATCGAAGGCCGCGCTCAATGCGTATACGCACACCTTGGCAACGGGTGGTGCGAAGTTTGGTATCCGCGCGAACGTGATAATGCCTGGATTGATGAATACGCCGATGGCGATCGAGGGCTATGTTGAAGCGGGCCACGATCGTGAAACGCTGATTGAAAAACGTAATGCCAGTGTCCCGCTTTTAGGAGAAATGGGAACCGCCTGGGATGTCGCTAACGCGGCATTGTTTCTCGCCTCAGACGAAGCGAAATTTATTACCGGGGTATGTCTACCTGTCGACGGCGGACAATCCGCTTTGATCGGTTAATCGATTTAGGCATTAAGCGCGGACTCTGTTGCCGGATCACCTTTGATCCGCGTATGCATCATGACCCGTTCCTCACGATGGTCGTAGGGTCGCGCTCGGTGTAACACGCAACGGTTGTCCCACACGGCGATGTCGCCTGGCGCCCAGTTGTGCATAAACGTGCGCGGTGGCTGACAAGTAAATGACATCAGCTCACTCAGCAGTTTCTCCGCCGCATCGTCGTCCATCCCAGGGATTTGTCCAGCATGGCGGCCAATATAGAGCGCCGGCCGCGCGGTTTCAGGGTGTACCTTCACCAGCGGGCGGAGCGGCGGTTCGCCTTCGAAAAATCCATAACCCTCTCCGACCGCGACTTCGTGCCCAAGCTTCGCCTGAGAATAAAAATAGGAATGGTAGGCAGTAAGATCCCGCAGGCGGTCTTGCATTGCTTGATCGAGAGCATCATAGGCCGCGCGTGGATCTGCCCATTCCGTGTGTCCGCCACTAGACGGCACGACGTGTGCCGACAGCACAGATGCTTTCGCCGATAGCGGCATGTACGAACTATCCGTATGCCAACCCTCATTGCCAGCTAAGAGTTTCATTCGAAAGCTATCGTCGTCCAATAGCGCGCCGTCCTCACCTTTATTGGTCAACGCAATAGTTGGCATATTTTCATTTAAGATCTCAATCTCACCAAAACGTTTGGCAAAAGCGAGTTGTGCTCGTGCCGACAAGGCCTGTGCCGGAAAGATCAACAACGCATATTCGTTAAAAGCATCTTTAATCTCGATCCAGGTCGCGTCGTCGAGCGCGGCAAGGTCGACATCGGTGATCGTCGCACCAAGCGTCGCGCCAGTTGGTTGAATCGTGAGCGCCATCTCTATGTTTCCTCGAATTCGGGTTCTGTGACACAGAACCTACCCCCACATTATTGACGTTTCCATAAGCGTCCATCAACCGCCGACAAGCCGAGCACGAGAAGCGCAAAGCCGGCGAAGTGCGTGCCTTTCATCGTCTCGCCGAGCACGCTCACCCCGAGCACGATGGCCGGGATCGGGACAAGGTAATTGACCAACAGGGCGTTCGTCGCTCCCGCGGACGCCAACACCCGAAAATAGAGGATGAATCCAAATGCGGTGGATCCAATCGCAAGCGCTACCACCGCCGCCATTACACCAACCCCTGGCGCCGCAAGCGTCCAAGGTTGATCGATAATGAGGGCAATCGGAACCAGCAGGATCGATGACGTCGTCACCTGAGCGGTCGCAACAACCAACGGATTGATCCCGAGCGGCGCAAAGCGGCGGCCGAAAATGCCACTGACGGCGAAGCAGAAAGCGGCGGTTAGGCAAGCGGCTATAGCGACAAGCTGGCCAACAGCGCCATGCAAAGCTTCGACGCCGATCACTAGCACCACCCCAGCGAAACCGATCCCTGCGCCACCAAGCCGTAACGCCGTCATGCGCTCGTCGGACAAGGTTAGTCCGGCCAGAACCACCCCAAACAACGGCGTCGTTGCAACCAATATCCCGGCAAGCCCGGAGGCGATGTGGGTTTGAGCCCAAATTATCAGCGTAAACGGCACCGCGTTATTGATCAGGCCCATCACAGCATACGCTTTGAGTGCCTCGCCAGAGCGCGGTACTGGGATCTTTGCCGCCATCACCACGCACCATAAGGCGGCGCCAGCCAGAACAACCCGTGCGGCGACAATCGTCAACGGCGGCAATTCTGTGACCGCAACGCCGATAAAGAAAAACGAGGAACCCCAAATACCACCAAGCAAGGCCAACATCAGCCAGTCGCGGAGATCCATTAACTGGGTTTGGTTTATTGAATCTTGCACGTTGCCGTTATCCCGGAGTAAGCCGCGAGGTATAACGGCACCGATCTCTTACCCCGACATCACCGCGGTCGCGACTGACGCAGCGCGGGATTATCCTTATCTAAGTCCGCCTGAACTTGTTCTCGGGTTCTTTCGTAGATAATTTCACGACCCTTGACGCTCCCTGCATAAGCTAGACCATTTCTAGTCGGCAATAGCTCGCATCGAACACTGTGCACACCTTCGCCTAAGACGACTTCAATCTTGTCGGCATGCTTACGCAGAATAACAACGTCGAGGTTCTGTCCACTTTCCATTCTCACAGTAATCTTTTCACTATCCATATTCGTTTAGGGCCCCTTCGGCCAATGCGTAGTGTGTTCGCGTTCGGGTAATCGATTGATTATCGTCAAAGTTCCACGTCGCCCTTGAGCATACGGTTTGCGATCGTGCGATATAGGATCTCATTTGTGCCGTCAGCGACGTTTACAATACGTAACGAATGCCAAGCGTCAGTAAGTCCCAATTCATTCGTAAATCCCATCGCGCCGTGGGTTTGAATCGCTTGATCGACCGCCTTAAACCCAATCTGCACAGAATAGGCTTTCGCCATACTGAGTTCCTTAATCGCGGGGTGACCCTGGTCGAGTAGCATCGCCGCATTTAGCCCCAGTAGATGGGCCGCGTGCAGCTCGGTGGCGGACTGCGCCAATGGAAACGTCACGCCCTGATAGTTCGCGATGGTGGCGCCGAAGGATTCTCGTGTTTTGGCATATTCGAGCGCGAGTTCAATCGCCCAACGCCCGTAACCTACCGATCGTGCAGCATTATAGATACGGCCGAGGGAGACACCGTAGAGCGCCGCTTTAAACCCTTGGTCAAGCTCACCGACCAGCTGCCATGGTTCAACATAGAGATCGTCAAATGCGAGCTCTGCTTCATCGCCGCCGATGTGACCAAACAATCGGATAACCCGCTGCAGATTGAAACCGGGGGCGTCAGTCGGCACGATAAACGCACTGATCCCTCCTTGCTTAAGCTTGGCTTTCTCGGGGTCGGTGATCGCAAACACGACGCAGTAGTCTGCAACCGGCGCATTGCTGGTCCAGATCTTGCGTCCAGAAATCCGCCAACCATCGCCATCCCGCTCGGCCCGCGTTTTGATCATCGTCGCGTCCGACCCGGCATTTGGTTCGGACAAACCAAAGCACATCGATTGGGTGCCACTCATCAAGCCGGGCATCACGCGTTCACGCGCTTCACTGGTGACCTTCTCCAACAATCGACTCGGTCCGAACGCCCAATGCGCGAGCGCATAGAGCATCAGCCAGTTGTGTGGGCCGCATCGATGAAACAAGGCTTCCCATGCGACATAGTAGGCAAGGTGTCCGAGTCCGGCACCACCCAGGTCTTCGGGTGCGCACATGTGATAGAAACCGGCCGCAGCAGAGGCGGTGCGCACTTCGCGGATTAAGCTTAATACTTGATCTGAAAAACGCCCGTCCTCGCGATACAGTGCGCGCGGATCTTCGAAAAGTTTTTGGTTTGCCGCATGACGTGGCAGTACTTCATGTTCCGCGAAGGCGATAATTCCATCGCGCGCGGCGACCACGTCTTCGGGCAAGTCAATAGCGATGGCGCTCACTAGATCCCCTTTCTTCACCAAATGTAAAACGGACTCAAGCGATCCATCTTACGCAATATGCTCCAACGGTAACTCCGTTTTATTGATCACCTTGCGCAATACAAAACTTGAATGAACCCCGCTCACGCCTTCGATGCGGGTGAGTCTGCCGAGTAGAAACTCTTCGTAGTAGGTCATATCCGGCAATACCGCTTTGAGCAGATAGTCCGCGGTTTGTCCGGTTACGATGCTGCATTCGACGACCTCGGGGAATTCTCGGACGCTTTGCTCAAAATGCTCAAAGCGATCGGGTGTGTGGCGATCCATCGTGATCGAGATCATTGCCGTGATGTTTAAACCGAGCCGAGCGCCGTTTAGAATCGTGACGTGGCGCTCTATCAAACCAGATTCCTCGAGGCGCTTGACCCGACGCGAACATGGCGTCGGTGACAGACCTATTTGATCTGCGAGTTCCAGATTGCTGATGCGTCCATTCCCCTGCATCAAAGCGAGGATACGGCGATCCGTTCGGTCGAGTTTTATAGGTGAATGGGGTCCCAATTGCTTAGACATACAGTTTAGCCAGATAATTAGGTATTAAATCTAATATATCGTCTATTTGTAGATAATAATATCTTTAAATGACAATTATTGTAGTGATTTAGCAATCCTTCCCTAACGCTCACCGCCTATAATCTGCTACCAAGCGCGACCACTGCCCGATGGTCGTCATCTTACTTAGATAAAGAGAACTGACATGAGCACCTTCGATCATCGCAAATATCTGCCCTACCCACCGATTGGCTTAACTAATCGAACTTGGCCCGATCGGGTCATCGAGCGTGCGCCGAAATGGTGCAGTGTTGATCTCCGCGACGGCAACCAAGCGTTAATCGAACCGATGAACGTTGCCCAGAAATTGCATATGTTCAAACTACTGGTGAAGGTTGGCTTCAAGGAAATTGAGGTTGGCTTTCCGGCCGCATCACAACCGGATTTCGACTTCGTGCGCTGTCTTATCAATGACGGCTTGATACCGGATGACGTCACGGTGCAAGTTCTAACTCAAGCTCGGCCAGAGTTGATCAAACGCTCCTTCGAGTCGCTCGCTGGCGCTAAGCACGCGATAATGCATCTGTACAATTCGACGTCGACTGTGCAGCGCGAGCAAGTCTTTGCGCTCGATCGCGATGGCATAAAAAAAATCGCGGTTGACGGTGCCGAGTTCGTTAAGTCTGAGGCGAAACAATATCCGGATACCGAATGGACCTTTCAGTACTCGCCGGAGAGTTTTACCGGCACTGAACTCGATTACGCCGTTGAAGTCTGCGATGCGGTTCTCGATGTGTGGGATGCAAAAGCAAGCAAACCGTGCATCATTAACCTGCCAGCTACCGTCGAGATGGCGACACCAAATGTTTATGCCGATCAAATCGAATGGATGTCGACGAACATCAAACGCCGCGACGGCGTCGTATTGAGTCTGCATACGCATAATGATCGCGGATGCGCCGTCGCTGCGGCGGAACTCGGCGTAATGGGCGGTGCAGACCGTATCGAAGGGACTTTGCTCGGCAACGGTGAACGTACGGGCAACATGGACATCGTAACCATGGCAATGAATCTGTACAGCCGCGGTGTCGATCCCGAACTCGATCTGTCCAATATGGACGAAATCATTCGTGGCGTTAAGGCGTGTACGCAGTTGCCGGTTCACCCACGTCACCCCTATGCTGGAGACCTCGTATTTACCGCATTCTCCGGTAGCCATCAGGATGCGATAAAGAAATGCCTGGGCCGACGTAATCCCGATGATCCTTGGGAGGTTGCCTATCTACCAATCGATCCGGCCGATCTTGGACGCTCTTACCAAGAAGTTATCCGCATTAATAGTCAGTCAGGCAAAGGCGGCATTGCGTATATTTTGGAGCAAGAGCAAGGCTTACAGATACCGCGTTGGCTGCAGGTCGACTTTAGTCAAGTGGTGCAGAAGTTCGCCGAGGACAGCGAAACAGAAGTTCCCCCTGAGACGATCGTGACGCTGTTCGATCAACAATATTTTGGTTCGCGCACACCATTTGACCTAACCGGCTACCAGCTATCGCGCGAGAACAATGAAGACCAACTCACTGCGAATCTAACTGAGAACGGTAATGCCTTAACATTAAGCGGCCGGGCATCTGGGGTCGTCGGCGCATTCGTCTTAGCCCTAGAGACGCATTGTGGGAAGGACATCGTACTCGTCGAATATAGCGAACATACGCTCAATCAAGCCGATGGGGCGGGCGCCGACGCGATCACCTATGTCCAGTTAAATATCGATGGACGACGTTATTGTGGCGTGGGACGTTCAACTGATATCGTCGAGGCGTCGCTGCTCGCTATCTTGAGCGCGATAAATCAACCGCTTGCGGTTGGTGAGAATATCGCGGCCTAGAGATCCGCCCGGGTGCCGGGCAGTGAATTAGCTCAGCGTGAGGGGCGAGACCGCGACTAGGTCTCATTCGCCGCGTTCGAACCGGCAAGCACCAGGCTTTCTGCTACCTTTCTTTGTCATGAGCAGGGGGTTCTTAAAGACGTGCGCGTACATGCTCGTGGTGAGCACCGCGCCGGGCTATGCGTTATCAATATCTCCCGCTACTGACTACACCATCAGTCAAACCACCGTGTATGACGCGTCAAGCGAGGTAACGATCGGGTTACGGATTGGCGCTAATAATCAATGCGACAGCATCAAGGCCAGCCTATTGCAACGCGCAACGGCGCTTGCGACAACCCTCGATGAACGCACTATCCCAACTTGCACTACGGATGCTAATGGTGACATTCCATTCAGCTTTACGGCGCCGGCCGTCGTTCGTACTACCCGGCTCACGTGGGAGATACAAAGCTGTGACCGAGAGCGACGTTGCGAAATCATCGGAGAATTCAATTTCATTGTATTACCGGCCGATTATTTGCAAACATTAATTGATTGGAGCGCGGAACATACGGTGTTGGTCGCCGATCCCGCTGGATGGCTTGCCGCATTCCTCGACCGGATTGGGGTGCAATATACGGAGAATGCACGCGCGGTGGCGGCCGACAGCGACGTCGTTGTGTTGGTAACGGTCACCGACCCAACTAAGCCCGCAGCGCACGGCCTACCGCCTCGATTCCCGAAACGCGTCATAGAATTCCACGACTACCCGTCCGCGCAACCAATCGTGTGGGTCGAGTCCTCCGCTGATGGCACCGTCATTGCGGTTAAATATCCATGGATTCATGGATCCGAAAGAGATGCCGCCAACAAGAAAATGTTCTATGAACTGTTTCAGCGCCTATTTTGAAGGCTGGAGTATCCATAATGACTAATGAAAATCTCGCTAATTTTTATGCCGCTATCAGTGCCGCAATATTGACGGTACTTTCGTTCGGCAGTTTCGCAGCATCGACCGATACCAATGCGACCGGTTTCAGCGTCGCTGTACTACCGTTTGCCGCCGATGAAGAACAATACGGCGAGTTAGGTCGGGATCTTCAAAGTTTGCTGACTGCGCACTTATCCTCAGACGCGAAAATTATATTAGTCGAACGGGCCGAACTCGACACCGCACTGTCGGAGACTGAGCTGGGGATCTCCGGCACCGTCGATCCGGAAACGGCGGCGAAGATCGGCTATATCACCGGCGCTCAAATTCTCGTAACCGGCCGCGCATTTAGCGTACAAAAAGAGCTCGTTGCCGTGGCAAAGATCATCGGTACGGAAACGAGTCGCGTGTACGGTGAAACAGCAACGATGCCGCTACGTGGATCGGCGGTAGAGATGTCGATTGGCTTGGCCGAAAAGATCACCAACACGATCAACACGCGGGGCGATACATTGATCGCAACCCATGTACCAAAAGCAGATGTCGTCACAGGCCTCCGCCCTCTAGTCGACGGCAAGACATTACCAAGCGTGTCAGTAAGCATCTCGGAAGTCAGCTTAAATCAGGAGGTTCCGGACCCGGCGGCAGAAACGGAGATTGCCTTTATCTTACAACAACTCGGTTTTCGGCTTATCGATCCGGAAGCCTCTAACGAACTGGCGGATGTTGAGATAAGCGGCGAGGCGTTCAGTGAATTTGGCTTACGCAAAGGGAATCTAGTGTCGACCAAGGCACGCATCGAAATCAAGGCAGTCGATCGCAGCGCCGGCGAAGTTTTGTTAGTTGATCGCGAAACGGCGGTTGCGGTGGATCTATCGCCTGAAATTGCCGGCAAGAATGCGTTGGCGAAGGGCGCGTCCCAACTGGCGGTACGGCTAGTGAGGCGGATCGTCGAGGGCAGTTAGCAGATTATTTACCCGGTTGCGCATTACCCAACATCGACTTCGATTCTTCAACAACCCGACGCCCAATGCTTAGTCGCGTTGCCTCGATACTTATACTTAGCCTGTGCGCTGCCTTGGCCGAGGCCGAACCCATTACGATCACGGTCTTGCCGTTCGCTGCAGTAGATGGTGAGCGACGAAGCTGGCTCGGTAAAGGCATAGCCGACATTCTCTCTCGTAACCTCACTGAGCTCGATCAATATCGAGTCGTCGACCGCGGCCAGCTACAAGCGTATTTGCGCGAAATGGAACTCCAAAGCAGCGCCTTCACGAATACTGATCAAGCGCTTCGTGTGGCCCGCGTGACTAAAGTCGCGCAGATCGTGGTCGGTAGTTTCCGGGTAGATCGCGGTAAATTGAACGTGGAGCTCGCGCTAATCGAGCTCGGCGGCGAGACCATCACCCAGACGTTGAAAGTTAGTGGCGCTCTGGACGACTTACAGTCGTTGCTAGCTGATCTTATCGTGCGCCTCGCTCAAGGGCAGGGAATTAATGCCACTGAGGACACCCTCTCCCTGCTCTTGCGTCGACCGACCGAGTCATTGACCGCGCTTGAGTATTTTTATCGCGGTATGGATCTTCAAGACCAGGGCGAATACGAAGCCGCGGTTGGCGAGTTTATCCGCGCTGGAACCATTGACCCGAGGTACAGCGAGGCGCAACTTTGGGTAGGACGAATGTTTGAGTTTTTATCCTTGGATGCGCTTGCAATTAGTGCCTATGAACAAGTCGCAGCGCAATTTCCACGCGCGGTGGACGGATTAGATGCAGGCCTGCTTGCAGCTCAACTAGAACGCCGCACTGACGCAGCATCGGCCGCGCGTAGACTACAAGCGATTGCCGGGATTCGCCCAGTACGATCGCACACAGTGGAAGCTAGCTTTATGCTGGGTGAGGCACTCGAGTCGAAGGCCGACTTGCGAGCGGCCTACGAAGCATATGCGCAAGTACTCACGCTCAGCGAGCGGCTCGAGGACACCCATTCGATTAGACGAAAACCCGATTCACGGTTCTTCCCGTGGCGGGCTGCTCTCAAGCGAAATCGTGAGGCGAACATTCGTATGGTTCAAATTTGGCGCGATCTCGATTTGAACGCACTCGACAAAACAGCCCCGTCGCCCCCTCGCGGTAGTATTGTGGTTTCCAGCGATTCGCCGAGTTTCGTGGAGCGCAAATACGGTCACACAAAACCATTGTTTGTGAACGAGGCGCCATCACCAAACTGGGCCGAGAAGTTCTATGCCGTCATCGCGCCGCCGGGATACACGATATCCGGCGTTAATCTGGGAATTCATGGGCAGTTAACCCATCCCGGCGGACGCCATGACTATACAATGCGGGTATCGCGGTTTCCCATTCCACGGAACTACCACAACAGCTGGTTGGGGGTGATCTACGGACAAACGTCCAAACCGCGACACCTCAGTAAACACATACCGTTTTACGGTGCCGATCAAGCGATCCTGGCGCTGCAGTTCATTGAGAACCATGGACGAATATTCGATTGGGGGATTGACCTAAGCCTACGGCCCGATAGGGGGATCCAACCGCGGACGGATACTTATAAAAACAAATCCCGCGCCTTCCATGAGGGCATCTTGCGGGGACGCATCGAGTTACACGAACCGGCGTTCTCGGGAGTCGCAAAACCTTTGAGTGAGCATTGGTATGAGGCGCGGCAATCGCTCGCGCTTGGACCCAAACGTGCGCAAGGTTTGCAGCTTGTGTTTGTCAAAGGCGACCTTGGCACATCACAAACCGACCTGTGGGGATCAGAAAGTAGCGGCGGGCGGCAGTGGACTTCTCCGGTACGGCTTGGGTTTAATTCCTTAAGCGACGATTTTCTACCACAACTGGTTGGCGCAGAAGACGGTAGTGTGCGCGCTTTTTGGATCTCGAATCGGCGCGGTTTAGGGTGGGAGTTGTGGACGAGCATGCGGAACCAAGGCACCGCCGCGTGGGAACCCGCACTGCGCGTGCCCTTGGAAGCGTTTGGCGTGAACAGATCGCAATCCGATCATGCACCGACAAGATTGTTACATTACGCGGGGATCCAAGACCGGCGCGGACAGTGGGTCTTGGCGGTCGCTGCGCCAAAGCGAAAAACCGTCTTGATTCTCCTCTCTGTCGACGGTGAAACTTGGGTTCAGAAAGGGGCAATCGAAGCGCCGTTCGCCGTTGTTAACCCGGCTATTGTTGAAGATGCTGGAGGCCGCTATCGCCTAGCTGCGTTCGGCACGGCCGGCCGGTTTCATCTTTGGAGTTCGAACGACCTCGTAGAATGGGGCACGCGTGACTTCGAGCTGAACAACTACAACCATATCAGTGAAGTAGCGCCGCACCGCATCCAGCTAATTTCGCATAGCAACGATGAACTCACTGCTCTCATATCTGACACCAAGGTCGGCTTACAGTACGCGCGATTCAACCCAGATACGGACGCGCCCATATTCGACCTCGTGCGGCGAGTAGGGCTTGAAGATTACGCCGTGAGTGCCTACGACGGCCGATATCTGGTCGCGCGCCGTCTAAATGATGCAATTGAGTTTCGTGAGTACGAGCACTTCCAGACGCACCCGGGAGATCGCAAGCCGGATCGCGGAATCATCTACTCGGAATATTCGCAGGGCATCGCTGGTAACGATTGGCGCCGTATATTTGCTCGCCGGCGTGTGATCCAACCCGATGTAACAACCGTTGGGGTCGGTGCCGATGAGCGGGTGTGGTGGGGGATCGAAACCGGTGCAATGACGTTAAAAAAAAGCGATTTCTTCGCAGTCGACGTAGCGGATGGTTTTTTCCATCACCATGTCACGATAATCACGCCGTGCGGAAAAACGACCGGATTCGCCTCTCGCGATCTTGAGCAGCCACGTATCGGGATCGCACGCCGGCGCGCTAACGGTTTTAAATTTAGTCGGCGAGATCTACCGAAAGCGAAGGGTAAGGTCACGGCGATGATATGCAGCAGTAATGGCGTGTATGTCGTCGGAACCTCACACGGGCATGTCGTCGCAGTTGATGGCCCAAGCATAAAACTCCTGCATCATTTTCCAGATGAGGGGATCACGGCCCTCGCACACGGCGGATCGGACGCTAGCTTTCTCGTTGGGACCAGCGGCGGGAAAATCGCACGCTTCGATCCTGAGTTAACGGAATTGGAGATGGACGGGGTTACGGCTGGCTCCATAACGGCCCTCACCGCCGATCGCCATGGCGCGATCTGGTTTGGAGTTGACGGCGGTGGCGTATACACCGGTACAAGTGGTGCTTGGTGGCAGCCGATGAAGGATTTTGAACAGGCCTACGCCACCGTAAGTCAGATCCGAGCCGACCCACACGATGGCGTGTGGATGATTTCAAATCCGGATATTCGTTCTCGCGGCGTTCTCTACAGTAACGCTAAGCAGCATCAATTGTTGCACCCGATCGATTATGAGCTGCGTGCACCGACCGGGCTCGCCGTCTCACCAATGGGTACGGTTTGGGTCGGTACCGCATTCGATGGTTTATTTGGAATGGCGAGGCGATGACCCACCCGGCGCAAAGTGGAGCATCGGATCGATCTGCTCGGTGCAAACTTTTGCTGCTACGACCGCTGCTGGCTGTGATATTCGGTTGGTCGGTATTCAACACGCACGCGAGTGGCCCCGCGTTATTGTTACTGCCGTTCGACAATGCGACCGGCGCTCGGCAATTCGACGCACTGGCAGGTGGAATGCCAGACCTGTTAACGGCGTGCTTTAGTCACTATCCAGACCAACTTGTTGTGATTGACCGCTCAGCATTGAGCCGCGCTATGAACGAGGTCGGACTATCGGTTGAAGCCTACGTAGATCCGGCCGAACGGCAACGCGCCGGCGCCATCGTGGGCGCAGATTTTGTCGTACGGGGTAGCTTCACCATGATTAACGGGGAGCTAAAGCTCGAAGTACTCACATTTAGTGTGACCGATGCCACACTCGTCGCAGCAATTGCGGCAACGCTCAGTGGCGAAGCTATTATTGAACAGGTATGCCGCGAATTGGCCGCACCCATGGTAGCGACATTGGCACGATTACCGGCGCAGGCGAAGCCATCCGCTGTAGATGATCCGGTTGAACAAGCGTTGATGATGGAAGGATTGAGTCACTACTACACGAACGATTTTGTTGCCGCGATCGCACCGTTTCTAAAATTGGTGCGCCTCGCGCCCGAAAATGAGAGCGCTCATTATTGGCTTGGTAAGAGCTTCGCTGGTGCAAAATTGGATAAATTTGCGGCGATCCAGTTAAACGCTTACCTAGCGGCGTTTCCGACCAGTCATCGAAGTGCGGAAGTCGAATCTATCGCGAAGTCACTAACTCCGAAAAGGTGAAAAATAGACGAGAGAATCAAGCATGAACGAGACGCAGCACCCCAGAACCGCACGCCCTTTATTGTGGATGATGGCCATCGCAACGGCCGCGCTGATGATTTTTTGGATACTAAACCCCACGACTGGGCCGAACTCTACATCCACCACAGTTACGCACTCAAACACGCCACAATTATTCAAAGAGCATCAAGGGCTTGATTTTCCATGGCCGCCGAGGTTGGGTGAGCCATTCCCTGACCTCGAGCTGGTCTCCCACACCGGTGCGACGGTGCGCCTATCCGACTTTCGCGGAAAGATTATATTAGTCGAGCCGATTGGGATGACCTGTGCTGCCTGCAATGCGTTTTCAGGTGCTCGCCAACGTGGTGGGTACCAGAATGTAATGGCGCAAGAGAACCTCCCATCAATTGAAAAGTTGCTACCGCGCTACGCGCAAGGCCATTCACTCGATGATGACCGCATTGTGCTAGTGCAATTACTGCTCTACGACATGAAGCTTCAGGCACCGTCTGCCGAAGACGCACATGACTGGGCACAACATTTCGGTTTCGATCAAAAACCAAACACCTATGTATTAGCTGGCGACCAACGGTTTATCAATAAAGCTAGCTACGACATGATCCCAGGTTTTTTTCTTTTAGATAAGAACATGATCTTGCGCGCGGACGCCACCGGCCATCAGCCAAAACACAACCTTTTCACCGGATTACTTGTAAAAATACCAGAGCTATTGATTGCTAAGGTCAGCGCTGAACCGTTGGTAGATCAAAACACGACGATCACTTTATCGATGACTGTTGCCGAGGCCTACCAGGCAATTCCACACCAACAAACCACCTTTGCGCCCAACTTAGCATCCATGCCCATCAACGAGCGCCGATTCATTGAAAGCTTATTTGAATTAACCGATTTTGCGGTGGCGGAGCGCGTGCAATCCTTGCACTACTTTCAAACCGGCGGGCAACGAGGAAACGCTCCGGTCAATTACCAAACGCTTTTGGCGCGCCTTAACGCGCTTAGTGCGCCACTAGCACTTGGGGAGGTGAAATCCTTAATTGCTTCAGCGGTTACTGAGCAACAACGCTATTTTTCCAATCTTAATCCGCAAACGGAGCTGAAATTTAATTCACGTGACCCGCTGGTGCAAAGTTCGCATAGAAAACTGCTTGCAGCCTACCAGTTGTTGATTGCGCGCTACCAAAGCGAACACGCGCATAACAAAAAGGCCTTTTTTGATCACCTTTGTGCTTTGGATTTTATTTGATTCGATATCACATGCTGACAGTTGGTGTGCGCTACGAACCCTGCGCAGGAAAATAATCGGCAACATCGTCCGATTGCACTTCCGTCACGCTCATTCCCGCACCGCCGTCGCTAGCCGCTTCAGAAAATTCTTTTCTTAAAGAAAGCCGTAACCCATCGGCAAGTTCCTTCTCTAAGATCTTGTCCGTCAACTTTGGCATGATCACTGGAAAACTACCAAGACCCAATAATGTGTCGTCCAGCAACACCATCGGTATGCCTTTATTAACATTTAGGATCTGCAGGAACACTGCATAGTAGGTTCCAATCAGGCCGTATTTATCATCACGTTGGACTTGCTCGAGCAACTTTTCTCGAGACAATGAAAGAATGTTATTGCGGATCCGGTAATCTGAGTCACTGACCGCAAGGCCATCGAACCACACGCCATAAAACGTCATGCTTCGATTCCATTGGATTCCAAGTTTTGGATCCGGCATCCCGACCCGGCCGATTCTAAGCGGATCGGGGTCGCTAAACGATCCAATGGTCTCAAGCGTTAGAATCCCATTGGGCGTCGTAAGCCGGTTTATGGTGAAGTTGTCTTCCTTTTTTAAGGCGATATAGGTCTTCTTAAGACCCATGATGGACAAAGCTTTAGCGATATTCTTGCGTGAAAAGGCTGCCATCAGTCTAGTCTCAAGCTATTTACCAAGGCCGTCCGGTGGCGAGATAGTGGAGAGCTGGCGTGCGCATACCGCGCGTTACTCTCGATGTCAGCGGCCACAAAATGGCGCCGCTTACTACGACGATAGCGCAATACTGAGAACGTCGTTGTAAATTTCTGTTTCTAGGGCCAGCTCACGGCGGGCTTAAGCGATCAAACCGTCCGGGTAGTCAGGAAATTGCTCGATCGCTGTTGGAAGTTCAAGCCACGGTTGGCCGCTCGAGCACCAAAGGCAGAATGTGGGGTTAAGCCGCGATTTGTCGTCAACCGTACCCCCCATCATCGAACGGATCTCAGGATAGCGGTCTAGCGTTATCATTACCGCGGACCCGCATACCCCACAAAAATGTCGATTTAGCGCGGCGCCTCCATCATCGTAGGCGGTATACGTTTGCAGCGCCGCATAATTAATTTCGACCGCGAATTCAGCGTAGACAACGGCGATTAAGAACGAAGAACCCGATTGTTTTTGACATCGCTCGCACTGGCACAAACCCTGACTATCAGGCTCGCCGCGGCAACGGTAACGCACTGCGCCACATAGACATCCACCAGTCAGATCGTCAGCCATATTAATTTCTCCGAGAAAGCGCGTCGCCTACGCTGGGTTGGCGACGTTGCAGAACCTCCAGATCGTAACCCGTCCTAAACTCATCCTGCCACCCATCATCCCGGGCAACCGCTACGCAAGCCGATATCCAGACCACGGCTATTTAGCGCCGCTCGCTTATTGAGTCGATGGATATCGGCATTCGCCGGTATGAAGGGGAACATTTACTCGACTACTGATAACGCACGATGATGGATTGCTCCTCCGCCGCCATTGAAGTAGTACCGGCTCTGTAACGAAATGTACTAGCTGCATCGATGCAGCTACGCGATAATTGCGTCTCAATTCCGATAGCAAAACTCAAACATGCGCGAAGACATTCAATTCGACGCTAACGGTACCGTATTGAGAGGTTGGTTCTATACACCGAAGTCCTCGGTAGGCCCCCATCCAACGGTCATACTTGCCCACGGCTTTTCAGGCTTGAAGGAAATGGGTTTAGATCGTTATGCGGAAGTTTTTGCGGCCGCCGGCCTCGCGTGCCTCGTTTACGACAATCGAAATCTGGGCGCGAGCGATGGCGAGCCGCGGCATGAAATCGATCCGGTAGCGCAAATGCGGGATTATCGGCACGCGGTGTCTTACGCGCAGACCCGTAGCGATGTTGACTCAGATCGTATCGGGATCTGGGGTACGAGTTATACCGGTGGTCTCGTGCTCATCGCTGCCGCAACCGATCGCCGGGTCAAGTGTGTCGTCTCACAAGTCCCGGAGATCCATAGCGGCGAGAATATCAAGCGTTCATACACCATCGAGGCGATACGCGAGCGCATGCAGATGATCGACGACGAACGTGCATCGCTGCAGGCGGGAAATCCTCCTCGTACAATCGAAATCAGTACCTACGCTCCTGAGCAACCGTCAACATCACCGGGCAATCGCACCTATGCCTTTTTTAACGCCTTCAATGGCGAAGGTGGATCCGCCTGGCCAAATCAGGTGACGGTGCGTTCGTTGGAATTACGCTTGGAATATGATGCACTCGCCTTTGCCGACCGGGTTAGTCCTACTCCATTGTTGATGATTGTTGCAGGTGACGACGAGATAACACCCACCGATCTTGCGATGACCGCCTTTGATCGCGCACTCGAACCGAAAAAGCTGCACATTATTCCGGGCGATCACTATCGTCCGTATCTTGAGGCGTTTGAAGAGTCCAGCGCCGTTGCGCGTGACTGGCTGGTCACGCATTTATGCACTTAATCTCCTCCCCATCCGTGTGGCCGAAAGCATTCCCAGTTACGACGCAGCAGCCTGATTGGGATCCCCGAGTTTCTCAAGTGCGCTGGCTCGTAGTTTTACTTTTTGTACTTTGCCCGATGGGGTCATAGGAAATTCGTCAACGAAAATCACGTGGCGGGGGATCTTAAAACTCGCAATATGACCACGCAATTCGGACAACACATCTTCTTCGGTGAGTTGACCTTTCCCACTACGAACAATGTAGGCGACCGCAACTTCATGCAAACGCGGATCCGGATAACCAACGATGGCAACCGCGCCGACTCCATCTAGGGCCATGAGCCGCGCTTCGATTTCAGCCGGCGAGACGTTTTCCCCACCCACCTTGAGCATATCTTTGTAGCGGCCGAGAAAAACGAAGCGACCGTCATCGCGCAGTTTTGCCATGTCACCGGTTAGGAACCAGCCGTCATCGTTAAAGCTCGCTGCGGTTTCCGTAGGCTTATTGTAGTAGCCCTGCATTACCGTATAGCCCTTCACCATTAGTTGCCCTGGAACCTCCGGCGGTAACGGTTCACCGGTTTCAGGATCGCCGACCTGATACTCGATTCCATTCATCGGGCAGCCGGAGGAGTAAATGCGCTGCTCGCGCGTTTCCGTTGGAAAAGAGACTGAAATAAAGGCCCAAATCTCGGTCATACCAAAACCTGAAAGCGTCGGGCAAAAGACGTCTTGCACGCGCTCGGCAATGGGAATGGTCGCGTCCGTACCGGATGGCAATGTACCCAAACGAAGTGAAGAAACATTGCGAGGCTGGTCAGCCTGTGCGTCAAGCAAGTCCTTCCAGTGCGTGTCAAAGCCATGCGCGATAGTTACTTTTTCGCGTTCAATGATGCTTAACGCCTCCGCCGCATCGAAAGTATCCATTAGAATTTGTTTTGCACCGGATACGATGCATAGCATTGCTACCTCGCACAGCCCATAGAGGTGAAACATCGGTAGGTAATTGATCTCGGTGTCGGTGAACGTCAGACCCATAATCGCCGCCCGCTCCATGCAATTGCGGATATTGATGTGCGTATGCATAACGCCCTTTGGACTACCCGTCGTGCCCGAGGTGTAGGCGATCATGAGCAGGTCATCTGGGTCTACGGCGTCGGCGCGCGCTTGCAGTACATCGTCGCTAATCTGCTCCCCACGCAGCAACGCTTCCTCCCAACTGAGCGTGCCCGGTAGTTTGTCCTGGCCGACGAAAACGATCCGGCGTAAATCAGGGAAGCCTTCCAGCTGGTGCGCGATCGGATCGCCCCCTTGCGTATCGGGTAGAACGTCGCGCAGCATGCCTAAGTAATCGACTGGCCCGGACCTATCATCCGAGATGACCGTTCCCGTGGTCGATTGCTTAACGACATAGTCAATGTCTTCAGTACGATATCGTGTATTCAATGGCACCAATACGGCACCAACTTTCGCCACCGCATACATTTGAAACAACCATTCCGGCTTATTGTTCATCCATAACGCCACTTTTTCGCCGGGGAGCACACCGATCGCCATAAGCGCCTTCGCCGCGCGATCGACCTCGGCCAAAAACTCGTTCCAAGTCCAGCGGCTGTCCTTAAACACCAAGGCCTCGCGGCTACCCCAGCGACGTGCGGCGTCGGCGGGTAATTGACCTAGGGTGCGCTTCTCAAACCATTCGCTCATTGCTTATCTCTCCAGTCATTCAATGGAGGCCCTTACCACATTGGACCCGCAATTCTGGCTGAGGCGGCGGGTACAGGCAACCGGGTAGCGCTGAACGACAAATTGAAGGGGGGCGATCGATCTGGCCTACCGCAGCATGGTAATTTACTCGCAGTCCTACCATCACAGCTTTGCACGTAGGAGGAACCCAATGATCATGCCGGGTAAAAGTTTGGGCGTATTTTTGTATCCGGACAACTTCGCTGGTGCGGAGCTCAGCGATTATGCCCGTCGATTCGAACGCTTAGGCTACGCCTCGATCTGGTATCCCGAAGCCATGTTTTATGAAAGCTTCACCGTTGGCGGTTTTCTATTGAGTAGCACTGAACGCATCACCATCGCGAGCGGCATCGCTAATATCTACGCGCGCGACGCGGTGGCAACCTTGCAGTGCAGTCGAGGACTGCAAAAATTCTATCCGAACCGTTACATCACAGGTCTTGGCGTATCTCACAAATCACTGGTTGAAGACCTGCGAGGCCATACCTATCGCAAACCCATGGCCGCAATGATCGAGTACTTGGATGCTATGGATGCCGCTCGGCCCAAACTGGCTGGCGAGGACACGCCACTCGTACTCGCAGGCCTCGGCCCCAAAATGATGGAACTCGCCGCCGCCAGAAGTGACGGTGTGCATCCATTTAATTCGCCACCGGAGCATACGCGCTGGGCGCGGGAACTAGTTGGGCCCGATAAGTGGATCTGTACCGCGCAGCACGTCTGCCTAACAACCGATGCAGAAGCTGCTCGCAACGCTGCCAGGCGTGCTTTGGATTTTTATTTTGTGACACCGAACCATTATCGCAACTGGTTGCGCGTGGGATACGACCGATCGGATCTTGAAAACAGCGGCAGCGACCGACTCATCGATGCGCTCGTAGCCTGGGGCACCGAAGCGCAGATCCGCGATCGCATTCAGCAACATTTCGATGCCGGGGCGACGCAGGTCATTGTGAACACCATCCGGCCGGAGGCGAAAGGCAGTACCGACAACAACATCGGCGGGCACAACTTTCAATCGTCGCCCGACTGGGGCGTGTACGAACTCTTGGCGCCAGTTAAACCGAACGCATAATTGCGATCACGCGAGCTACCTGGCGAGTCACCATGAATTATTGCGCCACTATTTTCTACGCTTTGCCGGCGTCAATAGTGAAACGTAACTAGTTCCAGGTCGATTATCCGCAGTGGTTGGAAGATTGAACTGAGCCCACCCTTGGTGCCCTTGGGACATGGCAGACACGTTTGTGAAGCCGTCGTCTACCAACGCCTTGGCCGCATCCATCGCACGCCCACCGTCGTCGGCACCTAGAATGATACGTGCGCCTTTTTCGAAAACGTCGTTAACGACGAGTAAAAAGCTTGCGTTCGGGTGCGTGTCTTTCGTCGTCGGGTGGAAGAAGACAAATGGCACATTGACCACCTTGGGCGCCTTGGGGTGACGAACGGCAAACTCTGCCACCGCGCGCACGTCCACGTAGGTCGCCTGCGCGTCCTCTTCCAATACCGCGTAGGCCTCGAGCGGGTTCAAGATCGGTGCCTCCATGCGCTCAATCCAAAACCGGGAATGCCGGGACCATCGGCGGGATGATCTGGCACCGGCTACGCTCCGGCTGCGGCACCTGACCATTGATGGTGTATAGCGTGATACCGGACTCATCGCTGACATCCACCTCTTCTAGATGGTGATGAAGGATTGGACCATCCGGCGAGAGGGCGAAGATACAGTCCAGGAGCTTGCGCGCCGGGATCCGCCCGTACTCCGTATGGACTAAGGCTTCAGGTCGTTTTTGTTCAGTCATGCCAATTTCTCCTGGCCACTATTCTAGGGCGACCAGCCCCCAAGAGCCAATCCGATAAGGCCCAGAATCACCCGGTTTTCCTTGACAACAGAACGGCTTACGGATTAGATGCTGACGACTAAAGCTGAGGTTTTTCCTAATTATGTCCGCCCAACCGCAGAAAGAACTCGTCACCGGCGAGACTTGGTACCAGCCTGGGGATGAAATCCCCAATGTCGGCATGAAACTGTTTGCACTGCGTAACCAGTGCACCGAGTGCAACGTCTGTGAAGTCGCTTGTTCGTTGGTGCATTCTCCTGATGGGGAAATCAACCCGCAGCTCTCACGCGTGCGCATTGACCATGCCCCCGAAAAACCGAGCAAGGTCAATCAAGAAGGTCTCGGCTTTGTTGCCGAAATTTGTCACCACTGTGGCAACCCACCGCCATGTGCAGAAGTTTGTCCTACCGATGCGTTCTACTATGACCCGAAAACGCTGGCGGCCGTGATCGATCAGGACAATTGTATCCAGTGCATGGAATGTGTACCGGGCTGCCCATTTGATGTGGTGTTCGTCGCACCAAGCGGTGAATTATTGAAATGCGATCTCTGTGGTGGCGACCCGGTGTGCGTAAAGGCATGTTCCACCCGTCCTGAGATGCTAAACAAAGGAAAACAATACAACCGTATGCCGGTACTTTTTTACGAGGAACAATCAGAATTCAACCGACTGTCCCGTGAGGAGCCTGTGGCGCGTGACGAAGTTGGCATCATGCAAGCCATGTTAGAGGCCGGCAAGATCAGTTCGGGCGCCTAAACCGAGGAATAAGACGATGGAAAGCAACTTATTGAGAGTAGACCTGACGACTGGCGAAATTAAGAACGAAATTATCGGACACGACGTGTTCGAGCGCTGGGTCGGGGGCTCGGGTATCAACAACTGGATAATGTGGGAACATTTTCTCACCCATGACATCAATTGCGATCCACGCAGCCCAGATAACATTTTCGTTTTCGGTGTCGGCCCACTCGCAGGCTCCGGCGCCGGTAGTGGCGTGAAAGGGCGCATCACTTTCAAGAGCCCTTGCTACGACATGTTTGGCGACTCTGCGGGCGGCGGCAAATTTCCTTACATGATTCGCTTCACTGGTTTCGAATATATCGCCATCACCGGTCGGGCACCAAAGCCTGTTTATTTGCACATTTGTAATGACGAAGTATCGCTGCGTGACGCGAGCCATCTATGGGGCAAAGACACTAAAGACACACACGCCATATTGCAGAAAGAATTAGGCGACTATCCGTCTAAAACGCACACCTTGTCGATCGGACAAGCGGGAGAAAATCAAGTTGGCATAGCGGGGGTTGTTTCCGACGCGTTGCGCATCCACGCACGCTGCGGCGGTGGTGCCGTGTTGGGGTCAAAGAACTTAAAGGCGATAGCAGTACAGGGCGACGGTGGTATAAAGATTAAACGCCCGGAAGGATTAATGAAATGGTCGGACGAGTTTCGCCAAAGCCTTGACAAAAACGAAGCGGTCTACGGTTTCAAACGCCGCGGCACCTTGGGCGCAGTGGAGATGTACCAACACATTGGTAGCCATTTCTGGCGTAATGGCCAAGGCAATATGTTCCGTGGCGACGACATCACCTCCGATAACTGGGTGAAACGCTTCCATAAGTATTCCGAAGTTTGCTCGTCGGATTGCTTCATTGCGTGTGACGCAAAGTACAAGATCGACGGTACGGAATCGGAGGCTTCGAAAGAATACATCGGCGAATCCTTCCGCCGACCCGAATATCTAACCACCGGCAGTGCCGCCGGCGCACTCGATGTACGCGATTGGGCAGAGGTCGCGCATTGGGGCAAGTTAACCAACGACTACGGCATCGATAATCAGGATCTCAGCTGCTCGATCAGCTTTTTGATGGAATTGAAACAACGCGATTTGATTAGCGACGACGATGTGGCCAATTTGTTCGGCCATAGTCAAAGCCTCGAATGGGGCAACATGAAGGACATCGAACGCTTGGTCGACGACATCGTGTTTCAGTCGAATCCGTTCGGCAAGATGTTCGGCGACGGCCCCTACAAGGGCGCGCTGCGCTATTCCGAGATGATGGGTCAAAACTTCATGAAGTACGCCATGTACGGTAAAGGCGGCGCCAGCTTCACCGAAGAGATGCGCCCATTCCCAACTTGGATGAACAACATGGCGGTGGCCTCGCGCGGCGCGGACCACTTAAAAGGCCTTGGATTGATCGAGAAATTTCAACGCCGCGACCTCTCACAGATCTATTTTGGCGGACCAGAGGCCGCCGACCTTACGATCCCGGATTACAAAGGTGCGTCGACCGCGATCATAGAAAACCAAGTCGCCTTATTGAATTCCTACGGCGTTTGTATGTTTCACTGGATGCTCGACCCGGCGGGTTACATGCCAGAAAAGTATTACGGAGAAGCTTACCGTTCAATCACCGGGGTCGAACACGATTCGGATCAGCTCATGCGCGACGGCGAGCGGATCTGCAACCTGGAGAAGGCCTTCAACTCACGGGTTGGAATGCGGCGTGAGCACGATACGATTTGCGAACGCTGGATGTGGGAGCCAACCGATGAGGGCATGTACCCCGGCAGTGTTGCTGCCGATATGTTTGAGCCGGTTCTCGACGAATACTATCAATGGCGTGGCTGGGACGTTAAGAGCGGTCTGCAGACGCGGGCGAAGCTCGAGGAACTGGACCTCGGTGAGGTCGCCGATGTCCTCGAGGCCGATGGCGCACTGGCGAGAGGGTAAGTCCAATGATTACGGTGCGTACCGAATATCACTCGCACTTTAAGGAGATCACCGGGCTTCCCGGTGACACTTTTGAACTCGATCAGCCAACCGTGTCCGAGCTCGCGAAACAGTTGACCGATAAATATGGTGACAGGATGTCGGCCTTGTTGATCGACCCGAATACTAATCAACTCAATGCCAACGGCACCATGTATGTGGACTCCAAGGGACGACGAGTGTTCATCGAAGACACCTTGGAAGATGGGGAGACGATAGCGTTTTTGGTTGGGATCGCAGGCGGTTGATCGCGCCTAGACGAAACCGATCGCCGCAACAGCCCCTACCTTCACCCAATAAGTCTTCCCGGACATGGATTGCAGGAGCAGGAAATGCCCGGGATGACGTAGGCGTTTAACCTTGGGCGACTGCTAGCGTTACGAAGCCGCCTTCTCCTTCACGAACTCACCCAGGCGATCGATCGCTTCTTGCCCCTTGTCCAATATTGGCGCGAACAAGTGCCACACATGCACCATCTCGTCCCATACTTCTACCGTGACGTCGACACCGGCGGCCTTCATCTTGTCTTCCAAACGCGTACTGTCGTCTAGCAATACTTCCGCATCACCGACTTGAATCAACATGGGTGGTAGACCACTAAAGTCGGCGTTTATGGGAGAGGCCAGCGGACTTTTAGGATCCGCACCGCCAAGGTAGGCACCACCCATGTCCAATAGAATTTGTTTCTGTACCATCGGATCGACCGCGGCTCGCGTCTCGATCGAGTTGCCACTACATTCCATGTCCGTCCACGGCGAAATCGGTACTGCGCAACCGGGCATCGACTCACCAGCGTCTCTCAGCGCGACCAGTAATGCAATCGTAAGCCCGCCACCGGCTGAATCGCCTGCTATTGAAATACGGCTCGCTTGGTAGCCTTGAGCAAGTAGTCCACGGTACGCCGCTACGCCATCATCAACGGCGGCTGGGAAAGGATGTTCCGGTGCGAGGCGATAATTAATCGCTAGCACTCTTCCGGCAGTCGCCTTGGTGATCCGCTCTATCATAGCCCGATGGGATTCGACCGACCCAATCAGATATCCGCCACCATGTAGGTAGAGCATCACCCGATCGGAATCACCGCCAGCAAAGTCGAACCACTCGCCTTCAACCCCACCAACATTCGTGGCTTGTGAGGAAACATCTTCGAGGCGCGGAAACATGCCACCCATTGAGTCAAGGCCGACACGCATTTCCGCCAACGATGCGCCTTCCGGTATCAATGGGTTTTCTTTCAGCATTGTGCGTATTTCTGCTATTTGGGCATTCGCCATGTTGGGCCTCCACCTTTAGTTGTTAGGGATTATTCTAATCGACCACGGCATTTGCACCGTGTTCGCTGTTGAGTTTACACCGGTCTGCCAATAAGCGTCATTGTCACGAATCAGGACCTTAGGCGCATCACCGCGCGGCATCGAAATCGATGACTACCTCATCGCTCAACGGGTGCGACTGACACGTGAGTACATAACCGGCTTCGAGTTCGTGTTGTTCGAGTGCGTGATTTAAATCCATCTCCACCCGGCCGTGCACGACTACCGCCTTACAGGTTGCGCAGACCCCACCTTTACATGCATACGGCAAATCAAGGCCGGCGGCGATCGCGCCATCTAGTACATTCTCGCCATCCGCGCTGAGCTCAAACGACGTTTCACGACCATCAGATTTCACCTTAACCAAACTAACTTTGCCGCCTAGGCGACGCGCCCGTTCACGGTGTTTTTCGACCACAATTGCTGCATCGTCCGCCGATGCGCCGAATAGCTCGTAGTGGATCCGCGCCTCATCGATACCAGCGCCGCGCAGCCCACGTGAGACCTCGGAAATCATCGATTCTGGACCGCACAGAAAAAAATCGTCGGTCCCAACGAGATCGACCAAGTACTGGGTCAGTTCCGCACCCTTTTTATTATTGATGCGGCCGTTCAATATCTCGATGTCTCGGTTTTCTCGACTTAATATGTGGACAAGCTGGAAGCGCGACATATATCGATTTTTTAATTGCTCTAGTTCTTCGCGAAACATGATGCTCGCGACCCGCTGATTACCAAACAATAACGTGACTTGGCTGTACGGTTCGCGTCCGAGAATTGACTTAACGATCGAGATGACCGGTGTGATACCGCTGCCAGCAGCGATGCAGAGATAGTTCTTTTCATGGGCAGGATTAAGATCACAAGTAAATGTGCCCGCTGGCGGTAACACGTCTAGCGTATCTCCAGGTCTGAGTGATTTATTCGCATAACTTGAAAATGCGCCACCGGCGATACGCTTGACGGCGATCCGAAGGTCCGGATCGTCGACCCCAGCGCAAATCGAATATGAACGTCGAACTTCGGTGCCATCAATGTCGGCCTTCAAAGTTAAGTATTGACCATGGGCGAATCTGAAGGTCTCTCTTAATTCATCCGGGACATCGAATGTAATGCACACAGCATCATCGGTTTCCTGGCGCACCTTGGAGACGGTCAACTGATGGAATTCACGCATCCAAATATTCGACTTAGCTCGTCGCCGACTACCATTCGAGGCCGGGGTAGGCCCGCTGAACCGACTGCATACAAGCCAACAGCCCTGCCATATGTTCCGTATGCAGGCCTTGCCGCCCGCCGGCTACCGGCGGCGCGTCAATGGGTTGGGTTAGTGTCGCGTGATGGAGAATACTGGCGATCTGCGCATGCCAGCGCTCACGCAGGTCGCTTAGGTCTGGGCCAATGCCGACCGCTAACGCAAATTCGTCGATTGCGTCCGCAGCGAACAGTTCACCGGTAAAGCGCCATTGCTCGTTAAGCGCGTCCTGTACGCGGCGATGGCTTTCGTCCGTGCCATCACCAAGACGGGTCAACCAGTGAGAACAATGACGCAAATGGGACGTACTCTCCTTGATTGACTTAGCCGCGATTGTGGCAAGCTTCTGGTCACTCGATCGTTGTAGTTGGTCGTACAGGTGGAAGTGGTAGGTGTCCAGCAATACTTGACGCACGATTGTCCAAGCAAAATCCCCAATCGGTAATTCACATAACAAAAAATTTTTAAACTCTTCCTCATCCCGTTTAAAGGCGAGGTCGTCTTCTGATTGATTGCCGCCATCCAATTCGCAGGCCAAGGTCAGTAAGTCTCTCGCGCGCCCGATATAGTCAAGCGCGATATTCGCCATCGCAACGTCTTCCTCGACTAATGCCGAATGCCCGCTCCATTCACACAGGCGCTGGCCAAGTATCAGCGCATTGTCGCCAAGCCGCAGCACATATTCGATATGTGCCGGATCGTAGGTTGTCTCGCGCATGGCACCTACAGTTTGAGGCCATCGGGTACGTCGTAGAATGACGCATGACGGTAGACTTTGTCCTCGGCCGGGTCAAAGAACGCGGCCGCGTCTCCTTCCTGACTGGCGTGAATGTCGGCCGAGCGAACAACCCAAATGCTACAGCCCTCTAAGCGCCGCGTGTACACGTCCCGTGCATATTGCATCGCCTGTTCCGGATCAGCCGCATGTAGGCTTCCAACATGTTTATGTTCAAGACCACGTCGGGATCGCAGAAAAACCTCCCACAACGGCAAATTTTTGCTCATGATTCGGTGCCGGTACTCGATCGTACCCGTTCCTTTTCAGCGTACGCCAGCGTCGCGCCTCGGATCCATCGCGCTTCTTCGTCCGCCTTACGCCGCGCTTCCATGCGCTCATGATTGCATGGACCCTCACCATCTAGTACCGCTCGGAACTCGTCCCAATCGATTTCACCAAAGTCAAAGTGATTGCGTGTATCGTTCCATTTTAATGCCTTATCCGGTATCGCAAGCCCAAGAAACTCGGCTTGCGCCACCGATTGGTCAACAAATTTCTGTCGCAGCTCATCGTTACTTTGACGTTTGATCTTCCAGCGCATCGAACGGCCAGAGTGCGCCGAGTCGGTATCGTGCGGTCCGAACATCATCAGCGTGGGCCACCACCATCGATCGAGGGCGTCTTGCGCCATAGCGCGCTGCTCTGCAGAGCCTCGGGCGAGCACTGTCATAATTTCATAGCCTTGGCGGACGTGAAAACTTTCCTCCTTGCAGATCCGAACCATTGCTCGCGCATATGGACCGTAGGACGTTCGGCACAGGGAGATCTGGTTGACGATCGCGGCGCCGTCAACGAGCCAGCCAATAGCGCCAACATCGGCCCAGGTCAACGTTGGGTAATTAAAAATACTCGCGTATTTTGCACTCCCTGCAAGTAATTGTTCGGTGAGTTCCTCACGGCTAACGCCTAGCGTTTCCGTCGCGCTATAGAGATATAACCCATGTCCCGCCTCATCCTGGACCTTAGCAAGTAATATTGCTTTGCGGCGTAGTGTCGGCGCGCGCGTTATCCATTCGCCCTCCGGTAATTGCCCGACCACTTCCGAGTGGGCGTGCTGAGACATTTGACGGATAAGGTTTTGACGGTACGCGTCCGGCATCCAATCCTTTGGCTCGATTTTTTCTTCACGATCGATGCGCTGTTGGAAAGCCTCTTCAAGCTCTGCGATCGCTACATTGCTTGGCGTAGCCACATTGCCTACCCAGAACCTTCGATAACCGTACCGCGAACACGATAGGTACGGCCAAGAAATTGAGCAACCCGATTTCCGCTCGAATCTGTTAGTGCAACACTATAGGCGGCGGTACGGCCGCGGTTATGTTCTTCCGTCGCCTCGGCAACGATTACCTCGCCAATTCTGCCCGGTGCAAGAAACTCAATAGCTGCCCCAATCGCAACGTAGACCTCGTTGCGTGAGTTGCTGGCGAAGGCCATTGCGGTATCCGCAAGTGAGAACAATAAACCACCATGACAAACACCATCACCATTCGCCATCGACGCCTTAATTTCCATAGACATCACTGAGCGCCCGGGACCAATCTCAGTTAGCGTAATACCAAGGTCCGTTGACGCCCGGTCACGCGCAAACATTGCTGTTGCGCATCTTTCGGCAAGTTCATTTGCATCAAATTTAGTACTCACATCGAAGATCCGTCTCTGTTATCGAGGGATTCGATTAGACCGCTGAAACGCCTAGCAATGCTACCGAAATTGCGGCATGACTTGCTCGGCAAACAATCGAATCGATTTCTCCAAATCCGCTGTCGGTATACCGGGTAGTTGCATTCGGCAAATCATTTCGCTCGGCTGTAGTCGATCTACAGAATCCTTGAGCTGTTCGCAGGCCGAGGCCGGATCACCGATGACGTAACGTGAAGAGAATGTCCTAAAATCAACTTGCGCGGCATCCGTGATCAATTCGCCTTTATCGTTGCGCAACTCGCGTTCCCCGGCGGCAGATTTACGTCCGTAAAGGTCAAAAATATGCGTTACGGCAGGACCCGCCAGCTGCTCTGCACGCTTGGTTGTCGGCGCGATGAAGACCTCACGAATGACGGGTCGCTCTTTCGTCGAAAAACCGACTTCCGCTGCAACCGCATCGTAGCGCGCGTAATGCGCGACGAGTTCGTCTACCGTGGAACGCGGTGATGCGGTTACCGGACAACGACGCTCTGCCGCGCGCTTAAGCAGCTTGGGACCAGACACGCCATACCAGATAGGGATAGGATCCTGCACCGGTCGCGGCACCACCCGGGTCGGCGGGATCTTATAGAACTTCCCATCGTGCTCGAGCACTTCCTCACGCCACGACTTTTCGAGAATATCCAGGATCTCCTCGGCGCGTTGGAAACGTTCGCCATGCGGGATCCCGTAGGCGGTAAATTCTTCCGACACATAGCCGGGCGACACGCCAAGGGTTAGTCGACCGTCACACAAGTTGTCTAAAGTCACAACATCTTCGACCAAGCGCAGCGGGTCATACAGCGGCAGCACCAAAATATTAGTGACGAGGCGCATCGTTTTGGTCAAGCCTGCAGCCTTTGCTAGTATCGGAAGCGGACTCGGAGCCCAACCATTGTCTTGGAAATGGTGCTCAGTGGTTTGAAAAGAATCGTAGCCAAGGCTTTCCGCCAACGGGATCAAATGATCCATTTCGCGGAATGTATCGAGGTGCGTCATCTTGGACCCCGGCGGTACGATAAAGCTGTACATCAGACCGAATTTCATCGCGCTCATTTAGCGCCCCCCCATATCTCTTGTAGCCATGGAACCGTACCCTCCAGCAGTGGCGCAAACGCGGGGATATTGTAATGATCAATACCATCGATGAAATCGACTTTAGCGTTGCAATCGTTGGCGACCAGCGAATCTACCAAGTCTTCAAGTTGCTGATAATCGAAGATTGAGTCGGCCCGAGAATGCAATGCGTAGATAGGCGTTTTGCAACTTTTCTCAGGGATCCGCTTAAATCCGGAAACCGATATCGCAGCTGAAAAATGCTCGGGATGTTGTGAGACCATATGCCAGGTCCCCACGCCGCCCATGCTATACCCGGTGATAAAGCGCCGGGCCCGATTTGTCGCGTAGCCTTGTTCAACCATTGTAAGCAGCTCCAGCACAGCGCGTTCGTTGGCGCTGGTCGCCCAATCACCGCCCATGCTTACCGGCGCGACCATCACTACATCCAAATCGGCGAATGCCGGTTGCATAAGTTGTTCCAATAAGGCCCGCCCGTAGAACCCGGCGGGTTGGCCACCATAGTGGAGTACGAGCGCGATACCTTGCGTCCCGTCATACGGAATATGAGCGGGAAGTGACAGCGAATAGCGCATTGACTCACCAGCTTGGGTGACAAAAACTAAGTCGTGTATTCCAGAAGTAGACGGTAGGTTTTCGTTATTTTCCGCGGCCACTACGATTTCCAATACTATGGTTGAGGCGATCATCATCGTCGTGATGCTGGCGGCGATCAACAATTTAACTCGAATAACGCCATTTCGATATCGCGATTTCACGGCTTCTAGAAACAGCAAATAAACCTAATGGCTTGGAATCTACGCTGAAATTTGCAACGGCTTACGGATACAATAACAGCTGTTCCCCAAAGTCAACCGGCACAATGAAGCTCGCAGCCGCCGAATACGAAGCAATCAATACGCTGACCCAACAGACCGACTATCGCGGCTTGTGTGATTGCTTGTTATCGTCGATCGAATCGATCGCGACTACATCTGCCGTAAATTTAGTGGAGGTCTACGACGATCGCGGGCATACCTCCTGGAATACACCCGATCTGGAACACCTGGTCGTACGTCACTACCCAACGTTCGACGGACTTCAGCAACCTACCTGGTTGGTTGAGGGCTTAGCACAGTCACCGCAAAGCGAATCGATCACGACGCTAGCGCAACCGATAGGTGAACTCATCTGTATTGGGGGGCTTTCAGGCGTATGGCGTTTCGTTGAGATTAATGGCTCTGAGACTGCTGATGTAAAAGCCAGTGTCGTGCGGATTGCAGGTATATTCGCCAATCTAATGCGTCTGATTGACCGCTTCGAGCGAGATCCCCTAACCGGATTGCTCAATCGTCAATCCTTCGACTACCGTTTTGAAGACTTACTTGAGTACCACCATCAGAACCCTCATCGATTACGCACAGGCGACACACCGTGGCTTGCGATCACGGATATTGATCACTTTAAGCGCGTAAACGACACCTATGGTCATTTGTTCGGTGATGAGATTCTGTTGTTAGTCTCGCGCATCATGCGCCAGTGTTTTAGGTTCGATGATCTCCTGTTTCGCTATGGTGGGGAGGAATTCATTGTCATCCTTAACAATACCAATACCGCCGGCGCGAAGCTTGCGCTTGAGCGATTTCGAAAGTCGATTGAGGATCACGAGTTCCCCCGCCTCGATAAATTGACGGTGAGTACAGGTTGGGCGGCAGTGGGGGACCGTGAGTTTTCTACCGATGTAATACACAAGGCCGATAAGGCACTCTACTACGCGAAGGAAAACGGCCGTAACCAAGTAGTGAGCTACGAAGTTGTATTCAGGGATGGGGATCCGGGCACTGGGATCGAGGAATCAGAGTGCTAGTCACTCAATTAGTGAACAGGCAAGCTTATTCGTTACGCAACGATTTACGGTAGTTCGCGGCCACAACTTCGTCAATGTTAGCGGGGCCCGACTCTTCGGCATCGGAAGTATCGTAGACCTCCATCGTGTCACCGTGTCGATAGAGTCGTTTCCCCAGCCGCGGGAAGTCAGAGATATTGACGTTGCTCCGTTCACCACCCACTAAACACACGAGGCTTTTGCCGAACGGGTTTTTCAGCTGATGCGCGGCGGAGCGGGCCGGAAACCCGGCGAAGTCACCAGGACCGACCAGGTGCTCCTGACCATCGACATCTATAACGCCCTGTCCTTGTAAGATATAAATCCACTCTTCTTCACACTGATGAGAATGAAATTCTGAAGCCTCGCCGCCGGCCGGAACACGGATAACATAGACGCGCGTTCGGTCCAGGCCGACCATGCGATCGAGGTGCGTTCCCGGGACGATGGTGTCTTGGTTCCACGGATGCGATACCGTGTGTTTAAACTCAAAAGCCTTCTCGGCTCTGATGATGTGTACCTTTTCGTCCATGGAACCGATCGTTTGCCTCACCCCACTGGATTGGAATACCGCATTTCAGCAGTTTGTGCGGCCAATTATAGACGCGAGAGGTTACCATAAGTCGCCATCCGCACCGCAATTAGCCGCATGATAAGCGGCCACGATCCCACTGGGTCATCTACCCCCACAGGCCCCATCCTATAGCACGCGAATACGCGATGCCTAATCTGCATCAAGTTTCGTCCGAATTAGCCGCTATATGACCCGATTCCATACGGAAACCGGGGGCCTTCACTTGCCCACAATGCATCAAACGGGCAATTCGATATGCCAACTTGGGCGCGATGAAGCGCTCGTTCATATTCGTAAGCTCTTGCCATTGCGCCATCTGAGCGATCCGGAATTTGCCACCATCACATCATCCGTACGATTGGAAAATTGCGCCGCCGGAAAGGAGGTATTTCGTTCGGGCCAAGATAATGCATTTATTTTTTATCTGCTGTCGGGAACGATTTCTATCACTAGCGCGGATGGAGAATCCTTCGATGTAGCGAGCGACGGCGTCGAGTCTCGCTATCCAATAAGCCCACACCCTCAAGCGCGTATACGAGCAACAGCCCAGACATCTTCCCAGTTTGTCCGCTTACCTGCTGACCTCATGCGACTACATCGCGAGCCCGAGTGCATTGGCGTCACCATAAATGAAATAAATGACGATGACGAAGCGCTCGACAATCGGGTGTTATTCGATATCTACCATAGTTTGATGGAAAAGGATCTTGTGCTGCCAAGCTTGCCCGACGTTGCAATCAAGATCCGCCAGGTCGCGAGCAACGAAAATGTAGCAGTAGAAGACATCGCGCGTATCATCCAGGCCGATGCAAGTACGGCCGCATACTGTATCAGTATCGCCAATAACGTAGCCTACGCTGGCGCTAAACATGTGGACAACGTGCTCGATGCCGTAGTACGGATCGGAATTACTAAAACTCGTGATCTCGTTGTCGCTTACACGATAAGAAGCTTGTTTAGCGGAAAGGATCCTCACTCGAAGAAACTAATGCGCGACGCGTGGAAGCATAGCTGCCGTATTGCTGCGCTTAGTTACATCCTAGCCCGCGACGTCGGGCGATTGAATCCAGAACGTGCGCTGTTGGCAGGCCTCCTACACGACATTGGTGTGACGGTGCTCATTAACGAGATCCGTAACTATCCGGCGCTTAAAAATAACGTAATCGGGTTTAATCGGTTATGCCGGGATTTGTCTGGTCAGATAGGCGCAATGGTGTTGCGCGCTTGGAGTTTCCCTGGTGTATTCGCAAACGCCGCGTTAGAAGCCGAAAACTTCACTAAAGCCGTTTCCGACCGACTGCATCTATGCGACGTTGTCGTTCTTGCTCATATCCACGACCAGCAAGCTGCCCCATGGTCACTCGAAACCGTAGGTCTCTCGGGATTGGCGATAACAAGAAAGCTACATGACTATGAGATGACAGAGGATTGTCGGCTTGCAGTCGTTAAAAACGCGGACCGCGAATTGGCGGAATTGACCATGCTTCTAAGTCGTTAGGAAATATCCTAGAGACGCTCGCGAACATTTTCGAGAGCGATTCCAACTACGGCGTGGTCTCGCCCGCTGGTTCGTAGTCAATCGTTTCAGGCGCGACGGCACCGCCGGAAATTATGAAGCTCATCGCTTCTTCAATCGACCAATCCAATGGAACGAGATCCGCAACCGGTACGATTTCGAGATAGCCGGAGGTTGGATTCGGTGTGGTTGGAACATACACGGCAGCTAAGGGGCGGCCGGCGGGGTCGCTCATCACGCGAGTAACAAGCCCGACTGTCTTCATTGAGTCACTCGGAAAGTTGATCAGGACAACCCGCTGTGTCCCATCCGGTTTCGTTTGCAGGGCACCAATCAATGTTTTGATCGAACCGTAGACACTATGAACCAAAGGAATTCGCGCAATAATTCGATCGAGGGCTGCGATGATCTGCCGACCAATGACTAAGGTTACCAACCAACCAAGTAAACAAAGACTTAGAAGAATCACGAGCATTGCTAGCGTCGGCTTGAACCAAGACAAAGAAAACAGTTCGACGATACGTGGTGCGTATGGGCTTATCGTAAAAAGGATTTTATCGACTAAGGGTGCACCGAGTTCTGCTAATTGTTTGCCAAGAAACTGAAATGCAGCCCAGGTGATCCATATAGGTATTACTGTGATCACACCGGTGATTAGGTACCGCTGTAAGCGCGATCCGGCGCCACGTAAAACGCGATTTTCCATTGATCTGCTCCTATGGGTCTGTTGACGCTCTCGCGGCCATTTTGACTTCAATGCGTGCACAAGCTAGAACAGTGCCACTGTTCCTACATTACGCACCACTAGGCGAATTAATCTACACGATAGCAATGGGATCACTATTAGTCGGCAAAACGCTGCTTTCTACAAGCGCTATTTTTGTATTGGCAACGGTTGCATTAATTGGGGTTAGCGTTAGCGCCAATGCAGCTGTCACTGTGGCCCATACGTTGCATTACGACATTGAGATTGACGAAAGCTTGCGGCGCCTGGACGTTGACCTATGTGTCCGCGAAAACCCATTTCCAGAGCGTCTCGTAGCTTCTGCCGAGCTTTCAAGCAATCTTAATAATATCCGCGGGAAACTGACAGACGGCTCATGGGTAAAACTAAAGATCAAGGATCGTATAGTTACGGTTGAAGAGCGTATCGTCGAATGCGTCAGTTACACAGTTAGCGTTCGTGTACGTGGTGGCTCGCGACGTTCGGGATTCGAGACACATAACGACGCTGTTGTCATGGCTCTGGAGCGGCTCCTCTTACGACCACAGTTGCGCGAACGTTGGGGACAGACGCGACTTCACTTTCGCGCGCCGCCAAAAGTTCAGGTCTCCGCGCCCGGATCGATCGTCAGCGACGAGAACGGGAAACGCTCGTATGAACTGTTAGATCGACCAATCGATTGGGATGGAAGCTTTGCATTTGGTCGACTGACGCAAAGCTTGATCGAGGTAGGCGGGGCAAAAGTGAGGCTGTCCATTGTCGGCCGTGTGAATGCGACTACGACCAGTGTATTGCATGATTGGTTGGTAGCCGGAATCGAAGCGGTTAAGACCGTATATGGCGACTTTCCCGTTGAGCGTGTACAGGTGCTGGTATTCCCGCTTGGTCCCAGTGACGACCCGGTACCATGGGGCGAAGTTAAACGCGGCGGCGGTGACGCCGTACACCTCTACGTCGACGGGACCCGCCGAGTGGACGAATTGAACGCGAACTGGGTTCTAGCGCATGAACTTAGCCACCTACTCCATCCCTACATAAGTGGTGCGGACGCTTGGTTGCCGGAAGGTATTGCAAGTTATTATCAAAACGTCGTTCGCGCTAGAAGTGCCTTGCTCGACGAGCACAGCGCGTGGAATAAACTCGATGCGGGCTTTAAACGTGGCCGAGCGCAATTCGGGGGTGCACGTACACTCGCTTCCGATACTCGCGACATGATGCGGGAATACCAATACATGCGGGTCTATTGGAGCGGCGCTGCGATCGCCTTGATTGGCGATGTAGAACTCCGTCATCGTTCCGGCGGCGTCATGTCCTTAGACACGGTGATGGCGGAATTATCGCGCTGCTGCCTACCGTCGGAGTATCAATGGAGCGCTGCTCAAATAATGGCGAAAATCGATGACATCACTGGGTACAATATCTTCGTACCACTTTATGATCGCTACGTGATGCAGCCAAAATTTCCCGAGCTTAAAGAAACCTATCGGCGTTTGGGGCTAAAATCCAACGCCGAGGGCATACACTTTTCCAATGATCCTGTCGCCACTAAACTACGTAAGGGCATCATGGGTCGCCGCGCGACCACACGCTGATGATTTCGCGGCGGATCGAAGAAGCACTCTCGCTTATCTGAGCTAATTGCGGGGCAAAAAAAACCCCGCAAGAAGGTGCGTGCGGGGTAACGCAAAGTAAAGCGTAACGCTATCGCTACGCCCATAATGTTAGGTATAGGACACTGATGGGGCATGGGAAAATTTCCCAAATATATTAAGCCTGGGACCAATTCTCTTCGCATCCTTATCGCTGGCTGGTTGACGCTTTTTGCGACAAGCAGCGGGGCAGATTCCGGTCCGTCGGCTATAGAGCGCAGAGATTACGGTGCCGCTGCCGCGCAATTCACCGTTCGCGCCCAGCGCAACGACCCAATTGCGCAAAACAACCTCGGAGCGCTCTACCTTAAAGGCCGCGGCGTCCCGCAAAACTACGAATTAGCGCGATCGTGGTTCGAAAAAGCCGCCAGCAATAAACTCGCCGGCGCGATGTTCAACCTAGGCATGATCTATCTGCGCGGATACGGCGTCGAAGCAAACGAAGAGCAAGCAACAATATGGTTCCAACGAAGCGCCGAGGCCGGCGACCGCGAAGGTCAATTCTTTCTTGGCGTGCACAAATACTACGGGCGAGGTACTGAGCGCGACATCGACGTCGCGGCCCAGTGGTTTCGTCGAGCGGCCGAGCAAAATCTTGGGTCCGCACAATTCAACCTTGCAATGATGCACCTGCATGGAGAATCCGTCCGGCAGGACGAAGACGCTGCGATCACCCTGCTCGAGCAAGCGGCGGAGCAAGGCCATGAATCCGCGGAATTGACGCTTGGGCGATTGCATCTCGCGAATCCGGACGACCCGCTGCGCATGGCAGCGGCCGTTTCGTTATTTCAGCGATTGGCGGAAGACGGTAGTCCCGACGCACAAGTCACGCTCGGTTTGCTCTACACATTTGGGCAGGGCGTGGACCAAGACTATGACGAAGGTCGATTTTGGTTAACGCTGGCGTCCAACCAACGATCTGGGTCGGCAGCACTTAACCTTGGCAACATCTACGTAGAAGGTATTGGGGTACCGCGGGATCGTATCCGTGCTTATGCTTGGTACATAGTGAGCGCGGAGCACGGAGACCCCGCCGGTAGCTTGAATCGAGATCAACTCGCCGAAGCTCTCAACGAGACTGAACTTGAGCAGGGGCGTGTCCTTGCCGTCGAACTCGCCAAGCCAATGCCAGAGCCTGTACCGAAATCATGACTGAAACGATCATAAGTCTCGTTAGATTTCGCCCTGGTAGGAGCCCAACACACATGCACCGCTCGCCTGAGCGCCGCGGCGGATTACTGAGTATCGTAAGGTTCAGATTTCATTCATCTAATTACGGTAGATTGTTGGCGGGAAACGCGCCAAGCTAAACACATGGCACCGCCACTATGCTAAGGAATATTTAGATGATCATTACCCGCTACATCAGCAGCACGGCCAAATCATTGCTTCAGGAGATCGGCCAATGGCGACTCGTGCTCATCATCATCTTAATGTCGCTATGCATGGCGACACCGGTGTGCGCCGCAGAAGACTCCGTTACAACTCAAGATAGCAACGCCGCAAACGCCGAATCTAAAAATAATGAGGACAAACAATGTACATGGGCATGCCTCAAATGGGACAAAATTTGCAACGTCGACCCGCGCGGCGTGTACAAGTGTCGTAGGATGTGCGCCAATTTTGGCGAAGTTTGTGAAGAGTAAAGATCTGTGTATTGCGGCACTGGTCGCAAACGAAATCGAAACAGTTATTCTCGACATGGACGGTACCCTGCTTGATCTCCATTTTGATCAAGAGGTATGGAATCGACTGCTGCCGGAACGATACGCAATTGCTTCCGGTTGCACGATAGAGTCGGCACAAACCGAAGTGGCCGCACGGATGTGTAGCTCGAAGCGTACGCTTGCTTGGTATCGCCTCGACCACTGGTATGACATCCTCGGAATCGACCTCGCGGCTCTAGAGGTGGAATTCTCGCACCTTGTCCAGCCACGACCCGGCGCGATCGAGCTCTTAGAAGTACTGGCGGCAAGCGAGCTTCGCGTGATCCTTGCAACAAATGCTGAACCTCGAAGCATGCAGCGGAAATTCGACATCACCGGAATCGATCGTTACTTTGATGCGATCGGTTGTTCGCACCACTACGGAACCTGTAAGGAAGATCCCATATTCTGGCCCGCATTCACCAGCGAATTAGCGATCGATCCTTCTACAGCACTTTTTATCGACGACGACCATAACGTTTTGCACACCGCGATAGCATTCGGGATCGCTTACGTATATGGCGTACGGCGCCCGAGCTCCCGAGGGCCAGAACTCACGAGCGATAATTTTCATTGCTTGGAAGAGTTTGACGAGTTGCGAATGGCTGTGTCGGAGACTTTGGTCGCACGCTAAGCCCTGGCTAATATGAATTCGTGAACCGCTGATCCCGCAGCCTTCGCCTTGCGTTCGAATTTCGTGACCGGTCGAAATGTTACTCGTGGTGCTACACGCCCAGGCCCAGACAAGTTAATCCAACCTGGGGAGTCTGCGATCGTTTCGTTGATCGAGAGCGCGTACGACTCGGAGTCAGTTGCGATGAATAAGCGACCGTGTCGATGGAGTCTCAACGCAAGCAATTCGAAGAACTTTCGTTGTAGCAAGCGCCGTTTATGATGACGTTTTTTCGGCCACGGATCCGGGAAGAAAACCATAACTTGATCGAATGCTTCCTTTACAAACGGCGCTAGCATCTCGCAAACATCTTGGTTGGACACTCGAAGATTTTTTAGCGCTGCAGCTTCTGCCAAGTTTAAGAGGCGGCCTAATCCGGGGCGATAGACTTCTACTGCAACGAAATTCTCGCTGGCACGATTTCTCGCTAATTCAATGATACAGCTACCGTCGCCGGAACCGATTTCAAGCGTGCACGATGCGCGACGCCCAAACGCCGCCGCAAGTTCAGCGCTCGACGTGCAATCCGGTAAGGCGTAGGTGTCCCAAGTGTATTCCAGCGCTTCGCGCTGTGCCCGCGTGATGCGGCTGTCGCGACGCACGAAACTTCGGATTGGCGCATTTTCTGTCATCAGTACGTGGACGCAGTTCGAATCGCCGCTTGCGACTGTGGTGAATTAGCACCTTGAGCTACGGACTTACCACTGCAACGCAGTTATAGTTCGACGATTAATCCTTCGTGCGCGATGTGGCATTCCATCGTCGATTTTCGTTCACGAATAATTTGCATGCAATCGTGATGAATCGCGTTGATCTTTTCGTCGTCGTAGGTTGGGTCGTGGTGGTACAAATACAGAGCCTTCACTTCCGCATCGATTGCGAAATTGACTGCATCGACGTAGCAAGAGTGACCCCAACCACGTTTTTTATCGTAGTCATGCGGCGTATATTGCGCGTCATGGATAAGAATATCCGTACCCCGAATTTCGTCGAGTTCCGCACCACGCTCTTCGGTTTCTATTTGCTCAAGTAATTCGTGTTCTTCCGCGTCAAATTCATCACGCCGCCGTTCGATCGACGACTTAAGAAAATCAATTTCGTTATCCGACACGTATACGACGTTTTTACCAGCAACTTTAATCCGGTACCCATACGTCACCCCTGGGTGGTGGACGTTGTGAAAGCTTAACGCTATCGGTCCATGCGTGATTCCGGTTTTTTCGGGACTCAAATACTCAATATCGGCCATCCAAGTTTCGGTCTCAACCGGAAAGTAGGGCGCTTTCATTTGGTTTGATAAGCGAGATTCGATATCTTCGGCACTCTCACCGGGGCCGAAAAACTTGATTTTCCATTGGGGCGAGAATGCCGGTTGAAAAAATGGCAGGCCACAGATGTGATCCCAATGATAGTGCGTAAACACAACTAACATTTCTGAGATATCCGCATTCGCCATCAACGCCTCGCCTAGCGGGATGATGCCGGTACCGCCATCGCAGACGAGCAGGTGGTCGCCGGAGCGAATTTCGACGCACGACGTGTTGCCGCCGACACCGAGATGGGTTTTATGAGGCGCTGCGTAAGAGCCCCTGACCCCCCAGAATCGCAGATACGAATTAGCCATCCGTCACAAGTTTCCGCTATATGGAAGCTGTGTATCTTACAATAAGTTCTTCAATTACTTTCGTTGACATCGGTTTGGCGACAAATTCCACTACGCCGAGCTCCTTGGCCGCGACTCGATCCTGCGCGTAATCTTTTGAGCTGATGACGACTGTCGGGGTGTCCACGTGCAACGGTAAGTGCCGGAGTTCCTGCAGAAACGTTAATCCGTCTTTGTCCGGCATGATGATATCAAGAAACAATAAGGCGGGTTTATGGTCTTCGAGGTAGGCGAAAGCGGCGTCCGCGGATGCAAACATTTCCAATTCCACGTCCAACGGTTCGATGGCGCGTTCGAAGAACGTTCGCACAGAGGAACTGTCATCAACAATAACTACCGTTGGCTTACTTAATGACATGCCGTTATGTCCGCGCCAGTGCTTTTTGCACCGGAGGAGGTTTTTCCTTAGTTAATTGCTCTAAGCCGCTGAGATTAGAGTCATTATAGACGAGGTGATAGCGATATCGTCACATTTTATTTGTTTTTCAACCGACGGAATCCGTCCAGCGCGTATCATACCGCACCTATACGGCTTAGGTGGGCAAAAATGTCGATGCAGAGAGGATCGATTTCAGCCGCAATATTGCGCCAGGATGATTGGCGGATCACGTGTTTACGGCCCATAAGTGCAGGACCGTCGAAGCCTCAGCCGTCGGCGTTCACCGTTCATTCGGAAGGTCCAAACTTCATTCTTCCGTCTTGATTGGCACTTTTTCCGACTCAACAACGACCATGGAGAACAACATCAGACCCTTTTAACTCGATCGGCCAAAGGCTTAGAATTAGGGACTACGGATCGGCGACAGCTGAATAGGATCGAGATTTGATCCGTCTTTGTATACAACCCAAACATTGCGCAATCCGCCACAATGCCGGTACTAATGAGGTTCGGACTTTTGCAGCCGCGCGGCGGCGAGAAAAAAACGCGGGTGTAGTTCAATGGTAGAACATCAGCTTCCCAAGCTGAATACGTGGGTTCGATTCCCATCACCCGCTCCACCAAAAAAATAGACAACAGGCCAACGTGACTTCCAACCCAATCTCGAAAATCAGGGATTTAGACCTTGAAGCAGAAATAGAACCACTCTATAGCGCAGAGTTGGCCTACCATAACTTTCAACACGTCATCGACACGATCCAGGCCGCGGACAACATTACTCAAAGATGCATTGAGGAGGGAATACGGGTTGATCACAGCGTCGTCTACTTCGCGTTGTTATTTCACGATGCGGGCTTTCGAGACGACCACGTGGCGCTTGGCTTTAAGACAAAGGAAGACTATTCGGCAGAAATTGCGGCGAACCGACTTGGCACGAGAGGCGAATCACCAAAGATAATTAATAAGGTTGTTGCATCGATTTTAAGCACCCATAAGGACGCAAATTTCATCTCCGTTGAACAAAAGGCCGTGCGAGCAGCAGACCTGTCGGGTTTGGCGGCAGACTACGAAATCTTCTTGCAGAACTCTAATAATCTAAAGGCCGAATACGAGCTATTCAACGATACCAAACTCAATTGGGGCAGTTGGGTCGAAATCTCCAGCAAAACTATCGGCTTCTATTTGGCGCAAGAAATTCGCCTAACGAGCTACTTTGTAAACGAGCATGGCGAATCCGCGTTTCATAAGGCCGTTCGTGAAAATCTCGAACGGTTGATCGCAGAAGCATAATCCGAATTCCGTGGCCGAACATCCGGTCCGCCTGCGCTGCTTTCCGATTAGGGAGCTGCGTCGCCAATTTTCAGCAAAATAAAATCGTTACCTGATTCGATCAGCTTCGCGCGCATGGCCTGGATGTCGGCAATTTTTGAATAGGGGCCGACATGCACTCTGTACCACACGTCCTGTCCATTAATGACTACTCGATGGATTTTTGCCTGGATACCGCGAAGCGCCAATTCTGCTTTCGCTCGATCCGCGTCCGGGTGTTGCTTGAATGATCCAACCTGTAAGACATACATACCGTCGGCAAAATCATTGTTGCCATTACGACCAGGGCTGGAAATTTCCCAATCTGGTACTTTGACCTCCATTTCCGGGAGAATTTTGTAGAAATCGAATTCACGCTTCGGTAAGGCGCGATCCATTTGTTCCTCAAAATTGACCCCCGGTGCTACACCCACGTCCTCGTTTGCTGGCGCGAGCCTGTTATCGATAAACCGTTCCGGTTGCGGTAACTCATCACGAAAAAAATACACGGCCAATGCGACGACGAGACCGATCCCCAAGCCGCTAATAAACGATATCCAACTACCCCGCGGCCGCGATTTAGCTTTCGGCTTGGTTCCCGCATTTTTATAATCACGCGCCACTACATTGCCTCTGGGGCGGATACGCCGAGTAGCCCGAGGCCGTTAACAAGGACTTGCTTGACGGCGAGGATCAACACCAAGCGTGCGTTTCGCTGTGCCTTATCGTCGGCAATTATCCTGAAGTTTTTAATGTTGTAGTAGCCGTGAAAATCTGCCGCGAGCTCGCGCAAAAACGTTGTAATTTGGTGCGGTTCACGATTGCGCACAGCGCTGTCGATAACGTCCGGGTAGCGCGATAGCTGCGCGGCCAGTTGCTTTTCTTTAGGAATGGTGAGTTCGGCCGTTGACGCAAGTCCCATTGGGATATCGGCTACATATCCTTTTCCCGTCAGCTGAGCCATCACACTACAGATCCGCGCATGGGCGTATTGCACGTAGTACACGGGATTATCGTTGCTTTGCGACTTCGCCAAATCCAAATCGAAATCTAGGTGTTGGTCTGAACGCCGGGTTATATACAAAAACCGCGCCGCATCCCGACCAACTTCGCTCACCAGCTCGGCCAAGGTGACAAACTCACCCGATCGGGTAGACATTGGCATTTTTTCACCATTGCGAAACAACACCGCAAATTGAACTAACAAGATTTCCAAGCGGCTTGGATCGAGATCCATCGCCTCAATCGCCGCCTTAACTCTCGCGATATATCCGTGATGGTCAGCACCCCAAATGTTGATCAAGTGATCGAAGCCACGCCGATATTTGTCGGCATGGTAGGCGATATCCGATGCAAAATAAGTTGCCAAGCCATTGTCCCGCACGACCACGCGATCTTTCTCGTCGCCGAAAGCCGTACTCTTAAACCATTTGGCCCCGTCGTTTGTATATACATGGCCGGCCGCTGCGAGCGCCGTCACGGCTCCATCGATTCCACCGTTTTCGGCTAGCGTACTCTCGGTAAACCAATTATCAAATTCGACCCCGAATTTCTCTAAATCGTGTCCTATTCCAGCAAGAATTTCGTCACGCGCAAATCGATGGACGGACGCGTAGTCGGCCGTCCCAAGCGCGGACTTCGCGCCTGATATCAACGCATCGAGCATTGCTTCCGGATCCGCGTTCGGCGGATCGTTTGACACGAGGTCTGTGCTTGAGCAGCAATACTTGTCGCCGTCATTAGCACGAAGGCGCTGGGCCATCGCAACAATGTAGTCACCTTGGTAAGCGTTGGCAGGGAACGGAATCACTACATCGAAAGTCTCGAGGTAGCGCAATAGCAGGCTAATTGCCAATATGTCCATCTGCCGACCCGCGTCGTTGACATAATACTCACGGCTTACTACATACCCCGCGGCTACGAAGATATTGGCCAACGCCGCGCCATAAGCCGCACCTCGACCATGGCCGACGTGTAGCGGTCCGGTCGGATTAGCGGATACGTATTCGATTTGAATATGCTTACCGTTGCCGATATCCGAGCGACCGTAGTCCATACCCGCTTCGAGTACTTCGGCGATGACCTCCATGAACGCACTTGTAGCGAGATGGAGATTGATAAATCCGGGGCCCGCTATCTCTACGCTTTCGAGTAAGGCGTTAGATTCAAGCTGAGTTACTATTTCTACAGCCAATTCTCGCGGCGCGGTTTTTAAACCGGGCGCTAATGCCATTGCTATATTGGTGCTGAAATCACCGTGTTCAGGATTGCGTGGCAGATCTAATCGTATCTCCGGGAGATCCACCGCCTCAAATCCCTTATTTGCGAGCGCGGCTTTTACCGCTAGTTCCAAAATTGCTTGTAGTTGAGGCTTCAACAATGTGTACCTAATCGGCTGGCGATTATCGCCAGAAAGTTTTGGTCGACGCCGTTAATCCCAGTAGACCTAGGCGATGGGAGCGCATTCTAGCGCGTTCCCAAGACCACCGCCCAAGTTGAGACCACGTCTAGATCGTATCTTGTGGATCAATGTCGATCGACCAGCGCACATTGCGGTGTATGGAGATATCACTGCTGAAATCGACGAATGCTTTAATGCTCTCAGCCAGTACCGCCCGTTGTGGCGCGGTGATCATCACTTGCGCCCGGTACCGCCCCGCCTTTTTTTCCATAGCTGCCGGTATCGGCCCTAAAATTTCTATGCCCCGGATGTCTCGATCTTTTACTTTTTCAGTAAGGGTAGCCAGAAATTTCAGCGGTAGCTCCTGACTTGGAGACTCAGCACGGATCAGTGCCATTGGCACGTACGGCGGCAACGCGGCCATCCGGCGCTCGCTCAGCGCGTCTCTCGCGAATCGATCGTACCCGGCTGCGAGCAGGGTTTGCAGTAAATGATGATGTGGCTGATGAGTTTGAATTAGAACCTCTCCCGGTACCTCGGCACGACCGGCGCGGCCTGCAACCTGAATAATCATTTGCGCCAATTTTTCTTCTGCACGAAAATCTGTGCTGAACAATTGACTATCTGCATCGACAATCCCGACCAAACTGACGCGTGAAAAATCGTGTCCTTTAGCCAACATCTGCGTTCCTATTAGGATATCGAAAGCGCCTTCGCGAATTGCCGAGAATGTCTTCTCCATCGTGCCTTTACGGCGCATCGAATCGCGATCAATTCGCACGATCACTTTATCTGGAAACAATTTATTCAAGGTCTCTTCGACTTGCTCCGTACCGAGACCAACTGGTACTAAGTCCGGCGCCGGGCAGCACGGAGCGATTTGCGGACGACGTTTCTGACTACCGCAATGGTGGCAAATAAGCGCAGCGCGCTCCTTATGCCACACTAGTTTTGCATCACACCGTTCACACGTCGCGATATGTCCGCATTGGTGACATAGGATGACTGGGGCAAACCCTCGCCGATTTAAAAATAGCAATGCTTGTTCACCACGTTCCAAGCAATTACCGAGCGCCCGACAGAGACGATCCGATAATCCACCGGTCATCGGCAATCCACGCATGTCAATACAACTTATTGGAGGTAGCTTTGCTACGCCCGTGCGCTCCGGCAGCGAAAGATAGGTGAATTTATTTTTCTCAACATTGAGATATGCCTCTAATGAGGGCGTCGCGGTTCCTAACACGATAGGAATATCAAGTTGCTGAGCCCGCTTAATCGCGACGTCGCGCGCGTGGTAGCGAAACCCTTCTTGTTGCTTGAATGAAGCATCGTGTTCTTCGTCGACGATAATCAGTCCAATATGCGACAACGGTGCCCAGACGGCTGAGCGCGTGCCCATTAGCACTTTCACCTCTCCACCACGGCATTTCAGCCAAACCTGCGCGCGGTCTCCATCGCTCAGTCCGGAGTGCAGTACGCCGACAGCGCTACCGAATCGCCTTTTGAGCCGCTCTACCAGCGCCTGGGTCAAGATGATCTCCGGCACCAACATCAATGCCGTCGTGTTTATTGCGAGCGCCTTAGTTATGGCCGCCATATAAACTTCTGTCTTACCGCTACCGGTAACGCCGTGCAATAAGTAAGTTCGAAACGCACCAAATGCGCCAACAATGCTAGCGGCTGCGTCTCGTTGCGCCACGTTGAGGCCTATTTCCTCAGCCAGTGGTCCCTGTTCAGTCGAGCGGCAAAGTCGACGACGAACCACGCCCTTTTCCTCTAGTATGCGAAGCGGCCGTCGCCATTCAAATTGTAGTGATTCGAAGTCTTCAATCACTGCAGGACAACGCCTGATTAAGGCGAGCACAGCCGCTTGCCGCGGCGCTTTGCGCGCAAGGCTCAAATCATCGGCATCGTCCGCTGCGATCCATTCGTAGCTTTGTCGCGGCGCCGGTGCGCGTGCGTGACGTAAGGTCCCCGGTAACATCGCCGCGAACGCTTCTCCAATCGGGTGTTGGTAGTATTCGGCAGCCCAGCGGCCCAGCCGCATCAGTTCAGGACCAATGACTGGAACTTCATCGATAAGCTCAATTATCGGTTTTAACTGACGGCCTACGGCCGCATCCAGTACGGGCCCGAGCACGATCCCAACGCGCACCCCCCGACCGAAGGGAACCCTCACGAGACTGCCTGATGGTGCCGTTTCGTTCGAATGATCTGGTTCTGTAAGGTAGTGGAAGCTCTTTCGAAGCGGGACGAATACGGCAACTTCGATAACCGAGTCCGGTCGTGACATTAAGACCCGCCGAACTCAGGAGACAAGCCGTCTGTTCGTCCGCCAGCCGCGGCTGTATCGCTAATCAACTTATCCAAAGCATCGATATCCGCGCGCTGGAAAGGTCTTCCGTTCAAGGAACTTATTGGCGGGTGTGCATGATATGTTTCGGATAAAACAACTAGGTTGAATTCATACCCGTTATTGACTACGAGAAACGTTGGAAAATCTTCTCGCCGCTCGCGAGAGATCTTTAGGACCGTGTGGGTCAATCTATAATTTATTTTCATCTCGTATAAGAAACGCGTAACGCATTCGGGTTCATCCGTATATAAATGAAGTGTGATAGGAGAGTACTCACACGCGCTGCCGTACAATACGGGACCCACTAGGCGAGGTCGAAATTGTGCCAACACGACCATCGCTGAACGCGCCTCACGACGCATTGTTTCTATCCTCTCGGGGAATTTATCGCCTTCGAAAAGTTGCAAATAGCGTATCAGTGCTTTGTGCACTTCCAAATTTTCCGGCAAGTTACGAAAATTTTCGAACCCCAGCGACGCCGCCGCCTTACGTTTCGCCCCGGCAAAATCTTCCGCTTCGCCTTCGGCCACTAGGCGTGCAGCCGCGTGCGCAATCTCACTACGTTGATTATGGGTAGTATTACGATGAGATGAACGCATTGTCCTGCTGCGCGCTGAATAGTTGGATTTAAATATTAGCCTGCTAAAGGTGATGTTACTTCGCAGCTAGAATAGGTGCTCGGAAACTGTTCGCCGCGGCGCACCGTTGTAAGGTGAATTAAACGGGATCCCAGCTTTCGGCACATGCCCCTCTCGAAACGATTCGAACACGGCGTTCGGGTCATTCGCCGCTGCAAGCAAGCCCGTGGTTGGATCGATTTTAACCGTCACCAGCCCATCAGGCCGCTCCATTCGTGACTCCGGCATCCCCACTAACGCGCTGCGCATGTAATCAACCCACATCGGCAAGGCAGCGCTGGCACCTGTCTCGCGTTTACCGAGCGGTTTGGAATCATCAAAACCGACCCACACGGTCGTCACGATGTCACCGTTAAACCCGGAAAACCACGCGTCTTTTTGGTCGTTAGTCGTGCCCGTTTTTCCCGCCAGATCGTTGCGTTTAAGTTCTAATGCGCGCCGTCCGGTGCCCATTTTTATAACATCGCGCATCATTGAGTTCATGATCCACGCGTTGGCCGGATCTAAGACTCGTTCTGCTGGACGCAGCTGTCCAAGCTCCGCAAGTTTTATGATGGAGGCAATGTCCACGGGCTCTTCGTCGTCATCAAGCTCGGGGAGAATGCAGTGCGTACATACGGTTGACGGCTCCGCCGACATCACGACATCACCGTCTTCCGTTTCAACGCGGTCGATGAAATATGGCTCGATTCGGAAGCCGCCGTTAGACAGCACTGCAAAACCGGATATCAACTCAAGCGGTGTCAGCTCGCCGCTGCCGAGCGACATCGATAAGTTTTTAGGTAGTCTATCGACGTCAAATCCAAAGCGTTTCACATGTTCAACGGCATTTTTTACGCCAATGGCGCGCAGTAAGCGAATTGATACAAGATTTCGCGAATGCGCGAGCGCCTTTCGCAATGGGGTCGGACCATAGTACTTGCCGCTGTAATTCTCCGGTCGCCAAGCGCTTTCTAGACCTGGTGCGTCGAACACTATTGGTGCATCGTTTACGAAATGGGCGGCGGTAAAACCTGCTTCAAGTGCGGCGGAATAAATGAACGGCTTAAAATTTGACCCTGGCTGACGCAAGGCCTGGGTGACGCGGTTGAATTTACTTTTATTAAACGCAAAACCGCCGACGAGCGCTTCGATAGCACCGTTTTTAGATTTCAATGAAACGAGCGCACCCTCAACGTCCGGAATTTGAGCGAGGCGCCAGTATCCTAATTTTTCAAGCGCACTTAGTTCTGTATCTTTTTTCTTAGCTGCAACGGGTCTAACCCATTCGACGCGGACGATGTCGCCGTTTTTTATTACTTCACCAGCGGTTTTCGGCACCGCGCCGCGTCCGTTATGCGACAAAAATTTTCGTGCCCACTTTATCCCTTCCCACGGCACAACCAAGGTCTCGCCGGCAGCGGTAATCACGGTAGCGGCTCGATCACCTACGTCGATAACGTATGCCGGTCGTAGCGGTCCGATGTCACTATAGCCTTGCAACAACTTTGCCCAAACGGATGGTTCTACATTCGGATCAAGGTCAAAATGATGTTCAGCGCCGCGGTAACCATGACGGCGGTCGTAATCGATAAGCGATTTCTGCAATGCCTTGTTTGCGGCCTGTTGCTTACCGGACTCGACCGTTGTGAAGACGCGATAGCCAGCCGTATAGACATCGTCGGGATATTTTTCGCGCATATATGAGCGCACCATTTCTGCGAGATACGGTGCTTCAACTTCGGCACGCAAGCCATGCACGGTGGTCGCAACTGGTTCCTTACGTGCGGCTTCGAAGGCCTGTTCGTCTATGTATCCCAACTTCAACATCCGGGATAAAACATAGAGTCGTCGCTGCTCGGCCGCCTCCGGATTCGTAACCGGGTTGGTCTTCGAAGGCCCTTGAGGTAGCCCGGCAATCATCGCGATCTGCCCGAGTGTCAACTCGTCCAAGGTTGCACCGTAATAGACTTGTGCAGCCGCCCCAACCCCATAGGACCGATGCCCAAGAAATATTTTATTGAGATACAGCTCTAAAATTTCTTCCTTCGATAATTCCTGCTCAATTTTGACGGCGAGAACAATTTCTTTAATTTTGCGCTCGTAGGTTTTATCGCGAGTGAGAAAAAAGTTTCGCGCAACCTGCATCGTGATTGTGGAACCGCCTTGCTTTTTCTGGCGCGTGCGCATTAGTTCAATCGCTGCTCGGGCGATCGCCATCCAATCGACCCCGGGATGTGAGTAGAACCGATCATCCTCCGAGGCAAGGAAGGCCTGCTTCATGAGTACCGGGACATCCTCTATCAACACCGGATGGCGACGCTTTTCCCCGAACTCCGCGATCAACTGTTCGTCGGCGGTATACACGCGTAGCGGCGTCTGTAGGTGGACTTCGCGTAATGCCTCGGGGGAAGGTAATTGTGGGAGCACATACCACAATAATGCGCCAAATGTGACGATTCCGACGACAAACGCAGATAGCAATAAATAGAATGAAAAACGCAACATGTTGTGTGCAGGGCTGTGTAAGATGCTATATATTCTGTAGTTTACTTTAAATGTTTAATCTAACTCGCGGTTTCTATTAGATTTTCGATAAATATAGTTTGTTTTTTGCATCTCGATTGTCTATAGTTAGCTCCAAGATCTAAGGTTAAAGAATACTTGTTCGTCGTAACCTACTTATTTAAAAGGGAAAAGTTGTGGCTCTCATAGGACGCAAACAGGCTCCAATGTTGGGTGTAGACATCAGCTCAACTTCGGTCAAGTTGCTCGAGCTCTCCCGCGCCGGTGGGCGATATAGAGTGGAAAGCTATGCCGTAGAACCCCTACCGCCGAACTCCGTGGTCGAAAAGAATATCACGGATGCCGAACTTGTCGGCGACGCGATCGGGCGAGCGGTGAAAAAATCGGGCACCCGTACTCGCACTGCGGCTTGCGCCGTTGCCGGGTCAGCCGTAATCACCAAGGTCATCTCCATGCCGGGCAATCTGTCCGAAGACGAGATGGAAAGTCAGATCCAGATTGAGGCAGACCAATACATTCCCTACCCTTTAGAGGAAATCAGTTTGGATTTCGAGGTCTTAAACCCATCGGAGTCCGACCCGGCGAGAGTCGATGTACTACTTGCTGCCTCCCGCAGTGACAACGTCGATATCCGCGTGGCCGCACTTGATGTCGGCGGTCTCCAAGCCAAGGTCGTGGACGTGGAGGCTTTCGGCTTAGAAAACGCCGTTTCCCTACTGCTTGACGATATCGGTAGCCCACACGTCGTCGCGATTATGGACGTTGGAGCAACGACGTCCACGCTTAGCGTGCTTGAAGACCAGTCTATCGTGTATACGCGCGAGCAACTTTTCGGCGGCCGTCAGCTAACCGATGAAATTCAGCGCCGCTACGGGCTCTCATACGAAGAAGCCGGCCTTGCTAAACGCCAGGGCGGCCTACCGGACAACTACGAACCAGAAGTGCTGCAGCCTTTCCGTGAATCAATGGCTCAGGAAGTAAACCGTGCGTTACAGTTTTTCTTCTCGTCGAGTCAGGTTGGTGCGGTTGACCATGTCGTGGTCGCTGGCGGTTGCGCGTCTATTAGCGGAATCGATGAACTCATACGTGAAAAGATTGATACGCCAGTTAGCGTCGCCAATCCGTTCGCAAACATGTCGGTCGCGTCACGCGTACGCGCCGACGCACTCGCAAATGACGCCCCGGCGATGATGATCGCCTGCGGCTTAGCGCTGAGGAGTTTCGACTAATGGCAAGAATTAACTTACTGCCATGGCGCGAAGAACAGCGGAATCAACGCAAAACGGAATATCTGACAATCGTCGGATTGTGCGCGGTTGGCGCGCTCCTGGTGTGGGGCGCTGTCCATTGGCACTTTAATGAACGTATAGACTATCAGAACAGTCGCAATGAATTTCTGCAAAGTGAAATTTCGAAACTGGATGTCAAAATCCAACAGATCCGCGAATTAGAGAAAGAGAAAGAGCGCTTATTGGCGCGGATGAAAGCGATTGAGACCTTACAAACAAGTCGTCCAATCATTGTTCATATTTTTGACGAGCTCGTTACCTCGTTACCGGAAGGCGTGTATCTAAAAGAAATTGCACAAGTCGGACCGAAGATAACGATCAGGGGCGTCGCACAATCTAACGCCAGGGTTTCAAACTACATGCGTAACGTTGAGAGATCCGATTGGCTTAAGAACCCCAGCCTCGACATCATCCAAACCGCAAGCGAAGACGGCCGCAGGATAGCGAGTTTCACGCTTAGGTTTGAGCAGTCGTCGCCTCGTGCAAATACGCCGGAAGCAGAGGGGGACGCGTAATGACACTGGCCGAACTCAATAATCTTAGCTTCGATAACATTGGATCGTGGCCGACGCCGGTCAAGGTCGTATTTATCATTATCGTTTGCTCGGCGATACTCGGACTCGGCTATTGGAAAGACATCAGCGTTAAGCAGGAAGAACTGCGCAAAGTTGAGGTTGAGGAAGCCGATCTCAAAGTGACCTTTGAAGCGCGGCAAAAAAAGGCTGCAAATCTCGAAGCCCTACGGCAACAGTTAGAAGACATCAAGGAGACCTTCGGCGACCTCCTAAAACGATTACCGAACAAGACGGAAGTGGCGGCCCTATTGGTTGACATTTCGCAGCAGGGATTAGGCGCCGGTTTGGAGTTCGAGCTGTTCAAGCCGGGGAATGAAAACCCTGCGGATTTTTACGTCGAACTACCAATTCAAATAACAGTGGTAGGTGACTATCACGAATTCGGAAATTTCATTAGTGGTGTTTCCGACCTGCCGCGCATCGTCACCAATCATAACGTCAAAATTGTACCGAGAACCGATGGCCAACTCGTTCTTAATACTACGGCGAAGACCTATCGGTACATGGACGAAGATGAGGAAGAGGGAACGGGCCAATGAGGTTTGAAACTATTCGAAAACTTCTAAGCTTCGCGCTGTGCGGCGCAATGCTCGTAGCACTAACCGGCTGTGTCTCGCGCGATATGACTGACCTCGAAAACTACGCCTCCGAGGTCCTCTCGCGCCCAGGCGGGCGAATTGAACCATTGCCCCCGATCAAACCGTACCAGCGCTATCTCTATCAGGCAGGTAACGACGGGCTCCGGGATCCATTCGAATCCTTCTTCAAAAAGAAACGCGAGGTCGGACCTGGTCCCGGAATCGATGATCCGGAGCAGATCAAATGGACCACCGAAGTGCAAACGCACAACCGGGAAGAATTGGAAGAGTCCGAGCTTGACGCTCTGCGTATGGTTGGGATCTTAGAGAACAATGACGAACTCTGGGGAATTATCCGCGACCCAGAGGGCGCTGTTCACCGCGTTCAAGTTGGGAACTATATGGGTACCAACTACGGAAAAATTCTGAATATCCAGGAAGATCGGATCGATCTCCGGGAAATCATAAAAGACTCACAGGGACGTTGGGAAGAGCGTCAGGCAACCTTGGCTTTATCTGAGGAATAACCCACAGAAGGGGTGCACGAAAATGATGGCTGCTATGTTATCTGAAAACCAAACCATGAAATTCAACTCCACGTCGGCAAGCCGCGTATTAGGCTGGATACTGTCCTATGCGACTGTGTGCGTATCGATGCTGTTGCTGGCTGGTACCGCAACTGCTGTGTCACTCGATGATGTGAGCTACACATCGTTGCCGGGTGACCGCGTTCAGCTACGCTTGAAGTTATCCGACCCGGTTGGATCAGATCCGTTGAGCTTTACGATCGACAATCCGGCTCGCGTCGCCATAGACTTTCCGGGCACATCGCTAAATCTAGATCAAAAATCACAAGACATTGGTATTGGAAACGCGGAAAGCGTTACGGCAGTTGAGGCTGATGGAAGAACCCGCGTCGTCGTCAACCTAGTCAGCATGGTCCCCTACGAATTAAGCAGCGATGGCAATACCGTCACACTAACCTTAGAGGGTGGTGGCGCGGATATTAGTGCCGGCATGGCTAGCGACGCCGCCACGCTACCCGGTACGGCAACCGATGCTCAAATTAACGACATCGATTTTCGCCGAGGCACTGGTGGTGAAGCTCAAGTTATCGTTGATTTGTCTAACCCGGATGTGGGTATCAACATACGCGAACAAGGCAAAACAGTCATCGTCGATTTTATCGAAACACGCCTTCCCGAGGCCCTTGATCGGCGCCTAGACGTCATCGACTTTGCGACTCCGGCGAAGGAAATTGACACCTTCGCTCACGGTAACGGCACGCGCATGGTGATCACCCCGGTTGGCCTATACGAACACCTTGCCTATCAATCGGACAATGTTTTCACGATAGAGTTGAAACCGTTAACCCCTGCCGAAGAGGAACAACTCAAGAAGGACAAGTTTGGATACACGGGCGAACGACTTTCTTTAAATTTTCAAAACATAGAAGTTCGGGCGGTATTGCAACTGATCGCCGATTTCACTGAGTTCAACCTCGTTGCAAGCGACACAGTCGGCGGCAATGTGACCCTGCGATTAAAAAACGTTCCTTGGGATCAGGCGATGGACATTATCCTGAAATCTAAAGGGCTCGGCATGCGACAAGTCGGCAATGTCGTCATGGTTGCACCGCAGGAAGAAATCGCCGCGCGCGAGAAACTAGAACTCGAAGCACAACAGCAGATCCAGGAGCTGGCACCGCTACGTACGGAGTTCGTTCAAGTAAATTACGCAAAAGCCGGCGACATCGCGGCCTTGATCAAGGACGACGCAAATAATCTGCTGTCCGAACGAGGTAATGTCACGGTAGACCAACGTACAAACACCTTGCTGGTCCAAGATACTGCCGAACAACTGACCGATATTCGCGGTGTCGTTCAGGCTCTCGATGTCCCAGTGCGACAGGTTCTAATCGAATCCCGGATCGTTATCGCGAACGAGGATTTCAGTAAAGACCTCGGCGTTCGTTTCGGTTACAGCCACCACAGTAACGGAAAGAACCAAGCACTTAACAGTGGCAATGGATCGAAGTCTGATTTTATTAGCGCCATCGGCGGCGACATTCCGGGCGACGTAGACTACAACGGTACTACAGCGTTCAACACCGATGGTCTTGAGAACTACATCGTCGACCTACCGGTCGCCGGCCCCGCGGCGGCATTCCGCTGGTCGATTGGTAGAATTGGTAGCTACTTGTTACAACTTGAACTATCCGCGTTGCAGGCCGAAGGCCGCGGTGAGGTTGTCTCAAGCCCACGAGTGATAACCGCCAACCAGAAAGAAGCCTTGATCGAATCGGGAACGGAGATCCCGTATCAAGAAGCGTCGTCGAGCGGCGCGACATCGGTTTCTTTCAAAAAGGCCGTGTTGAGCTTGAAGGTTACACCGCATATCACCCCGGATGACCGCATCATTATGGATCTTTCGGTTAATCAGGATTCTGTTGGAGAGATTTTTGGTGGCGTTCCAAGTATCGACACCAATGAGGTCACAACTCAGGTCCTGGTCGCAAACGGTGATACGGTTGTAATGGGCGGGATCTTCGAATCCGACAATCGGAACGACGTTACCAGCGTCCCATTCTTTGGTGAACTCCCCTACCTTGGGCGCCTATTCAAGAGGAAATCTACAAACACCTCGAAACAGGAATTACTGGTCTTCGTAACACCAAAAATTCTAAAAGACTCATTGTCGCTGTCATCTCGATAAGCGCAATAATATGCAACGGACTACGCGGAGCTTCGGCTCCGCGTTTTTTTTGCGCCTGCCGCGTGGACCTGCAACAATTCGCCCTAATCTCATCTTGGATGATCTGGCGTGGTTTCCGACAAGGCAAAGGTGTCCGGCGGAGGCGACCGATCCGCGGGCAATTCACCTCAAGCCCCGTCATTGAATCGGAAAGTTGGTAGCCGTAAGCAGCATTCGTAGTGAATTCAGAATCGCGGATATTTATTGTAGGTCCGATGGGCGCGGGGAAGACGACCATCGGGCGACGCCTAGCGAAAGGGCTACGACGAAAATTTATCGATGCTGATCAAGAACTCGAGCGTCGAACAGGTGCGTCGATTGCGTTGATTTTCGACATAGAGGGGGAAATCGGCTTTCGCGCGCGCGAGAAACGTATTATCGAAGAACTCACCCAGCTCGACGACATCGTATTGGCCACCGGCGGCGGGGCGATTTTAGACCCCGATAATCGTGCAGCGCTTAAGAGCCGCGGTTTCGTCGTATATCTACATGCTCCAGTTGAAAAACTTGTCGAACGGACACAGCGCGATACGAACCGCCCATTACTGAAAACCGACAACCCGGCTGAGCGAATGCGCGAACTGTTAGAGCAACGCGATCCAATCTACCAACAGGTGGCAGACCTCGTTGTCGATACCGGCGCTTTGACCATGGCAGAAATCGTAAAAGAGATCCGAAACGCTAGGCCTTAAATGATGATAGAACTTGAAGTTGATCTTGGCACGCGCTCATACCCGATCTACATTGGTTCAGGTTTTTTGGCCGACGGACTCGTCGTGGCACAGATCGAGTCGCGCCAAATCATGGTCGTGACAAACGATACTGTCGCCCCACTGTACTTGAAGCTAATCACTGCACCGTTCGTGGACCGCATCGTCAACACGGTTATTCTTCCAGACGGAGAGCAAATTAAAACACTCGATAGTCTCAACCTTATTATCACGGCCTTGCTCGATCACGGCTTCGATCGAAGCTGCACGCTTATCGCGCTCGGCGGTGGAGTCGTTGGCGATATCACCGGGTTTGCGGCCGCGTGTTATCAGCGTGGTGTCGATTACGTTCAAATTCCCACGACCTTACTTGCACAAGTAGATTCGTCAGTCGGCGGCAAAACAGCAGTCAATCATCCGCTCGGCAAAAACATGATAGGCGCCTTCCACCAACCGACCTGTGTCATTGCGGATATCTCCACACTTTCGACACTGGATCAACGGCAGCTTCGCGCAGGTATCGCGGAAATCATTAAATACGGACTAATTTCAGACCCGGATTTTTTCGCATGGCTCGAAACTAATCTCGACAACATACTGCGGCTCGACCCCGAGAGCCTTGCTTATGCGATACGTCGAAGTTGCGAGAACAAGGCGGAGATTGTCGCTAAAGACGAACTCGAATCGGGTGTCCGCGCCCTGCTCAACCTCGGTCACACTTTCGGCCACGGCATCGAAAATGTGCTTGGGTATGGATACTGGTTGCACGGTGAGGCAGTAGCCTGCGGAATGTGTATGGCTGCCGATATGTCGATGCGCATGAACATGCTAAGTAACGCGGACCACCAGCGTGTCTTGTCTATTATCAGCCGGGCTGGGCTGCCACAGCTTCCGCCGCCCGAAGTGAACCCAAAAGAACTGATGGCGGCAATGAAAATAGATAAGAAAAACCGTGACGGTCAGATCCGATTGGTTCTGATGCGTGCGATTGGCGATGCTTTTGTTTGTGACAACTATCCAGACGACGAACTTCAAACAGTGCTGGAATCCGGCCGGGCAACCGACCCGCGATGAGCTTGTGCATTAATTCGATCTCAGCCCAGGCGGAACTTGCGCCATACGCAGTAACCGAAAGCCAGTCGCGTGGGCGTCGATACGAGGAAGCTGCACCAGAATTCCGCTCGCAATTTCAGCGTGATCGGGATCGCGTCATCCATAGTTCCGCGTTCCGTCGACTTGAATACAAAACCCAAGTGTTTGTAAATCATGAAGGAGATATGTTCCGTACGCGTCTTACCCACTCATTGGAAGTATCGCAAATTGCCCGCACCGTCGCGCGCGCATTAAAACTCAATGAAGATCTCACAGAGGCAATCTGTCTTGCCCATGATCTTGGACACACACCCTTCGGTCACGCCGGTCAGAAGGCGCTCAACGCTTGTATGAAGGATTTCGGTGGATTTGAACACAACCATCAATCCTTACGCGTCGTTGATCTGTTGGAAGACCGTTATCCGGAGTTCCCAGGTTTAAACCTATTATTCGAAACTCGGGAAGGTCTCCTCAAGCATTGCAGCCTTGAACGAGCACGCGGCCTCGGTGATCTTGGACGTCGATTTCTCGACTCTACGCAGCCTTCACTCGAAGCCCAAATTGCAAATGTTGCCGATGAAATAGCCTACAATCACCATGATATCGATGATGGCGTGAGAGCAAATCTTTTGTGCCTTGAACAGCTGCTTGAGTTCTCTTTGTTTCGGGAACGCTACGAGGTCGCGTTGCGGCGGGATCGCGACGCAGACCCTAAAAGAATGGTTCACAGTGTGATACGGGAGATGCTAAACCATTTCGTCGTCGACCTGATACGATCGACACAAACACAGCTACGCACGGTTGCGCCACGTACGCTCGGCGATGTGCGCATGCGATCCGAACCGATAGTCGACTTTCACCCGCATGTGCGGAGCCAACATTTAGCGCTAAAACGTATTTTACGCCGGGACCTGTACTACCACGAGCAGGTAATGAACAATGCAAATCGAGCTGCTAGCGTGGTTACAGAACTGTTCAAGGCGTTTTTCGACGATCCTCGCTTGCTGCTCCCTGAACGCGTAGTTCCCAAGATGGCGAACTGTCGATTCAAAGCACAGATCGTCGCCGACTATGTTGCAGGGATGACTGATAGGTTCGCCTTCGCTGAACATCGGCGAATCTACAGCAGCGACACGATCCGAGTTACAAACGGTGAGTGCTAAAGCCGAACAAGATGGTTTGAGCTTAGATCCAAGTGGCCGAGATCCATTTGTCGACGCAAGCGGCGAAAAGTTCTTTTTTGTTACTCCAGCACTGCGCCAGCGTATTGAACTCGTTCGTCATTTGTTGGAGTTTGGACGACAAATTATCGTCTTAACTGGTATCTCTGGGGCCGGGAAATCCGCACTACTCGATCGCGTTAGTGACCCAGCGGAAAAGCGCTGGCATGTACTCCGGTACACCGCCGGCCCAACCTTGAACCGCTCGTCGCTGCTCAGAAAGATCGCCACGGACCTCAATATCGATTTCGCGATCAGCGACGACGCACAGATCCTTGAATCGATCCGCGGGTGCGTTCAAGCGGCGAACCAACGCGGCGAACCAACGGTAATGACGATCGACGACGCGCATCGGCTCCCAGCTGAGACAACCGGTTTTATCGCGTCGCTCGCACATAGCATTGACGAGCGCGCAGAACTAAAAATTGTCTTGAGTGCTGACCCGACACAATCCGCACTTGTCGATCAACTACAAAATGAGTCCTCGCTTCGTACACTTGTACACGTGGTTGAAGTCCCGCGCCTAAGCAGCGACCACGTCGGCGCCATGCTCGCCCATCGATGGTGGGCTACTTACGGTACCGATGAGATCCCCTTGGATGCGGCCGCGCTGGCGCAAATCTCGGAAACATCGAATGGCATCCCAGGCAAGGCAATAGTACTTGCACGACAAGTCCAAATCCTCGCCAATCGTGCAAAACCACTACCCACCGACCCGGCCCAGCGCTACCTCATAGGCGGCATCGCCGCCATTGTTCTTTTCATAGGATTTGCGTTCTTCAACGTCGAGCTCACGGAGGATACTCAGGAAACGCAAATTGCGCTTCCCCGCGAACAGATAGCCACATCCGCGCCGAGTACTACCACCCCAGTGGTGCCCCCTTCCCGGACGGAACCTAAGATCGGTATGAGCTTCGCACCGGAAAACGTAGAATTCACGGTAGACGAAGACTTGGACCCGGATCCAAGCACGCCGGAAATCAATCGTGAAATCGCGCCAATCGCGATACCGACGGCGCCGATTGTCGAGGAAGATCCTGCCCCGCCAGCAACCCCCAAATTGTCACCCAAAGCGCCGGTTGAAACTGAACCCACACCAATTCCAGTCGAACTACCAGAGCCAACGCCGGTAAGGCCGGCGCCGGATCGACCAGCCCAAGCTAGACCGGCGCCGGATACCGAGGCGCCGTATTCGATCGCTTGGTTGCGATCGCGCCCTCCCGGTGGTTACGTCCTACAATTATTTGGCGTTCGCGACCGGGTCGCAGCCGTAAAATTCATCAACGAGAAAAGGCTTAGCGAAAAAAGTGCCGTCTTGGTAACGAATCATGCCGGTTCACCGTGGTACGTTGTCGTCTACGGTCACTATCTGGATCGGGCCGCTGCACTGGCAGCAATTGGGCAATTGCCGGCAAATCTGGCGTCCACGACGCCCTGGGCTCGTCCCATCGCGAGCTTCGATTAACCCACTCCACGGCTTGTGTTATATCAAACAAAATTTATTAATATCAATAAGTTGATATAACATCCGGACGCCGTTTCTGGTGCCCCCCGAGGCCGCCAAAACGGGGACCTTAGATGACACCTTGTGCCAGCTGGGGCTATAATCGCCGTCCTTTTTTCGCCCAGCCCCAACCCCGTTCAATAAATCTAAAGGTATAAGACCGTATGGCACACCTTCGACCACGATTTCCGCAACTCGAGCGACCAAGCGCCGGGTTGTATAACGCCGACTACGAACATGATTCGTGCGGCGTTGGTTTTGTGGTTGACATGAAGGGTAGGAAATCTCATGCGATCGTTGAGCACGCCATGACGGTGCTCAAAAATCTCTTGCACCGGGGAGCGTGTGGCTGCGAAGAAAACACGGGAGACGGTGCCGGGATCCTGGTGCAAATGCCCGACAGCTTTCTCCGCGAGAAGTGTGCCCAGCTTGGAATCAAGCTCCCCCAACCGGGCCATTTTGGTTCTGGCATTGTGTTCTTACCGAGGTCGCCAGACGACGCCGAAAAATGTCGCCGGCACTTCGAAGCGATCATCGAAGAGGAAGGACAACAGCTTTGTGGTTGGCGCGATGTACCAACCGATCACTCTCCGATCGGACCCTCGGCGATGGCATCCGAACCCGATATGCAGCAAGTGTTCATCGGCCGCGGTGAAAACATTGCTGATGACGACGCCTTTGAGCGCAAGCTATACGTGATCCGAAAGCGCATCGAGCATGTGATCTGGGGTTCCGATATCGCCGAAAGAGAATACTTCTATTTGCCAAGTCTTTCTCACCGCACATTGATCTACAAAGGGATGCTCATCGGATCCCAGGTCGAGCAGATGTTTCCGGATCTCGTTGACCCGAAATTTGAGAGCGCATTGGCGCTAGTGCACCAACGCTTCTCAACTAATACGTTTCCATCGTGGCCGCTGGCGCAACCATTCCGCTATATCGCTCACAATGGCGAAATCAACACGCTGCGAGGCAATGCGAACTGGATGCATGCACGCGAAGCCTTGTGCGAGTCGAACCTATTTGGCGACGACCTGAAGAAGCTTTTTCCGATCGTACTTGAGGGAAATTCTGATTCCGCCGGATTCGACCAAGTGCTCGAATTTTTGCACATGGCCGGACGGCCACTGCCTTTGGCGGTGTTAATGATGATCCCCGAGGCATGGAGCGCTCACGAAGCGATGAGCGAAGACCGGCGTTCATTCTATGAATACTATAGTTGCCTAATGGAACCGTGGGATGGTCCGGCGTCGATTGCTTTCACCGACGGCCGCGTGATCGGCGCGGTGCTCGATCGCAATGGATTACGCCCGTCAAGGTATTACGTGACCAAGGATGATCTGGTTGTGATGGCGTCGGAGGTTGGCGTACTCGATATACCGCCGGAAAATATCGAAATAAAAGAGCGCCTGCACCCGGGTCGGATCTTTCTCGTCGATACCGAGCAAGGCCGTATCATTGATGATAAAGAACTCAAACAACAGTACATCGACGAGCATCCATTCGCCGATTGGCTAAAGGCGAATCACACGTCTATTAATGAATTACCGCAACCCTCTCAAGTTGAACCGATAGTTCACGACACCTTATTGAAACGTCAACAAGCTTTTGGTTACACGCACGAAGATTTGCGGATAATTCTTCAGCCAATGATGGAAAATGGCGCCGAACCCATCGGTTCTATGGGGACGGACGCCGCGTTGGCAGTCTTATCCGATCGCCCACGTTTGCTATATGACTATTTCAAACAACTATTCGCGCAAGTAACGAATCCGCCACTTGACGGTATTCGTGAAGAGCTAGTGACGCAGGTATCCACACCGATTGGACCGGAAAGCAATCTGCTCGATACGACCGCCGAGAATTGCCGTCAACTAAAAATCGACTCACCGTTGATAAATAATCGAGACCTGGCGCGCATCCGTTATATCGATGTACACGGCTTTCGAACGAAAAACATCGCCTCAATTTATCCAGTAGCAGCGGGACTGGATGGGCTCGAACGCGCCATGACCCGAATGTTCGAAGAAACAAACGCTGCAATCGAAGGCGGCTACTCGTTCATCATCCTCTCAGACCGGGGGGTTGACGCCGACCATGCCCAGATTCCAGCCGCGCTTGCAACGGCCGGGGTTCACCACCATCTCGTGCGCAACGGCAAACGCAAACGCGTTGCACTCGTAGTGGAATCCGGCGAGCCACGCGAAGTGCATCACTTCGCGGTATTGCTAGGGTATGGCGCCGATGCGATTAATCCTTATCTAGCGCTTGAGACACTTGACGGTTTACTAGTTGAGAACATCGTAAAAGCGGTAGCCGGACACCGATCCGACGAACCCGCTCACGATGCCGCGGTGCGCAACTACATCAAGGCGGTGAACAAGGGCCTGGTGAAGGTGATGTCGAAGATGGGCATCTCCACGGTGCAGTCCTATCGCGGTGCGCAAATTTTTGAAGCCGTAGGCCTCAACCGGACGCTAATCGATAAGTACTTCACCTCGACGGCATCACGCATAGAAGGAATTGGCCTCGAAGTAGTCGAGAAAGAGGTGAGCCTACTGCACCAAAAGGCGTTCCCCGATCGTCCAGCCAAAGCACCTGATCTCGATTGGGGCGGTGAGTATCAATGGCGTCGCGACGGTGAGTATCACCTATTCAATCCCGATACGGTGTTCAAACTTCAACACGCTACGCGCTCGCGACGATTCGACATTTTTCGCGAATACACGCAATTGGTGGATGACCAGAGCAAGCAGCGCGCAACGCTTCGAGGGCTGTTGAGGTTCAAGCACCAACGCGATCCCGTGCCAATCGACGAAGTTGAATCGACCGAGTCGATCATGTCACGCTTCCACAGCGGTGCCATGTCCTACGGTTCGATCAGCCGCGAGGCACATGAAACCTTAGCCATCGCGCTAAATCGGATTGGTGGTCGCTCCAATACCGGTGAAGGCGGCGAAGACCCGGAACGCTATACTCCCGATGCCAATGGCGATCTCCGGCGTAGCGCAATCAAGCAGGTTGCTTCGGGCCGATTTGGTGTCACCAGTGAATACTTGGTCAACGCCGATGACCTTCAGATCAAAATGGCCCAGGGTGCGAAGCCTGGTGAAGGCGGGCAATTACCGGGTCATAAGGTGTATCCGGAGATCGCAAAAACTCGGCACTCTACACCTGGAGTGGGCCTAATTTCGCCGCCGCCCCACCACGACATTTATTCAATCGAAGACCTGGCTCAGTTGATTCACGATTTAAAAAACGCGAATCCTGTGGCACGGATCCACGTTAAATTGGTCGCGGAGATCGGTGTCGGCACGGTTGCCGCCGGCGTTGCTAAGGCGCACTCCGACGTGGTGTTGATCTCTGGTTACGATGGCGGCACCGGTGCCTCGCCAGTGACATCCCTAAAACACGCTGGGGTGCCGTGGGAACTCGGGCTCGCCGAGACACAACAAACACTAGTCGAGAATAATCTGCGCGACCGGATCGTAGTCCAAGTTGACGGGCAGATGAAAACCGGTCGGGACGTGGTCATTGCGGCATTGCTTGGTGCGGAAGAATACGGATTCTCTACCGCGCCGCTCGTCGTTATGGGGTGCGTCATGATGCGGGTTTGTCATCTAAATACCTGCCCCGTCGGCATTGCGACACAAGATCCTCGTTTGCGCGAAAAATTCGCGGGAAATCCTGAGTTCGTCGAAAACTTTTTTCAGTTCGTCGCACAAGAGATCCGCGAATATATGGCCGAGCTCGGATTTCGCACGATGCAAGAAATGGTTGGGCAAGTGGACCAACTGGATGTCACAAGTGCCGTTGATCACTGGAAGGCGCGGGGCCTTGATTTCTCTACAATTCTACATCGCCCAAATGTGGGGCCCGATGTGGCAATCCATAGGATTCGAGACCAGGATCATGGCCTTGAGGCATCTCTCGACCGAACGACCATCGTACCGTTGTGCGCAGAGGCCTTGGAAAACGGCAAGCCCGTGGATGCGATATTACCAATCAAGAATACGAACCGAACCGTCGGTACGATCCTTGGCTATGAAATCACGAAGCGCTACGGTGCACCTGGCTTACCGGAAGATACGATCAAGCTTCACTTCAACGGCTCCGCTGGACAGAGTTTCGGCGCGTTCACGCCGACCGGCGTCACCATGACGATCGAAGGCGATGCAAATGACTATGTCGGCAAGGGTTTATCTGGCGCCAAACTAATTGTCTATCCCCCACGTCATGCAACATTTGTTGCGGAAGACAATATTCTTATCGGCAACGTCGCCTTATACGGCGCAACATCCGGCGAAGCCTATTTTCGCGGAATTGCCGGTGAACGCTTCTGTGTACGTAACAGTGGCGCCCGTACTGTCGTTGAAGGGATCGGCGACCATGGTTGCGAATATATGACCGGGGGTTGCGCCGTGATTATCGGCCCCACCGGTAGGAACTTCGCCGCGGGGATGTCGGGCGGCATGGCTTACGTATATGACCCAGATAAGAGGTTTCCGGCTTTATGCAACAAGGAAATGGTTGATCTAGAAGAATTATCCGCCGACGCCGACAAAGAGGAGGTAGTCTCCCTGCTCAAGAATCATGTGCGCTTTACGCAAAGTCCAGTCGCGCAGAATATCCTCGATCAATGGAAAACGCATTGTACTAACTTCGTGAAAGTCATTCCTAAAGATTACAAAACGGTCCTACAGGCAATTGAGACCGCGAGGCGTACAGGAGTGCCCGAAGACCAAGCGATCATGGAAGCCTCACATGGGTAAGGTCACTGGGTTTCTGGACCATGGGCGGGAGAAGCAACCGTATCGTCCTGTCAATGAACGTGTCGGTGATTGGCAGCAAGTCATGCTTGAATGGCCAACCAATACCTTGGAACAGCAGGCGGCAAGGTGCATGGACTGCGGGATCCCATTTTGTCACCAGGGTTGCCCGCTCGGAAATTTGATCCCCGATTGGAACGATCTTGTCTACAGGCAGCGCTGGCGCGACGCCATCGACAGACTGCATGCAACGAACAATTTCCCAGAATTTACTGGCACTCTATGTCCAGCACCGTGCGAAGGTTCATGTGTTCTAGGGATTAACGACGACCCTGTTACGATCAAAGCAGTGGAGTTGACCATCATCGATCATGCGTTCGAGCAAGGTTGGGTGACAGCACAGCCCCCGGTTGTCGAAACCGGTAAACGGGTTGCCATCGTCGGCTCCGGACCCGCCGGCCTCGCATGTGCACAGCAGTTGCGGCGCGCCGGGCACGACACAACCGTGTTCGAACGTGCCGATCGCATCGGCGGATTGCTACGGTACGGGATCCCTGAGTTCAAAATGGAAAAGCGGGTCCTTGACCGCCGACTGCAACAAATGAGTGACGAGGGGGTTGAATTTCGCACGAATACAAACATTGGGGTCGATATCGATGCGAAAACCTTTATCAGCGAGTATGACGCAGTCGTACTGACTGGCGGGGCAACCGAACCGCGCGACTTACCGATCCCTGGTCGCGAACTCGACGGTGTTCACTTCGCGATGGATTTTCTAACACCACAGAATCGTGTCTGCGAAGGAGACGAACTCGAGGATGGAGAGTTGATCTCCGCGCACGATAAGCACGTGATCATTATCGGCGGCGGTGACACTGGCGCCGATTGTCTTGGTACGTCGCATCGTCACAGAACCAAATCGATCCATCAATTGGAAATCATGCCGCACCCACCTGATGCGCGTGCGCCTAATAACCCGTGGCCCGAATGGCCGCAAATATACCGAGTCGCATCGGCTCATGAGGAAGGCGGCGAACGCGTCTACTCGGTCTCGAGTAAACGGTTCGTTGATGACGGTAATGGCCGAGTGCGGGCGCTCGAGCTGACCGAAGTTGAGATGAAAACGGTTGACGGGCGCCCAAGTTTCGTCGAGATCCCGGGGACCATTCGCGAGCTTCCTTGCGATCTTGCGCTGTTAGCGATGGGGTTTACCGGCCCCGAACAATCAGGTTTGCTGGGGTCGCTAGAGGTAAAATTGACCGAGCGTGGTAACGTATGGCGGGATGAAAATTGGATGACGTCTCACGACGGCGTATTTACTGCCGGCGATATGCAGCGCGGCCAGTCACTCATCGTATGGGCCATTGCCGAGGGGCGTTCGGCGGCCCATGGGGTCGATAAATATCTTATGGGGAGTTCCGACCTCCCCGCTCCACTGGCCTGATCTCTAGCTCAGCGCCAGGCAACACGCTTGAGCTGATCCACGTAAATTAATCCGACTTACTCCCCACCGTGTTACAGCAAAGCCGCTTCCTACGAGCATTAAACCGGCAACCGGTTGACCAAACGCCGGTGTGGATAATGCGACAAGCAGGAAGATACTTACCCGAGTATCGTGCAAGTCGGGAGCGCGCCGGTGATTTTCTGACATTGTGCAAGACGCCGGAACTCGCTTGCGAAGTGAGCCTGCAACCACTGGCACGATTTCCACTCGATGCAGCGATCGTTTTTTCCGACATTCTGACAATACCGGACGCAATGGGTCTCGGACTCTCTCTGGTTGAAGGGGTTGGCCCGCGCTTCGCCAAGCCTATCCGGACCTCCGAGGATGTACGTTGTCTGGGCGAGCCTGATCCTGAATCGGATCTAGGCTACGTCGGAGATGCGATCCGCCTTATAAAGCGGGAATTGAATGATAGCGTTCCCTTGATAGGATTCTGCGGCAGTCCGTGGACCGTAGCTACGTACATGATCGAAGGCGGCAGCAAACACGACTTCACCTTGATCAAACAGATGCTCTACAGCGAACCCGCGCTGTTACACCAATTACTAGCGCTACTTGCGAGATCCAGTAGCAGCTATCTATTGGCACAGATCGAGGCTGGTGCTGATGCCGTAATGATATTCGATACCTGGGGCGGCGTTTTAAGCACCCCCGCATACCATGCCTTTTCGCTTCACTACATCAAACAGATCGTCACCGCCGTAAATGGTGCTGTGCCGACGATTGCGTTCACCAAGGGTGGCGGACAATGGTTGGATTCAATCGCCGACATCGGTTGTTCAGCCGTCGGCCTCGATTGGACCACGGACATCGCCAAGGCGAGAAGCCGAATTGGTGCTCGTGTGGCATTGCAAGGAAATATGGATCCGGCGATCCTACGGGCCGATCCTGTGACAATAGCCGCTGAGGCCACCGCAATAGTTGAAGCGTTCGGCACCCATCCAGGACATGTGTTTAATCTTGGGCATGGCATCACACCGGACATCGACCCGGATAACGTCGCGGTGCTCGTCGACACGGTCCATTCGTGTAGCGCGACGATATTGGCAAGCCCTAAGATAGACAACGAATAGATGAAAAATCGTTTGCGAGATGCCGTCGTCGTAGTTGCGAAGGGATTCTGTATGGGCGCCGCCGACGTCGTACCGGGTGTCTCTGGCGGGACCATGGCCTTCATTCTCGGAATTTATACGCGATTGATCGATGCCATAAAATCTTTCGACAGTGCTTGGGTGGGCGCCGTTCTTACGTTCGATGTGCGAACGGCGATAACGCGACCACATTTTTCGTTTTTGCTACCACTTGTATTTGGGCTCCTCGGAGCGGTGATTTTCTTTACCCACATCGTCCCAATCCCCAGCTTACTCAAAACGCACCCGGAGCATATCTACAGCGTGTTCTTCGGTTTGATTGTCGGTTCAATTTTAGTTTTATTTGCCGACATCGGATGGAAGTCACCAGCCGACGGCATGCATCTATTGATCGGTATCGCCATAGGGGGCTTGGTGGTGACTGCCGTACCGACACAAACGCCCGAAACTTGGTGGTTTGTTATGGCGAGCGGCGCCATCGCTATTTGCGCAATGGTACTTCCCGGAATATCAGGATCATTCATCCTTTTGATACTTGGCAAGTACGCTTATATTCTCGACGGCTTAGGAAACTTAAATTTGTCCATCATCGCGCCTTTTGCATTTGGCGCGGCGTTTGGTTTGGCCGCGTTTACCCGCCTGCTGTCTTGGTTACTGCACCGCTTCGAGCGCCCGATGCTGTTGATCATCAGCGGTTTTCTGGTCGCATCGCTGTGGGTGATCTGGCCCTTTCAACAGCGTCAATACATCTCGGTACGCGGTAAGCAGCGATTACTAGAGTCGAGCCCCATCGCGCCACCGTGGGACACGATTACAATCTACGCATCACTGCTGGCCCTTATTGGATTCGCGGTCGTTATCGGCGTCAGCCGCCTTGCCCAATTTAAAGGCCACCCACGTGAGCACTGATCGGACCCGATGTACGCATTTAAGTTACAGTCGATGCTGCGCTGCTGTTTTCCGAGTCTGTCACTACTAAAATATAGATAAGGCTGCGCACCTTATGGCGTGAGCCGATCCGAGTTCGACGAGGCTAGGGAATTTGCAGGTTGCATATGTGTGAGCAATTTGATGCCGGTATCTGAATTAGTCCTTGTCGTCATGGGCCTGCTCACCGTGGCAATGCTAGCGGCTAGCCTATGTCGCAACTTACCCATCCCATATACGGTTTTTCTCGTGATGGTTGGCATGTCAATATCGATGCTGACGAACGCGGTACCGTCACTCGGCGTCCTTACCGAGTTTCAGCTCACCCCGGATCTGGTTTTCTTTATATTTTTGCCCGCACTTATCTTCGAATCGGCGCTTAACCTAGACGCTCGGCAGCTGATCAAAGATATCGCGCCGATATTTGTTCTCGCGGCCCCGGCCTTAGTCATCTCGACGCTGCTAATAGGGGTCGGAATTTGGTTCTACATGGGCCTCGATCTCGTGTTGGCACTGTTGTTTGGGGCGCTCATTGCAGCCACCGATCCCGTCGCCGTCGTCGCCTTGTTTAAAGAACTCGGCGCACCAGCGCGTTTAACCACGTTGGTCGAAGGCGAATCACTATTTAACGACGCAACGGCGATTGTGATCTTTCACATTCTGCTCGGAATTGCACTTGCCGGCTCTTTCACCAGTGGAGATTTGGGACATGCCGTGCTCGAATTTTTCAGAGTATTTTTCGGCGGCGTCTTAGTCGGCGCCGTCATTGGTTTCGGTATCGCCGAGCTCATGCGACGGATCCACGGTAGCGAGATTGCGCTAGTAGTCATGTCACTGGTTATGGCCTATACGAGTTTCGTCATCGCAGAGCACGTGCTACATGTTTCGGGTGTCATGGCGACTGTCTCTGCTGCGGTGACAATGGGAATCTATGCAATCACACGCATTCCTCAAGGGGCACTACGATCGATTCATGACACTTGGGAGGTGATCGCGCTTGTTTGCAATTCACTGCTTTTTCTCATGATCGGCTTATCCGTAAACCTTGGTGTGCTGGTTAGAAACCTCGACGGGATCTTACTTGCAGCATTGCTCGTTTTGATTGCGCGCGCGGCGAGCATCTACAGTTTGGTGCCTGCGACGATCCACTTATTCAAGTTACCGCATGTTAATTGGGGGGAACGCCACATCATGTGGTGGGGCGGCCTCAAGGGAGGTCTGGCGATTGCGATCGTATTATCGATCCCGGAATCACTTGATGGGCGCCAGACTTTAGTCGAACTGACCCTTGGCGTCGTACTCTTCACCCTACTGGTCAACGCACCATCGATTCGACCACTGATATCGCGCCTTGGACTCGATCGAATGTCAGAGGAAGACACAGCCGAGCTGCAATTAGGGCTGCTCGAGGCCAAACAACGTGCGCGCGCAGTCGTTGACCGTTTAAGCACAGCGGATCTGCTGACAACAGAGAGTAAAACGTCGATCGAAACAGCATTGGTGGATATTTTCGATAAGGACGCGCCGAATGCCGATACGAGGCGCCATTTTCGACATGCCTATATGGAAGCGCTGCAGTTGGAATCAGAGGAATTACAAAACCTTTACCGGTTAGGTCTCATCCAGGAATACACGTTTCTCGATTTACGAGCACGCCTGAGGCGGGACAAGGACGCATGGGCAAGTGCGCTAAGCGACACCGACACCTTGACCGATAAAGCTCCAGAAAATCCATTTCTGAGATTGGAGCGCACGGCACTGCGTTGGATGCGTGAACGGAATGCACTTACTTGGTTTTTGGCGCGATTCCAACGTGCTCGACTTAGCCAGGGCATGCAACGCGATATCGCCGGCATACTCTGTGGCGAAGCAGTAATTCAGCGACTCCGATTACGCGCCGGACTAGAACCTACTGACGTAGATAAGGTCGTGGACATTTATCAACAACGTGTGACTAGAAAACGTAAACGGGTGAGCGAAATACGAGGGGACTTCCCTGATTTTTTTGCCAACCTCGAAATGCGACTAACCCAAACCGCGGCGTTAGCAAGCGCGCATAACCATGCACAAACCAGCTTCCATCACGGAAATATTGGCGCAAAGGCATTTAATCGGATAGACCGATTATTGAATGCCGCCACCGATCGTCTCCCACCCGTCGGTAACCCTACTACCGCGCTCGATCCCGTCGAGCTTATCCAGCAGGTACCGTTGTTCGACGGATTATCTTCTGAAGTGATGGTAGAACTAGCAGCGCGAGCACAACCGGTCACCTTCCTGATCGGCGATGTGGTGATTGGTCAGAGCGAAAAAGGCAATGCGCTCTACATCATTATGCATGGCACGGTCGAGGTCTTTCAGGAGGACAAGGGTGACAAGATACTTTTGGGAACATTAACCCAGGGTGAATTTTTCGGTGAAGCCGCCCTCCTTGGCGATGAAGTTAGGACCGCGACCGTCACCGCCAAGACCTCACTAACCCTGCTGAGGTTGACTCGACGAAACGTGCTCTCGTTAGCGGAAAAGCACAAGGACATAGCCGAGCGTCTTAGGCGTGCCCATACCGAACGGCGCTAGCTGTTAGGGCGACGCAGAGCGCTTAAACCACATATCGAGAGCAATAAGAGACATAGGGCGATCGTTGGCAACACCCCATATTTTGCAACCGGGGTCGAACCTGTGCGTGGAATCACTTTTCCGCTAAGCACGTCGCTCACGAACTGTTTTGATACGGTAACAATTCGCCCCCGATCATCAATGATTGCCGATATCCCTGTATTCGTTGCCCGGATCAGGTAGCGCTCCGACTCTAAAGCACGCATTTGCGCGATTTGTAGATGTTGGTGTGGCGCAATCGAATCGCCAAACCACGCGTCATTACTGACATTGACCAGAACTTCGGCCTCCGGAAGCGCACGTAGAACTTCATCTGCGTATGCGTCTTCGTAGCATATTGTCACGCCGATTGAATGGTCGTTCACTAACAACAAGGGCTGCTCATCCATACCGGCGCTAAAATCAGACATCGGAATTCGTAGGAAACTCGTCAACGGCCGGATCCATTCATCGAACGGCAGATACTCGCCAAAAGGGACGAGGTGGTGCTTATCGTAGCGTCCGGATTTTGCGCCCAACTGGACGACGCTGTTGAAATACTCCCCGTTGCCTGTTCGATCACCACTCGGCATACCCACCAGTAGCGACGTGGCGCTGTCGCGCGCTTTAGTTGTTAACGCCTTTAGCGTTTCCGGAACCTCATCGGGAAATGCCGGAATTGCCGTCTCGGGCCAGATAATCATCGCTTTACCCCAGTGCGGCTCCGACAGTTGTGTGTACAGATCGATGCTCGGTTGTCTGTAGGCTGGGCTCCACTTAACCGCCTGAGGGACCGCACCCTGGATCACCGCGACTGTTAATGGATTCCCACTCACGCGGGTCCATCGAACGCTGTCCAAGGCCATCACGGTGACGACAATGCCGCCGAGGATCACCATCGCACCGGCACGCCAACTGCGCTCGGCACGCAATAGTGAAACCGACGCCGCCGCAACTAACGCCGTGATATAGCCAAGCCCGTAAACCCCGACGATCGGAGCGAACACCGATAGCGGTGTATCAATTTGCGAATAGCCAACAAGTAACCACGGAAAACCGGTAAATAACCATCCACGCAACAATTCCGTGCCAGCCCAAGCTGCCGGGTACAGGCACATAATTCGCAAAAAGCGATTCGGTGCCATTAGCTTCGCCGCCAAATAGCCGCACAGTGCAGGATACAAACATAGAATCAATACGAACGCAGCAGTGACCGCGACCGAAAAGGAATACATCGGGAGGCCGAATTGGTGGATACTGATTTGGACCCAAGAGACGCCGACACCAAACATGCCCAAGCCAAACATAAAACCGGTGACCGCAGCTGACCGGGGTTCGGCCCTATCCCATAACCAAAATAGTATGGCGAGTGACAATACTGCAAGCACCGGGTAGCCGTACGGGGCGTACGCTAGAGGTTGTACGGCGCCGGCGATTAACGCGATGCTGAGACTGGCGATGCTGGTACGCATTCCTTCCAAGGCTTATCGAATTCTACATGGGTCGCCTAATCGGTTTCGATGCTGTCCGCCGCCTTTATCACGCGCATGACATGGATCCGCCTCTTGTCAGCGCGCAAAACTTTAAACTCGTATTCATCGAGTTCAATTTTTTCACCACGCCTGGGAACATGTCCGAACTCGTTCGTCACCACTCCACCAATGGTGTCATACGTCGCGTCGTCAAAACTAGACCCGAAAAACTCATTGAATTCTTCGATTGGAGTATGCGCTTTAACGGTAAATCGATTACCCGTATGTTTACGTATTAACTCCTCATCTTCGATATCGTGCTCATCGTCAATCTCGCCGACGATTTGCTCGATGACATCTTCGATACTGACAAGACCATCGATCTCACCATATTCGTCGAGCACAATAGCAAGGTGATTACGGCTACTTCGAAATTCGCGCAACAGAATATTAAGGCGCTTACTCTCTGGAACAAATACGGCGGGCCGAATAATATCCTTTATATTAAATTGTTGTTCGGGATCAATGGCGAGCGAGAGTAGATCTTTGGCGAGCAAGATCCCCAAAACCTTCTCATGCTTGTCGTCCAACACTGGAAACCGCGAGTGGCCTGACTCAACGACTTCCGGGAGTATATCTGCCGGGCTGGCGTCCTCTTCTATAAACACCATCTGCGACCTAGCAACCATTATATCGGCGACCTTCATTTCCGAGACTAGTAACGCGCCTTCCATCATCGCCACCGTTCCGACGTCTATGATATGTCGACTCTCGGCTTCTTGTAGTTGATCGATAATATGTTGGCGGTCCGTAGGACCAGGCGTAAGGAGTTTCGTTATGCGGCGCACCCAGGCGGCGAATGAACCTGATGGCGCGATGATTCGATTGCCGTCGTTCATAGGTACGGATCAGGATAGCTTAGATCGTTTAATAATGTTCGCTCGAGTTGCTCCATTGTTTCCGCGTCTTCAGGGTTTATGTGGTCATAACCGAGCAGGTGCAACGTTCCGTGGATGACGAGGTGTGCCCAGTGCGCATCGATAGGTTTCCCGTCCCGCGTTGCCTCTGCATTCGCTAGCGGCGCGCAAATGACCACATCCCCAAGCAACCCGGGAAGAACCGCAAGATCATCGGTCGGAAACGACAACACATTAGTGGGGCCCGATGCTTTTCGCCATCGTTCATTCAATTGGCGGCCCTCTTCAATGTCGACGACTCGCACGGTCATTTCCACCTCATCACAATGAAGTTTCAGCGCATGTTGAGCCCAAATTGTGATGTCTTCCACGTTAGGAAGTTCTTGGTCCTCGACCACGATCTGAATATTAACCTGCATGCTCAAACCGCCGCGCGCGATTTCAGTCGGTGTTGCCTAATTTATTCTCGTAGGCTTCGTAGGCGTCCAATATGCGGCCGACGAGATGATGCCGAACAACGTCTTTGGTTCCAAAAAAGGTGAAACTGATCCCATCAATTTGTTTAACAATGTCTGCTGCGTGCCGAAGCCCGGACGGTTTTCCGCGCGGTAGATCAACCTGAGTTACGTCGCCGGTAATAACCGCTCTCGAACCGAAGCCAATGCGGGTCAAAAACATCTTCATTTGTTCAATCGTAGTATTTTGCGCTTCGTCGAGAATTATGAACGACTCGTTGAGTGTTCTCCCCCGCATAAATGCCAATGGCGCTACTTCAATGATGTTGCGATCAATCAGTTTCGCAACACGTTCGAATCCAAGCATCTCGTAGAGTGCGTCGTACAGTGGCCGTAGGTAGGGATCTACCTTCTGCGCCATGTCACCTGGGAGAAACCCCAAGCGCTCGCCAGCTTCCACCGCGGGGCGCACGAGGCAGAGGCGTCTTACCTGCTCACTCTCCAAGGCGGCAACGGCACATGCCACAGCTAAATAGGTTTTCCCGGTTCCGGCCGGACCGATCCCAAAACTCACATCGTGGCGGCGAATGTTTTGAATATAGACACGCTGATTTACGCCCCGCGCCTTTACCGTTAGGCGCTTTGTGCGCACGGAAACGTCGTCGTTTTCTACATTTTCTGTCATGCGATCAAGCTCGGATTCTTGTAGCTGTAGGTGGACGTCCGTGGTCGCGAGCGATTTACGATCGGTTAGATCATACAAAATTCGAACAATTCGCTCCGCTAACGCTACTGCTTGTTGGCCGCCTATCACGGTGAACTCGTTACCGCGCTGATTGATATCCACGCTTAGGCGCTGTTCAAGCAACCGTATATGTTCGTCGAACTGTCCGCACAGGTTCGCCAGACGTTCGTTTTCGAACGGCTCCAGGACGACGATAGAGTTAACCGAAGCGGTCACTATTGATGAGCGGGACAAAGCTCGCCACGTAGGGAGTTAGGCAAAACACTGCTGATAGTGACGTCAATAAAGCTACCGATCAATGAATCCGGTCCGGCGAAATTTACGACCCGATTGTTCTCGGTTCGGCCGGACAATTCCGCGGTGTCCTTCTTTGCATGCCCGGTAACCAATACACGCTGCGTTGATCCGGACATCGCGGCGCTTTTTGCCTCTGCGAACTCGTTTATCCGACGTTGAAGAATTGCGAGCCGATGCTTCTTCTCCTCAAGGCTAACATCGTCGGGCAGGCTGGCAGCCGGAGTACCGGGACGAGCGCTATAAATAAAACTGAATGACTGATCAAATTCGACCCGATCGATTAACGCCATCGTAGCTGCGAAATCTTCGTCCGTCTCTCCGGGGAAACCCACAATAAAATCCGATGATATCGATATATCTGGCCGAGCCTTGCGTAGGCTCCGAATTTTTGAGAGATACTCTAAACTTGTGTGGCCTCTTTTCATCAACGCGAGTACCCGGTCGGAACCGCTTTGAACTGGTAGATGTACGTGGTTAACAAGTTCTGGGACATCTGCATACGCGTCAATTAATCGTTGGGTAAATTCGACGGGATGGGACGTCGTATAGCGGATCCGATCTACGCCTTGTATCGCAGCGACGTATCGGATCAAGGTCGCTAAGTCGGCAATCTTTCCATCATGCATTTGTCCTCGGTAAGCGTTTACGTTCTGGCCTAGTAAGGTGACTTCACGGACGCCCTGCTCGCTTAGCGTGAAAATCTCCGCCAATACGTCGTCCAAGGGACGCGAAAATTCCTCGCCTCGGGTATACGGAACAACGCAAAAGCTGCAATATTTGCTGCAACCCTCCATGATCGATACGAAAGCACTCGGCCCATCCGCCTTCGCCGGTGGCAGCCGATCAAATTTTTCGATTTCAGGGAACGATATATCGATTACGGCGGCTTTCTCGGTTACGGCTTTGTCTACGAGTTGCGGTAGTCGATGTAGTGTTTGCGGCCCGAAAATTATGTCGACGTAGGGCGCCCGTTCCCAAATAAGCTCTCCCTCCTGACTCGCGACGCAACCGCCTACGCCGATTACGAGCTGCGGATTTTCTTCCTTCAGCGCGCGCCATCGCCCCAGTTCGGAAAATAGCTTTTCCTGTGCCTTCTCACGGATCGAACACGTGTTCATCAACAGTAAGTTGGCGTCCGCGGCGTTTGCGACCTGCTCGAAGTCCCCACCCCGGGTCATTAGTTGGACCATTTGTTGAGAGTCGTATTCGTTCATTTGACAACCGAATGTCTTGATATATAAACGATTTTTAGCGGTCTCAGGCATCGGGGAGGCGTTCTAGCATAGTTGAAAGGGGGCGGTATATTAGCACCGAGAAGGCGCCGAGGCTCGCGTCGGCGACCGATGCGTGAACTATGCGCCTTGGTCGAGATGGCTCGCTCTAACGCGGGCTGACCACACGTAGATCAGAAGAAACAGCGCGATATAAAGCTCTTGTGATTCTTTTAGGTTCACCGCAATAAAGTCCCAGTCCAAATCGAACCAAGTCTTGAACCGCTCGATTAACCGAACACCAAGAACAAATGCCGCGGCCGGAATACACACCTGGGTCGGCGTAATATAACGTAGAAAACGCTGAATCGACGTTTGATTCGGCAAACCAGCGGACGCCGAACGCCGCCATGGGAGAATCAGACCTCCAACGACAATGACAAGCGTCAGGATCGTTTTGACCACCCGGCCAAAGTGAATATTCAGGTTATGAAAATTGGTCTCACCTTGGCGATTATTCTCGACAAAGTATTCCGGCGAATCCCAGCCCAGCCAATGTTGACCCCAACTGACTTCTTCACCGGCAAATCCAAAGCAAATCAGCGCAACACCAAAAAACCACGTTGCATACAACGGCCCTGCGCTTCGAAGTAGTTTGAGCCCGATAGCAACTGCAAAGATCGTAGCCGGAATCAATAAAATTGCAGTCGCATTCTCGATCAGGCCCGATTCAGATTCGATCCACCTTGCGAAAAAATCTCCATGATCGTCTAGCTGCCATGCGCCCAAATGGATCAACAGCGGCAACGGAACACACCACAACCAGATGGATGGATGCAGATCGCGCGTCGCCGCCTCACTCATCCACATTGACCTGAATATTGTCTATTAATCGGGCATTGCCCAGCCACGCCGCCGTTAGGATCGATAACTCTCTATCCCCGAGAGTTGCTTCCATGAGATCGGAAGAGCGTCGAATGCTGAAATATTCGGGTTTAAAACCCGATTCCTTGAGGCGTGCAAAACAACTTGCCTCTATTTCTCTGAAGTCTGCGTTGGGAACATTGGCCGCGGTGCTCGCCCTTTTTAAGGTCTGATGAATGATCGGTGCGATCGTACGCTCATCGTCGTTTAAATAACTGTTTCTGGAACTCATCGCCAAGCCGTCTGCTTCGCGGATGATCGGCTTGCCGACGATCTCTATTGGGATGCATAGATCGTCCACCATGCGCCGGATGACCATCAGCTGTTGCAGGTCTTTTTCACCGAATAAAGCGTAATCAGGCTGCACGCTGAAAAATAGCTTCGTTACCACTGTAGCGACGCCGGTAAAGTGCCCGGGGCGATACTCACCGCATAGAATATTAGACAAGCTAGGAACGGTCACCCGCGTATCTTCTTCCATACCTCCGGGATAAAGTTCTTTAAGGTTGGGCGCGAATAATACATCCAAGCCGATGCGCGTGAGCTTGTCTTGATCGGCTTCTAAGGTGCTCGGATATGTCGCGTAATCTTCGCCTTTACCAAATTGGATGGGATTGACAAAGATGCTGACGACAGTCCGATCTGCCATACCGCGCGCATGTTTCAGGAGCGATATGTGCCCATCGTGAAGGTTGCCCATCGTTGGAACAAACGCAATTCGCTCTCCGTTGCGTCTCCATTGAGCAACAATTTTTCGCAACTGAGCGGTGTTGAAAATAGTATCCATGATGCTTAAATCTTATGACCCGGCCCAACACGTCGTGACAGGCTTGCGTCCCCGATACGGTAGGTCACGCATTCTATAGCGAAACGGCATCAACGCGCTCGACCTCGTTGATTCCGCAGCTTGATCGCCACAAGCGATGCGCGATTGACCGTGCAACTAATCGTGTCCAAGGCGGACCAGTGTTTGATCCTGCATTTGTGCGGCGAGATCGCTCACGCACACACCATTAGGGAGGATGAGGTCTGGCATGATCTCCGCCAGTGGAACGACGACGAAGGGACGTTCAGTCAGACCCCGATGGGGGATCCGAAGTGTATCGGTATATATTGACTCTTCCCCGAATAGCAGTATATCGAGATCGAGTGTCCGTGGACCCCACCGCACACCAGTTCGCACCCGGTCATGATCTCGCTCAATATCTTGCAAGCGCCGTAGCAAATTCACGCTACCGAGTGGCGTCTCGATCATGACCACGGCATTCACGTAATTCGGTTGATCAGGCGGACCCATCGGTGGACTTGAGTAGAGCGACGAGGTACGTTTGAGTGAAATATCGTCCGCGCGTTCCATCGCCCCAATTGCAGAGCGTACTTGCGCTTGCGGATCGCGCAAGTTGCTGCCAATACCAATGAACGCGTTATTAATTTTCGAGCCTGCTGCTACGAATCATTGGCCTTTTTCCGCCGCGACCGCGGTCGTCGTCGATTTCGAGAAGGTGAACGTAACTCCGCAACCATCGCCTCGCGACCTGCACCGTCCACGTCTTGGAACTTTGTCCACCAGTCACCAAGCTCTACCAGAGGTTCTCCTGCTTGCGCCCGCAATAACAAAAAATCGTACGCCGCGCGAAACCGGATATGCTCGAGCAGATTCTCGGCATGCTTACGAGTGCGCTTGGCCAAGCGTGCTTGGAAGAACCAAATTTCGCGCGCGATGGTGGTGAAGCGCCGAGGGATCGCCACGTTCTTCACCTGCTCGGAAACAACCTCGTCCGCTGCCAAGCGAAAGGCCTCCGACTCATGCATCCCCTCATCAATCAGACGCTCGCGACGCTTAACCATTGCTCCCCACAGGATCGCGGCGAATATAAACGCCGGATTCACCGATTGCGATTGCGCAAGCCGCCGATCGGTGTTGCGCAAAGCGGCAACTACGAGGTTGTAGGCAACTTCATCTTCAATAAAACTCTGATTCGGAAGCGGGTATAGATACTCGAACAAACCGAATTCGCGGAGCGCTTCAAACGTCCCTAGACCATTTCCCGAATGAAACAGCTTTAGCGACTCGTCGAATAAACGGGCGGGCGCGATTTCACTCAACAGCATTCCGTAGCTGTCAAACGCCGCGCGTGTTGCATCATCAATTTGTAAATCGAGTTTCGTTGCAAAGCGGATCGCACGCAACATCCGGACCGGGTCCTCGCGGTAGCGCACGGCCGGATCGCCAATCAGGCGGAGTCGGCGGTGCTTAATATCCTCCACGCCACCGACGTAGTCGGCAATCGAGTAGTCGCTGATATTGTAATACAGCGCGTTGACCGTAAAATCGCGACGCCACACGTCTTCATCGATATCACCGTAGACATTATCGCGAAGGATCCGACCCGTATCTGCGATTGACGCACCGTCCTCATTGCCCTCATGCCCTGCTCGAAACGTGGCGACTTCGATGACTTCTCGCCCAAAGCGCACGTGCGCAAGTCTAAATCGGCGACCAATTAAGCGGCTATTGCGGAATAGCTCTCGAATTTGTTCCGGGTGTGCATCGGTCGCGATATCAAAATCTTTCGGTTCGCGCTCCAACAGGATGTCTCGTACGGCTCCACCGACCAGAAACGCCTTGTAACCAGCGCGATCGAGCCGATTGAGGACTTTCAGAGCGCTGTCTGATATCTGGCTTCGGGAAACCGAGTGTTCGCTACGTGGGTATATTTTCGGCGTCGGCATTAACGGCTCTTTTGTTGTCGCCGGATGCGACTTCCGACTTCGGCGCGGTCGGGAGGTAAATAAATTGCTGAAAAAACTCAATGGGTGTCCGGTTGTTGCGGCCGTATTGGTGCTTATAATAGCACCTCCTCCAGTACGCTCCCTTCGTCTAGTGGCCTAGGACGTCGGCCTCTCACGCCGAAAACAGGGGTTCAAGTCCCCTAGGGAGCGCCAATAATTCCGCAGTCGCGCCTATGAGCGGCATGCAGTACGGTCAGTAATTCGAATGTTATAGCCGGGCGCGTGTTCTCGCGACGCCCATAAAACGCGACAATAACCCCATGACACAATCGAACCGCGATCTGGGCTCTGCACCATCAATCCTCCGCCTATTCGGGTCAATTTTGTATGACATCATCGCGCTCACAGCGATCTGGTTTTTTGCTGCATTGGCCGTGGTGATTATCCGTCAGGGTGAAGCAGTCGGTGCCGGCAATAGTTTATTTATGGCCTACCTGCTGGCGGTGGCTTACGCCTATTTCGGATTCTGTTGGACTCGGGGCGGCCAGACGCTCGGGATGAAGTCGTGGAAGATCCGCTTGGTGGACAGCGAGACTAATCAATCCATCGGGTGGGCGCGCGCCGCGACTAGATGTACCGCCGCGTTGCTATCGTTGGGCGCCGTCGGGATCGGATTTATCTGGATGGTGTTCGACACCGATTCACGCACCTGGCACGATCGGATGTCCGGCTCGCATTTGCTCAGAGAGTAGAAGTGGTCTTACCGTTATCCGCGACTCAGCTAGGCAGCTTAGGCAGTACGCAGCAAAAGAACGATACCGATTATGCTCATTACAAGTGCGGGTCCACCCGCACTGAGCGCCGGCGCGACATCGTAGACTATGCCGAGATGCCCCGATGCCTGGTTTATCAAATGGAACCCGAGCCCAATCAGTCCGCCGATCAAAACGCGCTGCCCGATGGTGGTAGATCGGTCCGCGCGTAAGACCATCGGGATGGCTAGAAACACCATCACGGCACTTGCGAACGGGTAGGTCAACTTAACCCATAAGGCGTGCTCATAACGTTCGGCGGTTTGCCCGTTGTCATTCAAAAATCGAATGTATTTGACCAGGGTCCATACCGAAAGCGAGTCCGGTTGAATGGCGACCATCGCGATCAAATCCGGTCGTAACAATGAATCCCATGCGGCGCGATCGACGACCACCCTTTCGACGCCAGTGTCGGATAAATTCGTTTGCGAAATCCCCTCTAATATCCATTGGCCATCCGTGTAGCGCGCGTGTTTAGCGTGCGTGCTCGTACGAAGTTCGCTGTTGGCATCGAATTCGTAGATGAAAATATCCTTGATTTGGTTTCCTGGCATGATCTCGCGAATGTTGATGTAGCTGTCTCCATCACGCGCCCAAAACCCGTTCTGCGTTTTCAAAGCAATTCGGTCGTTAATGGCCATAGAACGATATTGCCTTGCGTAGGTCTCCGTGGAAGGCGCGAGCAGTTCTCCGACCAACACCGCCACCGCGACGAACAACGCCCCTGCTTTCATCACCGATACGACTACCTTTAGCTTCGATACGCCAGCACAGCGTATGACGGTGATCTCGCCATTGCGCATCATCGCGCCGAGGCCAAGTAGTGAACCGATCAATGCAGCCATCGGAAACAATTCGTAGGCGAGTGAGGGTGCGCTCAAAAAAACAAACACAAAGGCTTGAACGATGCCGTACGAGCCACGCCCAACGGCATCTAGCTCATCGATAAGTGCAAAAAAGGTAAAGATACCAAGCAGCGCAAATAGGACGGTTACGGTCGATGCGACTACGTTGGTGGCAATGTATCTATCGATCGTTCTCACGGAGCCCAGGATTTCCGATCGACGTTTTTGCGCCCCTGGAGGCAAACGAATACACTTTCCGAACAGGTAAATCCGAACTCGCGAATAATATCGCTGATCGGTTTAATCGAATTCCGTAGTCCCGAGACCATGAGGTGAAAGATGGACATTTCAATCAAGCGCGGTGCGCCAGGCAAGATCAAAACTGCATGCATCGTTGCCGCTGTGTATAGCGGAAAAAGCCTAGGGGAGTGCGCAGCGGCTCTGGACCGCTCCAGCCGAGGCGGCTTGAGTCGTTTATCCAAACGTGGCGATATCCGCGGGCAGCTTGCCGAGGTGCTCATGGTACCAGACGCATCTGGCTTGGAGGCCGATAGGGTACTGCTGATCGGCGCGGGTAAACGGTCTGGAATCACCGCGGCAGAATACGTCAAGCTGACCCGAAAAGCAGCCAGCGCCGTAGTTGGAGCGGGCCTCAAAAACGCGTTGACGGCCTTAACCGAGGTCGCCGTCAAGGGGCGTGACGATAGCTGGAAGATCCAACAACAGGTCTTGGCCTTTGAGGCCGCATCCTATCGATTCGACGAATTTAAGACGCGGACCAAATCCAAAGCCGCCCGATTCACCCGCCTGAATCTGTTGCTCGCAGATGAACAGGAGAGTCTTCTTGCGGACGAAGCTCGTATTAGCGCCAGTCTTGTCAACGGACTCAAACTGACGAAAGACCTCGCCAACACGCCGGCGAATTACTGCACACCTACTCACCTGGCGGATCAAGCGAAATCTTTGGGTAAGCAATTTAAGTCGCTTGGTGTTGAGGTTCTCACTGAGGCCGCGATGGAAAAGCTAGGAATGGGATCGCTGTTATCGGTGTCGCGCGGCAGCGAACAGCCGGCAAAACTAATCATTCTGAAACACAATGGTGGACCCAAAAACGCGAAGCCCGTTGTGCTTGTCGGAAAAGGCGTAACCTTTGACTCTGGTGGTATATCCATTAAACCGGGTCCCGCCATGGACGAGATGAAATACGACATGTGTGGCGCCGCGACGGTGTTCGGGGTGCTCTCTACCGTCGCCGAAGCCGAGTTACCGATCAACGTCATTGGGGTTATACCGGCCACTGAGAATCTACCCGACGGTAAGGCAACCAAACCGGGCGACATTGTAACAAGCATGTCCGGGCAAACCATTGAGGTCTTGAATACAGATGCCGAGGGTCGACTCATACTGTGTGACGCATTGACCTATTGCGAGCGTTTCGAGCCCGATGTCGTGGTAGACATAGCGACGTTAACAGGTGCGTGCATTATCGCACTTGGCCACACAACCAGCGCACTGATGAGCAACAACGATGACTTAGCCGATGACTTGCTTGCCGCGGGGCAAACCAGCGGTGACCGTGCGTGGCGCCTACCGTTGTGGGATGAGTATCAGCAACTCATTGACAGCCCATTTGCGGACATCGCGAACGTCGGTGGACGTGCGGCCGGTAGCATCACTGCCGCCTGCTTCCTCGCTCGTTTCACCAAGAAATACCGCTGGGCGCACCTTGATATCGCCGGCACTGCATGGCGTAGCGGAAAACCGAAGGGCGCAACGGGCCGACCCGTATCACTGTTGGTGCAGTTCCTTCGATCACGACTGGAATCACGCGCGCAGGAAGGCTGAATTCGTGACCCGGGTTGATTTTTATGTGCTCGAAAACCCAGACGAGCGGCAACACCGACATCTCATTTGCCGATTAACCGAAAAGGCGTGGCGTGAAGGACGGCTCGTCCATATCCGCTGCGACAGTACACAGAGTGCGGAAGCGCTCGATGACCTTCTTTGGACCTATAAAGACACATCGTTTTTACCACACGCAAGACAGGACACCGCCGACGCCACGGAAGTCCCGGTAACGCTTGGCCACGACGGCCAAATGCCTACCACCAGCGATGTCTTGATAAATTTAGGCCTTGAGGTACCGGAATATTTCAGCCGTTTCGAACGTGTAATGGAAACGACCGGCAGTGACCCGGATGCGCGCAACGCGGCACGTGAACGCTACCGCTTCTATCAGGAACGCGGTTACGCGCTCAATACTCATAAATTGGATCCGCATGATGGCCGATGATCCCAAATCCAACAGCGTCGATACCGAGGGCTTAGATAGCACGATCGACCAACTCGAATTGCTACTGGAAAGTAAACGGGAGTTATTAAACGAAGTAAACGCCGGAATGCGCCCACCAAGCGGCGTCAAGATCCCGCGTTTGACCGATAAGGTCGTTGCCGTACGCGATTTAAAATTTTCCGTTGCCGAGCCAAAAATTACTGCACGCGATGATTCGAACAGTGATTCGATTGAGTCGCAACCCGATATAACGGCGCTAATCGATGATGTTAAGCGGGCCGTCGGCGAAAACATGCAGCAAGCGTTTGCCGAATTAAAAGCCGACGTCGTGGCTGAGATTAAGCGCGAGGTGATCGGCTCCGTAGGCAATAATGGACATCGCGATCTAACCGACAGTGCCGAAACCCCGGCACCCATCCCACCGCCAACCACGGAACTTCAAAAGGTGCCTAAACAACCGTCCATGGACAAGACCTACGACCCGCACACGATCGAATCTGATCGTTACGAACACTGGGAAAACGCCGGCTACTTCCAACCGCGTGGTGCCGGCGAACCGTATTGCATCATGTTGCCGCCACCAAACGTCACCGGCTCCCTACATATGGGACACGCCTTCCAAGACACGTTAATGGACGCGCTAACCCGTTATAAGCGCATGCAAGGCATGCGCGCGTTATGGCAATGCGGAACGGATCATGCCGGGATCGCAACGCAAATGGTTGTAGAGCGTCGTCTGGAACAAGACGGAATTTCTCGCCGTGAAATGGGTCGTGAAAAATTTATCGACGCTGTGTGGCAATGGAAAGCTGAATCTGGTGGCACGATCACTAAGCAACTTCGCCGCATGGGTGCGTCGATGGACTGGAGTCGTGAACGGTTTACTTTGGACGAGGACCTGTCGCACGCGGTAACAGAGGTATTTATCCGCCTTTATGAAGAGGATCTTATTTATCGCGGGAAACGACTCGTCAATTGGGATCCCGTTCTGCGCACCGCCATCTCAGACCTAGAGGTCATTGCGGAAGAAGAGAACGGCAATTTGTGGCACATCCGTTACCCCCTGGCTGACGGTGCGGGTCACGTGGTTGTCGCGACCACCCGACCGGAAACGATGCTTGGGGATACTGCGGTCGCGGTACATCCAAATGATGATCGCTACCGCCGGATCATTGGAAAATCTATTCAACTCCCACTGTGCGATCGCACCATCCCAATCATTGCAGACAATTATGTGGATCCCGAATTTGGCTCCGGCGCCGTCAAGATCACCCCCGCGCACGACTTTAATGATTATGAGGTTGGTAAACGACACGGACTGGCGCAGATCAACGTGTTCACCGACAGCGCAGCTATCAATGACAACGCACCGGCGGCATATCGAGGACTCGACCGGTATACCGCTCGCGAACGCGTCATCGCCGACCTCGAGGCGTTGAATCTCGTTGCACGCATCGATGCGCACAAACTGACGGTACCGCGTGGCGACCGCTCACGTGCGGTGGTCGAGCCCTATCTAACCGATCAGTGGTTTGTTCGTATCGAGCCGTTGGCAACGCCCGCGATTGCGGCGGTTGAAAACGGCGACATCCGCTTCGTCCCAGAGAACTGGAGCAAGACCTATTTTGAGTGGATGCGCAATATCGAAGACTGGTGCATTTCTCGACAGCTATGGTGGGGCCACCGCATTCCAGCATGGTACGACGACACTGGGAACATTTATGTCGGCCACGATGAGGCCGATGCGCGAACACGGAACAATCTAAGCGCCGACGTTGCCCTGCGGCGCGACGAGGATGTCCTAGACACCTGGTTCTCTTCGGCCCTGTGGCCATTCTCGACCCTGGGCTGGCCGGATCAAACCCCGGAATTAGAGACCTATTATCCGACCAGCGTGTTGGTGACAGGCTTCGACATCATATTTTTTTGGGTCGCGAGAATGATCATGATGGGTCTCAAGTTCATGGGTGATGTTCCTTTTAAAGAGGTCTACATCCATGGCCTGGTGCGCGACAACGACGGCAACAAGATGTCGAAGTCGAAGGGCAACATCCTCGATCCGCTAGACCTCATCGACGGCATCGATTTGGAACCCTTGGTGCGGAAACGCACCGCTGGTTTGATGCAACCGCAAGACGCGGAAAAGATCGAACACGCGACGCGCAAACAATTCGCTGAGGGCATTAACAGTTATGGCACCGATGCCCTGCGTTTCACCTTCGCCTCAATGGCGACGCAAGGGCGAGATATACGTTTCGACCTCGGTCGGGTCGGCGGTTATCGAAACTTTTGCAACAAAATTTGGAATGCCGCCCGCTTCGTGATGCTGATGTGCGAGGATCATGATTTATCGGATCGCGACAGAACCATCCAACATGGTCTCGCAGAAAATTGGATCCGATCTCGCTTACGCCACCGCTTGGCCCAAATTAAAGAAGGCTTTGAGACTTATCGATTCGACCTATCGGCACAAGCCATCTATGAATTTATTTGGGATGAATACTGCGATTGGTACATTGAGTTCGCGAAGATCGGTTTGAATGATCCGTCGACTACAGACTCGGAAAAATTCGCGATGCGGCGTACCTTGGTCGAAATGCTGGAAACCAGCCTCCGTGCCTTGCATCCATTTATGCCCTACATCACAGATGAGATCTGGCTAAAGGTCGCACCGCTGCTCGGCAAGGGCGGCAAAACTATCATGCTCCAGCCGTTTCCAAATCCGACGAGCTTGAGTCATGTCCCGCAAGCCGAGCAAGCATTCGAATGGATCCAGAGCTTTATCCTCGGCGTACGCCGAATCCGCGCAGAGAATAATATCGAACCGAATCGACGTGTCGGGATACAGGTTCAGGGCGGATCCGCTGCTGAACGTGTGTGGCTAGAATCTTACGAGCTATATATTCGGCAACTTGCACGCGCCGACTCGATCGAACGAGTTTTGAGTAACGACGGCGATGCGGCAAGTGCATTAGCAGGGGAGATGACGGTCCTAATACCGCTATCAGATATCATTGATCCCGACGTTGAGGCCCAACGCCTGAAGCGCGAGTTTGACAAATTATGCGGCGAACTCGAGGTCAATCAGGGGAAACTAAATAATTCGTCTTTTGTCGAAAAAGCGCCTCCGCCGATTGTTGAGAAGGTCCGTATTCGGGTTCAAGAGTTAGGCGACAACATTGCGCGGATCGAGAATCAGTTACGAAACTTGGGACACGACTCGCAATCTTAGAGGGGCTTACCCCAGGCGCAGCGTGCCTTAATAGCGGGCTATTGCAGCTTCCGTTATTCGAATACTATTTGCAGCCCAGATATCGTTAACGTACATGAGTTTATTTTAACTTATTGAATCCTGCCCTGAGAGAATATGTTCGAACGACTAAAAGAAGATATCGATTGCGTATTCGAACGCGACCCCGCGGCGCGTAATACTTTGGAGGTGCTCACTGCCTATCCCGGCCTGCATGCTGTGTTAATGCATCGCCTTAGTCACTTTTTGTGGGTCAACGGATTCAAGTGGTTGGCACGGATGAATTCACACATCGCGCGCTTCCTCACTGGGATCGAAATCCATCCCGGAGTTACGATCGGTCGTCGATTTTTTATTGACCACGGTATGGGGGTCGTGATCGGTGAGACTGCCGAGATCGGTAACGACTGCACGCTCTATCACGGCGTCACCTTAGGTGGCACAAGTTGGGAGAAAGGCAAGCGGCACCCGACCTTAAGAAATGGGGTTGTTGTCGGCGCCGGCGCGAAGGTACTCGGGCCGATCGTCGTCAACGCCGGCGCACGGATTGGGTCTAACGCGGTAGTCGTCAAAGACGTGCCCGCAGATGCCACGGTGGTGGGTGTCCCAGGGCGAATTGCCGGGAGCGCTGGGGTTTCCGATACGACTGCGGCGGAGCGTGAAAAAACTGCTGAACGGCTCGGGTTCGCGGCCTATGGTCAGGTACGCGACCTGAGCGATCCACTCTCCCAAGCGGTAGATTCAATGCTCGATCACGCGAAATCAGTCGAAAACCAGCTCTCGGAAATCAAATCGCAGTTGGCCGAGCTCGAATTGGAATCATCAAGCACGCCGCCGCTCGAAGGACCAGATAAGACCTAATTTCAATTCTTGACTAATTTAGTGCGTTTCTGAGAGAATTCCCCAGTAATTTAGTTGGAATTGTCCTTTTGGGCAGGTGACCTCATATGCGTCTTACCACACGCGGGCGATACGCCGTTACGGCGATGCTGGATCTGGCACTACATGACCAAAGCGGTCCAGTCTCGCTATCGGAGATTGCCGACCGCCAAGGGATCTCCCTGTCCTATTTGGAGCAATTATTTTCGCGTCTGCGCAAGCAGGGTTTGGTCGATGGCACGCGCGGGCCGGGGGGCGGCTACCGGTTGTTGAAATCAGTGAATTTAATTTCCGTTGCCGACGTGATCGATGCAGTCGACGAAACCGTCGATGCGACGAGATGCGGGGGTCAGCGGAATTGCCAGGGTGAGCAGCGCTGTTTGACGCACGACCTGTGGGCCGATTTAAGTACGCAAATTCGTAACTTTTTGGGTAACGTGAGCCTCAATGAACTTGTTGCTCAGCGTAGTGTCCAGGTCATCCGACAGTTGCAAGACGACCGCCACGAACTCGGCCACGACACCTCTGGATAAATAGGGTTAGATATATGTCAGTCACATTAACAGAACGCGCAGCCGCGCATGTTAGTAGCTACCTTGAGAACGAACCAATGGCCCAGGGCCTTCGCTTGGGCGTTAGAACCACTGGGTGCTCCGGATATATGTACGTGGTGGAGGCGGCTGAGAACATTGGCGAACTCGACACCGTATTCGAATCCCGTGGGATCCAACTCGTGATCGATTCCGAGAGCTTGAAATACCTTGACGGCACTAACATTGACTTCGGCCGCGAAGGTTTGAATGAAGGATTCCGGTTTGAGAATCCCAACGTCAAGGAGACCTGCGGCTGTGGCGAAAGCTTCAGTCTCTAGGCCCATTCACACCTACCGTCAACGCAAAATAGAACGAGCAAAATAGGAATTCCGACCATGGCGAGCCAGCCGCAAGATATCAACGATTTCGTAGGCCAGAAATACGAAGCGGGTTTCTACACCGATATCGAGCAAGACAGCGTGCCGCCCGGTCTCGATGCTGGGGTAATTGAGTTCATCTCGAAGAAAAAGGGTGAGCCTCAGTGGATGCTTGATTGGCGCCTGAAAGCGTACACGCGCTGGACCAAGATGGTCGAACCGAAATGGGCGCACGTCAAATACCCGCCGATTGACTTGCAAGCGATCTCTTATTACTCAGCGCCAAAATCGCAAGAAAACGCACCGAAGAGTCTCGATGAAGTTGACCCCGAGCTACTCGAGACGTACGAGAAACTCGGCATTCCATTGGAAGAACAGAAAATGCTTGCTGGGGTCGCGGTCGATATGGTCTTCGATAGCGTTTCAGTACTAACGACATTTAAGGAAAAACTTGCCGAAGCGGGCGTGATCTTCTGCTCTTTTTCGGAGGCCGTAAACGACCACCCGGAGCTTGTACGGCGTTATCTCGGCAGTGTCGTACCGGTAAGCGACAATTATTTTGCGGCGCTAAACTCAGCCGTATTCACCGACGGATCGTTCGTCTATATCCCCAAAAATACTCGCTGCCCGATGGAGTTGTCGACCTACTTCCGGATCAATGCGATGAATACGGGGCAATTCGAACGCACGCTAATCATCGCCGACACCGGTAGCCATGTTAGCTATCTGGAAGGATGTACCGCGCCGATGCGAGATGAAAATCAATTGCACGCAGCGGTGGTCGAACTCGTTGCACTTGACGACGCGGAGATAAAGTACTCAACCGTACAAAACTGGTACCCAGGCGACGAAAACGGCGTCGGCGGGATCTACAACTTTGTCACGAAACGCGCCGACTGCCGCGGTGTAAACTCGAAAGTCTCCTGGACCCAGGTAGAAACGGGATCGGCGATCACCTGGAAATACCCCAGCTGCATCTTGAAGGGTGATAATTCCGTCGGCGAATTCTACTCGGTAGCGCTCGCGAGAAACTACCAACAAGCCGATACTGGAACGAAGATGGTTCATCTAGGGCGCAATACCCGTAGCACGATCATCTCCAAAGGCATTTCCGCCGATCAAGGTCAAAATGCCTATCGCGGTCTGGTTCGGATCGCAAAAGGTGCGGAAAATGCACGCAACTACACGCAATGTGATTCACTCTTGATCGGCGATAAGAGCGGCGCGCATACATTCCCATATGTCGAGGTCAAAAACACAAGCTCGCAGGTCGAGCACGAAGCCTCTACCTCGAAGATCAGTGACGACCAATTATTTTATTTACGTCAACGCGGTATCCGTGACGAGGACGCGATAAATATGATCGTCAACGGCTTTTGTCGAGAGGTATTCAAAGAGTTGCCAATGGAGTTTGCGGTAGAAGCGCAAAAATTGCTGAGTATTTCTCTCGAAGGATCCATCGGCTAAACGCCTCTAGTAACGTCCCCACAAGTCAGGAAGCATCATGCTCGAAATAAGCAATCTACAAGTTGCCGTAGGCAACAAGCCCATTCTCAAAGGCCTCAATCTGAACGTAAATCCGGGTGAGGTTCACGCCATTATGGGACCTAATGGATCGGGGAAAAGCACCCTCGCCCATGTCGTCGCGGGTCGGGAAGGCTACGAGATCACAGGCGGTAGCGTTACCTTCAAGGGCAAGGATCTGCTTGAATTAGCGCCCGAGGAACGTGCTGGTGAAGGCGTATTTCTGGCCTTTCAGTACCCCGTTGAGATCCCTGGCGTGAACAACGTCTACATGCTTAAGGCGGCGCTCAACGGTTTACGCAAATACCGCGGCCAAGCCGAACTCGACGCCGTCGATTTTTTGAAGCTGGTTAAAGCTAAAACGAAATCCGTTGGCATCGACGATGGGTTACTAAACCGACCGGTGAATACAGGTTTCTCCGGCGGCGAAAAGAAGCGCAACGAGGTCTTCCAAATGAGCGTACTAGAGCCTCAATTGGCAATCCTCGACGAAACCGACTCAGGCCTCGATATCGACGCACTCAAGGCCGTTGGTGATGGGGTTAATCAACTTCGTGATGGTGAGCGTTCTTTCGTCGTCGTCACCCACTACCAGCGATTGCTCGATTACATCGTGCCGGATTTCGTCCATGTACTTGCTGACGGCCGAATTGTTCGGTCCGGCGATCGCAAATTGGCCTTAGAGCTGGAAGAGCGTGGCTACGACTGGCTAAAAGATGAAACGGTTGCGGCATGAGTACAATGGTGCAGGGCCTGGTCGAGCAGTTTCGCGAACACGCGGACAAACTACCGGGCGCCGGCAAAGCTCGGGTCGAAGCGGTGCGTGAACGCGCGCTTTCTCAGTTCGAAGCCAATGGAATACCGACCGTAAAATTAGAAGACTGGAAGTACACCGACGTCCGTACGCTACACGAGTTGAACTATGTAGCGCTCGACGAGAGCGACATGTCCGATCCCGACATTCGCCAACTATCCGATCTGCCATTGCCGAACTTCACTCCCCATGTCGCCGTATTTGTTGATGGCGAGTATTGTGCGCACTTGTCGAACACCAACGCACTTCCCAATGGGGTGGAACTCCACACGATTGGATCCCTCCTTGATTGCGAGTCACCAGCGATCATTGGCCATATGGAAGGGTTTGACGCAGCCTTCCCGTCGCTCAACTCAGCTTTGCTACGTGACGGGGTCTACATCGACCTTGCCGCGGAAACGGTCCTGGACGCGCCCATCCATGTCATATTTCTGGTGCGGCAGCTTGATGCACCACGATTGAACTCCGCACGACTAATTATCAACGCACAAAAAAATAGCCGCTGCACAATCGTGGAAAGCCATTACTGTCTGAATGGCGCCGAGAGCTTGACGAATGCAATGACGCAGATCGATGCGCACGACGGCGCCTACGTTCGACACCATCGAATCCAGATTGACGCACCTGCAACCCACCACATTGGCAACGTGTTCGCGACTGTCGACAAGGACGCAACGGTGGAAACCTGTTCGTTCGCGTTCGGGGGCGGCATAACTCGCATCGACGTCAACGCCGATCTCGTCGGCAGCGGCGCAAATGTCGTACTAAACGGTTTGTTCATGGTCAATGATGGGCAGCATATCGACCATCACACGCGCGTACGGCATCGGGTAGGTCACACCTATAGTGCAGAAAACTACAAGGGTATTGCCGACGGCAACGGCAGAGGCGTATTCAATGGCAAAATCTTGGTAGAGAAGGACGCGCAGAAAATAGAGGCGCTCCAATCGAGCAAGAACCTATTGCTATCAGACGGTGCCGAGATTGATACGAAACCCGAGTTGGAAATCTACGCTGACGACGTTAAATGCGCCCACGGTGCAACGGTTGGCCAGCTCGATGATGACGCCTTTTTTTACCTGCGTTCGCGCGGCATTGATGAGCAAACTGCACATAGCATATTGACGTTTGCTTTTGCTGCAGACATCTCGGGGAACATTGATATCGTCCCGCTGCGCGAGTGGTTGGAGCAGCTGATAATCGAGCGGACTCACACCAAAGGCGTTAACGAGATTGAAAATAGTGACTGAATCCCACGCCAGAACCCTCGAAGCACGATTTGACGTCGAACGTGTCCGGCAGGACTTCCCGATCTTGCAAGAATCCATCAACGGCCACCCATTAATTTATCTCGACAATGCGGCCACGACCCACAAGCCACAAGTCGTTATCGACACGATCAGTAAGTTCTATCAATCGCAAAATGCGAATATTCACCGGGGTGTGCATACGCTAAGCCAGCGCGGGACCGATGCGTATGAAAACGCACGCACCATAGTACAAAAATTCATTAATGCACGATCGCCAGACGAAATCGTTTTTACACGCGGCACGACCGACTCGATTAATCTTGTGGCCAATTGCCTGGCGCGCTATCTACTAGCTTCCGGCGACGAGGTCCTGATTTCCGAGTCTGAACATCATTCTAATATTGTGCCGTGGCAAATGATCTGTGAGCAGTTTGGGTCGAATCTCATTGTCGCGCCGATCAACGATGACGGCGAGATCTTAGTTGACGAATTTGAAAAACGTCTATCGTCTAAGACCAAGATAGTTTCGCTTGGACATATTTCGAATGCGCTTGGAACAATTAATCCAGTCACGCAACTCACCTCACTCGCGCACGCAGCGGGAGCCACCGTGGTGATCGACGGCGCACAAGCAGTAGCGCATGCGCTAGTCGACGTCCAAGCCATCGGTTGCGATTTCTACGCATTTTCCGGCCACAAGGTATTCGCACCCACCGGTATTGGCGCGCTCTACGGGAAACGCGAAATACTGGAGGCTATGCCCCCCTACCAAGGCGGCGGGGACATGATCAAGGAGGTTCGCTTCGACAAAACGGAATATAACGATGTGCCGTACAAATTCGAAGCAGGAACTCCGCACATCGCTGGCGCCATCGGTCTCGGCGCAGCCTTAGATTACGTCATGAGCTTAGATTTTACGGCAGCGATCGACTACGAACACGAATTGCTCGACTACGCAAGCGCGCGTCTAAGTGAAATCGACGGCGTACGAATTATAGGATCCGCAGCGCACAAGGCGGCCGTGTTGTCTTTTGTAATTGACAATATCCATCCGCAAGACATTGGACTTCTTTTGGATAATCAAGGTGTCGCTGTTCGAACAGGTCACCATTGTGCGATGCCGGTTATGCAACGCTACGGACTCTCAGGGACGGTCCGCGCATCTCTGTCGATCTACAACACTAGATCTGAAATCGATAGCTTTATTGACGCCGTCATTAAAGCAAAAACCATGCTCGCTTGATTGCCAAATACTGAGACTACCATGGACAACTCGCCCGATTTTAACGAACCGATCAACCTGTCACGAGATTGCGAGGCAATACTGATTCCGGAAGGCGCCCCGATTACGCTTAAGGAAGGAACCGCGGTGTACGTAACTCAAGCACTTGGCGGTTCGGTAACCGTGAATGTCAATGGAAACTTGGCTAGGATCCCGCCGAACAACGTCGATGCGATTGGGCTTGAAGTAGAAACGCTAACGGCGGATAGCGCACCCACCGGCGACGGCACGGTCGATGAAGCAATGGTGTGGGATCAATTGCGCACTTGCTACGATCCCGAGATACCCATCAATATCGTCGAGCTTGGATTGATATACCGGTGCGAAATAAACCGCCTTGACAGCGGCGGTAATCAGGTCGACATCGACATGACCTTAACCGCCCCGGGTTGCGGGATGGGACCATTTTTAGTTGATGATGTGGAACAGAAGCTAGCGCAGATTCCAAACGTATCTGAAGTCAAAGTAGAGCTCGTTTTCGATCCCATTTGGAATCCGGAAATGATGTCCGAGGCCGCACGCCTGCAAACCGGCTTGTACTGACAATAATCAAGCCGTGACCAAGCCGGGTAGGTAGCGTCTGTTCGAGCCCGGCGCATGAAGATGAGCGCGCCTACGAGCGACGCCCTTTGCACCAACTCTCGAATGCCTCACAAAGCGCTGCCACGAGTGATTTTAGCGGCCGCAACACCTATAATACCGCCGATTTTTCAATACCTTATAAATTTAACTCAGGAGCAGGATGTGCATGGCTACGGAACGAACCCTTTCAATCGTGAAACCAAGCGCGGTTGCAGCAAATCACATTGGTGGGATCTTGGACAAATTAGAGCAAGCCGGGCTCAAAATCGTGGCCGCAAAAATGCTACATCTGACTCGCGCGCAGGCCGAAGAATTCTATGGCGTGCATCGAGAACGACCGTTTTTTGGTGAATTAGTCGATTTTATGATTTCAGGTCCTATATTGGCACAAGTGTTGGAGGGCGAGGACGCGATTAAGGTGAATCGTGATGTCATGGGCGCCACGAATCCGGCGGAAGCACTACCTGGCACAATTCGCGCGGCCTACGGCAAGGATATTTCCGAAAATGCCGTACATGGCTCGGACGCGCCCGAGACGGCAGCCACGGAAATCGCTTTCTTTTTTGACCAGAACGCGATTTTTTCACGTTAATATTGCAATGGACCTCGCGACGACCAATCTAATCGACTTCGACGTCGCGGGGCTTAACCAATTGATGTCGGAACTGGGGGAAAGCTCGTATCGTACAACGCAACTGATTAAATGGATCCATCAACTCGGCATTGTTAACTTCGATGAGATGACGAATTTAAGTAAGGTGTTTAGGCAACGCCTTGCCGTCGAAACAGAGATCCGCTTTCCAGAGATCGTGAGCCACCAGGAGTCAGCCGATGGCACTATCAAGTGGCTGGTCCGGGTTGATTCCGGGAATTGCGTCGAGACCGTCTTCATTCCAGAGAATGACCGCGGAACCCTATGCGTGTCGTCTCAAATTGGCTGTCCCTTGGATTGTCGATTTTGTGCAACGGCCACCCAAGGTTTCAACCGAAATCTAAATATTGGTGAAATTATTGGACAGGTTTGGTTAGCTGCTCGCCATCTAGGACAAACACCAAAACGCGTTCGGCGGATCACGAATGTCGTCATGATGGGAATGGGTGAGCCCTTGTTAAATTTCGACAACGTCGTCGGTGCTATGCGATTAATGATGGACGACAATGCCTATAATCTTGCGCGCAAGCGCGTCACCTTATCCACCGCGGGACATGTTCCCGGTATCGACAAACTACGCCAGACCTGCCCGGTTAGCCTTGCAGTTTCGTTGCATGCACCAAACGACACCTTGCGTGACGTACTCGTACCGATTAATCGCAAACACCCGCTTGAGAGCCTGATGGATGCGTGTCGGCGCTACGCCGATGCTAACCCTCAAGATCAGATCACTTTTGAATATGTAATGCTAAAGGGTGTTAACGATGCTCCGTCTCTGGCAAAGGATTTAGTTCGATTACTGCACCGGATCCCGGCAAAGGTCAATCTGATCCCTTTTAATGCATTCGACGGAACGGAGTACGAATGTTCGTCCCGGGATGATATTGACAACTTTCGCAATCAACTAGTGCGTTCTGGGATAGTTACGATTACCCGAAAAACTCGTGGCGATGATATCGACGCTGCGTGTGGGCAACTAGTCGGAAAGGTGCAGGCAAAAAGTGCACGCCGACGTGCACAAACGGACCTTGAAAAGACATTATGAAAAGGAATACTCGAATCGTTCTTGGTTTGCTGTTTGCTTCGTTCACATTAAGCGGATGTGTAACTCAGACCACTCAGGAGAAAAATAGTACCGAAGATCCTAATAAAATCGCAGATCTGAATACGCAGATCGGCATTACATACATGCGCGATGGCGATAATGAACTCGCAAAGAAGAAGCTCGAAAAGGCGATAAAGGCTGATCCGAACCACGCGCCCGCCTATAGCGCTCTCGGTCTACTTTACAATCGCGTTGGGGATTTCGAAGAAGCGGACAAGAATTTTCGTAAGGCGTTACGCTTTGATCCGGCTAGCTCATCGATACTGAATAATTACGGCCAAGTATTGTGTCAACACGGGCAATACGAAGAAGGTCAGAAAATGTTTCTCAAAGCAAATGAGAACTCGCTCTACGCAACTCCGGAGATTGCCTTAAATAATGCCGGAACCTGCGCGATGACGGCTGGAGATATCGATAGCGCGGAGACACACTTCCGTGCCGCTTTGCAGAAAAACCCACGCGTTGCATCCTCACTGCTGCAAATGTCCATCATCAGCTACGAAAAAGAACGCTATTTACCAGCGCGCGGCTACTTACAGCGTTATCTCGAGCTCGCACAGCACACACCCCGAAGTTTATGGCTTGGGATACGAATTGAACGTGAGTTAGGCGACAAAGATACACTGGCGAGTTATGCCTTGCAGCTGGAAAAAGGGTATCCGGACTCCGATGAAGCCCGCTTACTACTAGAGACTCAAGGGAACTGATGTCGTCGAGCGATACTGGGCCTGAGGTATCTCCAAGCAATCCGGTTGAATCACCGGGACGTGCGCTTGCTGCCGCTCGCGAATCACAATCACTCAGTACCGCTGACCTCGCCGTTCGGCTTCGCTTAGATACCAGGATCGTCATGGCACTTGAGCGGGACGATTTTGAAAATCTCCCGGCGCCTACGTTTATCAAGGGCTATATTCGATCAATTGCGAAAGAATTGAACATTGATGCGCAAGCAATCCTAGATTCTTACGAGACGCACGCGGCGATCGAGCCACCGCCACTTGCGGATTTTTCGTCGCGAGCGCCAGATCAGATTGGCACCAACAGCACAATAATCAAGGCCATTTCGTACGGCCTGGCGGCGACCTTGTTGATACTGATCGCCGTTTGGTGGCGCTCCAATTACCAGATCGGCGAATCCACTCGGGACGTCGCCATTGAACCAGAGCCAGACCCTGTGGTCGATATCGGACCGGGCCCGTTTAATAATCCCTACGAAATACTAGACGAACCGACGGGGTGGGCGGTTAGCCCTCAGGAGGCAACGGTAATGGAGGCCGAAAACGAAGGGAAAACGGAAAACCTGCTCGACGCGCCAACCTCGGAACTCGACACCGATGAGCCGGACATAACCGCAACGCAACAACTACTGATATCGACCTCGGAAGAGGCCTGGATCGAAGTATATGACGTTAACGGTAGCAAACTGTATTACGGGTTAACCAGAAAAAACCAACCGATTGAGATCGATACCGAGACATATTATCGACTCACCCTCGGTAATACAGAATCAATTTCACTGCACTACAACGGCGAGAAAATCGACCTCGACTTGTATTCGAAAGATGGGGTTGCTCAGCTTGAACTCGGGACGAAAACAAACGACGCAGACGCGCAATGAAGCTGCAATCGATAAAAGGAATGAATGACATTGTTCCGCCCGACTCAAGTACCTGGCAACTAGCAGAGCAACTACTCGGCGATATTCTCCAGAGCTATGGTTATCGCCAGATCCGGTTACCGATAATGGAAAAGACGGCGGTGTTCGAGCGTTCCATCGGCGATGTGACCGACATTGTGCAAAAGGAAATGTACACCTTCGAAGACCGCAATGGCGATAGCTTGACCCTGCGCCCCGAAGGGACCGCCGGCTGTGTTCGCGCATTGCTGCAGCACGGATTGTTGAATCAACAAAACCGCAAGCTATGGTACATCGGCCCAATGTTTCGACACGAACGTCCGCAAAAAGGGCGCTATCGCCAATTTCACCAGATCGGCGTAGAAGTTTTTGACCTTGCAGGTCCGGATATTGACGCCGAATTGATCATGATGACTGCTAGGATGTGGAAGACGTTGGAACTTACCGATCTGCGCTTGGAAATCAATACGCTTGGCACGGTCGAGAACCGGAGACAGTACAGCCGCGAATTACATCAATATTTTTCGGATCGTCGTGACCAATTGGACGCCGACAGTATTAACCGCCTCGAGCGTAACCCTATGCGGATCCTCGATAGCAAAAATCCGTCGCTCGGTGAGCTGATTGACCAAGCTCCCCGCCTCGACCAATACCTGGACGAACACTCTCGCGCCCATTTCGCCGGCTTATGCGAGATACTCGACAAAGCCGGGATTGCATATTCAGTAAATCCGCATTTAGTGCGCGGATTGGATTACTACTCAAATACGGTATTCGAGTGGATCACCGACAGCTTGGGGGCGCAGGGGACCGTTTGCGCCGGTGGGCGCTATGACGGGTTAGTGGAGTTGTTAGGTGGAAAACCAACGCAGGCGATTGGGTTCGCAATGGGACTCGAGCGACTGATTGAACTGAGCGAAACGCGCTTGACTCGGGAGGACCGCAGCGCCGTCGATATCTACATCATATCGACTAACGAGGCGCTCGCAGCTGAGGTGTTATTGTACGCGGAATCGATTCGAAGTGCCGCGCCGCGCTGGCAGGTGATCTGCCACTGCGGCGGCGGCAGTATTAAATCGCAAATGAGGAAAGCTGATCGGTCTGACGCCAAGCTTGTGCTCATCATAGGTGAACAAGAACTTGTGGATTCAACCGTAACGATTAAGCCGCTGCGGAACCAAGCAGCGCAGTTTACGGTTCCGCGAAGCGAAAGTATCGAAGCCCTGCGCGAATTCGTTGCGTAGTTAGGCCGTTAAAGACCGACACAGATGTGGCGTTATAATGCCGCGCGCCGTTTCGAAATGAGACATGAATTTCGTCAGGGTCGCGACTAAGGCCTCCGGGCAATATCGATACCTGGAAGTGCCGCAATGGGAGAACAAAGTTGGACGTTTATACAACAGAAAAAGAACAAATCGACCAGATCAAAAAATGGTGGGGTGAAAACGGCAAGGCGATCATGTTTGGCCTCGTGCTTGGACTCGGCGGTTTATACGGATACCGATATTGGGAATCGACTCGGCTCGCCGAAGGACAAAATGCTTCCATCAATTATGAACACCTACTTGCAATAGCGTCGGCAGGTGCAAGCGATGAAGCAACCGACGCTGGAAACGCGATCATAGCCGGGTATCCGAAAAGTACCTATGCGAAGCTCAGCGCGTTGATACTTGCGAAGCTTGCCGTTGACGTTCGCGACCTAGAGGAGGCTAAAGCCCGTTTGCAATGGGTGATCGACAACTCGCAGGCCGGAAAGATTAAACCGATTGCCCAGACCCGCCTCGTTCAAATACATCTGGCCGAAGGTAATATCGAGGAGGCTGCATCACTACTTGCCGAGGTGGACCCGGCATTTGCTGACCAATTCACCGAATTGCGCGGCGACGTATTTCTAGCCGAAGGTGAACTTGACAAAGCCCGAGCTAAATACAGTCAGGCACTTGAAGATGCGCAAGAGCGCGGCGATGCCGGCGAATCTATTCAACTAAAGATCGACAACCTCAGCGTATCAGGACCTTAGCTCACCTCTCTATGAACCTTTTGCGCCTGTTTGTGGCCGCCTGGCTCGTATGCTTAGTCGCCTGTGGTACGGTCGAAAATACCGTAGATGTTGTAACTGGGTTAGTCATGCGAGAGCAGGACAACTCCGTTCCCCCAGCCAAACTCATCGACTTTGAAGAAACGCTCGAGGTCGAAAAGATCTGGTCCGACCGCTACGGCAAGGGTGTCGACCAATTGTTCATTGCGCTGCTCCCCGCGCCCTATCAGAGTTCCGTATTCACCGCAGATCGCGGAGGTCGAATGATCGCATTGAGCGCTGAAACCGGTGAAGAAATTTGGACCGAACGCAGTAAGGAGTTACGCATCTCCGGCGGCCCCGGCACCGGCGACGGCCTTGTATTCGCAGGAACATCGGATGCCGATGTGATCGCGCGCGACGCCGAAACGGGAGAGGAAAAATGGATCACGCGCGTATCCAGTGAAGTCCTTGCGCCGCCCCGCGCGGCAGCTGGTACGGTCGTCGTGAGAACCGGTGATGGTAAATTGTTTGGACTTGACTCGAACACGGGTAAGCAAAAATGGGTATACGATCGGACGATCCCTGTGCTTACCCTGCGTGGCACCGGGGCGCCGGTCATACACGAGAATATCGTCATCTCGGGATTCGATAATGGGCGCTTAGTCGCGCTCGAACTAGCAACGGGCAAACAAGAATGGGAAACACGCCTCGCCGTTCCAAGCGGCCGTTCTGACCTCGAGCGCATGGTTGATGTCGATGCGGAGCCAACGATTTTCGACGATACCGTCTACGTTTCTAGCTTCCAAGCGAGTGTAGCTGCATTATCGATTGTAAATGGCCAACTAGAATGGACGCGTGAGATCTCTTCCTATTCGAACCTGGCCGTCGACGATTCTCGCGTCTATGTTACCGATGAACTCGGCTACGTATGGGCACTTGAACGCGATTCCGGTGCACCAATTTGGAAACAGGAAGCACTTCGAGCCCGCCGGGTAACGGGGCCGGCAGTCATCGGAAATTACGTCGTCGTCGGTGATTTCGAAGGGTATTTGCATTGGATCAATCGCAAAACCGGAGAATTTGTTCATCGCATGCGACTCGATGATGAGCGCATCCTCGTACCGTGTCGTACCATAGGCGATATATTATTAGCGTTCAGCTCATCTGGGATCCTGGCTGCATATAAACCAGCTGATCTGAAAATCGCCACGGACCCTGATTCATAGGCTTAAACGTCTATGGTGCAGCACGGGTCACGTGGTGCTGGATCACAAACTCAAAGTATCGGCGAACATCGACGTTTCGCGGCGGGCGACGGTTCCGCTATGGTGGTGACGCCGCCGCGAACACTTTCGAATTAGGCTCTTGTCGAATGCAAAGCAACCTCAAACCGGTAGTGGCAATTTTGGGTCGACCCAATGTTGGCAAATCCACCTTGTTCAATCGACTGACAAAAACGCGTGACGCACTCGTCGCCGATGTCGCGGGCGTAACGAGAGACGTTAACGTTGGTACTGGAAAGGTTGGTCATGCTGCTTATCTCGTTGCCGATACAGGCGGAATCGACAGTGCCGCGAAGGGCAATTTAAATGCGCGAGTCAGCCAGCAAGCACTCGCTATGGTACGTGAGTGCGATGCCTTACTTCTCCTCGTCGATGCAAAGGAAGGGTTGAATAGCGAGGACGAATATATCGCTCGAGCGATTAGAAAAACTGGATTGCCGGTCTACTTAGTTGTCAACAAGGTGGACGGTTCCGATCCCGACCTGGTGAGTACTGAATTTACACAACTCGGATTAAATCGCCCCATCCCAATATCAGCGTTGAGCGGAAACGGGGTCGCCGAGTTGGTTCAGCACGTAACCGGTGATTGGTCCCCGCCGAGCGACTACGCACCGGAGTCAGGCGATGATCGAATACGTGTTGCCATAGTCGGCCGACCAAACGTGGGCAAATCGACACTCGTTAATCGCATGCTCGGTGAGGAAAGGATGATCACCGCGGACCTACCTGGTACAACGCACGACAGCATTGCGACGGATTTCGAACGCCGATCGCAACGTTTCACGCTTATCGACACGGCCGGCCTCCGGCGACGCGGCCGGGTGACAGATGTCGTAGAAAAATTTAGTGCTGTGAAAGCCCTTCAGGCAATCGACCTAGCGGCAGTCGTCATTGTCGTGCTTGACGCGACCGAGGCGGTTACCGACCAGGACGCACACCTACTTGGTCTAGTATTGGAGAGCGGACGTTCGGTCGTCGTTGCGGTGAACAAATGGGACGGTCTTGGCTCGGACAAACGTGACCAAATAAAACGCGAACTCGACCGTAAACTTAGGTTTATTGATTACGCGGCGCGTGTATTTATCTCTGCGCTTCATGGGACGGGTGTCGGAGTACTATTCGATGACGTTCAACAAGCTTGGCGATCTTCACAAATAACGGCGCGAACAAATGCCGTTACCGAGATATTAAATCGTGCCGTTTCCAAGCATCCCCCGCCAATGGTTCGGGGTCGAAGAGTCAAATTACGCTATGCGCATTTTGGTGGCCGTAACCCGCCGACTATCGTCATTCACGGGAATCAAACGCAGGCATTGCCCGATTCTTATCGCCGTTATCTGGCAAACTACTTCCGCGACGTATTCAAACTCGTCGGTACACCGGTCAGAATCGAGTTCAAACAAGGTAACAACCCATATGCGCACAAACGTAATTCCCTGACCCCCCGTCAAACGCGGAGCAGGCGTCGCTTACTGAAGCATGTAAAGCGAAAATGACAGATTTATACCGTCACCCACGGGGTGACGCCGTCTTGATGTGCTATATCCCAGTTGACGTCGGTTCCTTGCAGTAAGGTTCGTAGTATCGCTTCTACCAGGTCATAACTGTTCGCTCGCGCACTGATATGTGCGGCAAATACATGACGTAGGCGCGGCGACAATAGCTTACTCAACAGATCTCGTGCTTGCTTATTATTGAAGTGCCCATGACTTCCGGCAATGCGTAGCTTAACGGAATCTGGGTACTGACAATCCGACAACATGTTCGTGTCGTGATTAAATTCTAATATTAACGCACCACAATCGGAGAAATGCTGTTGTATATGTCGTGTCTCACTTCCAATGTCGGTTAACAAGCCAAGACGAGCTTCGCCGTTTTCAATCACGAATTGACACGGTTCTTTTGCATCGTGCGGAACCGGTGCAGGCCGAACGGTAAGCGCGCCCACGGAAAACGGCTCATGGGCAGATATTTCGCGGACCTCGACACCACGTTCGTTGCTAAAAGAAGATGCGACCTGGGTCCCGTGGGTCATATAAACTGGGAGGCGATAGCGTCGCGCAAGCGCTGCGACCCCACCGATATGGTCGCCATGCTCGTGGGTCACTATGATCGCAGTGAGGTTTGCTAGCGGGAAGTCGAGCTCTAGCGCGCGTTGTTCTAAACGGCGAACCGAAAGTCCGCAGTCGATGAGGACGGCGGTTTCAGCCCCCTCCACTACGGTTGCGTTACCGCTGCTTCCGCTCGCTAGAATTGCAAAGCGCAGATCACGTACTCCAATGTGTGTTTAATTTCGCGGTGGCTGAAAATATCTAAGCGCTGTGCGAACGGCCGGTAATTCGGGCTGAGGAACGGCGGTCTTGATTATAAGACCTCGGCATTTAGTTCTTGGTTTAATCGCACCAGGAGCTCACCGGCGACCTCCCCAGTTTCCCACTTTCCGTCTTTGTCCAGTACCACGAGCTCAGTTTTGTTGCCTACACCGGTGAGACTGAGCTGAAATTTGGCTTCATCTCCGCCCCAAAACTTAAGTTTGGAAAATACACCCTTCTTCTTTTCAGCGTTTCCGCCCTTTGGCATTCGAACAAAATAGAGGCCTCGATTCTGGTCCTCTTGTTCGACTTGAATACCAGCGCGCCCAAGTGCGGAAGCGGTACTCTTCCATGCGACTGAAAACTCCTCGGCAAGCGTTAAATAGACCTTGCCGCCACCTGCGCTAACGATTTCTGCACGCTGAGATCTTGCTTCTATTGTTGAGTTCGCCTCGTCTGCGCCTTCTGGCGAAACCGTTTCTTCTACATAGGATCCTGCGCTACGGCCGGCGTTACCACCGAGTTCTTCTTCGATGCGCTCGACCACTCTCCGTTCAAACGGAATATCGCGCTCACGTGCTTGCCAGACCAACTTATCGCCCTGTCCGATTAACTCCTCCCCACGATGTGAAACGTAAAGTAGGGTCGTACCGGGTTCTTGACCAGGTTCGGCAAAAATTTTGAATTTATCTCGAGTCAGCTCTTCCTGATTTTCGTTCCAGGCGGTTTCAATAACACCGAGTTCTTCATCGTCGAGTTCCAATCCGTAGCCCAGCCCACTCCAAAATTCGCGCAATTGGGGCCATATCTGCGATGTAACACCCTCGACTGCGAGAATGTGTTCGTTTTCAAGCAATTTAATTGCGCCGGATTCTGTCCGCTCAAGTTCGACATCACGTTTACGTTCAGCAGCGCGTTCCTGAAAGGTGGAGAAGCTCGCTGACTCGCCTTCCCCCGGTTCAGGAATTGCCATGTGATCCTGGATCGCGTCGGTGGTTAGATCAGGCGGGACCTCAAGATCCGGTAGGTTTTTGCTCTTCTTATATTCCGTACGCTTGTCCGGCAATACTTTGTCCAAGGTTGGAACTATGGAGGTGCATCCAGCCAGCAATGCGAGCGCTAGCGCACTCACTAAGCACGTCTTCCACATCGTTGAGTGGCCTCTTAGATTTCTTTCCATCGCGATCACCGAATGCTTCGTTCGTAGCTCAGCATTCATATTCGATCTCAGCCTTAGCGAGTGCTTTACTGACACGTTTCTGGCCAGCGCTGGACAACCATGTCATCGGCAATCTAATACCTACTTCTGCTAAGCCCATCGCGTGGACGGCCCATTTGACCGGTATTGGGTTAGATTCGCAAAAAAGTTCATCATGCAGCAGCGCGAGGTCAGCGTCGATCTCTTGCGCGTGTTTCGAGTCGCCATCGAGGGCAGCGGTGCAAAGCTCACTCATTTTCCGGGGTGCAACGTTGGCCGTGACCGATATCACCCCATCTCCGCCGGCAAGCATGAACTCGCGGCCGGTAGCGTCGTCACCGCTAAGTAGTATGAAATCGGCGCCGCACTCGTTTCTCAATTGAGCGACCCGATTGACCTCACCCGTTGCTTCTTTGACCCCGATAATATTGTCAATTTTCGCTAATCGAGTAATCGTCGCGGGTTGCATATCGCACGCTGTCCGGCCGGGCACATTGTAGAGGATTTGCGGTATCGGAACCGCGTCGGCGATAGCCTTATGGTGTTGATAAAGCCCTTCCTGAGTTGGCTTGTTGTAGTAGGGGGTGACCAGTAAACAGGCATCCGCGCCTGCTTTCGCCGCGCATTCGGTTAAGCGTATGGCTTCCGACGTCGAATTCGCCCCGGTCCCTGCGATGACTGGAATGCGGCCGTTGATATGACGGACTACTCGGGCAATCGCGTCACAATGCTCCTCCTCGCTTAAGGTTGCTGATTCACCGGTGGTTCCAACCGCGACGATCGCGGCGGTGCCGTTAGTAACGTGAAAGTCTAGAAGACTTTCAAACCGATCCCAATCGATGGGCGCATCGGGCGCGACCCCGCCAAGCATGGGGGTAACGACCGCGACCATACTTCCGCGAAAAAGTGACATGTGAAAATCTCTCTAACTCAACCGAATATGGTAACTTTCCGCCTCAGCTATGACAAGGAGAGGCGGGTTTCAGTTCCGCACATCTAAGCATGTGACCAGCCGACTACCCTTGCGAATAGGTTGTATAAGCATGCACAATGAGTTTCGTTCACAGCCTACTCCGTCGACCCCCAACTAATGCAGAATTACGTTGCAATATCCGCGATCGGACATAATCGGCCTGGGCTTATTGAACCATTCATTAAAGCCGTCCGCGATTGCGGTTGCAGCGTGGTCGATAGTCGTATGACCGTGCTGGGCGATCGGTTTGCCATGATGATGTTGCTTTCGGGCAGCTGGAGCGCTATCGCAAAGATTGAAAATTTGTTGCCCCGCCTCGACGAGCAGCTTGAGATCACCACAATTGCCGAGCGTGCTGAATCGCGCAAACGCGAAGGTAGTTCAATGCCGTATGCAGTCGAAGTGGTAGCCGTCGACGGTGCTGGCATCGTGCACGATATCATCCATTTTTTCTCGCAACGAGACATTAATATCGAAGATCTTTATTCTGGGACTTACTCGGCGGCCCATACAGGGACACCCATGTTTTCACTGCATATGACTATCGGTGTCCCAACGGACATCTCGATTGCGACGCTACGGGGAGAATTCATGGAATTTTGCGATCAACTGAATCTCGACTCGATTATGGAGCCTGTTAAATAGTCGGACCCACCGACACATACTGAAATCCACCTGTAGGTCGGCGATTCTTGAATTCACCAAAGCGCCTATTTGTTCTCGATGCCGACGTGTTGGTCCACGACCCATCGGCTATCTTCAACTTCAAGGAACATGACATCTATATACCGATGGCAGTGTTAGAGGAACTGGACTCGGCAAAGAATGGTGTCTCTGAAGTTGCTCGAAACGCCCGTCAAGTTAGCCGGACACTCGACGATCTCATTGGCGCTGGCGACCGCGCCGCGATCGAATCCGGGTTGCAGTTGCCATCCGCTTCCAAGCTGAGGGGCGGGTTAGTGTTCTTGCAAACTACCGACCTTGAAGCTTCGAGCGCTGGTGACAAGCTGCCCGGTAAGCTACCGAACGATAGTATTCTCCGCACCGCGCTGAGTCTAACCACACTACATCCTACAACCGAAGTCACGCTTGTTTCTAAAAATATCAACTTACGCATTAAGGCGCGTATCGCCGGCATTACGGCCGAAGACTACTATAACGATAAGACGCTCGACGACGTTGATCTTTTATACAGCGGGTTGCGGGAGTTAGACGACACCGAATGGAAGCGTATACAAAGCGAAGCGGAAATTACCCAGTATTCGGATAACGCAGCGTACGCGGTTGGACCGGAACCACTTCGGGAAGTTTTCCCCAATGAGTGCCTTTACACACCGTCCGGCGACGTCGAAATGATTGTTAGGCAATCAAAAAACGGCACGTACTTGCTTGAGCAAGCGCACGATTATCGGCGCCAAGAAAACGCCATTTGGGGGATAAGGGCACGCAATACGGAGCAAAACTTCGCACTAAACCTGCTAATGGACCCGACCATCGAGTTTGTTTCTTTGATTGGCGTTGCCGGGACCGGTAAGACGTTATTGGCACTGGCGGCTGGGTTAGCCCAATCGATGGAGAACAAGCGCTACCGTGAGATCGTAATGACGCGAGAAACTATCTCTGTTGGGGAAGACATTGGTTACCTCCCGGGCACCGAAGAGGAGAAAATGACGCCTTGGATGGGCGCACTTATGGATAACATCGAGGTCTTGACGGACACCGTTGAGGGAGGCGAATGGGGCCGGGGAGCAACTTCCGACCTGCTAAAAAACCGGATCAAAATACGGTCCTTGAGCTTTATGCGCGGACGCACCTTTCTCGATCGCTACATTATTATTGATGAAGCCCAGAACCTCACTGCCAAACAAATGCGGACATTGATAACACGTGCCGGTCCGGGCTCGAAGATTGTCTGTATCGGTAACATTGCGCAAATTGATACGCCGTATCTTAGCGGGATCACGTCGGGTTTAACCTACGTTGTGGATCGTTTTCGAGCGTGGGAGCACAGCGGTCACATCACGCTAACCCGTGGGGAACGCTCAGGTCTGGCAGATTACGCGACATCCCATCTCTAGCGCCGGCGTTACCGGCCGTTAGGCCGGCTCCAAATCACTTGTACGCGGCCATGCATTCAGTAGTGATTTGACCAATGTCGCGAGCGGTATTGCGAAAAACACGCCCCAAAAACCCCATAAGCCGCCAAACACGAGAACTGCGATGATTATTGCTACCGGGTGTAAGTTAACGACATCGGAAAACAGCAGCGGCACCAGTAAATTTCCGTCGAGCGCTTGCAAGATCGCATAAGTCACCATTATCCAAACGAAATCGTTGCCCCAACCCAATTGTAAATATCCAGCGAGCGCGACCGGTAAAGTAACGACCGCTGCTCCCAAATAGGGGACTATCACGGATAAGCCTACAATGACGCCTAGTAACGGCGCATACGACAAGCCTAAAAATGAAAACGCGGTATAAGTGACACTGCCGACAATAAATATTTCATATACCTTTCCGCGTACGTAATTACCGATTTGATCATCCATCTCGGACCAGACACGTTCGAGGACACCGCGGTCGTTCGGCAGAAATGACGTGAACCACGCGACCAGCTGCACCTTATCTTTCAGAAAAAAGAATACGAGCACGGGTCCTAGGATCAGATATATAAGCACGGTCACGATTGCTGGGATTGAGGCCAAGGAGATCGATAAGACGCTCTGCCCAAGACCGCTAATACCACCTCGGATTGCATTGATAACGTTATCTATCTGCGGCGCCGTTACGAAATTTGGATACAGTTCGGGGAGCCGCAGGAGTAATTCTCGTCCTTCATTGATCATCCTAGGTAGTTCTTGGACGAAATTGGTTATCTGGCGAGACAGGATCGGCATCAACCCAAGGAGCAGAAATATCAACACCGCGAGAAATGCCGTAAACACTATAGTCACCGCTAGCAGCCGAGGGACACCACGTCGTTCAAGTTGGGTAACGGTGCCTTCCAAGAGATACGCTATGATCACCGCCGCCAATGCCGGGGCCAACATATGGCCAAAATATAAAATTACGACAGTGCTGATAACTAGCAGCAGAACCAGCAATACCGCCTGCGGATGGGAGAAATAGCGGCGATACCAAATACTGACGATGTCAAACATAGATGGTGGCGACGTTGGGCGCGATAATGAACAATGTTTGACGAGTATATCGTTGGCTTAAGGCGCACCACAACAGAGTTGAACACCGGTCATTGTATTGATGAAACAGTGTCCTGCATCACGGCGCCAATATCGCTAGACTATCGGTGATGAAAATTTTTGCCACCTACAATATTAAGGGCGGAGTCGGCAAAACCGCGAGCGCAGTTAATCTTGCTTATTTGTCGGGGCAGAGCGGTTTTCGGACGCTCGTGTGGGACCTTGACGCACAAGGTGCCGCAACCTATTACTTTCGCGCGCCACCCCACATTAAGGGTGGCAGCGAACGCTTACTCCGGCGTAAACGTAATCTCCCAAAAGCTATTCGCGCTACCGCCTACCTCAACTTGGATTTAATTCCCGCCGATTTCTCGCTGCGTAACCTCGATATAGACCTGAGCTCAGAGAAAAATCCCGAGCGCCGGTTGCGTAAACTGTTGAGCTCAGTGAAGGACAACTATGATGTCGCGATCTTAGATTGCGCGCCAACAATCTCGCTCGCCTCAGAAAACGTTATCCATATGTCGGATTGGCTGTTGGTGCCGTTAATACCAACGCACCTATCGATTCGGGCCTACGATCAACTCAAAGAATTTTTTGTCTCCAATGCGCTCGATACGAATCATTTATTGCCATTTTTCTCGATGGTCGATAAGCGAAAGCGCTTACATCGAGACCTGATTGTCGAGTTTGCAGCAGGGAACCCCGAGCTCCTACGGACCTATATTCCCTATTTGAGTCAGATCGAACAGATGGGCGTTCATCGCGCACCCGTTGGCGCTTATGCCGGAACTGGCGTTGGTGGACGGGCATTTGACGCGTTATGGCAGGCAATAATGATTCGTACCGTACTGGCACCCCAAGTGGGATCGTCATAAGACAATGACCAAGCCTTCCGAGGAACCGGATCAGCTACCGGATCCGGTAGTACTGAGAGACCAGATCCGTGCGTGGGGTCTTGAATTGGGATTCCAGCAAGTCGGGATCACGGGAACTGAGCTAGCCGAAGATGAGCGGCGGTTAGAGTTGTGGTTGGATCAGCACCACCACGGTGAGATGAATTACATGCAGAAGCACGGGTCGATGCGCTCGCGACCGACAGAGCTGATGCCGCAAACGATATCGGTAATATCGACCCGAATGAATTATATGTCGGAGCATGGCGAGGACCCGATCGCAACGCTAGCGGATCCAGCAAGCGCCTATGTTTCGAGGTATGCGCTGGGTCGCGACTATCACAAGCTCATGCGCTCACGTCTGAAGAAGCTGGGACAAAGAATCAGTGAGGTAATAGATAAATTCGATTATCGCGTCTTTACCGACAGCGCGCCCGTGCTTGAACGCGCTCTTGCCCGCAAAGCAGGCCTCGGGTGGTTCGGCAAACACTCGAATTTAATCAGCCGCGACGACGGATCATGGTTTTTTATCGGCGAAATTTATACCGATCTTCAATTACCTTTCGACCCTCCATTCAACGACGACCATTGCGGACGATGCGTGGCGTGTATCGATGTATGCCCCACTCAAGCCATTGTCGCACCGTACGAGGTGGACGCCCGCCGTTGCATTTCGTATTTGACGATCGAGTATCGCGGCATAATACCGCTGGAATTCCGAACGTCGATTGGTAACCGGATTTTTGGCTGTGACGATTGTCAGCTTGTGTGCCCTTGGAATCGGTTCGCGAAACTGAGTACGGAAAAGGATTTTAGCCCGCGCTTCAAGCTCGATTCATGTTCCTTATTGGAGCTTTTTACATGGTCGGAGAGTGAGTTTAATCAACGTACCGAAGGCTCGGCGATAAGGCGAGTTTCCTACGATCAGTGGTTACGTAATCTAGCCGTCGCGTTAGGTAATGCGCCACCTTCGACCGTGGTCCTTGAGGCACTGGAAAGTCGGCTAAATACTGCGTCCCCTCTAGTCGCAGAGCATATTACGTGGGCGATTGAACAACAAAAACATGGTGCGGAAATCACCGAACCGGTGAACAAGCAGATATTCTGAAACTAGCTAGCCGCGGACTCGGACTTTGAAGTCAACTGCTCTGAGTCGAGCCACGTTAATAGTGGTTGCCAGGACTCGACATCGGTTTTTACGCGATATTGCGGTAGCTCAAAAATTCCTTGTCCCAATCCAGCCGCATGGACGTAAGCTTGGGCGTCACGCAAGCTAGTAATGAATGGGATCTCCAATGCCTTTAGAAAACGCAGGAGTGCTTGGTAGACGCGTGTATTCTTTTTAACCCGATTGGCAACAACACCAATGCGTCCATCGCGCGGTTTGATTTTTGCGCACAACAGCAAATCGCCAATACAGCGTGACGCCGCATGAATATCAATTTCGGACGGCAATACTGGAATCACCACCGCATCCGCGTCGCGCGTAAATTCTTCAAGCGTTTCCCGCGTGGTACCTGCCGGCGTATCTACGATAACGTGCGTCGCGTCCAAGGAAGTATGCAACTGCCATGATCGCGTTGTTCGTGTACTACGCTCGAATGCCTTTACCAGGTCTATCGACGGACGATCGGCCGGTCGCGCGGCGATCCATCGAGCGCTAGACCCCTGTGGATCGTAATCCATCAGTACTACCTTACCCCCGGCGTTGGCGTAATAGGCGGCCAGGTTGGTGGCGAGGGTGGTTTTTCCGGACCCACCCTTGGGGTTCATTACTACAACCTTACGCATACCCAGATCAGCTCGCTTCCTTACCGAAAGTAACTGCCGAATCCCTCATTTCCTTATACATGGCTATCACTTTTTTAGGGCTTCTTCGATGCTGTATTCAGCGGTCGAATAAGCGTGCGATGCGACTATCATAAGTAATCCGCCACGGCGTTGCCACGTGAACATTTTTAGACCATCCTTTTATACCATTGTATCGAATTAGTATTTACCGCAAGAGAATTACCAAATGGAAGACACGCGGGACCTAAATCAACAGACTTACGACTGGTGCGTACGCGCTTTTGATCGAGTTAAAAAATTACTCGGCGTGCGAATAAAACTACATCATGAACATGGCCAAATCGATCAAGGCGATGTATTCCTTTTTAACCATTTTGCGCGGATGGAAACATTTATCCCACAATATTTGATTTATCAGGAAACCGGCGCGTTCTGCCGATCAATCGCGGCTGCTGAGTTTTTTAAGGGTAACGATCGATTCACACAACTCCTATACGATGTCGGCGCAATCCCGAGTGACCACCCGGATCTCATGGCCGTACTTGCCAGCGACATTCTCAAAGGACGTAAAATCGTGATCTTTCCGGAAGGCGGGATGGTAAAAGATCGCCAAGTATTGGACGATAACGGAGAGTATAGCGTTTACTCACGCTCTGCCGACGCCCGCCGGAAACATCATACCGGAGCCGCACGACTCGCAATCGGCCTACAAATAATCAAACTTAGGGTGTTAGAAGAACATCGGCGCGACAACCGAAAGCTATTGGCCGCATGGACCGAGCAGCTTGGACTTCCTTCCACCGATGCGCTTCTAAAAAATGCAAACCGTCCGGTAACGATCGTACCGGCAAACATTACCTTTTATCCGTTACGTATTAGCGACAACATTCTCAGACGCGGTGCCGAATTAATGCATGGCGATTTAAGTCGACGCGCTGTTGAGGAACTAATTGTCGAAGGAAATCTATTCTTCAAAGCGACTGATATGGATATCAGACTTGGTGACGCAATTTGCCCGCTAGATTCATGGGCTTGGTGGGAACAATTGTTGGCGACCTATCTAGCACGTCAAATATCAGCACCCAGAGATATTTACGACGGTGATTATCTGCGTGCGGAGGTTGTTCGACGAACCGCGACCAAGGGTCTACGAGCGAGTATTTCGCGGCTACGCAATCGCTATATGCGTGACATTTATAAAGAAGTAACCGTAAACACTAGCCATATCGCGTCCCAAGCGATACTAAACAGTGTAGAGAATGGCGATACGCGATTTTCATTGAGTGAATTTAAACTCGTTATCTATCTTGGTATAAAAAAGCTACAACAGTATCGTCAAGTTCATCTTCACCGCAGTATTTGTAATCCAACCGTATACCGTGATCTTCTGAGTGCCGAAACACCGGAGCTAAGTCAATTTCTGCAATCGGCCGAAAATGCCGAATTGATAGAACTTCGCGAATCGGAGATAGTTTTTCTGGATAAGCTTGCTATCGATCACGGATTCGATTCTGTTCGCCTCGAAAACCCGATTGAAGTCTACGGTAATGAAGTAGAACCGATTAAAGAAGTCAGTAGCGCATTGGATACCGCGGTATCCGAACTTGAATCGCTTGGCCCACGGGACTACGCGAAGTTGAGTTTTGACGACGAATTGGTGGGATTCGAATGGGATAGGAGGTTTTTCGATAAACCGGAGCATCAGGAGATTAACCTGCGTGAAACGGCTACCGAAGATCCCAGTCCATTTCTGCTCGAATCTGGGTCCGACTACGGCGTCTTGCTCGTACACGGTTTTCTCGCGTCACCGGCGGAAGTACGGGATTTTGGCAACAAACTTCATGAGGCGGGTTACACGGTACTTGGTGTACGACTAAAAGGCCACGGCACCTCACCGTGGGATCTGCGTGAAAGGAGTTGGCAAGATTGGTACGCATCGGTCGAACGCGGCTTGGATATAATTCGGGCGCTTTGCGGGCGAGTCTGCGTCGTTGGTTTTTCGACCGGGGGCGCCCTCTCATTGATGTTGGCTGCACGGAAAGTCGACCAGGTTGACGCCGCAATTTCCGTTTGCGCGCCGTTGAAATTTCGTAATAAGAATATGCGCTTCGTCCCGTTGATGCACGGCGCCAATCGGGTCGTTCGATGGTTATCGAAATATGAAGGGCTGATCCCATTCCGTCCCAACGAATCGGAGCACCCGCATATCAATTATCGAAATATGCCGATACGAGGTCTCTATGAGCTCACCCGTCTGGTCGCCCAACTGAAAGAGGACCTCGAGTACGTGACCTGCCCAGTAAGCATCGTCCAAGGGGCCGAGGATCAGGTCGTGGATCCAGTAAGCGCAACCATCGCATATGAACGGATTGGAACGAAGGATAAGGAACTCCATTGGGTTAGTTCCGAGCGCCATGGGATCCTGAATGAAAACATTGGTGGAACGCATGGGCTGTTACTCGATTTCATCGCGAAAACCGCAAAGCGAGTCAATCCCAAGCAGGGCGATTTAGCTATTGGGCAGAAACTCGCGACTTAATAGTGGCCCATAAAATCTAACCCTGTCGATTTATCGCTGCAGCACCGCTACACCGGGGGTGACTCGTTCAAGCCAACCGCGAATTCGTTTAGCCACTTGGTCTTCGTAACCGTAGAACGTCGGTCCTGCACCGTCTATTTCCAGCTGTTCGATGCGTGTTCCGCGGTGACGATATTTCGTTTTGCGCTTCTCTTTCAAGGCGATTGCGCCGCGATCGAGCGTACCAGCTATATCCAGGATCGGAATATCCGTTTCTTCCAATCTTGCATCCCATTTGCCGAGACCGACAAATCCGGAAATTGCCGGCGACGCCTTTCCCACGATGTAGCTCATCGCATCGATTGCGCCTTCTGCATCGCCCAGGACCACAATGTTTTGGACTCCCATAGCAACTAAATATTCATATGCCGCATCCAGGCGTGGGTTTTCTTCTACGCTTTTTTCTTCGGCCGACAAGGTCGAATTCGATGGCGCTGGTTGAATCGACAGCACCGCCCAACCTGCGGCCGCGGCGATACGTGCTAAATTTTGGTGTAAGGGTCGTGAATCAACGATCCCACCCGACCAAATATTTATAATGAGACCCCCGTGCGGGATCGCTTGATACGATTCTCGGTACATTGCGAGGAAGTTCTCGTTGGCGGATTTTAGCCAGCGAACTTCTCCGTAGGCCTCGGCCAAACTCAATCGTCGAGCGATGTCTTGCTCTCGTGCAGTGTGGCCTCCGGCCGCGCCACCGGCGTTCGGCATGGTCTGGCTAGCTGTCGCAATTTCCGGGTTACTATCTTCTACGGCGGGTTCAAGGTTCGGTGCAGCGGGTGCCGCTTCGATTATCGAAACCAGAACAACGGCGGCAATGATGGAGCCCGGACTGAAATTACATTGATTCATAATTGAGGTTATCGGCACACATGCCTAGCGCCGTAGGCATTGTTTAGAAGGGCTAGGGTAACTCCACCGGCGACGGTTGTGGATCGGGCCGAGCTAATCGCTGACGCAAAAAAACTGTTATTGGTGTCAATGAGTTAGCGATCGGGCCGAGTTAATAGCAGGGAGCCCTGGCGTGCACACGGGAGAGCGATGCGGTAAAGTTGCCGACCCTTGGTTTTAGCCCTTTCGCTGCAACATATTCGCATGAAACAGAGTGACGTGATCGCGCCATCAATACTGTCGGCAGACTTTGCCCGCCTCGGCGCTGAGGTCGACGCGGTAATCGATGCAGGCGCTCAATTTATCCATTTTGACGTGATGGACAATCACTACGTACCAAACCTGACGATTGGTCCGCTGGTATGCAGCGCACTCAGGAAACACGGCGTTACTGCCGATATCGATGTTCATCTGATGGTCAAACCGGTGGATCGGTTAATTGGTGATTTCGTCGAAGCAGGCGCGACCTATATCACCTTCCATCCCGAGGCAAGTGAACACGTCGATCGCACGCTGCAAATTATCCGTGACGCCGGGTGCAAAAGTGGCCTTGTATTTAATCCGGCAACGTCATTGGATCATCTCGATTTCGTACTCGATAAGGTTGATATGGTGCTCGTGATGGCGGTAAATCCTGGCTATGGTGGCCAAACCTTCATTCCTGCGGCATTGGACAAACTGCGCCTCGCACGCGCAATCATTGACCGCAGTAAACGGTCTATCCGACTTGAAGTCGATGGTGGTGTAAAGGTCGAGAACATCGGCGCGATTGCCGCGGCCGGCGCCGATACATTCGTCGCCGGCTCTGCAATTTTCGGGAACGACGACTACGCTGGAACGATATCAGCGATGTATACGGAAATCGAAAAAAGTAGATCCGTATGAATGCATACCATGGCCGGCCGGCCGTGATATTTGATCTCGATGGAACGCTCGTCGATAGCGCCCCCGATATTGCCGCGAGTGTCGCCCATGCCTTAGAGCTTGTTGGGCATCGACCACCCAACCTCGCCGAAATCCGGGGCTATATAGGCAACGGCGCCGATCGCCTGATTCATCGATCACTGACCAACGCTAGCGACGGAGTCGCGGACGACGCGCTGTTTAGTCAAGCACGCATGCATTTTTTCGAACACTATGAAAAACATATTTGTCGACACTCAACTGTCTATATCAACGTTTGGGAGACCTTGCTTGAACTCCGCAATCGAGACTATCGACTTGCTTGCGTGACGAATAAACCGACTCGATTCGCCGATCCTTTACTGCGAGCGCTGGACCTCGATCGTTTTTTTCCGCTAGTGTTAGGTGGAGACGCTCTGAATGCAAAAAAACCGGCACCCGACCCGCTACTGTACGTTGCGGATCATTACGATATAACGCCGCAGCAATGCACCATGGTGGGCGACACTGCAACCGATATTCTCGCCGCAAAAAATGCAGAGATGACTGCTATCTTTGTGACTTACGGTTACGGTGAAGTTACCGAGATCGACGCCTACGAACCGCTTGCGATTGTTGATTCGATGGGTGAAATTATCGACCCGATAGCCGCCGCGCACTTGGATCCTTTGGTCGCGCGAATATGATATTGATGATCGACAATTACGATTCGTTTACGTATAACTTGGTGCAATATTGTGGTGAACTTGGCCAAGAAGTCGACGTCGTACGCAACGACGCGCTGACTGTCGAAGGCATTCACCGTCGACAACCGGATGCGATAATCATATCGCCTGGACCCTGCACTCCAAACGAAGCCGGCATTTCGATGGCCGTTGTCAAAGAATTTGGGGCCGACTTACCAATCTTAGGCGTCTGTCTGGGCCACCAAAGCATCGCACAGGCACTCGGCGGCAGGGTTGTGCACGCGCGTGCCGTTATGCATGGGAAAACATCCTCGATTTTTCATCGATCGAGCGATATTTTTTGCGACCTCGACTCACCCTTTATTGCGACGCGATACCATTCACTAGTGGTTGAACGCGAAACACTTCCGCCGTGCTTGGAAATCACCGCGTGGACGGAATCCGACGCTGGGGAAATGGATGAGATCATGGGTCTAAAACACGTAGAACATCCTCTATATAGCGTGCAATTTCATCCTGAATCGATACTTACGGAAGGTGGACATCAGCTGCTCGCCAACTTTTTTTCGATCGCGAAGGCAGCGGCTACTACGAGATGAATATTCAACGCGCAGTTGCGCAGACAGTCGCAGGAAAGGACATCGATTTTGACGACATGCTGGATGTCGTACGCGCAATCATGTCCGGCGACGCAACACCGGCACAGATCGCCGGGCTCTTAGTAGCCTTAAGCATGAAGGGTGAAACGATTGACGAAGTTACAGCGGCGGCGAGTGTAATGCGCGAGCTTGCCGTACCCGTCGTGGTTGCGGATACTTGCACTCCGCTGATAGACACCTGCGGAACTGGAGGCGATGCCGCGCATACCTTCAACATCTCTACCGCGGCAGCCTTTGTCGTGGCCGCCGCCGGCGGGTTCGTTGCAAAGCATGGTAATCGATCGGTGTCTAGTTCCAGTGGCTCTGCCGATGTGCTTGAGTGTGCTGGTGCAATTATTGACCTCGAACCGGCAGCGGTCGCGCATTCAATAGAAGAAACTGGGGTTGGATTTATGTTTGCACCGGCCCATCATGGCGCTACCCGCTATGCAGTAGGCCCGCGACGCGAACTGGGGATCCGAACGCTATTTAATGTTCTCGGTCCACTAACCAACCCGGCAAGCGCGCGACTGCAACTTGTCGGTGTATTTGACCGCCGCTGGCAAACGATAGTTGTTGAGGTCTTAGCGCGACTCGGAAGCCAGCGCGCATTTGTTGTTAATGCCGCTGATGGTCTCGATGAAATTAGTAATGGCTCGATCACTACCGTGGCGGAATTACGAGATGGCGACATAGATTGGTTCGAGATCGATCCGCGAGAATTTGGCTTTGACATGCAAGCCAACTCGGCGATAGTCGCTCGCGATGCAGCGCACAGCTTTGAGACAATCAGTAAAGTTTTTGCCAACGAACCGGGGCCGGCTCGCGATATCGTAGCCTTGAACGGAGGTGCCGCTATCTATATTTGCGGTTTGGCCGACACCATGGCGGATGGGATCCTGCGGGCGAGTGAACTTTTGGCCGACGGATCGGTGCGCGATCGCTTCAAGCAATTCGTCGAATTTACCCAACGACACAGGCAACACCAATGAACGAGAGCGTATCAGCTGATCCGCCGCGCGCAGCCAATATCCTCCTCGACATCGTCGAACATAAGGCCGATGAAGTGGCGGAGCGCCGGAGTCGCATCACCCAGGCACAAATCGAAAAACGCGTGAAAAATGCACCGCCGGTACGACACTTCGCCGGCGCCTTACTGCGTCGAGTTGAGACGAAGGTCCCTGCTGTGATAGCTGAATGCAAAAAGGCGTCACCAAGTAAGGGGCTCATTCGAGACGACTATAAGCCCGAGTTTCTTGCGCGAAGTTACGCTAGCGGTGGCGCTAGCTGTTTATCAGTGCTGACCGACGAAAAATTCTTTCAAGGATGCGATGAGGATTTAGTAAGGGCACGGGCCGCATGTGAGCTGCCGGTGATCCGCAAAGATTTCATTATTGCACCTTACCAAGTATTTGAGGCGCGGGCCCTCGGCGCTGATTGCGTTCTACTGATCGTGGCGTGCCTAGACGATTCAACCCTACAAGAGCTTGCAGATCTTGCTTCAACTTTAGGCATGGACGTCCTGATTGAGGTCCATGATCGGACCGAGCTAGAGCGAGCTTTGCGCCTGCGGATGCCTCTGATCGGGATCAATAACCGCGACCTGCGCCGGTTCCTTACCGACATCGACACGACTATCGGGCTACTGCCCGACATTCCTGATGATCGTTTAGTGATCACCGAATCTGGGATCCATACCGCAGCCGACGTCGCCAAGCTACGCAATCATGGAGTTAACGCCTTCCTCGTTGGCGAAGCTTTTATGCGTGCACCGGATCCCGGTAACATGCTGCAGCAGTTGTTTTTTAGTCAGCCGACCGCATAGAGACCGCGCAACGATCGCGTTGTCCGGCACGAGTCTTCAGGTGCCGAAAACATCTCCTGGTTCTTTAAACGCCTTGAATTCTAGGCAGTTACCGCTTGGATCTTCAAGGAAGAACGTTGCCTGCTCTCCCACCATGCCTTTGAACCGAACATGCGGTTCGACTAAAAACGAAACCCCAATATAGGTCATGTGATCGACTGCGCGATGCCAATCCTCCCAGTCCATTATTAAGCCAAAATGCGGAATCGGTATGTCGTGATCGTCCACGTTATTGTCCAATCGAATCACGCGGTCGAGAACCTGGTGAGCGGTGATTTGATATCCGAAAAAATTCAAGTCCAGCCATGTATCAGAGGAGCGCCCGACACGACAACCTAGAACATCGACATAGAACGACCGCGTCGCCTCAAGGTCATCCACAGGAAACGCCAAATGAAAACTCGGCCGTCCCTGAAACTCCTCAAGTGGACTATTCGCTTCTGTGACCATAAGTTTTGAATTTCTCCAGTACCTCTTTCATTTGCACTTCATCGAGCAACACCGGCTCGCCGCTTTGCGCAGCTATGCAGTACTGCATGGCTAACTGTTCGACTTCACGTGCCATCATTGCCGCGGCAAGCGGGTCGGCACCGAGAGCCAACACACCATGATTCGCCAATAAGCACGCATTGCGGTCGCGCAGCGCTTCGACCGCGTTGTCCGACAACTCTTTAGATCCGAAAGTAGCATAGGGCGCACAGCGGATCGAATCTCCTCCCGCGACCGCAACCATATAATGAAAAGCAGGGATCGGTTTACGTAGACACGCAAGTGCGGTGGCGTAAGGCGAATGGGTGTGAACGATGGCGCTTACGTCCGGGCGTGCGGCATAGATAGCGCCGTGCATGCCTGCCTCCGAGGATGGTTCAAGGCCGCTCACTGCAGTGGCGTCGCTCGGCGGCATGCGCACAATTAACTCGGGACTTAATACCGTCGGCTCTACCCCGCTTGGTGTAATCAAATATTTCTGCCGGCCAACTCGACAACTCGCATTCCCGGCGCATCCGGTATTCAACCCTACGGTATAGAGGTATTGCATTACCTCAACAATATCGGTGGGGCCAAGCGGACGTTCTGTGCTGTCGACGGTCATAAAATTTCAACGCAAAAAAAGCTCGTAAGCGGGATTATCATGCTCTTCGGTATATGCCATTTCTAGGCTGGCCAGAAATTCAGCAAAATCTGCTGCATCTGTTGGTGGGATCTGGATCCCCATCAGCACGCGGCCGTAGGCTGCGCCATGGTTGCGATAGTGAAATAGGCTGATATTCCAACGGTCACCAATCTGATTGAGAAAGTTCAAAAGTGCCCCTGGTCGCTCGGGAAATTCGAAGCGAAACAAGCGCTCGTTTGGTATGTCACCACCGTGGCCACCGACCATGTATCGAATGTGCATTTTTGCCAGTTCGTTGGAAGATATATCGATCACTTCAAAGCCATTTTCACTGAGTTTATATAATAACGAGGACGCCTCTTCTTCCCCGTGGCGCAAGGCGATACCAGCGAAAACAACCGCGTGTTCATGGTCACAATAGCGGTAATTGAACTCCGTAATGGCGCGCGCGCCGAGCGCGTGACAAAATTTTCTGAAGCTTCCGGGGCGTTCGGGAATTGTGGTTGCGATCAATGCCTCGCGGTGCTCGCCTAGCGCTGCTAGCTCCGCGATATGCCGCAAGCGGTCGAAATTAACGTTGGCACCGCTAAAAACCGCGACCAATTCTTGTTCCTGTGCAGACTCTCGTTTAACCCATTGTTTAAGGCCGGCGAGCGCGAGGGCGCCGGCTGGTTCGGCAATTGCGCGAGTGTCCTCGAAAATGTCCTTCACCGCAGCACAGATTTCATCAATATTGACCGTTAACATCTCATCCACACAAGACTGTGCGATCCGAAAAGTCTCCGTTCCAACCTGGCGAACGGCGGCGCCGTCGGCAAATATACCAACATGGTCGAGTGCAACCAGGCGGCCCGCATCTAGCGCCGATTTCATGCTCGCTGCGTCCTCGGCTTCGACCCCGATAACCCGAATCGACGGGTCTAAGGCCTTCGTGAAGGCGCTGATCCCGGCGATTAATCCACCGCCACCAACGGGCACGAATATCGCATTGATGGGGCTCGGATGCTGCCGCAAGATCTCCATTCCCACCGTGCCTTGGCCGGCAATGACAAGTGGGTGGTCGTAGGGTGGAATATAGACCAGGGAATGCGCTTGGGCGAGACGGTGCGCGTGTTCACTTGCTTCGTCATACGTGTTGCCATGCAGAACGATGTCGGCACCCAAGCGGCGTACCGCAGTGGTCTTTATTTCAGGGGTCGTCTTCGGCATCACAATCGTCGCCGAAATTTGTAATTTTGTCGCGGCCAATGCAACACCCTGGGCATGATTTCCAGCCGATGCCGTTATAACGCCGCAGGCGCGCTCTTCATCGGATAAGGTCACCATTAAGTTATACGCGCCGCGAATTTTGTAGGAGAACACGGGTTGCGTGTCTTCTCGCTTTATCCATACCGCATTACCCAAACGGCGACTGAGCTCGGGAGCATGGTCCAAGCGGGTTTCACGCGCGACGTCATACACAGGTGCTTTCAGGATCAACTTTAGATAATCATTTCGCATGCGTATAAGATACCATTTAGAAATGTCGGCAGTGAGCTGGCGATATAGCGGGCATAGAACGGTCCTCTCGGAAATTGGATAAATATCTATGGATCAACGTGAGAAGAAGTTAGCGGCGGCGAGCGCTGCAATTGAACTCATTGAGTTAGAAGGTTTCATTGGGGTCGGGACTGGAAGCACTGCTAACTGTTTCATTGATTTGTTGGCCCAATTCAAACACCAATTTGACGGTGCAGTAGCGAGCTCCGAGGCCTCCGCCGAACGACTGAAAGCGAACGGCATCGCCGTACTCGACCTTAACGGGGTTGGCGACCTCGCGGTTTATGTTGACGGCGCAGATGAAGCCACGCGACATCGCCATCTAATCAAAGGAGGCGGTGGTGCATTAACACGTGAAAAAATCGTAGCCCAAGCGAGCAAACTGTTCATTTGCATCGTCGATGACTCAAAAATTGTTGGCCACCTCGGAGATTTTCCACTGCCGATCGAAGTTATCCCAATGGCTCGCAGTTTCGTGGCCAGGGAAATGGTCAAGCTCGGGGGCCGACCTGAGCTCCGGCACGGGTTTACCACTGATAATGGCAATCAAATTATCGATGTATTTGGCCTCGAAATTCGGGAGCCAGTCCAACTCGAAGAAACTATCAACCAAATCCCTGGTGTTGTGACCAATGGTTTATTCGCGCGGCGCAGTGCAGACATTATCGTAGTCAGCGGTGACAGTGGGGTCGAACGACTAGAGTGAAACCCTACGTATCCGCCTCTGTATCCGGGATATAGAGTCCGCAAAGGACCAAACCAAGCTCGAACAAAAACCACACTGGGACTGCCAGCAATATCTGTGATATGACGTCTGGCGGTGTCAGCAACATGCCAACTACGAAAGCAGCAACGATCACATACGGGCGCTTCTCCGCCAGTGTCGCTCGTGTCGTGATGCCCGTGCGTACCGCCAGATAGGTCGCCACCGGTACCTCAAACGCCACACCGAAAGCGAAAAATAATTTTAAGACGAAGTCCAAATACTTGCTGATGTCCGTCATAACCGTCACGCCGGCAGGCGCCGTTGCGGTGAAAAATCCGAACATCAGCGGGAAGACCACGTAGTACGCAAACGCTATGCCGAAATAAAATAGCAACGTACTGGATATGAGCACCGGCAGTGCCAATTGCTGTTCATTCTTATATAGCCCCGGCGCGACAAACGCCCACGCTTGATAAAAAATATACGGTGCTGAGATAAAGAACGCGACGAACAATGCAAGTTTAAACGGGGCCAGAAACGGCGACGCAACTTCCGTTGCGATCATTGTCGCCCCAGTATCGGTCATATGATGTAGTAGGGGGTCGGCGAGCCACAGGTACAGCTCATTTGCAAACGGCATCAACGCGAGCAATACCAGTAGTACGCAAAGGAGCGCAGCCATTAGCCTGCTTCGAAGCTCCCTTAGGTGCGATACGAAGCTTTGCTCAGTTCGATCTAGACCATCATCTTGCGGAGCTATTTCATCCTTGTCGTCCCCGTCGGTCATAAAAAAGTGCGATTAGGTATTGGGATTGTCTTTCGCGGGAGCAGAATCTTCTAGCTCGATAGACTCGTCGAGTGTGGTGGTGATTTCACCGAGCGACTTTTTTGAAAAATCATCTCGAAGGCGATCGATCTCTTCAAACTCTACCTCCCGCTCCAGGTCGTACTTAAGTTCGCGCATCGTTCGTTTTGCACGCCCTATCAGCTGTCCAGCGGTGCGCGCCATGCCGGGTAACCGGTCCGGTCCCACTACGATGAGCGCGACGATCCCGATTAACGCAAATTCCCAAAACCCGATATCAAACACGGATCAAACTATCTAAACGTTTTTTTTATCGGAAACGCTCGTTTCACCTTCGATCACCTGGCCATGGTCGGCTTTTTCTACCAGGTCATCGGTGCCATCTTCTCCGTCTTTCAGGGCTCTTTTGAAATCACGGATCCAACCACCAACGTCTGTACCAACGTTACGGATTTTCTTGGTCCCGAACACCAACATGACGATAACCAAGATGACGATAAGTTCTTTTATTCCGAATGACATGGTGCGCCTCCAGGGGAGCAAGCAATGCGTTGGCCGCCTATTGTCGCGGACGTGAAGCCTTTTCCTCAAGCCCCGATTGACCTAATCGACGCTCAAGTTCCGACCTTACACTGTCGGCATCTATTCCCTTATAAACCAATAAGACCAATGAATGGAACCAGAGGTCCGCTGTTTCGTGAATAATTTCATTTTGCGAGCCTCCTTTGCCGGCTATCAATAACTCTGCCGCTTCTTCACCGATCTTTTTCAATATGTGATCAGTACCCTGTGCGTAGAGGCTGGCAACATAGGAGGAAGACGGGTCGGCAGATTTACGTTGCTCGAGGATTTTGTACAACTCATTAATAATATCAGTGGGCATAGACGAGCACGCTCCAAACGTTAAGGCCGATGATCATAGATGTCCGCGGGATCCTTAAGCACCTCGTCGGTAACTACCCACTGGCCGTTCTGATATACGCGAAAGAAGCAGCTTTCACGACCCGTATGGCAGGCAATGCCACCAACTTGCTCCACCAACAAAAGGATCGCGTCGCTGTCGCAATCAATATGCAACCCTTTTAGCTGTTGGATATGTCCGGACTGTTCGCCCTTTCGCCATAAGCACTGGCGCGACCGCGACCAATACACGGCACGCATTTCTGCCACGGTTGCACGCAGCGCTTCACGATTCATCCAGGCGAGTGTCAACACGCGACCAGTGGTTTGCGCTTGTGCAATCGCAGGTACTAAGCCGTCGTCATCCCACTTGACGTCATCAACCCAACTCATAATCGCACTTCAATATGATTATCCCGCATATGTGCTTTCGCCTGCGCCACAGTAAATTCACCAAAGTGAAAAATGCTGGCCGCAAGAACGGCGTCCGCGTGTCCGGCGAGGACCCCGGCGCTGAGATGTTCAAGCGTCCCGACGCCGCCAGAAGCTATCACTGGAATCGATGTCGCATCCGCAACAGCTCGGGTTAATTCAAGATCGAACCCATCCCGAGTACCGTCACGATCCATACTCGTTAGTAGAATCTCACCGGCACCGAGGTCTGACATTCGCCGACACCACTCGACGGCATCCAGTCCCGTAGGCCGACGCCCACCATGGGTAAATATTTCCCACCTAAGGGGGTTGGCAGCAACCCGGCGCGCATCGACTGCGACGACAATACATTGTGAACCAAACTTGTTTGATGCCTCGCGCACAAATTCCGCATTTGCCACCGCCGCGGTATTAATCGACACTTTATCCGCACCGGCCATTAACAAGCGTCGAATATCCTCAATCGTCCGGATCCCGCCGCCAACTGTCAGTGGAATGAATACTTGACTAGCCACCTCTTCGACGACCGGAACAATGGTATCTCGTCGTTCGTGGCTCGCGGTTATGTCAAGAAATGTAATTTCATCGGCACCCTGTTCGTTGTAACGCCTAGCGACCTCAACTGGATCACCGGCGTCCTTGATATCCACGAACCGGACACCCTTAACGACTCGACCGGCATCGACGTCGAGGCAGGGGATAACACGTTTGGCAAGACCGCTCACGACCCGAAGCGATTCTAGTTGACAGGAATCGTCGGTGCTTGACCTGGCCGCGGCGTCAAGGAAATTGGGAGTCGTCCGGTAGGCCGCATATCTTGCCTGCGCGCAATTGAAAAGCGCGGCATCACTCGTTGCCGGATTCGCTGAGTTTGTCCGCGAGCGTTTGTGCTTCGCCTAAGTCAAGCATTCCTTCATAAATCGCGCGACCGGTTATTGCCGCCGTGACGCCCTCGGATTCCACCGCACACAGCGCGCGAATATCGTCTAGATTCGTGATCCCGCCGGAAGCAATCACCGGGATCGACAATTCCTGAGCGAAAGCGACCGTGGCTTCAATATTCAATCCATCCATCATGCCGTCACGGGTAATGTCGGTGAAAACGATGGCCGCAACACCATCTTGTTCGAAGTGCTGCGCAAGGTCGACGGCGTCATGGCGTGACAATTTAGACCACCCTTCGATGGCGACTTTACCCTCGCGAACGTCCAGACCAATAATTATGTGACCGGGAAATTCAAGGCACACATCGGAGACGAAGTGTGGCGCTGTCACCGCCTTGGTCCCGAGAATGACATAACGTACGCCGGCGTCGAGGTACTCTTGAATACTGTCTTCATCTCGGATGCCACCGCCTACTTGAATCGGCACGTCCGGGAATCGCTCCGCGATTGCGTGAATGGCCCCGGAATTAGCGGGGCGCCCCGTGGCTGCGCCATCTAGGTCAACGATATGCAATCGCCTGGCGCCAGCCTCAACCCAACGGCTCGCAACCGCTAGCGGATCGTCCGAGTAGACCGTATCGTCATCCATACGGCCCTGTTTGAGACGTACGCATTTACCGTCTTTTAGATCGATTGCGGGAATCAACAACATGACGCTCGAGCTTCTTCGTTACTCAGATTACGCGGCAGTGGTCCGGGTTTGGGCGACGATTTTTCATCCGGGTTCAACAGTCGTATTTTAGCACAGCGAAGCAAGGGTCGCGCATTCCGCTGATTTCGCTCATTTTTTAACCTAGCCGCTGACTTTAATGAGCTTCATCCCAATTCGCTCCACGGCCCGCATCAACGACGAGCGGGACGCTAAGCTCTGCTGCGCCGGCCATCAGCGAACACACGCTTTCACTAACAGAATCAACGGCGTCTTCGTCGACCTCAAGCACCAATTCGTCGTGTACTTGCATAATCAACGTCGCCGGGGCCTGCTCGTTAATTATCCAGGCGTCTACTGCAATCATCGCACGCTTGATAATATCCGCCGCAGAACCCTGCATTGGCGCGTTAATCGCGGTTCGTTCCGCATACTGGCGATGTTGTGCATTACGCGCATTTATCTCCGGCAAGTACAGACGGCGTCCAAATATCGTTTCAACATACCCTGTAGCTCTTGCCGATTCTTTGGTGTCATCCATAAACAACCGTACACCTGGGTAACGCGAAAAATAAAGATCTACATACTCCTGTGCCGCACCTCGATCGATACCAAGTTGGCGCCCTAAACCGAATGCCGACATACCGTATATCAATCCGAAGTTGACCGCTTTCGCCGCGCGCCGCTGCTCATCTGTTACGTTATCGAGTCCGATACCAAGTATCTCCGCCGCGGTCGCCCGATGGACATCGGCTCCAACACGGAACGCTTCGAGTAACCGCTCATCTTGCGACAAATGCGCCATTATCCGCAGTTCTATTTGCGAATAGTCCGCGGCAATAAGCACACGTCCCGGCGGTGCGATGAAGGCATGACGAATTCGGCGCCCCTCTGCTGTTCTAATCGGAATATTCTGCAGGTTTGGATCGGACGAGGAGAGGCGACCGGTTGCCGCGACTGCTTGGTGATAACTGGTATGAATGCGCCCAGTGATTGGCGAAATCTCTAGAGGCAATTTATCAGTATAGGTAGATTTCAGTTTGCTTAATGCGCGGTACTCAAGGATCAGTTTCGGTAATGGATAATCGTCCGCCAGCTCTACTAGAACCGATTCAGCGGTGGACGGCTGACCTTTCGGCGTCTTAGCTTTCACCGGGAGGCCCAGTTTTTTGAACAGAATTGTTTGAATCTGTTTAGGCGAACCGATATTAAACACCTCGCCGGCACAATCATGGGCTTCGGACTCGAGCTCGTCGAGTCGCTGCTTAATCTCGCTGCTTTGGGCGGCTAACATATCGCCGTCGATTAAAACCCCGCGACGCTCAATGCGCGACAGAACCGGTACTAATGGTCGCTCGATATCGGTAAATACAGACAGCAAGGTTTCGGTTTCGTGCAGTCGCGGCATGAGCGTTTGGTGTAAGCACAGACACGCTTCCGCATCTTCGGCCGCATATGGCGTGGCCGACTCTAAAGGCACTTTATTGAACCCGATCTGTTTCGCGCCTTTTCCCGCGACGTCTTCAAAATGGATTGTTTCACGACCCAAATGCTGCAAAACCAAGGTATCCAGGTCATGACGGCTGGCTACACTATTTAAAACATAGGATTCGAGCATCGTATCGAATTCGATTCCGTTGAGCTCAATACCGTGGTTTAGCAGGACGTTGCGGTCGTATTTAAGGTGGTGACCTAGTTTCGCTTTGGTTGGGTCTTCGAGAAGTTTGCGCATGCGCTCTAATACAAACTTGCGGTCTAGTTGCGCCGGTGCGTCGTCATAGTCATGGGCAACGGGTACATAGGCGGCGCTGCCAGGAGCCACCGAGAACGATAGCCCCACGACCTCCGCCTCGATGTAATTGAGACTTGTCGTCTCGGTATCGAAGGCAAAGTATTCCGCCTCCTCCAGCAATCCTAGCCAATGATCGAGACGGGCTTCATCAAGGATCAACTCATAGTCGACCTCGCTGCCACCTTCAGGAGTAGCGCCATCGGCCGTAGCGACGTCTTCTTGCCCGAGCTGTTTTAGCCACGATTTGAATTCGAGTTCGCGAAAGAGCTCCGTTAGGCGGGCACGATCCCACTCACCGGGCGTTAGTTCGTCAAAACCTACATCTAATGCGACATCATCGATAATGGTAACAAGCCGTTTCGATAGCGGAAGATCATCGATACTACTACGTAGATTTTCTCCAATTTTGCCCGAAATTTCGGCCGCGTTCGTGAGGATATTTTCAAGGCTGTCATATTTTTTCAGCCACTTAACTGCCGTCTTCGGCCCAACTTTGTCGACGCCCGGTATGTTATCGACTTTGTCGCCGATAAGCGTCAAGTAGTCGATGATTTGATCGGGTCGTACGCCGAATTTGTTAATCACTCCATCGATGTCGAGCACCGAATTGTCCATCGTGTTTATGAGGCAAATTTCATCGCAGACAAGCTGCGCCATATCCTTGTCGCCGGTGGATATGACAACGTCAATATTTTTTGCCGCAGCCGCCCGAGCCAGCGTCCCGATGACGTCATCGGCCTCAACCTTTTCAACCATTATCAGCGGGTAACCGAGCGCGCGAACGAGTTCATGGATTGGTTGGATTTGGGCGCGTAGATCGTCCGGCATAGGTGGGCGGTTGGCTTTGTACTCGGGGTAGTATTCATCCCGTAGCGTTTTTCCTTTCGGATCGAAAATCACGCCAAAGTATTCAGGCCGGTACTCCTCATATAGATTTCGCAACATCGCGATAACCCCGTGGATCGCCCCAGTTGGCGCCCCTTTCGAATTCGTCAGCGACGGCAAGGCGTGGAATGCACGGTAGAGGTAGGAAGAGCCATCGACGAGGACGAGTTTTTTGGCGGACATGATCAACCCATTTAGTAGTTATTCGAAAAGTCATGCGGTCCGGCGACAGGGCTACCCGGAGTCATGGTAATTCTCGGCCGGCTCGAAGCATTAAGAAATGCGAACTGACTGTTAAAATTTCTGCCGTCCGCCCCATTTTCACACCGCGAAACACAGAGGATTTGGCCAAGCATAGATGCTATGCTATTCAGAAGCGGAATCAATAGTATCTATCGGTACAATGGAGACCGCTGCTGGTTGTTCGTGTTAAATACGGATCCGCCGTTTGAGTAAAAATAAATGTCTCGCAAAAGCCCTTTCATATTTGTCTTAGCCTGTCTCTGTCTACTAGTGGTCGGTTCTCCCGCGAACGGCCAAGAAGATGCGGTAACGGTTCCAGAAGCACTGCCAGCCCCTGACGTGGTCGAACACGACGAAGAGATGGAACCTGAAGTTACCATCATCCAGCGTGAAGACGAAACCGTTGAGGAATACCGGGTGAACGGGCGATTATATATGGTCAAAATAACCCCATTTGTCGGTAAACCATATTATTTTATTGACCGCGATGGCGACGGTCTGATGGATTCTCGGATGGGCGATATCTACAATCCGTTCCGTGTCCCACAGTGGGAGATCTTTAGCTGGTAACACCTGAACCGACGACCCGGTAGGCAAGTTCTGCACGAGTACCGCAGAGTCCCACACTCTCATGGCCGTTTACACGAAACTCAGCAGAACAGAAGTCGAGGACTTTCTGAGTGGCTACCGAGTAGGGCAACTACTCGATTTCGTAGGGGTAGAAGCCGGGATCGAGAATTCGAACTACTTCGTCACCACAAACCTTGGAAAATTTGTCCTAACACTATTCGAGCACGCGTCGATCGACGGGCTGAACTATTGCCTTGAATTGATGGCGTTCCTATCGGAGCGTTCACTACCGAGTCCCCGTCCTGTTCGTGACGCCACGGGCAAATATCTCGGAATCTTGAAGGATAAACCAGCCGCCCTGGTGAAACGTTTGGACGGCGCGAGTATCGACGTCCCCGGGCTCGAGCAATGCCGGCTGGTTGGAAAGACCCTCGGCGCAATGCACCAGGCCGCACAATCCTATCCGGCGACTCGCGAAAATGAGCGTGGATGGGCTTGGCACCGTGCCACGGCATCACAAATCAGAGGCCGGCTACCGCAGGCAGATCAGACGTTGTTGGACAGCGAGCTCAGGTTTGTTCCACGCTTTGATTTCACTTGCTGTTCACAAGGAGTCATCCACGCGGATCTGTTTCGCGATAACGTCCTATTCGATGGACCAAAGCTGTCGGGCCTGATTGATTTTTATTACGCCCACCGAGGAGCGCTGATCTACGACCTTGCTGTCACCGTTTGCGATTGGTGTTTCACCAGCGAGGCGGTTTTCAGCAGGGATTCTGCCTGTGCCTTGGTAGGCGCGTATTCGAGTACCCGTGTGATAAGTGACGCTGAGATCGAAGCCTGGCTGCCGAGCCTACGCGCGGCAGGTTTGCGTTTTTGGTTATCCCGCTTGAAAGATCAACTGTTTCCGCGCGATGGTCAACTCACACATGTCAAAGATCCGAACCCTTTTAAGGGGGTACTGCAATGTTGTGAGAGCCAACCCGATCAGCTGCAATCGGTTTGGTCTTAAAATCGATAGTCTCGAAGCTCGCGATAATTGCGACGTTTTGGTTAAACCGGATGTCTGGCATTGCGCACAAAAAAAGGCCCTCCAAAGAGGGCCTTTCAAATTGCTAAGGCGTTCTACTTAGTTGTCTGTGACAACCAGGTCGACCCTTCGGTTTCTATACCTATTTTCTTTCGTGTCGTTCGGTGCCACCGGTGCACTCTCGCCATAACCAACCGCGGACAAGCGGTCAGCCGCGATTCCGCCTGCGACTAGGTAAGCGGCAACCGCCTCGGCGCGACGTTGCGATAACTTGAGGTTGTAGTCATCAGAGCCGCTGCTGTCTGTGTGGCCCTCGACCCGTACCTTAACGCTGGCATTGTCGTTCAACACGCTTATCGCGTTATTTAGGATCCCCTCGGAATCGGATTTGATCGTCGCTTTGTCGTGGTCGAAGTTCACGCCTTCAAGGCTCATGATCTTCTCACCAACTTCAGGGCAGCCTACCGAATTGACTTTGACACCGGCCGGAGTTCCCGGGCACTCGTCTTTGGCATCAATGACCCCATCGCCATCACTATCTTTCGGTGGCTTCGGCTTTGGTTTTGGTTTCGGTTTTGGAGCCGGTTTCGGCGGCGGTGCCGGATTTTCTCGACAAGCGAAGTAACCGATAGTAGCGCCAACGACGCCAGCGATAGCCATTGCGGCCTCGGCTTCGCCACCATCGCTCGTACCGGCGGCGATACCGACACCAGCAACGCCACCGATCAGTGGGCAGATAATTTCTACAGGTTTGATACTAGAGTTTGCGCAACCGCCGATGAATATTGCGATCAGCAGTACAGTAAATGTTCTTGTTAACTTGGTCATCACGGATTCCCCAATTGAAAGCTCACGCTTATCCTTCCTCGAATTCGCTGCAGAATCGCAACGAATTATTTTTAATCTCTACAAGCGAAGTAACCGACCGTTGCACCAACGAGGCCAGCGATAGCCATCGCGGCTTCAGCTTCACCACCATCGCTCGTACCAGCGGCGATACCGACACCGGCAACGCCACCGATCAGTGGGCAAATTATTTCTACGGGCTTGATACTAGAGTTTGCACAACCGCCAACGGACATCGCGAGCAGCAGCACGATAAATATTCTTGCAAATTTGCTCATCACGGATTTCCCCGATTGAAAGCTTCCGCTTTTTATTTCCCCTAATCTGTTGTTATTACGCAACAGATTTTTCTCGCAGTAGAGAGCATAGCACACATTGTTTGACAAATTGTAGCGCGACGTTAACACAAATGTCGTTTTAATCCTTATAGCAGGAAGACTGTCGCCAAGCCGAGAAATGAGACGAAGCCGACCACATCGGTCACGGTAGTGAGTACGACGCCGCCGGCAAGTGCCGGGTCAATCTGGATGCGTCGTAATACTAGCGGAATCACCGCCCCGGCAAATGCTGCGGCAATGAGATTGAGGACAATTGCCGCACCGATGACGACTCCTAACCAGATGTCGCTGAACCATACCCCGGCGACCAACGCGACAATGACCGCCCATAACATCCCGTTAAGCACGCCAATCGTCATTTCCCGGTAGAGCAACAGTCGTGCGTTGGCCGATCCAATTTGCCCCAGGGCGAGCCCACGGATAACGATGGTTAAGGTTTGACTACCGGCAATGCCGCCCATGCTAGCAACGACAGGCATTAGGATGGCGAGCGCGACGAGCTGCTCAATCGTCGCCTCGAATCGGCCGATCACCCAAGCGGCCAAAAATGCAGTCGCCAGATTGATAGCGAGCCACGTCGAGCGACGTCGCGTGGCGTCCATCACCGGCGCGAAAATATCGTCCTCTTCATTCAAGCCCGCAGCTGACATGAACGAATGCGCGCTTTGCTCGCGGATCACGTCGATAACATCATCTACGGTGATCCGCCCAAGCAACGATCCGTTGCCATCGACGACGGCAGCCGACAGTAAATCCCGTTGCTCGAAGAGCAACGCGACATCGGCCGCCGCCGTTGTCGCTGGGATACCCTCGGCGTCGATCTTCATCAGATCACCAACGTAGGCGCTGGTCGGTGCTGACACCAGTGTTGCCAAAGCCAACACGCCCAAATAGGTGTTCTCCCGATCCACAACCATCAAGCTATCGGTTTTTTCAGGAATCGAATGATTTAAACGTAGTGTTCGCAACACAACCGCGGCGTCGACGTCCGCGCGCACCGTCACGACATCAACATTCATCAGACCACCAGCGGTGTCTTCGGGATAGGAAAGTATCGATGCGATTCGGGCGCGATTTTGCTCATCCATCGAGCGCAGAACTTCATCGGCACGCGATTCGGGCAGGTCTTGTAGAATGTCCGCGGCGTCGTCACTATCCAACGACGCAGCCGCGGCCGCCACTTCTTGGGGCGCCATGTTTTCCAGTAACGCGGCGCGCACACTGTCGTTAGCCTCGGCTAGAACACCGCCCTCGGCCTCGGGTTCGATGTGGAGCCATAGCTCCTCACGAATTTCGCTCGGAAGTGATTCGAGCAGGTCGGCCAGTTCGGACGGGTGCAATGACCCCAGCGCGTCCCGAACTGTGAGCAGGTCATTTGCTTCGAGCGCTTCCTGGACGGAAAGCACCAATTCTTGGTTTCGATTGTGCTCTTCAAACGTGCCCATTTGGAACCTTGGATCGTCTTGAAATTAACGGCGAGCGGAATGATCACCGGGCATCGTCCATTCTAAACCGGTCCCGAGTCGATCTGGCCTGTTTAAGGATTTCCGGCGTTGCGCCTCCTCGGCGCCAATTGGGCGAAACCCGATACCGTTACCTCGCAATCTACAGTTCGTAATCCGCCCGACACGCCGAGTGTAGCAAAATTGGGCCACCCGAGAGGTCTAATCAGACGGCCTTAGAGTAGCGTGTCGAGTAAGGATTTAAATTCCTTCGGATCGGCGGCGGCTATGGCCTTGCGTGCCGATTCTTCGACGTCGGTCACTGTCGTCTGAGTGACGATATGTTTCACTTCAAGTAGTACCGATGGGTGCACGCTAAACTGGCGTAGACCCAGTCCTAGCAGTAAACGCGTGTAGCGCACGTCTCCGGCCATCTCACCACACATCGCAACCGGGACTCCACCGGCGTTTCCAGCGTCTATGGTGCCGGCGATCAATCTCAACACGGCGGGATGGAGTGGATCATACAAGTGGTTAACGGCATCATTTACGCGATCGATTGCAATCGTGTATTGGATTAAATCGTTCGTCCCAATGGAAAAGAAATCTAAAAACTGAGCAAACGAGTCTGCACAAATCGCGGCGGCTGGGACTTCGATCATCGCGCCTATTGGCATTTCCGGATCGAAGGCCACGTGGCGGCGTTCTAATTCCGCTTGCACCGTACGAATGTTTTCGACAACCCCTCGCGCCTCGGCGACGTTGGAAAGCATCGGTATCATCAGTCTAACCGGCCCAAAGGCCGATGCTCGAACGATCGCCCGCAATTGAGGCCAATACAAATCCGGCTCGGTTAACGACAAGCGGATAGCACGCAGACCTAGTGCCGGATTCGCGCCATCCATGCGGCTTCCATCACCGGCAAAATCTTTGTCGGCCCCAAGGTCGAGGGTACGGATCGTAACCGGCATGCCCTCAACGGTATCGATTAGTTCGCGATAGGCACGGAAATGCTCCTCCTCATCCGGATTGTTGCGCCGGTTCATGTAGAGAAACTCTGTACGGTATAAGCCAACGCCGGACGCACCTACCTGGCGCGCGGCGGTGAAGTCGCCAGGTAACTCCACGTTTGCGTGTAGTTCTATTGCAATACCGTCCAAGGTGACCGTCTCTGCAGTGCGCAAGCGCTCGAGACTCTCTACATGACGCCTTCGTTCGGACTGCTGAGCGTGGTAGTAAGAGACGGTTGCGTCATCGGGATCGCCTACGATGACACCCTCGTTCCCATCGACAACCAATAACTCGTTCTCCGAGATATATCGACGAATGCCGTGGGCGCCAACGATTCCCGGGATACCGAGGGAGCGCGCCAAAATTGACATGTGGGATGTCGCGCCGCCGTATCGAGTGACAAATGCGGCAACACCGTTGCGCTGCATCAATACCGTATCAGCAGGGGTTAGGTCATCCGCTATCACTACCATACCGGCGAGACGATTACCGTCGATCTCGTGCTTTAGCGGCGCATGATTTAACAATATCCTCTGGATCCTGGCCACAACATGGTCAACATCGTCTTTACGCGTGCGCAGGTAAGGATCATCCATTTCATCAAACGCCTTCACGAGTGCGTCGCGCTGTAACTTCAAAGCCCATTCCGCGTTGCAATGACGTTTTTTGATCAGCCGTTCGGCGTCGAAGGTCAATGCCGAATCCTCAAGCATGAGCAGGTGAGTGTCGATAAATGCGGCGATATCAGCCGCTGTCGTGGTTGGAATCTGCTCACGTACGGCGCGGAGGTCTTGTTTTGCCTGCTGAACGGCTTCGCGCAGGCGCCGGACTTCGTCTTTGATTTCGGCGCTCGAAATAGAGAACTCGCGGATCTCAAGTTCAGCCCGTTCAATAATATGCGCCTGACCTAGGGCTATGCCGCGCGAGACCCCTACTCCATGTAACGTGAAGGGCACTACAGCTCACCAAATCCGTCGACAACTAACGCTTCCAACGCGTCCAATGCCGCTTCTTCCTCGGGCCCGTTAACAGTGATCTCGATAACAGCCCCCTGGGCGGCAGCCAGCATCATTACCCCCATGATGCTTTTGCCGTTGATCTTCTTTTCGCCTCGCGAAACTTCTATGTCACATGGAAAACGGCCGGCCGTCTGAACGAACTTGGCCGCAGCCCGGGCATGTAGCCCGAGGCGATTGACAATTTCAACTTTACAGACGCGCACGGGATCTATGCTAATCGAGGATCTGCTCGCGGAGAACCGTCAATACGATTCGTGTGTCGATAGTGGGTAATCCAGAGGCCGCAAAACGGCTACTGTCTTGATATGCGTTGTTATTGAGTGACGTGGTGGGTCCCTAACGGCCGCAAGGCTGAAGTTAGCTCAGCTATCGCGGTGCACAAGTAGGATCCGACGGTCGGATTTAAAATGCGTTGCAATACTTTCGGCAACAAACACGGAGCGGTGCCGTCCGCCAGTGCAACCCATTGCAATCGTTAAATAGCTTCGATTTTCCGATTCGAATGCTGGAATCCATTTTTCCAAGAATTCAACAATATCGTCGACCATCTTGTTGACCGCCGGTTCGCGATGCAGGAAATCCTGTATCGCTTGGTCGCGACCGGTGAGTTCCCTTAGCGCAGGATCCCAGTACGGATTTGGTAAGCAGCGTAGATCAAACACAAAATCGGCATCCGCGGGCACGCCACTCTTATATCCAAATGAGCATACCTGCAGTGACAGTGCGTCATCCGTTCGCTGTGCGACGCGCTCGGCGATGAGCGCACGGAATTCGTGGACGTGGGTGTGTGTCGTATCAACTCTCAGATCTGCGCGGTCGGATAATGTCGCCATGACTGTTCGCTCTTGCGCAATCGCCTGCCCTAACGGTTGCTCGCCTGAGGAAAGCGGGTGCCGTCTTCGAGTTTCGCTAAACCGATTAATCAATGTTCGGTCGCTCGCCTCGATATAAGTGAGTTCAACGTCAAATTCCATTTCCACCAACGCATCGAGGACTTGCGGGAATTGAGACAGGTCCGTCGCCGGATTACGGGCATCCACACCCACAGCCACCTGTCTGTAATGCGGCAGATCGACCCTGTCTATAAATTCTGCAAATTCCAACAGTAGGGCCGCGGGTAGATTATCGACGCAATAGAAACCGGCATCCTCTAGCGCATTGAGTGCAACCGATTTCCCCGCACCCGATAATCCGGTAACAATTACGAAACGCCTTCTACTCATTTCTCGGCCTAGGAATTGACTAAGAGTGAGTGGATCTGCTGCGTCGTTGTGAGTGTTCGCAATTTAGCGACTAGATCCTCGTTACTAAATGCCTCCGCGAGGCTCGCGAGCATCGCTAAATGTTCGTCGGTCGCCTCTTGCGGTACGAAAAGTGCAAAAAACAGGTCGACAGGCTTGCCGTCGACGGCATCAAAATCTAGGCCTGACTCGGTCCTCAAAAAAGCCCCTGTCGCGGTAGAGAGATGCTTGATCCGCCCGTGCGGAATCGCGATTCCATTGCCCAAGCCAGTACTTCCCAACCGCTCTCGCGAAACCAGTCCGTCAAATGCCTGCGCCGGCGTTAGTTCTGGAATTTCGCGGGAGACGAGGCGCGCTAATTCTTCCAAAACCGCCTTTTTACTCGCCGCCTTAATATCTATCGCGACGCGTTCGATCGACAGAATATCGAGGATCTGCATTGCTTGGCTACAGCCGTTACTCGCCTCCGGACTGTTGTTTTATACCGCCTTCACGCTGGTGGTGATCGGTAGATTTTTCTTTGTGCTTTCGAACTTGTCGGTCGAGCTTATCGACCATTGCATCGATCGCCGCGTACATGTCGTTGTGCTCACTAGCTGCATGGATTTTGCTGCCACTAAGTTGCAATGTGGTTTCCGCCTTATGCCGCTGCTTTGCCACGTCCAAAACGACATGAGCATCGATCACTTGATCGAAATGGCGTTCCACCCGCTCCATCTTATTATTGATGTAGTCCTTCAAAGAATCGGATATTTCTACGTGGTGTCCGGATATACTAAGTTGCATCGCGATCTCCGCTGTGGGTTGGTGGCAAGATGCTAGTTCTGGCCCGATAGAGATGAGGATTATCGGCTCGCGTCGAGAAAATTCAAACTGTATGGAACGGTTTCGTTACCCAGGCCAGGGTCGATAATTATCGTTTATCGAAGCTGCTTTCGTTCATTCGATGGCGGGATCTGCATTGCTTCCCGATATTTCGCCACGGTTCGACGGGCAACGGTTACACCTTGATCCGACAACAACGTGGCAATCTTGCTATCACTCAGTGGTTTTTGGCTATTTTCCGCCGAGATAAGCTTCTTCATAACCGCTCGTATTGCGGTTGATGACGCCTCACCGCCAAAGGTAGTGGCGACATGGCTTGAAAAGAAATATTTGAGTTCATAGATGCCACGTGCGGTATGCATATATTTTCGGGTAGTAACCCGAGAAATCGTCGATTCATGCATGCCCAACGCTTCGGATATGTCATGTAGTACTAGTGGTTTCATCGCCTCTTCACCATGCTCGAGGAATGCCTGTTGGCGCTCGACGATCGCCGTTGCGACTCTAAGCAAAGTTTCGCTTCGAGATTGAATACTTTTGATGAACCATTTAGCTTCTTGCAAATGCGATTTCAACGCGTTGTTGTCTGGGCTATTGTCCGCGCGTTTAATCATGCTCGCGTAATACGGGTTCACCCGTATCTGCGGCAACGACTCGGAGTTTAACTCCACTTTCCAACGGTCTTTGTCCTTGCGTACGTATACATCCGGAATAATGTACTCTGGCGGTTCTTCGTTAAATACCGCACCAGGCCGCGGATTCAATGATTGAACTAAATCTAAGACGAGCCGCAACTCGTCTTGGGACAGCTTCAGGCGACGCATGACTAACCCATAGTCGCGCGAACCCAATACGTCGAGGTGTTGAGTACAGAGCTGCTTCGCTTCTGTTAACCATGGCGTCGTTTGATCTAACTGCCCAAGTTGCACGAGCAGACATTCGCGCAAGTCTCTTGCAGCAACACCGGCTGGATCGAGACCTTGAACCTGTTTCAATACCGCTGCAACTTCGTCCATTTCAATTTGTACTTCGTCGCTTCCATTAACCGTATCGCATACCGATTGAAGGTCTGATTCCAAGTAACCATCGTGGTTGAGCATGTCGATGATCGCAAACGCTATTGCCCGATCTACATCTGTCATCGGTAACAGGTTCAATTGCCATAATAGATGCTCGCGCAAAGTTTCATCAGCGCTACGTACGCTTTCAAACTCCGCTGGTCCGCTGCTCGGTGTTGCGACGGCACCAGCCGGCCCGGGGCCATCGTAAATATCTTCCCACTCGCTATCGACCGGCAGGTCCTCTGGGATGTCTTCGGTCGTACTGCCAACCACGTCGATTTCCGCAATGTCATCTAGGGCATCGACTTCGTTTAGTTCGCTTGGCGAATCGTCAGTGGCTACGTCGTCAAGGTTGTTGTCGTCCGCCGCACCATCGTCGCTCGTGCCGGTGTCCTCGTCGAGTTCGAGCATCATATTGGAGTCGAGCGCATCCTGAACTTCGACGCTCAATTCAAGCGAGGATAACTGCAACAGCCTGATCGCCTGCTGCAGTTGCGGGGTCATCGTTAGGGATTGTCCTAACTTTAGTTGGATGGATTGCTTCATATGGCCGTAAGCAATAGGGCGTCTAAACTCTAATTTAACCTCAATTATTGAGTTTATAGTTTAACTCAAAATTCTTTGCCAACACTGGACAATGATTAAATTTTGTTAGACTCAGCACTACTAGGAGACAAGTGAGATCGATCGTCGCCATGAAAGTCCAATAGAACGTCCACGGAACGGTGATTCAAAGTGTAAAATCATCTCCTAAGTAGACTTCGCGCACATGTTCGTCCACTAGGATCTGCTCGGAAGTTCCTTCTGCGATTATTCGTCCTTCGTTGACAATGTAGGCGCGGTCACAGATACCTAGCGTTTCGCGAACATTGTGATCAGTGATCAACACACCGATTCCCAATTGGCTGAGATGCTTAATGATTCGCTGAATATCCCCAACGGAAATCGGATCAACGCCCGCAAACGGTTCATCTAGAAGTACAAATTCCGGCTGGCTCGCGAGCGCACGTGCAATTTCAACACGGCGACGCTCGCCACCGGACAATGACATGCCAAGATTGTCCTTGATGTGTTCGATATGAAATTCTCGAAGTAACGCCTCGAGCCTTCTGGTTCTTTGTTCAGATGTAAGCTTTGGAACAATTTCGAGCACCGCCGCTATATTTTGCTCAACCGTTAGCTTGCGGAACACTGAAGCCTCCTGCGGCAAATATCCCAGACCATGTCGCGCACGCAGATCCATGGGTAAGCGGGTTAAATCTTCGTTGTTGAGGTAAATTGACCCACCCTCGCTGGCGACGAGTCCAACGATCATATAGAAGCTCGTTGTTTTTCCTGCGCCATTGGGACCCAGCAGACCAATGACCTCGCCGCCTTCGACGGTCAGACTAACGTCTTGGACTACTCGTCGTGATTTATAGGTCTTGGATAGATGTCTGACCGCCAGGACGCTCAAACCGTTTCTCCCGAGTGAATGGCAGCGCTAGGGTTCACTACAATCAGGAGAGCTCCCCTGCGGATCGCAATCTTTTTCAATTTTTCGTTTCTTTGGCGGAATTATAATGCGCACGCGTTTACGCGGCGCCGGTTCGCCAGACGCATCCGGCATTTTCGGAGACGCGCGAGCCGTAATGACACTCTTCGCGGTGTCGTAGTTAATTCGGTCACCTTCAAACAGACGCTTACCTTGGGTTAAGCGCGCCTTTTGAATCAAATGTAGCAAATTCTTTTGCGCATGATATTCAATCAACAACCCTTCGCCTTCAACATCCTCCCCACTGTCGGGCGTTTGTTTGAAATATGCCGGGCGACCTTCGATAAAAACATCTTCCAGGTCGCGTTCTTCAGAGAAGTTAACCTTTAGTTTGTCTCCCGTCATTCTGATTGAACCTTGAACGACGACGACGTTCCCGACGTAAATAGTCTTGCCTTCCTGATCGTCTAACTCGGCGAAATCGGCTTGGATCTCTATTGGCTGTTCCGAGTCGGTTGCCAAAGCGCTGGCGTCTAGGGCCAACAACGCGCCGATAAATACTAGGCTAAATTTGCGGGTTAACTTCATGACGGCTTCTTACCTGTTTTAATAGCTCCAACCTGTCGTGCGCGAAATTGGCACGCATGCCGATCGTTTTGGTAATCGTTGTCTTACTCGTAATCGTAGCTGGATCGTCTGTTTCGGCATACTGTTCCTTCGGCAATACACGTAATTCAGACGTTAATACTTCAAACGCGCGGTTCCCCGCGTCGTCCAAGCGCCAGATCTCGACCTCACCGTGGAGTACAACGACCTCACTGCCGGAACTGACCCAACCGGTTTCTGCAATCACATACCACGGATCTGAGCTGCCATTGTAGATTTCCATTCTAGGCCGATCCAATTCGGTCGTATCATCGTCGGGGAAATGCGTCACCAGATCCGCATGCAAGACGTTTTTTAGCGCACCGTTTTCGTCCAGCGTGTTGCGAACCATATCCTCTATATAGTAGTCCGGTTCGTGCACCTGAGCTGGCGCATTGTAACCATCGCTTTCATCAAGCTGTTGCCAAAGCCAAAACGTCAATGCGCCAAGTGCGACAAACGTCATCGCGCTGGCCCATGACGTCGTCATTGGCCTTGGGATTCGAAGCGCTGAAACACTGAGTCGAGTTTTCCTTGGGCAGCCAAAATCATTTCGCACACCTCCCGTACTGCGCCCGCACCACCCTTAGCCTGTGTCTTCCAAGTAGCGTTTTCAATCAGCTTTACGTGCGCGTCAGCGACTGCGATTGGGAGTCCAACGCGCATCATCACTGGCAAATCCGGCAGGTCGTCGCCAACGTAGCAAACGCTGCTTGCGTTGATCTGTAGTTCATCCAATAGTTTCTCCAAGGCCTGAAGTTTGTCACTTTGACCCTGGAAAACGTATTCAATTCCAAGTGCTGCCATCCGCTCGCTCACGACACTGGATTCGCGCCCAGTAATAATCGCCAGCTTGACCCCGTTATCGCGCAACATAACGAGGCCGAGACCATCACGTACGTGAAAATTCTTGAATTCCTGACCATTTGGCCCGAGCATCAGCCCGCCATCGGTTAAGACGCCGTCGACGTCAAAAATCGCGAGCTTAATGGAGGCAGCCAGATCCCGGATGCGCTCGCTAACCTCCATACTTAAAATACACGCGATCGGAGCAGATCGTGCATATTCAACACGCCCACTAGACGTCGCTCCCTATCGACTACTAGCAGGGCGTTGAACTTACCATCTTGCATGATACGCAAGGCTTCGGCGGCAAGAATATCTTGTGCAACGGATACGCAATCGGGATTCATTACGGATCCGATTGAAGTCGTATTGATATCGATCTTTTGATCGAGCACGCGACGTAAATCACCATCAGTGAAAATGCCCGACAAGCGTCCATCGGTATCGACTACCGCCGTCATACCAAGTCCTTTTGCGGTCATCTCTCCCAATGCATCGCTTATGGTCATATCGCATCCAACGGTTGGCATTTCAGATCCGGTATGAATAAGGTCGCTGATCTTTATAAGCAATCGTCGACCTAGGGCACCGCCTGGATGCGACAACGCAAAATCTTCTTCTGTAAAACCACGAGCCTGTAACATCGCAATGGCTAATGCGTCACCCATGGCCAATGCGGCCGTAGTACTTGACGTGGGTGCAAGCCCAAGCGGACAGGCTTCATCTTTTACCGCTACGTTGACGTGGACGGTGGCCTGTTTGGCGAGCGTAGAATTGGGTGCACCTGTCATCGCGACCAACGGGATCCCGAGCCTACGGATAAGCGGTATTAGAACGACAAGTTCATCGGTTTCTCCGGAATTCGATAGGGCGAGAACGACGTCGTCGGTCGTGATCATCCCCATATCACCATGACTCGCCTCGCCCGGATGAACAAAAAACGCCGGTGAGCCGGTGCTCGCCAGGGTTGCAGCTATTTTGCCCCCGATATGGCCGGATTTCCCCATCCCCAGAACCACTATCCGACCCCTGCAAGCCAACATACAGTGCGCGGCTTCGGCGAAGGCATTGTCGAGGTGCTCCAGCAGGTCGCGGATCGCGCGTGCTTCTATGTCGAGCACAGCGCGACCCAGGGACAGTAGGCGCTCCGGGCTGGGGAGGGGGGGCTTAGGCTTGCTCATGGTGTTTGATTTAGTCGACCGGGATCAGCTGGTGGAAAACAAAAGATATTGGTATGCGACGAACGCTAGCAACAACCCGAGTCCTTCGAAACGATTGATACGACCGTTCCCGCGCCATCCGATGGCGACCGCGAGCAGCACAAAACTGAGTCCTACCATCACCGGAAAATCGCGTGTCATAACCACCGCGTCCAGAGCGGTCGGCGCCAGCAATCCGGGTACGCTGACAACCCCCAGAATATTGAACATATTGGACCCGATCACGTTTCCCAGCGCAATATCGGGCTCGCCCTTCAAGGCGCTCGCAACCGACGCCGCCAATTCTGGCAGACTCGTTCCAATCGCAACAATGGTCAAACCAATTACGAGGTCACTGACTCCAAACTGCCTCGCCACAGTCACTGCGCCTTCAACGAGTGAGTTTGATCCGAATAACAACATGCCAAGACCTACGATTAGCCAACTGAACGCCTGTGCGCTCGACATACCGTCGGCGAGGCGCTCTTCCATTTCCACGCCAAGGGTATCGTCCGATTTATCATTCACCCCGAGCCAAGTTGTAACCCCAAGCAACGCAATTAGTCCGGCAAGCAAAATTGTGCCGTCGGTAAAGCTGAGATACCCATCCCAGCACAGCAACCCGGCGAGCCCAATGCAGACGAACATAATGGGGAATTCACGCAGCAATGCGCGAGAGTGCACCGTAAAGGGCATTACTGCAGCGGTAACGCCAAGTACCAAACCGATGTTCGCAATGTTTGATCCAATCGCATTACCGACCGCAAGTGTTGGATTACCGTTCATCGAAGCAACACCGGCAACGAGCAGTTCCGGTGCAGACGTCGCGAATCCGACAACAATGAGGCCGACGAGTAGCGGCGAGATCCCGAAATTACTGGCTGCTGCGGCTGCACCTTCGACAAATCGATCCGCACCGAAGGTCAATAGCGCAAGGCCAACGATGATGGATAGAAAAGCTTCAATCATGGATGAAAAATCGCGATTTGAGGGCCAATATGCCAGAACCGATAAGACGCATGCAAAATCCGCGTCACAGTCTTAAGCAACGCTATAATCGCAGGTTCCACGTTAGCAGACTTTATCTATTTTAATGCGCGCAATGATTTTGGCCGCTGGGCGCGGCGAACGCATGGGCCATCTTACTCGGCACCTGCCAAAACCGCTGATCACGATCGCGGGTAAGGCGCTCATCGTCTATCAAATTGAACGTTTGCGCGACGCCGGCTTTACCGATCTGGTTATCAACCTTGCCTACCGCGGCGACCAGATCAAAGAACACTTGGACGACGGATCGAAATTCGGCGTCGGCATCGACTACTCATTCGAACCGGACGGTGCACTTGATACCGGCGGCGGCATCGCTGCTGCCCAGACTCTTCTCGGACCGGACCCTTTTCTTGTCGTCAATTGCGATATCTGGACAAGCTTCGATTACGCCGCCCTCAGCGCGCCTACAGGCGAGGCCCACCTGGTGTTGGTACCGAATCCTAGCCATAACCCCGACGGCGATTTTTGTCTGTCGGCCGGAAAAATCGTCATTCGAAGCCAGCCGAAGCTCACCTTTGCCGGGATCGGCGTCTATCGACCCGAGTTGTTCGCCGGTACCCACCCGACCCGCTTTGCGCTCGCTCCTTTATTGGTTGCTGCAGCGAGCCGGGGTGCGGTCTCTGGGGAGTTATTTACCGGCCAGTGGCTCGATGTCGGTACGCCAGAGCGGTTAAACAACGCAAAAGATCTTGTTGCGACGCATCATATGGCCGATAAATCTGTATGATCTGATCCAGATGACCGGAATATCGAGATTGACGGGGTGTACCCCGTGGCCTGTTTGGGCTAAATTCGACATTCCGAACTGCCTACTAATCGACCACCAGAAGGTGGCGCCCACCGCCAATAAATAAAGGCCAGGCAGTTACCCGCGCAAGCGGGTGTTGAATGCAAATAACGCTAACGCTGGTGATGTAGATGGGCTGGGATCGCGATTGGGTAGAGCGCGTGTGTGTGGCAGTCACGCCTGCCGTTTGGCTATGCGCGTTGTTCCTGTACATGACCGCTGTAACCGCGCACGACGCCGATCTTGCTCCTATAGCGCCTCAAGCTACGACCCTTCACTCAGCTGATCAAAATCGCTTGCGTGTGATCAAGTTCAATGACTACACCAGCAGCGAAGCACATCGTGACCTTCAACTGGAAGCGAAGATGCTGCGAGACTTTGCCACCTCGATCGGTCGCGAAATCGAATGGATCGATGCGTTCCGGTCGGAAGAAGCCTTTCAGAAACTACTCGATGGCGATGGCGACCTTAGCATCAGTGCGCTACCGATTGATCGCACTAACGACCCACGACTCCACGCCTCGGTACCGATAGGGCTACAGCGGTTTCGTGTCGTCGGGCGCCATGATGAGACAGTGGAAAACCCCTTAGGGCTTAACGGTAAGACCCTTGCAGCCAAGCTGTCCTCACCCTTATGGCCGTACTTGCGCCAACTTCAGCAAGTGCTTGCTGACTTAAGCCTGCAGGTGCTGCCGGACGATTTATCGACACAAGCCATGTTGAAGCTGGTCAGTGATGGCACCTACGATGCGGCGCTGTTGGCGAGTGATTTCCGTAGCGAACCCGTCACCGCTCAATCGGGTTTGAAATATTTGTTCGATATAACGGGACCGGAGCCGGTTTCCTGGTACGTCCGTGACGATAAGCGTCACCTAGTCGATCGGATAGATGAATTTATCAGACGTTACCACACGGCCTATAACATTCCAGACCCATCCATGCGACGTTTTGGCGATATTAAACAGCAAGGCGCATTGCGCGTAATCACGCGATTCGATGGCAGGAATTATTTTTTAAACCGTGGGCGGCCGGCGGGATTCGAACTGGACCTCTCGCGACGCTTTGCCGCGCGCCATGGATTGCGCTTAGAGGTACTAGTCGGACGCGACGATGAGCAGATATTAGAATGGTTACGCAGCGGTGCGGGCGACCTCGTTACGACCAGGATTTATGATCGTCTGGTCGACGATGAACCTGAATTTACCGTGTCGCGTGACTATCGCCACGACGCAGTGGTGCTGATCTCCGCTGCAAGCCGACCCATCCAGTCGAAAGCCGAGCTTAACGGCAAATTTATCGCCGGCTATGAAGGCTCGTCGAATATCACCGCCATAACCGACTATATTGCGGGGGAGGGCAGCGTAATATCAGTCGATCATCGAGTGCCCTTGTCGCTTCTACTCGAACGGGTTGAAGCAGGTACAGTCGACGCCGCGGTCATCGCAGGACACCAGTTAAAATCTGCATTAGCGTTTAGCGACGACATTGTCGCGAGCCTATCGATACCCGACCCATACCGCTACCGATGGACGCTCCGCGGCAACGACCCGGAGATGGCGGACGCTATCGATAGGTTTATTCAAACTGAGTACCGTAAAGAAACCTACAACATCCTAGAGCGTCGCTATGTCGTGAGACACCATAATTCGCAACCGGCAATTGACGATATCTCTCCGTTTGACGCCTTGCTGCAAACCTACTCGGAACGCTATGGCTTCGATTGGCGCTTGATTGCAGCGCAAATGTATCAAGAAAGTCAATTTGACCCGCACGCGGTATCTCACGCGGGCGCTATCGGGCTAATGCAGATAATGCCCGCAACTGCCACCGGTCTCGGCTTTCGAAACCCAGACGATCCCGAAGCCGGCATCCATGCGGGGGTGAAATATCTCAATCGGCTGCGCAATCGATTCGACGATCATATCCCCATGGATGAGCGGACCTGGCTCGCACTTGCGGCATATAACATCGGCTACGATCGCGTACGGCGCGCCCGCAATCGCGCGCGCGAGCTTGGATTAAATCCCGACAAGTGGTTCGGCAACGTAGAAGTTGCCATGCGACAAATGACACGTTCTTATTGGGAATCAAACACCGGTGACGGTTGTCGATGCGGCCAAGCAATTATTTACGTTAGTTCGATCCGATCCCTATATTACGCGTACCGCAATTTTGTACTCGCCGTTAAATCACCGCAGCAAAACTCAAGCCCCCAACCCTCAGCGTTTACGCCTATACGTAAGGCGCGAGCCGGATAAGTTACTCGCTGAAGTACATTGTTGGGTCATCCAGGCCCGCAGCAGCAAAGCCATCACGGCGCAGCCGGCAGGCATCGCACTTGCCGCAAGCGCGGCCAGTCGGATCCGCCTGGTAGCACGAAACGGTTAATGCAAAGTCAACCCCAAGCTTGTTGCCCAAAGCGATAATGTCGGCCTTACTGGAATCAATTAGCGGTGCATCTATGCTGATCGCCGAACCTTCAACCCCTACCTTTGTTGCAACGCGTGCGAGATCGTTAAAAGCTGCGATGAACGCCGGACGACAGTCCGGGTAGCCGGAATAATCGACCGCATTAACGCCGATATAGATTTTCCCGGCGTCAATGACCTCGGCCCAACCGAGTGCGATGGACAACATCACCGTGTTTCGTGCGGGAACGTAGGTGATCGGGATCCCCGTTTCCCCACCCGTTGGCACGTCTAATGCGTTATCGGTCAATGCGGAGCCGCCGAACTGACCATAATCGACCTGTACGATCCGATGTTCGGTGACGTTGTAAGAAGATGCAATGCGTCGAGCAGAATCTATTTCAGCGGCGTGGCGTTGTCCATAATTTACCGTAAGGGCAAAGCATTCCTCACCCTGCTCATGAGCCCGTGCCAGCACTGTCGCGGAATCAAGCCCGCCGGAAAGTAAAACGATAGATCGCATAAATTCGACCTAACGCCCCGGCTGGTCACCCCAGAGGTACTTGTGTAATTGAACTTGCAAACGTACCGGCAGGCGATCGGCCAATATCCACTCGCCCAGTGCCCGTGGATGGAGCGCCTCATGGTTAGGTGACATCAGTAAGTGCGCGCTTTCGGGCAGTTTGTATTCGGCTATCGTAGCCTTTGCCCAATCGTAATCCGCACGGTCTGAAACAACGAACTTGATTTCATCACCGTCGCGAAGATGAGCAAAGTTTTCATAGCGGTTTCGATGTTGCTCGCCAGAAGAAGGAGTTTTTAAATCCATCACGGTCGTGACCCGAGGGTCAATTTTATCGATTAACAAAGCGCCGCTCGTTTCGATCGATACCATAAAATTTTCGTCGCACAAGGTTTTGAGCAGCGATAAGCACTCCGGCTGGGCCAACGGCTCGCCCCCGGTGACGGTGACGCGATTTACGGCAAAACTGCGTACTTCTTCGACGATAGTATGAACAGACATCTGTTCTCCGCCGCTAAAGGCATACGCGGTATCGCAATATCGACACCTCAACGGGCACCCCGTTAGACGAACAAATACGGTCGGCAAACCGGTTGTCGTCGATTCACCTTGAATCGAAAGAAACGTTTCGGTTATTCGCAGCACGATAGCAACGGTTCGCGCGATTTTTAATAGACCGCTTCTTGCGGTGCGTCAGGGTTGTGATTTTTCGGCGAGGATGCGTTGGATCCGCTCATCTGCCAACCTTGCCGCAGTGGTTCCAGCATAGCCGTTACGCAAATCTTCCAGCACCGCACGTGCCTTATCTACCTGCCCCAGTTCGTGGTAGCTGTAACCGATTTTTAGCATCGCGTGAGACCGCTTCTTACTTGCTGGGTAAGTCTCGATTAGTTTTCGATATTCCATTATTGCGGGCTCGAATTGGCGTTTCACATAATGCGTTTCACCAAGCCAATACTGAGCGTTATCAGCGTACTGAGAGTTGGGGTAGAGCTGTAGAAATTCACTAAATGCGGTAATAGACTCGTCGTATTGACCGGCTTTTAGTAGGCGAAACGCCTCCCTATAGGCTGCTTCCGAGGTTTCACTATCGACCGTCGTTTTTGGCTCCGCGAGTGACGGTACGTTGGTGCTCACGAGGGCCGGTGTGACCGGGGAAGGTTCAACGGGCTGCGTTGTGTCGCTCGAATTCGGGTCGGCGTCCGATTGTGTTTCTATCCGTAGGGACGAATGTGGTGTACCGGCGACTGCATCCGCCCCTGCCGGCGTATACGTGGTCAGCGGTGGTTCTGAACCCGATCCCGGGGTGATTATCGATACCCCCGTACTACGTTGTTCAATTCCCTGCAGGCGTTCATCGAGATCGACATAGGTCGCGCGCTGCGTTTTTCGCAATTGCTCTATCGTATGCGACTGTTCTTCGATTTGACCGCGTAAGTTACTCAACTCTTTCTGCAAAGACTCAACCTGCTCGAGTAGATCGACTAATCCCCGACTCGCCAAGGTACGTTCGAGCTTAGCGAGGCGCGCGGCAAGGTTCGCTTCGTTTGTTGCACCCAATGCCACCCCGTGCGTGAGCACACCAGTCACAATCAATACCAAGATTACAACGCCACGCTGCATGCTTGGTTCGTACATCAGTCGTGCTCCGGAGGCCATTAATAGATGATTTCTACACGCCGGTTTAGCGCATAGGATTCCTCGTCGCTACCCACCATTACCGGGCGTTCTTCACCGTAGCTCACCGCTTGGGCTTGACCAGCAGAGGCGCCGAGTAATACGAGTTGTTTTCGCACCGCCAACGCGCGTCGTTCGCCTAGCGCAAGATTGTATTCCCGCGACCCGCGTTCATCGGCGTGCCCCTCAAGGCTAATCGAGGCATCCGGGTTGGCCGCAAGATACGCTGCGTGCGCCTCGATGGTGCTACGAAAATCGGCACGCACGTTACTGCTATCGAGGTCGAAATAAATGATCCGAACTGAAAGCGGTCCGTCGGGATCGTTCGGGTCGCCGAGCGCCGCGCTTGAATATGGATCGTCATCGCCGATCCCTGTTGTCGTGACACCGGGGTCGTCCGCCTCACCGTGTCCAATACCGCGATCTTCTACAGCTGCGCGGTTGCCGTCGGCTTCTTTAGTTTTATTGCCGCTGCACCCCGCGACGGCGAGAGCCAGCACTGCAAGCAATATCCACTTAGAATTCGTTAATGTCATAACGCTCTCCTTTCTCGTCAAGTCATCGATTTAATTGGCAAATGCGTTCTGACCGAAGGTAGGTCGCTTGGCTCGCGGCTCGTTCTCGGTGAAACGCCTATTTCCGTATAGGCCCCCATGCGGGCTCGCGCACCTCCCCTTTTTGTAGGGCTAATCGCTGACGCACGCGCCCGTCGACAGACACCGCTGCTAACTCCGCGCCCGCGCGTCCCATTGTCGCATAAATAATCATCGCACCGTTCGGTGCAAAACTTGGAGATTCGTCAAGACTCGCGTCGGTCAAGATCTCAAAACTGTCCCGTTCAAGGTCGACCACCGCAATCCGGTAGCCCTTGTCGCCGCCATTAACAACCGCCATTTGTTTTCCGTCGGGCGACAAACTAGCACGCGAATTATAATTTCCCATGTTAAAGGTCAAGCGTTTAGGCCGACCCCCGTCGATCGGAAGACGGTAAATTTGCGGACCGCCCCCACGATCCGAGGTAAACACCAGGTGTCGGCCGTCGGGGGTCCAACGCGCTTCGGTGTCTATTGCGGGATGTGTGGTTAAACGCCGCTGTTTTTTTGTTTTCAAGTCCATTAAAAAGATATCGGGGTTACCGTCGCGCGACCGCGTCATCAATAAACTATTTCCGTCCGGTGAAAACGCCGGCGAACTATTGATACCACGACCGAAGGCCACCTTTTCACGTTTACCGGAGCGGATATCTTGCACGTATATCGCTGAATTCCGATCCTCAAACGAGACGTAGGCTAGACGATCGCCGCTTGGCGACCACGCAGGCGACAGTAACGGCTCGCGCGACTCCAATATTGTGCGCGCATTGTGTCCGTCCGAATCGGAAATTTGGAGTCGGAATTTAGAGTCCTTGTTATTGATCTTCTCGACGGTTATATAGGCGATACGGGTGGCAAAGGCGCCCTTGATCTTGAGTATCGTCTCGAATATCAGGTCGCTAACGTGATGCGCGGTTAAACGCAGGTTTTTGCCACTCGTCGGGATCCGGAATCCTGCAAGTTGTTTTTCGGAAATGACATCGATGACGCGGAACTCGATCGCGAATTGATCCGCACTGGTTTGTTTAACCTGGCCAATAACCAAGTTATCCATCCCTAGTAGCCGCCAATCTTTGAAATTTATATCTGAAAACGCGGCGGGGCGCGATGGTAGATCGGCCACTGGCATGGGCGCAAACCGGCCACTGCCGCGCAAATCGGCCGCAACAACGGCACTAACATTGACCTCCGCCGGGGCATCCGCCGCCCAATCGAATGGGACAATCGCGATCGGCAAGGCGCCCTCAATGCCTTGGGTTATTCGAATTTCTAACAGATCTCTAGACTGCGCCGCTGCGGCCCCAGTTACGCAGCTTAGGGCAATCGAAATGAAAATTACGCGAACTAAGCTCACTATCTTATTGCTCCGGATCGAACACAAAATTTATTTCTTGCATGCGCTTAAACAGCCGGGGATTCGACGGTACGGGTAGTGGTGCCGCCTTGCGCACCGCATTTTCCGCTTGGCGGTCGAATGACGCATTACCGCTTGATTTAATCACCCGCGCTTCGACTACCTCACCGCCAGGGATCATGCGCACGTATAAAGTACAACTAAGGCCACCTTCGAGGTCAGGATAGACAAACACGCTGGCGACGCGTGTTCGCACAGCCTCGATGTAGCGCGCGATCTCGGCTTCGTCCGCACGCGCCTGAGTAACACTCGCCAACTCTTTTTCTTCATTCTCTAAGGCCTCGCGCAGAGCTGCAGCTGCCCTTTCGGCTTCTGCTTTCGCCTGCGCCTCCTCAATTTTTTTACGCTCCGCAAGTTCTCTCTTTTGTTGCTCTTGCTTTTTCTTTTCCGCGACCGCCTCTTCGCGCGCGTTCTCCCGCGCCTTCTCCTCGTCACGACGCTTCTTTTCCGCGGCACGTTTTTTCTCTGCTTCGCGCTTTTTCTTAGCCTCTGCTTCTTTGGAACGCTTTATTTCGTCGGCGCGACGTTTTTTTTCTGCGGTACGTTTTTTCTCCGCTTCCCTTTTTTTCTTAGCTTCCGCTTCTTGCAAGCGTTTAACTTCTTCATCGATCGCTTTTTGATCGACCACTTTGGCTTTGACGATCGGGACTTGCGGCGCGGCAACCGGACTTGGATCAGAGGAGAAGTCAGTGCTAGTGATCAATACGACCACCACGATTACGTGCACAATAGCCGCATAAATGAATGCACGTGATTTTCTCGTGCGACCCTTTGGTGCAACGGGTTTCCGAGCAGACATCGTCTAGCCCGTTAACGCTCTGGCGGCTCAGTGATGAGGCCAACGCTGTCGACTCCAGCACCTTGTAGGAGTGCCATAACCGTCACTACCCGCCCATAGTCAACCGTGCGATCACCTTTAACGAGTATTTCAATATCGGGACGATATTTGAGTAAACCGGCGACCCGTGTGACCAACGTATCCTCGTCAACAGGATCCTTGGGACTATCCCCAAAATCAATATAGACCTCACCGTCAGCGTTGACGGTGACGATAACTGGCTCTTGCTGGGACGGCGAGATCACTTCCGAGGGCGCTTGCGGTAAATCGATCTTTACGCCCTGGGTAATTAACGGTGCCGTGATCATAAAAATTATCAACAAGACCAGCATCACATCGATGTAGGGCACGACATTAATCTCTGCCATTAGCCGTTGGCGTCGGCGACGGTGTTTCATCGGTGGCTCATGGGTGGGCTTGGCGCTGCAATATCGCGGAGAATTCTTCTACGAAGATATCGTAGCGCGCATAGAGTCGGTCGATTTCACTGGAAAATCGGTTGTAGGCGATGACAGCAGGGATCGCCGCGAATAACCCCATCGCCGTTGCCACCAAGGCCTCGGAAATACCCGGCGCGACCATTGCGAGTGTTGCCTGGTGTACGTTGCCGAGCGCCTGAAATGAATTCATGATGCCCCATACCGTGCCGAACAGACCGATGTAGGGACTCACCGATCCAACTGTTGCCAACGTCGGGAGATTGGCTTCTAACTCCTCCAACTGCCTGCTCACCCCGATGCGCATCGCACGTTGAGTGCCGTCGAGTACCGAAGCCGGATCGATCGTGTCACGATTGTGTAAGCGCGCGTATTCCTTAAAACCGGCCTCAAAGACCTTTTCCAGTCCTTCTGCTGGCGTCCGTCTAGAAGATACTCGGTTGTATAAGGCCGTAAGATCATCGGCAGCGCGAAACTGATCTTCGAATACACGCGCCTCACGTTTTGCCAAGCGCAGTTCGCGCCTTTTCGTGAAGATCAGGGTCCAAGAGGCCAGCGACGCTACTAACAAGACAAGCATGACCAATTTCACTAACAAACTGGCGCCTAAGATCAGGCTTGCGATGGTCAGATCAACCTGCGGCATTTGCTATCTCCGAGTAGATATCAACCGGCATCGCCCGTGGCCGCAAGGTGTTTGAGTCGATGCATCCAAGCTTGATCCTAGCTCGGCTCAGAACGGTTGAGTTGGCAACGACATTCTGTGCAAACTCCAAACTTGCGCGACCCAACCGCTGCACACTAGAAATGACGGTAAGTTCGTCGTTAAATCGCGCCGGCCGAATATAATCAATGGTAATTTTCCGCACCACGAATACTATTCCTAATGACGCTGCCAACCGGTCTTGTTCATACCCTAAATGGCGCAGCCATTCAGTTCGGGCGCGCTCCATGAAATTCAGATAGTTTGCGTGATACACAATCCCGGCCGCATCTGTGTCTTCGTAATAGATGCGCACGGGCCAATAAAATTCCCCAGACTCGGCCTTTGCCGCGTTAATCAATCCGGCCCACCCAGCTGGTCGAACAGGTCTTGCACGCTTGGGTTTGTTGCCGGCGGTTCGAGTCCAAAATGTGTCCAGGCGGCCCGCGTGGCCATGCGTCCGCGCGGCGTACGCATCAAAAACCCCTGTTGGATCAAGTAGGGTTCGAGCACGTCCTCTATGGTGCCGCGTTCTTCGCCAATAGCCGCCGATATACTGTCAACGCCTACCGGACCACCGTCGAATTTTTGGATCACCGCCAACAGTAATTTCCGGTCCATCATGTCGAAGCCGTTGACGTCGACGTTCAACATATCGAGTGCGCGCGCGGCGACGTTTTCGGTTAGCTGCCCATTGGCTTTTACTTCGGCAAAATCTCGCGCCCTACGCAACAAGCGGTTCGCGATGCGTGGGGTGCCGCGTGCGCGGCGGGCAATTTCTTTCGCACCCTCAACATCGATCGTCACATTGAGGATTTTTGCTGCACGCATCACAATTGTCGTGAGGTCTTCGGTTGAATAGAACTCCAAGCGCTGCACGATGCCGAAACGATCGCGTAGCGGTGAGGTCAGCAAACCCGCGCGGGTTGTCGCTCCAACTAAGGTAAAACGCGGCAGATCGAGTTTTATCGCGCGGGCAGCCGGACCCTCCCCGATCATAATATCGAGTTGATAATCTTCCTTTGCCGGATAAAGAATTTCCTCCACAACCGGGCTCAAACGATGGATCTCATCGATAAACAATACATCGTGCGGCTCGAGGTTGGTCAGCATCGCAGCTAGGTCACCGGCACGTTCCAATACAGGGCCTGAGGTGTGTCGTAGGTTGACCTGCAATTCGTTCGCAACGATATGCGCGAGGGTGGTTTTTCCCAAACCCGGGGGGCCAAATATCAGCACGTGATCGAGCGCTTCGCCGCGTTGTCGTGCAGCGGTGATAAAGATATCCATTTGCTCGCGCACGGCCGGCTGGCCGATGTACTCCTCAAGGCTTCGAGGTCGGATCGCGTTTTCGACGGCGGCATCATCGCTAGCGACTTGCGGTGCGATCAATCGCTCATCATTCATATGCGTGTTTTTGCAGCATGTTGTCGTTCAAACGATCACTTAATGCCTTCGTTCGAGCATTGTGTTCGAGCGCCGAGCCAGCCCTTTTTCGGCATTGTACCGAAGCGCATCAATCGAAGGGCCGCGACATTGCATAAACTACGTGACGCAGTCCTCGAATAATCAGATTCCGCAAAGCGTACACATGAAATATGGCGAAGATGGGGCATTGGTCCGGCAATTGTGCCCCAATTGACGAACCATTTTTGATTCTATCGTTCATCCCAACCGCTTTAAGACCTCACGGATGATGTCTTCGCTGGATTTTCCATCCGCATCGAGCTCCAACACCAATCGGCTCGCCTCCGGCGGCTTATAACCAAGTGCAATAAGCCCACTAATGGCATCGCTCACCGCGTTTCCGACCGGCCGACCGGGCGTTGCTGTGGCTGGTAGATTCGTCGGTGCCCAATCCCCAACCCGATCACGCATCTCTACGATCAGTCGCTCCGCGGTTTTTTTTCCGATCCCAGGCAAGGCAGTCAGTCTGGCGGCATTGCTTTCGTGTACGCATTGGACGAATTCTTCTGTTTCTATGCCAGATAGTATTGCCAGGGCTACCTTTGCGCCGATACCACTGACCTTTATCAGGCTTCTAAAAAGCTTACGTTCAGCTTCGGTCGCGAAGCCAAATAACAAGTGGGCGTCATCGCGTACGATCAAATGCGTCAAAATCGTGACCGTCGCGTTCAAATCCGGCAACGTCCAAACTGTTGTCATCGGCACTTCAAGCTCGTAACCAACGCCATGGCAGTCGATCACGATCCACGGCGGCCGCTTTTCTACCAAGACTCCTTGTATCCTGCTGATCACTGTCGTCTTCCCCCTCGGGCGGACGTTGCCGATTCAATTCCGCGTAGCCCGTATTGCGTATTGCCGTGACAAAGGGCGCAAGCCAGCGCATCCGCTGCATCGGCGGGCGGTTTATCCGGCATATTCAGTAATGCTTTAATCATATGCTGCACTTGATTTTTATCCGCATGCCCGCGGCCAACAATCGCTTGTTTAATTTGGGTCGCGCTGTATTCGAAAACCGGCAGGTCCATTAGCGCACAAGCGACAATTGCACTGCCGCGAGCCTGACCGAGTTTGAGCGCAGAATCGGGGTTTCGGCTCATGAAGATTTTTTCGATAACCGCATGGTCAGGTTGATGTGAGCTGACCACGGTCGATAGTTCCTCGAAGATTTGCTTGAGCCGCGCGGGCACCGCAAGGTCGGCCACACGGATGCAACCATTAGCGATATGACGTGCGCGCAGCCCATCCATTTGAACCACGCCATAACCGGTAACGCGAGAACCCGGGTCAATTCCGAGTATGGTTATTTCCGGCAAAGACTATTCCTGCCCATCAGGACTCAAGTTGGGCGAGGACATCGTCGGAAATATCCGCGTTCGAATAGACCTTCTGCGTATCGTCTAGGTCTTCGAGCATATCCAACAGTCGGATCATCTTCTCAGCGTCTGAGACCGTAAGCGGCATGCTAGTCTCCGCGCGCATTGTAATTTCGGCGTTTTCGGGCTCCATGGCCGCAGCGATCATGGCACTTTTCACATCGCTAAATTCATCCGGGTCGCTTAATACGTCGATGCTGCTGTCATCGTTGACTATAACGTCGAGTGCCCCAGCGTCCACAGCCGCTTCCATGATAACGTCTTCATCGCTACCGGCCGCAAAAGTCAGCTGGCCGACTTTTGAGAATAGGTAGGCAACCGACCCGTCGGTACCTAAGTTTCCGCCACTTTTACTAAACGCGTGTCTGACTTCGGCGACTGTCCGATTTCGATTATCGGTCATACAATCAACCATTACTGCTATTCCGCCAGGGCCGTAACCTTCGTACCGGATTTCATCGTAGTTTTCTCCATCGGTATCGCCCGCACCTTTGCTTACGGCCCGCCCGATGGTGTCTTTGGTCATGTTGTTCGAAAGCGCGTTATCGATGGCCGCGCGCAGGCGCGGATTTGCGGACGGGTCGCCACCACCCATCCTCGCCGCAACGGTAATTTCTCTAATTAGGCGGGTAAAGATCTTGCCGCGCTTGGCATCCTGACGACCCTTACGATGTCGAATGTTCGCCCACTTACTATGCCCCGCCATCAATAACCTCTAAATTATCTAGTAACCGAGGTATTATTTTCGCAGAACTCCGTGTGAGTTGCAGCGAGCAGGTGTCCAACTTAAGCGTCGTTATTTCCGTAGATCACCGCGCCGCGTTCGGCGGCAAAGTTGAGTAAGCGATCGATAGGAATTCGAGCCCGTTCACACACAGACCGCGGTAGCGTGATTTCATTGCCTCCCGTGCGCAGCGTCTGCGCAAGCGGTTCGAGTCGATTCATTGCCATCCACGGACAATGCGCACAGCTTTTACAGGTTGCACCGCGGCCACTGGTCGGCGCCTCAATCAGTAGCTTACCTGGGGCCGCTGCGCGCATCTTGTAGAAGATCCCAGTATCGGTTGCAACGATAAATTTAGTCGCATCAAGGTCTCGAACAGCTGCTATCAGGCCGCTAGTTGAGGCTACGACGTCCGCTTGGGCAATTACCGATGGTGGCGACTCCGGGTGTACTAAAACCTTGGCTTGGGGATGTCTTGCGCGTAACTCGGCTAATTCGGTCGCCTTAAACTCTTCGTGCACGATACAAGCGCTATTCCAGAGCAACATATCGGCGCCAGTCTCCGCTCGGATGTAATCACCTAGGTAGCGGTCGGGTGCCCAAAGGATCTTCTCACCACGTGCATGCAGATGACGAACGACCTCAAGTGCACTGCCGGAGGTTACCATCCAATCCGCCCGCGCCTTCACCGCCGCGCTTGTGTTGGCATAAACAACCACGGTGCGGTCGGCGTGGCTATCGCAAAAGTCACTGAATTGTTCTGCCGGACATCCGAGATCGAGTGAGCAATTGGCCTGTAAATCCGGCATTAGTACGCGCTTCTCGGGATTGAGAATTTTTGCCGTTTCCCCCATGAAACGAACCCCGGCGACAACTAAAGTGTCGGCAGAATGTTCGTGACCAAAGCGCGCCATATCCAAAGAATCAGAAACGTGGCCGCCGGTATCATCGGCCAGGGCTTGGATTTTCGGATCGGTGTAATAGTGAGCGATCAGGACTGCATTATTTTTTACTAACAGCGTCTTTATTTCGTCAGCTAGTGTGTCCGCCGCTGCGGCCGAAAGCGATTGTTGGGCGTGCTCAGGGATCTCGAACTTTGGTAGCTCGATGTCGATCACGCCTTCCATTGCTACTGTCATAGGGCTTACAACTCCGGAATAAAATGCTCGGATTGATGATTGGATACAACGCCGGTCATGCTTTTAATATTGGCCTTATTCTTGAAATAACTAGGGGCGGATGAGGATTTTTCGCTGAGCTGACGATCGAATAGTGCTTGAAGTAGTTGGCTAGCGCCTTCGGACTGAATGTAAGTTAGTGCTTACTTCGCGGGTGCCTGCACGCCCCTAGGTAGGCGGATACCGATCTCTTTCAATTGGGCATCCGACACGGCTGCCGGCGCCGCGGTCATCAGGCAGCTCGCCGTTTGAGTTTTAGGAAACGGGATCACATCCCGGATCGAGTCTTCGCCCGCCATCAACATAACCAGGCGATCAAGACCAAAGGCAATTCCCCCGTGTGGCGGGCAGCCATAGCGCAGCGCGTCGAGCAAGAAGCCAAATTTTTCTCGCGCCTCTTCTGGCCCTATACCGAGCAGCTCAAACACCGTGGATTGCATCTCAGAGTCGTGGATTCGGATAGACCCGCCACCGATCTCGCTACCATTCAACACCATGTCATAGGCACGGGACAGCGCCTCGGCAGTGTCGTTGACGAGGCTGGCCTTATCGAGCGAGGGCGCTGTAAAGGGGTGGTGCAATGCCTCCCAGCGACTACCGTCGGTGCTTCGCGCGAACATTGGGAAATCTACGACCCACAAGGGCTGCCAACCCGCTGTTACCAAACCTAGATCACTAGCAACTTTATCGCGCAATGCACCCAGCGCTTGGTTTACGACGCCGCTATCGTCCGCGCCAAAGAAAATTACGTCGCCATCGCTAGCCGAAGTTCGTTCGACGATTGACTCGATGACGCTATCTGGCAAAAACTTCAGTATTGGCGATTGCAGACCGTCGCGCCCGCGAGCAACTTCGTTAACCTTGATATAAGCAAGCCCTTTTGCGCCATAAATGGCAACAAACTCGGTGTAGTCATCGATCTGCTTGCGAGTTAAGCGCCCGCCACCTGGTGCAAGTAACGCCGCAACCCGGCCTTTAGGGTCGTTCGCTGGGCCCGCAAACACCTTGAACTCCACTGCGGCCATCACGTCGCCGACTTCTACCAACTCCAAGGGGTTGCGTAGATCCGGGCGATCGCTTCCATACTTGTGCATCGCCTCGGCGAATGTCAGACGCGGAAACGGGTCCGGCAGCGATACCCCCAACACGTTCGCAAATACCCCTCGGATCATCGCTTCCATCAAGTCCATGATGTCGTGCTCTTCTATGAACGACATCTCGACATCGAGTTGGGTAAATTCTGGTTGCCGATCTGCCCTCAGGTCCTCATCTCGAAAACAACGCACGATCTGATAGTAACGATCAAACCCAGACATCATTAGTAGCTGTTTGAACAACTGAGGCGACTGCGGCAAGGCAAAAAAGCGGCCCGGATGGGTACGGCTAGGAACGAGATAATCCCTCGCACCTTCCGGGGTCGCTTTGGTCAACATCGGCGTTTCTATTTCGAGGAAACCGTTGTCGTCCAAATAATCACGCAATTGGCGGTTAACCTGGGCGCGCAAAGTGATATTTTTTTGCATCCGCTCGGTCCGCAAATCGATATAACGGAATTTTAGGCGTGTGTCCTCATGCACATGCTCGTCAAGCTGAAATGGCGGGGTGTTGGCGGCGTTAAGGACCTGTAATTCACTGACTAAAAGCTCGACCTTCCCGGTAGTCATGTCGACATTTTCGGTGCCTTCAGGCCGATACCGGACACGGCCCGAAACCTGGAGCACGTATTCACCCCGCACACGCTCAGCAATGGCAAAGCTATCCGGCGTATCCGGGTCGATCACCACTTGGACGATGCCCGAGCGATCACGTAGATCAATGAATATCACACCGCCGTGATCGCGACGATTGTGTACCCAGCCGCAGACACTGAGTTGGTTATCCAATTCGTTTTCGGTGATCTGTCCGCAATAATGGGTTCGCATGGTTTAGGCAACAATCATAGCTGGAGAGCCAAGCCCTCGGGGGCCGGAATCATACGTTTTGCGGTGCAACACCGCAATCTACTGAATCCCCAATGACAGGCTCAGTCCTCTGCCTTTGCCGCGGGTTTGGAGGATTCCGACTTCGAACTCGCCGCCGGTTTCGCATCACTCGCCGCCGCATCTTTTTGCTTGTCTGCCGGCTTGGTATCGGTCGTTGAATTTCCCGAGGCGTCGGATTTCGCGGCGGCCGGTTTATCTTTGAAATCCGTCTCGTACCATCCTGTACCCTTTAGTCGAAAGGCAACCTTCGAAATGAGTTTTTGCAGGCTATCTTTGCCACAAGCCGGGCACTCGGTCAGGGGGTCGTCGCTGACTTTCCGCATTATCTCAAATTGGTGGCTGCAGTCGCTGCATTCGTACTCATAGATCGGCATGTTGTTTCTCGTCAAATTAATACGACCGAAGGAAAATACGGCCGCGACAGATAATATCAAGGGATCATAGCCGACAACCGACTATTTAGAGCGTTTTTATCGATAATTTTTCGGCCTGAGCCGCTGCTTACTCGTGACACAGGCGGACTCCATGATACAGGTCGTAAGCGCGGCACATTTGATTTCCGATCCAATAGGCCTTTGGACTGTGCGTGCGAGATTCGTTATCATCGCCGGCCTTTCGGCATAAACGGTTGTGGACTTCTTCGAAGCGTCTCGGCGCGCGAACTCTCCCACCAAGCCGCTATCGATTCTCGCCGGGCCGTTAGCTCAGCTGGTAGAGCACCGGACTTTTAATCCGATGGTCGTAGGTTCGAACCCTACACGGCCCACCATTTTCGCCACAGATCTCGGCGAATCTAAGCCTGCAAATCGCCCACACCGGCCGCCAGGTTGCGGATGTTCCGTGGGATGGTGCTTAAACGAGCGCCAAACCAGGGCAAAGCGGTGCACAACTGGGAGAACCATTGTCCTAGCGTCCATTTCGGTGCTTTTACCAGCTGATCAGCCGGGTCCAGACTTTCATCGTCGGGATAAGCCAGGTCGGAAAATGGTGGGGCCCCGCGCGTAAGCTGTATCCAGCGCGGGGTTTAGTGCGCTCAGGCAGCGCGGGAAAACTTACCCTCGGAGACGACCTGTGCGGAATTCGAAGCGATCACCGTGTTCACATCGCTGACAGCTGGTCCGTTCACTGCAGCACGCCGTTCTTTTGGATCAGGCGTTATAGAAATAACACGAATGATCTCCAATAAGCGGCTGAACAGAAAACTTATAATTGCAGTGGCAAGGAAGCCGTGGAACAACTGAAACGTGAGTGAATCAGGAACGATGGTGGTGAACCACAAGGCTCCACACAAGGCCACGACGGCGCAGGTTAGGGTGAGCATTGCGAAGATATCGAGCGACGAACAAAACCAGCTTTTTTCTTGCATTGTAGGCCTGTGAGCAATTCTATATTTATTGTTTATTTGGGCCGATTTCTGTTCGGCCTCTAACTCGGACTGGAGCAATCATACGCGGCAGAAATTACATTTCTGTGAACTATTCCGCACTCGCCCGGCAATTCGATCAAATTAACAGTAGTTAATCATTTGGGCGTTCAATAATTACGTCGAATTTACCAATGCCTGTCCGGCAAGCGCCCTAAATCTGCAGGGGGCACATCATTGCACATAACTGTCGCTGCACGATCAAACCGGCCGCCCATTAGTTGGTGCAACATGGGATCTTCATTTCATATGCAGCCGTGCTGCTGCCGGTATCCGACCATTAGACGCCAGCGCATCACCGGAATGCGCGTTACCGACTATGAGCGAGAGGTATGGGCTTTTTGTTAGGGCTGACCCGCAATCACCCGAGTCGCGACCATGTAGTTGTCGGACACCGGATATTCCATGCGTCTGTCATGCGGGGGATGCTCAGCGTCGACGCTCTTTGCGTTCGCGCTCACGTTCTATGGTGCCTTGTTCTAGTTGCGCAAGTTCATCACTTATCTCGTCCATTCGCGCATCGATACGGAGTCGTTGGTAGTTTGAAATGTCATCCGTTTTCTGAGCTAGACGTAATTGTTGCAGGGCCAATCGAAGTTCGCCGAGGCTACGGTAGTACTCCGCGAGAGAGAAGTGCGAATTGGCAACTTGACCGAGATCATTCTCTGCCTCAGCTAATACTTTAAAGAAGCGGGGGTCTCCACGTTCCACAAAACTGGATGCGCGCAGATGCTTTTTTGCGAGTTCCGGTGAACCGGCCAGGTTCAGCATATTTGCATATCCATAGGTGGCAGCTCGGCTAGTCGGGTCATCGCGATAGGCGAGGGCATAATGCTCAAGCGCGGCTGGGACATCGCCGGCGCGAAGTTCCAAATTTGCCGCAGCGAGGCGAAAGGCCAAAATATGCGGTGATTCCAATAACAACTTGGAAACTTCGATACGCGCTTTCTCAAAATCGCTGGCCGCGGTCAAGGCCAAAACATAACCATAACGCGCGATACTTTCATGTACTGCCGTACCCTCGCGCAACGCGAGTTCGTAGAATCGCTTTACTGCCGCAGGGTCATCCGCAGAACGCACGTCGAGCTTGGTTCGAATGAGGTGGAATTCATAGCTATCCTCTCGGATCGGCGCGTCACCGAGTCGCTGTGCGCGTTCGCGTGCTTCCGAAATTCGGTTGACCGTGACCGGATGCGTACGGAGAATTTCGGGTAGGAATGCGGGATCGGTATAACGACTTGCAGTTTGTAGTCGCTGAAAGAAATCGGCCATTGCAAAAGTGTTGTAACCCGCTTCATGCAGTAATTGGATACCAATCCGATCGGCTTCACGCTCATTCGCGCGTGTAAAGTTGATTTGGCCTTGGGCACTGAGTGCTTGTACTGCTGTCAGCGCGCCCATACCCGCTTCGGGATTCATTGCCAGTACTGCCATCGCACCTAACATCGCGGCCATCCGCGGAATGCTCATGCGCTGCTGCGCTTCGATCATCCGTGCCGTATGACGTTGGGTGATGTGTACGATCTCATGGGCCAGTACCGAGGCGACCTCGCTCTCGCCCTGTGCTTCCAGGATCAAAGCCGTGTGGATCCCAATAAAACCGCCGGGCACGGCGAACGCGTTGATGCCACGTGCATCGAGCATGAAAAACGTAAATTCCCCGTAATACCCCGATAATTCACCGAGGCTCATGCCGAGCTTTTGAATGTAGTCCTCAACCTCTTCGTCTGTAATGACCGGAGCATAGCGTCGCATCTGACGCATGAATCCTTCTCCGAGCTGTCTTTCCTGCTCTGGAGAGATGATTGCACCAGCTGAATCACCGAAATCTGGCAGCTCGTCGTCTTCGGGCAATGCAAATACAGCCGCCCCCCACATCAGCGCGAATACGACACATAAACACTTACAAAACCGGAGACCTGAGGTTGTCAAGTCGCCGTTTGAACCTTGTTGCACGATTTCGCTTAACCCCACATTCTCTTGCGTAAGTGATGTTTGCTCAGCCTTAGGTCGCCCCACCGGCCGCGAGTTCCGTCCCCAAGATGACTTTATCGCTCATTATGGGAGCGTTAGTATGACGCCGATCGGTCGGTTGTGCTCCGACGCGTACAATAGCCATGCGACGATAGATACTAGGAGTAACAATGGTAGGACGCAATGCATTCTACGCCCAATCAGGCGGTGTGACGGCGGTAATTAACGCGAGTGCGTGTGGGGTGATCCAAGCGGCGCGCGAAAATTCAAAAACGATTGACAATGTCATCGCTGGGCGCAATGGCATCATTGGTGCGCTGACCGAAGATTTGATTGATACGTCGATCGAATCGAATGATGCTATCGCGGCCTTACGCTATACGCCTTCTGGCGCGTTTGGCTCGTGTCGGTACAAACTCAAGGGTCTCGACGAAAACCAGGCCGAGTACGAACGCCTACTCGAGGTGTTCAAGGCGCATGACATCGGTTACTTCTTCTATAACGGTGGTGGCGACTCGCAAGATACAACCAACAAGATTGCGCAGCTCGCTGAACAACGCGGGTATCCACTTAGATGTATTGGGATCCCGAAAACCGTCGATAACGATCTACCGATCACCGATAACTGCCCGGGATTCGGTTCGGTGGCGAAATATGTCGCCGTTTCGATCCGCGAGGCCGGTTATGACGTGGCGTCGATGTCGAAGACCTCGACTAAAGTCTTTGTGTTGGAGGTTATGGGTCGTCATGCAGGTTGGATAGCAGCGGCCGGCGGACTTGCGCAAGAAAAACCAGGCGACGCCCCACACCTGATCCTATTTCCTGAAATCTCCTTTGACGAATCCGAATTCACCCAACGAGTAGATAACTGCGTCAGCAAGCACGGCTACTGCGCAATCGTGGTCTCCGAGGGTCTACGCAACGCCAATGGTGATTTTGTCGCCGATTCCGGCTTACGAGACGCCTTTGGTCACGCGCAACTCGGTGGTGTAGCGCCGGTTATTGCGGCAATGATAAAGCAAAGCCTGGGGTTGAAATATCACTGGGCGGTTGCCGACTACCTGCAGCGCGCCGCACGCCATATCGCCTCGAAAACCGATGTTGAACAAGCCTATGCACTCGGACGCGCGGCGGTCGAGATGGCACTCGCCGGAAACAACGCGGTGATGCCAACGATTGAACGACTTTCCGATGAACCTTACCGCTGGTCGATCGGCGAAGCGCGATTAGAAGATGTGGCTAACGTTGAAAAAAATTTGCCGCGGGATTTCATTACGGATGATGGCTACGGCATCACGGCGTCTTGCCGACGTTATTTGAGCCCGCTTATTGCGGGAGAAGACTATCCGCCTTACCGCAACGGCCTCCCGGACTATGTGCGCCTACAAAACGCGCCGTTGGCTAAACGTCTCAAAACCGATTTTAAGCTCGATTGATCCGAATCAACTTAAGGTCGGGTGGACCCTATTTTCGGTTTTAGCGCGTACGCGACTTTGTATTCGTCGAGCAACGCAATGGTTTCCACCATCGGCAAGCCTACGACGTTAGAATAACTACCATCGATTCGTTCGACGAATGCGCCGCCTAGCCCTTGGATGGCGTACGCGCCCGCCTTATCTTGAGGTTCGCCGCTTTCCCAATAACGATCTATTTCGACTGGTTCAATGTCCCGAAATTTTACTCGCGTTCTTACGCTCTTCACCGTTACGCCACGGTGCATAATGGCAAGCCCAGAATGAACTTCGTGCCAACGTCCAGATAACCGTGAGAGCATTTCACGCGCCTGTTCAATCGCACATGGTTTGCCTAATATCAGACGGTCAATGGTGACCGTTGTATCGGCCGCCAAGACCGGAATAGAGTGCCTGTGTTTCGCGCTCACCGCCTCCGCCTTGTAGAGCGCCAATCGTCTTACATAGACATCCGGCGCTTCCTCAGTTTTGGGGGATTCGTCGATTTCCGCGGGAACGACCGAGAAGGCGACGCCAAGCTGTTGCAAAATTTCATTTCGACGAGGCGATGCAGAGGCGAGAACCAAATCACAATCGCCCGGGGCCATATGCTCAGTCATCGAAGGTCGACCGCTTCAGAAGATGTCGTGTTACAAACGCTAGGCACGATGGTAGGGGTGATTGTGCAACACGCTCCAAGCACGATATAGCTGTTCGGACAAAACAACCCGTGCAAGTTGGTGCGGCAGTGTGAGTCGGGACAGTGACCAATGATGATTTGCGCGATTTATAAGGGCCGGATTGAGGCCCTCGGCGCCGCCAATTATGCACACGACGTCATTGTATCCCTGGCGCCATGATTCGAGCTTTACTGCCAACTCCTTGGTAGACCACTGCGCGCCTTTTTCATCCAACGCCACAATGCAGGCACCACGAGGGCAGTGATGAAGCAAGCGCTCCGCTTCTTTTTCAAGTTGTGCGCTTTTTGGAATTTGCTTTATTGGCGATATTTCGCGAACAATAATTTCAACTTGGCCACGCAGACGCTTTAAATACTCGTCCGTCGCTTGTGCCACCCACCCGCGCGGACGTTTTGTGACACACAGGATATGAAATCGCATCTATTCGATGAGTGCCTTTGAGACCAACCGCGGCTGCACGTTAATTATCCTTTATGGGAGGTCTATGAGATTGCATACCGGCAGCGAATATCAGGAGTCGAGCGTCATAGTTGCCGCGCTTGCTCCGAGTTGGGATTGATCCCAGAGCTTTTCCAATTGGTAGAAGTCTCGCGTTTCAGGTCGCATGGTGTGGACAACTACATCTCCGAAATCGATCAAGACCCAGTCACCTGCTTTCTCCCCTTCAATACCAAGGGGACGAACATCTTTTTTGCGCGCCGCTTCGAGTACGCGATCCATCAGTGCCTTCACTTGTCGGCTAGATCGACCGGAAGCGACCACCATATAGTCTGTGATCGAGGTCATGCTTCGAACATCTAGGACCCGAATATCCTCTGCTTTACCATCGTCGAGTGACATCGTGACCAACTTGAGCAACGCTTCCGGCGCTAATTCCGCGTTCATATCAATCTGCACTCCGATACAGTTGTCGTTGTTCAATTAGTCGCTGCACAGTCGATGATACCAAGTAGCTGATATCACGACCGCCGGCAATGCGAAGGCGGATATCCGACGACGATATCGGTAGCAAAGGGATCGGTTGGAAATAGATCCGACCAAAAAGTTCATCGCGCAACGCATCAGGATCTGTTGCTTGCACTGCCTCTATAAGACGCTGCAAGCGTGGGTCGAGCGCGGAATCCGCGTCGGGTCGAGCGACGATCACGATATGGCAGAAGCTTAGTAACTCTTGCCATCGATGCCAGCCACAGAGCCCATGAAATGCGTCAGCACCGAGGAGTAAACAGATGGGGTGGTTGCTAAACTCTACACGCAGGCTTTCTAATGAATCAATCGTATACGAAATCCCGCCACGCCGAAGTTCGCGGTCGTCAGCGATGAGGCGTTCGCCGTCCGCAACCGAAAGAAGCATCTCTAACCGCGTTTTGGCCGAAACCACAGGCGGTTCGCGATGGTTTGGTAAATTCAACGGAAGCATGCGCACAGCGCCTAGGTTCAATAATTCATAAACCTCTAGCGCTAAACGCAAGTGCCCTACGTGCACCGGATCGAAGGTGCCGCCGAGAATGCCGATCGGTGCCGCTCGAGATACCCGATGGATCATTGGTTATTTCGTGGGCGCGATCATTTTTTCCGGCGATCTACTTTGATCGGCTTAACCACGCACATGCCCGTCGCCGATAACGATCCATTTCTGCGATGTTAGCCCGGTCAGACCGACAGGCCCACGTGCATGAATTTTATCTGTACTAATACCAACCTCGGCCCCGAGGCCGTATTCATAACCATCCGCGAACCGGGTGGAGGCATTTACCATCACGGAACTTGAGTCTACCTCAGCCATGAAGCGCCGCGCGGCTGCAAGATCCTCGGTCACGATGCAATCCGTGTGTTGTGACCCGTATTGGCGAATGTGCTCGATCGCCTGATCGATATCGTCAACGATTCGTATCGACAGGATCGGGGCAAGATATTCCGCGTACCAATCTTCTTCGGTTGCCGCCGTAACATCGGCGTGAAGTGCTTGCGCACCCGTGCAGCCACGCAAATCAACGCCCAGCTCACGATACGCCTCGATTAGTCGTGGCAGCACTTGCTCGGCAATGGGCTTGGCGACCAGTAGCGTCTCCATGGTGTTACACGTCCCGTAGCGTTGCGTCTTGGAGTTAAGCGCAACATCAAAGGCCTTGTTGTGATCGGCCGATGCATCGAGGTAGACATGGCACACGCCATCCAAGTGCTTTATTACCGGCATGCGTGCTTCACGGGAAACACGTTCGATTAACCCTTTACCGCCGCGGGGCACTATCACATCAACCCACTGGGAAGCGCCGAGTAATGCACCCACTGCGGCCCGATCACCGACATCCAACACTTGCACCGCGGCCTCCGGCAATTCGGCACGACGCAGACCTTCAGAGATACAAGCGGCGATCGCAGCATTGGACTTTAGTGCCTCCGAACCGCCGCGCAGGATAGCCGCATTGCCCGATTTCAGGCATAACGCGGCGGCGTCCGCGGTTACGTTCGGCCGCGACTCGTAGATGATTCCGATGACGCCAATCGGCACCCGCATTTGTCCGACCTGAATGCCTGAAGGGCGGTAGCGCAGGTCGGTTGTCTCCCCTACCGGATCCGGCAGATCTGCAACCTCGCGCAAGCCCGTGGCCATCGCCGCGATCCGCTCTGGGTTTAGCTGCAAACGATCAAGCAGCGCTTTATCGAGTGCACTGGCTGCCGCTAGATCTTCAATGTTCGCCGCCAAGATCGCGGCTTCTGCCTCTTCGATGTTGTGGGCAATTAACTTTAGTGCGTCATTTTTTGACTGCGTAGTGGCGCGCGCCATCTCCACAGCAGCCGCTCGCGCACGCTTGCCGATGGCATCGATGTATGACCCGCTGTCAAAGTGTTCGACCTGGCCTAGTTTATCTACCCTTCTGCTCATCAATCATCATTCTATATTTCGTGCTTAAACCTTGCGCGCCAGCTCGAGACACATCCATTCCAATTCATCCCAAGCGTTGCCGGGCAACGCCCCTTTGATGATCCTATCAAGGCGAATACTGTCCCGAAACATCCGGGTCATTCGCCCTGTTGAGATGTGCTCCAGCGTCCTCTTTACCGGCCGCGCACGCGAACTCCACACATTATGCGCATTTAGAACTGATTGCACCGATTTACCGGCAGCGACATCGACGGCCATGTAGGCCAACTTCCGTAGTTCACGATTGAGTGCCCAGCCGATAACGACCGCCTCGGTCCCTTCCTCGCGCAATCCGCGCAACATTCGAACCGCCTTGGCGCCGTCGCCGGACAAGGTGATGTCGATCAGGCCGAAAACGTCGTATCTCGCGCTATCGACAATCGAGCCGAGGACGAGGTCAACATCGACCTCCCCTTGGTCTACTAGCAAACTTAGCTTATCCAACTCCTGCGCTGCTGCCAGTAGATTTCCTTCCGCGCGAACGGCGATGATTTCGGCTGCGCCTGTGGTTAACCGCATGCCGAGCTTTTCTGCGCGTCTAACTATCCACCGATCGAGTTCGGACAAGGCGATTTGGCGCACCTGGACAGTTACCCCAACAGAGTCGATAGCCTTAAACCATTTCCCTTTTTGTGCGTTCTTATCGAGTCGATCTGCGCTTATCAGAAAGATATCCGCTAAATCTTCACGGCTAAGTAGGTCAAGCAAAATCGCGCTGCCGGTCTTATCGGGTTTACGCCCGCCAAGTCGAATCTCTATCAATCGGCGCTCTGCGAACAGCGACATCTCATTCGTTTCGCTGAGCAATTGGTGCCAATCGAATTTCGCATCAACGTCGAAGAGGAGCCGTTCAGACGTACCGGAGGCTCGTGCAGCGGCGCGTACCAAGTCAGAGCATTCAGCGCATTGCAATGGTTCGTCGCCGAAGATTAGATAGACTTGTGCCAGGCCAGTATTTTCCAGCTGAGCGCTGAGCTTATCTGGTGTTACATGCACCTGAATGCTCCATTAACAATGGTCGAGGCGACCAGGCAATATTGACTTGATGAACTTTCTGCGTTCCGAGCCATCGTCAAAAAGCATCGTCGTGACTTGCCAGCGACCTTATGGAAGGTGTTTGGCGTTGCGCAATAGGCGTAGAGGCTATGAGGAAGAGGCGTCGATTTCTACCGCTTCCAAACGCCGTAAGATCGTCGCTGCCGCATCTTGCGACAGCTCTCGCTTGATTGTCGATTCTTGCTCGATGGTTCCAAGTAGAGAGTTCTCATCGAACACAAAATCCTGGACCCAATTTAATCTTTCTAGCGGTGACAATAACGTACCGTCCTTCGCTCGCACCGAAAAATCGACCTGCAAGGCCACTTCTACTTCCCGCACTTTTCCAGTATCCGGATCTACCGACAGTACGCGACGATCGAATGATTCGTTGATTAGCTCCAAAATAACTTGGGCATCAGTTTTAGTTGCTAGTTTCACCCCACCGTAACTAAGCTCCGTGACCACCGCTCGGCGCAAATTCTCAGCGGCGGTTGCACTTAAATACGCCGACTTTATCGCAGAATTGTTCGGTCGCATTCCGCGCAAGTACCAATCGGCGCAGCCAGCAAGGCCGCTCACCATGGCAAGCACGACAACAATTGATATTTGGCCCAGACGCATACGGGGATTATCGCACGACTATGTTAATTAAGCGCCCTGGAACATGGACCATTTTTACGACCGATTTCGCAACGATTGCCCGTTGGACATTCGGATCGGCAAGCGCCATAGACTCCATTTCGGCTTCTGAACAATCCGCAGCGACCTCGATTTCAGCGCGTTTCTTACCATTAACTTGCACGACCATCACAATTTCGTCACGTACCAGTGCGCGCTCGTCAGCAGCGGGCCAAGGTGCGTCCAGCAGCAATTCGGACTCATGGCCTAGGCCGCGCCACAACTCGTCCGTACAATGAGGCACAATTGGTGCTAATAACAAAACCGCGGTTTCGAGCCCCTCTTGCAGCACCGCACGGCCTTGATCAGTATCTTGCCGATTACGTGAAAGGGCATTGATCATTTCCATTACCGCCGCTATCGCCGTATTGAATTTGTAGCGGCGCGCGACGTCGTCGGTTACTTTGACTATGGTCTCGTGAACCTGGCGGCGTAACGCTTTCAAATCAGCATCCAATGCGTTTGGGTCAAGCGCCACCGTCGGTCCTTTTTGCGTATGCGCATAGGTTAAACGCCACAGACTCTTAATAAATCGAAAAGCGCCTTCGACTGCGTTGTCCGACCATTCCAAGGTGTGATCTGGTGGCGCCGCGAACATCGTATAGAGACGAACGGTATCGGCACCATAACGTTCGATTAAGGACTGCGGATCGACCCCGTTGTTTTTCGACTTCGACATCTTCTCGATTGCGCCGATCTCAACCGGTTTGCCGTCCGCGCTCAAGCGCGCGACTACGGCGCGCCCTTTTTCGTCCGTTTCGACTTCAACTTCCGAGGGACTGAAGTACTGTGGCTTCGAGTTGGCAATTTCACGAAAGTAGGTTTCTTTACACACCATTCCTTGGGTTAGGAGCCGAGTGAACGGCTCACCTGCCGTCACCAATCCGGTGTCGCGCATCAATTTTTGAAAAAAACGCGCATACAATAAATGCAGCACGGCATGCTCGATGCCACCGATGTAGATATCTACCGGCATCCAATATTCGACACGCTCGTCGACCATCGCCGCATCTACATCCGGGCAACAAAACCGGGCGAAATACCATGAAGACTCAAAGAAGGTATCGAAGGTATCCGTTTCGCGCATCGCTTTAGCGCCGGTCTGCGGGTGCTCAGTGTCGACAAAATCCGGCATCGATTTTAGTGGCGACAATACACCCTGTCCTTCAATGTTCTCTGGCAAGACCACCGGCAACCGATCCGCCGACTCCGCGGAGAGCTCCCCGTCAGCGTCATACAGCATTGGGATCGGACAACCCCAGTAACGTTGCCGTGAGACTAACCAATCGCGGAGTCGAAACTGTACCCGTCGCTCGGCAAGCTTCGCCGCCTCCAGACGGCTCGCGATGGCATCAAAAGCTGCAGCAAAATCGAGCCCATCGTATTCAGCACTATTACCCAGAAGCCCCTTTTCGGTGTACGCACAATCATCCACCCCAGGGTCTTCACCGTCAGCCGCGAAGATGACCTGCGTGATTGGGAGCTGATAGGTGGTGGCAAATTCCCAATCTCTTTGGTCATGACCGGGAACCGACATTACCGCGCCGGTGCCGTAACCCATCAGTACGAAATTCGCGACCCATACCGGGACTGGATCCCCGGTAAGCGGATGATCAACATTAATGCCGAGTGGCAAACCGCGCTTTTCCATCGTCTCTACCGCAACTTCAGAAGTCGACATTGTCGAACAACTTTCGACGAAGGCTCGCACCTGCGGATTGGTCCTAGCAACATTTGAGGCCAGGGGATGTTCCGGTGCAACGGCCATATAGGTCACGCCGTAGAGCGTATCGGGACGCGTCGTAAAGACTTCGAGAACGCCGTCGCCAGCGCTCAACGGAAACTTCACTTGCAATCCCTCTGAACGGCCGATCCAGTTGCGTTGCATGGTCTTGACCGCTTCTGGCCAACCATCGAGTCGGTCAATGTCTTCGAGCAGTTCATCGGCATAGTCAGTGATACGGACAAACCACTGTGGGATCTCGCGACGCTCGACCAACGCACCGGAGCGCCAGCCGCGGCCATCAATCACCTGCTCGTTCGCCAACACCGTTTGATCAATCGGGTCCCAATTCACTACCGCCGTTTTTCGATAGACCAGCCCTTTCTCATACAGCTGGGTGAAAAACCACTGTTCCCAACGGTAATAGCTCGGGTCGCAGGTGGCCAATTCGCGCTCCCAATCGTATCCGAAACCCAAGCGTTGCAACTGTCCCCGCATATAGTCAATGTTGCTGCGCGTCCATTGCGCGGGCGGGATATTATTTTCGATCGCGGCATTTTCGGCCGGGAGCCCAAACGCATCCCAGCCCATCGGCTGCATCACGTTTTTACCGAGCATGCGCTGGTAGCGCGAAATCACATCCCCGATGGTGTAGTTCCGCACGTGCCCCATGTGCAAGCGGCCGCTAGGATACGGGAACATCGACAGACAATAGAATTTTTCGCGGCTACGATCCTCGCTAACCACAAAGGCACGATTATCCTGCCAGGATTTCTGCAATGCCGATTCAATTGCAGCGGGGTCGTAGCGTTCTTCCATCGAGTTGTATCAGTACCGGGGTTGTTGGTGAAACCATGCCGGTCTATTGCTTTTGCAGTAGACGGTAACGGGACCGTGCTTGCGCATTGCGAGCACTTAGTTTGTCACCGTCCAAGCGTATTTTCGGCGCGGCCGCAGAGCATACCGTAGGGTCCGGGCACGCGCAAAACAGGCCGGCTCCAATATGATCACGGAGCCGGCCCTGGTAGTTGCGCAGCTTAGGCGCAACCGAGGTGGTTACTTAGCGTTTATCGACGGTTAACTTACTTCGATTTTTTTCCAATGTTGCCCCGCCGATGCCTTTAACCAACACTAAGTCGTCGACCGAGGCAAACGGGCCATTTGCTTCGCGATAGGCGACTATTGCCTCCGCACGAGCCGGACCGATGCCAGTGATGGTAGCGGCAATCGTACTCGCGTCTGCGGCGTTGATGTCGATGGACTCGGCGTTGGCGTGGCCAATGACGAGACACAATAGGCAGGTTACTAAGATGCTTCTTAACGTGATCATTGTCTTCTCCTTCCTTGGATACCGGGTGGTCACCCGGGTGATAAAGGCCACCACCATGGCAGCCTTACCTCAGAATACTAGAGCCATTGCTCGAAACCAAGTACCCAGTTGCCACACTCAACAGTGAAATTCCGCCGACGATACCGCGACCGGGCGAGACACCGTTTCGGACCGGTGTTGGCCCGATCGGATGTAAAGCCTTGAACGATGGCGTTTAATTTACAATAAACCATTGAATTAGATACGTATTTCGTGAACCATACGTAACGGGCTGAGCAAAATTGTCACACGCTCGTAATGAATCAAGCATAGGATCACACTGTTCACCAGAGCACGGCACTGGTTATCACGAGGTGGCTTGAGGCAATGGCAACGATATTAGTTGTTGAAGACGAACCCGGGATCCGACAGATGCTCGCTTTCGCAATCGCCGGCGATGGCCACCGCTGCATTGAAGCTGCTGACGCTGCGCAGGCCAACACCGTTTGCACCGGAGCGCACCCGGATTTGATCTTACTCGATTGGATGCTGCCGGGCATAAGTGGTGTGGATTTCGCACGCCGGATTAAAGGCGACCCAAAGACACGTGACATTCCCGTAATCATGATAACGGCAAAGGGCGACGAAGCCGACAAGGTCCGTGCGCTCGACAGCGGGGCTGATGACTACATTACGAAACCCTTTTCAACCAATGAACTATTGGCGCGCATTAGAGCGGTCATGCGGCGCAGCACAACGATTGACCGGCGTCACGACATCGTTGAGATTGGCGGTGTCCGAATCGATACACAGACGCATCGGGTAACGATAAATCAGCAAACCGTTGACTTAAGCCCGACGGAATTTAAACTCCTCCATTTTTTTTCAGTCCACTCAGAGCGGGTCCATACCCGTGGCCAGTTACTCGACGGGGTATGGGGAAACGATGCCTATGTCGAAGAACGCACCGTCGATGTCCACATCCGACGACTACGCAAACTCCTCGAACCATACGGCTGCGACCACCTCGTCCAAACGGTCCGTGGCGTCGGCTATCGGTTCTCGGACAGACAGACCAATAGCGCTTCGTGATGCGCCCGAACTCCCCATCATCGCACTTTCGAGAGATAATAAGGCGACGTCCCACAGCAGGTGCTGCTTGTAATGCTTGCAAGTGATATCCGTCGACTTTGCCTAATCATCGGCTTCGCGATAATCGCGGGGTGGGCAATTGGCAACATCTTACTGTCGCTACTTGTCGCTGTGCTACTGTATTGCGCGTGGCTACACCAGCAGGTGGGCCAGCTACTGCGCTGGATCCGGGACCGCAAGCACACGCCGGCACCCGAACCGCGTGGTGTATTCGAAGACTTGTGCCGCGAGCTCGACTACCTCAGAGATCGCGATAAAAAACGCAAAAAGAAACTTCGCGCCTATCTCAAGCAGTTCCAGCAAGCGACTCGAGCCTTACCGGACGGTACCGTCGTACTCGATGAACTCGGGTCGGTAAAATGGGCCAACAAAGCCGCTACCGCCACCCTCGGTATTCGCTGGCCGGACGACAATAATCAGCGAATCACTAATTTAGTCCGCATGCCGGAACTCGTTGAGTTCATCGATGTAGCGACGAAAAAATCAAGTATTGATGTCGCCTCTCCAGTCGACCCTGAAATCCGGCTCAATATTCGCCTTACACCCTATGGTAACAACCAACGTTTATTCGTTGCGCGCGACATCACCCAATTACATCGCACCGATCAAATCCGAAGCGACTTTGTGGCCAACGTTTCCCACGAGCTCAAAACACCGATCACAGTGCTGCGCGGGTACCTAGAAACGATGAGCTCACAACAAGAACTGTGCCCGCCCGCTTGGCAACCGGGTCTTGAACAGATGGGAAATCATGTTAAACGGATGCAAGCGGTCGTTGAGGATTTATTGACGCTTTCGAAGCTGGAACAAAACGATCACGTTGCTGACCACGCACCGGTTCCCGTGGCGGAGATGATCACGGATATCCATCGGCAGGCGCAAAACCTTGAGGACCATTCGGATCATATTTTCGTACTCGAAATTGACACCAACCTTGAAATACTCGGATCGAGCAACGAACTATTCAGCTGTTTTTCAAATCTCGTTTTTAATGCGGTTCAATACACTGCCGCACGTGGCGTCATAGAAATTCAATGGTACCGTGATGAATACGGGGCCCATTTTTCCGTCAAAGACAATGGCAAAGGGATCCCGGTGGAAAAAATTCCGCGCTTGACAGAGCGCTTCTATCGAGTGGATAGATCCCGTGCACGGGCTCTTGGAGGGACAGGACTTGGGCTCGCTATCGTCAATCATGTCCTCTCGCGACATCAAGCGACCCTACACGTGGAAAGCGAAGTCGGGCTTGGGAGTACGTTTCGATGCGACTTTCGACCAGAATCAATTGTCGCAGCACAGGTCCATGACGCCGAAGATCAGTCGGCTTAATTTTTTGACGAGAGCTTCAATTCCTGCTCAATGTCTTCAAGCGACGTGTGCCGTACGTCCTTACCCTCGACAAAATAGATGATGTACTCACCAATATTATTGGCGTGGTCGCCAATACGTTCGAACGCGCGCACGGCGAGTACGGCGTTTAACACCTGAGAGATACTACGAGGATCTTCCATCATGTAGGTGATGAGTTGCCGCATGATGGCATTGTTTTCTTCATCCACTTCCGGGTCTTGTTTCGCCACATGAAACGCGGCCTGCGAATCCATTCTGGCAAACGCATCGAGCACCTCATGCAACATCCGTTTTACGTGATTGCCCATCGAGAGAATGCCAACGTAATATGACTTAGGACTTTCCGAAGTCGTTAATTCGAGCGCCATGCGCCCGACCTTTTCGACCTCATCACCAATGCGCTCAAGATCCGTGATGGTCTTACTAACCGCTAGAACCAAGCGAAGGTCGCCCGCGGCGGGCTGGCGTCTAAGCAATATTCGTGTGCATTCCTCATCGATTTCAACCTCAAGGGCATTGACCTTGTAGTCATTAGTAGCAACGTACTCAGCTGCTTCGGAGTCACTGTTGCCGAGGGCGCTCAGTGCCCTGGTCAAATGGTCTTCAACTAACCCCCCCATCGCGAGCACCTTCGCACGCAAGTCATTTAATTCATTGTCGAATTGCTGAGAAATATGAACTGGGATTTGTCTCGATGCCATTTCGCCTATCTCTACCTAGCCGTAGCGGCCGGTTATGTAATCTTCCGTTTGTTTCTTGTCCGGGTTAGTAAAAATCTTGTTGGTGTCGCCGAATTCGATTAAATCACCCAAATACATAAACGCCGTGTAGTCGGAGACGCGCGTGGCCTGCTGCATATTGTGGGTGACGATGACGATGGTGTAGTCCTGCTTCAGTTCGTAGATAAGTTCTTCGATTTTCAGGGTCGATATTGGATCTAGAGCTGAAGCTGGCTCGTCGAGCAAAAGGACTTCCGGCTCAATCGCAATCGCGCGGGCGATAACCAGCCGTTGTTGCTGTCCGCCAGAAAGGCTTAAAGCGCTTTCGTGGATCCGGTCTTTTACCTCATCCCAGAGGGCGGCGGCACGTAAGGATCGCTCTACCGCCGTGTCCAGTACACGCCGATTTTTAATTCCTTGGATGCGAAGTCCGTAAGCGACGTTTTCATAGATCGATTTCGGAAACGGATTGGGTTTTTGAAACACCATACCGATGCGGCGCCGAAGATTTGCTACATTGACTTCTCGATCGTAGATGTCTTCATCGTGCAAATATATTGAGCCGTTAATCGTGACGCCGTCGATGAGGTCGTTCATCCGGTTGAAACACCGGAGCAAGGTCGATTTTCCGCAGCCGCTTGGCCCGATGAACGCGGTGACCATTTTCTCAGGGATCGACATGTTGACCCCGTTTAGCGCTTGTTTTTCGCTATAGAAGAGGTCGAGATCCGCTACTGTCAAACAGACATCGCGTCCTCCGAAGTCCACTGGCGCTGGGGCATCCGTTGCGAGCGGTTCGTTCTCCAATGGTTCCGACATAGGCAGCACTTTTTCTTGGGGCTCACTCATTATTCCAGGCCCACGATGCAGATTTGACCGGTTAAGGGCGCGTCAGCTTTCTGCGGCATTGTACTTCTCTCGCAATTGATTGCGAATGCGAATTGCCGCGATATTTAACGTAACGATCAATATAACGAGCAACAATGCGGTGGCGTATACCAGCGGGCGTGCGGCTTCGACATTTGGACTCTGGAATCCTACATCATAAATGTGGAAGCCAAGGTGCATGAATTTGCGGTCGACGTGTAGGAACGGAAAGTTACCATCCAACGGCAAAGATGGTGCCAGCTTGACCACGCCGACCATCATTAGCGGAGCGACCTCACCGGCAGCGCGTGCGATCGATAATATAAGACCCGTCATCATCGCCGGGGTCGCCATCGGTAATACCGTGCGCCAAAGCGTTTCCGCCTTGGTTGCACCGAGCGCCAAACTTCCTTCCCGGATAGCACGAGGGATCCGCGTTAAGCCTTCTTCGGTGGAGACGATCACCACCGGAACGGTCAGGATCGCTAGCGTAAGCGCCGACCACAGGATCCCCGGGGTTCCAAAGGTTGGCGCCGGCAGCGCTTCGGGGAAAAAGATCTGATCAATATTGCCGCCGAGAAAATAGACAAAGAACCCGAGCCCGAAAACACCATAAACAATAGAAGGCACGCCCGCCAGATTATTGACAGCGATCCGGATCGTCCGCGTCAACAACCCTTGGTGCGCGTATTCACGCAGATAAATCGCCGCAATAACGCCAAACGGCGTGACAAAAACCGACATCAAAATCACTAGCAAGACGGTACCGAAAATAGCCGGAAACACGCCGCCTTCGGTATTTGCCTCGCGTGGCTCTTCAGAAATGAATTCCCACACTTTCGCGCCGTAGTGGAGAATCTTATCGCCAAGGTCCATCTTGTTCGGGCGAAAGGCGCGCACCAGTTTTGCGACCGGCAACTCGACAGTTTGGCCGGTTACCGTCGTAACCGTAATTGAATCTCGCCCGGCCTTAGCATAAAGATTCGCCAGCTCATCATTAAATTCGTTGTAACGCGAATTCAGCTCCACGCGGTCACGTCCTAGACGCTGAAATACCTCGGGGTCATTTTTTCCGCCTAGCTGTAGCGCCTTTTCACGCAATCGTAATCGTTCCATCGCATAATTTATTTTGCCAATTTCCTTTTTCTCTATGCGGTGAATCTGTGTCTCAAGCTCCGTTTTACGAGCAATACTTTTCTGAAGTTCGCCCCAGGTGGCATCCCCGGCGGCAACCACATTGCCGCTGTGCTTTACCTCGGTTAGGAATCCATAAAAATTACCCCATTCGTCGCGTTCGATAACAACCGCGTCGAGTGGAATGGAGCGTGATTTTATGTCGGTTTCGTTAACCCAACTAAAGTCGGCTCCGGCGATATCGCGGTTACCGGATTTCACGAGATAGCGGGTGATAATTTCAACGCCTTCCGGGACGTAGTCACCACGACCGCGAACCCGTGCCGCGCTTACTTTCTCTTCATCGACAATACTGCCGAGCAGGGTAGACACCGTGCCGTCGGACTCAGCCAGCTCAATTGATTGCACCGTCGCAGGCCAAAAATGCCCCAGCCCGCGAACGGCGATCAGCAACAACAGGCCGAACACCATCACGAGGTTGAGGCTTACCATGCCGGCGCTCAACCAGACCCATGGGCTTCCACTGCGTACCCAATTTGTTATTCGCGCTGGCTGGGTCACGATAATGATCTACAGGTTGCTGTATTTGACACGTAGTCGTTGGCGCACGATTTCCGCCACCGTGTTTACAACGAAAGTCACCAGAAAAAGTACGAGAGCCGCCAAAAACAACACGCGAAAATGTGTGCTATTGACTTCTGACTCCGGCATTTCTACCGCAATATTGGCCGACAAGGCACGAAATCCCTCGAAGATATTGAGATCCATAATTGGTGTGTTTCCGGTTGCCATGAGTACGATCATGGTTTCGCCAACCGCACGCCCAAGACCGATCATGACCGCCGAGAATATACCGGGACTAGCGGTTAGAATTACGACGCCAATAACCGTTTGCCAAGGTGTCGCACCGAGCGCCAAGGATCCTGAAGTCAGGTGCCGCGGGACGCCAAAAACCGCATCCTCACTTATCGAAAATATCGTTGGGATAACGGCGAAACCGATCGCCATCCCTACGACCAAGGAGTTGCGTTGGTCATAATCTATGCCCATTTCGGAGGACAACCATAACGGTAAACTGCCGTCGAAAAATGTCGCTTCTAGCGGATGGCTCAGAGCAAGCGAAAACCATATCGCAAGACAAACCACAGGAATCAAGATTGCCGCCTCCCATCCATCGAGCACAAAACCTCGAATACTCGGCGGCAGGCGTTCGAGTAAAAATGAAACCAACACGAACGATGTCGGAACTAAAACAAAGGCAAGAAAAACGCCCGACAAATATGTTTCGATCAATGGTGCAAGCCAAAGGCCGGCAAGAAATCCTAAAATCACGGTGGGTAGCGCAGCCATAACCTCCACGGAGGGCTTAACGAAAGATCGCATTTTGGGGGTCATGAAATAAGCGGTATAAACGGCACCTAAAATCGCCAGAGGGATGGCGAAAAGCATCGCGTAGATGGCCGCTTTGATGGTACCAAAGGTTAGCGGCGTAAGACTAAACTTCGGCTCGAAATCACTGCTCGCAGAAGACGATTGCCAGATATATTCAGGCTCGCTCCGACTTTCATACCAAACCTTACCCCACAGTGATTGCCACGACACTTCAGGGTGCTCGTTATGTACCCGATGCATCGAGACCATGCCACTGTCGGTCACGCTGAGCATTGCATCGGCGCGGGGGCTTATTGATACCGCGTGCAGCTTTTCCTCAGCAATATTATCAACCAACAACACTCGGCCAGCCGTAGTATGAAATAGGCCGACGTTCCCACGGCTGTCAGTAGCCAAAAATCCCTTGCGGTAGTATTCGGGGGCCAATTTATTAACCGCGGAATCGAAGGCGCGGAAGCCCCGAACGCGTTCGAGCGAGTAATTGTTGTTATCGTCGCGCAGCGGAAACCATTGCTGAATCTGCCCACTAGAGTCACCGACGAGTATAGAGATACCGCCGCTTAAAAATTCAATTGAGCTTAACGTTCCGCCGTCGGCTGCCACGTTAACGAGATCTAACAGGCGCGGATCCGTTTTGTCTTGGATATTGAAATAGCTTATTTGGCCATCGCTAGAGGCGGCATAAAGCTCACGCTGATCGACGTCGACCAGCAGAAATGCTAGCGGATAGTCGATACTCGGGAGCTCTATATGATTTACTTCTAAACTTAGCTCGTCACCGAGCAGCGATTCCTCCACAGCGACGTGCGTCATTATCATGGCACCATCTGTCGTGGCCGCAACAATTGTGGTTTCTTCCAGGCTGGAGTTGGCCGCCATCAATGCGATCGAGCCACGGTCACCAATACCGAGATCGATTGGCGTAGGGCCTAGGGGATATTCCAGTGATGGGGTGATGTGCCGTTTATCGTTGGGATAACTGATTGCATAATGCGGTCGGACAACGATCGCACGGCCATTATCGACCGCCAAGTAGACACTTCCCTCGTTGGGATCGCCGCTGGCGCTGGCGAAGATCTTGCGCTCATCGCCGTCAAGGACATCGCCTTGTTCAATTGGTGTTCCGTTAGCGGTACGAAAAAAAGCATAACGTCCGTCGGCAGTGATCGCGAAACCGATCTCTGCGTATTCGTCGAGCGCCAGATGAACGATATCTGTCCCGCTGTACGGTAGTTGATATTTCGCTATCTGTTCGATGCGTGCGCCGGCAAACATCGGGGCAACGACGTAAAACAGGTAAAAGAAAATCATCACGATCGCGACGATCACCCCGATCCCGCCGACCGCCATGGTCCACCCAAAGGCGCGATCTTTGAGCGTGCGCCAGTTGCGCTGGCGGATCTCAGCCCGCTCCGTCGCATCGCTCAACGCATTTTCCACGCGCCTACCTCATTGTTGGACAATTAGCTATCTAGCAGCGGTTCGTATTTTTGCACAACTTTAGATGGCAACGGTATATATCCGTCTTTTATGACGACACCCTGACCGGTTTTCGAAAGAATCATTCGAATAAACTCTCGTTCCAATGGCAGTAACCCGTTGTTGGGGTGTTTGTTTACGTAAACATACAGAAATCTCGACAGGGGAAACTGTCCGGATATTGCGTTCTCTGCGGTTGCTTCAACGAAATCGCCGTCATCCTTCTTCGACAGCGGTACCGCGCGCACACCTGAAGTACGGTAACCGATCCCGGAATAACCAATACCATTGATTGATTTCGTCACGCCCTGCACGACTGACGCCGAGCCCGGTTGTTCGTTTACCGAATTCTTGAAATCACCTTTGCACAACGCCTTTTTCTTAAAATAACCATACGTGCCAGATACCGAATTCCGGCCATAGAGTTGCACCGGGCGGGTCGACCATTCACCGGTCATGCCAAGGTCGCCCCACACCGAAACATCCCGCTCGTAACCACATTTTCGAGTCGCCGAAAATATTGCGTCTACCTGGGGAATTGAAAGCCCGGCGATGGGATTGTCTTTATTGACGTAAACGGCGAGTGCATCGATGGCAACGGGAATTGCCGTTGGTTTATATCCGTGCCGCGTCTCGAAGGATTCGATCTCTTTATCTTTCATCTTGCGGCTCATCGGACCTAGGTTTGAGGTACCCTCGGTTAGCGCCGGCGGAGCGGTACTCGAGCCCGCTGCTTGAACTTGGATGTTGACGTTCGGATACAATCGTTTGAATTCTTCACTCCAGAGCGTCATCAGGTTCGCCAAAGTGTCGGAACCAACGCTCGAAATGTTGCCCGATACGCCGCTTGCCTTGACGTATTCGGGTAATGCGTCATCGACGGTAGGTGCCGAAAATGCTGGCGCCATAGTCGTAAAAGCAATCGCCGAAACAACGCTAACTATCAGATTTTTCACCGCTTCCCTCCATTTCCCGCGCCTTAAATGAGCGCGCCGAGTTGCCTCAAGACGGTGCAATTAGACGGTTAGATTGTTACAGGCGTATGACAGCGACACGGGGATATAAGATTGGGTATCTAGTTTCGGGAAAGAAACCCCGGTGGGCGAACCAGCGTCATCGCTCGGCCCCGATGTAGCTGATCCAACCGGCATCGGCATCGGCGTCATCTACCGGGAGAAACTCGCCATTGCCTTCCTTTTCGTCTTCATCCCAACCTTGCCAATAAACGACCACCTTACTAAACCCCGCTTCGCTTAAAATTTCGCGTATTTCGGGAAGAGTCCATAGACGCCAATCATAGGTAAAGGCATTTTTTAAACGAGACCCATCTTTAAACTTGAAATGGATGTGGCACAAGATCTCGCCAGTGATTGGATTGTACGCGGCCTGATCCCAGGTGTAGGTGTAGTCCTTGTATTTCGTGTGCTCCTTCATCACATGAGACGCATCATATCCACCGTAACAATCGAGAAAAAATATCCCGTCCTCAACGAGGGATGCATGGACATTGGCGAAGTAATCTCTAAGACGCGACCGTTCCTTAAATATCCAGTAACTGAAATTCATGGCCAGCACGATATCCTGCGGCGGTGTCTCGACCTCGATGACATCGGCTTTAACGAGGGCGACCCGCTCGCGTTGATGCTCCGCTAATCCTGCAATATGCCGGTTGCGCCCCGATTGCAGCACTGCTTCGTCTAGATCGACCCCGATCGCATAATTTGCGGCTCGCCGCCGGACCCATTCGCAAGAAGTATTCGCCGTACCGCAGAAATCCTCACGTAGAAAATTAGCTTCACGTCCTCGCAAGGTCGCAAAAGTCTCATCGACGAAGTCAATTTCCGACTCGACCGCCTGTACAGAGTTCTCGTAGAGCACATGTGGATCTGCAGTATCAGCGGTTAATTTTGCACTTTTCTTTTCGCCGGCATTTTTACCCTTTGCCCGCTTTTTGCGTTTTTGTCCCATGTTTTCCAACCGATCCAGCTATAATGGTAAGGAATAAGGCGCGCGATTCTATCATCAGAAATCCATGAATACCTGCGCCACAGATGTGCCCATGCGAAATTGCCTTGATCAAACAGAGCGCGCCGACCTCGTTTCACGCGCGCACATAAACGGACCGACCGGCACCTACGCCGTTATTGGTGCAGCGGTTGCGCATAGGTCGATCGGTTCGACCTCCGGCCATCGACCACCCATCGCCCAAGACCAATCGCCACATCGTAGTGTGGTCGACACCATCCGCGCAGAGAATAAATAATGGATGCGAAAACAACCGTTGACCTAAATAACTACGAACTCTATATCAACCGAGAGCTGAGTCAGCTTGAGTTCAACCGCCGTGTGTTGGAACAAGCGAAAGACAACTCCAACCCCCTGCTAGAGCGGCTCAAATTTCTATGCATTGCGAGCAGCAACCTCGATGAATTTTTCGAGATCCGGGTCGCCGGGCTCAATCACCAAGTTGTTTATCGGTCGGAAACTGCTGGACCAGACGGTATGTCGCCGATCGAGCAACTCAAACAGATCAGCCAGGCGGCGCACGAACTCGTGAGTGAGCAGTATCGCGTATTGAACGAAGATCTCACGCCACTATTAGCCAAAGAAGATATCCATTTTCTACGTCGTACCGAATGGAATACAAAGCAATCAAGTTGGGCAAAACGCTTCTTCAATCGCGAGCTGATGCCGGTGCTAAGCCCCATTGGGCTCGATCCATCGCATCCGTTCCCACGAATACTCAATAAAAGTCTCAATTTTCTCGTCTCCCTGGAAGGCAAGGACGCGTTCGGGCGTGACAGCGCAATCGCGATTGTGCAGGCACCACGGGCACTTCCGCGCATCATCAATGTGCCGGAGACCTATGGCAACGGGCCGCACGAATTCGTTTTTTTGTCATCACTGATCCATGCGCATGTCGATGACATATTTCCAGGCATGCAAGTAACCGGTTGTTATCAATTTCGGGTCACGCGGGATAGTGATTTGTTCGTCGATGATGAAGAAGTAGAGGATCTCCTGCGTGCGCTTGAAGGTGAACTACACCAACGCCGGTTCGGCGACGCCGTGCGCTTGGAGATAGCCGACGACTGCCCAGTGGAAATGATCAGCCTGCTCCAGCATGAGTTTGATCTCACTGACGAGGCTATCTATTTGTGTAAAGGCCCGGTTAACCTCGCACGCTTAATGGCCGTCCCGGACATGGTTGCCCGTGCGGATCTTAAATTTCCTGTGTTTACACCTGCCCGGCCACGCCGGCTTACGATGACCCCCAACATGTTCGATGCCATTAGACGCGGAGATATTTTGCTGCATCACCCGTTTCAATCGTTCCTGCCCGTCATTGAGTTCTTACGCCAAGCGGCGTCCGACCCCGGGGTCTTAGTCATCAAACAGACCTTGTACCGAACTGGGCCAGACTCGCCGGTAGCCAAGGCCTTGATTGACGCGGCGCGCTCGGGCAAGGAAGTAACGGTGGTCGTTGAGCTCCAAGCACGGTTCGACGAACGCGAAAATATAGAACTCGCAGCGAAACTCCAGGAGGCCGGCGCGCATGTGGTCTACGGGGTTGTCGGGCATAAAACCCATGCAAAGATGATCCTAGTGGTGCGCCGAGAAGGCCGCCAATTACGGCGATACATACATCTCGGCACGGGAAATTACCACCCGAGTACGGCGCGACTGTATACCGACTATGGGTTGTTTACCTGTGATAAAGCGTTCGGCGCCGACGTGCAGAAAATTTTTCATCAGATAACGGCGCCAGGACGCGCTGGGAAACTTAAAAAATTGCTGCAGTCACCGTTTACGCTACACAAAACGATGGTAGACCTTGTCGAACGCGAAGCGGCGATTGCACGCGCCGGCCGGCCGGCCCGTATCATCGCAAAAATGAACTCACTGACTGAAGTCCGGGTTATCCAGGCACTCTACGAGGCCTCGCGTGCTGGAGTCAAAATAGATTTGATCGTGCGTGGGCTCTGCGCCTTACGCCCAGGAATAGAAGAGGTGTCGGAAAATATCAGCGTTCGTTCGATAGTAGGTCGGTTTCTGGAGCACACACGGATATTTTGTTTTCATAACGATGGACAACAGGAAGTCTATCTATCCAGCGCTGATTGGATGGATCGAAATTTTTTCAATCGAGTTGAAACTTGCTTTATCGTGGAAGAAAAACGCCTACGCGATAGGATCATTAAGCAGGGCCTGAATAACTATCTAACCGACAACATGCGTGCGTGGCAACTGCGCAGTGACGGGACTTATATTCGTACAAAACCCGGCTCTAGTCGTCCTCGGGATGCGCAGCAGATGCTACTCGAACAACTGAGCGATTGATCGAAAGTAATCACGCGATCTTGAGTTTATAACCCGCTGCCTTCAGATAAATAATTTCTTGTTCGAGATCGGCGGTGGTTAGTTGATGCTCGGCTAACCATTGTGTGGGGAAGTCTAATCGAACTTTGTCTTCTGCTACTTTTATTCCAATAGCCGGCAGCGGTGTCTCACTCCTTCGGCGATGCAGTACTACCGATAAGCGCAACAAAATGCACAGTAGTTGCAAACGCTTGCGCGGTGGTTCCGGCAAGGTTTCGAACTGTTCTAGCGGGAACTTCCTACGGTGTCCGCGCACCATCACGGCCAGTTGGCGCTGCTCGCCGCGCGAAAAACCGGGCATATCAAGATGCGCTAGTAGATAGCTACCATGCTTGTGGTATTGGCTATGCGCGATCGCGCTACCGATCTCATGCAATGCGCTTGCCCAACGCAGGATACGTTCCATCGCACCGCTCTCAATTTCCCATGGTTCGCCGATCTGCGACCACAAACCCTTCGCTGTGACGAACACGCGATGACCCTGAGCACGATCGATGCCATATCGATCGATCAAACTATCGACCGACTGTTCACGAACGTCTTCGTGCTGGATCCGGCCGAGTAAATCGTAGAGCAGACCTTCGCGTAAGGCGCTCGCCGATACGCGCATATGGTCGATGCCGAAGGTGTGGAAGATCCCGAGCAAGATCGCCACGCCGCCGGGGAATACAGGGCGGCGTTCGTCAGACAAGCCGGATAAATCAACCTTGTCGATATGCCCGGCGTCGATCAGTACGTCGCGCAATTCTTCTAGCGAAGCCTTGGTGATGCCATCTTTACTCCAACCGTTGCCAACGATAACGTCGCGAATCGCGAGATTGGTCCCGGAAGCACCGATCACCGACTGCCAACCCTGCTGTCGATAACTCGCCTCAATTGGTTCCAGTTCTTGTCGCGCCCTAAGCTCCGCGGTTTGCATACGCCCAGCGGTAATTTCACCGTCAGCGAAATGTGCTGCGCTCATACCGACGCAACCCATGTGTAAACTTTCCATGGTCAAGGGGTCGAAATGCCGCCCCAATATCAGCTCCGTGCTGCCGCCACCAATATCAATAACAAGGCGTAAATCCGATTCGTCTTCCAATCCATGTGACACGCCAAGGTAGATGAGCCGCGCCTCCTCCCGCCCTGCGATCACATCGATCGGATAACCCAATGCCGCTTCCGCTCGCGCGCGGAAGTCCTGCCCATTGCGGGCCTTACGTAAGGTATTCGTGCCAACCACACGGACACTGTCGGTGTCGAAGTCGCGCAACCGTTCACCGAAACGGTGTAGACATTCGACCGCACGCGTAATTGCGTCGTCCTTAAGTCGATTATCCGGGCCAAGACCGGCTGCGAGTCGAACCATCTCACGCATTCGATCGACGACTTTCAAATGACCGCTCCTTGTATCGGCAACGATCATATGGAAACTGTTAGACCCGAGATCGACGGCAGCTATCGATCCTGGCACATCATGATTCACGCATCGTGCTCCACGTACATGGCGACACCAGTGCGACGCCCGATCGGCCTGGAAGAATTCGATGATTTCACGTAGATGATGTACTTTTTTGAATTGCCGTCACATTATAGTCTATGCACTCCAGTGCAACGGGGATCATGATGTCTAAACCTGAAATCATTCCAATCGATCCGATCGAGGCCAGCACGATATTGGATCGGGATCAAAACGCGCGCCTTATCGATGTCAGAAGCAAAGTCGAATTCGAGTACGTCGGCCATCCATTGGGCGCGATCCATATACCGTGGAAGGAATTTCCTAATTGGAACGAAAACCCGAATTTCGTCGCCAGCGTCGATACCGCCCTAGCGAAAGATGGGACCCCAACAAAGGACCGGGCGCTGCTGATGCTATGCCGAAGCGGCGTGCGGTCCCTGCATGCCGGCGAAGCCCTCCTGCGGAGTGGCTACACACGGGTCTACAACATCGAAGGTGGGTTTGAAGGTGAGCGCGATGCACAGCAGCATCGGGGCAACATCAACGGGTGGCGTTTTCATGGCTTACCTTGGGAACAAGGCTAAGGACAGTACTCAGCGACGCAACGAACCACAACGCCAACAGGCAGAAAATTGAGCTTCGCAATCCTCCTCGCAATGCGTGCAGGTCCATGGATCTGCATCGCTCGGAGAGGTTGCCAGTACATCCGCGACTATCGATTTCGCGGCTCCTGCATCCCCATCGTGCAATACCCATAACTCGGGCCAGCATTCGTTTGGCGGCAGTTCGCCGTTACCTCCAAGCAATAGCTCGTTGCGCACGTGGCAGTCGATGCCTTCGGCCTCAAGCAACGATTTTAGATAGCCGATAAAAAGATGATCGTCGGCTGTGTGGACACGTTCCATCTTGCAAATACTCACAAAACAAACGCTTGGGTACAAGGCAAAGACAAATTAGCCGTATAATGGCGCGCCTTTTGCCCCCGGACACTCCAATTCGATGACCACGAACCTACGTAATATCGCTATCGTCGCGCACGTCGACCACGGGAAAACGACCTTGGTAGACCAGCTTTTAAGGCAATCGGGCACGCTGGCGCGCGGATCGGAAGGACGCGAGCGGATGCTCGACAGCAACGACCTCGAGCGTGAACGTGGTATTACAATCCTGTCAAAAAATACCGCCATCACCTGGCGCGACTTCCGTATCAACATCGTCGACACCCCTGGCCACGCCGATTTCGGCGGCGAGGTCGAGCGCATTTTGTCGATGGTGGACTCCGTCTTGCTACTAGTCGACTCGGTCGATGGGCCGATGCCGCAGACGCGTTTCGTAACACAGAAGGCGTTCGCACGCGGTCTGCGCCCAATTGTCGTCATCAATAAAATCGATCGCGACGGCGCGCGGCCGGATTGGGTTTTGGACCAAACCTTCGAGCTATTCGATAGCCTCGGCGCCAGCGACGAACAACTCGATTTTCCTGTGATTTACTCATCCGCAACCTTGGGTTATGCGAGATCGGAGCCCGACGGACACGAGGCGGACATGACCGCCTTGTTCGAAATGATTGTGGACTCTGTTGCACCGCCTGACGTTACCCAAGGCGGCCCCTTCCAAATGCAGATCAGCTCGCTCGATTACTCGAGCTATGTTGGTGCGATTGGCATCGGCCGAGTCCAGCGCGGCACCGTGCGACCAGGACAAGCAGTCACGCTCATCTCAAGTGCGGGAGAACGGCGCAATGCAAAGATACTCGAGGTACTCGGGTTCAACGGCCTAATTCGCGAACAGCGCAAGGAGGCCGGCGCAGGCGATATCATCGCGATCACCGGCATCGACAAGGTGCGGATATCCGACACCTTGTGTGACCCGGCAACGGTAGAAGCCTTACCCGCGCTCGTCGTCGATGAACCAACTGTTAGCGTGTCTTTCGAAGTCTCTGATTCGCCGTTAGTTGGCCGCGACGGCCAATTCGTAACGTCTCGCCAAATCACTGAGCGCCTGGAGCAAGAATTAATCCACAACGTCGCCTTAAGAGTCGAGGCGACCGACGATCCGAAACGCAACATCGTATCCGGTCGCGGCGAACTACACCTGGCGATCCTAATGGAAAATATGCGCCGTGAAGGTTATGAATTTTCGGTTGGCCGCCCGCAGGTCATTATAAAGATCGTAGACGGTGTCGAACATGAGCCGTATGAACAATTAAGCGTCGATGTTCCAACTGAACATCAGGGCGCGGTAATGCAACGTCTCGGTGAACGCAAGGGTGATTTACGCCAAATGCAACCTGACGGTAAAGGTCGGGTACGGCTCGACTACATGATCCCGGCGCGGGGCTTGATCGGATTTCGCACCGAGTTCCTCACCGCAACATCGGGCGCCGGACTCATGTATCACACATTCGACAGTTTTGCCCCGCGCAAGTCCGGCGTTATCGGCAACCGCAACAATGGTGTTTTGATCTCCAATGGTGCCGGCAAAGCCCTCGCTTACGCACTTTTTAATCTACAAGAGCGTGGCAGATTGTTCGTCGGCCACGCCGATGAGGTGTACGAAGGTATGATCGTCGGCATCCATTCTCGTGATAACGACTTGGTCGTCAATCCGCTGAAGGCGAAGCAGCTGAACAACATTCGCGCAGCCGGGAACGACGAAAACTTATTACTCTCGCCGCCAATAGACTTCGACTTAGAGCAGGCATTGGAATTCATCGCCGACGATGAGTTGGTCGAAATTACCCCTACCGCAATTCGCGTACGTAAGCGTTTTCTGAAAGAGCCCGACCGTCGCCGTGACCAGCGCCTAAAGATTGCCTAGTCACAATTCTTGTGATCGGCCTACTACAGCGAATCACAAACGCACGCGTCGAAGTTAAAGGCGAGACGGTTGCCGCCGTCGGCACTGGGTTGTTGGTGCTGGTTGGAGTACAGCGTGGCGATTCACAATCGCATGCCGACCGGCTGTTGGAGCGCTTGCTCAGCTATCGTGTATTTCCAGACGACCAAGGCAAAATGAACCGGGACCTGCGTGATGTCGCGGGCGGTTTGCTGTTAGTACCGCAGTTCACTTTGGCCGCCGATACGCGTAAAGGAACGCGGCCGAGTTTTACCTCGGCCGCCCCGCCCGAAGAAAGTAAAATCTTATTCGATTACCTTCTCACGCAAGCGCGAGCCGCACATGATCCTGTTGATGCCGGCCAGTTCGGGGCAAACATGCTGGTGTCTCTAACCAACGACGGACCGGTCACATTCTGGCTCGAAGTACCGAGCGATTCTGCCAAGTAATCTGACTGGCGATTTAGGCGTCGCGGAAACGTTTTATTTCAAACCCGAGATAAATAACTCGATTTTCTGAGCCACCCGCGATGCACCTGCGCCCAAGGTTATGCTGTAGTGATTTGTGTCGGTGATTTCGGCGCACTGTAAATTATCGTTCTGCGCTCGCTTCACGGCCACTGCATCTCGTGGTAATAAAGGCTCCGGTTGATTCAGCAAGCCCCGGGTCGCGGTTAGCAACAACATCGGTAATTCAATTTCATCGATGCGATTCACCATTGCAGGATCCATCGGCCCATAGGCGTCGGCTAAAACGGCCGCGGGGTTAACCCGTGACCGCAACGCCGGCGCTTCGCCGCCAAGGTCATAATCTGCGAACGCGGCCACATCGGCATTCCAGCCGTCGGCATCTTGGAAGGCGGGATGCGACTGCCAAAATTTCCGGTAGCTGTCGCGGTCCGGGTAGTCCTGCTCGAGCCGCGCGAGGGCTGGACCGAGCATCCGCTTGATGCGTTCTTCCGGACTTGAACTAGATTGCGTTGGAATTGCGATGCCGCCGTCGACAAGTACCAACCCTCGTATACGCGACGGCGCCGCAAGTGCAAGGTCGAGACTGATATAAGCGCCAAGCGAGTGACCAACAAAAATAACCGGGGGCAATTCGAAGTGATCCATCAACGCGACCAAATCAGCGACGTGTTGGGCAAATCCGTAAGGTTGCGGCAACGCGCAGCTGTTACCGCGGCCGCGCAAATCCGGCGCATAGACAGCGTGGTCGCCTCCAAGTGCACGCATCACTCGGGGCCAGGCCATGTGGGAGGCGGTAATACCATGAACCGCCAAGATCGGATCACCTCTACCAGGCCAATGAGCGACGCAATACTCACCCCCGTCAACTGCCATCAAATGTTCTTGCTTTTCAGTCATGAAATAAACCTCAATACCCGCTCAAATTAGTCGCAATCCCGAAACATCACGCGACGGTGCCGATGCTAAGCCTAGCGTATTAGAATTGGCTGCAAACGGCGATTTACATATTAGGCGATGAGCTTGGCCGAACTGCGATGACAGGACAGAAACGATTATTGGTCGTCTACTACAGCCGCTCGGGTGGAACCGAACGGATGGCCGAGGCCGTGATCCGCGGTGCTCAAGATGATGCAATTGAGAGCGTCGAGGTCATCGTTAGATCGGCACTCGAAGCAAGCCCAGCCGACGTCTTGCAGGCTGACGGCATTATCTTAGGGACACCTGAGAATTTCGGGTACATGTCTGGCGCAATGAAACTATTCTTTGAAACGATCTATTACCCCTGCATCGACCACACCCAAGGGTTACCGTACGGTCTGTTTATCCGTGCTGGTAATGACGGCCAAGGGGCGCTCACTAGCATGTCTCGAATCATCACCGGCTTGTCTTGGCGCGAGGTCGTGGAGCCCGTCATAATTTCTGGGGAATTCGATGACACTTGTCTTGATGGGTGCACCGATTTGGGCATGCTGCTCGCCGCGGGACTCGATACGGGGATCTACTAGCCGTCCAAGGATTGTATTTCGCGTACAATGGCCGTGCTATATGAGACCGCTCCGCCAGGAAGGAAGATGACAATCGCAGAGAATCCCGTGCGGCTAACCGAGGTAGCCGCAACCCACCCCCCGCAAGATATTCGCAAATCTGGGCTCGATCCGGATTTTTGGTATCCGGTTGCGCGCTCGAAAGATCTTAAACGAGGCAAAACGCTCGGCGTACACTTTGCGGGAGATCCGATCGTCCTTGTTCGACCACAAGCGGACGCGGTGTTTGCACTCGAAGACCGCTGCGCCCACCGGCAGGTGCCATTGCGGGTCGGCCAAGTCAGCGGCTGCACAATTAAGTGCGGCTATCACGGCTGGACCTATGATAAGACGGGTAAGTGTACGAGCGTGCCGTATCTCGATATGTGCACGATGAAACCGAATCGGGTGCGGAGTTACCCGTGCCGCGAAGCCTATGGGCTAGTGTTTGTGTTTCCCGGCAATCCCGATAAGGCTGCCACGGTCACCTTTCCTGACCTACCGAGCGCCAGCGATCCGGAATATAAAACCCGTTATCTCGATCGCCGGGTCGATTGTCATTGGTCTTTCATGCATGAAAATTTAATGGACATGAACCACCAGTTTCTGCATCGACGATTGATGGGCGGGGTCAAAACAATATTTTTAGGTGCGCGCAAAGGTGACAACTGGATGGAAGCCGACTACACCTTTAAGCGATCGAGTGGTAAGCAACCGCTCGGTGAAAAATTCATGCTTGGCAAGCGCCCTGATGCGGCACCTGAAGATCGCGACCTCATGACCATCCGCACCGAATACCCCTACCAGACGCTGCGCTTTTGGACCGCCGGCAGTGAGCACCCGGCACTCGATCTATGGAACGTGTACATCCCGTTGGATAAAGCTCAGAGGACTAATCACACCTACGGGCTAATGATGATACGGCGCCCGTCGATCCCAGGGGTAATCAATATTTTATGGCCATTCATCGTTTGGTTTACCAACGGTATCTTCGCCGAGGATCGCTGGATTTGCGAACTTGAGCAGGCGGCATTCGACCGGCAGGGCGAAGATCTAAACCACGAGATATTCCCGGCGATCCGTGATTTACGCGAGGTCATCGTGAACAACGGGCGTTCGATCGAAATGTAGCTTCAGCGACCTTAAAGCCTATACCCGAGACCAGATTAAAGTGTTCACGACCTTGCTGCCATCTGCTATCCGAATAGGCGGCGTCTTCAAAACCAAATTCCCGTCGACGAACTCAAAAAAACGCAACTGGTCGCCACCAACCCATCCGGCCGCTAACGATCCTTCGACGTGGTGGGTCACCGTTTTCTCCGCGACATTCAAGGTGAATTGCCCAAAATAGCTCGTATACCCAAGATAGGCGTCCTTGAATTCTTCGAGCGGTACCTCATCCAAATTTCGCGCACTCAGTCGCGCTCGATCTCGACTCATAAGTTGCGCCGACATGTAACCATTCTCATCGTAGATGATCAGGCCTTGGGTACCTTCGCCAAGTGGGAAGGGCTGGCGCCCGGCGTCGGTTTCCGCATAGGCATCGGTGAGCCGCCAAGTTCCGGCAAATGAACGAGCGGTGATTTGTTGTTCCATGTACAAGCGGCCTCAAATATTAATCGTCAACTTGCTGGTCTTATCTCCAGCTTGAATGCTGTCGCGATGTTCGGTGAAATTTAACAATGAAAGTAAGTTGGTCCCGGTCTCAAGTTTGTCGATCACGGCCTGCTCGGTACGTTTAATCGCTTCCGCCGCCGGTAGAATTGCAGCGAGTTCATCTGCGCTGCCGATGATTATGCCGTCGTCGTCACCGAACACGATATCTCCTGGGTTGACTTCGACGCCGCCACACGCGATCGGTATCTGGCGTTCACCTAAGTCATTGATGGTCCCGGAGAGCGGTGAGCTACCGCGTGCGTATACCGGCATCTCAAGCGTTCGAATGGTAGTGAGGTCACGGCATAGGCCATCGATCACGATCCCTCGCAGACCAGCCCTGACCGCTTCCAGCGAAAAGAGTTCGCCGACAACGGCTACCTGGCTCGCTTGTGTGTCGATAACTAAAATGTCGCCCGGCTCTGCATCATCAAGCGCCGCGATAATGGCAAAGAAGTCGTTTTTACACCGCACCGTATAGGCGCGACCTAAGAGTTGCAGCCCCGATCGGACGGGACGAAGCTCAGGCGCCATCACCCGGATCCCTTTATCCGCATCGGCAAGCGCCGCTGGATCGACGCGTGACAGACGTTCATACAACTCGTTTAATTCCATCTTGACTACACCTTCTCTAGATTCAACCAATCTCTGGGTCGTAAAAATTTCTCGTAGAGCTCCGCCTCAGGACTACCCGGTTGCGGTGTCCAAGCATAACGCCAGTTAACCGCCGGCGGTAATGACATTAAGATTGATTCCGTACGCCCACCGCTCTGCAGGCCAAACAAGGTACCGCGGTCATACACAAGATTGAACTCCACATAGCGCCCACGCCGGTAGAGCTGGAATTCTCTTTCATTTCCAGTTGCCGGGGTGTTCCTGCGGCGCTCAACAATTGGTAAGTAGGCGTCGAGATAACTGTCGCCGACGCTCTTGAGGTAGGCGAAACATCGATCGATTGGCCATTGGTTCAGGTCATCGAAAAATAAGCCGCCGATCCCGCGTTGCTCATCGCGATGTTTGATATAGAAATACTCGTCGCACCAACGTTTGTGCTCACGATAGACATCAAGCCCAAACGGATCGCACGCCGCCTTCGCAACTTGATGCCAATGCACGGCATCTTCTTCAAAGCCGTAGTATGGCGTTAGGTCGTAACCCCCGCCGAACCACCAAACGGGCGGGCGGTCGACGGCCGTGCTAAGGAAAAAACGTACGTTTGCATGCGACGTAGGCACATATGGATTGAGTGGGTGCACCACCAACGACACACCCATCGCATGGAAGGCGCGGCCGACGAGATCCGGGCGTTTTGCGGTTGCAGCAGGCGGTAATGACTCTCCCGTCACTTCGGAAAAGTTGACGCCGGCCTGCTCGAACACGCCACCGTCACGGAGCACGCGGGTGCGCCCACCGCCACCGAGCTCGCGCTGCCAATCATCGTGAATAAATGCTTCAAGCCCGTCGGTCGATGTCAATTGCGCGCAAACCTTGTCCTGTAATCTTGTGAGATAGGCGCGAACCTGTGGCAGGATCTCCTCGACTTCTTGCGAATCTGTCATGCGTTTATGCCCCGGCGCAAATTGGATTTGCTCGTTTAATTTGTTAATGTACGCGCCCTCATCATCAAGATCGACACGCCATCGACCATGAACGCCCGCACCGCCACGATTACTCGTGACACCAAAGAAACTCAGATCACCGTTACGATTAATCTCGATGGCACCGGAGAATGTTCTTTCGAAACCGGCCTGCCCTTTCTCGAGCATATGCTCGATCAGGTGGCGCGCCATGGTCTCGTCGATCTGACGATTCGCGCCGCGGGTGATCTGGAGATTGACGCCCATCACACAGTCGAAGATATCGGCATCACGGTTGGCCAGGCGTTCATGGAGGCAATCGGATCGAAGACCGGTATCCGGCGTTACGGCCACGCCTACGTTCCGCTCGATGAAGCCTTATCGCGGGTAGTACTGGACTTGTCAGGCCGCCCAGGTCTCGAATATAACGTTGAATTTCCACGCGCTCGGGTCGGCGATTTCGACGTTGATTTGTTCCACGAATTTTTCCAGGGCTTCACCAACCACGCCAAGGTAACCATGCATATCGATGCCCTGCGCGGCCGCAATGCGCATCACATCATCGAGACTATTTATAAGGCATTCGGTCGCGCCTTGCGCATGGCCGTTGAACCGGATCCACGCATGGTTGGTGAGATGCCATCCACCAAAGGCACGCTTTAATTCCACAGTCCAGGTGAGATATGCGCTCTAGCGTCGCCGTCGTCGATTACGGGAGTAGCAACTTACGCTCCGTTGCCAAGGCGCTTGAATATGTCGCCGACGGCCAACATGAAGTGATCGTTAGCAGCGACGCAGACGTGATCCTGAATGCGGATCGGATCGTCTTTCCTGGACAGGGGGCGATTGGAGACTGCATGCGCAGTCTACGGGCCGCCGGTCTCGTTGAGGTGTTACAAGCGGGGATTGGCTCGCGCCCATTTCTGGGGATCTGCCTCGGTCTGCAATCCTTGATGAGCACCAGCGAAGAAGATGCTGGGGTCGAGTGCCTCGATGTGTTTCCCGGATCGGTACGTAGGTTTCGCAGTGATGCGGGTCCGAATACAGACGGTACGCCGCGTAAGATTCCGCACATGGGTTGGAACCAGGTGCGTTGGCGCAGACCCCATCCACTTGTCGCCGGGATCCCAAGCGGTACTCGGTTCTATTTCGTACACAGCTACTACGTGGTGCCCAACGACGATGCGCTGACGATGGGCGAAACCGACTACATCGACACGTTTGTCTCTGCATTGGCATCCGGCACCGCGTTCGCGACCCAATTTCATCCAGAAAAAAGCGCGGATGCGGGCTTGCAGTTGTTGAAAAATTTTCTGTGTTGGGCAGGACAGGAATAGCTGCCGCCGGGCATTTCAGCGTGGCCTAGCTACCCTCACGGGCTACTGCCCGGTAACCGATATCGTGCCGGTAGAACGACCCCTCGAAAGAAATCTCCTTAACCCGTGCATAAGCCGTTGCCTGCGCTTGCCTGACCGTGTCGCCGAGACCGACCACACACAGGACGCGGCCGCCGACGTTCACCACGGCGCCGTTACTATGCGCTGTACCCGCATGGAAGACATAGGTGTCGATGCTCTCTCCCCGATCCAAGCCTTCGATTCGGTGCCCTTTATCAATACTGCCGGGGTAACCACCCGAAGCGATCACCACGCCGAGTGCAACACGGTCGTCCCAGTCGAGCGCCAACGCAGCACCATCGCCATCGATTAGAGCAATACATGCTGCTGCTAGATCCGAGCGTAAGCGCACCATGATCGGTTGTGTTTCGGGATCGCCAAAGCGGCAGTTGTACTCCAGCACCTTGGGCGTACCATCTTGACCGATCATCAGACCAGCGTAGAGAAAGCCCTGATAGGGGCGTCGGTCCGCGGCCATACCGGCCAAGGTTGGTTTGATCACTTCCTCGATGATCCGCGCATGCAGCTTTGCATCGACCACCGGCGCCGGCGTGTAAGCACCCATACCGCCCGTATTCGGACCCTTATCACCTTCGTCGCGTGCTTTATGGTCCTGCGAGGAGGCGAATGGAATAATGTTGGTGCCGTCGGTCATAACGATGAAACTCGCCTCCTCGCCGACAAGGAACTCCTCCACCACGATGCGCCGTCCCGCGCTACCGAAGGCTTCACCCGACAACATCGCGGTAGCCGTCTCAAGCGCTTCGGTATGCGAAGTTGCGATCACGACACCCTTGCCGGCAGCTAGACCGTCGGCCTTGATGACAATTGGGACAGCTTTACTCTCGATGTATACACGAGCTTTATCGATGTCGTCGAAAGTCTCGAAGTCGGCGGTTGGGATCTTGTGGCGTTTCAGGAATGACTTCATGTAGGCCTTCGAGCCCTCTAGCTCGGCAGCCATTCGGCTTGGACCAAAGCAGCGTAATCCGGCGAGCCTGAAGACATCAACCACCCCCGCAACCAACGGCGCCTCGGGGCCAACGATCGTGAGGTCTATCTGTTCATCAGTTGCAAAGGAGACAAGCGCACCGATGTCGTCTGCGTCTATCGCGACGTTTGCAACTTTGTCTTCAAGCGCGGTTCCGGCATTCCCCGGCGCGCAGTAGACTTGCTCTACAGGTTCTGACTGCGCGACTTTCCACGCTAAGGCGTGTTCTCGTCCACCTCCGCCGATAATAAGTACTTTCATGTCTAACTTAGGTGCGGCGTCTAATGTCGAAAATGTCGCATACCGGTAAACACCATCGCCATGCCATGCTCGTCGGCGCTGGCGATGACCTCTTCGTCGCGCATTGAACCGCCCGGTTGGATGACCGCCGTGATACCCACTTCGGCCGCTGAATCGAGACCATCGCGGAACGGGAAAAATGCATCCGAAGCCATCACCGAACCGGCGACTTCAAGGCCTTCATCGGCCGCCTTGATCGCGGCAATACGGGCGCTGTAAACGCGACTCATCTGCCCCGCGCCGACCCCAATGGTTTGGCGCTCTTTGGCATAGACGATGGCATTTGACTTGACGCACTTCACCACGCGCCAAGCAAATAAGAGATCGCGCATCTCCGCATCGCTCGGGGCGCGCCGCGTCGCGACCGTCAACTCGCCTGGGGTAAAGATATGCCGGGCGGGATCGCGGTTCTGCACGAGCATGCCTCCGGTTACGCGTTTGTAATCCAATTGTGGGACTGTCTCGGGGTTTCGGCTACCGAGCGTCAAAAGACGTAAATTTGCCTTAGTGGCACAAATTTCCCGCGCCTCATCACTGACCGACGGCGCAGCGATGACTTCGACAAACTGTCGGCTGGTGATCCGTTCAGCCGTGTCCGCATCTAGCTCGCGATTGAAAGTGATAATGCCCCCGAATGCCGAGGTTGGATCGGTAGCGTAAGCAAGTTCGTAGGCGTCGGCGATCGATCCGGCCTCGGCGACACCGCATGGGTTCGCGTGCTTAACGATACAACAAGCGGGATCGTCAAACGCCCAAACACACTCTATTGCCGCATCGGTGTCAGCAATGTTGTTATACGAAAGCGCTTTGCCTTGCAGTTGCGTGGCAAGCGAAATACTTGCGCTAGGGGGTTCGCCCTCTACGTAAAAACTTGCCCGTTGGTGTGGATTTTCTCCGTAGCGCAGATCCTGCTTTTTGTGTAGCCGCAATCGCAGGTGTTGCGGAAATTCCGTTGTCGTTGTTTGCGCTTCTAAATAACTTGCCACCGCCGCATCGTAGTCAGCCGTATGCGAAAAGGCCTTCGTCGCGAGAGCATAACGCTGCGTTTCGTCAGTGCCACCACTATTTATGGCCGTAATGATTGTCGAGTAGTCATCCGGATCGACCACCACTGTAACGGCAACGTAATTCTTCGCTGCGGCTCGCACCATACTCGGTCCCCCGATGTCGATATTTTCAATCGCTTGGGCAAGCGTACAGTCCGGATTGGCCACGGTTTCTTTAAACGGGTACAGATTAACCACGACAAGATCGATCGGCTGGATGCCATGCTCCTCCATTACCGCATCGTCTTGGCCACGTCGGGCTAATATTCCACCGTGGATTTTGGGGTGCAATGTTTTGACCCGGCCATCCATCATCTCCGGCTGAGCGGTGTATTCGGCAACGTCAGTTACCGATACGCCTTGCTCTCGGAGCAATGTTGCGGTCCCACCGGTGGATAGGATTTTGATCCCGAGCGTGGACAGTTGTGTAGCGAACTCCACAATCCCGCGTTTGTCAGATACGCTGATGAGCGCCGTTGCTATTCGATTGTGTTTGGTCACGGATTAGCCCGAGTTAAATGTAGATCGCTTGCGCGATTTTTTCTCAAAAAGCTTTGAATGCTACGCCTCGTAGCCATTTTTCGGATACCAGGAGGATCTAACTGCTGATACGATATTTCTGTAGCTTCTTGCGTAAGGTTGCCCGATTCAAGCCAAGAAATGCAGCGGCTTTCGAAATATTACCCCGCGTCTGCGCCATTACGACCTCTAACAACGGCTGTTCGATCTCGGACAGGACAAGCTCGTAGAGGTTACTTGGCGCTTGCCCATTCAATTCGTCAAAATAGCGCTCCAGCGACTCGCGGACGTGGCCTGCCAGCGGCCGGGGTTCATCATTAAAAGTTTGGCGTTTCGCCACTCCGATTGGTGTCGTACTGGTACTTGCGCTCATGCGGCCAGCGCTCCTTGTGCATTAGAATAATAATTATTAAGCGATAGTAGTTGGGCAGGTGCTGTTTCGATCCGATTGAAGATCTGACGAAACGCTTTTCCGTCGTCCAGATGTTGCGAGTACCATCCGATGTGTTTGCGGGCGACGCGCGTGCCTATTCGGGTGCCGTATAGTTCGTATAAGGCGATCAGATGCTGCCGCATTACAGCAATGACCCGATCTACCGTTGGGGCGGTAGGGGCCGAATGGCCGCGTAATCCGGCCTTCAGTTGCTGAAATATCCAGGGATTGCCAAATGCTGCACGCCCGATCATGATGCCGTCGCAATTTGTATGACGCAGCACCTTCCGAGCTTGTTGAATGTCGCAAATATCACCGTTGGCGATGACCGGGATAGTAAGTTCCGATTTGATTTGTGCAATGGTGTCGAATTCGGCATGACCGTTGAAGCCGCAATCGCGCGTGCGGCCATGCACCGTCACCAACTGCACCCCTAAGTCTTGGGCCAAGCGCGCGATCGTTGGGGCGTTTCTATTCTCGGGGTTCCATCCGGTCCGCATTTTTAGGGTCACCGGTACCGCAACGGCGGCGACCACCGCGCTGAGCAAAGTGGCCACTAGACGTTCATCCCGCATAAGCGCTGAGCCTGCCAATCGGTTACAGACCTTCTTCGCCGGGCAGCCCATGTTGATGTCGATCACGTCGGCTCCTAGTGCGACGCAATGCCGAGCGGCATCCGCTAGCGCAACCGGGTCGGCGCCAGCAATTTGCACAATCCTGATCCCGCTGGTTCCAAGTTGGTCTAGGCGCCGTCGGGTTTTTACATTTGCCCGTAGCCGCGGATCGCTTGCCACCATTTCCGATACGGCATAGTCCGCACCGTTATCGAGGCAAATACTTCGAAACACTCGGTCACTGACCCCAGCCATGGGGGCAAGCACTATTGGGCAATCGAATTCGAACGTTCCAAGCCTAAACACTGCAGTCCCTAACCATCCAGATCCCTTACATTTCGAGAAAGCTGTCCGCCACTAACGGGGGATCAGCCCATTATTCTTTAATTCGATACTTACGGAGTTCGCCGGGTAGTCGCCGCTATATCGCAGCAGCCGAAGGCACGCATTGTGTTCGTTAGAGTCGAACTTTTTCTTTAGCCTGCCACAGCCGCGATGATAGCCACAATAAAGTATCGACGAAAGGGTTTATAAAGACAATTTTCGTCCAATTACCGATCCCTAAAGAAAGCTGAATTCGAACCCGACGGCGCGAGTGCCGACCCCGGCCACCTCTAAGACGATATATACCGAACGATTCGGCGGCATCCCACCGCCGAGGTCAATACTTTTATCGAGATACTCGCTCGGATCGAAGCGCCTGATCCCGATTACCTCCCCGGTTTGATCAAACAAACCAAGCTGGATCACCGGGAAGAGGGTAGCGCTATCGGAGCGACTGACCAGCGTCGCATTCACCAATAAAGAATCGCGATATTGCGGATGATCGCGCACGTCGCGCGCAAGCAGCTCGATGCGGTCCGCTTGCGCCGCACTTTCGACCTGGCAACCGAGACGCTCACAGATCTGCCGATACAGTGGCAGGGCTTGCGGTTGAGTCGCGATGACTCGGTCCCGAAAGACCCATGCAATTTGCAGCGACAGGACGAGTAGTAAAAAGACGGCTAGCAGCATCCACAGCCAGCGCATCGGCGTTCGTCGCGGTTTGTTAAGTGCGGCGAACTCCTCTTTTAATATTTCTGGAACGTCTTCGATATCTATGTCGTCTTGTTCGTCTGCTTCCTCGTCGTCATCGGCAAACTCCGCGCTCGGATCGGTAAATAGGATCGCGTGTTCCGATTCACTCAGGGTCGGGGCCGCGGGTGGTATAGATGCGAGATCAATCGCGCCGGCAGTCGTGGTTGCGGCATCCGGTGCAATTTCTAAAACAGTGTCTTGTTCGGCCGCATCCGCGGCCGTAGGCGCTACCTCAAAAAAGGTATCTTGTTCCAAGGCTGCCTCAGGCGATAACTCGAATACGGTTTCTTCGTCTTCCACCCGCTCGGGCGTGGCTTCGAATAGGGCCGCCTGTTCAAGGCCTGGGGTAGCAACGGGTTCGGGATCCACTGCAGTGCCGGGTGGCTCGTCGACGGCCTCAGCCTCGATCTGAGCGTTCGCCTGCTCGTCATCGAGGAGCACGAATGCAGGGACAGATGGTGATCGAAGATCGGTATTTTGCGACGACGGTGCCACACCTTCGACGTCCGCCGGTATTGTGGTCGACCCGCTTGGAAAACTCGGCTCATCGGCCAGCCGAGAAAGCGCATTGAATTGTTCGCCGCAATCGCCGCACTCGACGAAACCCTGTGCTGCGCCTAGGTCGGCCGCATCGATGCGGTAAATCGTTTCACACTTGGGACACTGGGTAAGCAAGCAGCGGTCTCCGATGCGTCATCTCAGGGGCCATTTAAAGTGCCGGCAACTAGCGCCCAATCCCCGCGCCGCCGCGGTGCCTGCATCTTATACTTGCCGGCGTATGCCGCCAAGAGCGCGGGTGATTGTTCAACGAGGATCCCGGACAACACGATCTGACCCCCAGGAGCAAGATGCCCGGTAAGCTGATCGGCCAACCGCACCAATGGTTCGAGTAAAATATTTGCTACGATTACATCATAGTGATGGCCATCGATGATTCCCGGAGCGCCGATCATCACGTTCTGCAAGCCGTTAAGGACTGCGTTGTCCTGACAAACCTGAAGTGCGGCACCATCAATATCAACCGCGGTGACCTCGGCCGCTCCGAGTTTTGCTGCTGCAATGCCAATGATGCCGGAGCCGCAGCCGTAATCGAGCACCTTCGCGCCTGCAACCGTGGCGCTCATTGATAGCCACTCCAAGCACAAGGCCGTCGTCGCGTGATTGCCCGTACCAAATGCCATGCCGGGGTCAATACGCACCACCAGCGCTGCCCCGGCCGGTGGCTCAGTCCACGTTGGACAAACCCAAAGATCCTCACCGAATCGTTGCGGGCGAAATTGATCGCGCCACGACTCGTGCCAATTTTGGTCGTCTAAGGTTTTGATCCGCGCCTGCAAGGGGATCACGTTACTAGCTTTAAACGCCATTTCGATGTCATCGATCTTGGCATCGGCAGCGAACATGCCGGTTACTTCGCAGACCGGCCACAGTGGCAACGCCCCATCCATCTCGTCGGCTATTAGATGCTCCGAATTCCCGTCCGCGCAACTGACGGAAAGCGCACCGGCCGCCTCAAGACACGCTTCGGCTGTCGCCACATCCGTTTCGCGGACGCGGCAACTGTAGGTCAACCAGGATTCCGGCACTAGGCGAGCTTGTGCTCCAGGTAATGTATGTCGGTTCCGCCTGCGGCAAACGCGGCATCGTGGATCAGGTCTCGGTGAAGCGGTAAGTTGGTCTCTATCCCGTCGACCACGATTTCGGTCAGTGCATTTGACATGCGCGCAAATGCCGCTTGGCGGGAGTCGCCATGCGCCACCAGCTTCGCAATGAGAGAATCGTAGTAGGGGGGCACGACGTATCCGTCATACAAGTGAGAATCGACGCGGATACCTGGACCTCCCGGTGGATGGAACAACTTGATCGTTCCGGGACTCGGACGAAACGATACGGGGTCTTCGGCGTTGATACGGCACTCGATGGCATGTCCACGTATCACGACGTCGGATTGCGTAAACGACAGCGGATTTCCTGCCGCGATCGAAAGCTGCTCTCTAACGATGTCGATTCCGGTAACTAATTCGGTTACGGGATGCTCAACCTGTACCCGCGTGTTCATCTCGATGAAATAAAACTCACCATCCTCATACAGAAATTCAAAGGTGCCCGCGCCTCGGTATCCGATTTCGCGGCACGCATCGGCGCAACGCCGTCCCATCACGTCTCTTGTTTCTGCATCGATGCCAGGCGCCGGCGCTTCCTCAATGACTTTTTGGTGACGTCGTTGCATAGAGCAATCGCGTTCACCGAGATGCACAACGTTGCCGTGGGCATCGGCCATGACCTGGAATTCAACGTGCCGAGGATGCTCGAGAAATTTTTCGACATAGACCGAGTCGTTTTGAAACGCCGCAAGTGCTTCACGGCGGGTCAAGCCAATCGCACTCGGCAACGCTGCTTCGGCGTGGACAACGCGCATCCCGCGCCCACCACCGCCGCCTGACGCCTTCAGGATCACTGGATAGCCAATAGTGCGCGCTACTTTCATATTGGCCGGCATGTCGTCGCCTAGTGCCGCGTCCGACCCAGGCACGCAAGGGATTCCGACACGCTTCATCGCCCCTATGGCCGATAGCTTGTCTCCCATCAACCGAATGGTCTCGGGCTTTGGCCCGATGAAGATAAAGCCGCTTTCTTCGACCCGCTCAGCGAAATCCGCATTCTCCGAGAGAAATCCGTAGCCCGGATGGATCGCGACCGCATCGGTCACCTCTGCGGCACTGAGTATGGCGGGGATATTGAGATAACTTTCGGTTGGGATCGGCGGGCCGATACAAACCGACTCGTCGGCCAGGCGCACGTGCATGAGATCACGATCGGCGGAAGAGTGGACCGCGACGGTCTTGATTCCGAGTTCATGGCAAGCACGCAGGATCCGGAGCGCGATCTCGCCGCGATTGGCAATAACTACTTTGTCGAGCATTGGGATTCTCGGCGCAGGCTAATCAATTACGAATAATGGTTGTTCGTATTCCACCGGATTACCGTTGTCGACCAACACCGCGGTTATCGTTCCAGCACGATCTGCTTCGATTGGATTCATGATCTTCATCGCTTCGATAATACATAGCGGGTCACCCACACTCACCGCTTGGCCGACTCGAACAAAGGGATCGCTCTCAGGTGATGGTGCATCATAGAAGGTACCCACCATCGGTGCGGCAACAACGTGCCCATCGGTAGAGGCAACGTCGTTCTCTCGCGGGTTCGATTCTACCGGTGCGGCGGGCGCCACCGCTGGCGCACTGTGAACGATTGGCGGTGCACTAACGGGAGGCATAGTGGCACCGCGAGAGATGCGAACGGATTCTTCACCCTCTTTGATCTCGATTTCGGCAATGCCGGATTCTTCCAGTAATTCGATAAGTTTTTTGACCTTGCGAATGTCCATCTCGTGTCCTGCTATGCGATTAGTCGATGCTGAGCTTTGCGTTTATGGCGTCGGTTGCTCGATGGCGAGAGCCGCCTGCAACGCGAATGCATAACCGCGTCGTCCAAGACCAGTGATTACGCCAACGGCGATATCCGACAAATAGGAATGATGTCGAAACGCCTCGCGGGCGTGCACGTTGGAGAGGTGCACTTCGATAAACGGAATCGCAACACCCAACAGTGCGTCGCGCAACGCAATACTCGTATGCGTCAATGCCCCAGGGTTGATGATAATAAAGCTTACCCCCTCTGTTTTAGCCGAGTGGATACGTTCTATGATTTCGTGTTCAGCGTTGCTTTGGAATGCGATCAAAGCGGCACCGCCAGCGCTGGCTTGACCAGCGAGCTGCGCTTCGATCTCAGCCAATGTTGCGCTGCCGTAAGTAGCCGGTTCGCGCTCGCCTAAGAGATTTAGGTTTGGCCCATTTATCAGCAGGATGGTGGTCATAAGCGTGCTTAGCAGCGCCCTATCGCGGATATTCGGAGAAATGGAAGTTACCACAATTTCGCCGCTGATACATACCCGTTCGAGCCTGATAGCGACTAGATCAAATCAGCAATAAATTCTAGGCCGGCTTGCTAAAGCAGCATCGTCGGCACTCGCTCGGCATAGGGGGTATTACATGGCAGCGCGAATAAGCCGCTCAACCTCGGCCGCAGCCCATTCGCCTTGGTGAGTTTTCAATACCCGGCCGTCTTGACCTATAACGGCGGAAAAGGGAAGTGCTCCGATGGTGTTGCCGAGCGCGCGCATGTACTCGACCACGCCATCGTCGCCCAGCAACAGCGGGTAGTTGATATTGAGCTCAGCGGCATAGGTGCGCACGGGTTCAGCCTGGTCAAAGGCGATACCGATGAATTGCACGGGTTGGTCTCGGAAGCGCTCCTGGAGGGCCATAAATCCCGGGATTTCACGCCGACACGGAAGACACCAGGTAGCCCAAAAATTGACCACCAAGAGTTTGCCGGCCCATTCACTCATGTGTCGCTGTTGACCATCGATATCATCGAACGACCAATAGGTCAGCGAATGATCGTCAAGCTCCGCAATGGGCGCGACCGCCGCCACTGAGCCAGGTGGTTCGACGGGTGGTGTAGCGGCTTTATAACCGAGATAGCCCACACCCAGACATAGGCCGAACAAGACGCTGATCTGCGCCCAGGTTCTCAAAGTTCGCGCGATCCAAACAAGTGACCCAGGTGCGCCGCGAAATCCGCGGGCCCAACGAAACCAGTTACGCGCATCGTCCGATTCTCGGTCCCCGTCGGGTCAAAAAACAGCACCGCGGGCGGTCCGAATAATTCAAACTTTTTCAACAGCGATTGATCGACCGCGTCGTTCGCGGTCACATCCGCGCGCAGTAGTACCACTTCGGACAACGCTGAGCGCACGTTGGCGTCGGTAAAGGTATCGCGCTCTAGATACTTACATTCAATGCACCAATCGGCATAGAAGTCGAGCATAACCGGCCGGCCTAGCGCGCGGGCGCGTTCAAGCTCGGCGTTCAATCCGGCGACACCCTTAATCGGTGCAAACGATAATTCGTGTACCCCATTACCACCACCGGCCAATGGCTTTAATGGGCGAAATGGATCGTCCGCCCCGACGCCAGCGCCAACGATAAGGATCACGCCGTAGCACAACATGACCAAGCCGACACCCTTAAGCAGGCGTTGCCAACCTGAGATAGTCCCGGAAATCTGGTCGAGTGCACCGGCAAATACGGCTGCGACGATGAGCAATAAGGCCCATAAGAACAACACCACCGGACCGGGCAATATCCGCTCCATAAACCAAATCGCAACCCCAAGGAGCACGACCCCAAAGATGCGTTTTACCCCATCCATCCAGGCGCCAGCGCGAGGTAGCAGCTTCCCTGCAGAGGCGCCCACCAGCAGCAACGGCGTACCCATGCCCAAGCCCATCGCGAATAACGCGGTACCGCCCACGAGCGGGCTACCCTGGTGCCCAAGATAGATCAAGGCACCGGCGAGCGGTGGCGCAACGCATGGCCCGACGATGATCGCCGACAACACGCCCATCGTCGCTACGCTCAACAGATTGCCGCCTTCATGCGAACGGCTATATCGATCAATACGAGTTTGTACGGCGCTCGGTAGTTGCAACTCGTAGAATCCAAACATGGACAACGCCAACGCCACGAACACCAGGCTGAAACCAACAAGCACTGCTGGTTGCTGAAATGTCGCCTGTAGATTATGTCCAAACAAACCCGCCAGAAGTCCAACCACCGCATAGGTCACGGCGACCGCCAAAACGTATATCGCCGATAGGGCCACACCGCGCTTTATCGATACTGGTTGCGCCTGTCCGACGATAATGCTGGATAAGATAGGCACCATTGGAAGTACGCACGGCGTAAATGTCAGGGCCAATCCGAAAACGAAGAAGATGCCGGCAACGGCTAGTAGCGAACGATCGCTTAAGCGCGCCGCGATCGAATCTGCTGACATTATCGGAGAGCCTGAGCTTGGTGTTTGCGTTGCCGGTGCCTGCGCTGCATGTGCTGGTGTGATCAAGGCGTCGATAAAAACTTCAACGCTTTTTTTGATCGGCGGATAACAGATCCCATCCTCGGCACATCCTTGGTAGGAAATTTGCAGCGGCGCGCTTGCCGGCGTACCCGCGCTGACGACAATCGGGACGCTAAGGCGAGCTACGTTTTTATAGATTGCAACATGACCGAAGTCGGGATCATCTTTCATGATCCCTGGCGGTCGTTCTAATTCACCGACGACAAGGTCTGTTGCGTCCGATTCGGCACCGAATTTATCCCGATATAGGTAATAACCGTCGGCAATGTCCCAGTTGAGCCTCAGCGTACCGTTCGCCTCAAGCACATGGGTAAATTGGAACGCTTCATCTGGATGCAGGAATTCTTGCTCTGAGCCGAAGGCGTTGCTGTCGCCAAGGCGGTCAAGCGCCTCGCGGATGCCAGCACCGGCACTATTGGCGATACCCATCGTCAATGCGATGCATACGCTGATCACTGACGCGCGCCTAAACATTCGATTCCGTGCTCTTGTTCCTGGTTCGGTAGGGACCACGATGCCTATCCAGAGTTCATCGCGGAGCCTGATTAACGCGACCCTTCAATTATCGCGGGAGCTATTGTATTCCGACAGCTACGCCCCATATAGTGAGCTATGGCTGCGAACCGAATTTCTCCATTCGCGATCTTGTTGTTTCTGCTGATCAGCATCCCCTTACTCGAAATATACCTCTTGATCTCCGTCGGGCGGGTAATCGGGGCCGGGTCTACCGTGTTGGTAGTGATCGTGACGGCGATAATTGGTGCGTGGCTGTTGCGCTTACAAGGTTTGCATACGCTCGCGAAGGTGCAATCGGCAACCGAGGCCGGCAAATTACCGGCCGTGGAATTAGTCGAAGGCGTGATCTTGCTAGTGTGTGGCGTTGCATTATTAACGCCGGGGTTTTTTACCGATGCAATTGGCTTCATCGCCTTGGTGCCAAACATCCGCGGGCGCGTCGCTGAAGGATTGCTGCGCCACTTTTTGAATCGGCCGGGCGTACATGTCGACATGCGGACCCAGGGGCACCAACCAAATACCATCGAAGGAACTTACCGGCGCGAAGATTAGACGCCTGCTAGTATTTAGGCCATGGCTGGGCGCGAAAAAAAATACCCTTGGGAAAAGCTAAGCGATGATGCGTTACTCGATACTCGCTTTTGCGATCTTAATCTTCGACTTGAAAATACGCCGCTCGCTGAACGCACGCAACGCCTGAATTGCGAGTTAGAGCGTCGGAAGATCGTATTTCGTCCGCACTTTTGGTTATCCGAAGAATGGTTTTCCCCTGACGGAGTGCCAGGGGTCGCGATCCCTTTTTATCTCGCGCATCCGCGCTTGTCCAAGCTCGAATACCAGCAAATGTTCGAAGTGGAAGGCGGCACCGAACGTTGGTGCATGCAATTGTTGCGGCACGAAACCGGACACGCCATCGACACCGCCTATCGGCTCCATCGGCGTAAAGTTTGGCGCAAATCATTCGGCGCCTTTACCCGTCGCTACCCGAAGTACTATACGCCACGGCCACAAAGTCGCAGTTACGTACTGCATTTAGATTGGTGGTACACACAAAGCCACCCAGCAGAAGACTACGCCGAAACGTTCGCGGTATGGCTGAAACCAGGATCCAAGTGGCGCAAGGACTATGCCGAGTGGCCTGCGCTTAGAAAGCTCCAGGCGGTCGACGCAATGATGACCTCCATCGCTGGAACGACCGCACCGGTGCGCAGCCGACGCCAGGTCGACCCCTTATCGAAAAACACCAAAACCTTGCGCCAGCATTACGCGGAGAAGCGGCGTCATTACGGCATTCAGGTGCCGGCATTCTACGACGGCGATTTGCAGCGAGTGTTCTGTCGCAATCCGACGCGCAGTAAAAAACGTCGCTCCGCGGCTGCGTTTTTACGCCGCTCCACGCCTGAGTTATGCCAGCTATGCGCGCACGGCACCGGCGAACCGCCCTATATGATCGAACAGCTGATCCAAGAAATGGTGCGCCGCTGTCGTGAAATGAAACTCTATGTTGATGCACCAGAACGCCAAGTAATGCTCGACGTGGCGGTATTGATAACCGTTCTAACGGTCAATTACCTACACAAAGCGCACCACAAGGTGCCAGTATGAAAAGCTTACGGATCCTTGTCTTGGTACATGAAGACCTGATCCCGCCCGCAAGCATCCAGGGCTATCCGGACGAAGAAATCGTTCAATGGAAGACCGAATACGATGTCGTTACAACGCTTGAGCAACTCGGACACGACGTCAAAGTGCTTGGCGTGCGCGCCGATTTAGGGGTGATTCGCGAGGCATTAATCGAGTTTAAACCGGACATTGCCTTCAATCTGCTCGAAGAGTTTCACGACAACCCGCTCTACGACCACCATGTCGCCGGCTATCTCGAGCTGATGCAACAATGCTACACGGGCTGCAACCCGCGCGGTCTACTGATCGCCCACGATAAGGCGCTATCAAAGAAAATATTGACCTACCATCGCATCCGGGTACCCAAATTTGCCGTCTATCCGCGAGGACGCAAACCACGCTTGCCAAGCAAGCTGAGCTATCCCTTGATCGTGAAATCCTTGTACGAGGAAGGATCTTACGGGATATCGCAGGCCTCGATTGTACACACGGCCGAAAAATGTCTAGAACGGGTCCAATATTTGCACGAAAAGTTGCGAACTCCGGTGATTGTCGAGGAATTCGTTGAAGGGCGAGAGCTCTACCTGTCGATTATCGGGAACCAGCGAGTCGAGGTACTACCGTTGGTCGAATTGACGTTCGGCAACCTCCCAGACGGGGCCTATCCGATCGCGACCTCCAAGATAAAGTGGGACTGGAAGTATCAGCAGGAACGAGAAATCGAGCTCAAGATCCCGACCGATCTCGACGAGGCGGTATTGAGAAAGCTGAAGCGCCTTGGGCGGCGGATTTATCGGGTTTTGGACCTAACGGGCTACGCGCGGATTGACGTCCGATTACGCGACAATGGGGAAGTATACGTGCTCGAGGCAAATGCGAACCCAGATATCGGCTATGGCGAGGAATTATCGGTGGCGGCCGAGGCCGTGGGGATTGAGTATCCGCAATTGCTACAAAAAATCGTGGGCCTTGGGCTTCGCTACCATCAGGTCACCTAAGCAACGGTCTGTGAGGGTCCATCGTGGGCACTCTTTCACAGAGCTACCGGCGTTAGCGGAACATGTTGATAAATTACAACACATGCCTCCGCTATGTCGTTCTATGTGCACATTTATGAATAGCACGACCGTGGCAATTGTGGGACAATCCTCGGCCTATTCCACCAGATTGCGATACGCGTCCATTATCGGAGGGGCCGGAGTGCCACAATCGACCGTCATGCGTTTCCTCTTCTTCATCGCACTAGCCCTCAGCTCGAGCATGGTTTGCGCGGCCGATGAAATCATTCGCCAAGCACAAGCCTTGGTTGATAAAGGCCAACCGCAAGCCGCTTATGAACTGCTCAAACCGATGGAAGAAGCGCGCGCCGGAGACCCGGAGTTCGATTACATCTATGGGCTTTCCGCACTCGATTCGGGCCGCCCGCTTGAAGCCGTCTTCGCGCTTGAACGCACGATAGACGCCGCGCCCGAAAACGGACCGGCCCGCGCCGAACTAGCACGAGCCTATCTCGCACTTGGAGATACAGACGAAGCAAAGGGTGAATTCGACAAGCTCAAGGACATGGATCTGCCATCGGACGTTGAGCGCACCATCGATAGCTACATCTCGTCGATCGATCAGTATCATGATAGGTCGCGTTTGCGTTACCGGCCCTACGTTAAGATGGGGCTTGGCTACGACACGAACGTGAATAGCGCGACCGACCAAAACATTATCGCGGTGCCAGCACTCGGCGGCTTAGCATTCAACTTGACCGACAGCTCGCGCGAATCCGACTCGCCGATCTGGGATCTTGGGGCAGGACTCAGGATCACCTCGCCGCTGGACTATGCCAAGGGTCTCAGCCTATTCATTAACGGCGAGATCGATCATCGCCTCGCGCTCGATGAGGCGGACTTTTCGGCACTGTTGGCCAATGGTCAGGTTGGCATTAACTGGCGTCGCAACGAGCGCAATCAGTTTCGATTCTCACTCGACGGCAATACGGTAAGGGTGGAAGGATCGAGTGCCGTGCGCAGCGACCGCGAAGTCATCGGCACCAGCGGCCAGTGGCAATACACCATGGACGAGGCGAATCAATTCACCCTGTTCGGACAGGCCTCACTGGTGCGCTATCCCGAACAGCGCGTGCGTGACGTTAATCGCTACACCGGTGGCGTCGGTTGGGGACATGCCTTTCTTGGCGCTGCCTTTGACCCGGTCATATTCATCAGCGCCTTTGGCGGCATTGAAGATGAGAAAAGCGAATCGCGCGGAAACCATTTTTCACGCGACTTCTTTGGTGTGCGCGGCGGGGGCCAGATCCGGATCAGAAGTAGAGGTACGCTGTTCGGCACCATCACCTTCCAGGCGAGCAACTACAACGGTACCGACCCGACCTTTCTCGATACCCGTGACGACGACTTCATCGACTTCAATGCCGGCTATCGCTATCAGTTCGACCGCAACTGGAGCGTGTCGCCGACGGTTGCCTACAACAATAACGACTCGAACTTCGCCACCAGCGACTATGACCGAGTAGAAGTTATGGTCATGGTGCGCAACGATTTTTGAGCGAAGGTAACGGCCCATGAAAACATTCCGCCTGACGTTCATCACACTCACCGCGCTACTGTTCGCGGCAAACGGTTTACAAGCTCACGCCGCCGCCCATGCCGCCAAGATCGTCTATGCCTTCGGCCAAGTCCAAGCCCTCGGTGTCAGCGGCAAAGGGCGCCAGGTACGCAAGGGCGACCAGATCTTCCCTGGCGAAACAGTCGCAACTGTCCGAGGGCGCGCACAAATAAAATTCACTGACGGCGGCTTCGCCTCATTGCAGCCGAATACGCAGTACAAGATCGACGACTACAATTTTGAGGGCGAGGCCGACGGCAAGGAACGCAGCTTTCTAAGCCTTATCAAGGGTAGCGTGCGACTTGTCACTGGGGTGATTGGCAGAGCCAACCGCAACAACTTTCGTCTGAAAACCAAGGTTGCAACGATCGGCATTCGCGGCACCTTAGGCAAAGCCAGCCATTGCGATAGCGACTGCGGAAATCTACCTGTTGGCACCTACATGCAAGGCTATGGCGGTAAGTGGCTTCTAAACTCAGGCAGCTTTTCCGGCCTAGTCGAATCCGGAGACGCCTATCTATGTAACGGCGCCACTTGCAACCAGGTGCAAGGTGGGATTGTGCAACGTGAAGACGTTGGCGAATTTGAGGACGAGGAAGAAGACGAAGACCGGTATCAGCAAGGCCAACAAGTCGACGGGGACGGGGTTCTTTGTGATCTCGGCGGCGCCTGTGGCGACAGCCTCGTATTGCTCGACCAGGTCGGCGCGCTCGCATTTCAGGGCTCGCCCGGTGATGCGTCATCCGGACCGTTGATCGTGGTGACGTCGGCAAGCGGGCCAATCGCCGGTTTATTCTTTGAGGAGGACTCCGACGGCGAACATGTTCGATTGGAAACGATCAATATCGATCTCTTTCGCGCCGCTCTCAATGCATTTCCTGATGCGGATGTTGTGTCTGTCGGCAATTTAATCCTAGACGAGGTCGATCCGGAGATACTTGCTGACTTGCGCGCTATGCCCGCGTCGGTCGCGCCGGAGGATTTCGGACCAACCTCCGACGGCTTACTCACCAAGGGTCGCTGGACCAATGGTTATGTACTAGAAGTCGAAGCATGGCTCGATTCCGAAGACGTGGAGGTAACGCTTCGGAATTTGACCGATTTTCAAAGCGAACATTTTATCTATGGGACACAGCCTGGGGAGATGCCGACTGGCGGCAGCGCCAGCTACCATTTCACCGGTAGTACGTTTTCGACTGCGACCGACGGGTCCAGCATTGGCGAGGGCGTAACCGACGGCATGCTGACCTGGGATTTCGGGCTGGCGAGCGGTACGGTTGATTTCGACGTCGTGCACGGCCCAGAAACGTTTGATGTTAGCGGGACGATCGAGACCTCTGGCGTACATACATTTTTTGAAGACTCGGTATCCGCGTTGTCAAGCGGCATGTCTTATTCGGTGTTTTTACACGGGGTTTTCGCGGGCCCGAATCCCGGGGGGGCACCGAATGCAGCGGGTCTGTCCTATGTGATCGACATGTTCTCATCGCGCGGCTACGACCTTATCGGTACGGCAGGCTTCGGCTTGTGGGCGGATGATTCTACGTCGACGGCAGTTGTTACCGGCGTCATCGGCCCCGCGCCGACCGGCACTTACATCGCCGCCGGCCATGCCTTCGGGGATGGCTTCGTGAACAACAGTAATAGTTGGGATTTTATTGTTGGCGGTGCAAACACCGCTACGTTGATAGATTGGAGCGTCAAAGATTTTTTCGCGTCCACGTCTGATTTTGTATGCACCCCGAGCTGTAGTTTCGATTCGGGTACTGCGACCCAGGTCGAGTCTGGAAGCGTTGCGAGTATCGGTGCATCTTGGGTGGGTTGGGGACCCGGCCACACGTTCGTACACCCCGGCTTTGTATCTCCCCTTGGGCGTGCTCACGTGGTCAAACTCGATGCGCCGGCGACTCCGCTCCCGACCGGGGTGATGGGCACTTATACGTTGGGGGTTGGGGGTGGTACTGGTGCGACCACTCCGACAATGAACTCTGGGCCGGGCGGCGCGACCTTCGAAGTAGCGTCAAGCTCCACGCACACCTTGGTCGCAAACTTCGTCACCGGCAACCTGTCTTCCGTGCACGATATAGCCTTCCCAAGCGGCACGCTCGTGCATCTGCAGGGTAGCGTTGTCGGCGCCGCACTCGGCGTCCAGAACGTGATCAATTACAACCCTGCTCTAAGTACTATCACCGGCGTCGGCTGTACCGGATGCATATTTGGCCACGACCATTTTACCTTCGGCGGTGTTGGTGCGACCCACGTCGTCGGTGCTGGGCAATTTAATACCAGTGGCGCTTCTACGGACGAGATAGCAGGCGCTTTCACCTTTATCCTTCCGGGGTCCCTCGCGCCCTATCCGTGAGTCGTAGCGGAGTGTCCATCTACCCATTGGTTATGCGACTAGAACGGCAACGGGTAATTCGGTCTACTTAAATTTAGATTTAAGCCGAGGCGCAACGCCAATGCCCGGTCTCCGTCCGCGAAGATGGCGCGAATCCCTCGAGATGCGGCAAATTAACCACGATATTCCGACACTTCTGCACGACGAGATTGAACGCTTCACCGAGCGCTTCTTTGCCGCCTGCCAAGCAGCCCCTCTCAATATTTCTGCGGTTGACATCATTTCTGTACAACGGGCGTGGGCCGTCAGTCCGTTCATCGCCGAGGTGGCGATCACCGATCCAGTATGGTTCGTTGACGAAATCGTTAGTGCCAACGAATCACCGCGGGAAACAACGCATTATCTAAATGCACTAGCGAATGGATTCGCAGATGCGGACGAAGCCGGCGCTTTCTCTTTAATCCGTCGTGTTCGCAACCGAGAACTCGCTCGCATTGCATGGCGCGATATCGTGTGTGGTGCTGCGGTCATGGAAGTTACAGCCGAACTTAGTGCATTGGCAGATGCGTGTATCGTGAACGGAGTGTCGTGGGCTTCAGAACAGCTTGCGGATCGTTTTGGACGTCCTTGTGCTAGCGATGGCAAACCCGTTTCAATGAACGTCATCGGCATGGGCAAGCTCGGCGCGAACGAGCTGAACTTCTCTTCAGATATCGATTTGATCTTCACTTTTCCCGCCGCCGGATCGACTCAAGGTGGCCGCCGAGAAATTTCTAATCAAGAGTATTTCGACAAGCTTGGTCAGCGCTTAATAGCATTGTTGAATGAAAAGACCGGCGATGGCTTTGTCTTTAGAGTCGACATGCGCCTGCGCCCATTTGGTGACAGCGGTCCTTTGACCTCAAACTTCGATGCCTTGGAACACTACTACCAGTTGCACGGTCGCGATTGGGAACGTTATGCCATGATCAAGGGCAGGATCATCACCGGCGCCCCTCATGAGCAAGACAAACTCCAGGCCATGCTCAAGCCCTTCGTCTACCGCCGCTACCTGGACTTCGGCGCGCTTGAAGCCGTGCGCGAAATGAAGGCCTTGATTGATAGCGAGGTTCAACGCCGGGAATTACAAGACAACGTGAAACTCGGCTCCGGCGGAATCCGCGAAATCGAGTTTATTGGGCAGACCTACCAACTGATCCGCGGCGGTCGTGAGCCGAGTTTACAAAGGCGTGAAATTGTACCGGTCATCGAAGCTTGTGCCGCCCTAAATCTTATCGACCTCGCCGATGCACGCGCACTCGTAGAAGCTTATTATTTTCTGCGCCGAACGGAACATCGGCTGCAGCAAGTCGGTGACCATCAAACCCATCAATTGCCGCATGAGGACATAGAACAGGAACGCCTCGCGTTCGGCATGGGCTATCCTTCTTACGAGGCTTTTGCGGCGGCACTGTCCGCGCATCGCGACAATGTACGGCGTTGTTTCCGCGAACTGTTGAGCCCGGACGAGAGCACCAGCGCCACCCCCGCGGAAGATCCATCCAGCGCCGCGGCACTGTGGAAAAATCAGGAACAAGACCTGGACGGCCTGGCGGCGCTCGGCTTCGACGAACCAAGCGTCAGCTACGAGGTCATTGAGCGGTTAAGGGAACCGCGGTTCCTCGCACAACTGAGTCGCGAGGCGCTCGACCGGCTTAACCGTGTCATGCCTCGGCTGATTGAGGCGACCGGCGAACGTACGCGCAACACCGCCACCTTGGCACGCTTGGCCGAACTCATTGGGGCAATCGCACGGCGTTCGGTGTACTTGTCACTCCTAGCCGACCATCCCGCAGCCTTACACCGACTTATCGACTTGTACGATAGAAGTCCCTGGATTGCGCGGCAAATTACCCAGCACCCGCTCCTGCTCGATGAATTGCTCGATCCCCGGGTTTTATTTGCTCCTCCCGGTCGCGACAAGCTAATCGATCAACTCGGCACCAAGCTTGCTGCGCACGCGCCGGACGATATTGAACGGATGATGGATACCTTGCGCGATTTTAAAAACCAGCAAGTATTGCGGGTTGCCGCGAGCGACATGATGGATCAATTTCCCGTTGCCGAGGTTAGTAATCAACTGTCTTTTATTGCCACCGCGCTATTGCACCATGCGCTTGAAACGGCCGAACACGTCATGCAAGCAAAACACGGCGAACCCTGTTGCATCGTGGACGGCGAGTCTAGGAAGGTGGCGTTCGCGATCGTCGCCTATGGAAAGCTCGGCGGCTTGGAACTCGGCTATGGATCCGACCTCGACCTAGTTTTCCTACATGACGGTAGCGGCGAAGGACAAGTAACCAACGGGCCAAGGTCGGTCGACAACAGCGTCTATTTCACCCGCTTAACCCAACGCATCATCCATTATATGAGTACCCAAACCGCGGCCGGCCGGGCGTATGAGATCGATACGCGGCTGCGACCAAGCGGAGAATCCGGGCTACTTGTCAGCTCGGTATCCGCCTTCCGGGAATACCAACTAAACAGCGCATGGACGTGGGAACATCAAGCGTTGATTCGTGCCCGTACTGTCGTTGGTTCGCCCGATGTCGCGGCTGAATTCGACCGTGTGCGTAATGAAACCCTGGCTCGAAGTCGTGACGAGCAAAAACTTCGGGCCGATATAATCGAGATGCGCGAACGTATGCGTAGCGAACTCGACCGATCTGATGCAAGTTTCTTCGATTTAAAACAAGGTGTCGGAGGTATCACTGATATCGAATTTATGGTGCAATACGGCGTCCTGCGTTGGGCTCACGATCATCACGAACTTCTAGCGTTTACCGATAACCTGCGGTTGCTCGAAGTCCTCACTCGCCTTGGGTTTCTAAGCGCTGAGGGTGGCGCGACATTGCACGATGCCTATTTTGCGTATCGAGCCGAGATCCACCGATGCGTCCTGCAGGAAATCGATGGATTGGTTAGCGATGCAGCATTCCGTAAACACCGCACCGCCGCTACGAAACTTTGGCAGGAAATATTTAACACGCACTAATATTGCGACCAGCTGGGTATGTGGGACACGCCCTAGGAGACGAACAAAATGAGCTACGCCGATAGAGACGGCGTGATTTGGATGGACGGCGAAATGGTGCCGTGGCGCGACGCCCAAGTTCACGTTTTAACCCACACATTGCATTACGGCGTTGGCGCCTTCGAAGGGATCCGTGCCTATAAAACACCACAAGGTACGGCCATATTCCGTCTCGACGATCATGTGCGGCGCTTGTTTGAGACAGCGCATATCTTGGAGATGCCAATTCCATATAGTCGTGAGCAAATCCGCCAGGCGTCTATCGACAGCGTGATCGAGAATCAACTCGACACCGCCTATATTCGGCCGTTGGTCTATTTCGGCTCGGAAGGCATGGGCCTCCACGCGGAGAATCTTTCGGTCCATGTGAGTGTTGCAGCGTGGGTTTGGGGCGTCTACTTAGGGACCGATGCGCTGACCCAAGGGATCCGGATTAAAACTTCTTCCTACACCCGGCATCTTGTCAACAGCGTGATGTGTAAGGCGAAGGCCTGCGGCAACTACATCAATTCGATTCTTGCCTTACAGGAAGCTGCCCGCGACGGCTACGACGAGGCGTTGTTGCTAGACAGCGACGGTATGGTTGCAGAGGGCAGTGGCGAAAATATATTCATTGTGCGCAATGGCGTCATCTATACGCCTGAATTAACCTCGGCACTCGAAGGCATCACGCGTGACACGGTCCTACAGCTTGCCCAGACGGAAGGCTATGACGTGATTGAAAAGCGGATCACTCGAGATGAAGTTTACATTGCCGACGAGGCTTTTTTTACCGGTACCGCTGCGGAGGTCACCCCTATCCGCGAGCTCGACAATCGCACTATCGGTGCAGGCACCCCGGGGCCGGTTACGCAGCAGCTGCAATCTGTCTACCTCGATCTCGTTGAGGGCCGCCACCAAGGCTATAACGATTGGTTGACGGTGGTGTAACGGCAGCGACCCTATAAAACGGCTCCAACGGCAAACCTATGTTGGTGGTATGGCGACTGCACGACGGCAAACCCGGGCACGATCGCCAAAGCCTCGGCTTGGTCCAAGCACTCGATGCTCTCACCCCTATCGAGTCGTTTACGTTTAAGGTTCCCACTCAGCAAGCATCGATCCGTCAATTTCTAACACGCCGAGTGGCATTCGCTACCGCAGCCCCGGCACCCGACCTCATTGTCGGCGCTGGCCGGCGTTGCCAATGGCCTATGTTGATTGCCAAGCGCGCGCGCGGAGGCAACACAATCTATCTTATGAAGCCGCATCTACCGCGTCGGTTTTTCGACCTTTGTTTGGTCCCACGACACGACCAAGTTCCGGCAACACCGCACACGGTTGTCACTGACGGAGTGCTCAATGATATTTCGCCATCCCTCTCGGGTGGCAACGAAGGTCTGATCCTGATTGGCGGACCATCGGACCATTATGCTTGGGACCAAGAGCAGCTAATTCTACAAGTTCGCGCCATCGTGGACGCGGACCGTGCGAAAAAATGGACCATCGCCGATTCAAGGCGAACACCGCCACCGACTAGCGATGCGCTTAGAACGCTAGCGCAAGACAATATCGCCGTCATCGATCATCGCGAATCCGCCCCCAACATAATATCCGAGCAACTCGCGCGAACGGACGTTGTGTGGGTGAGTTGCGATAGTGTGTCGATGGTCTATGAGGCGCTTACAAGTGGTGCGGCGGTGGGTGTGATCGAAATTCCAGCCAAGCGCACGGACCGGATCACCAGGATCATCGCTGATCTCTCTGCGCGAAAATTGATCACGACCCATACTGAATGGCGCCGTGGAAATAAATTACATGCGTCTGCTCCTCTCGCTGAAGCTGCACGCTGCGCCAAGATTATTTTGGCGCGTTGGGACCCAAATGCGCGTCGATTGCGCGCGGATCTGCCACAGTGAAGAAACGTCGAGCAGCGGTCTACGGTATAGATCATCGTTCAAATCGAAGACGCATTCACCGACCGTTGCTATCAGCGCGTCACCAAAGATGCCAAAGGTGCGAGCCCCGATGACGCTGACCGTGATGCAATTGCTGCCGGCATTGGAGGTTGGCGGGGTCGAGCGTGGAACACTGGAGATTGCCGCCGCGCTGGTAGCGAACAATCACCGCGCGATTGTTGTTTCTGGCGGCGGTCGTCTAGTCGAGGAACTAGAATCGCTTGGCGCGACCCATATCGAATGTGCGATCGGCAACAAGAGTCTGCGCACCATCGCGTGTATTCGACGTTTGCGTAATATTGTTGAGCACGAGAACGTCGATGTGTTACATGCACGCTCGCGCCTTCCGGCTTGGGTCGGATATCGTGCACTAGCCGGCATACACGCGCAGCGTCGGCCTCGTTGGGTAACAACGGTGCATGGTCCGTATACCGTCAACGCCTATAGCCGGATCATGGTCAGCGGCGAGCGCGTGATCGCCATCTCCGAATTCATCGGGGATTACATTCGAGATAACTACCCGGCGGTGCCGGCCTCTCGGATCCGCGTGATCCCTCGCGGGATCGATGACACAAGGTATCGGCACGACTACACCCCTGACCCTGCGTGGCGGAAGCGTTGGGCAGAGCAGCATCCGGAATTAAGCGGCAAACGCCTACTTGCGCTACCAGGTCGCCTCACCCGATGGAAGGGGCAGGAAGCGTTTATTGCGTTAATCGACGCTCTCAACGCTCAAGAGATACCAATCCACGGATTGATCGCCGGTGGCGCCACCGGATCGTCGCGCAAATTCGAAGCTGAATTAAAATCGCTCGTCGCCCAGCGGAAGCTTGAGCACAAGGTCACGTTTCTTGGCCGAAGCGATGATCTACGCGAGATCCTACACATTGCGGATATTGCGTATTCTCTAACGCTGGCACCGGAAGCCTTTGGACGCACGACAATCGAGGCCTTAGGTCTTGGCACCCCAGTTATCGGCTACGATCATGGCGGCACTGGAGAAATACTACGGCAAGTCTTCCCCCAAGGCTTAGTCCCACCGCAGGATATTGCCGCCGTCGAAGCGACCACTCGTGCCTTCCTCACCGCGCCGGTCGCCGTACCACCGCAGCATCCGTTCACACTGGCCCGCATGCAAGAGGCCACCATTAAAGTCTACGAAGAGCTAGGCGCCAGGGGATCCCACCGCGCGTAATCGTAACCGAAAGTCGAGTGTAGGAGGTTTGAACAAACCAAGCTGATAAACGCCCGATCCTCGGCGCCGTACGCACTCAGGGGGTCCGCGTCCTGCTGATTGATTTCGCCCGGGGGCCGTGCCGGATCGGAGCGCTCGGCCATCGCCGATTTGGAAGCTGCCTTGACGCCATGGTCAATATTCTCTGACGTCAAGGGGATCGATAAGTACTGGGCGATCCTTTCTAATTCAGCATGTGGTTGTTCGCGCAGATCTTCGTAATGAACTACGTGGCAATTGCCAACGTCAACGACGCGTCCCCATGCGTTCAAAAACCGGATACACCACCAGATATCGCTATTAAATCGGCGACCAGAAGGGTCACCCCGAAGGTATTCGGAGAACGTGATCGCGTAGCGCGCCTGCCACTTCCTGTAGTTCGACGCGAGGCAAGCACGTAGGTCGCGAACCAAAACGACGCACGGGGGAAGTTGCAACACGCTTAAAGTGATCGAATTTCGAAAAAGTAACGGCGCGACCGTATGACTACTTTTAATGCGAGGGATCTGTGTATAGATCTCCGGATCCTTAGGTCCGCCAATGATGTCGTTTGCATGATTGAATTGTGGTGGTGGAATTTCATAGTACGCAGCCATGGCGCTCGCAAGCATGAATTTGAGCCAATGCGTTCCACCTTGATGCATGCTCACGATCACGCCGTCCGCGCCGCGCAAGCGCAACAGCGAGTAATTGCTCAACTCGTGTCTTAGGCGGTGAAGGTGGTATTGCTTGGTGGGAAGCGTCGGCATGGCTGGGCAATCGTCATAGTCACCGTGATCGTAACGTGAATGCCGGGCGCCGTCGCGCACAAGTGCCGCGTTATAATCTCGCCCTTGAACATTTTGATCATCAAGCTCGGGGCGCTTGGGGACGTTGTCATGGCGACTCCGCTGATCGCCGCTATTCAGCGCGCGCACCCGGACTACACGGTGCACTTGCTAACGAGTGCACCCTACCGATCTATTTTTACCGATTGGCCCGGTCTACACCTCACCAGCCGACCGCGTCGAGGGCTAAGCAATCTAGTTCGAACCTTACGTTGGATCCGGCAGCTCCGGTGCGCGCGGATCTATGACTTGCAGGGCAACGATCGCACCGGGCTATTGTGCGCCCTGTCCGGATCGCCAATACGGATCGGCAACCATCCGCGTTTCCCCTATACCCACCACCCACAAAGTGCTTGGACAGGTCAATCCCATATCTTTGAGCGGATGTTAGAGGTGCTCGCATCTGGAGGTGTCGAAGGCGTTGATCATCTTCCACAGTTACCGATCAGCGATCCTGATCGCGCTGCCGTGGCAGCATGGGCAGATGCGCATGATTTACAAGAGCGTCGCTATGTATTGCTGCACGCGCACGCAAGTCCGTCACGGCCTGAGAAAAGGTGGCCGTATTTCGAATCGCTCGGACAGCGACTATCCACTTACGGACTCACCCCGATCTGGGTCGGAGGACCCGACGACGCTACGGAAAATCGGCGATTGCGCGAGCTTGCTGGCGGCCTCGATGCAACGGCCGAGTTCAGTCTGACGGCGTTGGCGCAACTGGCCCGGCGCGCCCGCTTTGCCGTCACCAACGATTCGGGACCGATGCATGTACTGGCTGCAGCGGGGGTCCCTGTATTCGGCCTTTTCGGCCCAAGCGATTGGCGTCGTAACCATGCCCTTGGCCAACGTGAACACGTGATCGCTTGTGTTGAATGTATTGAAGAATTTCGCGGGCAAGCCACCGCCGCGTGCCTCGATCAGATCTCCTGTGACATGGTGTGGAGCCACCTCGGCGACTCAGGCGTTCTGTGATCCAATGTCGGGTTCTATCAAGCTCTCGTAAAGTTCAAGATACTGGGCAACAACGGCGCCGGCACTGTAGTACTGCTCAAAACGTTTTTGCGCCGCCACCGCCCGCGTAACGGCTTGCTCGGGCTCGGCGGCTGTTTTTTTTATTGCCGCAGCCAATGCATTCGAGTCCTCCGGGTCGACCAAAAGGGCAGTATCGTCATCCAAGAATTCGCACGGCCCATCGGTGCGGGTTGCGACAATTGGGATACCTAACGCCATTGCTTCTAGGCATACGATTCCGAAAGGTTCATCACGTGATGACAACACAAACACGTCGGCCTGCTTCAGGCACTTTTGGATGTCATCTTGCCAACCGACGAAAGTGACGATGTCTTCCAGCTTCAATTCGCGACTTAGGCGCTTTAATGGCGTGCTCTCGGGACCCGACCCAGCGAGTACTAAGGTCACCTCTAAGTTGTCGTTCCGATTTGCGGCAACAGCTTGTAGCAGTAGGTCGAAGCCTTTTTTGCGAACGAGTCGTCCCACGCCAACAATTCGGAGCACGTCTCGCTGCTGCCTCGGCCGCCCACCGTCGATATCCGTAGGTCTAATTGCGGAAAAGTTTGGAATGCGCAAGATACGGTAATCGGGCACGCCTTGAGCTCGAAGATACGCTTGCTGTCGTTGGGTCGTTGGGACGAGCGTCGAAATCGCCTGATAGTATTTCAGGTTCACATAATTATGGGTCTTGGCTACGCTGGGGATCCGTAGGCTGCGAGCTGCGGGACCGGCAATTCGTGCCGCACGGGCAAGATGCATCTGCGCAATATCCGCGTCGAAATTTTCTAAATACCGCTTTATCTTACGACGTGCAAACGGATCCCATGATCCGCACACAGTCAGTGATCGGACCGTAATACCGTCGATCTGCTGGATCAACCCTAGCGCCTTCGATCGACGTTCGCAGATGGCCAATACCTCGTGCCCACCGCGAGCAAGCGCGTGGCAGAGATCGACAAATGAGCGCTCCGCGCCGCCGAACCGCTTAGCCAGCATTATTTGGGCGATCCGCACCGTCGAAATTCTTTGACTCAGCGGTCAGTAACGGACAGCTGTGCCAGGTGCTGCCGCAAGGCTTCGGCAACTGTCGCCGGCTCGATTAATTTCAGGTCTGCGTTCGGCGCCAAGACCACCTCAGCCCGCGCACCCCATGGTCGGTAGCGAGTGGCATTACCGGGCCCGAAAACCGTTAGCGTAGGCACGTTCAACGCAGCAGCCATATGCCCGAGGCCGGAATCGTTTCCAACAAACGCGTGGGCATCTGCCAGACACGCTGCAACTTCTAATAGCGTTGTCTTCCCCGCTAAATTTACTGTCGGTAGGGCGCAGGATTGTTCAAGCCGTTGTCCAAGATCGCGGTCTTCGTTTGAGCCAACCACGATGACCCCGTCAAAATCGGATTGCAGTAAATTGATCAAAGCCCCATATCGATCAATTGGCCAGATCTTGCCCGGCCAATTTGCGCCCGGCGCGATGACCAGTCGGCGCCCGTGGGGGATCTGTTGGAGTAGCGTAGCGGCCTTTTCCTGCGCCACCGGATCGAGCCACAGTCGTTGTGGGGGGATGTCGACATGTGGTCCGAGAATCGCCGCGAGCGCGGTGAAATGATGTTGCACCGCATGCGTACCAGCCGAGGTGCCGCGACGTTTGAACCCACGCTGACCACAGCGAATGAGCATGGTTAACAACGCTGTACGCAGATCGACGGCCACATCATAAGGATACTCTCGCAGCGTCCGTATCAACGAAAAGGTCCCGGACAAGCCCGCATTCTTGTCTTTGTGGACTAAACGGCCCAGATAGGGGCAAGGCTGCAACAATTCCGATGAGCGCCGATCGGCAACAATATCAATCTTGTGTTCGGGATAGGACAAATGAAGCGCTTCCAGAAGCGGTGTCGTCATGACGAGATCGCCAATATTACTTAAGGTTATGAACAACAAACGCCGCGGCTCTTTCACTGACCTGCGTCCTCAACTATCGCCTCTATCTCTGCAGCAACCCGTGCTACTGGAATTAACGCCATTTCGGTTCCGCCATAGTCATGTGCTGTTATCGCAACCCGAATCCCGTAAGGCGGTTTAAACTTATGTTCACTCGTGCGGCCAAATAAGGTGATGAGCGGCCGGCCACCGGCCGCCAAGAGATGTCCGCCGCCGGCGTCATTGGCCACGCCCAGCGCAATTCGCTGCGCTAAGGCAATACTCAATAGGACACTTTGCGGCCCCGTTGCAAGCGCCTCTTGTTCTGGGAATAGGGCCGTGGGGATCGCGCGCGTCAATTCATCTTGCATCGATTGCTCGTCGGGACCGAGAAAAAAAACCGGCACCCGACCGTGCCCTACTTGGCTCTGCGCCAGCTCGATGAAACGAGGTAGAGGCCACCGCTTGCGAGGTCCTGCGGATCCTGGCGCAAGTCCGATATACACGCGGCCCTCAGGTAACAGCTCTCGCGCAGCATCTACGTTTTTTTCACCGACCGCGATGGCCGTATCGATCGCCAATTCGCGACCCGCGGCTAGATTTGCGAGGCAACGCATCTGATCAAAAGTAGCGTTTGGAAAATGACTCCCCGGCTTCGGTTTTTTGTCCGAGAAACGAAAATTAGCGGCGGGTGAGATAAACACCTCGTGCGCTATCCGCCTGAGTAGAATGGCATTGCGAATTTTCGGTTCTGTCGAAATGATGATCTCGAATTTTCCGGGAAACGGTGGCCGCAATAGCTCCCCCCAACGAACACCCACTCCGGCGAAATCGTGTACTTCGTCGATCACCCCGGCGGCAAGCTCAGCAAGCGATCCGCGAAACACGCTTTTGCGTAATCCTGCGAGCCACACCAGTCGATGGGCCGGAAACGCGTCTTTTAATGCCGCGATCACCGGCCATTTAATTAACGCGTCACCAATGCGATCGCCCGTGACGTGGACCAAAATGGCTGGCTGGTCAGTACGGCTGATAAGATTTCTCTTCCACCAAGTTCGAGCCGAAACGATCGTTTATCGCACGCTTCACTACCGAACGTTCGTCATTAGTGCGGTATACACTGCGGGCCAATTCGATGAATTCGTCGTCAAACGCTTTGGCCGCCTCTTTACGCCGGATTTCGTCTTCGATATCCCACAACTTTTCATTGATCATTTTTAATGCTCGACGTTCTTCGGCAACCGCCTCGGTATCGACGCCGCTGTTGATCCAAGCTTGGGTCAGAATAGCCAGTTCGTTTTGAATGTTTTGCAGTTTTGCGGCGTCTGTAATTCGTTCGAATTTGATCTCCAAGATGGTGATCTTGTCGACTAACTCGCCGTGGGAAACTTCAATCTCGACACTCATAGCCCGATCAGTTTTGCATTTTTACTACGCATTGCGATTCTATTCACTAGTTTCAATTAGTCGATCTTTCGACAACCGATAGGGTAATTCACTATGCGCGAAACTCGCCGTGGATCATCAACGACGTACTCGCCAGGCTATGCTGTCCCCACTCGACTCGGTAGCAACCTCGGCATCGCCGTTCTTAGCTCAAACGCCAAAAGAAAACCTAGCGTTCAAATTGCCGTGCCGAGGATAATCGCGCAGACTAGAATCTTACAAGCAATGCGATCCGGGGGCTATGTAGGCAATGTCTTCTACGGGGTCGATAAGCTAAACTCCAACACGTGAACTCATTGTGATTAATCTACATCGACTGATCTTAGCTCAGCTCTGCACGCTGCTAACTATAACGATCTCGCCCGCATGGGCCCAAGATGCCACGGCACTGTTTAGCGAATACAGCAACCGCATCCACCAGGTTCGCATAATCGACCGCTTATCCGGCAAACAAGCGGGACTTGGCTCCGGGTTCTTGATTAACGCAGAAGGTTTATTGGTCACGAACTATCATGTGGTATCCGAGTACACCGATCATCCGGAACGTTACGACGTCGAGTTTGTGCGCCTTGACGGTGAAAAAGGACCTTTATCGCTGGTAAAAGTCGATGTCGTTAATGATTTGGCTTTATTGCGGCTTGACCAAGCCCCAGGTTATTTCATTGAACTCGCCACCACGCTACCCGCGCATGGTGAATCCATCTATTCGATCGGCAACCCTCACGACCTCGGTTGGACTGTGGTCCCCGGGACGTATAACGGGATCACTGCCCATAGCCTATACGAACGGATTCATTTCTCGGGCTCGGTCAACCCGGGGATGAGTGGTGGTCCGGTATTGAACCAAGCAGGTCAGGTCATTGGCGTGAATGTCGCGACAGCAGGGAATCAATTAAGTTTTCTCGTGCCACTGAACCGATTGAACGAATTCATCGCCCAACCGAGCCCCGAGGCGATCGAGCTCGAATCGCTCGACACCGCTATCGCTACACAACTTAAGGCGAATCAGGCGGAGGTTATCGGGCATTTAGTTAATTCTGCCTGGGAAACTGCTGACTTCGGCGATGCCCTTGTGCCTGGCGACATGGCTCCGTATCTCAGTTGTTGGGGCTTCTCCGATGACGACCCGGAGATACGGTATTCCCATTCGGCAACGACCTGCAACAGCGAAGAGCAAATCTACCTTTCGCATGATTTCGGCACGGGCAACGTTGCCTATCAATTTAACTGGCTGGAAACGAACGAACTAAACACCATGCAGTTCTACAACCTGTATCAGGAAAAAATCTCTAACGCCTACCCGGATAACGACGCTGAGAAGGAGGATGTCACGGAATTCGAATGCCACGACGACTTTATTCGCTCGCAATCTCTGAGCAACAAGCTCGTGGTGACGAAGGCCGCCTACTGCGTGCGTGAATACAAGAGGTACCGCGGTCTATACGATGTTTTGTTTCTAGCTGCCTCCGCTCACGCAACCAAGCGCGCGTTGATTAGCCACTTCACCATCGCGGGCGTTGATCAAGCTTTAGCGCAAAAATTCTTGCGTAAGTTCATTGCGAGCGTTCAATGGAAATAGTCTTCGAGGTCGTTAACCGTGCCGGGCGGGTGCTAGAGCGGCACCGGGCAAGTGGGCTTGAGGTAACGATAGGTCGCGCGTTCGATAATGCATTAATTTTGTCTGACGAGACAGTAAGCCCACACCACGCACGGATAGAAACTAATGCGGAGGGTAAGGTCCTGCTCTGCGATTTGCGAAGTTTAAATGGCATCCGCACCGAACGGCATGAGCGCGTCGAGGGCATTACCGAGCTGAGATCTGGTGTCGTATACAGCTTCGGCCGCGCACGCGTTCGAATATATAGCACCGCGCACGCCGTTGCCGAGACCGTTCGGATCGGCGGACTGGATTGGCTTGTAAATCGTCTCAGCAGTACTCAAGTGTTGGCTCTTATAATGCTGCTCGCATCTGTCGTCGCGATCACGCAACAGTGGTTGAATACCTATTCGGTTATCCGTTGGCAGCAGATGGGGATCAGCGTTTTCGCAGTTCTGACTGTGGCCGCCGTTATCGCGGCATTTTGGGCGATCGTCGGCCGGGTCGTGAAGCACGAAGGGCGATTTAAGACACACCTTGCACTGGTGTTGCTATATCTACTAGCGCAAAGCGCGATCTATTTTTGCTATGAGTTAATTTTGTTCAATTCTCTAAGCACTATGCCGAGCGCAGTGTTTGGTCTTGGTTTGAGTTTCGGTTTACTCGGTACCTTGATCTGGTTGAGCCTACACGTTGCTACCAGTCAAAGCGCTGCGCAGCGCTGGAAATTCGCGCTCGGGGCGACAAGTATTATGTTGTGTTTGTCGATCTATCCCGAAATCCTCGAGCGGACCGAGTTTTCGACGTCGCCGGATTACGTCAAAGTTATGAAACCACCTGTACTACGTTACTCCCAAGGCATTAGCGCCGCGGATTTCGTGGAAAAAAGCGCGGCCACCTACGGCCAAACGAACCATGACAACGAAATTTAGTCATATTGGAAATCGACTCTGCCACGAGAAATGATAAAATGCGCCAGATGAAAAAGATGCTTTGGATACTGTTCGTATGCCTTTTGCCCGTGCCTGCCTTGGCCGAAACTCCAAGATTCGAGGCCGACGAAATTCTGCAGGCCAATGCACGTAAATGGGCCGAGGAGTTTATTCAATTTGCCGCCGCGAAGTACGACGTCGAACTCGATTTTTCGCGCCAAAGTATTAAATACCTCGATGACATCGTTAATGATCTACATGCCACTTACGTCAGTGAAAGCCCGCCGGACGAACAGGTCATGCCCCTATCTCGAGGACTAGGTAGCTATGTCGCGGAAGTTTATCGAATCTTCAACGGCGGTAAGTGGGGTTGGTTCTTTCACGAAGACGGCGGGTTTCCTGGTGTTGAAACGACCACGGGTTCAGAACTCCTCCCGCTGGAAAAGGCCTTTGACCGGATTAAAACGGGTGCCGATCCCGATATCTGGGAATATTATCAACAGATGACGACATACTGAGAGCACCGACCGCCGATCGAATCGATATCTCCCGAAAAGCCCTCCAGGCGCGTCCGATTTGCAGCTCTGCGCCAGGTACCATATACTCGATTTTTCCGCCGCATATGCCTGATAAATGGGGAAGTTCGGGCCGATTCGGGGCTCGGCCCCGCGGGATTGTATCGCCGGAAAACGAAACGTAGCTGACACTGGTCCGGGCACCGCCCCGACCTCGAAACAAAAAAACATGAATATAAAGGTGCGCATGGTATGCCGCTAGTAATTGCGTTGGTTCTACTGGTCATTGGGTCAGTCGTGTTCCACTTCATGAGTCCTTGGTTTTTGACCCCGATAGCGTCCCATTGGGACACCGTCGATGTCACCATCGACATTACCTTCTGGGTTACCGGCGTCGTTTTTGTAGCGATCAATCTATTTATGGCCTATGCGGTCTATAAATTTCGCTACAACAAGGATCGACGGTCGCTCTACGAACCCGAAAACAAGAAGCTTGAATGGTGGCTAACTGGCGTGACTGCACTTGGTGTGGCGGCAATGTTGACCCCAGGGTTGTTTGTCTGGGCCGATTTCGTGACCCCGCCGGAAGATGCGATGATTGTCGAGGCCGTAGGCCAGCAATGGCACTGGAGCTACCGCTTCCCAGGCAAGGATGGGGTGCTTGGCATCGTCGATAACGGTGCTGTCACGGACGACAACCCGTTCGGTATGAATCCGGATGATCCCAACGGGCAAGATGACATACTTATCGCGAGCCCGGAGGTCCATCTACCACTCGGCGTTCCGGTAAAGGCCCTATTACGATCAAAAGACGTTTTACATAATTTCACCGTGACGCAGTTCCGGGTAAAAATGGATCTCGTCCCAGGTCTTGTTTCTTATCAATGGTTTACCCCAACAGTGGCGGGGCGTTACGAGCTCTTGTGTGAGGAATTATGCGGGATTGGACACCATACGATGCGCGGCCATGTAGTGGTTGAAGAGCCAGCAGCGTTTGAAGCCTGGCTCGATGCGCAACCGACCTACGCCGAGCTCCTCGCCAAAGCCCCAGGTGATGCCGCCGCCGGCGCACCCTTGTACGCCGTGTGCACTGCCTGTCACGGCGCCCAAGGCGAAGGCAATCCGTTACTGAATGCACCAAAACTAGCCGGGCAAGGTGCCTGGTACATGAAACGCCAACTTGAGTACTTCAAGTCCGGCGTTCGGGGCTCACACGAGTTAGATGTATTTGGCCAACAAATGGCACCGATGGCCGCAGTATTGGCGGATGAAACCGCCATCAACAATGTCGTCGCGTATATCCAAACACTACCGGATGTTCCGGCCATTTCCACGGTAATGGGAGATGTTGAGCACGGCGAAGACATTTACGAGACTTGCGCCTATTGCCACGCCGCCGATGGTTCCGGCATACAGTCGCTTAACGCGCCGCGCCAAGCCGGCATGAGTGACTGGTATCTGGTGACGCAGTTAAAGAACTTCAAACAAGGGATACGCGGGCAGCATCCAGATGATGGCTACGGGCCACAAATGGGGTTAATGGCGAACATTTTGCCTGATGATCAAGCGATCAACGATTTGGTCGCCTACATCAACACCTTGGAAATTAAAGACGCGGAAGCGTCCGAGTAGACAAATTTAAGGTTTCGAAGAGAGGATATTGGGATGGCATACGTCGCGCATGACGAAACAGCATACGTCGCACCGTTAGAGGTCGAAGAGGAACATCTGTATCACGCGAAGACCTGGCTTGGAAAATATGTCTTTTGTCAGGATGCAAAAGTCATTGCGATCCAATACGCCTGTACTGCCATGGGCATTGGTTTGGTGGCGCTGGTGTTTTCACTAATTATGCGCTTGCAGCTTGGATTTCCTAATACCTTCGCCTTTATCGCACCGGAAGATTACTACCAGTACGTAACCATGCACGGCATGATCATGGTTATCTACCTGTTAACGGCCTTGTTCCTTGGCGGTTTCGGCAACTACCTCATTCCATTGATGGTGGGGGCCCGCGATATGGTGTTCCCCTACGTCAATATGATCAGTTTTTGGGTGTATTTCCTCGCTGTATTGATTTTGGTCGCAAGCATGTTCGTGCCAGGCGGCGCGACCGGCTCTGGCTGGACCTTGTATCCACCACAGGCGGTTACCTCGGGGACCCCGGGTTCGGACCTTGGCATTATTCTGATGCTGGTTTCACTCATCGTTTTTATCATCGGTTTCACCATGGGTGGCCTGAATTACGTGGTAACGGTTTTGCAAGGCCGTACGCGGGGTATGACCTTGATGCGTATGCCGCTGACCATATGGGGTATTTTCATGGCGACGGTGCTGGCCTTACTCGCCTTCCCCGCGTTACTGGTCGCCTGCATCATGATGCTGTTCGATAAGATCATCGGCACGAGCTTTTTCATGCCGGCAGTAATATCGATGGGTGAACAGCTCCCACATACGGGCGGTAGTCCGGTCCTGTTTGAGCATCTATTCTGGTTTTTTGGCCACCCTGAGGTCTACATCGTTGCCTTGCCCGCATTCGGCATTGTGTCAGACCTGCTGAGCACGCATGCGCGTAAGACCATCTTCGGCTACCGGATGATGGTGTGGGCGATCGTGGTAATTGGAGGCCTGAGTTTCATCGTCTGGGCTCACCATATGTATGTCAGCGGCATGAATCCCTACTTCGGCTTCTTTTTCGCTACGACGACCCTAATTATCGCCATTCCCACCGCTATCAAGGTCTACAACTGGGTTTTGACGCTGTGGCACGGCAACATCCGACTTAACGTGCCGATGATGTTCGCCATTGGCTTTATCTTCACCTTCATCAACGGCGGGCTGACGGGCCTATTTTTAGGTAATGTCACGGTCGACTTGCCGCTTTCGGACACCTATTTCGTGGTCGCTCATTTCCACATGGTCATGGCTGTCTCGCCGGTGTTGGTGGTGTTTGGTGCGATCTACCACTGGTATCCCAAAATGACTGGACGGATGCTGAACGACAGCCTTGGTAAGGTGCACTTCTGGATTACCTTCCTCGGGACTTATGCCATTTACTATCCGATGCATTATCTCGGTTTTCTTGGCCTACCACGACGCTATTATGCGATGGGGCCGACCGAGTTCATGCCGGCGTCTGCGCAAAGTCTGAATCAATTCATTACGATAGCCGCTTTGGTGGTGGGTGCCGCACAACTGATCTTTCTCTATAACCTGATCACAAGCTATCGCAACGGCAAGGAATCTGGTGATAATCCGTGGGAGTCGACTACGCTTGAGTGGCAAACTGCCGAGACACCGCCAGGACATGGCAACTTCGGCAAGGACCTGCCGCTGGTCTACCGGTGGGCATACGATTACAGCGTACCAGGCGCGCCGTCAGACTTTTTGCCACAGAACCTACCACCACAAGGTGGTAGCGCCGAAGGTATCAAAGAAGACTAGGCGGGCTAAGTCCAGGGATCCATCATGGGTATTTCTGTCGGCATAATGTTCTTTATCATGGCGGTGGTCGCCGGGTGGTTGCTGAAGCAATCATTCAGCACACGGCCGTGGATAGCACGTACCACGATCGTTGAAGGGCATAGCGGCTCATTCCCACAGCCCTCGGCCAAAATTGGTCTATGGGTCTTCCTAGCTGTTGTCACGTCGTTGTTTGCGCTGTTTATCAGCGCCTATACGACTCGCATGGAACTTGGCGATTGGCGGCCACTACCGGAACCGCCGCTACTGTGGTTTAACACTGCCATCTTGATCTTGAGCAGTATTGCATTGCAGTGGGCACGGCATTCGGCCGATAGCGAGGAAATCGGCGGCGTTCGCAAAGGTCTGGCGGCCGGGGGCTTGTTGACGATCGGGTTCATGATCGGTCAGCTCGTCGCCTGGCAGCAGCTTGGTGACCTCGGCTATCACGCCAGTTCGAATCCGGCGAACGGGTTTTTCTACTTAATTACCGGTTTGCACGGCTTGCACATGCTTGGCGGTCTAGTCGCATGGGGCCGCACGTCAATTAAAGTATGGCGTGGTTGTGAGCCCGCGGAAGTCCGCTTGAGTGTCGAACTATGTACCGCTTACTGGCACTTCTTGCTGGTTATTTGGTTTGTATTATTTGGTCTGATGTTATCGACCTAACAACATAAGGATCCACATAAGTGTCGAATGAGATAGCAGTAGAAACCGGGCGATCGATCGACCTGGTTGAGGGACTACCGGGCATCGTTTCCGATTGGTCCTCGGATCAACGCGCGTTTAAGCGTGTGCCATGGGGCAAGGCAATGATGTGGATCTTCCTGTTGAGTGACACATTCATTTTTTCATGCTTTCTATTGAGTTACATGAAGGTCCGGATGACCACGGTTGTGCCGTGGCCAAATCCGAGTGAGGTGTTTGCGCTAACCATCGGCGGCCACCATATACCGCTGGTCCTCATCGCCATCATGACTTTTATCCTCATTAGCAGCAGCGGCACCATGGCCATGGCGGTGATGTTCGGCTACCGCAAGAACAAAAAGGTTACCGGTTGGTTAATCATCTTAACCGCCTTGTTCGGCGCTTCTTTTGTGGGCATGCAGGCCTTCGAGTGGACTAAATTGATTGTTGAAGAGGGTGTGCGTCCCTGGGGCAACCCCATGGGTGCGGCGCAGTTCGGCGCGTGCTTCTTTATGATCACCGGATTTCATGGCTTTCACGTCTCGATCGGGGTTGTGTTCCTGGTGATTATGGCCGTGAAGGTGTTTCGCGGTAGCCTCGATATTGGTCGCCCTGGCTTATTTACCCACCGACCGGGGGACTATGAAGAAATAGAGATCATGGGCCTTTACTGGCATTTCGTTGACCTCGTGTGGGTGTTCATTTTCGCGTTTTTTTACCTTTGGTAGGTTCCCAACATGTCAGAAGCAGAAGCAGCAACCATGTCCACGTCAACCGACGCATCCGAAGAACATGTTGAAGGACAAGAGCATCCCATTTCCACCTACCTGTGGGTATGGCTGCTATTGTTCGTTTTGAGCGTTGGCTCCTACATGGTCGATTACATACAACTGCAGGGACTCCTGCGATGGTCATTGATCCTCATATTCATGTTCTTAAAGGCGGGGTTCATTATCGCCATCTTCATGCACATGAAATGGGAGCGATTGGCTCTCTCCTTAGCCATCTTATTGCCACCACTGGTCCTGTTGGTCTTCATCGGGTTGATGTCGTCTGAAGCGAATTACACGTTTCTAACCAGACTAACGTTTTTCGGCGGACCGTAGACTCCCGCTCCCTATCACTGCCGACCACCCGCACAGGTTGGTCGGCGGCGCCTTCGTCCGCTAGCTTGCGTCACCAGGCCGTAGCGCACCAGTGGGGCGCCCCGGCCCCACATGTGTGGTCACTGCGAGCGGGCCCTTAGCCGCAACAAGTCCGCCCATAATGCGTCTCCAATTCCTCGTCTCGTTGATCTCCGTGCTGATGTATTGCCCGTCGGTGCTTGCGCACGGCGGCGTTGCCTTCGAGGAGGACAACTGTGTCATTAACATTGGCTTCCTCAAAGCCCATTTTACCGGATACCAACCCCAATCTCGGGGCAACAAGGAATTCTGCGAGGACATACCGGATGTCGGAGAAAGCCTGTTTGTGATCGAATATTTACACGAATTCCTGAGCAAAATACCCGTCGACTTCCGCATTATTGAAGACGTCAATAACATCGGCGTCTTTGCCAACTGGTCGGATATTGAATCCATCGAAGACATTGAGCGGGTTACCGTCTTCTATCAACCGCCGGTACGGCGGCCTGGCGGTGTTATGAACGTCGAATACGAGTTTCGCGAGGCTGGTAGCTATATCGGCATCGTCACCGCACCACATCCAACGGAAGACAAAATCTATCGGGCTGTTTTCCAATTTCAAGTCGGTGGCCGGCGCTTCGGCTACCACCTGCCAATAATTTTCGGATTAATTGTGATCGTTCAGTATGTCTACTGGGTGAATGGCGGCGGATTGCGACGATTACGTCAGCGCCGATCGATGTGATCCACCGACGCACGCGCTGCGTGTTGGCGATTTACCCATTTTTTGTATTCTAATTCGGTGGTCGCGACCACGATGATTGGTGCGGATCCCTGCTCATCGGCGCAACTGTCAATTGGATCTCCTCGGTAGGTACCTGGGGCTTCGATCTCAATCCGCTGGTCGCTGAGCCGTGCCGGCGTCGCATCTTGTTTAACCTTTAAGTCCGGTACCGACCAGGTGTAGACGCGGTCGATTGATGTGAACATCAAATGGATTGTTTTTTGTATGGGAAGTACTACTGAGCGGTCGTTTCCTAGTAAATCGGAGACATCTTCGACACCCGCGGCTGCCGAAGAACCCGTGTCGAGGTCAATTGAAACGCTAAAATCGTGGTCTAGATAGTCGTATCTCCAATTACAATTTTCACCCGTAATCCGGAGCCGCATTTCGGATAATTGGGCGGTCTCCCGGTAGAGCAGTGTTTTTGCTGCCGGAATAGCCATCAGGACTACAATCGCGAAAGGGATAACTGTCCAAATAAACTCCGTCGAGGACCGTTTGTGGAAATTCCCCGCGGCCTCATCTTGTGATTTTCGATGCGTAAAAATGGAATAGATCATAGCGGCGAACACCGCAACCGCGGCTACTGCGCAGATCCACAAAATAACTATGTGAAGATTGTGAATTTTGCTGCTTGCTTGTGTGAGATCGGACGATATGGTGGATAGATCATTAGCGAGTGGCTCCGCTACCCAAACAATTAGGCCTAATAAGCTTGAGCAGACGAGAGATGACTTGTGCGAAATGATTCGAAAGCAACGCATAAGATACTGTTTCACATTTCACTGCTGGTTTGAACGGATGCTGTGCGGGATGGCTGCAATTTTGGATTTCTCCGTATTCACCCGGAATACGATTGTTTGTGCTTTGTAGTGTGCACGGGATACTTTTACTTACCTATACAAAAAGTGGAAAAAATATCTCCCAGTAGGTCTTCGTTTGTATATTCCCCGGTGAGCGTTCCCAATGCCCGCATTGCTAAGCGCAGTTGTTCCGCTCCTAGTTCTGGCGAGGCTTGAAAAAGTGCGCGGTGGCCAAAAGCTAGCGCTTCCTCTGCGGTAAGCAGTTCTACCAAATGGCGTTCACGTGCAAGAAATGTATTGTCAGCGTCACCGTCTATATTGAAGTAATTTGCAACGGCCGTATGCAGTAAATCAATGCCTAGTTCATGTTTCGCGGAGATTTGCAGGTAAGCACCCGTCGGTCGCGGTTCTAGCATCACGTCAAGTGCATCCAGGTCTATTTTGTTGCGGATTTTAAACACCGGGATCGTGAGGTCGGCAACATAGTCGTTGAGTTCGTCGTAGTCAGTTGTTACGACAAATAACGCGGCATCCGCTTGCTCGATTTTCTGTTTGGCTCGTCGTACGCCCTCTTGTTCAATTGCATTTTCGGTGTCCCGTAATCCTGCTGTATCGTGGAACGTTGCAAGCAGGCCACCGAGTTCGACGTCGATTGACAATACGTCACGGGTCGTTCCGGCTTCGCTAGTGACAATAGCACGGTCTTCTCCGGCGAGGACATTTAGCAAGGTGGACTTACCGACATTCGGTCGCCCGATTATCACAATGTTCAGACCGGCCCTTATTCTAGCGCCCTGTTCTGCCTGCTGGATTAGACGCGTTAGTTCAATGGCTACTTCATTAGTCCGTTCGGTGAGTTCACTCAGCACCAAAGGCGGAAGTTCTTCGTCTGGAAAATCGATAGTTGCTTCTAGTTGGATGTGGATTGACTTTAGACTTTCGACGATAGAATTAACTTGCTGTGAAAACCGGCCTGATAAGGAATTTTGTGCGAGGCGGGCAGAGAGGGTGGTAGAGCTTTCGATCAGGTCTGCGACCGCTTCGGCTTGGATAAGATCTAATTTTCCGTTTAGAAACGCTCTCTCACTGAATTCCCCTGGGCGAGCCTGACGCGCTCCAGCAGCAATTGCGGCGCGCATGACTTCGCGAATAATAACGGCCCCACCATGGGTTTGTATTTCGAGAACGTCTTCACCGGTAAATGATTGGGGACCTCGGAAATAAATGACGATTGCATTGTCGATGGTTTCGTTTTCAATACCGATTACACGACAATAAGTCGCATTTCTTGCGTCCGGTAGTCGACCAATCAGCCGGGTGGCAATGTGTCCTAGGTCGTGGCCAGAAATTCGGAGTATCGCGAGTGCACCGCGGCCTGCTGGGGTCGCGACAGCTGCAATCGGATCATTTGATTGGGACACCTGCTGTGCGATATGAAACGTTAGGTTTTCGCCGCGTTTTCGATGCTACGGGTAATGTGCCATTGCTGCGCAATCGACAGAATGTTATTCACAACCCAGTAAAGGACGAGACCGGACGGAAAAAACATGAAGAATATGGTGAACGCTATTGGCAGGATCTGCATGACTTTTTGTTGTACGGGATCGATCGGTGCTGGATTTAGTTTTTGCTGGATCCACATACTGACCCCCATGATTAACGGGAGAATGTACAGCGGGTCTTTAGACGAAAGGTCTACCAGCCAGAGAGCGAAAGAGGCCTGACGCAATTCGACGCTTTCGAGAAGAACCCAATACAACGAAATAAATACCGGGATCTGGACCAATATGGGCAAGCATCCGCCGAGTGGGTTTATCTTTTCTTCTTTGTAGAGCTCCATCATGGCTTGGTTTAGTCGCGCTCGATCTTTACCATAACGTTCCTTCATGGCGAGCATCCGCGGCTGCACTTTTCGCATGTTGGCCATTGAGCGATAGCCGGCTGCGGACAGGGGATAGAAGGCAAGCTTGAGGAGGAAGGTCAAAATGATGATGGCCCATCCCCAATTACCTGTCGTATCTTTGATAAATTGTAGGGTGACGAACAGTGGTTTTGCGATGAACCATAAGACGCCGAAATCTACGGTGAGCTCGAGGCCTGGCGCGAGGTCGTGCAGCACCTCTTGTAATTTAGGTCCGATGAATATCGACGACTGTATCTCGCCGCTATTGCCGGCAGGGATTTCTAACCTAGGACTCCAATAACCCACGACATAGCGTGTTTGGTCAAGGATCAAAGAATAAAAGTGGCTAAGGTTAGCTGCCGGCGGTATTAAAGCGCTAACAAAATAATGCTCGAGTATTCCGACCCATCCTTCTTTTACTTCGAGATTGAGAGGCGCATCCTCTAGATCGTCAAAGTCGTACTTTTCGTAACGTTTTTCTGGCGTTGAAACTGCGGCGCCGGTAAAGGTGTATATAAGGCTGCGCTTAGAACTGGGTTTCGTTCGTTGTAGCTGTTCATATACACGCCCGGTCCAGTCCTCCGGGGTTTTGTTATCGATTATGTATTCAATGCCGATGAGATAACTGCCGCGCTGGAAAGTGTACCGTTTTGTGACCTTCATGCCGCTTTCGGATGACCACTTGAGGTCGACTGTTAGTTCTGCGGCGGTGTCGGCCATTTGGTAGGTCGGTTCTGCTGCATTAAAAGATGATCGATGGTTGGGGATATCACCGCTCCCTTTTATGCCGCCTTGATGGATAAAAAATCGTTCATGGGTTCGGTCAAGTAAAGAGAAATACTCTTCTGGGCGCTCATGGTCCACGGGGTATTGAACTAGGGCCGCGTGGGTAATGCCACCTCCGAGTAGATTGATATCGACTTCTAATACATCGGTTTTGACTGAAATCGAATCAATTTTTTCATCTGGCGGTTCAAATACCAACGACGCAGCCGACGGGGTAGCGACGGGAGTGGGCTCTTTCGGTTGAGCGTTTGGCGATTCTTCGATGCTCGGCGCCTCCCTGATGCTGGGTGCTTCACTTGTGACCTGCTCGGCAACAGGAGCTTGGTTGTAGTCGCTCTGCCAAGCGTCCCACAACATCAACGAGACGAAGGACAACGCTATTACGAGGAATAGTCGCGTGTTATCCATGTAGAGACGGTTCAATAAGCATTTTGGTTTCGGCGAAAGACCCGAGTATTATTTTATTTTGAGCCACAGATCGTCGAGCTTGCGCGACAGAAAAGCATTCGGCTGTGTACGTGCTAATGGTGTTGCCTGGACGACTATATCAAGCGGGTTCATTGTAGGCGCGTTGCGTCGGAAACTCTCGCGAACGACTCGTTTTATACGGTTTCTATCGACCGAGCGGGCGGCTGCTTTCCGACTGATTGCAAGCCCTAGCCTTGGGTGTTCGAGTTCGTTCGGGTTCGCGACTACGGTGAACGCGGAACACCGTAGACGCTTACCTTTCGCGAAGGCACGTTTAAACTCCGTCGGTTTTAGCAACCTCATCGTTTTACGAAAAGGCTGCTCACGTGCGAGCAAAACGGGGTACAGCTTAGGCTGGCGTTAGGCGAGCGCGACCTTTTGCGCGCCGCGCCTTGAGTACGCGACGGCCGGCTTTCGTTGACATTCGGGCGCGGAAACCGTGTCTACGGGCGCGCTTCAATCGACTGGGCTGAAATGTTCTTTTCATGTCTCAAGCTTGCTAAGTTTTCTTTTCTGAATCAATTAGTTTTGTGGTCTCTAAGGCGAGCGGATTGTACGCTTTTGACGCTAACAAAGTCAATTTCTCGGTATCTTTCGGCTACTGTGGATAACTCACAAAATGAGCGTTACACTCGCCGCTGCGTAGTGTCATGTGTTAACCAAAAAGGTAACTCTTGTTGAACCCGGCCGTCTGGCAGAAATGCCTTAAACACCTTGAAGCGGAGCTTACTTCGCAACAATACAACACGTGGATACGACCACTTCAGGTTGTTGAAAAAGAAGATGAATTAGCACTATTTGCGCCAAATAGATTTGTCCTCGATTGGATCAAGGACAAATATTCCGCGCGCATTGAAACCCTGCTTTTGGAGCTTTCCCCGGAGCACCCAGTGTCAATGTCTTTCTCGGTCGGAGCACAGGCTAGTGAGCTTGTGGAAGCCGTAGCGACAGTCGCCGCACCGAAGGTACCGGTGGTGGAGACTGTGCGGGCTGCAAAAAACAGCAAATACACCACGCGGTTAAAAGGCGATTTTACGTTTGATAATTTTGTTGAAGGCAAATCAAACCAATTAGCCCGCGCGGCTTCATTGCAGATCGCGGAGAATCCTGGAAAAGCCTATAACCCCTTGTTTATCTGCGGTGGCGTCGGGCTCGGCAAAACCCACTTGATGCATGCCGTTGGTAACCACCTCGTCGGCGAGCGGCCTAATGCGAAGGTCGTCTACCTTCATTCGGAGCGGTTCGTCGCCGACATGGTCAAGGGCTTGCAACATAACTCTATAAATGACTTCAAACGGTTCTATCGCTCGGTCGATGCATTGCTCATCGACGATATCCAGTTTTTCGCCGGCAAAGAGCGCTCTCAAGAGGAATTCTTCCACACTTTCAATGCTTTACTCGAGGGTCAGCAGCAGATAATTTTGACCTGTGACCGTTATCCCAAGGAAGTTTCCGGTGTTGAAGAGCGACTTAAATCACGCTTTGGTTGGGGACTCACCGTTGCAATCGAACCACCGGAATTGGAAACACGGGTAGCAATTTTAAAGAGTAAGGCTTTGCAGACAGGTGTGTCTTTCCCGGATGAAGTCGCTTTTTTCGTCGCTAAACGTTTTAAGTCGAATATACGCGAACTAGAAGGCGCACTACATAGATTAATAGCAAACGCTCACTTCACCGGACAGCCAATCACACTGGAATTTGCTAAGGCCGCGCTTAAAGATCTACTCGCCTTACAGGACAAGATGGTCACGATCGAGAATATCCAGAAAACAGTTGCCGAATACTACAAGATGCGAGTCGCCGATTTGTTGTCTAAGCGACGAAGTCGTTCTATTGCGCGACCGCGGCAAGTTGCAATGGCACTTTCGAAGGAATTGACCAATCACAGTCTACCGGAGATAGGCGATGCGTTTGGGGGCCGCGATCACACGACTGTTATCCATGCGTGTAGAAAAATTGCTGATCTGCGTCGGAGTGAATCTCGCATTAACGAAGACTTTATTAATTTGGAACGTATTCTAACCACCTAGTATCGTGTGTATAAAAAGAACGGTGCAAGATCGATACGCTTTATCCACAATCTATACACAGCACCGCAGTTGGATCTACCGAGATTATACATTGCTTTGGGATACTGTAATTCTTTGAAAAATAGGCATTAGATGACGTTATACACAGAATTGTTCACGCTATATAACTACAATAAATGGTAGTAAATTAATGAAAATTACTATTAATAGAGAGAATCTTCTTGGTCCGCTTCAAGCGATAAACAATGTCGTCGAGCGTCGCCAAACATTACCAATACTTGGTAATGTCTTAGTCGTTGCCGAGCCAGGGGGCGGCATCGCGCTGACGGCGACTGACATGGAAGTCGAAATCGTCGTGAAGTTAGATGCGACGACGGAGCAGGCGGGATCAATCACCGTGCCGGCGCGCAAATTTCTGGACATTACCCGGGCGTTACCAAGTGACGCGACGATCACCTTTGCGATAAATGAAGATAAGGTCAAGATTCAATCCGGACGCAGTCGATTTCTTCTTACAACGCAACCGGCGACCGAGTTTCCGAGCATCGGGACATTCGCGCCGCTCATTGAATTCGATCTACCTAGCAGTACGCTCGCGGCGCTGGTGGAAGGTACCCAGTTCGCGATGGCACATCAGGACGTGCGCTATTACCTTAATGGTTTGCTATTTGAGTTCAGTCCGGAATTAATTCGGGCAGTGGCGACCGATGGACATCGCCTAGCACTTTGTGACCGTCCAGTCGATATTGGTGGCGCTGACCCACTTCAAATCATTGTGCCGAGAAAGGGCGTGGTTGAAATCATGCGGATGCTCGGCGGATCGGAAGAGCGTATCCGCATAGCCATCGGTAGTAACCATATGACGGTGAATACAGCAGGGCAATCGTTGACAACGAAACTCGTTGATGGGCGCTTCCCGGATTACGAGCGTGTTATCCCTAGAGCCGGTGAAAAGTGCGTATCTGCGGACCGAGAAGTCCTAAAGGCCGGTCTAGCCCGGGCTTCAATCTTGTCAAACGAAAAGTTTCGAGGTGTTCGAGTAGTACTGAGTAACAACCAACTGACAGCAATTGCCCATAATCCGGAGCAAGAGGAAGCGGAAGAAGAGATAGAGGTCGAGTACCAGGGAGATGAGCTTGAAATAGGATTCAATGTTTCATATCTACTGGACGTCTTAACCGTGCTGAAATGTCCTACCGTGAGCGTAGATTTTATTGACTCTAACAGCTCTTGTTTGATTCACGATCCGGAAGATGCAATGGCACGCTACGTCATTATGCCTATGCGCCTTTAATAACGCCGGATATGGAAGATAAGGCATGCAGTTGACCGCATTGTCGGTTCAGCACGTCCGACGTATTCGCGAAGCACAAATATATCCGTCGAACGAGACAAATCTGATAAGTGGCCGCAATGGAAGCGGTAAGACAAGTTTGCTGGAGTGCATCCACTATCTAGCGACAGCTCGCTCATTCAGGACCACGCGTGCTTCGAACGTTATCTCCCACGGACAACTCGCGCTGGTCGTTAGTGGTGAGTTAACCGATGCGGCCGGGCAGGCTAATCGAGTAGGGGTCGAGAAAACACGTAATACGACACGCCTCAAGCTAAATGGTGAGGTTGTGACCATCGCTTCGAAAATTGCTCGGATGGTTCCCGTTCTCACATTTAACACGGAGTCATACTTACTATTAGACGGCGGACCAGCCAATAGAAGGGCACTGCTGGATCGATTGTTGTTCCACGTGGAACATGAGTATCTCGACGTGCTCAAAGCTTATCATCGGGGATTGAAACAACGTAATTCACTTCTTCGGTCACGGGCGAGTCGCGAACAAGTGAGTTTGTGGGATCATCAACTTTCGCCGATCGCGGCAAAGATTGATCGTTGGCGTAGTGACTGTGTTGCGGCTTTGAATAACTACTTAGGGCAATCCGAACTAATTGATGCCTGCGGGTCGTTGCGATTGGAGTACCATCGAGGGTGGCACCCTGATCAAGAATTTGAAACGCTATTAGGGGTGAATTTCTCTAAAGATCAGGATGCCGGTGTGACGGCGATTGGTCCCCACCGGGCAGAGCTGCGGATCAAAATTGAGGACAAATTGGCCAAAACGATCGTATCCCGAGGCCAAGGAAAGCTTATAATAGCGGCTATTGTATGTGCGCAAGCCAAGTACTTAAGTGACCGCGGACAGGAAGATCCAATTCTACTTATCGATGATCTCGCATCCGAGCTTGATCCCACGGCGAGGAGCTTAGCGGCTAACACCTTATTGGGCACGAAGGCGCAAATTTTCTTTACAGCAATTGAGACGACTGATCTACCTTGCGAGGTGCGAGATTCCGCTCGCTTGTTCCACGTGGAACAGGGACGGGTGAACCCTTTGACGACGACTGGATAACGGCTAGGAGTGAGCTATGTCCGAAGAAAACAACTACGATTCATCGAATATCAAGGTCCTAAAAGGACTCGATGCGGTACGCAAACGCCCGGGCATGTATATCGGGGATACGGACGACGGAACCGGTCTACACCACATGGTTTTCGAGGTCGTGGACAATAGTGTCGACGAAGCCTTAGCTGGGCACTGCTCCAAAATCGACGTAAAAATACGCGCCAATAATGAAGTTACCGTGGTCGACGACGGTCGTGGGATACCGGTGGACTTCCATCAAGAAGAAAATATGTCGGCGGCTGAAGTGATCATGACAACGCTCCATGCCGGTGGCAAATTCGATGACGATTCGTATAAAGTCTCAGGCGGTCTGCACGGTGTTGGTGTCTCGGTCGTCAATGCCTTATCCGAAAATTTAGTTTTGAACATTTATCGGGATGGCCAAATCTGGCGCCAACAATATGCGATGGGTGTACCCCAAGAGGCCTTAGCCGCGGTTGGGGAAACTGATCGCACAGGGACAGAAGTCACATTTATTCCGAGTGAGACAATATTCCAAAATATCGAATTCCACTACGACATATTGGCGAGTAGATTACGGGAATTATCGTTTTTAAATTCTGGTTTGTGCATCAATCTCACCGATGAGCGCACACAAAAATCCGATAGTTTTGAATATCAAGGTGGTATCGCAGCATTCGTTAGCCACCTTAACCAGACCAAAACGCCGTTGCATGAAGGTGTGATTCATCTGATCGACGAACGAGAAGGCGTGGTCGTGGAATTGGCGCTTCAATGGAATGATTCATACCAAGAGAACATTTTTTGCTATACCAACAACATTCCACAGCGCGATGGCGGTACTCACCTGGCGGGATTCCGCTCCGCGCTTACGCGGACATTGAACACGTATATCGACAAAGAAGGACTGGCGGCTAAAAACAAGGTGTCCGTTTCTGGAGAAGATGTTCGCGAGGGCTTAACCGGCGTGTTGTCGGTTAAGGTACCAGATCCGAAATTCTCGTCACAGACAAAAGATAAGCTTGTTTCCAGCGAAGTGAAGGGCGCGGTTGAATCGGTACTCGCGGAACATCTCAACGCGTTCTTATTAGAGCGGCCGCAGGATGCAAAGGCTGTCATGGCAAAGATCATCGACGCAGCACGAGCGCGGGAGGCGGCGCGTAAGGCACGCGAATTAACGCGCCGCAAGACGGCCCTCGATATTGCAGGATTACCCGGAAAATTGGCCGATTGCCAAGAACGTGACCCCGCAAAATCAGAACTCTTTATCGTAGAGGGCGATTCCGCAGGTGGCTCCGCGAAACAGGGGCGCCATCGCCGTTACCAGGCCGTGTTGCCGTTAAAAGGCAAGATCTTAAATGTCGAGAAAGCGCGCTTCGACAAAATGCTTTCTTCTACGGAAGTCGCAACCTTGATCACCGCGCTGGGTTGCGGAATCGGTGCTGACGAGTATGACCCGGCGAAACTGCGATACCACAGAATTATTATCATGACTGATGCCGATGTCGACGGATCACATATCCGCACGCTGTTGCTGACTTTTTTCTATCGACAGATGCCCGAGCTCATCGAGAGAGGCCATGTCTATATCGCGCAACCACCGTTGTATAAGGTCAAAAAAGGCAAACAAGAACGCTACCTCAAAGACGATATGGAGCTAGATCAATACGTAATGGAGCTGACCATTCAAGATGTCGCTTTCGTGCGTAATGGTGACAAACAGGATGGGGAGCGGCTCGAAGAACTCGCCGATCAGTATCTCGCGCTTAAAGCAACAACCGAACGCCTAGCCGGCAGGTACGACCCTATGATATTACAAGCGATGCGCCTGCTTGTGCCGTTATCTCAACCCGAGGAGGCGAGTAAAGATGTTTTAGATCAGTGGGTTAGAGAAATTACGGCGTTATTAATAAAGCGCGCCGACAGTACCATTGCGTTTACTAGCGAAGTCGAATTTCAGGCACCTGATATTTGGCAGGTTAATGTCACCATCACGACGCATGGGCTAGAAACGGAGCACCGCTTTAGCCGAGAATTCTTTTCCTCGAACGAATATCGACAGCTGTCCACGCTTGGGGAAATTCTGGACTCACCTCAAGATGGACTAACGGTCAACAAAGGCGACAATGTACATCCCGTGGACTCCCTACGCCAAGGATTTGAATGGCTCTTGCAGGAGTCACGTCGATCGCTCCACGTCCAACGTTACAAAGGGCTGGGGGAAATGAATCCCGAACAGCTATGGGACACGACCATGGATGCCGAGAAGCGTAACCTCATGCAGGTTCAAATCGAAGATGCTGTAGCAGCGGACCAGATCTTCTCGACCTTAATGGGGGACCAAGTCGAGCCCCGGCGAAACTTCATCGAGCAGCATGCGCTGTCGGTAACAAACCTAGACACCTAAGCGGCAGCGACAACGCAAGCGATTACCTGTTTAGCCCCGGCGCTCCTCAGTACTCGCGCCATTGCTGAGACGGTCGCACCGGTGGTCAATACATCGTCGACGATAATGGCAGTGTCGACAGCGACCCTGCCGCGATGTTTGAAGGCACCTCTTATATTGACCTTGCGACCGACTGCGTCGAGCGAGGACTGTGTCTTCCTTGCGTGCGGTTTGTAAATACTCACTACGTCTAACGGGACTCCTAGATAGCGCCTCAGAGGTAGTGATATCTCAACGGCCTGATTAAAACCCCGGATCAGCATGCGGCTGCGGGCAAGCGGTACCGGAAATAACGCCGCGCTTTGTGGCACATCAACGATGCCGGCGAGCCGGATGCCCCACAGTTCACCAAGCATCCGAGCTGAGGCAATATCACGGCTGTATTTTGTGCGATGAATCAGCTGGCGAATTGGATAGGCAAATTCGAATCCGACCCAAACGCTGTCAACCTGTGGCAGTCGTCTAGTCCATGGCGCTATACGCCAGGGTAAATCGTCGATACAAGCCTGACACAGAAATTGGTCATCGATAGGCGTCCGGCACAACCGGCATTCCTGAGCACCGCCGAGAACTGAGTCGACTACTCTTTGGACAGATATTAACCAGTTGTCACGATCCCGACCATCGTCTAATGTTGACAGCGGTATTTGATACTTCATTATTCGACATCCTTATCGATTTCCGTCAGTTTTTATTATGGAGAGCAACCGTATGGCATCCGCGGTAGGTGTTCAAGCGCACACAAAAATAAGTGACCCAACGCAAGCTATCCGTTGGGCCGTCTCCGACGTCATGGCCTTGTTGCAACAACCGCTGAACGATTTGCTGTTTGAAGCCCATAGCGTTCATCGGTCTAACTTCAATCCGAACGAAGTTCAGCTCAGTACGCTTTTGAATATAAAGACCGGCGGTTGCCCGGAAGACTGCGCATACTGTCCGCAGAGCGCGCGTTATGACACGGGTGTTGAATCGGAGACGCTGCTTGATGTTGAGGCAGTCCGGAAAGCGGCCGAGAACGCCAAAGCGAATGGTGCTACACGTTTTTGTATGGGCGCCGCATGGCGCTCGCCAAAAGAGCGAGATCTTGACAAAGTCATCCCGCTTATCGAGGCGGTAAAGGATCTCGGGATGGAGTCCTGTGTAACCTTAGGCATGTTGAAATCTACCCAAGCGGAACGCCTAAAATCGGCAGGGCTCGATTACTACAATCACAACCTCGATACCTCGCCTGAGTTTTACGGTGACATCATTACGACCAGAACCTACCAGGATCGGCTAGACACCCTAGACCACGTACGTGACGCCGGTATCAGCGTTTGTTGCGGCGGTATTGTCGGTATGGGTGAGTCGATCGCAGACCGCGCCGGACTTCTGTCGAACCTGGCAAATCTTCCCGAGCCGCCAGAGAGCGTGCCGATTAATATGCTCGTGAAAGTGCAGGGCACGCCGTTAGATAAGATCGCCGATGTCGATACACTAGACATTGTCCGCATGGTCGCTGCCGCTCGTATTATGATGCCAAATTCTTATGTCAGGCTGTCGGCAGGACGTGAGGAAATGAACGATGAAGCTCAAGCCCTGTGCTTTTTCGCCGGCGCAAACTCCATCTTCTACGGCGAACAGTTATTGACGACGCCTAACCCAATCGCAGACTCCGACCGCGCTCTGTTTACCAAGCTCGGGATTAAACCGAGCGCACTGTAGAGTAGAAATCAATGTTGAGCGCGTTCGATGAACGCCTTGAAAAGATCTTGGATGATCACCGGCGCAATGACCGCTTGCGCACCCTCGAGCCGCTCGAAACATGCCAAGGCCGGCACATCGCGATTGGGCAAGAACGATTAATCAATTTCTCCAGTAACGATTACCTAGGTCTAAGCGCACATCCAAATCTGCGCGCTGCCTCGGTCGACGCCGTTGGACTATACGGCGTTGGTAGTGGCGCCTCGGCGCTGCTATCTGGCCGTAGTCGAGTGCATGTAGAGCTTGAACAACGAGTAGCGCAATTCATGCGGCGTGACCGTGCGCTATTGTTCTCTTCAGGGTATCTCGCCAACATCGGTGCCATCAATGCGCTTGTCCGGCGCAAAGACCACATTTTTCATGACCGTCTGAATCACGCGTCGCTAATTGATGCAGTCACGCTAACCCGAGCGAAGAGTACCCGCTATCCGCATTTAGATTTGGAAAAACTGGACGCCGCACTTGCGGCGGACGAGTCGCCGGCACGGTGGATCGTTACCGATACAATATTCAGCATGGATGGTGACCGTGCGCCATTAGGTGAGTTAGCAACTTTAGCGAAACGACACGAAGCGATTTTGATCGGGGACGACGCACACGGCTTCGGCATAGAGGCCGAAGGCCGAGGAACTGCCGTGGCTGTCGGAATGTCGCAGGCGGAGATGCCGATTCAAATCGTCACTTTCGGTAAGGCCTTGGGAACAGCCGGCGCGGCAGTCGTCGGTAGCGAAGCGCTGATCGAGGCCTTGATTCAATCTAGCCGTACGTTTACCTATGACACGGCACCGCCGCCCATGATTGCCGCAGCAACACTCGCGGCGTTGGACCTGTTAACTCATGATGATTCTCTGCTGCGAAATCTACAGAAAAATATCGCGCATTTCCGAAGCGCGGCAAGCACGCTGCCACTGCTGCCTTCGAGTTCACCCATTCAGCCGGTGATGATTGGTAGCGAAACTGCCGCGCTAGCGATATCCACGGAATTGCGCCGCGCGGGAATTTACGCCCGCGCGATTCGGCCACCGACCGTACCTGCGGGAACGGCGCGTCTACGAATTTGTATAAGCGCAGCCCATTCCGGCGACGATATCGATCAACTCGTCGCAACAATGTTGGCCGCATTCGCCAAGCACGCACTATGTTAGAAGACACCGAGATCTCTATCGATAAAAAGCGCGCGCGTGAATCATTTGATCGCGCCGTAGAGACATACGACGCGCACGCCGCGCTTCAACGAATGGTCGTTGACAACATGATCGATAGTCTCGACATCATTCGCGTCGCACCAAAAACCATTTTGGACATCGGTGCCGGAACCGGTTACTGCGCCAGATCGTTAGAGCGACTATTCCCTCGCGCACAAACGATATTGCTCGATCTATCGCCATCGATGCTCGCCTATGCGAGCTCTAAAGACAATCGCTGGCGTAAGCGTCAACGTTATCTATGTGCGGATGCTGAGTCGTTGCCGATCGCGGATGGCACTATCGATTTCGTGTTCTCAAGTCTCACGTTTCAGTGGTGCAACGATCTCGATAAATTGTTCGCCGAGTGTCGCCGCATTCTAAAACCAGAGGGTTTGTTACTCTTCTCAAGCCTCGGACCAGACACACTACGCGAACTTCGCGGCGCTTGGGCCGCGGTCGATCAGTCCCCGCATATCAATCAGTTTATCGATATGCATGATGTCGGTGATGCGATGATTAGGGCCGGATTTGCTAGCCCGGTTTTGGAGTGCGACATGACAACGGTCAACTACGACGATGTGTTTGGCGTCATGCGGGACTTGCGCGGTATCGGCGCAGTCAATGCCTTGAGCGGACGGCGCCGTGGTTTGTCAACGCCAAGGACAATTAAACGTATGTCGGCGCATTACGAGGCGCATCGCCGCGACGGCAAGCTCCCAGCGACCTACGAAATAGTCTATGGCCACGCATGGTGTCCAGATCCTGGAAGCCGCGCGCAAGATGGTAGTACGGTCGCGACATTCCCGTTTGCCGATATTCGAAAAAGAAAATGATCAAAGCCGCTTTCATTGCCGGTACCGACACGGAGGTAGGAAAAACGGTAATCACCTGCGCCTTACTGCGGACGCTGATTGGCGCAGGCCACACGGCAGTGGGCATGAAGCCGGTAGCGAGCGGAGCAGAGAAAACCATTGCGGGCCTACGCAACGACGATGCCTTGCAATTAATACAGAATTCCAAACCAAAGCTCAGTTATGACGTGATAAACCCATGCGTCTACTTAGAACCCACATCACCGAACATTGCCGCCGCGCGCATGGGCGCAGAGGTAGAGCTCTCAGTCATCGACAACGCCTTCAAAGCGTGTCGTGCAGCCGCAGACATTGTGCTGGTGGAGGGCATCGGCGGCTGGCGCGTCCCCTTGAGCGACACGCTTCAAACGGTCGATCTGGTACGCTATCTGAAGCTGCCGGTCATACTCGTGTGCGGCATTCGCCTGGGCGCTATTAACCATGCCCTGCTTAGTGCTGACGTCATCCTCGGCGACGGGGTGACGCTGCTTGGTTGGGTAGCGAATGTCATTGACCCGACTTATAGCTTCCAAGCGGAGACCATCGATGTACTGCAACAACGCATGCCGGCGCCACTGCTGGCCGTCACGAGCCGACACGACCCTATCGATGGTGATGCTATCGACAACGCACTAAGCCCCGGCGTAGGCCGTCTATGGGGGTGAGAGGCTAGTCTTATAGCGGAGGTCACCGGTGCCGAACGTCGCACCACCGCAATCGCCGATGCGTCGGCCGGAACGGTTAGAGCGATGCAAGACATGGTGTATAATCGCGCCGTGTAGAATATCGCGACCGTGATCTGCCTAGAAAACTACCGAAATAATACCGTCGGTATCTTGCCGGGCTCCGACAAGAACGATGGTTTCCTGACCTCGGACGGGATCTGAATTGGCCCCTTCCCATAAGATGATCGACTGATGAACGACGTTTCCTTATCTGCCCGAATAATACCGACCTGGCGCGAATACCTAGAATTGTGCAAACCGCGGGTCGTGTCATTGATCGTATTTACCGCGATAGTAGGCATGCTTCTCTCAACCCCGGGCGCGGTTCCTCTCGACATATTCGTATTCGCGACACTTGGAATCGCCTTAGCGGCGGGATCGGCCGCAGCGATCAATCACGTCGCGGAATATCGGATCGATGCGTTGATGGCACGCACCCAAGACCGGCCGTTACCTCAGGGGGAATTGACCCGCACCCACGCGCTGGTATTCGCGCTGCTTATAGGCACCTTGGCAATGTACCTACTCGTTGCCTTCGTTAACGTACTCACCGCCGTACTCACCTTTGCGTCACTCATTGGGTACGCAGTGATCTACACGATGTACTTGAAGCATGCGACGCCCCAGAACATCGTTATCGGCGGTGCCGCCGGTGCCGCGCCGCCGGTGTTGGGGTGGACCGCCGTGACAGGAAGCGTCGATCCCCATGCGCTATTACTGTTTTTGATCATTTTCGCTTGGACGCCGCCGCACTTTTGGGCGCTGGCTATATACCGACGTGAAGAGTATGCGAAAGCGTCTGTCCCGATGCTGCCAATTACGCATGGGGTTGATTACACGCGGGTGCAAATTCTGCTCTACACGATAGTGTTGACCATCGTTACGATCTTACCGTTTGCCACCTACATGTGCGGGCCCGTTTACTTAGTCGCCGCGCTTCTACTAGACGCTGGTTTTCTGTACTACGCTATCCGCATGATGGTAGATCACCGAGATGAACTTGCTAAACAGGCCTTTAGCTACTCCATAGTCTATTTGATGCTGCTATTCATGGTTCTTTTTATTGATCATTATCTACCGTTGATTGGCCGTTCTATTTAATTGCACGATGCCTTTGTGGTGATCACCTCCGGTAGTCCGCACGACGAACGCTTGCCGAGTTGGCTTTGGTTGTGGTTCCCGCCACTGCTGCTGTTGGTGATCATTCCGATCAAGATCCTGGCACCGGAATTTTACACCTTACGGATCGATGGAGAGCTCGGGCTAATCGAGCTGGCGACACCGGTGATATCGATTGCGGGCGCGGTCGTTGGCTTCCTCTTGTTACGCCGTGCGTCGAAGTTACCGACACGACGACTCCGCATCTGGGTATTGTTGACGACCTTAGGCTGTGTGTATTTCGCCGGCGAAGAACTATCGTGGGGACAACATTTATTCGGCTGGAGCACTCCCGAATATATTGAGGCGGTAAACGATCAGGAAGAGACAAACCTGCACAACGTTAGCAGCTGGTTTGATCAGAAACCGCGAATGTTGCTGGAATTTTGGGTGCTGATTGGCGGCGTGATCTGGCCGCTATTGGGGCGCTCTGCGGGAACGCCGGAACAAGAGGGTTATTGGTTTTGGCCAACTATTGAGGTCTTCCCGAGCGCAATTTTGGCGATCATGATCCGCTTGCCCGAACGCATCAAATCCCTTTTTGACATAGAGCAGTTGCCGCTGGAACTACGCTTTAGCGAACCACAGGAATATTATTTCGCCCTATTCCTGTTGATCTATTTGGCCTCTATACGGAAGCGATTGTCAGCTAAGGACTGACTCATTTTAGGCGGATTCGTCGGTCAGCTGATATACGCCGGACATCGCGCCACGTATCGCGTTGAACGCGTTCTTTTCGATCTGGCGGACCCGTTCGGCAGAGATTTCATACTTTTCAGCAAGTTCTTTCAACGTTTGCTTCGGATCACACAACCAGCGCTGCGTCACGATGTCCCGGCTACGTTCGTCGAGGTTTTCGAGCGCGGCTAAGAGCTGTTCTTTATTATTTTCATCGGTTTGCTGCGATTCGAGCTGCTGCGACGGCTCATACCGCATATCCGAATAATATGCCGCAGGTGCAACCTGGTCATCGTCTTCAGAAGGATTTGAATCGAAGGCGGCGTCGTGGGCGCTGAGCCGCTGTTCCATCAACAGCACGTCTTTTGGTTCGACATTGAGGTCTTTCGCAACAGCGGCGACCTCTTCATTATTTAGCCAGCCAAGCCGCTTCTTGGAGCTGCGCAAATTAAAAAAAAGCTTTCGCTGTGATTTTGTCGTGGCGACTTTAACGATGCGCCAGTTGCGCAAAATGAATTCATGCATTTCTGCGCGAACCCAATGTACGGCAAACGACACCAAGCGCACGCCGATTGAAGGATCAAAGCGTTTCACCGCTTTCATCAGGCCGATATTTCCTTCTTGGATTAAATCACCTAATTGAAGCCCATAACCGGAGTAGCCGCGTGCGACTCGAACAACAAAGCGCAAGTGAGACAGCACTAGCTGGCGGGCGGCGTCGATGTCCCCATTTTCACGAAACAGCGTTGCCAGCGCCTGCTCTTTCTCTAAACTCAACATTGGCACGGAATTCACGGCGGTCACATAGGCTTCTAGTGAGCCGGTCGGAAGCGGCATCTGAATGTCCAGTGCAGTACTCATGTTAGATCAACTCCTCCACGCACAGATTAGCGTCAATTTTAGCACTCTATGTTTAAGAGTGCTAATAACCTGTTTGGTTCCCTATGGCCTGCCAGATCAAGCCGTTTGGAGCTCAGACACCTCGCGTAAGGTCGATCTGCCGCAGGTAGATAGCAACCGCTATCCAGGCCCCAATCAAGCCCAAGGCGGCGCCGGATACTAGTACTGTTAAGATAGAAAATATAGAAATATTAATAAGTTGCAGATCGCTGCCGTATAACGCAGCGAGCCTCGCGGAGGGCCCGCTAAGTGATGCTACGGCACCTGCGACGACCGTGAGCGCCACCACCGCTCCAAACAGGCCTTGAACCGCCCCGCTATAGAGAAAGGGTCGCCTTACGAAAGCGTCCGTCGCGCCGCAAAGTTTTGCGACCTCGATTTCATCGCGTCGGCCGTGGATGCCAACGCGGATCGTGTTTCCCGTGATCAGTACCACCCCGATACTAAGGATTACTGCAAACACCGCGGCCGTGCGGGCCGCCACATCTGCAATCGCGCCGAGTCGCCGGATCCAGGTAATATCAAATTGCGCGTGGGCGACATGTGGCAATTCTTCCAACTCCCGTTGCAGGCGCATCCCCTTCTCGCCCTCGAATTCGCCCGCGCCAACGGTGACGACGATCGTGTAGGGCAAAGGGTTTTCCGCCAGGCTAGCGATCACCTCACGCATATTGGAAGCCTCCGCGAACTCGGCCAAGGCCGTGCTTTTGTCGATGATCCGAACCTCATCTATCCTGGCGTCGCTACTGAGCGAGTTTGCGAGCGCTTCGGCCTCGTCCCTGTTTGCATTAGTCTCAAGAAATAGACTGGCCTGCGGTTGTGACCCGAGCCCGACGACCACATTGAGAAAGTTGTTCTGGAGTACGTGCAAACCCAGCGGCAAGGACAATGTGAATCCAATGACCAGCACACTTAAGATAACAGCGCTTCGATTCGAGCGTAGATTAGTAAAGGTATCGCGGATCGAGTCACGATGCTGCCGCAACCACGCACGATAGGCGCTCGGTTTAGTGCGCCGTGCAGCGGGCCGGTGATGGTCGTTCATATCGTCGGTTTAACCGGAGGCTACTACTTGCCCGGCGGCCAGCGCGATCCTGCGATGACGTTCGTGTCGGATCAGTTCGACGTCATGGGTAGCGATCAAGACCGTCACGCCAACGTCATTGAATTGGCCGAACAGTTTAAGGATCTCTAATGACAATGTGGGGTCAAGATTTCCCGTTGGCTCATCCGCCAACAATATCTGCGGACGATTAACGACGGCCCTCGCAATTCCCACTCGCTGTTGTTCCCCGCTGGATAAAATGCGGGGCAACACCTTTTCTTTATTCAACAAACCGACTTTATCAAGCGCGGCGCGGACTCTTTTTTGCGTTTCGGATGTCCGATGGCCGGCAACCACTAAGGGCATGGCGACATTGTCAAAGACCGAGCGGTCGGGCAGAAGCCGGTGTTCCTGGAAGATAACGCCGACACGGCGTCGATAGAAAGGCACTTGACGCCGTGGCACCCGTTCTAGATTGCGACCATCGACAATCACCTGGCCGCGGGACGCCTGTTCTATCAGCGCAATTAGCCGCAATAAGGTACTTTTGCCGGCGCCGGAATGTCCGGTTAGAAAAACAAATTCACCTTTTTCAATTTTCAACGAAACATTTTTTAACGCATCCTGGCCAGACTCATAAGTTTTGTAAACGCTGTCGAACTGGATCATTTCGAAGCCGGTGGTGTCGTAACAGGTGTATCTACTAGTACCGCTTCGGCGAAATCACGCGCGTCAAATGTTTGTAAATCGTCATAGGCCTCTCCAACCCCGACAAAACGGATCGGCAGACCCAGGCTCGAGGCTAAGGCGAACACAATGCCTCCCTTCGCCGTGCCGTCTAACTTCGTTAGCGTAATCGAATCCAATTCGACTTGTTCATGAAAAAGTTTGGCCTGGCTAAGGGCGTTCTGCCCCATCGTTGAATCTACGATCAACATGGTTTCGTGTGGCGCGCTGGCGTCAAACTTCTTTACTACACGTTTTACCTTCTCCAATTCGGCCATTAGGTTTGATTGGGTATGTAATCGACCTGCGGTATCGGCGATCAGAACATCGATTCCACGCGCGGTTGCCGCCGAGCAGGCGTCAAATATTACCGAAGCCGGGTCCGCACCATCGGCTTGAGCGATCACGGGGATGTCCAGGCGCGTACCCCACTCGGTCAATTGATCGACCGCAGCGGCGCGGAAAGTGTCCCCGGCAGCAAACATGACCGTCAATCCGTTCTCTTTAAGCCGTCTACCAATCTTCGCGATTGTTGTCGTTTTGCCGGCGCCATTTACTCCAACGATAAGCATCACAAAAGGTCGCGGAGCAGCGACAGAGATCTCTAAGGGTGCTTCGCAATCCTTAAGAATAGCCGTCATCTCCTCGACGACGGATTCAATCAGATTCGACTCGGTGGACGATGTCCGTGACTTGACCCCGGCGATTATTCGAGCGGTTGCATCAATCCCACAATCGGAGATGAGTAGCGAAGACTCGAGCGCATCGATGGTAGCGGCATCTATGGCTTTGCCATGACCGAGAACCGACTTCAACCCGTCTAAGAGGTTATTTCGGGTTCGGGCTATCCCTTTGGCGAGACGCTTAAACATCGATTGTTAGAATTTCCACGGCTAGATTCTGCAGGGCGACGGTGTTGTGCAGGGTTGTAATCGGATATCCTACCACCCCCGCTGAGCCGTGCCATCGGCGGAACCAAACCGCCTTGCCCGCGGTCATGCAGTGTAACTGCGATCGCTAACCCGGAGATTAACCTTGCGCCAATTTGCTAGCTTGCTCGTCATCTGTCTGCTGTTTCCATTCAATCAAGCGGGCGCAGCCGACCGTACACATGAGTATAAGCTAGACAATGGGCTAAAACTTATTGTGGCCGAAGATCATCGAGCACCCGTGGCCGTCGTCCAAGTGTGGTACAGAGTCGGTTCGAGTTTCGAATACGACGGCATCACAGGTGTCTCCCACGCCTTAGAGCACATGATGTTCAAGGGTACGGAAAAGATCCCATCAGGCAAGTTTTCTGAAATCGTCTCTGCACAAGGTGGCGAGGAAAACGCATTTACAAGTACGGATTACACCGCGTACTTCCAAACATGGTCCGCCGACAACGTCGGACTAAGCTTCAAGCTTGAGGCCGATCGAATGCGCAACCTGGTCCTAAGCGAAGCTGAATTTAAAAACGAAATTCGGGTGGTGCTCGAGGAGCGGCGGTTGCGAACCGACGATAATCCTCGTGCGCTACTAGGCGAAACGGCGCGCTCAATCGCCTACCAAACGAGTCCATACCGCCAACCGGTGATCGGCTGGGCCGCGGATCTTCAAGGGATGGAAATAGACGACCTGCGGACCTGGTATTCGCGTTGGTATGCGCCGAATAACGCAACCGTAGTTGTTGTCGGTGACGTCGTACCTGGACAAGTATTTGCGCTGGCCAAAAAACATTTTGGGCCGTTGTCCTCGCAATCGCCCAAAGCGCCGAAAAACCGGCCGGAAGTCGAACAACAAGGCACCAAGACCGTTACCGTAACAAGTAACAAGACGCGAGTGCCGCAGCTTTATATGGGTTACAAAGTTCCTGTGTTGAACAACGCGCTTGCCCAAAATAGTCAATACAAAGAATGGGAGATTTATGCACTCGATGTATTGTCTGGAACCTTAGACGGCGGACCTAGCGCGCGTTTACCGCGTGAGCTTGTGCGCGAAGCAAAGATCGCCGCCAGCGTTGGGGCAGATTACTCCGGCGCATCCCGGCTAGCGTCGCTGTTTAGTTTCAGTGCCGCACCGAGTGCTGAGCACACCCTGGAAGAATTGAAGACAGCCATTATCGCTCAGATTGAAAGACTGAAAAAGGAACCGCCGACGGTGGCCGAACTTGAGCGCATAAAGACACAAGTCGTCGCGGATCGCATTTTCCAACGCGACTCCATGTTTTACCAGGGACTCATTATCGGAACCTTAGATTCCGTAGGCTTAGATTGGCGCCTAAACGACAAATACGTCGAGAAGATTTCCGCCGTAACGCCAGAGCAAGTTCAAGCGGTCGCCGTTAAGTACCTGGTACCGGAACGTTTGACCATTGCTAAACTCTTACCTCGTGCAGGGGAGTAACGGCGTGAAACATTACCTGACAACGATTATTTTTTGTGTGTCACTGTGCTTAAGCTTAGCGGTCCACGCCACCCCGGAAATACAACACTGGGTCACCGACAATGGTGCTCGAGTCTACTTCGTCGAAGCCCCCGAAATCCCGATCTTGGACGTGCGCTTTGTATTTGATGCAGGCAGTTCCCGCGATGGCTTAGAAACCGGCTTGGCACAATTAACAAGCAGTCTATTGGGTGAGGGCGCAGGCGAATTTGACGCAAACGTCTTTAAAGAAATGGTGGCGGATACTGGCGCGATGTTCTCGACTGGCGCACTGCGCGACATGGCGTGGATATCGCTGCGATCGCTGGCGGACAAAAAATATTTGGCTCCGGCACTCGCGTTAATGGAGTCGGTACTGAGTAAACCTAGATTTGATGATGATACGGTACAACGACGAAAAGCGAATACGCTGGTGCGCATCAAACAGGAAAAACAATCACCTTCAGCAATCGCATCGAAAGCGTTCTACAAGGCGCTATACGACAAGCATCCGTACGCGGCCGAGATGTCCGGTACTGAGGCATCGGTTACGGCACTCTCGCGGGACAATATTGTAAGCTTTCATCGCAAATATTACGTTGCGAAAAATGCGACGATTGCGATAGTTGGTGCCGTCACAACCGAACAAGCCAAGAAAATCGCGACCCAGTTGAGCAAAGGTATCGCCGCCGGTAAACCTGCACCGCCGCTTCCAGCCGTCGGATCCTTGGCGGCAGCCAGCAGCGAGCACGTTGAGTTTCCGTCGATCCAAAGCCATATAAAAATAGGCCAACCCGGCATTAAGCGTGGTGATCCGGATTATTTCCCCTTGCTCGTAGGAAACCATGTCCTCGGCGGTGGCGGCTTGGTCTCAATCTTATTCGACGAGATCCGCGATAAGCGCGGATTGTCCTACAGCGTAAACAGCCACTTCACACCAATGGCAGAGCTCGGGCCATTTACGGCGTCTCTACAAACCGATAACTCGCAGGTCGAAGAGGCGATCTCCGTGCTACGCGAGCAAATTAGCAAATTTGTGAGCGATGGTCCGACGCCGCAGGCCCTTGAAGCGGCGAAGCAAAATCTGATTGGTGGGTTTCCGCTGCGCATCGCCAGCAATTCTAAAATACTCGAATATTTGGGCATGATCGGCTTCTATCGACTACCCCTTGATTACCTGACTACCTTCCCCGATCACGTGGCCGAGGTCACCGCCGATGATGTGCGAACTGCGTTTCAGCGGCGCTTGAACCCTGAAAAGATGGTTCTTGTAGTGGTAGGACGCGCAGACACGAAGGACGAATAAGCCGTGTTACGACAACAGCAGGTAGCGCGTTCTTTGAGGTCAGCGTTTGCGTGATGAAAGCGCATAAGCGCACGTCGCGGTCGGGAACAAAGCGTGGGCAGGTCCGAATAATCGGAGGTAAATGGCGGGGGCGAAAGTTGTCGATTGCGGAGCGACCCGAGTTACGTCCGAGTTCTGATCGCGTGCGCGAAACCTTATTCAACTGGCTCGCGCCGTATCTTACCGAGGCGAGTAGTCTCGACCTCTATGCGGGCACAGGCGCCCTAGGATTCGAAGCACTGTCGCGCGGCGGAGCACACGCAACGCTCGTGGACATCGATCATGCCGTGGTCGAGTCCCTCCGACAACACGCGCAGATGTTGGACGCAAATAACGTCTCCATCGTCGAAGGTGACGCGATGGAATGGTTACTCGGCGCTAGTCGGGCGCAGTTCGATATCGTGTTCTTGGACCCGCCATTTGGGCATCAATACATTGAAGCAGCCCTTGGAAAATTGGCAGGCGGTTGGTTGAAACCGCGTGCGTGGGTGTATCTTGAAGCAGAGAAAATCCCTATATTGCATCTCGAAGCAGCACCGTGGCAGATCGTCCGTCGCGGACAAACCGCTCATGTGGAATTTGCGTTACTCGAATTTAATACTTTGGCGTCTCACCCAAACGGCAAAGAAGTAGCGAACCCAGACGAATAATAATAGGAGCCCTTACGTGCAAAAAGTAGCCATATATCCCGGGACCTTCGATCCAATCACCAACGGTCACGCAGATATCGTTGCCCGGGCGGCGCGTATTTTTGATCGGATCATTGTCGCTATTGCCGGCAGTACGTCTAAGTCAACGGCGTTTTCGACCGACGAACGGGTGGCACTTGCCGAGACGGTGTTGAGTCCCTATGCCAACGTCGACATCGCTCGTTTCGACGGACTAATGGTCGAATTTGCCGCGGAGCATAATGCTTGTGCCGTATTGCGCGGTCTACGTGCGGTATCGGATTTCGAGTTTGAATTTCAATTAGCTGGTATGAATCGTCGCCTAAATCCGGAAATCGACACCGTGTTTCTCACACCCTCAGAGCAATTCTTATTTATTTCCTCCTCGTTGATCCGAGAGATATCTGCACTTGGTGGCGACGTTACGGAATTCGTCCATCCTGCCGTGAGTGAGGCGTTGGGCGCTAGATTAGGTAAGAAGAAAAAATAATTTTGATCCCGCGGATTTTTGCTTTGAACCCAAGGTCATGGCCTTACTGATAACCGATCAATGTATTAACTGTGACGTGTGCGAACCCGAGTGTCCGAATCAGGCGATCTCTGAGGGCGCCGAATACTACGTCATCGATCCACAACGTTGTACCGAATGCGTAGGCCACTTCAACACGCCGCAATGCGTCGAAGTGTGCCCGGTCGACTGTATCCCTCCAGACCCGAAATGGCCGGAATCGAATGAACAATTGCTGGAAAAATTTCATCGACTACACGGCGTACAAGAGTGAATAAGCAAATGAAACAATTCTCCTACGTTACGGTCGCAGCGCTTTTTATATACCTAAATGTCCACCTAGCGGTTGCCGCAGCGAGCGGTCCGGCTGCACAGCCACCGCAAGCCGCGGTGGCATCTGCCCATCCTGCGGCTACGGCCGCCGGGCGTGAGATCCTCGAGGCCGGGGGCAACGCCTTCGATGCGGCTATAGCGGTCGCAGCAGCGCTCGCCGTGGTTGAACCTTACAGTTCCGGGATCGGCGGTGGTGGGTTCTTTTTGCTTCATCGCGCGGCCGATGGCAGCAACACAATGGTCGATGCGAGGGAGAAGGCGCCAGCCGCCGCGACCCATGATATGTACCTCGATGAGCGTGGCGAATTTATCCGCGATCGCTCGCTTAATGGACCACTTGCCGCCGGTATTCCGGGAACACCGGCTGGACTTGTGTATCTGGCCGACCATTACGGGCGCTTGGCGCTTAGCGAAAGCCTGGCGCCGGCGATCAAGCTTGCGACAAATGGGTTTGTCGTAAAGGCGCGTTATCATCGAATGGCCGGTTTTCGTCAAAAAGCGATGGCCGCATACCCTGCTACGGCGGCAATATTTTTAGGCGACGATGGCCGAGCCGACTTAGACGAGGTAATAACGCAACCGGATCTTGCGAATACCTTGCGCGTGCTCGGTAAGCAAGGTGCAGCCGGCTTTTATGCGGGTGAAATCGGTGAGCGTCTGGTCGCCGGCGTGCGCGATCAAGGTGGCATCTGGACGCAACAAGACCTCGATGACTATGCCGTGGTCGAACGCGAACCGATCGTGATCAACTATCGCGGTATTCGTATCATCACCGCACCACCGCCCTCCTCCGGCGGGGTAGTGATGGCCGAGGCGTTCAATATCCTCTCGCAATTTGACTTAGCGCCCATGACAGCAAAGACACGGCGACATGTCGTGATTGAGTCGATGCGCCGCGCTTATCGGGATCGGGCTGAATACCTTGGCGATCCGGATCACGTCGATATCCCGCTCACGCGCCTCGTGAGCCCCGCATACGCAAAGACACTAGCAGCCGATCTGTCGACAGAACGCGCGACGCCAAGCACGGATCTGCGGGCCATTGGTCCAGAAAAAGGCGAAGATACGACGCACTTTTCCGTGCTCGATTCACATGGCAATCGGGTGGCAGCGACCCTTAGCGTAAATTATCCATTCGGTGCGGTATTCGTTCCGGCGGGGACCGGGGTGTTGCTCAACAATGAAATGGATGATTTTTCGGCCCGCCCAATGACTCCTAATGCCTATGGCCTTGTGGGGGTTGCAGCAAACGCCATCGCACCCGGGAAGCGGCCATTATCGAGTATGACCCCTACGTTTTTAGAGACTAAAGACCAAATTGGTATTTTGGGGACGCCGGGAGGCAGCCGCATCATCAGTATGGTGATGATCGGTATTTTGGATTTCGCATCCGGGAATAAACCTGAATCATGGGTGAGTGCTAAACGCTATCATCACCAATACCTACCTGATGAGGTGCAGTTTGAACGCGACGGACTGACGAGTGATGAACAACTTGATCTCAAACGGCGTGGACATCAACTAAAAGAGAACAGCCGTAATTATGGCAACATGCATGCAATTCTGTGGGACGTGGCCAAACAAGAAGTGAATGCGGCGAGTGATCCGCGCGGCGAGGGCGCGGCCGACGTTTTCGATATTGCCCGCGCCTCTCAACGCTGACAGCGAGGGCAATAAAAGCTTGAGCGTTGTCCTATCACGATCTGGCGAATGAGCCCGCCTTGGCACTCACACGGTTCACCCGCACGACCGTAGACCCTTAGCCTTACACGGAAATAGCCCGGTTCGCCGTCACTATGAACGAAATCTCGTAAGGTCGTTCCGCCAAGCTCAAGTGCCTCTTCCAGTACTTCTCGAACGGCCACAACAATGGCATCGTATCGCGTTCTGCTGATCCGCCCAGCGGCGCGATTGGGGTGGACTCCAGCACGATAGAGCGATTCACTCGCGTAGATGTTGCCCACCCCAACGACGATTCGGCTATCCATGATGTAGTTCTTAACCGCCGCCTGCCGCCGCCGCGCGCCCGCATGTAGATACGCCCCACTAAATTGTTCATCCCAGGGTTCGGGGCCGAGATGCCTTAGTAACGCATGATCTTTCGGCGGTTCTTCGGTCCAGACCATCAAACCAAAACGTCGCGGGTCGTGCAGCCGCAGACAATGAGTAGCATCGAAAGTAATTTCGACATGGTCGTGCTTTCTAAATGCAGTTCGTGGTTCGACGATACGGAGACTGCCAGACATACCCAAGTGCACGATAAGAAAGCCGTTGTCAAAACGGAACAATAAGTATTTTGCGCGGCGCTCAACGGCTCGTAATGTTAGCCCGGTGAGTCGCTGTGGTAACGATGCGAGCACCGGTTGCCGTAAATTTGGATTTCGGACATTTACCGCTGAGACGCGTCGCCCCTCCAGTAATGGACCGACCCCACGGCGCGTGGTCTCGACCTCGGGTAGCTCAGGCACGCCGTCTTCGCCACCAGATGAGCAAGCCGTTTAAAACGAATGCAAATGGTAAGACTATTAGGAACCCAAAACCGATAACTGCCTTGTGCCAATCCTTTAGTTCTAAGATGTCGTCCTCGGCTACGCGGCTCGGAATAGAGATCATGCCATCGTCGTGCGACAGCCACTCGACCAGACGTACGCCCAAGTCTTGATTCCCGCTATTTTGTAGATAGGCGTTTGCGAGGAAATCACCGTCACCCACGACGACGAGGCGCTGTTGGTGTTGTGGCAGGTCGCGCGACATTGCGACGGCAACCGGTATGGGCCCGAGGAAATCTGCGCCATCGTCGTAGCCCACATTACCGTCCAAGGGGTCGGTTTCACTCCATGCTTTGTCGCCGCTGAAGATCAAGCGTTCTGCTACCCATCCGTCCGGTGCGCGGATGTGAACGCCAACGGCATAGAACATTATTGTTGTGTAGTTAAACCCCGATAAAGCTGGGTGTTTGGCGTACTGGTTGAGCAAAATAAAGGCGGGATTATCGACCCCCTGGGCCAGCGAGACGGGATCAACAATCGTTCCCGGAATCGGTTTGAACCCGATAACTTGCTCCAATGCGCCCAGTGTTGTTGGGTGATCCGGATCGGTTAACCACAAAAGACTGCCGCCCGCTTCGATGTATTCAACGATCGCGTTGGTCTCGATTGGTTGAAAATCGACTTGTGGGCTCGCAAGCACGACAACATTTGCGTTATCGGGAACCGTGCGAAATTCGGCGAGGTTTATTTCCTGCACGTTGAAGCCCCGGCGCTCCAGCACGGATGCCCAATCCGACACATCGTGGTTTGCATTACGCCGCGAGCTACGCTCACCGTGGCCAGAAATAAAAACAATCCATTTATCCTCGGCGCGTGCGAGGCGCGATAAGGCCTCGGTGATCCCTCGTTCGCTGTACGCGGTCGTACGCTCTTGACGGGCTTCTCTTTGCACAATGATCTCGCCGTCGCGGATCTCCTCGCTACGGACGCGATCGGGCTCCGTTGCTGGATCTACAATGTCAAACCTGATATCGGGTCGGTGGCGGCGGTAGCGTTCGATCAGCGGTTTAAGTTGCTCGCGCCTAAGATCGTTCGGTGGCAAAAAAGCGGTGATCGCGACCGGACCGGTAAAGGCTTCCAGTACCGCCAAGCTGGCCTCGGACAAGGTATGCGATTGCGCTCTGGTCACATCGAAACTTGGTGGGTTTCGAGTGCTAAGCCATGCCAATGTCACCGCCACAACTAAGGCGATAATAAAGCGCCCGGCGTGCGCAATACGTGCACGCCGACGTGGGGAATTAAAGGGGTTTACGGTCACCGTCTAAACGCCAAGTAGTGAGGTACAGCGTGCTGGCAATGATTATCATGAAATACGCGAGATCTGTTGTAACCAGCATGCCATGGGCTAGGCGTTGAAAATGGTTGAGGCTTGATAAGTAGTTGAACAGTGTGACGTCTTGTCCGAGGCGGGTTGCCCAATCGATCAGCCATAAGCCGCTTAAAACGCCGAAAGTCATGATCGCCGCCACGGATGAATGTGCAAACATCGCCGAGAACATAAGACCTACGGCGGCATAGGTGGACATCAGCAAAAACAGAGCCAGCAGACCGGCCAGGTATAGACCAAAATCGATGGCCGCCCCCCACGCCAAGGTCAACGGCATCAGCGCAACGATCACCCAAAGTACGGCCAGCAACGCGCTGATACCAAGATACTTGCCGGCGACAATCTGCCATGACGTCACCGGTGAGCTATACAGCAGCGCTAGTGTTCCGCTGCGGCGCTCTGTGCTCAAGCTCGACATCGTGATCACTGGAATAAAAAATAGCATCAACACCGCGCTAACCCCAATAGTTGGCGTCATTATGACCTCAGTAACACCAGGGGCTTCCGGCATCTTGCGGAGCTTATCTGCGAAATGCAGGTAGGTTTCAATTTGCGCTAAAAATTGAAAAGCGAGCACGAACTGGGCCATGGCCAGCACAGACCAAGCCAAGGGGCTACGGAATAAAGCGGTTGCTTCACGAAGGGCGATGATTCGGATCATGCGAAATCCGATTCATCATTGCAGGTCAGATCAACAAAAACCTGTTCCAATGGAGAGGCATCGCGGGATAGTTCACGCAGGGCTAAATTCTGTTCGACCGCAAGCCGGGTTACCGCATCTGCCGCCGCATCGAAATCGGTGACCTCCAACCGGTAACGACCGTTACCGAGCGATTCGCCGTTGCGGACGCCGGCGACCTGATCCCATTGTAGTCCGGGCGCAGCGCCAGCCAGGTGAATCTGCATGGCGTCGGGCGTCTGATCAATACGCTGATTAAATGCAATGCGCCCATGATGAAGTATCGCCACGCGGGAACACAACGCTTGCACTTCGGATAACACATGGGTCGATAAGATCACCGCGTGGTTTTGCGTCAGTGCCAAAATTGTAGCGCGCACGGCACGGATCTGGTTCGGATCGAGCCCGCTTGTCGGCTCGTCCAATATAACCACTTGTGGCCCGTGCAGCAGTGCTTGGGCAATCCCAACGCGTTGCCTGAATCCTTTCGAAAGGTTTCGGATGAGGCGCGAGCCGACGCTGGTGAGATCGCATTCTTTTTTAGATTTGACCATGGCGGCGGCGGCCTGCGATCGGTCGAGCCCACGTAGGCCAGCACAATATTGAAGATACTCGTCGACCGTCGCGTCCAAATAAAGGGGTGGGACCTCGGGCAGATAACCGAGTTGACCTTTCGCCAGACGCGGGTGTTGGGTCATGTCGTGTCCGCAAATGCTAACGCGTCCCTGGTGTGGCGCTAAAACACCGCTGAGAATGTTCATGGTCGTCGATTTCCCCGCGCCGTTCGGACCCAAAAACCCGAGAACTTCCCCACGGTGCAACTCGAGATCAATACCGTGAAGAACCTGTCTGCCGTGGTAGTAGCGGATTAGGTTTTGAGCGCGGAGCAAGGGGTCGTCGACCATGGGAGCGACATTATTCGCGAGCGTGGGGCGCTTGCCAAGGGGCGCTCCGGGTATCTTAAAGCCAGCGTTGACTCCAGGGTTTTTGGAAACCAGCATCGATACTGGAAATCACACACACATGAGTTCGAATTGCTCAGGGTTTTAAATCCAGCACGAATTGCGAGAAGATAGTGGGGCGCCGTCGTTCACGGTTTAATTTGGGACTAACGCTTACCATGTCTATGTATCACGGAATCTTGGAGCTCCCTTGGTGGGGCTACGTTATGGTCGCGTTAGGACTGACGCATATTACAATCGCCGCGGTCACGATCTATTTGCACCGCCACCAAGCTCATCGAGCGATCGAATTACATTTTCTACCGGCATTGTTCTTTCGTAGCTGGCTGTGGTTAACCACCGGTATGACGACGAAGAAGTGGACCGCTATCCATCGAAAGCATCATGCCTTAGTCGATCGCGAAGGCGATCCGCATAGCCCCCAAACGCTAGGTTTAAAGAAAGTCTTGCGCGAGGGTGCAGAACTTTATCGGGCCGCCGGTAAGGATCCCGAGATAATCGAGGCCTACGGGTATGGCACACCCACGGATTGGCTCGAACGAAAAATATTTGAGCCGCATGATCGGATCGGCATTTTTATGATGTTGGCTATCGATATCGTCTTGTTTGGTCCTATTGGCCTGACCATATGGGCTGTCCAGATGGCGTGGATACCTATTTTTGCCGCAGGTATCGTCAACGGCATAGGTCATTGGAGTGGCTACCGGAATTTCGAAACGGCCGACGCGTCGACCAATTTCGCCCCGTGGGGAGTTCTCATAGGCGGCGAGGAGCTGCACAACAACCATCATGCGTTTGCGAGTTCAGCACGTTTTTCGAGCAAATCGTGGGAGTTCGACGTTGGCTGGCTCTATATCCGTGGGCTGGCTGCGATGCGCTTAGCCAAAGTAAAAAAACTGGCGCCAGTACCGTATTATGACCATGCGAAAGCAATGGTTGATTTAGATACCTTAAGCGCCGTTATAAGCGGGCGTTTTCACGTGATGGCGGATTACGCCAAGCATGTTATTAAGCAAGTCCACCGGGAAGAAGTTAAAAACGCCGGCGTCGCGGGGCGGAAAGTACTTAAACCAACGCGCGCGCTGCTGGTGAAAGAACAATCTCTAATGGACGAAAAGCAACGCACACTACTCCAAACCTGCCTTCAACACAGCGCGGCCCTCGCCGAGGTCTACGAATTTCGCCAACAGCTACAACAGATATTTTCCGAGCGAAGCGCGACCCCGGAACGTTTGCTCCTGCAACTGCAGGAATGGTGTCGACGTGCCGAGGCGACCGGTATTGCGGCACTTGAAGACTTTGCGATTTCAATGCGCTGTTATTCGCTAGTGCGCGCATAAAAAAGCCCGCAAATTAAGCGGGCTTTGATCGCGGGTGGGCAGGCAGGCTGCTTATTTAATTTTTGCTTCCTTGTACGGCACGTGCTTACGCACCACGGGATCATATTTGTTGCGCTCCAGTTTTTCAGGATGCGTGCGCTTGTTCTTTGCCGTCGTGTAGTAGTGCCCGGTACCCGCCGAGGAGACAAGTTTGATTTTTTCCAGCATGATGGCGCCCCTTAAATTCTGGTTCCTTTCGCACGAATGTCGGCCAGGACTTTATCGATCCCTAGCTTATCAATGATGCGCAAACCTTTTGTGCTGATCCGAAGTTTGACCCAGCGGTTCTCACTTTCAACCCAAAAACGATGGACTTGAAGGTTCGGCAAGAATCGTCGACGAGTTTTATTATGTGCATGTGACACATTGTTTCCGGCGACGGGCCGTTTACCGGTGACCTGACAAACGCGAGACATCTTAATTCCATACCTGTACCTGTGGGGCGCGCAATTCTAGCGGTTTTCGCCGTACAGGCCAAGTTCAAGCGCAGAGGTCACTCCAGCAGTCCGAGATCCGCAAAAGACGCGATTTCGTTGTTGGCGACGACTAGATGGTCTAAGACCCGGACATCGATCAGTTTCAAGGCCTGGCACAAAGTTCGTGTCAAACTGGCGTCAGCGGTACTCGGTTCGCTCACCCCGGAGGGGTGATTATGGGCAAATATAACTGCCGCGGCATTGATTTCGATGACTCGCCTCAATACTTCGCGGGGATGCACGGTGGCGCTGTCGATCGTGCCAAGGGCAAGTGTTTCGAATGTAATTACGCGGTGCCGGGTATCTAGAAAGAGTGCGCAGAAGGCCTCCCGGGTCTTAAATCCAAGTTCGGCGATGAGGAAGCGCTTCGCCCCCGCAGCGTCCACGATGGGGCAGCCTAGCTCCATTTGATGGCGCAAAATGCGCCGCCCAATCTCAATACCCGCCTGTAATGCACAAAACTTTGCGTCGCCAAGGCCAGGAAATTTGGTAAATCGGTGTCGCTCCAGGGCTGCTAGCCTGGAGATTCCGCCGGTAGCGGTCAGCACTGTGCGTGCTAGGTTCACGGCATCGGTTCCGGACACGCCGCGACCGAAGACGATCGCCAGTAGCTCAGCATCCGTCAATGCCGCGATACCACGGTCGAAGAGTTTCTCGCGCGGCCGCTCAGCAGCGGGCCAATCCTTTATAGCCATGTAAACTTCCTTGTCTAACATGTTATTTTTACGGTGTTTGGAGTATATGAATATCCTTCGTTCAGGTAAAATCGGCTGCCGAGCGAGGGACCCATGAGCAACTTACACAACAAACGTATCGTTCTTATCGTAAGCGGAGGTATCGCTGCGTATAAGGCCTTGGAGCTGGTGCGGCGCCTACGGGACGATGGCGCCATGGTTCGGGTTGTGATGACTCAAGCCGCAACCCAGTTCGTCGGTGAATTAAGTTTCCAGGCACTTTCTGGTGAACCCGTGCACCGCGACCTGCTCGATGCGAACGCTGAAGCGGCGATGGGGCATATCGAATTAGCGCGCTGGGCCGATGCTGTCGTCGTCGCGCCCGCAACGGCCGATTTCATGGCGCGTTTGCGCTATGGGTTAGCCGATGACCTTGCAACAACGCTGTGTCTGGCGAGCGCCGTACCGCTCCTTCTTGCGCCCGCCATGAACCAGCAAATGTGGCAAAACCAGGCGACCCAAGAAAATGCTTCGACCTTGGCGGCCCGCGGTATTCTGTCGATTGGCCCGGATTCAGGCCTTCAGGCGTGTGGTGAAATTGGGCCTGGACGCATGGCCGAGCCTGCGGCAATTACGACCGCGCTCAGTCAGTTATTTGCGACCGCCAGCATGGCCGGTCGGCGCGTCATGGTAACTGCTGGACCGACCCGCGAGGCGATCGACCCCGTGCGCTATTTGAGCAACCGTAGTTCAGGAAAAATGGGCTATGCCATCGCCCAGGCCGCGGTAGAAGCCGGTGCCGCGGTAACCCTGATTAGCGGCCCGGTCGCGCTGCATCCTCCCGCAGGCGTTCGGACGACTGACGTGGAATCGGCCGATCAGATGTTCAAGGCCGTGACCAGCGGCATCGATGAGATTGACATCTTTATCGCTTGCGCCGCGGTCGCAGACTATTGCATCGAGGCCCCAAGCGCGCAAAAGCGAAAAAAGAATGACGAGAGTTTGAGCCTGACTCTAACCCCCACAAGGGATATACTACGCTCCGTCACAACACGGCCTAGCCCTCCGTTTGCGGTCGGATTTGCAGCGGAAACGGAGAACCTCGTTCTCAACGCACGTGCGAAACTCGAAGCCAAGTCGCTCGATATGATCGCGGCCAATGAGGTCGGTGGCCCAGGACTCGGGTTTGAAAGTAATGAAAACGAGTTACACGTGCTTTGGAATGGGGGCGAGCAGCGCTTGGCGAAAGCACCGAAAGATTTGATAGCCAGGCAGCTAATTAGTCTCATCGCTGAATGCTACCGCCGCGGCCATGACGATATTCATTAACCGCGGTGGCTGCATACGTAATTTTGCTAACGCAATGCGATGATTAAACTACCGTCACCCGAAGGCCTATCCGCCGCGCTCCCGAAACGTGAATTTATTCTCGCCGGTATCGGTGTGTTGGCGGTCATTTTGGTCGTGTACGGTATTTCTCAGGTCTATCAGAAAATTGATGCCGCCAAGCGCCAGGAGCAATTAAACGCCAATCAGGTCCTGGTTGAGGATCTGGCGCGCGAGTTCGGCGCCACCTTGGAGCCACCGCGGATTAAACTCAAAGCGCTGGCGCAGAAACCATCTATCGTCGCGGCGCTGAGTGCGGATAAAAAAACGCGCGATAAAGTCGCACTTGAGGAGCAATCGGAAATCCCCTTGGCCTTGCTGTTACGGCTATTGCCGCGGGGCGCAGATCACATCGATCCAGATTCGAAACCGCCGTTGACTTTCGCCTCGGTAGACATGCTGCATAGCGCCGCCGGAAGCGACAAAGATGTCAACGTAGAATTGCATTTAAGCGGCACCGAAAACGAGCACGTCGTGATGATCCAGCGAGTGCCATTAAGCGGGCCAGTCGTTGGGTTCTTACATCTCAGCTTGAGTTCCGACGCGGTTAAGGCTGCCGTACTAGATAATGCCCCGGGTGTTGGAGAAGTTGAAGTTCGCCAACCAGTACCAAAGGCGGCACCGCTAATCATCGCAAAGTCCGGCTCGGCAAGTGGTGACTTTCCGGCGGCCCTCAGCGGGATCCGCGGCACAAAATGGGTCGTTTCCTACCGTACCGGTGACGCCGGCGCAAACACCGGATCAGGCTTTGGCGGAATTGTATCGATCGTGGGGATACTGGCAGTGCTCGGTGCCGTTATGGGCTTGATCGTGTTCGCCCGCGGCCGCCTTAATCAATCCGTAGCGTCGAGTGCGGTGACCTATCAAGGCGCAATCAAATCCATCCTCGAAGGCGCACACCCTGGCCTTGAGCAGTTACTCCCTGGGATGGCGGGCACCGGCCCGGTTGAATTCGGATCGATGTCTGAGGGGCTCGAGGGGGACGACATCACAACGTTCAGTAAACCGCAGGCAGAGGCTGGTTCAGAGGACCCCACGGTTCCTCAGACAATTGATATTACTCAAGACGGCCCGCCCACTGGGATCGAAGTAGTGGAGGAGCCCGCCATCGACCAAGGCGTCGAAATTGACCCTTCGATATTTCGGAGCTATGACATCCGTGGCGTGGTTGGTGAGACATTGACGCTCGAAGGGGTGTACGAGATTGGGCGGGCGCTTGGATCAGAGGCGGCGGCCCGCGGACAGCAGAGCATCGTCACAGCTCGCGATGGGCGAAACTCCAGTCAGGAATTACGCGATGCCCTAATCGAAGGCCTTCGCGACGCCGGGCGCGACGTGCTCGATATCGGCCTAACGCCAACACCAGTACTGTACTTCGCTACGCATTATCTGGACACCCACAGTGGCGTAATGATCACCGGAAGTCACAATCCACCGGAATACAACGGACTGAAAATTGTACTCGACGGTGAAACGCTGTCCGGTGAAGCAATCCAAGCGATTCGTTCGCGGGTGGAAACACAGGACTACACGGTCGGCGAAGGGACGATGCAATCCACCGAAATTATTCCCGATTACATCAGGCGAATCAGCGAAGAGATCCCGGTGTCCTTGGGCAACGCTCTCAAAGTGGTGGTCGACTGTGGGAATAGCGTGCCGGGAATAGCGGCGCCGCATATATTACGCGCGATCGGTCACGACGTGATCGAACTGTTCTGTGAGGTCGACGGAAATTTCCCTAACCATCATCCCGACCCGAGCCAGCCGGAAAACCTTCGTGATTTGATTCAAATGGTGCAAGACGAAGACGCGGATCTTGGTCTGGCATTCGATGGCGACGGCGATCGACTTGGGGTCGTCGATACGCAAGGCAATATTATCTGGCCGGATCGGCAAATGATATTGTTCGCCCGCGATGTGTTGTCGCGTAATCCCGGCGCGAAAATCATCTACGACGTGAAGTGTTCCCGGCTACTGGCCGAGGCGATCAAAGAACACGGTGGCGAGCCGATAATGGCGCAGACGGGCCACTCGTTGATCAAAAGCAAAATGCAGGAAACAGGTGCGCTATTGGCGGGCGAAATGAGCGGGCATATTTTCTTCAAAGAGCGCTGGTATGGATTCGATGACGCCCTATATTCGGCCGCTCGACTGCTTGAGATCTTGGTCAATGCGGACATTAGTCCAGACGAAGTTTTTGCCGCCCTACCGGACAGCATCGCGACCCCGGAGCTACGTCTGGATATGCCTGAGGAACGGCATGCAGAATTCATGCAGCAGGTGCTGGCAGCGGCAAACTTCGAAGACGGCGAGACCACGACAATAGATGGTTTGCGAGTCGATTTTTCTGATAGCTGGGGGCTCATCAGGGCGTCTAATACGACCCCGTGTCTGATTTTACGATTCGAGGGAGATGACGAGACCGCACTCGAAAAAATTAAGACACTATTTAGGGAATTGCTGGCAGCGATCGATGGAAATCTGGATCTCCCATTTTAAGACTTTGCGGAGACCGATGACTGCCGGGCGAATTTCCCGTCGAACACTAGGACCAACCGGACGCCATTGGCAGCTTTCACGGCCTTCACCATGGATTCAAATAAAGCGTTAAATATCGCGCACGTACTAACCGAGGCGTTGCCGTATATCCGACGCTACCAAGACAAATGTGTCGTCATTAAGTATGGCGGCAACGCAATGACCGACGAGGCACTAAAAAGCAGTTTCGCTCGTGATGTGGTGCTCATGAAACTCGTGGGGATCCACCCGATCGTTGTGCATGGAGGCGGGCCGCAAATCGGGCAGTATCTATCTAAGATGGGCAAAGAGTCGGCCTTCGTCGACGGTATGCGGGTTACAGATTCTGAAACGATGGACGTCGTCGAGATGGTCCTCGGTGGCTTGATCAACAAGGAGATCGTCAGTCTCATCCATAAGCACGGTGGTAAGGCGATCGGATTGAGCGGTAAAGACGGGCCACTTATTCATGCAAAAAAGCTGTACCAATCGTCCAAGAGCAAAGACGGCAACGTCCCTGAAATAGTCGATCTCGGGTATGTCGGCGAGGTCACCGGGATCAATACAAAGGTTCTAGATTACTTGGCGTTTGGTGATTTCATACCTGTTATTGCGCCGATCGGGCTTGGTGACGAAGGATCGTCCTATAACATCAATGCTGACGTTGTCGCGGGTAAAGTCGCCGAAGCGATGCGTGCCGAAAAACTGGTGCTGCTGACAAATACTGCCGGGCTTTTGGCAAAGTCAGGCGAGCTATTGACTGGTCTCGACGATACCAGGGTTCGTGAGCTGATCGACGATGGCACCATCGTCGATGGTATGTTGCCAAAAATAAATGCAGCGTTAGCGGCGGTGGCCGCCGGCGTAGGACGGGCGCATATAATCGATGGGCGGGTCCAGCATTCCGTATTGCTTGAATTATTTACGGATTCCGGGATCGGCACCCTTATCGAACACCGGTGAAGGCGAATCGAAAGCAACAGATCTTGGAAGTTCTCGCCGCAGAACTGGAATCTAAACCCGGATCGCGAATTACCACAGCCGGCCTAGCACAAGCAGTCGGTGTGTCAGAAGCCGCCCTATATCGCCATTTCGCGAGCAAAGCGAAAATGTTCGAAGCGTTGATCGAGTTTTCCGAAGAGTCTGTTTTTGGATTAATTGGACGAATACTTAAAGAGCAGCAAGATGTCGAAGTACGTTGCTATCAAATAGGCACGGTGGTGCTGAAATTTGCCGAGCGCAACCCTGGCATCGCGCGTCTATTGATGGGCGATGTCTTGCTTGGCGAAAACGAGCGTTTGCGTCAACGCGTCGGGCAATTTTTTGCCCGGCTAGAAACGCAGTTTAGAGATCTGCTCCGTCATTGGGCTGCGAATTCGACGTCGCAAAAATTGCGTTCCGATGTCGTACCAGTGGCGAATTTGCTGATGGCCGTTATTTGTGGCCGCATCGCGCAATTCGTACGCACGGACTTCAAGCTAGCACCGAGCCAGCATTGGGAAGACCAATGGCGAATCTTGTCACATGCCGCATTTGCACGGCACGGCGATTAAGCTCTTGGAATCATGCAGCGCGACCAGCTGCCAACTAGGCGCGGTGCTGCGTTGACGTGTTCGGATGGATTGATGTTCGGTGCCTTAATCCTGATTGCACGGCAGGTTTTCTCGTACTAGTTCCTGTACCCTTTTAGTTCACGAAACCGTGCGATATCCGCATCGAATTTATTGATCAATTCTCCGCGCTCTTTGTTTTTGGTTTCAACAAATACCTGATTATCGCTGATCTGCTGGCGCAAGCTCTTAATGTCACCGAGTAGCTTCTCCGGCGGTTCGTTGCCGCGCCGTTCATGGTCGGCTGCTTCTTGGATAAGCAGTTCGAGACTATGATTCAACTTGTCGGTATGACTTTCGGTTAGCTTAATTTGCGACTCAAGGTGGGTAATTTGGCCATCCCGAGCCAAAATCATGTCGTCGTCAGAGCTAAAGGTATCAAGGAGTACTCGATCTTTAGCAGCTTGTTCATGTTCACGCTTCTCGGCTGCGGCCAGCTCCTTGGCGGCCGCACGTTCTGCCTCCAGTTCCTCGAGTGATTTCGCCCGCCCTTTCGAGTCAAGCTTAACCCCACCGGCACTAATTTTTTCGTGACCTTGCTGGGCAAATTCGGGAGGTACGGAATTGCCGCATTCCCGCACGCCTTCATTGTTTTTCCAGCATTTTATTTTAGCCTGCGCGGCAGTGCCGACACTGCACAGCACGACGAGCAACAAGGCGTTACGGGCGCTATTTCGTGAAAGTAACAATTTCTTTGTCGTCGCGATCATAACCGGGTCCTAAAGTGATCGATTGCCTACCGAAGCGTATGGCGACAATTATAGTAGGAGTCTGTGAATGAAATCTGAATCACCCACCAAATTGTGATCGGTAGCGTGTTATCTCGTTGATTTCGGCCTCCCAACCGCCCGCATCTTTGAGAAATTCTACGATGTTAACAAGTGTCACAATACTGTAGACGCCGATCCCAAAGCGCTGTCTTACGTCCTCCACGGCCGACAGCTTGCCCGAGCCCCGCTCTTGCCGGTCGAGCGAGATCATAACGCCTACCGGTAGCGCATTTTCTCTTTCGATGATCGCCATAGATTCGCCGACCGAGGTTCCTGCCGAAATCACGTCGTCCACAATGAGGACACGACCTTCAAGCGGCGCACCAAATGTGTCTCCGCCCTCACCATGGTCTTTAGCTTCCTTGCGATTGAATACAAAAGGGATATTGAGATCGTGATTGTTAGCGAACGCAATGGAAATAGCGGCGCCGAGCGGGATGCCTTTGTACGCTGGACCGAAAATGAGATCGAAGTCAATTCCATTAGCCACGATCGCGTGTGCGTAAAACTCTCCAAGTCGCGCAAGTGCGACACCAGAACTGAAAAGCCCGGTGTTAAAAAAATACGGACTAAGGCGTCCGGATTTCAGTTTGAATTGACCGAAACGGAGTACGCCGTGGTGTAGCGCAAATTCAATAAAATCTTTTTGGTAGTCACGCATTATTGCTATAGAGATTATCTCGAAGTGGCCTCAAACATCCCCATAAGTGATCGCCCGAGTCCGCGTGGCAGGCTACACTATCGTGACGCCCTGAAATGTGAAGCGTTGAGCTTCGCCGCGCCACAATCTATCACCCAATCGCGAAATGCTCTATGAGAATTATTTCATTAAATTGCAACGGAATTCGCGCAGCCTGCCGCAAAGGCCTATATCAATGGCTCAGCCGGCAGCGCGCAGACATTGTGTGTTTGCAGGAAACCAAGGCGCAGGTTGGCGTACTCGATGCCGCTATAAAATCGCCAAGAGGATGGAACACCTATTTTATGGACGCGATCAAGCCGGGATACAGCGGGGTTGCTGTGTTTTCTCGACACGAACCGGACGACGTGACCTACGGTCTGGGTAACGATACTTTCGATCGTGAGGGTCGCTACTTGCAGCTGGACTTCGGAAATCTGAGTGTAGCCTCAATCTATTTACCGTCGGGGTCCTCAAGTGAATTACGCCAACAGGTTAAGTTCGATTTTCTGGACTACTACATGCCATTGTTAAAACAACGGCGAAAAAATCGCCGTGACTATGTGCTTTGCGGAGACTGGAATATCGCGCATAAGCAAATCGATCTTAAGAATTGGCGATCTAACCAAAAGAACTCGGGTTTCCTACCGCGTGAACGTGCGTGGATGGATGAGCTATTCGGCGATGCGGGTTACGCAGATGGCTTCAGAGTCGTGAACGAGGAGCCTGATCAATATACGTGGTGGTCTAACCGCGGTCAGTCGTGGGCAAAGAACGTAGGGTGGCGGCTCGACTACCAAGTCGTAACGCCAAGGCTTGCAGAAAAAATAACGGGCGCTTCAATCTACAAACGCAAACGATTCTCCGATCATGCACCATTGATCATCGATTATGCGCTGGAATTGAACGACCTTACTTGATGACTACATCGGCCGCGCTTCACGGTTTGGTGCGACTTATTCGGTATAGAATTCCTGCTTAAAGTTCGTCGTGTGCGTTGTGCTTTCACCCTCCGGGGTGACCTCTAGTTTAAAATTCAAAGTCTCATTATGACCGACCGGGATCTCTCCGATGTAGTAGATCGCGCCACCGTCGTTAAGCTCGCGAATATCGATTGTGCGTAGTTGCGCATTCAGATTTACTGCCTCGACAGTTACTTTCGCCCGTACCGGTTGTAGCGGGGTGCCCATTACACGGCGTAAAACCGCGACGTTTACTAGCGCACGGTTTTTACTGCGAATGATGTTGTATGCGCGCGCAACGCTAGGTTCGATTAAATTCGTGCTTAAGGCGTTGTAGTGGATCTGGTAATCACCAAAACTGTCGGAGCGTTCCGCTAGAACGGGCCCTGAGATAAAGCAGATGAGGCAAAAGACAGCGGCGCCTAATATTCTGGCAGTAAGCATGGTCGCGATCCTCCATCATTCGTTTTTGGTTAATTTAAATATAGCAGACTAAGTTCCTCTGCTCTGTTTCGCATCATTGTCCGAGTTCAGAGATTAGGGGCTTCTACGGAACCGATACATGGCGATTTCACCGAGTAAGTTCGGTAGGACGCGCATTGCAAGCCCAGCCCGATGTTCGGAATCGACAGCCGTTCGCTGCAGAACTTCGATGTTCTCGCTGACGCATAAATCTTCGAAATCGCTGATCGTACAAATATGAATATTGGGGGTGTTGTGCCAGGCATTTGGTAAATGACGGGTTATCGGCATTTTACCAAATGCTAGTTGAATGCGGCATTTCCAGTGACCCATATTCGGAAACGTAACAATCCCCTCGCGTCCAATGCGTAACATCTCGTGGAGTAATCGTTGCGGGAAGCGTACGGCTTGAATGGTCTGGGTCATCACGACGTAGTCGAAAGAGTTGTCGTCGAAATCGGTTAACCCATCATCAAGATTGGATTGCACAACATTGATACCGTTGGCAATACACTTAACGATGTTGTCTTGATCAATTTCAACCCCATAGCCACTTGCGCCATGCTCGCGTTGCAGTGCGGCGAGCAGACGACCGTCGCCACAGCCGAGGTCTAGGATCCTGCTGCCGGGACGGATCCATTCCGCTATGAGTGCTTGGTCGGCACGCAGTTCCATTAGCACTGTTGCTCCAACGGAATTCGCGCGAAATAGCTCCGCAAAACGTCGTGATAGGCCGCGATCTCCATCAAAAACGAATCATGACCGTGCTCCGAATCGACATCGATGTAACTGACATCCTTATCTGCGTCGAGCAGAGCGCGCACGAGTTCGCGCGACTTCGCAGGCGAGAAACGCCAATCGCTTGTAAATGAGATAACAAGAAACTTGGCCTGGCAATTCGCCACCGTTTTCGTCAAATCATTGTCGAATCTTGCAGCTGGATCGAAATAATCTAGCGATTTCGTCATGAGCAAATAAGAATTTGCGTCGAATCGTCGAACAAACGCTTGACCCTGGTGACGCAAATAGCTTTCTATCTGGAACTCGACGTCGTACCCAAAATTAAATTTACCGTCGCGCAATTCGCGACCGAATTTCGCGTGCAAAACATCGTCCGATAAGTAGGTTATGTGGCCTAGCATACGCGCCAACATTAGTCCTCGCTCCGGCATCACATCATGCTCACGATAGTGACCACCGTGGAAGCTAGTGTCGTAACGGATCGCTTGGCGGGCCACTTCGTTAAAGGCAATGTTTTGCGTTGACAGCTTCGATGCGGCCGCGATAACGACAGCATGTGCGATCCGATCCGGGTAATCGATCGCCCATTGCAGGGCTTGCATACCACCGAGGCTGCCGCCCATTACAGCTGCCCATCGATCGATACCAAGTGCGTCCGCGAGTCGCGCTTGGCTTTCAACCCAATCACGCACCGTGACGATCGGGAAATCCGGCCCGAATGCCTTGCCCGTTGCTGGGTTAATTGACAGCGGGCCGGTGGAGCCGGCGCATCCGCCTAAATTATTCGACGAGACGACGTAGTATTCGTTGGTGTCAACGGGTTTCCCCGGCCCGATGCAGCTGTCCCACCAACCTGGTTTAGCGTCGTTGCGCGCGTGATAACCGGCGGCGTGATGGTCTCCGCTAAGCGCGTGGCAAATGAGTACGGCGTTGCTGCGTTCGGCATTTAGCGTCCCGTAGGTCTCGTAAATCAAATCATATTCGTTAAGCGTAACGCCGCAGTCTAGTCGTAGTGGCTCATCGAAATGGCGGGTCGTGGGAGACACCACGCCGACGTTGTCGGCAGGTATCGAGTCGGGCATAGCATTACCGCATCGGGGTGTGTTTGAGTCAGAAGTCTAATGACTGGCCTGATACATCGCAACATGCGCTGAGCTGCGGGCGGTATTTCGAAACCGTAGTGTCATAGTAAGGCTTTGGCGAAGTCGCGCAGCGGCGCAACGATAAGCATCAAACCTAGCGTAAGGCCAACGATAACAAGCATCGGCGACAAATCGAGGCCACCCATCGGTGGTAGCAAGCGTTGCGCCGGTCGTAATAAGGGCGTTGTAATCGAATCAATAACGCCGACGACAGGATTGTAGGTTCCCGGCGCGACCCAGCTCAGGACGATTTGGACGAATATCGCAATCATAAACAGATAGATTGCCTTACTGATCAACTCAGCGATTGCACTAACCAATAAACCAGCGATATTCGGACTGTAGCCAAGTAGCAAGAACACGAGAAAAGCGCTCAGTAGTTGCAAGCTCAACATCAATAATATCGAGGCACTATCGATGTTGCCTACCGCTGGGATATATCGCCGCATCGGTCTCAGCGGCGGGTTCGTGACCGTAACGATTGCTTGACACAATGGGTTATAAAAGTCGGCACGGACAATCTGCAGGAAAAATCGCAGCATCACCGCGATGATGTACAAGCCAAATAGTAGGTCGACGAGGAACACAGTTGCATTAACGAAATATCCACCGCCTGCCATATGTCTTACTCCGATCCCGCGGCCAGTTCGCGTGAGCGTTGATGTGCCGCTTCGAGGGCGTCTCGAAATAAAGATTCTATATTGCCTGCGGATAGCACCTGCAATGCGCGTTCTGTTGTACCCCCTGGTGAGGTCACTTGTTCTCGAAGCGTGCCGGGTGCGTCGGAAGACTGACTTGCAAGCAGCGCCGCCCCATGCGCGGTTTCAATCGAAAGTTTGCGCGCGAGTTTGGCCTCGAGGCCGAGCTCAATGCCGACCTTTTCCAGCAACTCCATCACTAAGAAATAATACGCAGGTCCACTACCAGATAGTGCGGTGACGACATCTAACATGTCTTCTTCATCCACCCACTCGGCAAAGCCTACGGCGCTGATAATCGCGAGCGCTGCTTGGCGTTCGCTCTGGGTCACGTTTGGCGTCGCAAACAGCGCAGCCGCACCGCGCCCAACCATCGCGGGGGTGTTTGGCATAGCGCGTACTATAGGAACATCGTTGCCCAACCAGCGCCCGAGCTGCGCGGTCGTAATACCCGCCGCGATCGAGATGAACAGTGGACGAAGGTCAGCTAACAAAGGGGCGAGTTGCTCTACGACCGGTTTCATGACCTGTGGTTTTACCGCGAGCAGCACTATTTCCGAACCATCGAGGTCGTTCAAACTTGGCTCGACGGTGAGCGCGAGTTGTTGGGAAATTGTTTCTCGCGCCGCCGGATCTGGATCCACTATCGAGATCATTTCTTTCTTGTAGCCCCGTGCTAGCAGTCCGCCGACGATGGCGCGCCCCATATTTCCGCCGCCGATGCTTATGATTCGCTTTTCCATGGGTAATAACCGTACGCCGAATAGTCGTTGAATAAAATACGGCTCAGCAATCCCTTAAACCACAGAATTCGCCTACAAGCCACTGATTGAGTGCTTTAGCGCTACTCTCGCGGCCCAAATAAGGCCGTACCAATCCGTACAATTGTCGCACCCTCGGCGATCGCGGCTTCGAAATCGTTGGACGTGCCCATAGATAGCGTATCGAATGCGGGATAATCGATTTCACGGAAGATTTCAAAGAGTCGACGGAATGACCGGCGTTGTCGTTCGAAGTCAGACTCCGGTGCGGGTAGCGCCATCAACCCCCGGACCTGTAGTCGTGGCAAGCTGACTAAACTATCGATGAAGCTCGGAACTTCATTCACGGCGACACCGCCCTTGCCGGATTCTCCACTGATATTGACTTCGACGCAGACATTTAATCGTGTGGCCAGGTCAGGCCTTTGGTCATTTAGGCGCTGCGCAGTTTTTAACCGATCGACGCTGTGAACCCAGTCAAACAACGTCGCCACGGCCCGGGTCTTGTTCGATTGCAGCTGGCCAATGAAATGCCACTCAAGTCCGAGTGTTGCGAGCGCCGCAATCTTGGTTTCGGCCTCTTGTAGGTAATTTTCGCCGAATTTTCGCTGGCCGTAAGCGGCCACCCGCTTGATCGCATCGATAGATTGCCGCTTACTCACCGCCAAGAGCTGGACTTCATCATCCGAGCGAGCATACCGCCGTGCTGCCGCGGTGAGACGCTGTGCAAGTTTTTGATATCTATCGATCGCTGGGACCATGCGGCCGGCCAAGTGCTAGTCTATACTGTCGGATGCAATTGTAATGCCTTTTACATGACAATACGGGCAGTTACTTGCTAAAGTTTGAATCTAGTTGAATACATTAGACGCCGTGAAGGGTGTATACAGTGACCCGGACGGTGGCGGGCGATTGCGAAGTTTCGCCTTAAAGTTGCAACTAACAAGACATTATTTCAACTGCATCTTCAAGGGGGTGCCTCATGGACATCGGTGAGCTTCTCGCCTTCGGCGTAAAAAATGGTTGTTCGGACATGCACTTATCGGCAGGCCTGCCGCCGATGATCCGAGTAGACGGTGACGTGCGCCGGATCAACGTGCCGTCGATGGACCACACAGAGGTACACGACCTGGTCTACGACATCATGGACGACAAGCAACGCAAGGACTATGAGGAGTTCCTTGAGTGTGACTTTTCCTTCGAGATCCCTGGCCTCGCACGTTTCCGCGTTAACGCCTTCAACCAACAGCGCGGTTCTGGCGCTGTGTTCAGGACGATTCCCTCCGAGATACTGACCCTAGAGGACCTCAATGCGCCAAATATCTTCAAGGAGATAGCAGAGATCCCACGTGGTGTGGTGCTCGTGACTGGTCCCACCGGTTCGGGCAAATCGACGACCTTGGCGGCGATGGTCAACCATAAGAACGAAACGGAATATGGTCATATTTTGACCATTGAAGACCCGATAGAATTTGTCCATCAGAGCAAAAAATGTCTGATCAACCAACGTGAGGTGCACCGCGATACGCTTGGGTTCAACGAGGCGCTACGCTCGGCCCTGCGAGAAGATCCCGATACTATTCTGGTTGGTGAGATGCGCGACCTAGAGACTATCCGCCTTGCCTTGACCGCTGCGGAAACCGGCCATTTGGTGTTTGGTACCTTGCACACTAGCTCCGCGGCCAAAACAATTGATCGGGTGGTTGACGTTTTTCCGGCAGAGGAAAAAGACATGGTGCGGGCGATGCTGTCTGAGAGCCTACGGGCGGTAATTTCGCAGACCTTACTGAAAAAAAATGGCGGTGGCCGCATCGCCGCCCATGAGATCATGATGGGGACGCCGGCAATCCGGAACCTTATCCGTGAAAATAAAATCGCGCAGATGTACTCTGCTATCCAAACTGGACAGCAATTCGGCATGCAGACTTTGGACCAAAACCTTGGTGAATTGGTGAAGAGCGGTCAGGTATCGCGAAGTGAAGCATTGTCCAAGGCGACGAACAAAGACACCCTATAGCCGGCATCGCAAACTTATTTAAGTAGAGAGCTAAGATGGAACGAGAACAAGCGATCAAATATATGCGCGACCTGCTCAAATTGATGGTCGACAAAAAGGGCTCGGACTTGTTTATCACGGTCGAATTCCCTCCGGCAATCAAGATCGATGGCAAGGTCACGCCCGTGTCTAAAACCAAGCTCACGGCGGAAAACTCTAAGGCACTGGCTTACGCGATCATGAACGATCGTCAGTTGAAGGAGTTCGAGGCAACCAAAGAGTGTAACTTCGCAATCGCGCCCGCGGGGATCGGCCGCTTTCGAGTCAACGCGTTCATCCAACAAACGTTCACCGGTATGGTGCTTAGAACGATTGAAACCGACGTGCCGACGATCGACGGTCTCGGCTTACCTATGGTAATGAAGGACATTGCCATGACCAAACGCGGTCTGGTGATATTTGTCGGTGGAACGGGATCCGGGAAATCTACGTCCTTGGCGGCCATCATCAATCATCGAAACGAAAACAGCTACGGCCACATCATCACCATTGAAGACCCGATCGAGTACGTCCATCCACACAAGAACTGCATTATCATGCAACGGGAAGTCGGGGTTGATTGCGACGATTGGGATGTCGCGTTGAAAAATACCTTACGCCAAGCGCCAGATGTGATTCTGCTCGGGGAAATACGCGATCGAGAGACGATGGAGTTTGGCATCGCGTTTGCAGAAACCGGTCACCTTGCGATGGCGACACTGCATGCTAACAGCGCCAATCAGGCGCTTGACCGGATCATCAACTTTTTTCCTGAAGAGCGACGTAGCCAATTACTTATGGACTTGTCGCTGAACTTAAAAGGCATTGTGTCCCAACGCTTACTCAAGCATACCAACGGTACGGGGCGCGTTGCGGCGATCGAGGTGTTGCTCAATTCACCACTAATAGCCGATTTGGTGTTGAAGGGCGAGGTCCATGAGATTAAGAACATCATGTCAAAATCGAACGAACTTGGCATGAAGACTTTTGACCAAGCCTTATTCGATCTATACGAGGAAGATTTGGTTACCTACGAAGACGCGCTACGTAACGCGGATTCAATGAACGAACTACGTTTGCGTATCAAACTCGAAGGTAAGGCAGCGAAAGGTGCCGATAAACTTGAAGGGCTCGACCATTTGTCGTTGGAGGAGTCGGAGGAAGAAAGCGGGATGTTACGCTAAGCGATGGATATTACGCCGTACCTAAAGTTGCTGCGAGATAAAGAGGGCTCAGACCTCTTCTTCAGTGTCGGTGCTCCGGTTAAGATTAAGATCGAGGGGCAAGTCAGTTCAGTTGGTAAGACAGTATTAACTGGCGAACTGGCGAAAGCCGCGGCATACGGCATCATGACCGAGAGCCAGATCAATCGTTTTGAAGACACGCTGGAGTGTGACTTCGCGATTTCTCTACCGGATAAGTCCGCGCGTTATAGAGTCAATGTTTTTCGGCAACGCGGCGAGACCAGTATGGTACTGCGGCGCATCCCTTCTCAGATCCCGACGATCGATGAGCTGGCGCTACCTGAAGTGCTCAAGGCGTTAGTGATGCACAAACGTGGATTGATTCTCATGGTCGGAGCGACCGGATCAGGTAAGTCAACCACGCTGGCGGCGATGGTTAACGAACGCAATCAAAAGATGACCGGGCACATCTTGACGATAGAAGATCCGATCGAGTTTTCTCATCCGAATTTAAAATCGATTATCAATCAGCGTGAGGTCGGTGTCGACACGATGACCTATCGCAATGCCTTACGGGCATCCTTGCGCGAAGCTCCCGATGTAATTCTAATTGGTGAAGTTCGTGACCGAGAGACCATGGAGGCCGCGCTGGAACTTTGCAATACGGGACATTTGTGCTTGTCGACGCTTCACGCTAACAATGCAAACCAAGCGATGGAGCGAGTGATAAATCTCTTTACTCAAGATTTACATAAGCAACTGTTCCTTGATCTCTCGCTGAATATCAGAGCTGTTATCTCACAGCGCTTGGTCCAAGCGATTGACGGTCGACGGGTCGCCGCCATCGAGATCTTAATCAACACGCCGCACATTGCCGATCTTATTCTGAAGGGTAATATCAGTGACCTTAAAGAGGCGATGGAGCAGAGCGGTGCGAAGGGCATGCAAACATTCGATATGGCGTTATATGATCTTTACAAAGAAGAACGCATCGACCTGGAAGAAGCACTCAGTAATGCCGACTCGCGCACGAACCTAGAAGCGCGGATCAACTTCGGCTAAGGACGATCGACGCGCCGAGGCTGGCGTTGGTTGCCGCACGGCGAGCTAACGTGAGCGACCCAAGCAACCCAGCCGGACCGAAGCCACCAATAGAACTTAAGCAAAACCGAAATGATCGCGTCTGGACGGTGGTGCGGGAAATCCCGTACGGTCTGGTTGCAACCTACGGTCAAATTGCGGCTCTTGCCGGCATTACCGGGCGCAGCGGCGCACGTCAGGTTGGCTACGCGCTCGCTTCATTGACCAAAGATTCAAAAGTGCCGTGGCACCGCGTAATCAATGCAAGCGGGAAACTTAGCCCCCGCGCAGATCCGGACGCAGTTGAGTTCCAGCGGATGTTACTGGAGGCAGAAGGGGTTGATCTCGATCACCGCGCGTGCATCGATTTAGGGCGTTACAGATGGCAACCGGAAAATTAGAACAATCGCCAACGGAGCAGAGTTCAAATCGGCGATGGTTGCCGCTTATCTTTCTATTCGTGGCATTCATTGCGTTGACCCAATATGCGCAAAGCCCAGCTGTCGAACCCGTAATGTGTACGGAGAAATTAGGGGTAGCAGCAGCTGACGTGGTGATGCTGAGTGCGAGTTGGTGTCGCTACTGCCGAAAAGCGCGCGGCTTTTTCGTCTCCGAGCAGGTCAGCTATTGCGAATACGATATCGAAAAAACGGTTACAGGCGCTGCGATGTATCAACGCAGCCGGTTCGGCGCTATCCCCGTGATCTTCGTTGGTGGTGAGACCCTGGTCGGTTTTGACCGGGACAGTATCGAATTGGTACTGGCCGCCAATGACCTTCTCTGAAGGGACAACAATTAATCCAACTGTACTTGGAGTCGATATAGGGGGTGTCCGCTGGCGGCGTATTTGCGTTCGAATGGCGTAATGGGTGCGTCCGCGAAGAACCTCTTTACTGGCACGTACTTTGCCGCGGCAATTTCAAGCGCCGCGGCAAATTCGGAAACGTAGATTTCCCAGTTACTGCGCAATTCTAGACATCCACCGAGCGCTAGTAAGTGTTTGAAAACCGGGTGCCCATGCCAGCGCCGCTGTAGATGTTTGGCCTTAGGCCACGGATTCGGATAGAGCAGTAAATGGCGCCACACAGGCCATCTCGCTTGAACCGCAAGGCGCCACAAATCGACGCAATCCCCATGCACAAAATGCAAATTTGGTAACGTATCACCTACCTCTGCGCGGGCGATGCGCGCATCGCTTTTGTCTATACCAATGACGAGCTTGTCCGGAAATGCAGCGGCGAATGAGCGGCTACTTTCGCCGTTGCCACAACCGGAATCGAGGATCACTGAACTACGGCTCGCGTTGACAATTTCGTCAATGCGATCAAACTCGCTACGGCTAAAGGTAGCGATAGGACGGAGATAAGAAATTTTCTGATGCTTGCTGACGATCTTCGCTAGCTGTCGGTGGTTCGATTGCTGGTTACTCGATACCGGCGACGAATGTCCGATCTCCGGCTCGGCGTCAGTGCCTTCGATCAAGTGGGCATCAACGATACCCGCAGACAGGATCGTGCTCACGCGAACACGACATCGGCAGCTTCGAATACCGGCCCGTCGACGCAGACACGTTTCATCGCGGGGCCCTCGCTGGTCCTTACTTCGACGGTACAACCGGCGCAACCACCCACACCGCAGGCCATGAACTCTTCAAGTGATATTTGGCATTTGAGATTAAAATTTCGAGCGAGATCGGCCACTGCTTTAAGCATTGGGGTTGGACCGCAGGCGAAGATCTCAATGTCATCGTCGTGCGTTCGCTGCTGATATTCGATCCAATGCGACGCAAGGTCTGTAACAAAGCCATCAAAGCACCCAGCGAAACCTTGCTGCGTAGCCAAGCGGCAGGGGATCCCCCAGTCTTCCATCAGCGGCATTGTGCCGGTGACGTGTGCTGGAATTCCGCCAACCAAGATCTGGGAGGGCACTACGGAGAAAGGAAACGGAACTTCAGATCCCATTATCACGAACGGATTGAACGCCCCGGTGCGTAGGTGTTCAGCTAAAAATACCATTGGTGGGATGCCGACCCCGCCGCCTATCAATAGCGGCTGAGGGCAATGCCCATCTTGTTTAAACGGTATGCCGATAGGCCCGATTAAGCTGACGATTTCGCCAGTTTTTCGTTCAGCCAGGAGGTTTGTACCAACGCCGTGTGCCTTGAACAAGATATCGATCCAGCCTTGCTCAGCATCCGCGCGCATTACCGACATTGGTCTTCGGAGCTGGAGTTCCGGCGCGCAACGAAGGTGGACAAAATGTCCCGCCTTGCAACGCCCGGCAATACGCGGGGCACGCAAACGCAATACGTGTTGTGCCCCTGCGTGTGCCGTCACGGATAGGACCTCACCGTCTTCGACTAAGATGGAGTCGCGCGTGCTTGGCAACACATTACTGTGTGCAACTTTAGCCATTGGTGTTGTAGACGATGCGGCCGTCGATTACGGTCAAGGTTACTTTTCCGCGCACGGTCTGATGTAAGAACGGTGTGTTTTTACCGGCGCTGGTAATACTGTCGTTGGACACGACCCACTCACGTGCCGGATCAAAAACGCAGATGTCCGCCGGTGTATCAGCGGCGAGCGAGCCCGCCTCGAGACCAAGGATCTCGCTCGGGGCTTGGCTAACCGCGGCGATCGCCGTGCTTAGGTCGAACGCGTTACGTTCTACTAGGGATAACAGTGCGGGGATAAAAGTGTCGAAGCTCGATACCCCAGGCGCCGATAAACTGAATGGTGTAGCTTTCGCGTCCGCGTCGTGCGGCTCATGGTTCGCACATATCGCAGCGACATCACGTTTTTTGATGCCGGTCCTCAAGCGCGTTCGGTCACCCCTGTCACGCAACGGCGGCCGTAAGTGGTAATTTGGATCGAAAGTGCCGACGTCGCGATCGGTGAACAACAGGTTCGATAGCGCTACGTCGGCAGTTACCGGAAGGCCGGCGCGGCGTGCGCGTGCAATCAAAGCGATAGAACGGCCGCTTGAGAGTCGGCAAAAATGGGCTCGGACACCGGTTTCTTCCACCAATGTGAGGTCACGGTTAACGGCGATGATTTCATCCGCCTCAGGAATGCCCGGGATCCCTAGGCGCGTGCTTACCGCGCCTTCGTGCATTCTCCCGTCTCGATTCAACCAATAGTCGAGCGGATGCAGAAAGACGGTCAGTTCGTAGCTTGCAGCATAAGCCAGCGCGTGGCGGAGTACGGCCGTGTCCCGAATCGCGTGATCCGCGTTCGTCACCGCGACACAGCCACTGGCTTTCAACGCACTCATTTCGGCCAATACGTCACCTTGCAGGCCGTGCGTAAGAGCGCCGAGACACAACACCCGTGCGGCGCGTGCGCTACGCGCACGTTGTTTTATATGTTCAACCACCGACGCATTGTCGATTACCGGTACCGTGTCTGGGGTACAACACACACTCGTAAAGCCGCCCGCCGCCGCGGCTCTGCTTTCGCTAGCAATTGTCGCTTTATGCTCTAACCCGGGTTCGCGTAGGTGGGCACCGAGTTCGATAAATCCTGGTGTGAGGATCTGGCCTCGCAGATCGATAGTTTCATCGGCTATGAACCCCTTAGGTGCGCGGCCGACTTTAACTATCCGAGCCCCGTCGATGTACACATTCGCGCATTTGTCGGTTTTAGTTGCTGGGTCGATTACACGGGCGCCGGCCAGACATAACGACATATCAGCTTGCCCCCGCCGCCGCATGCGTTCCGATCACGAGCGACATGACGGCCATGCGCACAGCGATGCCGTGAGTAACCTGATGTAGGATCACCGACTGCGAACCATCGGCGACCGCCGAGTCAATCTCGACCCCCCGGTTGATCGGTCCCGGGTGCATCACGACGGCGTCGTTCGCCGCCAGCTTAAGCCGGCGTTCCGTCAGGCCATAGGCCTGGAAGTACTCCTGGGCGCTAGGGAGTAACGGGCTGTTCATCCGCTCTTGCTGCAAGCGGAGCATCATAACAACATCGGCCCCGGCAATGCCGTCTTCAATGCGATTGAAAACCTTGGCGCCGAGTGCTTCAACCTGCGTCGGAATAAGGGTTTTGGGCCCGACCACTCTTACCTCAGCCACCCCCAATGTATTGAGCGCTTGGATCTCAGATCGAGCCACTCGAGAATGCGTAATATCACCGACAATTGCGACGACCAAGCCATCGAAGTGTTGTTTCGCTCGCCGGATGGTGAACATATCCAACATCGCTTGTGTAGGGTGTTGATGGCGTCCGTCGCCGGCATTAATAACACTAATATGCGGGGCTACTTGATCGGCAATGAATTCGGCCGCGCCGCTGTTTTGATGGCGAACGACGAACATATCGCATTGCATTGCTTCGAGAGTCCGCAAGGTGTCGGTCAAAGATTCACCTTTGCTGGTTGCGCTCGCCGCAATGTTCAAATTGATGATGTCGGCCGATAGACGTTTTGCGGCGAGTTCGAAGGTCGTCCTGGTTCGTGTGCTGGGTTCAAAAAACAAATTGACGACGGTCTTCCCACGAAGCAGGGGCACGTTCTTTACCGCACGCTCGCCGACTGGTGCAAAGCGTTCCGCACTGTCGAGCACCTCGGTTAACAACGCGCGCGACAAGCCCTCGATCGTCAAGAAGTGCTTGAGGCGACCTTGCTCGTCGAGCTGCTGATTCACGGGTTATCTTTGAGAATAAATAGTGTCGTGCGCGCCGAGGGCATGAGGACAGGCGCTGCGGGTCTCGAAGTGCGATAGGCGCTTTTGTTCAAGTCTTGGCTTTGCAAAGTTCTAAGCGTAAACGGTCGGGTCCAAGGAGTTTAACATGTTCGCTCGCCGCCAACGTGAGCCGGGTGCCGACAATGTCCGCCTGGATTGGTAGTTCTCGCCCGCCCCGTTCTACGAGTACGACCAAGGTGATGGACGACGGGCGCCCATAGTCAAATATCTCATTCATCGCCGCGCGCACGGTTCGCCCGGTGTATAGGATGTCGTCGACCAGGATCAGATGTCGGTCATTCACGTCAAACGGCAGCTTCGAGGGTTCAACGGTTGGATGCAGACCGATGCGGCTAAAATCATCACGATAGAAAGCGATGTTTAATTCGCCGACAGGCGCCTCATTTCCAATCCGCTTATGAAGGTGTTGTGCGATCCAGACGCCGCCGGTGTGGACGCCGACGATTATGGGATCTTCACGAGCTGCGTTGTCGATATGTTGCTGGAGATCCGCGCCCATGTTGTCCAACAGTTCTGCCACATCAATTTTCATTGACTCCTTACAGCCCCATCGGTAGCTGGCTGTTCAAGCCAAGTGAGTAGGATCATCTTCGCCGCTGCCGCATCCAGTCCATTCGTGCGGGCTTGCTCATCGTTGCCGGCAGCGTAGGACGATAGGCGCTCATCGATATAGGTTACCGGTCGCTGATAGCGACCGCTAAGTCGCCGAGAGAAGCGTTCGATCGCATCGCTGAAGGAATTGGCTTCATCGCTCTCAAGCCGTGGCATCCCGACGACGAATAAATCAGGGGCCCATTCGTCCACGATCTCGGCAATTTCAGGCCAGCTCGGTTCTCCATCGCGAGCCGGTACGACTTTCAATGCAGTAGCGGTGCGCGAGACGGTCTGTCCAACAGCGACACCGATGCGTTTGTAACCGTAGTCAAAGGCCATCGCCGTTAACGCTTGCGGGTCGGAAGTCATGAGTCAAGCATGGCCGATGTCGCCGGATAGCGAAGTCAAATCCACACCCATTTCGGCGGCCGCACACTGCCAACGTTGGTCGGGTGGGGTGTGAAAGATGATCTCCAGGCTCGCAGGGCCGCTCAACCAGGCGTTTTGACCCATCTCTTGTTCCAGTTGGCCTGCTCCCCAGCCGGCATAGCCTAGCGCCACCAACGTAGCGTCTGGCCCCGCGCCTTTGCCCATTGCCTCAAGAATATCTCTCGATGTGGAGACGGCCAGCTCGCTGGTTACCCGGATGGTTGAGTCCCAATCTTGTGCCGGATTGTGAATGATGAATCCGCGATCCCGATGCACTGGTCCACCTTGATAGACGTGCTGCGAAGTCGTCGCGCGCTCATTGTGGTCGATCTGCATTTGTGCAAATACTTCTTCCAGTTCGATCTCCAATGGTCTGTTGATCACAATGCCCATCGCGCCCTCGTCGTTGTGCGCACAAACGTAGGTGACGGTTTTGGAAAAGTTTGGATCACCCATTGCCGGCATGGCGATCAAAAATTGATTGGTTAAATCAAATGAAGTCATTAGGTCAAATTTTGATTGAGATTATTCCACGCCACATTTGCATCGGCGGATTCTAGTTTAGCATCTCGTGATCGTAACTTACGGATACGCGAGTTAGCGACTAGAGAACTTGGCATTATTTAAAAATTTCCATGTGCGGGTAACGTGCAAAATATCGATTTCTCTTAGGAAATCGTCTGGAAATGGCGCAAACGGTGATGCAAGCTCGACGATCCTTACCGCCGCATCATCAAGTACCTTCTGGCCAGACGAACGGCGCACGGTTATTTCCCGTACCGACCCATCAGGGTTGATGGCCACATCGAGTAACAAAGAGCCAGACAGATCGCGCTGACGCGCTTCGTCTGGGTAGTTTATATTGCCGACCCGTTCTACTTTAGCGCGCCACGCTTCCATATAAGCGGCGAAGCGAAACTCTTTGGTGTTAGCCGAGATAAATTTTCGCCGGGGTCGCCGTGCCCGGAGTTCTAATTTCTGTTGTAGCTCGGCGTTCAAACTTGCCATCGCAAAAGAACGCGTGATCAATTGCGCCGCAGTTGGCAGGGGTGGTGTGACCACTTTCGGTAATGGTTGCACCTTAGCTGGGCTCGCTTCGGCGACAGGTTGCTGTGGCTCTGGTTTTGCCTCCGGCTCCGGCGTCGCAAGGTCTGCCTCGGTGGTTTCTTCAACGATTCGCTCTTCGATCTCGGCTGCGGTTTCGGCCTCGGCGGTTTGCGCCTCAGCCGCAGTTGTCGCAGTCGCATCCGGTACTGGCTCGGCGCTTACTTCCGGTTCGCTCGCGGGTGCCGGCGTTGCGGCGACTTCAGGGGTTGGAGCCGGTATTGGAGCCTCTACCGGCGCGCTTGGACGTTCAGCAGAATCTGAGTTACCGCCGCCAATCATGTTCGCCTGCGCCAACATTTCGGCGTCTTCTGGCGGTTTCTCAGATTGTTGCGTAACGAGGATGACTTCGAGCGATTCGTATCTCGATTCCGGGACTGGCTCTGGAGTGAAACTTATTCCCATCACGACCATCGTGTGGATGATGATCGCGATGCAGATCGTAAGGCCGAGCCGGTCGCCGGGGGTCACTACCGGTTGTATCGCGAGGGTACTCACGAGACAAAGACGTCACGATCCCGCATCGCGCTCCGGGCGATCGTTGTCGATCTTGAAGTCGGCGCCCGAAGATAGCGCTGATGGTGGCAAAAAACCTGTCGGTGGTGTCGCAATACGGTTCAGATCTAAGCTAGTCGCGCGCATTCCCTCATTATATCGATAATATCCACAGCGCGCGGTGTGGGCGGTTCATCGGACCAGGTGTCCAGCAATACACTCCATCAAGCGGTCCGCGATTTGGACATCAAATTGCGCCTCGAGTTCGCGCATGCAGGTCGGGCTGGTGACGTTGATTTCTGTTAAGTAATCCCCGATCACATCCAGACCGACGAATATTAGTCCACGCCGTTTCAGCTCCGGACCAACGGTTTCGCAGATTTCCAGGTCGCGCGGACTCAACGGTTGCCCACGTCCTGTGCCGCCGGCGGCAAGATTGCCACGAAGCTCGCCCGCTGACGGGATCCGAGCTAGCGCGTAGGGTATCGGTTCGCCATCTATCATCAAGATACGTTTGTCGCCCTGCGTGATCTCCGGAATGAATTGTTGTGCCATGCAGAAACGCGTCGCGTGGTGGGTCAGTGTTTCGTAAATCACACTGGCGTTCACATCGCCGGCGGTGACTCTAAAGATGGATGTGCCGCCCATCCCATCCAAGGGTTTGACGATGATGTCGCCATATTCTTGCAGGAATCGTTTGATCTCTGACGGGTCCCTGGTTACCAGCGTGCTCGGACAAACGTCAGCAAACCATGCGGTAAAAAGTTTTTCGTTGGCGTCGCGTAAGGACCTGGGATCATTAACCACAAGACACCCTAGTGCCTGCGCTTGTTCGAGGATGTAGGTCGAATAAATGTACTCTGTGTCAAACGGTGGATCCTTGCGCATTAATATCACGTCGAAGTCAGACATCGCGTGGTACTTCTTATCGTCGACAAACTCATACCAATCATCGAGTGAATCACGCACGATGAGACCTCGTGAATACGCGTATGGTTGACCGTCACGCAAAAGAATATCGCTAAGCTCTAGATAGCGGATCTGCCAATCACGCCGCTGCACCGACAGCAGCATGGCGAGTGTCGTATCTTTTTTTGGCGTAATTTGACTTATCGGGTCCATCACGACGCCAACGGTGATAGTCATGGTCTTCGGTCTCTTATTGCCCTATTCCGGGCGACACCTTAGCATACGGTGAGATCGTTCAGGCGGGTGAAACTTTGTGGCTACAGGGGATGTTCTGCGCATCGCGACACGTAGTAGTCGCTTGGCCATGTGGCAGGCAGAACATGTCCGAGAAGCACTAAGCCGACTGCATTCGGGATTGGTATTCGAATTAATCCCGATCACCACCACGGGCGATAAGATTATCGATCGACCGCTAGCAAAAATCGGTGGCAAAGGTCTGTTCATAAAAGAGCTTGAACAGGCCTTGTTCGACGACCGCGCCGACATTGCCGTGCATTCCATGAAAGACGTGCCGATCGAAATGCCAAACGGTCTCGACATTCCTGTAGTACTTAAACGTGAAGACGCGCGAGATGCCGCTGTTACCAATACCGGCGTCGCTTTTTCGGAGCTGCAACCGAATGCGACGATTGGCACCTCAAGTTTGCGCCGCAAGAGTCAATTGCTGGCTTGGCGCCAAGACCTAAATGTAGGTGACCTACGTGGCAATGTGACGACCCGTTTGGAGAAATTACGCCACGGAGACTTCGATGCAATTATACTGGCCGCCGCTGGCCTGAAACGGCTCGGGTTTAGCGACCAGATATCAACCGTGTTTGAACCCGTCGATATCATCCCAGCGGTCGGTCAAGGAGCGATCGGGATCCAATGCCGCCTCGGCGATCCGACTACCCAAGCACTGATTCAACCGTTACACGATCATATCAGCGGGCTATGCGTCGCGGCCGAACGCGCAATGAGTGCGATACTGGAAGGCGCTTGCGACGTCCCGTTGGCTGCGCATGCGACCATAGGCGGGGGTGAGCTGCGTTTGACAGGAATGGTGGCCAGCGTCGACGGTTTGCGCGTTGTGCGCGATCACATAATAGGACCGGCCGAGACCGGGATTGAACTGGGACAGCGATTAGGTGAAGCCTTACTTGCGGGAGGAGCGGCGGCTATCCTCGATGAATTGCACCGAGTGAATTAGCTAGCGGTGGCTGTAATGCGTGTTTACCTACCGGGCCGGCAACAATGGGTACACGACTAAAGGGTTATACGATCTTAGTTTCACGCCCGGTTGGCCAAGCCGTGAGCCTTGTCGCTGGTATTGAGGACGAAGGTGGCAAGGCCATCCTCGCGCCAATGATCGGGATCAGGCCGATCTCGGATGAGCAAAGGTGTCTGGCCGTCATCGACCGCCTCGATGACTATTCGAGCGTCATTTTCATTAGCCGCAATGCGGTTGAATTTGGTGTCGAACAGATCAGGCAACGCGGGCAAGACCTCGATCGACAGTCAATTTATACGGTTGGTGTCGGTAGTGCCGCAGAACTTCACGATCGTGGTTTTTCCAAGGTGCAGACGCCGCAAGGTGAATTTACCTCCGAAGGTCTACTACAACTCGATGGCCTACAGGCAGCGGCGATTGATGGTACTAAGATCCTAATAATTCGGGGCGCCGGAGGCCGCGAACATCTCGGCAAAACGCTTATGAGCCGCGGCGCGGAGGTTGAATACTGCGAAGTATATGAACGTTTCGTACCAGATATTTGCATTGCCGAGGCGCTATCCAAGGCCGGAGTCTCGGTACCTGACATCGGCATTGTTACTAGTCTCGAAGGCGCGACAAATTTTGTTGATAAGATTGACGAGGAAGGTCTCGATCTCCTATTCGATATGCCGTTGTTAGTCGTTGGGTCACGAATTGCCAATGAAGTTGCCAAGCTCGGTTTTACGAACCCGCCCCTTATCGTTGATAATCCGACTGATGATCATGTTATCGAAGCCCTCTCACGGTGGGTGATGGACGAATTATGAGTAGCGACGAAAAAAAATCGACGGAAGGCTCTGATCTCGACGGTGACGAGATGACGATGCCCGAGGATGAATCGAACCTGGACGCGAACGAGTTTGAACCAGATCCTGCGCCAGCCGACTACGCCTCGGAGCTAGAAGACGAAGAAGAGGAAGAGAACTACATTAGCCTCGAACCTGAACCGCTTGCCGACTCGCCCCCAAGAAAACGCAGCCTTGTTGGCTTCTTTGGCTGGGTTTTGTTATTTGTGTTGATCCTCGGACTAGGTGGCGCCGCGTACTACTGGCAGCAAAACGTGTATGAGAACGACCTAGCGTCGCTGCGTGAGCAACTTTCTGCGGTCAGCGGTGCACAATCAAATGTGACAGCAGAAATTGAAAGCGCTGTGTCTACAATGGCAGCGAGCGCGCAGGCCGCCGCCGATGGGGTCACCACCTTACGCGCGCAAATAGAAAGCCAGACAACGAAACAAGGTGATTTAGCAAGATCTGTCAGCGCGCTGTACGAAAAAGAAACTCAGACCTCCGTCGATTGGATATTAGCGGAAGCCGAATACCTGATACTCGCGGCAACCCAGCGCCTAGCCCTTGAGCGGGATGTGGAAACCGCTGTCGCGGCATTACGAGCGGCAGATCAACGATTGCGCTCGGCAGAGCATCCGGACTTGATCCCTGTCCGAGAAAAAATCATTGCCGACGTCACGGCACTCGAGGCGGTTAACCTGCCGGACGTCGAGGGTTTGGCAATTTATATTGGCGAATCCATCGATCAAGTGGATTCATTGCCAACTAAACCGATAGCCGAAGAAGTGACGCCTTTCTCCACGGTTCGATCCGGCGAGTACGAAGCTGAGGATTGGCGCAAGCTAGGCTACGCTATTTGGTCCGACTTAGTTGAACTGGTCGAGGTCAAAGATGCCGAATTACCTGACGGCGTATTGTTTGATCCGGAATTGCGGTACTTTTTACGTCAGAATTTAAAACTCGAACTCGCCTCCGCAAGGCTCTCCGTGTTGCGCGGGGACAGCGCCAATCTCAGTGCCTCGGTCGGCATGATAAAACGCTTGTTGGACGCATATTACGATGTCGAGCATGACGCCGTGTCGAACATCATAAAGCGCCTCGAAAAAGCCGATGGGATGGAATTGACACCAGCGTTGCCAAATATCAGCGGCAGTCTCGATGTGATCAGAAAGTATCGTGCCAACCGCACACCGGGTAAGGCGCCGTCGTGAAGTACCTGTTTATCCTGATCTGCGCGCTAGGCCTCGCCGTCGTGCTCGGCCATTTTGTTTCCGATGATGCCGGATTCGTGGTGATTGGTTATGCCGGGAAAGTTTTCCGTACGAGCTTTGCCTTTTTTGTCGTCCTGCTAGTAGTCGGAATTATTGCTGTTTACTTCGCCTGGCGCTTCCTCTATCAAATTATTACCTTACGAACCCGTTGGATTGGTTGGAGCGGTAACTACCGTCGCAAGCGTTCTCAGCGGGCGCTCGGAAACGGCCTACTTGCGCTTGCCGAAGGCGATTTCAATCGCGCCGAACGGCTCTTGAGCCGCGGTGGCGATGACGAAACAGCTACTGCCCTTCGCTACTTAGGTGCGGCTGAAGCGGCGCAAGCGCAAAACGCGGCGGAGCGCCGCGACAATTATTTGAGCCTGGCGCACGATGCCATGCCGTCGGCCGAAGTCGCCGTTGGAATCAAACGGGCCGAAATGCAATTAGCCAACGAGCAATACGAACAAGCGCGTGCGAGTCTTGCTTATCTTGCCGACCGACACCCGGATAACAAACAAGTACTGAGTCTGCAGCAGCGGGTCTATGTTAAGACCGATGATTTTGATGCCCTACTTAGCCTGCTGCCGGCACTCCGCCGCCATCATGTCTTTACACCTGAGCGAATAGATGGGCTGGAGTCGCAAACGGCAACGGCAATGCTGTCAAAACCCTATACTTCGGTCGATGATCTGCACCAGATATGGCACCGACTACCGAAAACATGCCGCAATCGATCAAATTGTATCGCCTTGTATACGAAGCAGTTGGCTGCATTGGGGCACCAAGAGGATGCCGAAGCGCTCCTACGTAAGCATATCGGGCGTGAGTGGCACCCAGAGCTGATCCGCCAATATGGTGAGGTTCGTGTCCCCAAGGCGTTGCAGCAGATGCAGCGAGCGGAAGTTTGGCTGGTTACGCGGACAGAAGATCCCGACCTCCTTTTGACGGTGGCCAAACTCTGTATCAACGCGGAACAGTGGGATAAGGCGCGTAGCTACCTCGATCGGCTGATAGCGCTCGACCCGTCACCGATGGCGTATCGGTTGCTCGCCGAGGTCTTTGAGCAGGGAGAGGACATTGACGCTGCGAACCAATGCCAACGCGAAGGATTGCGTTTGGCGACCAATTCGGCTGGTGGGATGCCTGTCCTTCGGACCTAGTTATCGGGCAGGCTACGCGGACTTTGTAGCCAACGCGTCAAAGGATTCCAATACTCTCGGTCCGCGGCGGTCGCCACCGGCGCGAATTCAAATATTGATAAGCCCCTTTCAGCGGCGCGTAGATAATTCGTACTTGATCGTAGGACCGTCATAAACGGGAATTTGCGCCCTGACGGCAGTTTTAATTCGTAAAGGTAGTCTTCGAGTTCATTGGCGATCAAGGTTCCCTCACGCACCCGGTTGGCCACCGTCGCCATCTTAATGTCGGACTCAATCACATTTCTGAGCGAACGTAACTCCCCGAGAAATCGTTGAGCAGCCCGGATGTCAATCGGCGATGGCACGATCGGTAGGATGATGGTTTGAGCCCGGCGCACCAGTGTCTGGAGGTGTTCGTCGTGCGTACGTGAGGGCGCGTCCATGATCACGACGTCGGTGCTGCGCGGCACCCGGACCCCCTTGGTGAACCCTTCCACTCCGGTGATTTTTGGACGATCAGCCGCTCGTGCGCCCACCCAGTCCATACTACTTCCTTGTGGATCCAGGTCCACGAGGGCAACTTTGGCGCCCTCATTGGCGAAATACCCCGCTAAATTCGTTGCAACGGTTGTCTTGCCGCTACCTCCTTTGGCGTTCAAAACGAGAATTGTACGCATCACGATTGATCCTAGAGTGCGATATCAGAAGGCATTATAGCCTTACCAGGGATACATTTTTAAACTCAAAAGTCGTCTTGATCGATAGGTCCGTGGCTTACTTTCGATACGATATCCGGCCCGACAATGGCGTCTACCTAGCTTACAGTGCCTGTACTCGCACGGTCGCGCCGGTCGATCAAGGTCTCCACCACCGGATTTAACAGCAGCTCCATGGCAAATACATATTTTCCAGCAGGCACGACAATGGTGTCCGGCCGTGACATAAAAGCGCCGTTTAACATCTCCAGCAGATGATGATAGTGGGGCCTGATCTTGCCTTGATTCGCGATATGGATAACGACCATGCTTTCGTCGTTGGTTGGAATCTCAGTAGCCGTAAAGGGGTTTGAGGTATCGATCGTCGGGACTCTTTGAAAATTGATATCCGTGCGCGAAAACTGTGGACATATGTAGTGCACATAGTCCGGCATGCGGCTTAGGATCATGTCGGTGGCGGCATCCGCCGAATAGCCGCGAACAGAACGGTCGCGATGAATTTTCTGCATCCACTCTAGGTTGATGATCGGTACCACGCCGATCAGCAAATCGACGTGTTTTGCGATATTGACGTCTGCGGTAACGAGGCCGCCGTGCAGTCCCTCGTAGAAGAGTAAATCACAGTCCGGTGCTAGCGGTTGCCAGTCGGTGAACGTACCAGGCGGGCTGCCATGTTGTTCGGCTTCGTCCTCGGTGTGCACGTAGTAGCGTTGCTTGCCTTGGCCGCTCTCCGCAAATCCACTGAACAGTGCTTCAAGTTCAGCCAACAGATTACCTTCTGGACCAAAATGGGTGAGGGTTTGGCCTTGCAATGCTGCTTTCTCGACCTCCCATTCCATTTCCTTGCGGTCGTATCGGTGGAAGCTATCCCCTTCGATGATCGCAGGAGTAATGCCTTCATGTTGAAAAATCCGCTCAAAGGCGAGTTTGACGCTTGACGTGCCGGCGCCAGATGATCCAGTGACGGCGACGATGGGATGGAGTACGGACATGGTTTGCCTTGAGGATCGCTGACTATCGGCGTACGAAATGAAATATTCTAGAAACCCTCAAACGGTGAACGTTCCCAGCGATAAAACCGAAATGGATAACAGTGCAAAATCTATTTGGTGCAGGCATATTACGCCTCATGTCGTCTAGTTTCCGGAGTACAGATATCTATGCGCGTTTATTAGGACATGTAAAGCCCTATTGGCGAGTTTTCGCGCTTGCAATTGGTGGAATGATCGCGCTCGCAGCGACCGAATGGATGCTGCCGGCGCTGCTCAAACACCTGATTGACGAAGAGTTCAACCACAATGCGGCAAACGGTTCTCTAAAGATTCCACTATTTCTCATCGGCCTATTTTTCCTTCGCGGCGTATTGAGTTATGTCAGCACCGTCTCGTTGGCATGGATTTCTAATCGCACGGTTATGGATCTCCGGGATTCGATGTTTCGTAATCTCATCGACCTTCCGTCACGGTTTTTTGACCACCGACCGCCTGGCGAGCTGATCTCAAAATTCACTTTCGACGTTACCCAAGTGTCTCATGCCACAACTCGAGTTCTGACGGTTCTGGTCAAGGATAGCGCGGTCATTATCGCGTTGTTGCTCTACCTATTCTATTTGAATTGGCGCCTGGCGGCGCTGTTGCTGGTGTTGGCGCCACCGGTTGCATTTGTCGTTTACCGCGTTTCGCGACGAATGCGCGAGAAGAGCCAGCAACTGCAGGGATCAATCGGTCACCTTAACCAGATCGCGGAGGAAGGGATCCGTGGTCAACGTGAGATCAAAATATACGCGGGTCACGAACTCGAAACAGGGCGGTTTTATCGAGCGATAAACAGTACCCGCCAACTACAAATGAAGATCATTGGGATCTCTGCGGCAACCGTTCCAATTATTCAATTGCTGGTAGCCTGCGGAATCGCCGCGATGATCGTGCTTGCCTTACGAGAGTCGGCGTCCGGGCTAATGACGCGTGGCGATTTCGTCGCATTTGTCACTGCCACTGCATTACTGTTGCCGCCGACGAAACGCCTCACCGGGGTTAACGAATTTTTGCAACGTGGCCTCGCAGCCGCACAGAGTGTATTCGCGCTAATGGATGAGCCAAAAGAGCCGGCCCTCGGAGATCTCCGAGTTGACCCGATAAAAGGCGCTATAGAATTTCGCAACGTCAGCGTACGTTACGCAGACCGTTTGGTGTTGCAAGATATTAACTTGAAAATCCGGGCCGGTGAATCGGTCGCCTTAGTTGGCCCGTCCGGCGGGGGTAAGACGACGCTACTGGATCTGGTTGCGCGTTTCTACCAGGCCGAAAGCGGTGAATTACTCATCGATGGATATCAAATTGAAGACATTGAACTCGACTGTTTGCGCCAAGCTATCGCCTATGTCGGTCAGGACGTGATCCTGTTTGACGACACGATTGCCAATAATATTGCCTATGGGACCCTGCGCGACGCCTCCGCAGCACAGGTAAGTGCTGCCGCAGATGCGGCCTTCGTAACGCCATTCGCCAACGAACTCAGCGATGGCCTCGACTCCACCATCGGCGCTAATGGCGCTCGGCTATCGGGCGGCCAAAGACAACGTATCGCCATTGCCCGTGCGCTATTGAAAGATGCGCCGATCCTGATTCTGGATGAGGCGACTTCGGCACTTGATACGGTTTCCGAACGCCAAATTCAAGGGGCGCTCGGCAGTATTCGCGAAGGCCGTACGAGCTTAATCATTGCCCACCGCTTATCGACCGTCGAGGCAGTCGATAGAATCGTCGTGATCGAAGATGGACGGATCGTCGAGACGGGCACACATAGTGAATTACTGAAAAGCAATGGCAGCTACGCTCGCCTTGCGAAATTGCAAGACGCGGGGAGCACGGCAAACGAAGACTGAGCGGACGTTGCGTTGCGCTGGCGCTATTGTTCGACTGTTATCGTGACGGGCTCTGACATTATCGGCGGCTTGTGCGCAATATGTGCGAAATCGCCGAGCAGTAACTGCAAACGATGCTCTCCCGGTGGCAGCTCCAGCACGACTTCGGTTTGACCGCCACCAAAATGACGATGGTTCTCGTCATTCGGGATCGGTAACGTTAGATCTGGGAGATGCGTGTCAATCAACAAGTGGTGATGACCCGTAAATTCTTTTACCACCCCGGCGGGAGCGACTCCGTAGGGCCCACGCAGTCCAAAGACAACAGTTATCGGATTGCTGACTACCGCGCCATTCGCCGGAGAGACGATATACGCCGAAGCATTCTCCGTAGCGTTGGCGCAGACAAGCGCCTGTACCAGCAACAGGGCGGTAATGATGAGTTTGATTGGCATGGACCTGACTCTCACGGTTATGTTGTAAATTAAAGGCGCGCGTCGAAGGCACGCACCCGTTGTTCGAAATTCTCAGCGCCCGTTCGGGCCCCCGCGTAGCGGATCACGGTGTAGGCTTCGGTGATTGCCCGGACATCGTCGGCAAGGTCCGTGCGCGAATCGCCCACCCGTCGGGCGAAATCTACCGGGCCTTCATACGGGAGCCGCTCGAAGCCTACCCGCGCCAGTTTGCGGCAAAATGTTGCATAGGCGCTAGCAACCTTATCCAGTCTAAGCGTTCTTTTGCGCAACACAATAATCGCCACAAACAAGGTCAAGGCGGCCAACCCGGCAGTTAAGGCGAACATCAACGTCCCGTAGTCCCAATCTTCTAGACCTGCGTCGTCCAATATTTGCCGCTGCCGCTTTGGCGTATACCCTAGGACCCACTGACTCCAGTTATAGTTCGCTGCGTCCCAAACATCGCCGAATTGCCGCAGCAGATCGCCGGCCGCCGAATCCATGTCCAGCAACGGTAGAAATCCGCGCTGCGGCAATACCCGGTTGATCCCGAGCGAGACCCGTTCCGGCGCAACCGCCGCCGTCGGATCGACTCTCTGCCAATGTCCCCTGAGATAGACTTCAGCCCACGCGTGCGCGTCTCGCTGGCGCACGAGCATGTAGTCGGAAACCTTATTAAATTCGCCACCTTGATAACCAGTCACCACCCGAGCGGGAATCTCCGCGGCGCGCATTAAGGTGACAAAAGCTGCAGCGTAATGCTCGCAAAATCCCTCGCGCGTCTCAAACAAGAACTGATCTATCGTGTCTCGTGTGAGCCGTCGTGGCGTCAAGGTATAGTTAAACGGCTCCTGGTTAAAGTGCTTCAGCGCCGTATCAACTAAGGCAGCGTCGTCGCTATGGCGTGCGCGCCACTCGGCAGCCAGCTGCCGTGTTCTCGGATGCAGCTGCCGTGGAAGTTGCAAGGCCGCCTTGCGTTCCGAATCGCTGATCGCGTGGCGGGTGAATTCGATCTGGGATTCTAAGTTGTAGCGCACGCGGCGCTTTACGCGCCGCTTGGAGAGCAGGCGGTAGTCACTGGTTTGATGCGCTTCGGGGCCGAACTTCGTAACCGCTTCGAGTCCGAATAACCAGCGTTCGTAATGTGGTTCTAAGGTTACCGAGTAACGATAGACTCGCCCCCCACTGACGATCGGTTGCGCATCACCATTGCCAACGTGGCCGGCGCTCCAGTTGCGGCCATTGGTGTGCCACATTACCGGCCCGCGCCAATAAAGGTCGCGTGCCGACGGCGATTCGCCCTCGAAGGCGACGCGGAAGGCAATCTCGTCAGAAACGCCGAGTTCGGTGATGTGACCGATGGTCATTTCATTCGAGAGACCGGTAACGGCCGCGCTTGAACCTTGTTCGACGCCCCACAAAGGCCCTGGGATCCTCGGAAACAAAAAGAACCCGACAACCATCAATGGTAGCGCCTGGGCAACGTAGGTGGCGGCGAGTCGCAGGCAGCGTTGGACGCTGACACTGTCGTCAGCTGTGTTGAAACGCACTAGTCCACTGGTCACGATAATGACGACGGTGAGCATGAACGCAGCTGTGGCCAAAGTTTGTGAATAAAAGAAGTTGGTCACGACGAGGAAATAGGCGAGAAACATGACAACGTAATAGTCGCGTGCGGTGTGTAACTCGAGCATCTTAAGACCAAGCAGTGCCGTCAGTAATGCGACTCCGGCATCACGCCCGAGCTGACCGTGGTAGGTAATATAGATAGCGACGAAAAAGGCCACGGCCAATAGTTGCTTCAAGATCCATAGTGCGATGTGCTTGCGGGTTGGCAGCGGCAGTAGTCGAAACTCCCCGAGCACCCGCCACAGCGCCAAGGCGCCAAAACAGACCAACATCCAGGGCGAAAAACGCCCAGCGTGCGGCAGCATCGCGAGGCTTAGCGACAACAGCGCCCAAAAGACATGGATCCGGGCGATAACGGGGCGGGCGATCATTGCTGTTCAAATAGCGCCAGTGCGCGAAGGCAGTCGTGCCGATGACCGGGTCCGAGGCTCGGCTGTAGTTGGAGATGCGGTAATTCAAGGCCATACGGAACGCCTAGTCGGTCGGCCTCGATCACCCACTTCGCAAGTTGGCTTAGACGCGCCTCGGTATCGATGAGCGCCGCACAATCCGCCATACGCAACCACGCCAGCTCGGAACCGCCACTGGTAAAGCGTTTTACTAACACGGCTTCCTGGCGTGCGAGCGCCTTCCAGGCTATCGCGCGGATCGGATCGCCGGCTGTGTAGGGTCGAAATCCCGCAAAGTCCTCGTTGCCTTGCCTATTGCCGGTCGCCGCGGCCTCGGTGGCCGACCCGTGAATCGGTAGCGGCAGCGAACCTTGTGGCGCCGGATAAATCAGACACCGATGGTGATCTTCGAAATAAGCCCACGCACGTAGAACACCTAAGGGGAAGGTGCTTGTAACGCGCACTCGCTGCAGGTCCAACCAACCGCGTTTAGGGGCTTCGATTCCGATACACGCATGGGCGATCTCGGCGGCTGCAAGAGATGCTAGAAATTCCGTTGGCCCATTATTGGCGCGCCGGCGCCACTGACGTTTCCGTCTCGGCCAATGGGCTAGCTCTAAACTATAGCGGGGCGCACCGTCTCGATTGTCGAATGCCAAATTAAACCGCGCGGTAGCACCGGCAAAAACAGGTGTCGCTGCGGCACCGATGTACGACAATCCGGCGAGATTCTTATAAGTGTGCAGCGTTGCGATCAAAAAAAGACCAAACAACAAAAAGGATAGCAAGTACCCAAGCGCATTATCGTAATTTATCGACCCAAGCAGGATCACCAGCACCATCGACCCCAGCAAAAATCCATGGCGCGTCGGGAAAATGTACACGCGTCGGAGATCGAGCGTGGTGTGTAATGCGGGATCGGCGAGAGGTGCCGCAGTACTCATGGAATGTTCATTCGACGACAAGGCGGGCACATCGCTGCGATTCGATCCTTGGCGTTTCCCCGATCACGGGATCGGTACGGCCTCGATCAGCTGCTCCGCTCGTGCAAGTTCTTCGCTTTGCGCATCTTGCACGCCTAGTCTATGGGCGACGACCGCTGGGATAATTTCTTGTACGTCTTCCGGTAGCACGTGCCCACGCCCATCCATCAACGCCCATGCCTTGGCAGCATGCACAAGCGCGAGGCCCGCGCGCGGTGACAGCCCGGTACCGAAACTCGGTGCTTGCCGACTGAAAGCGAGGAGATCCTGGATGTATTCCATCAACGGCGGCGCTACATGGATCCCATTGACCTGGCGTTGTAGGCGCCGCAGATCATCGATGCCGAGTTCTGGTTCAATACGGCCAAGTAGCACACGCCGATTCTCACCATTGAGCAACTCGAGCTCGGCGCCGCGGGACGGGTAGCCAATTGAGATCCGCATTAAGAAGCGGTCAAGTTGGGACTCCGGCAACGGAAAGGTACCGATCTGGTCGGACGGATTTTGGGTCGCGATGACAAAAAACGGATCGGGCAGCAGATGCGTTTCTCCTTCGACCGTTACTTGGCGTTCTTCCATCGCCTCGAGGAGTGCGCTTTGGGCCCTTGGGGTCGCGCGATTCACCTCGTCGGTCAACAGCACTTGGGTGAAGATTGGGCCTTGGTGGAATCTAAATACGCCGTTGTCGCGGTCGAAAATCGAGACGCCTACGATGTCCGCCGGGAGTAGGTCGCTAGTGAATTGAATGCGTTGAAATTTTAGCCCCAATAGGCGCGCGAGTAGATGCGCCAGGGTTGTCTTTCCGACCCCCGGCAGGTCTTCAATCAGCAAGTGTCCGCCGGCTAGCAGACACGCGATAGCCAGGCGAAGCTCTCGCCGTTTACCTAAAATTATCTCGGAGCCCGTATCCAATACGCGGTCGAGCATCTGTTTGGCTTCAGTCGGTGAGCGATTGTCAAACTCGGCGACGGATGATTCGTGTAAAGTTTTATTCACAGTTACCGATCTTATTAATAGTATTGGACCTATCCTACCTCACGTACGGAACACCTCGGTGAGATTGTGATGCCGATGCATGCGCTAACCGGCTATTGGATTATTTCGTCAAGTTGCTCGAAAGCTTAATTAACCTGGCCAAGTTTTTCTATGTCGTAGTTGGTATAACGACGAGCGACTATTAAAAAGATCAGTTGAATGGATAAATACGATTTTGTTGTCATCGGCAGTGGGCCGGCTGGGCAACGCGCAGCGATTCAGGCCGCAAAGCTAGGTCGGTCGGTGCTTTTAATTGAAAAGTACACCAGGGTTGGCGGTGCCTGCGTTCACACGGGCACGATTCCAAGTAAGACCTTGCGAGAAGCCGTGCTGTATCTCAGCGGCTGGCGCCAACGCGGGTTTTACGGTCGTAGTTATCGGGTAAAAGAACGTATTACCGCGGCTGACTTGATCCAACGCTTGGATATAACCGTACGCCATGAAATGGAGATGTTGCAGCATAAATTGCATCGCAATTACGTCACCACCAAGGTGGGAATGGGGTCGTTCGAGGATCCGCACAAAATCCGCATTGACCTCGACGATGGCGAGACCGAGTTCGTCGAAGCCGGCACGGTTTTGATCGCTACAGGGTCGCGTCCGGCGCGCCCGGCCAACGTGTCCTTCGATGCGGTCAATGTTGTTGATAGTGACCATATTTTGCAAATGGAGGCCTTGCCGCGAAACCTGGTTGTTGTTGGGGCGGGGGTGATCGGGATGGAATACGCGTCGATGCTGAATGCGCTCGATATCGACGTTACGGTGGTCGACGGGAGAACCGAGATCTTGAGCTTTCTTGATCGCGAAATCGTCGATGAGTTTGTCCACCATCTGCGCGACCGGGGGGTCAAACTACGACTGGGGGAGACCGTCGATGCGATCGAAGACATCGATGCGCACAATGTGGTCGTCCATCTCGAAAGTGGTAAACGCATCAAAGCGGATATGGTATTGTTCGCCGCCGGCCGACTCTCGAACACCGAAGATCTGCGCGCCGACAATGCGGGTATTTCGCCGGATGAACGGGGTCGCATCGCGGTCGACGAACACTACCGTACCGCCGTCGGGCATATCTACGCGGCAGGGGATGTCATCGGCTTTCCGGCATTGGCGTCTACATCAATGGAACAAGGCCGGCATGCAGCCTGTCACGCCTTTGGCGGATCCTTACTCGACATCAGAGAGGATTTATTTCCGTTTGGCATCTACGCCGTGCCCGAGATGAGTGTCGTCGGTAAAACCGAGGAAGAGCTGCGCTCGACAAACGTGCCCTACGAAAGTGGTATCGCGCGCATTCGTGAAACGTCTCGAGGCCAGATACTCGGTTTGCGCGAAGGGCTATTGAAATTATTGTTTCATCTTGAGACACGCGAACTGCTCGGTGTCCACATCGTCGGTGAAGGTGCAACAGAGTTGATCCATATCGGTCAGGCAGTGCTTGCGCACGCAGGTAAGCTCGATTATTTCGTTAATACGGTATTTAACTATCCGACCTTAGCCGAGACCTACAAGATTGCAGCGCTTGATGCGTTCAACAAGATGTAAGCACCCGCCGAATGGGCTGATGCCATCGGAACGCTAGGATCCCGCTACGGTCAGTGACTCTAGTAGAATCGATCCGCTACGAATGTTGCCGCGCAAGTCGACGTCGTCGGCACAAGCAACGATGTGTTTAAACATGTCCGCCAGGTTCCCCGCGATCGTTATCTCCTCTACTGGGTAGGCGACCTCGCCGTTCTCAACCCAGAATCCACTCGCGCCACGCGAGTAATCGCCGGTTACCATGTTGATCCCGAAGCCCATGAGGTCAGTTACGATCAGGCCGCGGCCCATTTGCCGAACGAGTTCCGCGAAACTGAGTTGCTGGTGAGCGATGGTAAGATTATGTACGCCGCCGGCGTTGCCGGTTGGGGGCAGATCGAGCCGCCGTGCGGAGTAACTACCAAGCACATAACCCGTTAATACACCCTTATCGACCAAGCTGCGATCGCTTGTTTGTGCGCCTTCGCCATCGAACGGTGAGCTGCCAAGTCCACGCGGGAGGTGCGGACGTTCCGTGATGGAGACATGTTCGGGAAAGATCATTTGACCCGCGCTATCGACCAGAAACGATGCTTTGCGATACAAGTTCCCGCCCGAAACCGCGCTCACCAAATGCCCAATCAGACCGCCCGCGACAGGGGCTTCAAAGATCACCGGGACTTTCTCGGTAGGGATCTTGCGTGCGCCGAGCTTTGCAACGGTCCGCTTCGCGGCAGCAACCCCAACATCCTCCGGCGCTTCCAGCTCATTGGCGTTACGCGAAACCGTATACCAATAGCCACGCTGCATCGCCCCCTCGCTTTTTCCGACCACCACGCAGCTCAGGCTATGACGCGACCCGACGTAGGCTTGAGCAAAACCATCGGTGCTGGCATACCCGCGTAGGCCACGGTGCTGAGTGACGCTGACGTCATCGGTTTGCTCGACCCCGGAACCAAACTCACGAGCAGCAGTATCGCAACGCTTAACCAATTCGATCGCCGCGTCCGGTTCTAGGTTCCACGGATAATCGAGGTCCAAGTCCGGGATCTCCTGCGCCAGATACGTCGGATCAATGAGTCCGGCGTACGGATCGGCTTCCGCATGTTGCGCGATGCGATCCGCCGCGGCGACCGTATCTTCGATACTCTGCGGTGAAAAATCCGTGGTGGTCGCAGTCCCTTTACGTTTGCCGCGATAGGCGCTCAGGCTCAGCGCTTTATCTTCGTGGTGTTCGATAGATTCGAGTTCACCGTTGCGAACGGTGACAGAAAGCCCGCCGCCGGTACTCAAGGCCGCGACGGCGGCGCTAACCCCGAGTTTCTTCGCACGCTCGATAGCGCTCTGCAAAACAGCGAGGGATTGTTCGATTAGTTGGTTGGAATCGTTCATCGTGAGCGCGCGATTGTAGCGCATTGTGCTGTCCGCGGGTGCTGTGAACGTAACCGTCGGGAAGGTAATATGCACCGCTCTGTGACAATTCTTGGTACGCGGTGGTGTATTTCGAATGAATCCGTCTTGCGTTTTTTGACGGCGCCAATCGGCAGAGGTCCAATCGGAGGAACCGCCGCCGGCCCGCCGCTTGTGGCAGAATTAGACATGAATTGCGTAAACGTTTCCTGCATTGTCGAACTTGCTGAATGACCGAAAACCCGATCCTGGATTCTCTCAACGCTGCCCAGCGTGAAGCGGTTACCGTTTCGGCGCCGCAGGCCTTGGTGCTGGCAGGGGCTGGAAGCGGAAAGACCCGAGTACTCGTGCACCGTATTGCCTGGTATCTAGAAACCGGGCAGGCAGCGCCGAAGGGGATCTTAGCGGTAACTTTCACCAACAAGGCTGCTGCCGAGATGCGGGCGCGCATTGAAAATCTCTTGCGGCGCCCCGTCGGTGGCATGTGGGTCGGTACGTTTCACGGAATTGCCCACCGCTTACTACGGGCACATTGGCGTGAAGCGGAACTACCTGAGCACTTTCAGATCATTGATAGTGAAGATCAGCTGCGGGTCATCCGACGCACGTTACGCGCGATGAACCTTGACGAAAATGAATGGCCGGCGAAAGAGTCGCAATGGTTCATCAACGCCCGCAAGGACGAGGGTCTACGACCGAAGCATATCGACGACGGTGGCGAACTCACATCCAGGACCTTGATCGATGTTTATCAAGCCTATGAAGAAGCGTGCGCGCGCGCAGGACTCGTCGATTTTGCGGAATTGCTGCTTCGTGCGCATGAATTGTGGCGCGAGCGTCCCGGGCTATTACGCCATTATCAAGAACGTTTCCGGCACGTTTTAGTAGATGAATTCCAAGACACCAATGCGCTGCAATATGGTTGGTTGCGGCAACTGGTCGGTGAGCAAGGTAACTTGTTCGTGGTGGGCGATGACGATCAGTCGATCTACAGCTGGCGTGGCGCGAAGGTCGAAAACATGCAGCGCTTCCAGCGCGAGTTTCCAGGTAACGAAATCATCCGTCTCGAGCAAAATTATCGTTCGACCGCTAACATCTTGGCTGCCGCGAATGCCTTGATCGAAAACAACCCGAGCCGCCTCGGTAAGGAATTGTGGACCGACGGTGATAAAGGCGAGCCGATCACGTTGTATGTCGCCTATAACGACATCGACGAAGCGCGGTTCGTGGTGGAGCGCATGAGCCAGTGGCATGACCAAGGCGGACGCTTCGATGAATGCGCGGTACTGTATCGAGTCAGTGCACAGTCACGCGTACTTGAGGACGCGCTGCGTCAAGCCGACATCCCCTATCGTGTACACGGTGGCTTCAAGTTCTATGAGCGGGCAGAGATCAAGGACACATTGGCCTATTTGCGCTTGGCGTTCGTGCGTGGCGATGATTCCGCCTTTGAGAGAATAGTGAACACACCAACCCGTGGCGTTGGGCAACGCAGTATCGAGGCCCTACGCACTACAGCACGCCTAGAACAAATCACCCTATGGGAAGCGACGCGTCGAATCGTCGCCACCCGGGAACTCGGCGCGCGAGCCGTGGGCGCGCTAGAGCGTTTTCAAAACTTGATCGATCGCTTGTCTGTCGCCATCGAAGGAAAAGAATTAAGCCGAGTTATCGAGACTGTAGTCGAGCATAGTGGCTTGAACGATCACTATAAGAAGGAGAAGGGGGACCGCGGGCTCGATCGGATCGAAAACTTGGAAGAACTGGTCACCGCGGCGCGCGACTTCACCCCAGGCGACAACGCGGAGGACATACCGCTCATCGCTGTATTCTTAAGCCACGCCGCCTTAGAGGCGGGCGAGGGGCAAGCTGCGGCCAACGAGGATAGCGTACAACTCATGACCCTACACTCAGCCAAAGGTCTCGAGTTCCCGCAAGTGTTTCTCGTTGGCGTGGAGGAAGGACTATTCCCGCATCAGCGCTCGAGCGAAGATGCCAGGCAGCTCGAAGAAGAGCGGCGTCTTTGTTACGTCGGTATTACCCGGGCGATGCGTCATTTAACGATCTGCCATGCGGAATCCCGGCGCTTGCACGGCTCTGATTACTACCCACAGCCGTCGAGATTTATTCGAGAGATCCCAGGCAAGCTCTTGCAGGAGGTACGGCTCGGTGGTCGGGTCACCGGAATCGGCAACGGCGGCATTGAGCAAGCGTCATCCGACACAGGTCTGATGCTTGGTCAGCGAGTACTACATAAAAGTTTTGGTGAGGGCGTAGTACTGCATCTTGAGGGTCGCGGGGAGAATGCGCGAGTGCAGGTTAATTTCGAAGACGATGGGATCAAATGGCTTGTGGCTGCCTACGCCGGTCTCCAGGCTTGTTAGCCCGCATTAAAGCCCACCATATTAGACATAAGGAATCTGAATGTTCGATCGTTTGAAACAGATTTGGCCGATGCGTGCCTTGTTACTTGTAATGCTGACGGCGCTTGCCGCCTGCTCTAGCGACTCCGGAAAGGGCAAGGGTCCCGTGGCGACGGATCAAAACTTCAACTGGAAACTCGTCTCAGCATGGCCACCCAACCTGCCCGTGATCGATGCGGCGGTGAAAAAATTTGCCCACGACGTCGAAATTATGAGTCGGGGACAATTGAAGATCCAAGTCTTCGCCGGCGGCGAGTTGATCCCCGCGCTCGAAGTCTTCGATGCAGTGGCAGATGGAAAAACTGTTCAGATGGGTCACAGCGCGGCCTACTATTGGGCTGGAAAGGTACCGGCAGCGCAGTACATGTCTGCAGTCCCTTTTGGCCTCGGCGCGCGCGGTATGGTGGCGTGGCTACACGGCGGCGACGGCCTTAAGTTATGGCGAGAACTTTATGCCCCGTTCGATCTGGTGCCGATCCCGATGGGCAATACCGGGACTCAGATGGGTGGCTGGTTTAACAAACGGGTCGATTCGGCAGCGGACCTAGCGGGCCTGAAGATGCGGATCCCGGGCCTTGGTGGCAAGGCGCTAGCCACTGCCGGTGGAAACCCCGTGTTGCTATCGGGTGGTGAGGTATACACCGCACTCGAACGTGGCACCATCGATGCAACCGAATGGGTCGGACCCTTGCATGATGTGCGGTTTGGTTTGGATCGCGCGGCGAAGTACTACTACTATCCCGGGTGGCAGGAACCCAGCGCCCAGCTCGAACTGATCGTCAACAAGACGGCCTGGGAGACACTCCCCGAACACCTCCAGCTCATTGTCAATCACGCAGCGATTGCGACCGGGGTGGAGCTGTACAGTGGCATGGAAGTAGGCAACGCGAAGGCTTTTCAGCAGCTGCGTGAATCTGGTCACGTCGAGATGATCGAATTCCCTCAAGATGTTCTTGCGGTGCTACATAAAAGTGCCCAAGCGGCGTTAGCCGAGGAAGCCGCCAAGGACGAGAATGTACGCAAGGTGAGTGAGAACTATGAAACGTTCCGCGAGATGTTCGATGCGTGGGACGGCGTCACTGAAAATGCCTATCGGCAATATTTCAATCGCGCAGCAAAATGATCGGTATATGAAGCGACTAGAGCCTTAGCGTGATCTATTGACTCTGGGTGACCATGTAGTCAACCGCCGCGCTAACATCCTCATCGGAAAAATCCATGCGCCCGCCCTTCGGCGGCATCAAGCCAGTCTCGCCCATGTATCCCTTTATAGCGCGTGAGTAGAGCGTCTCCGTGCCTTGGCTAATGCGCGGACCCCAGTTCGCCACATCGCCAATCTTGGGTGCCCCGGCAACGCCGGTCGCATGACAGATGAAACAAGCCGAGTCGTAGACTTCCTTACCGCGCCCGTCGTTCGCGTCAGCCGCCGGGGTTGCCGCCGTTGGCGCCTCAGTAACGGCGACCTCTGCAGGAGGCGGCTCGACTACGGGCTCCGCAGCTGGTGTTGCCGCGTCGGCTTGCTCTTCACCGCTCGCGGCAAGCATGTACGTAACCGAGGCGCGAACGTCATCGTCCGAAAGCGATGGTAACCCACCTTTTGGCGGCATGATCCCCGCGTCTCCCGTCATGCCGTTGATCGCGTTGATGACGAGCATTTCCTTGCCCTTCTGCAGCCGTGATTTCCATTCGGCCGCGTCGCCGATCTTTGGTGCACCCCCGACCCCGGCGTCGTGACAAGCGAAACAGATCTTGCCGTAGGCCGCCTTACCGGGATCGGCTGGCGCTGCGGCCACCACCGGCGTTGTTTCGGCGGGCGCTGCAGGCGCTGCCGTCGTCGGCGTTGTTGCAGGCGTGCTCGGCGCGAGTGCGGCATCGTCAAGCAAAAATGGCTCGCCAATATTGGCGTTGCCGACTGGCGCTAAGCGTTTGGCGACCGCTTCATCGGAATTGTCGACACTAGGGCTACCGAAGAGGATCCAGGCGAGTATGGATGCGACTAGACCAGCGCCGAGGAGTAAGATCACGACCACTGACGTGTCGCGAACAAGAGTGCTTTTTTGTGCCTCGGCCATACTGAATTCCTAAGCTTGAGGGTGCTCGATAGTCTGCGTGCATTATGATGACACCGTCGAAGGTGTCCGCCGCGCGCCATTATAGCCGAATCCGAGCGCGGGACTAGACAGCCTGTCGGCTTCAATGGCGATCCACCGCCATAGTTACATCATTTCCCTATCCGTGAATTACTTGTATCGTAATGAACTCGTCGCGCCCGTAGCTCAGCTGGATAGAGTACTGCCCTCCGAAGGCAGGGGTCACAGGTTCAAATCCTGTCGGGCGCGCCATTTCCCCAAGGTCTGTTACGGTTACCTACGCGCGACAGAAAGAAGTCAGCGCCGCGTTACAATAATCTCCACGTCGCCTTCTGGGCCGATAAACCAGTTCGCCACCATTCCTGTCAGGCTAACGATGATGGCACCAAAAAGGGCGCTCCAGAATCCGTCAATGACAAAGCCGGGCACCAATAGCGCGGCTAAGCCGAGCATAGCCCCATTGAGAACCAGCAAAAACAGACCTAAGGTAATCACGGTAATTGGCAACGTGAGAAAGAGTAGGATAGGTCGAACAACGGCATTGACCATGCCAAGCACTAGTGCCGCAAACAATAGCGATAGAACGCCACCGAAATGAATGCCGTCCACCAGCCAAGCGGCAAGTAGTAATCCACTAGCAATTATAAAAAAACGTACCCAAAATCCGGGCATAGCGGCAGCTCCCCCTTTTGGCACTCTTCCGGTAAGTCTGGTTTCTCCGAAATTGAATTACAATTTTTTTGTAATACCATCGATATAGCGCGAATGTCTCAACGCTCCGTCGAGATTGTGTGGAACCAATGCCGCCACTCAATCGATTCACATCAAGTTGATCCTGCTTTAAATCAACCGGGTCCCAACAAGTGCATATAATTTGCTGACGCTTAATCCGTGGCGGTAAGGAAGGAGTATTAGTACTCGCCCAGGGAACGAATGACGCCCTACTTCGTAGGCGGCGCTGCATCGGCGTGCATCACAGGCATCAACAGTAAATCCGTGTAGTCCCCACTCTCACCGATTTCTCGATACAGCGCCGGTAGTTCGTCAATGCCGCGCCGAACTGCATTTGCGTCCGCCAAATCGACGAAGCATCCATACGGCTTGAGCGCTTGCAGCATGGCGTCGAACGATCCCGCCCGTTGCATACCGTATGGCCAAAACTCAAGTACCAAGGGCGGCGTTTGCGCTAAGGTTTGTGGTGCACCGGCAAGCGCCCAGCCTTCGTAACCCTGAACGTCCATCCAAATTAACATCTTATCCGCGTTAGTAGCGTCGGCTTTAACGATCGCGTCGATCGTTATTGATTTAACCTCGATCCGGTCGCGCTCTTCTTCGCGCTGTTGACCCGGTTCCGTAGACACCGATATCCGATGATCCCCTGTATTGACCGGACTCCGTTCAAGAGACAGTGTGCGATCGTCGGTTTCTGCTACCGCGCGATTAAGAACATCGATCCGGTCGTGAAGCTCATTGAATGCGATATTGGTGCGCAACAAGCGGAGGTTCAAAGGATCCGGCTCAACCGCGATGGCGCGTTTGAAGTGTTCCGCCGCCACCAATGGAATACAGATGGTGCCGAGGTTCGCCCCGATGTCGAGGAGCACGCGTCGATTGGTGAGTATTTCTGGTGGCAACAACTCCATGACCCGGGCGAATTTTTCTAGGTCGAGCTGCCCGCTGCGGAATACTTCTCTACTTGTCCCATTGTCGGAGGTATGCACGACGTAGGGGTAGTCGAACTGGTCGACACAAAGAAAACGATCCGGATAGCGTCGGCGCAAGAATGCGAATAAATATCCACGCAGCTTAGGGTTGCGGAGCTTTAGCAAGGCGTAGGCGGTAGCAGCAAACAACGGGTGCAGCAAATATTTCAACAAAACCTGATGTCCTTGATCAGCAAGCAGGCGGGCTTGGTGAGGATACCGTTGCGGGTCGGATTTTGCGACACAAAGACTCGTGCTCGTTCGCGGCTAGCGTCCCCGTTCAACGTCCAAACGCATTGCCCTACTATCGTGACCCGTACAATTTCGAGGTATCCTGCAGCGTATTGGCACCGCCCACCTACTGGAGCAAAAAGACGAACCCATGTCATCCCGGAACTTGTTATGAAAGAGGCATTCGAGGCTATCTACGCGGATAATCGATGGGGATTTGGCTCCGGCGAAGGCTCGTTGCCGATCCATAACGGTGCCTACATCGAGACCATTCAGGCGTTCGTTAGAGAACATAGGATCCAAAAAGTTGTCGACCTTGGTTGCGGCGACTGGCAGTTTTCAAAGCTTATCGATTGGTCTGGGGTCGAGTATCACGGCTTCGACATCGCCGACAGCGTCATTAGCCGGAACCGAGAGGCCTTCGGCGCCGACAACATCAATTTTCATTATTTCGGTGGTGATTTCGGCGAACTACCGGACGCCGATTTGTTGCTCGTGAAAGATGTATTGCAGCATTGGTCCAATGACACGGTTGCACGGTTTCTGCCGATCGCCAATCGATTTCGCTATAGCATCATTACAAATTGCGTAAACCCCAAAGGGCCGACAGAAAATAAGGATATTGAGGATGGCGAGTTTCGTCGCCTCGATATCCGTCTGCCACCATTTAATGTCGCCGCAACAGAATTATTGCGCTTCACGAATAAGAAACCACGGGTTTTTAGCTTCTTGCAAAGAACACGCTGGGAAAAACGAGTGTTGCTGTTGACGTTGTGATTGCCGAAGCGGCGATAAGCTTACTAGTCGCGCTCAACGTCGTACTAATAGTTTTATACTTGCGGCTACGGCGCCGCTCGCGTCGAGCGAAAAATGCGATCCGAGGCCAAAAGATTGGGTGGGGCAAGATCCCAGTGCGGACCATCTACGATCTCTTTCCACAGCTCGAGCGTAGCGAACTAGGTCCGTTGGCAACAACAGAGGTTCGCCACATTGCAAACGACCATACCCCGGGCGGCGTTTCCGACTACGAAAGTTGGATCTTGTGTAACCTTGCCAAACGCGCAGACACTATTTTTGAGTTTGGGACCGCGACCGGCAAAACCAGCTATTTGCTTGGCGCTAATAGCCCGACCAAGGCGATCGTTCACACCATCACCTTAGGGCCGACGGAGCACGCAAACTATCAGCACGCGGCGCATGACGCCGATGGCGACTTGGCCAACGCCATTGATGAGTCGGTGTTCGATCACTTTGTGTATTCAGATACGCCGATCGCGCCCAAAATCGCGCAGCTATACGGCGACAGCAAGACCTTCTCCTTCGAGCCCTACCACGACCGAATGAATCTAATCTTTATCGATGGTTCTCACGCCCGCTCCTACGTTGAGAGCGATAGCAAAAATGCACTCGCGATGTTGCGTGCCGGCGGTTGTCTTGTGTGGCACGACTATCGTGGGCCCGAGCTGACCCCTGGCGTATACGAAGCAGTGAATGCGCTGGCGGATGAGCTACCCTTGGCCCAGATCAGGGGGACGAGTATGGTGGTTTATCAAAAACCGCCAGACGCATAGCTAAATCGGCAACCTCATCCACCGTGATTGCAGACATGCGCTGGTCGTTCGCAGGACTGCTGAGCGGATGAATGTGTTTCGAGTAGCGCAATGCCGCAGTCACGCCAAATAATCCGATGGTTGGAACGCCGACGGCAGCCGCCAAGTTCATCGGACCCGAATCGTTGCCGACAAAGAGATCGCAACTACTGGCGAGCGCTGCCGCTTGCGCAATTTGTAGGTGCGAAATATTGACCACATTGGGCATTGTCGACCGGGCGACGATCTCGCGATCGACGATATCGATCTCATCCAAGCCACCGAGTACAAACCATGTGCCGGCGCCATCGAAGCGTTCGATCACCTGACAGTACGACGCGTGCGGCCAGCGCCGGATGTGATTACGCGCGCCGACCCCAAGCATGACCCAAGGTCGCGGATGCTCCTCGAAGCGGATCCGTTGGTCATTTATTGCGCTCGAATCGATGACGAGCCCAGGCTCGGTTGAATCAACTGGGATGTCGTGTAACTCGAAGAAGGCGACGAGCTTGTCGATCTGGTGCGCGTCCCGCAGGTCTTGAGCTAAGGTTGCCCCATGTACCCAGCGTTGCTGCGATCCCAAGCCAAAGCCGAACACATCATGTACGCCAAGTAGTCGCGCCGCGATCGCTGGACGACTTATTTTGTCCAGTACCCACAGGGACTGGGCGTGTAGACGACGCAAGACTGCCATCGTTACGAACAACTCCCGTAGATGGCGAAACGGGCCGCTGAGATATGGCACGTAGTCTACCCTCGTGATGCAGGGGTCGTTGGCAAGCAACGCTTGTGCGTGGGTTGTACGCCTCGCGAGCAGTGTAATCGTTCCGTTGCTCCGATGATTAGCGAGTGCACGAATAAATGGAAGGTGCCACATCAAGTCGCCAATCCCAGGGTGCGGAAGATAGACGACGGTGGGTTCAGTCGCGACGGTGTTCAAACGAATCCTAAATGTCTTGCAAATCGATGTCGGGATCGTGGTTCATTGTACGGAGCAATATTGTGCCCTCCGGGGTGCCAACACGTCTTCCCGGACGACAGCCGAAGGATGTTATCGCCGCACCGCAGTTTAACTAAGTAATTACGGGCGGTCTCAGTGTAGATCGTTATGGCGCCTAGGCGTGCTGAGTCGCGAGGTCGTTCGCTAGACCCGTCAGCACAGGAATGGATTTAGATCAGCCCTGGTGCCGATCGAAGAAATGTTCGAGTTTAAATTTCACGTACAGCACGAGCACCAGTGCGGCGATACGCAGCACCGTAATACCCTGTGCCAACACGGTGACAATATCTCGCGCACTGTAGCGTGCCTCGACCAGTGCGGCGGTGCGGTTGCGAATACTGTCGGCAAGCGATTTCATGGAAAAAATATAGATGGGACTCGACATTCGATCGTTAGTCTTAGCGGCAGTTCGACGAATCCTTGCAATGTTTTGCATCGTTGCCGTCGATCCTGGCGATGCGGCTGGGCGTTTTGTATTCGATATAAAATAGTAATTATTTACTTTAAAATATTCAAATTAACTATTGATTTAAATTACAATTTTTCCAATAAAAATTTGTTTTTCCTTTTGATGTTGACTATAGTTCGGGGTGATTTTTAGCGTAAAAAACCATATTCGCCATAACCCGTTTTTTAAGAGGGAGAATTTGTGCCAGTAGCAGCGCGCAATCGAGTCACGGCCTCGGCGGGCAGCCTCTGTACAAGCCCGGTCAAGAGCCATCCAGGAACTCAATCCCGCTTCGAATGAAATCTCGACAACTCGCAATTGTCTTTGCAGCGCTCTTTTTTGTTGCGCCGCAACAGGTGGGTTCTATTGAGCTTTATAACGCCGATGGGCGGAAGGTTACAGCGCAAACCACGTTTCTCGGTGGGATCCAAGCAGCCACCGGAATAAATTATGGCGTTGGTGCATTCGACACGCTCGGCGAAACCGAACGCCAAACGTTGTCATTAGGACTCAAGCCGCGCTTCGATCTCGAGTGGGCATTGCCGAGTTCGACGCTTTACAGCGCATTCAGCATGGTGGCGGCGACCACGATGTTGGACGGTGAATTGTCGGGACAAATCGTACGCTCCGGTGATCGCGCCATCGATACGGACTCAACAGCCATAGGATGGCGGAACGACACCGTTGATCTGTCCATCGGGGGCCAAGATTTCGCTATCGGTGATGGCTTTTTCATCGGCGATGGCAATTTCAACCAAGGCCCGCCAGACGGGCAGTATTGGATCGGTGCGTTCTCAGCTTGGCGAAATTCCGCAATCGCGCGGATCAACACCCAACCAGTGCGGGGAGATATTTTCTGGTTGCGTTCGGATGATGACCTTGGTGATGCGCGCATCGCCGGGATAAATCTGGAGACCACCACCAAAGACACCTTTGGTACGCTCGGCTTTATGTACGTTGAAATCTTCGACGACAACGATGCTTTAGCGCTGTCCGGCATGCGGGTGACGAGTATTCGCGGTGCCGATATCAAGTTTCCCGGTATCGACAATTTGAAATTCTTCGGCGAGTTTGTGATGGAGCGCGGCAATAGTGATCTGACTGGTCGCGACAACAACGCCAATGCTTGGTACATCGAAGGTAATTATCAATTCGCTACCGTACCGTGGAAGCCAAAACTATTCTTGCGCTACTCGCATTTCTCCGGCGACGAAGGCGACAGCGACGACAACGAAGAATATCGCGGCTCGTTCTTCACGATTTTCAAACGCGATTGGGATACCTGGTATCAAGGAGAGATCACCGGCGAATTCCATTTGTTCAATCAAAATCAAGAAACAACCATGGCTAAATTAAAGGTCTTTCCGCGCCCTAATTGGTCTCTCGGTATGTGGTATTACACGCATAATCTCGACACGCCACAGTATTTTGGTACACCGGTCACCGATACCGATTGGGCCGAAGAGGTCAATGTTGGGGTGGAGTATTTCCAGAGCGATCGGTTGTATACGTTCTTGGGCTTTGCTTGGGGCACGCCGCATCAGGGCGCAATCGATGCGTTCGGTGGACGTGACGACATTTATGTTCTTGAACTGTTTGTGTCCTACACCTACCGTTAAACTATCGGAGACAAGTCTATGGCGACTGTTAAGCTCATCGAATATGAAGACGCATCGAGTGACGTGCGCGAGATCTATGATGATATACGGGCGTTTCGCAAAACCGATTTCATCAATAATTTCTGGAAGGGCTTGGCCAACAACCCCGAGCAGCTACGGAGAACATGGACCGGCATTAAAGAAGTCATGGCGCCAGGCGCTTTGGATCCCTTAACAAAAGAGCTCATCTACATTGCGGTATCCGTCGCTAACAAGTGTGAATATTGTATCCATTCGCATACCGCTGCTGCCCGCGCAAAAGGTATGAGCGATGAGCAGCACGCAGAGTTGATGGCGGTTATCGGCATGGCGCATTCAACAAATGGACTTGTAACTAGCATGCAGTTACCGGTCGATGATGCGTTTAAGGTGGAGGCCGCGGCACCGTAGCTGCGCACGAAAGCTAACCAACTGGTTCATCCGGCGATTTCAGAAACGAAGTCTTACCCCTAGCCGTAATGTGCGTCCCGGTAGTGGTGTAAAGGCGGTTAAAGGGGACGCACTCATTTTTCTGAAATCCGCTATCGCAGCGAATGTTATTTTCCTCTCGACTGGCAGTTTGTGGCCGCCCCGGCCGATCAGGAGGCATAGCGAACGGCTGCTTTCCAACAAGCCGACATTCAACACTGGGTTTTGAGCGGCACAATGGTGCTCAAAGCGAACAAACCACACGAGAGACAAGCCCTAGAATCTCTTAATCTGGCTTTCCCCTTGCAGCCATGATGTGTCGGCGTATCGATATGCGCTAGAGGGTGCTCACGGACAGAAATATTTTGCCCACACGACATTCCGACGAACTAGTAATTGGCCCTTATTCTTCTCGTGATGAGCGGAATTGCCGCGTTGAAAAAATGGCGAGTAAGTTTGTTAATGAACTGACGGCATTCAAACTTAACTTGTCCCTGGCGGGGCAATTATTCTGCACCGGGGTGAGGCTAAACCTATCGCAGGAGTCCATTGACACTGTCTGTCGCAATCGTTCACTATACCGAGATGGATTCGACCAGTTTTCGTACTAGCGTTAGTCGTAAGCATTGGCTGTACGGTCTGCTGGCTGCGTGTCTACTCGTTTTTCAGACGGGTAATGTCATCCATGACCTAGACATCGCTGCGCATGATGAAGATTCGAAATGTGAAATCTGCGACCTGTTTGTAGCATCGAGCGATGATACCGATGCGATCGTTGCGACGAACACTGAAATCGTTTGCGAAGCTGCGAACATCGAATTCGCATCATTCGAGATCGCAAATGACAGCAGCCGTGTCAACGCCCCCCCTATAAGAGCGCCTCCTTACCTCAGCTAACAAATTGCCCTCAGCTATTGCGCAAGGCTTCGCGGCTCTGCGTGCACCCGCATTGTTAGTTTTTGGAGGAATCGTAGCATGTCATGCTGCCAAATCTTCGTTGGTTCACTGTTTTTGCTCGTCACGGTCGTAGCTTTTGCAGACGACAAGTATCGCCATCCAGAGAGTCGACCAATCGATGAAATCATTGTCACTGCCGATCCGTTGGAGGGCGTTGACAGCCATTTTGTAGCACCCGTAACTGTGCTCGACGAAAAAGTATTACGTCGGGAATCGAGCCGGTCTATCGGTGAGACGGTCTCAAATCAGCTGGGGGTGAATTCTAGCGACTTTGGTGCAAGCGTTGGGCGACCGATCATTAGAGGCCTGGGCGGAGGGCGCGTTCGGGTGCTAGAAGACGGGATCGGTACGATGGACTTATCCACGATCAGCGGCGATCACGGTGTGGCGATCGAAAGTATATTCGCCAAGCAAGTTGAAATATTACGCGGACCGGCGACATTGCTGTACGGCAGCGGGGCAAGCGGCGGTTTAGTCAATGTCGCCAATGGGCGGATCTTGTCCGTAGCTCCTGAAGCGGTCGAGGCGAAGGCCTACGGTCACTACGACACAGCGTCCGATGGTTGGCTCGGTGCAATCGAATTGAATGCTGGTATTGGTGAAGCGTTTGCTTTGCATTTCGACGGCCTAAAGCGGGACACAGACAACATTAACATTCCGGGGTTTGCAGAAATTGTACCCGATACCGGCGAACGCTCCGGCACATTGCCGAATAGCGATAACGAAAGCCACAACTTCTCCGGCGGCGGTTCTTACATTGGTACACGCGGGTTTATCGGATTCAACGTTTCGCGATTGGAGAACGAATACGGCGTACCGGGTGCGCACCACCATGAGGAAGAAGAAGAAGGTGAGGAGGAGGAACTAGGCGGTACCCGCATCGATATGCGCCAAACTCGCTACGATGTGAAGGGTGCTTACGATTTTAGTGGCAGTTGGTTTCAGCAATTCAAGGGTCGTTTCGCTTACAACGACTATGAACATGACGAAATAGAAGGCAGCGGCGAAATTGGAACGCAGTTCGAAAACCAGGAGTTCGAAGGTCGAGTCGAACTTATTCATCGACCGTTAGGGCGGTGGAACGGTGTAGTTGGACTCCAATTTCAGGACCGGGATTTCGCCGCCGTCGGCGAGGAGGCTTTTGTGCGGCCATCCGAACTCGATTCGATCGCCGCATTTATTTTTGAGAAAGCGGATTTTGATAAATTCCATTTAGATTTCGGGCTCCGCGGAGAATTTCAAGACGCCGAGAGCAACGATTCACCCGGTAGTACGTCGCATAATTTGTTGAGCTTGTCGGCAGGCACAACGTACGAATACCTCGCAGGATACGAAATCGGCATTAGCGCCACACGGTCACAACGGGCCCCTACGATAGAAGAATTGTTCGCCGGCGGCCCGCACCTCGCGAGCAACACATTCGAGATCGGCGATGTGAATCTTGGCGAAGAAACCTCGCATAACATCGATATTTTTTGGCGCAAAGTCGTTGGACGTTATAGATTCGATTTCACACTGTTCTATAACAGCGTATCGGACTTTGCTTTCTTGCAATCGAATGACCGAAATGCTGATGGGATCGCCGATCGCGTTGAAGCAGACTTCTTGGAAACTGGAGAAATTGTCGACGAAGACGACGCGTTGCTGCTGGTTAATCAACGACAAACGGATGCGGAGTTTTGGGGATTCGAAGTTGAAACGCGGGTAACCTTGATCGATGATTCTCTCGATTTTGTCGAGCTCCGCCTCTGGTCCGATTACGTCAACGGTGAATTGGATCGTGGTGGCAATGTACCGCGTCTGCCGCCGCTACGTTTTGGCGGTGGCCTCGAATGGGAACGTGATAGGGCATATGCGGGTGTGTCGGCGGTGCGGGTCACCGAGCAGGATGATGTCGGTATGCTCGAAACTGATACGGACGGTTATACGATGGTTAATATCCACGCAGGGTATACAGTGCCGCTTAGTAACGGTCGTTCGGTTACAATATTTGCACGTGGAACGAATCTAAGTAATGAACAAGCGCGGCGGCACACATCGTTCGTTAAAGATCTCGCACCATTGCCAGGGATCTCCGGGTTGTTCGGGATCAGAGCGAGCTTTTGACATTGCTACGGCACCCATCTCAGCTAATCGCAATGGGTTAAAGGGGAGGCATTGATTTTTTTGGTAAGCCGCTCTCGACGCTAATAGTACTTTGCCCCTCGGCTGTTGGCTGTTATGTATCCTCGTAGTCGCTGAGCTGTCGGTTAGTTATAAATACGTAAACTGTCGCCAATTCGGCACCGCATGAGCGAATAATCAACCCACATAGGGTAACTAGTTCGGGACGCCGACAAAGATCTCTGCTGGCTGACAGTGAGGTGCGAGCATTCAGCGTGTCAATCAGATCGAAACTACGACTCGAATCCGTAAGATCGAGCCCAAGATTTTACAAAGAAGGGCCTAGCGCAAACGTCGATGATGGTATCTGCGGCTGGCTGATATCCCCGCGTTGTCATGCCTATTCGTAACGCCGGCCTTCGTGTTCTAACCATCCTGCTGGATGCTCGCCACGTGGATCGTGATGCGTCCAATGGATCACGCCACCACGATCATTCATTTCGAATTGACCGCGAAACCTAACTTTGTCGCCGCGTTTTAAATTTTCAATACGTGGTGCTAAGTCGATGTTGTGAGCAACCAGCAGCGTTTGGCCATTGGCAAGCTTCAAAATGAAGCGTTGATGGCGGCTACCTTCATTATCGTCCGCTAGCAAGCGGCCAACGACCCCGATCGACTCGACCATTTTGCCATCAACGGATTCACCAAAATGCGCGGGCTCCGACGCGCTTCGCCCGGTGGCTGGATCGATCCGGTCCGGTGCCGGAGTCGAATTTGAGGTGGGGCCCGCGTTCAGGAGGTAATAGGCCACTACCACGACCAGCGCAATGATGGTGCCGTATGGTTTTCTGGTGCCTGATTTCTGATTCATTGCAGTCTGAGGGTTATCCTATTGCATTGATTCGAGTTCGCCCCAGCGCTCGATCGCTTGGTCGAGTTCAGTTTGGCATGCGGCGAGGCGGTGGATGATGGGTTGCGTCTGCTCAAATGGTCGTTGGTAAAATCCCGCGGCACTCGTTTGCTCATGGAGCGCACTGAGTTCTGCCTCTAGCTCGTCGATCCGAGATGGTAGCTGATCGAGTTCGTGTTTGAGTTTGAAGGTCAGTTTTTTGTTGCTAGAGGATTCTACTATCACCAGCGGATCATTGCGGGTCACTTCAACGGACCGGTTCGGGAGCTTATCGACATCTGTCAGCACATTCCCCTGACGCAACCAGTCGCTGTACCCACCGACATAGCTACCGATCTTCCCAGCGCGTTCAAATACCAATGTACTGGTGATCACGTTATCGAGAAATTCTCGATCATGGCTAACGACAATAAGCGTGCCACGATATTCACTCAACCGTGCCTCTAGTACTTCTAATGTCTCGACATCCAGATCGTTCGTGGGTTCGTCGAGTACCAGTAGATTAGTCGCACGGGTAAACAGGCGCGCGAGAATCACTCGATTACACTCACCGCCGGAGAGCGACCGGATTGGGGTCATTGCGCGCTTTGCACTAAATAGAAAGCCGCGGAGGTAACCAATGACGTGGCGTTCTTTGCCTTCGATCAGAATATGATCACGCCCATCGCCGACGATTTCTGCCACCGATTTATTTGGGTCCAGCTGTTCGCGAAGCTGGTCAAAATAGCCAACTTCAAGATTCGTACCGAGCTTAACCGTGCCGGACGATGGTTCGAGTTGGCCCAGCAATATCCGTAGAAGCGTACTTTTGCCGACGCCGTTGTTGCCGATTAAACCGATACGGTCGCCGCGAATGATCTTAATCGATAGTTTCTCGATCAATGGTTCATCGTCGTAGCTGTAAGAAATATTTCTGGCTTCGATAACCTTGCGCCCGGAACGTTCTGCTTCCTCGACGTGGATCCGCGCCTTGCCGTCGGGCTTAATGCGCGCGGCATATTCTCGGCGCATCGCCTCGAGTGCGCGCACGCGCCCTTCATTGCGCGTGCGTCTTGCCTTGATCCCTTGCCGGATCCAGGTCTCCTCACTTTGTAGTCTTTTATCAAATAGCGCGTTGTCGCGCGCCTCTTCTTCTGCGGCCTTTTCTTTATCGCGCAAGTAGGTACGGTAATCGCCGGGCCAACTGCGAAGCCGGCTACGATCGATCTCGACAATGCGGGTTGCAAGGCGTTGTAGGAAGGCGCGATCGTGTGTGATAAACAGCACGCTACCGGCGAAACCGCGGATCCGGTTTTCCAACCATTCGATGGTGCTGAGATCGAGGTGGTTGGTCGGTTCATCAAGCAGTAGCAGATCCGGGTTGCACACGAGCGCCCGCGCCAAGCCAACCCGACGTTGCCATCCGCCGGACAACTCGCCGAGTAACTTGTCGGCTGGCAGCCCTAGATCGGTAAGGACAGTGTCGACCTGTTGGTCGATGTTCCAACCGCCGTGAGATTCGATCCGGCGCTGCAGCGATTCAAGTTCTCGTAAACCACTGCTACCGAGGTCTTCGCTAGACCGTTGTTCATACAGACCGATTAATTCACGTAACTCACCTAAACCGGCGGCGACATAATTACGGACCGTCAGGTCTAAAACACTGGGTAACGCTTGGTCGAGTTGGCTTACTTGGACGCCGGCGCTGAAGCGGATCTCACCGTGGTCCGGCTCAATTTCGCCTGTAATCAACTTCAACAGCGTGGTTTTGCCGGCGCCGTTGCGGCCAATCAAGCACACCCGTTCACCCCGCTCGATGGCAAACTCCGATTCTTTCAGGATCGCCTGGTCACCGAAGGCGAGCGACACCTGTTCGAAGGTAAAAATGGCCATTAGTTACTGATAGAAAAAATTGGTACGAACAATTTCATAGGTCCGTAGCGCGTGATGGATTCAAAGTTCGAGACCATCACAAGGTTTCGCGCGTTAGCTCGGCCAGCCGGCGCGCGTCATCCCCGCCGTCGATCTCGAGAGCGGCAATGATGTTTTCACGGTCTGTAGTCGACCGGTTTTGGCCCAATTTAAACTTGCCTTGAATGTCGCTTATCTCGATCTCAAAAGCGACGGTGGCACGTACCAGTTGCTGCACCATCGAGGCGTCGAAATCCGCCTGCCAGGGATCTGCGCGTTGAGATTCGTGTTGCGCCGTGAGTGTTTCCAAAACCTGGCGGTGGTCGCTTGCGGCGTCCAAAACACGGAAGCGACCGTAGACGTGGACCACGACGTAGTTCCACGTCGGCACGCCAGGATCGCTATAAAGAGACGGCGACACATAGGCATGTGGTCCCTGAAATATAACCAAGGCATCTGCTTTGGCCTCTGCTAACTGACGCCAATGGGAATTCGCGCGGGCCATATGCGCGAGCAGCCGTGTGCGATCCGGGTCATAGATAAATGGGAGGTGGGTTGCAAACGGGCGGTCGTCGAGCATTGAGATCAAGGCGCCGAAGTTGTCGGCCTCGATAATGTTCCGCAAGCGCTGTGCGTCGGTTTCGTTGAAGTGAGCGGGGATATACATAGCTGTATCCAAAATTAGCGTGGCCTTAAGCAGTGGCCTGATGAGTGTTGATCGGGAGGATTCTAATCAATATCGCATTCTTGATCCTGGAAACACGTCGCCACATCATAAGAACCCGTGCGCGACCTGCCGGATCTCAGCATCTACGGTCCGATTGAGAATCAAACCGGATGCCTTAGCGCGGTTAGATTGCGGCGCTCAATTGATCTAGTATGTATCGACGATCCGAAGGTTCACACGCGTAGAGGCGATGTTCAAAGCGTCGGCGCGTCCATGCATAAAGGGAGGGGCTGCCAATGCCGCGCAAGACCGGTGTGCAAGAAAATCGAGGCCATACCTCGACTGATGATTTCATAACACGTACGTATATCCTGCCGATCCTGGCCGATAAAGTCAGGCGCAAAGCGATCACCGACGAACACCGCGCCAACCCAATCGGGAAACCCGGCTTGGCGGGTGAGGCCGGGGTTGGACACAGTGAAGACCTTCGCCGCGTACTCGATAAATTCCGACGTGCGCCGCAGACCGGAAAGTACGTAATGGTCCAGGTTAAGGCCCATGCCGATTATCGGATCGGAATCGCCTCGGGGATCCGCGGCAAGCCTTTAAAGATGCTGTCGAAATCGTTTGTGTCACAGGAAGAGTGCGAACACGGCATTTTTCTCAAGCGCGTGCAAGACATCATGTCTTTGTATGGCGTGCGTTAAGCTGACTTCTAAATAAAAAAATACGCCCGACTCAGTGACGTAAATCACACTGGGTTTGCTCGTGTCACGGGAGAGAATCAATGTTGAGGATCACTGGATATAGCGATAAATACTCGGTTTGCCCGGGAGATGAAATTCGCTTCTATGTCAATTCGGAAAAGAACGAGGCGTACAACGCCGATATCGTGCGTTTAATCCACGGGGATACAAACCCGGAAGGTCCTGGCTTCAAAGAAAAGTTGGTACGTGCCGCATGTAATAAACGCTATAAGGGCCGCAATCAAAAAATCCATGGTGGTTCCTACATCGTGGTCCCCGCCGACCATCGCATGGACAACGAAAGCTTCACGCTTCAGGCGTTTATTTTTCCGACGACGCCGGATAAAGGCGTGCAAGGTATCGTAACGAAGTGGCTCGACACTCGCGGCAGCGGTTATGGGTTGTTCATCGACGCCGATGGTTGCCTCGCGTGCTGGATCGGTAACGGCGACGGTCGCATTGTGAAGGTCTCGAGCGGTAAAAAACTGCTACGCAAAGTGTGGTATCTCGCTGCGGCCAGTTATGACGCGAAGGCGGGGCGCTTACGTCTTTATCAACAACCAGTCGTGACCTCCGCGAACGGTGGCCTCGGCATGAGTCTGTTGCATCCGGCGTCCGAAACGAACGCAACGGTATCGAAGCCGTGCAAAACTAAACCGGCGACGAATAAAGCGCCGTTACTTATTGCGGCTGCAACCAAGGTTGCCGGATCGGGCCGGACAATCTTCGGTGCGCATTACAAAGAGGCGGCAGAGCCGGTTGAATTACCGGAACAATGTCTAACCTATAACGGCAAGATCGATCGTCCACGGGTATCCAATCGGTCACTCGGCAAAGACGAGATAGATGCGCTCGCGCGCGGCTTCAAGGGTTGCGAGGCGAACCTTCGACGCGCGGTGGTCGGCGCTTGGGATTTCCACGAAAACATCACCGACAATATCGCCTCGACCTATGTCATCGATACCTCGCCGAATGGACTGAATGGTCACACCATCAATCTTCCAAACCGAGGTATGACCGGCTACAACTGGACCGGTGACGACATCGTCTACCATCACATCGCCAATGAGTATGGCGCGATTCATTTTCATGACGATGACATCGACGATGCGCGTTGGGATGTCGATTTCAGTTACACAATCCCGAAGAATCTGAAGAGCGGGGTCTATGCGGCGCGATTGCGCATCGGCGGAAAGGAATCTCCCGAGACCGAGGACTATGTGCCGTTCTTCGTGCGGCCGCCCCGGGGTAAGACCACGGCCGATATTGCCTTGATCATCCCAACCAATAGTTACATGGCCTACTCCAATGACAACCTGGCGACAAACTCGGTCGTGGCTCAGTTATTAGCCGGTAAGGTGCCATTGATGCAGGCCTCCGATCTGTATCTCAATGAACACCGCGAATATGGCCTGTCGACATATTCCTGCCATTCCGATGGGCACGGGGTTAGCATTTCGTCGCGCTTGCGGCCGATCTTAAACATGCGACCGAAATATCGACACTGGTTGTCGCCGTCGTTGTGGCAGCTCAACGCGGATCTCCATCTGACCGATTGGTTGGAAGAGAAAAACTTCAACTTCGATGTGCATACCGATGAGGATCTCGATCGCGAAGGGGTCGATTTGCTGAACCGTTATAAAGTGGTTTTGACCGGTTCGCACCCAGAATATTCGTCGGAGAAGATGATCGACGCCTATGAGGCCTATCAACAGCAAGGCGGTCGCTGGTTATACCTCGGTGCCGATGGCTTCTATTGGGCCAGCCAATATCACCCGGATAACGGCAATATCATTGAGGTACGCAAAGGCGAGGCTGGTACTCGGGCGTGGACCGCGAACCCCGGCGAGTACAACAATGCCTTCGATGGTAAATACGGCGGCATGTGGCGCGCACGCGGTCGGATCCCGAGCAAGACTTGCGGGTTGACGTTTACCGCCTATGGCTTCGATGTGTCTTCCTACTACCAACGCGAGCCGGACTCCTTGTTGCCTGAATGTAAGTGGATGTTCAAAGGCATCAAGGACGACGAGGTCATCGGTGACTTCGGACTTGTTGGCGGCGGCGCCGCCGGGCTCGAACTCGATCGTTACGACTTGGAGTTCGGTACACCACACAACGCCTATCTGCTAGCGCGTTCCGAGGGCCATACGGACCTGATGTTGCAGGTGAACGAAGAGATCCATTTCATCGTGCGCGGCTACTATGGCGGCGGTGATGAAAACCCGATGATCCGGGCGGACATGATCTACTACAAGACGCCGAACGATGGCGCGGTATTCGCCCCGGGATCGCTAGCGTGGTGTGGCAGCTTGTCGCACAACAATTATCGCAACAACGTCTCGAAGCTGATGGAAAACGTGATCAAGGGCTTTTTGAAACCCGGTACTCTGCCGTAAGCAATCAACGGTACCGAGTGCTTGAGCAGTTGTTCAAGTACTCGGGCGTTCGTTAATCGATCTCATAGCCCTAATGAATACCCGCGATAAATCCCGCAGTTCCCGCATGCCACTAACCGGTGCACCGCCCGGGAAACATCAGATGCCAACCAGCGCAGAGGCGATGTCGGCAATGGAAGGCCGCTTGCTGGGTGGCTTGGATCTGGAAAAGTTGAGCGACTTGGCCGAAGTCTTATTCGCCTTGAACAACTACCGGATCGGTCCGATCCCGGGATTCTACGTTGCCATCGAAGTGACCCCCGGAATGGAATGGTGTGTGGGTCAACTCTGTGCGGACCGCGCCAAACCGCTTAAGGTATTCGATAAACGGATCTACAAAAAACCTGAAACCGCGCAACGTGCGGCCGAGCGCATGCGGGCGAAGGATTTAGACGCAATGGCTGCCGCAACGACGACAAGAAAGGTCGTGAAAAAAAAGGCGGCCAAGAAAACGCTCGCTAAGAAGCAAGCGAGTACGACACGAGCTGCGGCAAAGAAGAAAAAGGCGAAGCGGAATTCGACAACTTTTTAACTTGGTTACGAGCGATCGGCCAAGGTCTAATTGTAAAATTCGGCACCCGATCCTATGGTTAGTGTCATATTTACTTCCGGTAACGATGTTCACAGCGGACAGTCAGCCGATGGAGATATGATGGGGTGACGGGCTAAAAGCGGCCAACTACGGACGGTCAGCGTTGAATCGAATACTGGCGGCGATGGACGTCGAGCTTTACCGTAATCCTGCGATTAAGTAGTTAACTGGGCAGTATTCCGTCGCTTTCAGATTCGTTTCAGCCGCGTCGCATCGAGCACGTCATAGAATTGTGCACGACCGTGTTCGTAGGTATCGCGTACTTTGGTTAACAGCTGCGTGCGAGTAGCACGGCATCTTCGGAAAACGTGGTCTGTCCCCTTCAGACCAATTCTGGATAAATAAATGTTTGAAGGAGGTAGTTCAGGGAGGAGCCTGATCAACCGTAATCTGAAACAGTTGCGGTGGCGTCCAAACAATTGCTGCTCGCTGGATGTTCACGGTAAAGTGGTAGGAGAAAGGGTGTTTATTCTATTTATACTCGAATCGAGGAGTTAGATTGAACTATGGACGAACTATACGTCATGATCTTCGTCATAGTTCTTTGTGCACTCGTGGCGCTCTACGTCCGCCATCAAGAAAAGAAACGAATTAGTGAACTCAACGACTATGCTGTGAAATTGGGGTTGAGCTTAGATCCTGGTATCTACGATGACTATGCTCGGTTCGAGCGGCTCCAGGCTTTCGACGACGTATTTGGGATGACTGGCATGTCCTCGTCAGTTCGACCGAAGGACAGCCTCACTGATACTTCTAGTAAGGCTCGAAAATGGATTGCCTGGCTTGGCCTAGATTCTTCAATGGCAAAAAATACGCTGTCGGGTAGCTACACAGTGTCGGGTCAAACTCTCGATATTTTTGCGGGATACCACTATGTGAGTCGGCAAAACGATACAGTTGGCTGTCCCTATGCGATGGTGCGCCTGGCGGGTGTCGACATGCCAAGGTTAATCATTCGGGAGGAGGAGATACATCATAAATTCATGGATGATGTCGACTTCACAGGTCATGCCTGCGCAGAAAAGTTTAGCAAACGTTTTTTTGTCCGATGTGAGCGCGAAGAATTTGCGCGAGGATGGATACAACCGGTGCTAATGGAAGTGTTGCTTGCAACAAAACGCATGAACTGGCTGGAATTTGTAGACGACACCGTATGTCTTTATCACGAGCCCTTGGGAAGCAGAGAAAGCAGGCGAAATTCCACCGGCATAACGACGCTGGTAGAACAGGTAGAGTTGATGGAGCAAGTGGTGGCTGCGCTGCCGAAAAGAAAGCAATAGAGAAAAAGCGGGTGGGGTTAGCGCTAGAATTACAGGGCCGCATTTATGTTCTACCGGGAACGACCAATACCTCACGCTTAATATTAAAAATAAACGCGTACCCTCTATTCCTTGAACCAGTTAATGATCTACTGATGCACCCGGGGGTCCCAGAGAAGGTCAAAACGGTGTTTTTGGTGAAATGCCCTACAGTTCTCTAGCTTGATATGCAATTTTCGAAGATCGTCCTCGTGGGCGTCGACGGCGCTGTCCACGCGTACCAACATATCACCGAGTAAATATCCCAATCTGTCATCTTCGTCGTGGCCTATCGTGGCGGCGGCGAACGCAGACGAACGTATCGCCGAGCGGCGGTTTGGGGCACATAAGAGGCGGTCGCAGCCACTGCATACGAACGTCCGCTTTTCCGCTGACGCCAAATGCTGGTGCATATTTACTTGTCACAGTCTGTAAGATTCCGGTGCCGGCTTCTGCAGAGTAAAGCATTCGTGTAAGCCTTTTTCCTCAAGCCAATCGATGACCTCGCTGTGATCGTTCGGTGCAAGTTGCCCGATGTGTGCAATCACCATTTGTCGAGACCGTTCTGGGTAGGGGCGACAAAGATAGCTAACCGGTTCGCCGTAGGTATCTGCCACGAACGCCTTATCGCCGTTGGCGAGCGCTGCCTGATTCCCGAGAACAAACGGTTTGTATGCATCACGGGCGAGTTTAAGCATGGTTTGCGCAAATGGCGTGCTGTCAGGAAAGCTTGCCCACTCGCCACGGGATCCGTTATCGGTCGAGACAGGCTCATTCCATTCTAATACCTTAGAGAATGCGCTCAGATCAGGGATGGGGTCTCGGTTCGTATGGCCTTGCAGGCCACCGATTAGCGCGGCGTCAACGGCACACGGGCGATCACCAAGACTGTACGCCGTATTGTTTAGTTGGCCGTTAAGTGCGTCGAGCAGGTTGACGTATTCGCGCTCGGCGGCGACTTGCTGCGATGGATCCTCAGTACCGGTTGCGCGGCATGCTCGCGGTCCCCATTGCGCTAACGGATATTGCCGGGCCTCTTCGATCGAGACCTCTCGCTCCAGCAGTTCACTCACCACCGCCTGGGTGTTCTCATCGTAGTGCCAGCGGTAGTGAACCATCACCCGGGCCACCCATTCGTCTAGTACTTCTTCAACGATATGTACCAGCACGCCGAGTGGTCCCGGTGGAAACAGGCGCCGGTGCGTAAAGCGTGAATCCAGAAGCATCATTATTGGTGTGGTATCTGCCAACATCCAATTCTCTGGCGTTCGGAGAACCGGTATTTGGTGCGTTCCAGCCCGTTGTTCGATCGTCTCACGGTTCTCGTCGCGCTTGCGCTCGATAGAAAAATCGGCGCCATAGAACTGCATCGCGGCCTCGAGCTTGCGCGTGAATAGACTGATAGGACTACCAAATATCGTGTAGTCAAATTCCATTATCAATATCGATCCCGCCAGCTGTCGCTATATTGAAGCCGGTTATTTAAAAGGGTAGACAAGTTGTTTGGTAAAGCCATCGGGCGGTGGCGAATCGAACACGCCGTAGCTTGTCGGCCACATCGTGGATGGCAGTTTAAACGTCCCTAGTAGCATATCGATCACGGGCAGGTGGACGGCGTAGTTAGTATTCGCATACTGCGGGTCGTCACTATGGTGCCAGTGATGATATTGCGGTGTGACGATCAAATACTTCAAAAACCCAAAGTCCCAATTTACATTGGCGTGCACGAACACCGCTTGCACCCCGATGATTACGACGTATACGTTTAAAGCCTCGACTGAAAAACCGACCAAGTACAAAGGTACGACGACCGCAGTGCGCGTCAGTAATGATTCGACAAAGTGCGTCCGTGATCCTGCGAGCCAATCTAAATGCTCGCTTGAATGGTGAATAGCGTGAAATTTCCACAACCAGGACACTTCGTGATACCACTTATGCGTGACGGCCTGAAAAAAATCTGCAACAAGTACACAACAAAATATCTGTACAACGGTCGGCAACGCTTTGGCGAATTGCTGGACGGATTGAATCTGCGCCCACCCCAGAAGGTCCTGGTGTATATAGTTAGTGAATAGCAAATAGAACTGAATTAGCAGGTGACTGATGAAAAAGTACACGAGATCAGTGCGCCAATGCGGTCTTAGCACCTGCAATGGCTTTTGTGCGAAGGCCTTTTCGAGGGGAATGAAAATCAGCATCGAAAATATCAACGCGAGAACAAACCAATCCACGCCAAACGATATATGAGTTGGATTAACCGCGCGTTCTTGTACCTGGAAGGCGCCTAGCAACACCGCAATAAATGCGCTCGTGACCCCGGCCAAGGCGAGCTTTTTTTCTGGGTTTAAGATGTAGCTGACGATGCCAAGCAGAAATGCAACGAATATGGCGCCCCACAGAAGGTTGCGAACAAACTCGAACGAATAAAGGTTCGCGCGCATTTCCGCTGTCGTTAGATATTCGGGATAGCGGAAACATAAGACGCCGAGCAGGGCACTAACGCCAAGTAGGGTCGCAATGTAGCCACTGATCCGGCCTTCGCCGAATATGAAATACCGCCCGGCGTTAGATTCTGGAAGGTTGTTATTCATTTCTCTTTAATCCCCTTGGCGCCAGATTTTCACGGTAAATAAGCAAGGCAAGGACGGTCGTGCAATGTGCTTACGTATCAAATCAGATGTAGTCGTCATTCGGCGTCGGCGGTATCAAGCCGGGCGCTTCGAGTTACCGTAGAGGATTGTAGAAGATACCAAAGATTATTGCGGGCGTATTGCCAGTGATGGCATTGGAGCGACATACAACTTCGCCCCCACGAACTTGGGCGCGAAGTCGTATTCTTCGGGATACTTGGATAGGTTAATAGAGGAGATACCCGCTCAGCACCGGCCTTTCTTAGCCTGTCCGGGCGGACAAAAACGTTTGCCGTGAGGATGTGCGGGGCCGTCGTTTGAGTAATCACGATGCTCATGGTGGTCGTCATGCCGATCGCGATCACGATGGTGCTTGCCGTCGTCACTGTCACGCGTATTGATTGCCGCGCCAGTCGCTGCCCCTAATCCAGCACCGACGATGGCACCATCGCGCCCGCCGAGTTCGGCGCCGATAGCACCGCCGACGGCGCCGCCAACTGCGCCACCGACAGCGGCGTCCAAGGTTAAGTCCTCCGCCAGCACAGGTCCGGCGCACAGCGTGGCAATGGTAAGAAGGGTTATCTGGATCGCTTTCATGAGAGTCGTCCTGTTTTCCAATATTTGTGACAGCTTAGAACAGATTGAATGTCGGTACACGGTCGCTAGTTTGCGCTGTGACTCGGGCCACACTCTTCCTCTAATCGCTCCTTATCGCCGGTTCCTGAATGTTTCCTGAATGGGGCAATCGCCGCCACGCCTGGTTAACTACTTTGCGTTAAGATTTTCTCGACCGGTAGATGACGTGGCCTAGCTTAGGAGCCGCCCCAACCTATTTCACGGTTTGTATATCGATCAAGATACGGTGAACGATAACCGTCGTCGCGCCACAAAATGGGGAAAAAGGATTCGTCCATTACCTCGTCACCAAAGCGCTTGTAGCGACTATATATGGGTCCAGTGTTACTCGGGTGATACTGCGCTTGTGAGGACATGCAATGGGCGACAATAGAGCGTCGTGATTTCGATCCGCTGTTTACCTGGGATCCATGCCAAGTCCACCCATGGTGGAGCGCACCACCGCCAGCGGGAACGATGAGCTCGACCCGCTCGGGCTGCTCGATGCCGGCGCGCTTGGCCGCAGCAAGCATCTCTTTTAGTGGCTCAAGTGGCGCATGGAAATTGTCGGACATTGCGCTCTCACCCCAACGATGTGAGCCGCGAATGTATTCAACCGATCCGCCGTTGGCTGTTGTATCGTCAAGCGCGATCCAGCAACTAACCATCTCCGATGGGACCACCCACTGTTCGTAGGCGGAGTCTTGATGAAATCCCACCGCGGAGCCGCCAGGGGGTTTCCAAAATAGATTGTCTTGATTGATGCGAGCGCCGGGCCAACCAGCGAGTGTCGCGCACGCTCGACCGATTTCGCTGTGTAAAATAACTTCTGCAACATAACGATCGCCTTTCCATGCGTTGCAAATTTGTCGGGTTACATCGGAACGATCGCGACCTTGGCGCCAATTCACCTCATCCGGATCAAGGCCCGATTCGAAAACCCCGGCGAAGAGTAAATCGTAACGCTCGCGCAGTAGACTAACGGTGTCTTCGTCGATGATGCGGTCCAGTACAAGGAATCCGTCTTCATGAAACCGTTCGATCGCTTCTGGTGACAGGTCAATTCGCATTGACCTATAGTAACGAACCGACCAATGAGCGCCAATGTCATGGAGAACACGGCAGCATTAGAGTTTCGACCAGTAGAATTCACCGGTAGTTGTCTGTGTGGCGGCGTCCGTTTCAATGGTCGAGGACTACGCGATGTGGTCTATTGTCATTGTCGCCAATGTCGCGCCGGCCATGGTGCGATCGCTGCATACGCCGCCACACAATCATCCAGTTTTATACTGACACAGCAAGATTCGTTGAATTGGTATAGCGCATCTGCGGGGATCCGCCGAGGGTTTTGCGCCAAGTGCGGCAGCAATCTATTTTGGCAACGGCTGGAGGGGGCAACAATCAGCATTGCCGCCGGGGCTATCCAACAAAAAACAAAATTGCATGCCGCAAGACATATCTATGTGGCGGACAAGGCCCCCTACGACGAGATCAGCGATGACTTGCCGCAATTTGAAGGCAGCATGTATGTCTGAGGTCGGAAACAAGGGCGCCACGATCGACCAACTGGATGACATCGGCGTCGGATTTCTTGGGTGGCAATGCCGGCTCCGTCAACATGTCGTACGTCGTGGTGACGGAAGACCATGTGCCGGCATGTGTCCAGAAGTCGAGTTACCCGACGGACAACGACTCGGATCTATCGTGACGGTTCTGATTAAAGCCGACCCGTCGCACGTGACAGCCCAGTTTAAACAAATCGTAAAACGAACCCACGATCCGCTTGAACGTTACGAAGTGGCAATCGCGATGTTGCAAACGGTCTACTACCAATACCCACGTGAATTTTCCGACGCATTGACCGCATTGTTTAATAGCGAGGCGCCAACGGCTGCTGCGTTGTTGGCCGTCGGTCGCTGCACGCTCGACTACCGCCAGGCGAATCAGCGCTTCGTGATCCCTTGCGCCGTGGAGCGGCTCTCAGTCGAGGATCCATTTTATCAAGCGACGTACTGGCACAATGCCATGTTCAATCCAAAATTGAGCGGGCCGAGCTGGGTATTGAAGTTCGCTCCACAATGGCCCAGCGCACATGCCGAAACGAACTAGTCAACGATAATTTCCCGCGTACACTTTGCCCCCTAGCAAGATAAGATTGCTTACTTGACAGCGCCGCTCGGGGAACGGCAGTCTGTGTTGGCGAACAAAATAATAACGGCAGTTGGTTGGCGACAGGTTTACGACCGACTGGGGGGATCGAAATGGAAAGCCAACTTGAAGCGCTCACCATTATTTTCACCGAGGTCTACTATTGGATCACGGTTGTTCTGATGTTTCTCATTCATGTTGGTTTTTGCATCTATGAGGTTGGAGCTTCACGCAAGAAACATATGCTGCACACTTTGATGAAGAACACCATGCTGATCCCCTTGGTGACAGTCACGTTCTATTATTTTGGCTGGTGGATCTATTGGGCTTTTCAAAGTGGACCCGGCATCACCGGTGGACTGATCAGCGCGCCATGGGCAACTCCGTGGAGTGAGTTAATGGGGACGCACATGGGTGGCGCGCCCGTGCAAGCAGGGTTAAGCGGCGATGACACTATGGCTTGGGCACGTATTAACGGCGTTTTCTGGGCGGCTTTTCTCTTGTTTTCATGGACGGCAGCGTCGATCGTGTCGGGTGCCGTGATCGAACGGATCCGTTCTGGTGCGTTTTGGATCCTCGCGATCCTGATAGGGTCGTTTTGTTGGATCCTCGACGCTGCCTGGGGATGGTCCGAGAACGGCTGGATGGTGCAGAAGCTTGGCTACCACGATGCCTACGCATCCGGTGTTATTCACGCGATCGCGGGCGGCTTTGCACTCGGTGTGCTGTGCCACCTCGGCGCGCGCATTGGAAAATTTGCAGCTGACGGTACGCCACGCACAATTCGACCGCACAACCCGTGGTTGGTTACGGTTGGTTTATTTTTGATCTACACAGGTTTTTGGGGCTTCTATGTGGCGTGCAACATTCCGATCCTCGATATCGGTGAAGCGGCCGGCATGGACGGCTCCTTTTTCTCGACGACGAACATCTATCTGACCCCAACCTCGACCTCGGCGATCACCTTTAATTTCTTGATGTCGTTGTCTGGCGGGCTAATGGTCGGCTACCTCGTTTCCAAAGGCGATCCATTTTGGACCTACTCGCTTGGACTCGCCGGGGTGATCGGTGCCTCGGCTGGTAACGATCTCTACCACCCGATCCAAGCCATGTTGATCGGCGGCGGTGCCGCCGTGGTTGCCTACAAAATGCACCATTGGGTCGAACGACGCTTTCGTATCGACGATGCAGTTGGTGCGGTTGCAGTACACGGCTACGCCGGATTCTACGGCGTTGTGATTGCGGGATTTATGTTGTGGGGTTATCCCTCTTCGATGCATGCCGATTACGCCGTGATCACCCCATGGGGACAATTCCTTGGCGCCGTGATCATGTTTTTTGTTCTCGGATTTATTCCGGGATACGTCGCGGCCGGGATCTTACAGGCCATGGGGCGTTTGCGTGTTCCGATGGAGGTCGAACTTGCCGGCCTTGATATCGGTGAGAACGATGAGATGGCGCGCGACGTCGCCGCCGTTGTCGCGGCAGAACGCGAAGCGGCAAAACAGTACAGCTAGGAGTAAGACTATGACTACAGGCATCGAGTCCTGGAACGTTGATCTGATGAGCATCGGCCCAATGTATCCCTTGGTCGGCAGCGAGCTATTGCTCGCGATATTGGGCGTGCTGAGCTGGCTCGTTTGGCACGTGATTCAAGCTAGGGCTGAGAACAAGGAAGTAGCGGCGGAACAGGCGGAATACGCTAAACCGGGAGCATTGGCCAAGGCTCTTGAGCGCGACCAGGCGTGAACCATGTGGTGGCAGTGGATTAAACGGAGCAGCGCATGATCTTAGACGGCGTACGCGTACTCGACTTCACCCAATATTTGGCGGGCCCCGTAGTTACCCGATTAATGGCGGAGATGGGCGCAGAGATAATTAAAGTTGAGCAAGGCCCAAACGGTGATCCGACCCGCATCTTACCGATCATCAAGAACGGCCGTAGCGCCTACTTCGTGCAACAAAGCTTGGGTAAGAAAAGTCTCTGTCTCGATCTGTCACAACCAGAGTCACAATCCATAATCGACAGCCTTGTCGCAGAATGTGATGTTGTGGTCGAGAACTTCAGCAAGCGCGTTGCCGATAAGCGTAAACTCGACTACGCCTCTTTGTCGAAGATCAATCCCCGAATAATCGTCGCTTCGGTCTCGGCCTTTGGGCGGGATAGCCCATACGCGAATAAAACCGGCTACGACTGGATCGCGCAGGGCTTCACCGGCGTGATGCACATGACCGGACCAAAAGACGGCAAGCCACACCCGGTCGGTATCGGGATCGCGGATTCAAATGCTGGCGTACATGCGTTCTCGGCGATCGGCTATGCGCTTTACTATCGTGAGAAGACCGGCAAGGGGCAGTACCTCGATATCTCGATGGTCGACGCGCTCTACCATATGAACGAGATCACGGTCCAAGGATACCAAGCGTCCGATGGCGCTTATGTGCCAATGCGCGCCGGCGAACATCACGCTTTGGTGTGCCCATGTGGCGTCTATAAATCCGCAGAAAGCTACATGGTGTTGTTAGTGCTGCAGAACCAGTGGCCCGGATTGTGTGAGGCGATGGGACGGACAGATTTAATTGATGACGTTCGCTTTGCCGACCAAGACGTACGTGCGAAAAATCAGGCCGAACTGATCCCGATCATCGAGACGTGGCTGCAAACGTTTGCCTCGGACGCCGAAGCCTGGGAATGCTTAGAAGAACATCGCGTTCCCAGTGGTCCGGTGTTGAGCCCGCAAGATACCATCGATCATGAGTATTATCGCGGACGTGGCGCGATCCGCACGGTGCACGATCCGGTCGTTGGCCAGTTGGAACTGCCGGGGTTCCCGTTGAGGTTTTCGGAACAACCCGAGTACGAGCCAGGAGCAGTGCCGGATCTCGGAGAACATAACGCAGAAATACTTGGCAACGTTTTGGGCTACGACGAGACCCGCATCGCGACATTGACCGATCAAGGTGTGTTGTTGAGTAAAAAAGATTGAGTATTTAACTCGTAAGTTAATCCGACGTCGGAGCCTCCACCGTGATTCCGATGCAGGCGTCCGTCTCACCCGTACCGTCGAAAGTAATCCCCGGTTGCCGCCAACACTTTCGGCGCCAGGTAGACGCAAGCAATCAAATTCGGGATCACCATCAGTGCGAAGGCGGAATCGATAATATTTATCGTCGTCGTCGGATGCCAGACCGCACCGCACGGCAACAATGCCAAATAGACATAGATGAAATGGCCGCCGTAGCGTTTTCCAAACAAATAGCGCGCGCATTTTTGCGAATAATACGCATAACTAATCATTGTCGTGAGTGCGAATAAGGTAAACACCAAAGTCAGCACGCTAGCGCCAACACCTGGCATGCTGGTCTCGAAGGCGAGCGCCGTCATAACGACACCAGCATCGTGTGGCGCGACGCCGCTGGTCAGGATGACCAGTGCAGTGAGTGTGCAAACAAGGTGGGTATCGATGAACGGGCCGATCATCGCAACCAAGCCTTCGCGCACCGGTTCGGTGGTACGTGCCGCACCATGGGCTAAGGCGGCAGTGCCAACCCCAGCTTCGTTTGAGAATACCGCACGCTTAACCCCTGTAACCAAAATCTCCTTGAACGCAATCCCGGCACCACCGCCGATCAATGCTGTGGGGTCGAACGCACCAAACACGATCGCATAGAGTACACGCGGTATCTGCTCTGCATGATCGATGACGACGACGAGACTGCCGACGAGGTATAGAAAACACATCGTCGGTACAACATAGCCGGTCACTCGGGCAATGCGGCCGACACCGCCGATTACAACCCCCCCAACGATGATCATCGCAACAAGGCCAGTAAGCACGTGCGTGATCGACCATTGGTTCGACATCAAATGCGCCAACTGGTTGGCCTGGAAAATACTAAGGCACCCAACCATGCCAGATAACGCAAACATAATTGCTAGCGGTTTGAATCGTGGTCCCATGCCGAGTTCGATGTAATACATCGGACCGCCTTGCCACACGCCGTCTTCGTCACGCCTGCGATACAGGCACGATAGGGTGCAGCTGAAATACTTTGTTGCCATGCCGAATGCACCGGCAACCCACATCCAAAATACCGCACCGGAACCACCCATGGTGATCGCGACCGCGACCCCCGCAATATTGCCCATCCCGATCGTGGCCGACAGCGCGGTGCTTAGCGCTTGAAAGTGGGTTATCTCACCGGGGTCACTGGTCTTATCGTAACGTCCAGTCAAAATCGCAAAGGCCTGACCAGCTTGTCTTAGCGGCAGCGCGCGGCTAATGATTGTGAAATAGGCGCCGGCAGCGCCAAGCATCAACACCAAAGGTAGACCCCAAAGGAATCCAACCGTGCTCGCCCAAAAGGCGTCGAAACTCACGGATCTAGTGGGACAAATTTAGCGTAAGCCGAGCGACCCCGGATTCATCGTGCGCTTCGGATCGAGTGCGTCCTTAACGTCATTGAGGAGTTGTTTCAGCGGTTCATTCGCCATCATTTCCTGGAAGGGGTAATACTTTCCAAGTTGTAGATGACAGCAACCGTGGCTGTCGTAGAGGTCGCGCATCTCATCGCGCATCTGCAAGGCGACTTTACGAATCTCGGGCTCAGCCTCGAAACCCTTCCATTTTTCTTGGAACTCTTCTTCGATAAGGCTTAGGCGAAAGTCGCCTAGCTCATCGCGCCAATAGATACTGGGTTCGATCACAAACTCGGTACCTGAAAAGCAGGTTAGGTACGAGCTTTTGATCCCGTGTTGTTCCATAAGTTCGCGCCGTTCGGCAAAAAATGCCTCGGTCGCATTGCCAACTTCCACTGCCTTCGATAACGGCATGAAACCATGTACCGGGAGCCAAACTTCGCCGTCTTTCCCGAGTAACACAGTGCGCACACCGCCGAACGGGTGTGCCCTAAATACCGTTGGCAGGGTATTGTCGACTTCATAGCCGCCGTTGTCCTGGCACACGGCGCGTGCGGTCTCGAGTGCGCGATAGGCAACATCCTTGTCATAGCTATCGAAGGTCATATGCAGCGAGTAGTTCACTTCGCGCAGAAACGTTTTGCCTGCGGCGGCTACTTTGAATGAACTCCAAAGGCCCTTGATGCCGCCCTCACTAGTGGCGACGTCTTTCAATACCGCCAGACCTTCTCCAAAAGTGAACCCCTGGTTTTCAAAACTTTTGTTGTAATACGGATCGAAGCCATAGCATTCCGCGCAGATACGTTTGCGCGCGAGGATCGTTTGGGTGTGCAGCATCGCCTCGAGACTGTCGAATCCGAAGGACATAAACAGTGTCACTGCGGGCGCCTCGATCAAGCGCAAGGTCGCCTCTGCTTTGATTCCAAAGGCGCCGGTATCAGCCGTGAAAATCCCGGTCAAATCGGGACCGAAATGACGATAGAACGGTTGCCCATTCTTATGCGCGGCGGATCCGGTTTGTAGGATGGCGCCATCGGCGAGAATGACTTTGAGGCCGAGCGCGCTCTCGGCCGTGGTGTTGTAAAGGCCCGAGCCGAGAAACAAACTGTTTTGCGACAAGGCACCACCAACTGTCGCGTACATGCCAGACAACGGTCCAAAATAAGGGGTGCGCACGTCGTGCTCAAGCAGCGTTTCGTAGAGTTTCTTCCACGTACAGCCGGTTTGCACAGTGACATACATATCTTCAGTGTTGACTTCGAGCACTTGGTCCATACGCAGCATGTCGACCAAGAGACTACCTGGAAGCTCCGGTTGATAGCCCTGCGTGTAAGACATGCCGCCCCCGCGCGCTACAACCGGCATACCGACGCTTGCCGCAATTGCGACACATGCCGACAACTCCTTGGAATCCGCTGGGCTCACCACCACGTCAGCGATCTCACCCGGTTTGAAGCTAAGGTCGGTCGACAGCATCTTCCGCGCAACCTCATCGATAACGACATTGGCGGAGCCGACCGCATTAATGAGTTGTTCGATGATTTCGTTGGTAGTGGATGCTGGGCTGCTCATGGAAGTCTCCAAGTATTAGGTGTCGTCACCGCTGTGCAATGCGGTTGGTGTTCAAAAGGCGGGTGCCAGCATAACGAAAAGGACCGTATCGGCAAACCGGAGTAAGATAAACGTTGAGCCACCGGGGGGAGCTACGGCTTTGGGGGCTAGGCAAAAAACAATCGGTATTATCGGTGCTGGGATCATCGGCGTGGCGCTGGCGCGCGCGTTGCAACGCCGAGGCCGGCAGGTAACGCTGTTCGACGAACGCGAACCGGGAACTGCCACGTCGTTTGGCAACGCCGGCTACATCGCAACCGAAGCGATATTTCCGCTGGCGCATGGGGCGGTATTACGTTCCTTGCCGCGCATGTTACTCAACCCCTTAGGCCCGCTTGCGATGCGCTGGCAAGAATTTCCACGCCTGCTTCCCTGGTACCTTAAATACGCAAACGCGTGCTCGCATCGCCGGGCGGCGGATAGCATTCACGCTTTGGCCACGATCCAAGGCGAGGCCGGAAGCGCATGGGAGACATTCAAAACCGCAGAACGACTGCAGGACTTAGTCGTCGCAAATGGCGCGATGATGATCTACGAGTCCGACCGAGGTTTCAAAGAAACTAGTATCCGGCGCGAGGTGCAGCGCCACTACGGCATAGAGTCGCAGGTCTTATCCGGCGATGAAGCCAGGGGCGAGATCCCGGAATTGTCGAACCGAATTAAGCATGCCGTTATTTATCCCGACGGCAAACATGTGGTTAATCCGTATTCTGTTACAACAGCTATCTTTGATCGGTTTGTCGGCGATGGCGGCAATTTCTCCAAGCAGCGGATTGACGCGATCGAAACCAAGGACGGTCATGTACGTAACATTCGTGCAGCTGGGGAGACACAAAATTTTGACTTTGTCGTGGTGAGCGCGGGTCACTTATCAGGGCGGCTATTAAAACCGCTCGGCTATAAGGTGCCGATTGTCGCCGAGCGTGGCTATCACCTAGAGATGAGCCACCGCGAGACCCGACTCAACAGGCCGGTTGGGGCATACGAGCGCGGATTTCATATTACGCCGATGTCCTCTGGTCTGCGCCTTGCGGGCACAGTCGAGTTTTCTTCGGCGGATCACGACGAGGCGCCAAACTGGGGTCGGGCTGATATCCTCAAGCGCCATATCGGCGAGATCATGCCCGACTTAGCGGAGACGGAGACCGGTCGCTGGATGGGGCAACGACCGACGATGCCAGACTTTCTACCCGTACTGGGAAACGCGCCGGGCCTTGAAAATCTGTACCTTGCCTTCGGCCATCACCATCTCGGTTTGACCTTAGCACCAGTAACGGCGGCCATCATGGGTGATCTTATTGTTACCGGGACGCCGTCGATTGATATCGAGCCCTTTAATTTAAGACGCTTTAGTTGACGCAAATTAATTTCTTCGCGCTTCGGTGGTGGTGACTTTTACAAGCTTCACTTTATCGATATCGCGCGCTAGTCTGTGCTTCAGACCACCAGCGGGAAATTCCACGGAGTACGGCTATCTCGACACGACTGACACTATTACTGATCCTCACATCGTCAATGACACTGTGGGTAGCTAGACCCGATACAGCTCATGCCCGTACACCGGACGTCGTGCCGGCGATCGACATGAATGCCGCTGTTTCGCTCAGCGAAATAAAGGTCGGTACGGATGGGACCATAGAAGGAACCTTGCGCAATAACACAGGACGGAAAGTCGGTGATGTGGAAGTGCTCGTCGAATACGCATGGATCTGGGTGAACGACTTCAATCCTGGTGATGGCGACCCTGGCTATTCGACCAAACACACCTTGCCGGTAGAGTTGGCGCCAGGCGCCTCGATGCCCGTGAACATTACGCCTTTGCATCCCTTGGTCGAGCGCGATGACGGCCGTTATCTTATCTCCGCAAAGGTCGTGGGTTACACGCGTTTTCGCTGGGTTACGCCATACGATCAATAACGCCATCTTAGATAGATAATTTAAGGGTCCGTAGATAGACTCAAAGGCACAACCACAACGAGGAGGGGAAGAAATGGAAGGGGGACAAGAGATAGGGATTATTGGCTTTCTATTCGGCATCGCGATATTTGTATTCTTTAGCTACTGTCTGAAGCTGATTTGCGACAAGGCAAAGGTCGACCCGGGTATCATGATCTGGATCCCAATCGTTCAGATGATCCCGATGGCAACCGTTGCGGGGATCAATCCATTTCTTTTATTGTTGTACTTCGTACCTTTGGTGAACCTCGTATTTATGTTTTACCACTGGGCTAAGGTGTGTATCGCAATCGATAAGTCACCCTGGTTGGTGATAATGATGATCATCCCGGTGGTTAACCTTGCCTTTTTACCGTTGCTGGCCTTTAGCTGATAGATTTCGCCGGCGCCGGGCGACGAAGGCCAACGCTAGCCGGCGCGATATTCGAGAAAACGCCTTGACCGGCTTAGGATCAGGTTGTACCTTATGAAATAAAGATTCATCTGATGCAACTTCCTTCGGCCCAACGGAAGCGCGCTTCCAGCGTATCGCTCGAGTTTTCCGCCGCCGACCGCAGTTGCGGGAGGCCAACGTATGGCGGCATCGACACATACAAAATACCTCGTAGTCGGCGCGGGGGTTCACGGCCTTAGCACGGCCTACCACCTCGCCCTCGATCTAGCCGCCAAAGGGCTCGGCAGCGGCGCAGACATCACGGTCATCGACAAAACCAGTGTCGCGGCGGGTGCGTCAGGCATTGCCTGTGGTGTTGTACGTAACAATTACTTCCAGCCGGCAATGCGCGAATTAATGGCCCATAGCGTCGACGTTTGGGAGAGCGATCCCAAGGCCTATCGTTATCATCCGGTCGGTTACATGCAGATCTCGCCTGAGGTGATGCATGCCGATGTGGCGACGATCGCCGCCCAGCAAAAAGAGATCGGTTATGAGTCCGCTTTTATCGAAGGCGCAGATGATTGTATGCGCTACATGCAAGGAATTTTCCACGATTGGCAAGCGCAAAATATCACCTCAGTGCTACACGAAAAGCGCGGCGGCTATGCGAATAACCGACCTAGCATGATGGGCCTCGCGGCCAAGGCCGAAGCCGAGGGTGTGACAATCCGGTCCGGTATCACGGTTACGGGAATTGAGACTCAGAGCGGCTCAGGTGGCGCACTACAGCGGGTGTTGACCGACGGTAATCCGATCGAATTTGATTATCTGGTGGTCGCCGTCGGACCGTGGGTGCGCCAGTTTTGGGATTGGCTCGAATTACCGATGAATATTACGGTGAAAGACAGCACGGGAACCCTGCATAACGATGTACCAATGTGGCGCTTCCTGTCGCTGCAGGAAGGTACCCTTGGGGTAAAACCCGATTATCTCACGACAAACAACGGTCAAATGCCACCGGTCATTCATGTCGACACCGACGCACCACTGCTGTCCGATGCTGACGGTAGTGTGATTACCGAAGAAATGTGGGGCATCTATTACAAGCCCGATTTCAATTTTGGCGGCGTGCAGGGCGGCGCCGCACCTGATTGGATTGATACCGCGCCGAGTGATGTTGCAATTGATCCCTATGGTCACGAATCGCCGGACTACGTTATGGGACCGGAGTTTGCGCACACCTGGTGCTCCGCCTTGGCGCACTGTCAGAAGCGTTTCGAAGGCATGTTGCCACAATACAAAGACGAGCCGTCGGGCGGCATCGGCTGTCTTGCGCCGGACAGCTTTCCGGTATTCGATACGTACAAAGAAAACTGCTATGTGATCGCCGATTCGAATCACGGCTACAAAATGATTGGCGTTGGCAAGCTCGTCGCCGAAGAAATATTGGGTACGCAATCAAAGCTTTTACAACCGTTTCGATTCTCGCGTTTTGCCGAAGGGCGCTTACATCCGGAATCCAACAGCCCGTTTCCATGGAGCTAATCGACGTGCTTGCACCGACGAGTCTGAGAACACTGCGACATAACTAGGGGGAGAACTTATGGCCACCGAAACAGATCTAGAACGTTACGTGCACGCACCGGGACGCGATGAATTAGTTAAACAGGTGCGCGCAAAGATTGATGAGCTTGGGATAAGCTACATCTACTATCAGTTCATTTCTGTCACCGGCCGCATCGTCGGCAAGGGCATCCCGGCGGATCATTGGGAGCGAACTGCTGAGCGTGGCTTCCAACTTGTGTATGGTTCGACCGCCAACCTGTTCGTCGACCGGCATGGCGATTACATCGGCTACGGTCCAGAAGCGATGGAACTCGTCGGCATACCAGATCCGGAGACCTTCTGTCAGCTACCTTGGGACAAACGCGTGGCGCGCGTGTTCTGCGTGTGTTTCCGTAACCGTGAAGAGCGAGAAAACGCTGGTGCGTTCTTGACCTCTGATTGCCGGGGTAATTTAAAGCGTTTCCATCAAGCGTTTCAGGATAAATACGCGCTCGATTTTCGGGTCGGTATGGAACCCGAAATGATGTGGCTGAAGCGCGGTGAGGACGGTAAACCCGATGGCGGTTTCTCCAAACCCTTCTGTTATCACATCGATCAATTTGAATCCTTGCGGCCGGTATTCATGCAAGTAATCGAATACGCGAATGCCATGGGCCTCGATATGATCCAGGGCGATCATGAAGATGCGCCGGGCCAACTCGAACTCAACTGGATGTTCGACGATGCTTTGCGTAGCGCCGATCGCCTCGCGACGTATCGCCAGATTTGCGCTCAAGTGGCTCGCGAAAACAATCTCATCGCCTGCTTTATGACGAAGCCTTTTATGGGGGTCTCAGCGTCTGGATGCCATACGAATGTTTCCTTGTGGCGCGGTGGTTCGGAAAGTGTAAATACACTGCACAACGATCCCCTGCCCGCTATGGAGGACGTGTTTACCTACCGAACTGGGGGAGAAAATACCTTCATGCCGGATACGGACGATATCCAGATGCCCGGGAAGATTGGTTTGCAGGCGGTCGGGGGTATCGTTACCCACCTTGGCGCGCTTACAGCGATCGGGTGTTCCACGGTAAATTCCTATCGCCGTTTATGGGATACCGGGTTTTGGGCGCCGGTATTTGCCGATTGGGGCTATCAAAATCGTACCACCGGCTTGCGTATCTCCGCGCCGGGTCGTTTCGAATATCGCGCGGTCGACTCTATGGTCAATCCGTACCTTATGGGCTCTGCATTACTTAAGGCCTTCGAAGACGGCATCGACAATGACATCGATCCCGGCCAACCAGAGAACCGTAATATCTACGAGGCAATGGAGGCTGGCAAAGAGGTTAAGCGATTGCCGATGTCACTGGGCGACGCCTTACAGCGCTTGGATGAAGACGAGGTGATCAAATCTTCAATGCCGGATGAAATGTACAAGGTCTTCAAGTGGTACAAGAACGACGAGTGGGAAAAGTTTATGGCCACCGTCACGGATTGGGATGTCGAGACATACATGGATTGTCTCCCGTAGTCGGCTGATTAAGTCAGCCACGCAGAGCACTAAGAACACAGAGCCCAATATTTTTCGTACGCTCCGTGTACTCAGCGCCCTGCGTGGTTCAAAAACGTGGCGTATCGAACCATTGGTGAACTCTGTGCCGATTCGTCTAAATGAGGAATAGAACATGTGCGGAATAGCAGGACTCATTCATCGCGGCGGCACCGATAACATCGGTAAGGAAATGACCTCCATGCTGCAGGCGATGAAACATCGAGGACCGGACTCTACGGGATTTGCTTTGTACAGTAAGCCGTTGGGTAAGAAGAAATACGTCATGCGGTTTAAGGTCGCAGAGGGCGCGGAAGCCCGTTCCGGCTTCGCCATTCATGAACAAATGGAAGCGCGCAAAGCGGCTGTGGACAAGCGGTTGAAAGAACTTGATGCCGAGGTAGTAAAGGAAAAAGGAGTTACCGAGTACGCCTACCGTTACGAATTAAAATTCGGCGGTGACCTGCGCGATCTGGCTAGTTACATCGAAGATATCGACGATGTGGAGATCCTCTCACTCGGTCACGCGCTGGAACTGGTCAAGGATCTGGGCGATGCAACGGTGGTCTCTGATCAATATGGCCTAAACAAATTCAACGGTACCCACGCAATAGGCCATACGCGTATGGCGACGGAATCTGACGTCGACATCCGTTCCGCCCACCCGTATTGGGCCTATCCGTTCTCGGACGTCTCGGTCGTACATAACGGCCAGCTAACGAATTATTGGGGTCAGCGCCGTGAACTCGAACGCCGCGGCCATCGCTTTATGTCGGATTGTGATTCCGAATTGATCGCGGTGTATATCGCCGATGCAATCAATGAGGGCGAAGATCTGGAAGCCGCGATGCGTCGTTCGATCGATCAACTCGACGGCGTATTTACCTATTTAATTGCGACCTCCGATCAACTTGGCATGGCGAAGGATGTCATGTCTGCTAAGCCAATGGTGCTTTACGAAAGCGAGGAGTTCGTTGGCCTCGCCTCGGAAGAGGTCGCCATCCGAAGCATTTTTCCGCACGAAATTGACACATTTGACCCTTATGAAGGGGAGGTCCGCGTATGGCAAACCTAAGCGAACATACGTCCCATGATATGGGGATGCATACCGAGCAACTCGAAGGACGTACTCAGCAGGTGTTCTTCTCAGCGACGGAAGAGGAAAACCTCGTCCAACCGTTTACCTACGATGTGGATTTCGATCGTGCGACTGAGTTCGACGCACAGGAAATGGCCACTGGCGAGATCAACGCCAAAATTAAGGATCTCATGAAAGATGGCTACGGCACGATTACGGTGCGCAATCCGGGCGCCAAACACAGCGTCGCGGTTGGCATCTTAAATCGGCTCAATCTGGTGCTCGACGGTAGTCTTGGCTATTTCGGCTGCGGTCTGGTTGACGGCCCGAATATTCGGATCACCGGCAGGGTCGGTTGGTCGTGTGCGGAAAATATGATGGCCGGTACCGTTGTGGTTGAGAAAAATGCGGGTTCAACATTTGGTGCGGCGATCCGCGGCGGCGACCTCGTGAGTAAGGGCAGTGTCGGCGCGCGTACCGGCATCGACCAAAAAGGCGGGACGATTATCGTCGGCGGTGATACCGGAGCCTTCAGTGGTTTCATGATGCAACGCGGTCGCATGGTCGTGCTCGGCAATGCCGGTAAGAATCTCGGCGACTCCATGTACGACGGCACGATCTATATCGGCGGCAAGATAGCGGATTTGGGTGTCGATGCGGTGGTCGAGGAGATGACGCCGCTCGACTGTGACTGGTTGACCCGAAAGCTGAGGCTATTCGATCTCGAAGCGCCTAATGGCGTCGAGAACATGACCAAGATTGTGTCCGGCAAGCAGTTATGGAATTACGACAACCTCGAGCCGAGCGAGAAGAAGCTCATCTTGTAAATCGGGGCTGTTAATCTTTCATATTCGTGCCTGCTGGGCCTATTTTTGCGTTCAGCAAGGCAGAAGGAGTGCAGTGTAGTTACTCTACATAAGCGACTGATAACGCGGTTGAACGCAAAAATAGACCCAGCCCTTCGGGTGACGCCTGAAAAAGCGTCACTCGGCGTTGCTCGGCACTTATTTGGAATAACCAAACTTCGCTTCTCGCGCCTTGATTGACGCTTTTTCAGACGACACAGGTACGAATATGAAAGATCAACAGCCCCTAGTGCGAGGAATGAAATATGTCTAGCGACGACGATAAATACATCCTGGGTAAGAGTCCGATTTTCACGCCGGAGGTCATCAACGATATTCACGTGAAGTCGGAGCTCGGGCGCTATCGAATGCGCGGGTTTTCGATGTTCAAAAAGATCCCAAACTGGGACGACTTGACCTTTCTCCCCGGCACCTTGACCCGCTTCGTGATCGAGGGTTATCGCGAAAAGTGCGATACAAAAACGATTATCGGGCCGCGCTGTAAGCGACCATTGGTGCTCGACATCCCGGTCTATATTACCGGGATGAGTTTTGGCGCTTTGTCACATGAGGCGAAAACGGCATTAGCGCGGGGCGCGACGATGGCCGGCACAGCGACTTGCTCAGGTGAAGGCGGCATGATCCCGGACGAGCGTCGGTATTCGGAGAAATGGTTCTACCAATGCATCCAGTCGCGCTACGGATTTAATCCGCAACACTTACGACTCGCTGATGCCTGTGAATTTTTCATCGGCCAGGGTTGCAAGGTTGGTCTTGGCGGCCACCTGATGGGGCAGAAAGTCACCGATCAAGTCGCTGAGATGCGCTCCTTGCCGGCCGGCATCGATCAACGTTCGCCGGCGCGTCATCCCGATTGGCTTGGGCCCGACGACTTGGCGCTAAAGATTCAGGAGATCCGGGAAGTAACGAATTGGGAGATCCCGATTCAACTCAAACTTGGCGCCGCGCGGGTCTATGACGATGTGCGCATGGCTGCTAAGACGGATCCCGATGCGATCTATATCGACGGGATGGAAGGCGGGACTGGCGCGGGCCCGCACTTGGCCGCCGAAGAAACCGGCGTGCCGGGCATCGCAGCGATCCGGCAGGCGCGACAAGCGCTCGATGATGTTGGTAAATCTGGCGATGTCACACTCATCTATGCCGGCGGGATCCGCAACGGTGGTGATGTGGCGAAAGCGCTGGCGCTCGGCGCGGATGCAGTGGCCATTGGTCACTCGTCGTTAATGGCGCTGAATTGCAATAAAGATATTCCGGAGTCGGATTATGAAAAAGAGATCGGCGTGAAAGCAGGCTTTTGCTACCACTGCCACACCGGACGTTGCCCGGTCGGAGTCGCGACCCAGGATCCGGAATTACGCAAACGCTTGAACCCTGACGAAGCGGCCGAGCGGGTCTACAATTTTCTACATTGCCTCGCGATCGAATGCCAGATGATGGCTCGGGCCTGCGGCAAGACCAATGTGCATTCATTAGAGCCCGAAGACCTGGCGGCGCTAACGATGGAAGCATCGGCGATGGCCCAGGTACCATTAGCCGGGTCGCAGCACACGGTCGGCCGACCGGATATGACCCGGTTCTAGGATTTACCCGCGAGATTGCTTAAGGAGATCATTTAGATGGCGAATGCAAATGACATCGATCACTATCTAACTTCAGATGGTATCGACTCCGATCGGGAGAAAATGATCGGACAAACGATCGGCTACCGCTACGATGTTAATTTAGTGCCGGATTACACGCGGGTCACGCCGTACCTGCAAAAGTACATCGATTATATGGGTTGGCCGGATCTGAACTGGCTCGAAGATGTTCATATGGGCTACGAAGAGGGACGCGCAGCGGTCTTTGATCGCAATATCAATGGTTGGGTGACGGTGCCTGAAGACATCGACTTACCGGATAACCAGCAAGAACGAGACATGATTGCGCGCGAATTATTGGTTAAATTTCAAATGTCGCCGAACCACCCGCTCGTGGAGTTGCGCCGCGCCTATGGGAAGTTCGATTAACGATAAGCGAAACCCGCGAAACTAGAATGTACCGGCTTGGTTTGCTCGCATGTGATTTCGTTCCGGACGATCTACGTGACCGTTTCGACGATTACCCGATTATGTTCGATGCCGCGCTCACAAGCGCAGACGTTAATGTGGAATGGCGTACCTATCGGGTCTATGAACAGGAACTCCCCGGCGCTATCGAAGAGTGCGATGGCTATATTACGACCGGTTCGCGTAGCGGCGCATACGACAAGGACGCCTGGATCGCGTCACTGGAAGGATTTATCCAGCGACTCGCCGGCAGCGAAACACCATTGGTCGGGATCTGTTTCGGACATCAAGCGATCGCGCAAGCACTCGGTGGTGTGGTCGAAAAATCGGACAAAGGTTGGGGGATCGGCATCCACCACCACACTATCGGAGACCATATCAGTTGCGCGTGGATGAACCCGACATTGCCGCAATTTACGATCCCGGTCTGTCACCAAGACCAGGTAATGAGCTTACCCGACGGCGCGCGTCTGTTAGCCAGTAACGGACATTGCGAAAATTTCATGGTCCAGTTCAACGACACCATGTTGGGGCTACAAGGTCACCCGGAATTTCACCCCAACTACATCGAGGTGTTACTCGAATTGCGCCGTGAGATCATAACGGGTCGGGTGCGTGAGGATGCGGTGCACTCGCTTACACGTGAGCACGATAACCCGAGTATCATGAAATGGATTGCGAACTTTCTAGGTATTAAGTGAACTTAATCGACGACTTTGAACTAACTGTTGACGACCCATTGGTCGAGGCAGGCGTTGTGGTTGGGTTTTTGCTCATCGGCGGCGTGAAGAATCAAGTCCGCAAGACGCGGGGGTTTGAGTCGTTTCGCGCGGCGCTACTGCGCGACTTGCTTGAAAACAACACCTTGGCCGATCTCGCGGCCCATCCATATCTTAGCGGCTATCGCGAACTCCATGACCGTTTCGGTGTCAGTGATCGGTCTCTCATACCATCGCCTGAAAGCTTGTACGCGATCTTGTTTAAGCATGGCGATCTACGCCCGATTAACCCTATTGTCGATGTCTACAATTACGTCGCGTTGAAGCACCGTTTGTCTTGCGGCGCGCATGACATCGATAATCTGAGTGGCGGCATTGCGCTGAGGCGAACAACCGGGGATGAACTGTTCAAACCATTGGGTCGAGGGACGGAGCGCGCAGTGCCGGCCGGGGAATACGTCTACGTGGATGGCGCGAACCGTGTGATCTGTCGGCTCGAGTGCAAACAGGCAGAACACAGTGCGGTTTCCGAGGCGACCAGCAACGTTGTCATCATAGTCCAAGGCAACGCGTCCATTCCGACACCCGCGATTGAGGACGCGATGACCGAGATCAAATCCTTGTTACAGCGAAGTCTCGGCGAACCCGCCGCGTTGCGTCGAGAGATCATCTCGACGTCGGCGACTGCCGTCGAAGTTACGACTGCACCTGGGGCCTACGCATGAGTGAAGGTCCTCGCCTACTTGTATTTCAGCACCTGGATGTGGAACATCCCGGCATCTTCCGCGAATTTCTAGCAAGCGACGGCATTCAATGGGATGCAATCGAACTCGATCGTGGTGAGCCAATACCGGATTTAAAAGAGTACGCTGGGCTGTGGGTGATGGGCGGACCCATGGATGTGTGGGAAGAGACGAGCAATCCGTGGCTCGTCGATGAGAAGCGTGCGATCAAACACGCCGTACAAGACCTTAATCTCGGCTACCTTGGCATCTGTCTCGGTCATCAGTTATTAGCCAGCGCCCTAGGTGGGGATGTCGCCAAGGGGATGCCCGAGATTGGCGTATTGCCGGTTCAACTCAACGCGGCTGGGCAGACAAGCCCTTATTTTTCAGGTCTGCCCGCAACATTGGATTGCTTGCAATGGCATGGCGCAGAAGTTACTCAAATCCCTCCAGGCGCGACCGTATTGGCATCCTCAGACAAGTGCGAGGTGCAGGCGATGGCGGTCGGTGAGAAGGCAATGAGCGCGCAATTTCACGTTGAGGTGACTGCAGATACGGTGCCTGAATGGGGTGCGGTACCGACCTATGCCCAAGCATTAGACGACGCGCTTGGAGCCGGGGCGCTGGCAGGTTTTCAAGCCGACGTCGATGTCGCGATGCCCGAGTTCAATCGGTGCGCAAAGGTGCTTTACGATAACTGGATGCGCCGCGTCGGACTAAAAAACGCGCACTCGGAGATGGAGCAAGCCTAGTGTCAATTCGATTGCTGAAATACGCCTTTATCGAGGACTGGGCCGAGCCGCGGTTCTTCAATACCCCCGATGAGCTGCGCGATTCATACGATGTCGTCATCATTGGTGCAGGCGGGCACGGACTAGCGACGGCCTATTATCTCGCGCGTGAGCATGGCATCACCAATGTCGCGGTATTGGATCAAAGCTACATCGGTGGCGGCAACACCGGTCGGAATACGACTATCATTCGCTCCAATTACCTGACCGAGGAAGGGGTTAAGTTCTACGACCAAAGCGTCGAATTATTCAAATCCTTGTCCGAAGAACTCGACCTCAATATTTTTTATTCGGAGCGTGGGCATTTCACGCTCGCCCACAGTGACGCGACCTTGCGCACGGCGCGTTGGCGCGCAGAAGTGAACAAACATTATGGCGTCGACAGCGAGGTTGTCGGACCAGACGATATCTTGAAGGCCTGCCCCCAAATCCAGCTCGACTGTGGAGGTAACCATGAGATCCTCGGTGCGCTCTACCATGCCCCCGGCGCTGTTGCACGTCACGACGCCGTCGCGTGGGGTTACGCCAAACGTGCCAGCGAAGCAGGTATCGAGATCCATCAGCATACTGAAGTAACCGGCATCGATGTGGCCGGCGGTCGAGTCGTAGGCGTGACCACGCCGCGCGGGAAGATCCAAGCCGGCGCGGTGGTATCCGCAGTCGCAGGATTTACCCCGACCGTATTATCGATGGTCGGTCTAAGCAGTCCGATCGAGATCTTTCCGTTGCAAGCCTGTGTAACCGAGCCGATCAAACCGTGGCTCGACACAATCATAGTTTCCGGCAGCCTCCATCTGTACGTGAGTCAAAGCTCACGTGGCGAGATGGTGATGGGCGCGTCACTCGATCCGATGGAGTTGCACTCTCGCCGATCGACCTTTGAGTTTGTCTCCAACCTTGCTGATCAGTTACTCGACATGTTTCCGTTTCTGAGCCAGGTAAATGTCAATCGGCAATGGGCTGGTATGGCCGATATGACCCCCGATTTCGCGCCGGTCATGGGTACGACACCCGTCGGTGGTTTTTATGTCGATGCGGGTTGGGGTACGTGGGGGTTCAAGGCGACCCCGATCAGTGGCAAGACGATGGCGGCAACTGTAGCCAACGCGCGGGACGACGAATTAATCACCGACTTCAATTTGTCGCGCTTCGGTGACTACGAGTTGGTCGGTGAAAAGGGTGCGGCCGCGGTTGGACATTAGACAACGATGAAATACATAGATTTTCCAACCCTAGGTCGTCGACCTTCGAGCGAATTTGTCGTCGGCGGGATCATCGATCCGGAGCCGGCGGAACTTGACGGCATCTCTCCCGGTGAGTGGGTCTTCAATCGTGACAGCATCCCGATGCGGCGCACGGAATGGTGGTACCACACGCCGACGCAATTATGGTTTCTGGTAGAGCGTCACACAGCAACTGACGAAGTCTTTGGCGCAACGTTGGCGGGAGCGGCGATCGATGGCTAAACGGCTTCCGCCACAACCAAACGAATGGATCAAGCGCGATCGGCGCCTCAGTTTTGTGTTCGAGGGTGAGCGCTACGATGGTTTGGAGGGCGACGTGCTGAGCAGCGCCTTGTTAGCTAACGACGTCGTAGTCCAAGCGCGCAGCTTTAAATATCACAGACCGCGTGGTGTTTTATCGTTTGCTAATCACGATGCTAATGTTCTGGTCACCACCGGCGACCGCACCAACGTGCGTGCCGATGTGGAGCAGGTGGCCCAAGGCCGCAGTTATCGGGCAGTCAATACCTATGGCGGTCTGCGCTTTGATGTCGCGCGGGTAATCCAGTTATTCGCGCGCGTCCTACCCGTCGGGTTTTATTACAAAGCTTTTTACCGGCCGCGGTTTTTGTTTCCATTGTGGGAGCGTTTGATCCGGACGATGGCGGGCCTTGGCAAAGTTAATACAACGGCGCCGTGTGTGCGCGTAACGCGCCGTAATAGATTTTGCGATGTTCTTATTATTGGTGGCGGTGTCGCTGGATTGGCTGCGGCGAAGCAGTGCTTGAGCGAATCTATCGACGTTGTCATTGCGGATGAAAACCCGCGTATGGGTGGCTCGTTCGATTACCTGCACGCATACGATGAATCGGCGCAAGCGGTCAAGACGGCGATCCTGGATCTGCTGAATAGCTCGAATTCAGCAGAAGTGCTGACGCAGCATTTCGCGGCCGGCTTTTACGCCGATAACAGCGTACCGCTGGTCGGCCCGAACGGGATCGTCCATGTGCACGCCAAGGCGGTGATATTTGCGACGGGCCTCTACGAGCAGCCAGCGGTATTTCGCAACAACGACCTGCCCGGTGTGATGTTGGTGAGCGCTGCGCAGCGGCTCGTGCATCGCTATGCGATCGCGCCGTGTGCCAACGCCGTTGTGTTAGCCGGAAATAATGAGGCGTATGCCGCCGCAATCGATCTACAAAAGATCGGGGTCCGCATTGCCGCGATTGTAGATCTGGCCGAGCCGAACAGCCGTGGTGATTTGGCGGCCACAGCCATGGCTAACGGGATCCAAATTATACCCAACGCGTCGATCGACGAGGCGCGGAGTCGCAATGGCCGATTGGTGGCTGTCAGCATCCGATCAAACGATGGTAAGCAAGGGCAATCGATTGAGTGTGACGGCGTATTGATGAGTGTGGGTTGGGCGCCCGCAGGCGGTCTGCTGTACCAGGCCGGCGCGCGCCTCGAATACGACCCGACCTTGGAACAAGTTGTACCCGTGAGCATGCCAGCAGGAACGTATTGCGCCGGCCGACTCAATGGCGTGTTTGACTATCTGGATCAAATCGACGATGGCGCTGCCGCGGCTGCTGCCGCCCTCGCCGATATAGGTGTACGGAGCGACGCAGCGGAACGCCCGGCGCGAACCGTTCAGCCACATTCACATCCGTATCCGATTACGCCTCATGCAAAAGGCAAAGAGTTCGTCGACTTCGACGAAGACTTACAAGTCAAAGATCTCACGGTTGCTTATCGCGAAGGTTTTGATTCGGTTGAATTGATGAAGCGCTACTCGACCATCGGCATGGGTCCGAGCCAAGGCAAGACTGCAAACATGAACGGGGTGCGGATCCTTGGGCAGTTGCAAGACAAGGCGGTTGCGGCCGTTGGTGTGACGACGCCGCGGCCGTTTACCCATCCAGTGCCGATGGGCATGCTGGCCGGCCGCAGACTACGCCGCCAATGGTGTACGCCAATGCATGAATATCATCATGCAGAAAACGCCGACTTGCAGGAGGCCGGGACGTGGCTGAGGCCAATGAGTTACACCCGCGGATCACCTCGAACGGCCATAGAGCGTGAGTACCAGATGGTGCGTGAACAGGTCGGCATCATCGATGTCTCGACCTTGGGCAAGATAGAGTTATTTGGTCCCGATGTGATCCCACTGTTGGAGTACGCCTATACCTGCAGCTTCGAGAAATTGAAGCCGCATATGACGCGTTACATATTCATGGTCGACGGGAGCGGCACCTTAGTCGACGATGGTGTTGCGGCGCGTCTAGCTGACGACCATTTTTACATCACCGCGACGAGTTCGCACGCGCAAGCGGTCGTACGACAACTCCAGCAGTACGCCGATCAGCTCGGGTTTAATGTCGCAATAGTCGACCGCACCTTTCAAGTGGCCGCGCTCAATCTCGCCGGGCCGCGCTCGGCGGACGTTTTATCGAAGCTCACCGATATCGATCTGTCGTCGGAGAATTTTCCATATTTGGCCTTACGCGAGGGACAGATAGCGGGGGTTCAAGCACGTGCGTTGCGGGTTGGCTTCGTCGGTGAACTTGGGTATGAGATCCATTTCCCCGCATCGCATGGTGCGGCGGTCTGGCAGGCATTGTTGGAAGCTGGGGCAGCTGCTGGGATAGGTGCGTTTGGCGTTGAGGCGCAACGCTTGCTGCGGCTCGAAAAAGGCCACTTGATATTCGGCCAAGATACCGATGGCACGACCAACCCGTATGAGGTAAATCTAGGTTGGGGCGTACGCTTGTCGAAAGAGCAGTTCGTCGGTAAACATTCTTTGACTAAACTCAAGCCGATGCTCAAACGACGCTTGGTCGGATTTGTTACCGATGCCGATCCTGATCGCCTTATCCAAGAATGTCATTTGATAATTGAGCAAGGCGGGATCGCCGGGCGTGTAACGAGTGTAGCTTATAGTCCGCACCGCAAGGCGGTCATTGGCCTCGCCATGGTTGATAGTAGCCTGACTGAGGCCGGACAAACGCTCTCTGTCCGCGTATCAGATGCGACGACGGTCGCTGTTACTGTGGCCGATATGCCATTCTACGATCCTGACAACGAACGCCAGCAGATCAATAGTTCGGATCCGCGGCAGGCAGCCTGAGCCAGCATCATGCAACAAAGTCCACTGCGAGCGCTGTACCCTGAAACTGACTTCGAGTTCGGTGAGATACATGGGATGAGCATCGCCCAGCGCACGAAAAAGAATGACCTGGGCCCCGACTACATCGCCGACCTGAGCGCAATTAGGCGTCGCTTATTTGTTGGCCACGCAGTACCGGAATGGTTAGCAGCGCATAATATTTCCGTGCCGCGGCGCTTACTTGAATATAATCAATTGGACAACGGCGCAGTCATTGTGCGGCTCCATCGACAACAATATCTACTGATCGATAGTGTCCAAGATTCTACGCACGACGACATTTTCGCGATCGAACAAGGCCGACACGGGGACGTGCTCGTCATCGCCTACGAAGCCGCTGAGATTGCGTGCGGTGGCCCGCACGTCGATGAACTGGTAGCCGAGTTGTGTCCAATGGATATTACAAATAATGCGTCCGATAGCTGGATTGCGACTCGATTCGCGCATTGTGAATTGGCGCTACGCCGCCTCGACGCACCAGCGCATTACCGCATACTTTGTTCGCCGGCAGACGCAAGATTTGTTTTTGGGATCTTGAGCGAGGCAACCCTAGAGCGCGATGGGGTTGTCCTTGGATTTGATGATTATCGCGCGCTACTCAATCGGGGAGATCGAACATCATGACGCCCAGTGAAGCGAAGGCCTTCTTAAAAGATAACAACGTAAATTATATCCTGGCGCAGTTTGTCGATATCCACGGCGTTGCCAAAACGAAATCGGTACCTGCAGAGCACCTCGATATGATCCTCACCGATGGAGCCGGCTTTGCCGGATTTGCAGCTTGGGGTTTGGGTCAGGGGCCGCAGGACCATGACTTTATGGCGATTGGCGATTTGGACACACTGTGCTTAGTACCATGGCAGCCGGGTTATGCACGCCTTGTCTGTGACGGTACGGTCGATGGTCAGCCTTGGCCCTTTGATACCCGTGAGGTGATGAAGCGGCAGCTCGCCAAAGCCGCCGATCGAGGTTGGACGGTTAACACGGGGATCGAGCCCGAGTTCATGCTACTGCAACGGCACGAAGATGGCAGCGTTACCCCAGCGGATCCATCGGATACCTTGGAGAAACCGTGCTATGACTATAAAGGCTTATCACGCAGCCGTGCGGTAATTGAAGAACTCGTGGAAAGTCTACAGCAGGTCGGCTTCGACGTTTACCAAATCGACCACGAAGACGGTAATGGGCAGTTCGAGCTAAATTATACCTATACGGATGCACTCACCTCTGCCGATCGTTTCGTGTTTATCCGTATGGCCGCAGGTGAAATCGCCCATGAACATGGCATGTTATGCACCTTCATGCCGAAGCCGTTCAGCAACCGCACGGGTAACGGCATGCACATGCATGTTTCAATCGCGGAGCCTGGTAACGGGAATATCTTCCAAGACGATAGCGATAAGAATGGACTAGGGCTATCAAAGATCGCTTATAACTTTCTCGGCGGCCTATTGGCACATGCCCCGGGTTTGGCAGCGTTGTGCGCGCCGTCGGTAAATTCTTACGCGAGACTCGTCGTCGGACGTTCACTATCCGGCGCTACCTGGGCACCAGCATTTATTTCCTATGGCGACAACAATCGCACTTCAATGGTTCGGATCCCCTATGGCCACCTAGAGTTACGCTTGGCCGACTCGTGTTGCAATCCGTATCTCGCAGGGGCCGCAATGATTGCGGCGGGGCTCGATGGGGTTGACCGTGAACTCGATCCCGGGCCGCCACGAAGCGTTAATTTCTACGAAATGAGCGAGAAAGACTTACGCAAGAACAAAATAAAGTTGCTTCCGCAAAATCTCGGAGAGGCGCTCGATGCATTGGCCGCGGACAAATTTTTTGCCGAGGCCTTGGGGCCTGAAATTATCGGGGAATTCCTAGAAGTTAAGCGTATGGAGTGGATCGAGTATTCGCGAAATGTCTCCGATTGGGAGGTCGATCGGTATTTGGAATTCTATTGATATATCGACGTCGAGATTAACGCGAGAGCTCACTTCGAATGGCCAAGCAAAGCGGTGACCCCCCGGCACTCAAGGTGGTTGAGGATCCTAACGGCGGTGCACAAGACTTGTCGGCCTACGTCGGTACCGCGCTTAAGCAGCATCGTTTAAATCAACATCTGACGATCCAGGATGTGTCCGATCTGTCCGATATCAGCCGGGGTATGCTGAGTCGGATTGAAAATGCCCAGGCGACCCCGTCACTCGATGCTCTACAACGGATCTGCCAAGCACTTGGCGTATCGTTATCGAACCTGTTGAAGGATTTCGATATTCCCGAAGGCGGGGCGAGGTTCGTTCCCCGAGGCCAAGGCATGGATGTCGCTCGCCGCGGGACGAAACGCGGTCACTCATACGAACTACTGTCCTATGATCAGGGGCCGAAGAGATTATTCGAGCCATTTTTGATCACGCTTGACGACGAGTCGGAGACGTTCCCGCGTTTCCAGCACGAAGGAACGGAATTCATTTACATGTTGGAAGGTAAGATCGAATACCGAATTGGTAAAAATTCCTATGTACTCGAACCCGGCGATTCAATCACATTTGAGGGCAACATCCCGCATGGACCAGATCGTTTGCTTGAGCTGCCGATAAAATTTCTTTCAACCATGCATTATCAAACCGAATCCATTTGACCGTTGCAGGACCGTGGATATTGTTGAGATCGCTTCTAGACTCCGGGACGAGCGAGACGAACTGACCGCACTCCAGGCAGCGAGCCACGATGCGGCACAACCCGTCGAACTCGACCAGTCTCGGGTAGGCCGCCTTTCGCGCATGGATGCGATGCAAGCCCAGGCGATGTCTTTGGAAACGACGCGTCGCCGTGAGATCCAAATTAGCCGAATAGATTCTGCATTGCAGCGCTTGGCAGCAGGTGAGTATGGCGACTGCGTTCGTTGCGGCGAACCAATCGATAGCAAACGCTTGGAATTCAATCCATCGGTGTTACTGTGTATCGCGTGTGCTTCTAACGCGGAGCGCTAAGCAAGGGTAACAATGAGTAAAGAAAAGATCGGAGAATCGCTCGACCTACTTCGTGCCGAAATTGCGAACCTCAAGGTCGAAGATGTCGCCTCGCGAGATCGATTGGACGCCTTAGTATCCGAGCTGGAAAATCAGCTGGTTGAGCCAGCGCTAATGGACGCAGCACCTATCGATGAGTCCGTGAAAGAATTGATCGAGCATTTTGAAGTCGAGCACCCGCGCATCACCGGGATCCTTAATGACCTGATGGTGACCTTGAGCGGGATGGGAATATAACGTGACCTAATATCGGGTTCAGTGCTCCGTATTAACGAACACCTGGCGATCCCCGAGGATGAAATTGAAGTCCGGGCGGTCCGTGCACAAGGTCCCGGCGGACAGAACGTCAACAAAGTAGCGACCGCAGTGCATTTGCGCTTCGATGTTCCGCGATCATCGTTGCCGCATCATCTGAAGGAGCGGCTACTCGCGCTGCCAGACCAGCGAATAAGCAAAGATGGGGTCATTAACATCAAGGCACAGCGCTCGCGCAGCCAAGAGCGCAATCGCGAGCTCGCGCGCGCGATCCTCCAAGAGTTGATTTGCCGTGTTGGCTTCGTCCGCAAGCAGCGCAAAGCGACGAAACCGGGCCCGGCGGCTCGCCGGCGCCGGCTCGATGCAAAAGGGCGACGATCCCGACAGAAAGCCTTGCGGGGACGTGTCCGCGACCGCGAATGAGCTATACGGCGCGCTAGCCTGCTGTTTTTTCGATAAAAGTGCTTTTTTGTGGAATATCAGCGAAAACTATTTTGCGGTCTTAACTCAATTCCGCTTCAATCCACGGTGGCAGTATTCGATCTCGTAGAATCGGTTGGAAAAGAGCGGTACTATGCGCCCAGCTGACAATAATATCAGTGCCCGACAACGCCAATGGCTATTGGCAATTTTACATAAGTGAGTGTTTGATATGGCAGAGCGAGTAACCGGAACCGTTAAATGGTTCAGCGATGATAAAGGTTATGGATTCATTGAACAGGAAAACGGCAAGGACGTCTTTGTGCATCACAGCGCAATTAATGGTGAAGGCCGCAAAAGTCTCCAGGAAGGACAAACCGTGACCATGGAAGTCACGCAGGGTCAAAAAGGCCCGCAAGCCGAGAACGTTACTCCCGCCTAGATCCACCAACGCTAGACCCTCCGAAAACACTACGTAATTCGTCGCTCGGCCATGGCCGGCGCATGACGGTTTGCGTGGCAGCCGCGGTGGGAATTCGTCGGCGAAGGCTTGCCTTTACCCGCGTCGCGCTGGATCGCTTGGAGTACCCCTGCGACCCTTATTGTTCGCAATAATCGGGACGCAGCTATGGCCATCACTCAACACCAAATGGAGTTGGCTGGTGCCCGCACGCCCGTGCTTGATACGGGCGGATCCGCTTCTAGCGCCGTGCTATTTCTACACGGCAACCCCGGCTGTGGGCGCGACTGGGTTCCGTTGATGGAACAGGTCGGGTCCTTTTGTCGCGCTATTGCGCCGGACATGCCGGGATTCGGCCAGGCAGCGAAGCCCGATACTTTTAATTACACCGTCGCCGGTTACGCCGACCACATCACAGCGCTTGTCGATGCGCTCGGTCTGCAACATGTGCACCTCGTATTACACGATTTTGGCGGACCCTGGGGACTTACATGGGCCGCGGCAAACCCGAGCCGGGTTCGCAGTCTGACCCTATTCAACGTAGGTGTGCTGAGGGGTTACCGCTGGCATTACCTCGCGCGGATCTGGCGCATGCCGATCATCGGCGAGATATTCCAGGCCACTACGTCTCGTCTCACGTTTCGAGCGGTGCTGCGCCATGGCAATCCTCGCGGCCTCCCTCGAGAGTTCGTCGATGGCATGTACGACAACTACGATCGCGGAACCCGTCGAGCGATTCTCCAGCTGTACCGCGCGACGAGCAATCTTGGTGCTGCCGCCGATGCACTGTCCGCGGCACTACGCCCGCTTGACCTGGATACGCTCGTGCTTTGGGGTCGGGCTGATCCCTATTTACCGCATCGATTCGCAGAGGAGCAACGGGATGTTTTTCCTCGTGCTGAGGTCATCTATCTCGACGATAGCGGACACTGGCCGTTCATTGATAATCCTGCGGCGGTTGATGCGGCCGTGATTCCGTTTTTACAGAAATGCGTTGCTAAAGAGGGATCTGCTAATCAAGCCGGTTAGTCGTTGCCTTTGAACAGGCTTGCAATGTCCTGTTCAATCATCGCTTCGATCAGATGCGGTCCGCGGGTGTTAATTGCTGCGCCGAATTGCTGGTGAAACTCCTCGGCAGTCGTCGCGCGGCTGGCGTTGACGTTCATCCCGCGGGCGATGTGTTGCCAATCTAGCGAGGGATGTCCGATATCCAGCATGGATAGCGTTTTTTCATTTGGCGTGCCCGTCTTAAGCCGCGCGAGCTCGATATTTAAAATGGCGTAACTGTCATTATTCAGTAGAACGACCACGACGTCAGCGTTCTCACGCGCCATACTCCAGAGGGATTGCAGCGTATATAATCCGCTGCCGTCTGCTTGCAGCGCGACAACCTTACGATCCGGGCAGGCAATCGCTGCGCCAAAACTCACCGGCAGCCCCTGACCAATTGCGCCACCTGTGATGGTGAGTGCATCGTGTGGCGCAGCGCCGACGGTGCGTGCGAAAACTTCCGCCGAGCAGGTTATGCCTTCGTCCGAGAGGATCGCATTGTCAGGGAGTAAGGCCGCCAGGGTATCCCCGATCGCGACCGCGGTTAACGGCCCTGCCGGTGGCTCTGGAACGATGCGCTGTTGTAAGGTTTCGAGCCCCGGCCCAGCCGCGAGGCGGTCCGCCAAGCTTGCTAATGCCGCTGAAGTATTTTGCACCGGAGAAGCCAAGCTTGTGACTGTTGCGTCGCTTGGGACAAGAACACTCGGTGTATCAGGGTAGGCGAAAAAGGCGACTGGCGTCGCCGCGCCGATCAAAACAAACTGTTCGTATTCGCCAAGTACCTGAATCGCAAGCTCTGCGAAATACGGTACCCGGGTAATGCTTACTCTGCCCGCGCCCCGCTGATGTCGTGTGGGGAATGTTTCGCAAAATAGCGGTGCACCGGTCTTCGCGGAGATACGGCTGGCGAGTACAAGTTCGTCATCACGTAGGGCGTGGCCACCGAGCACGATCGCCGTTTTCTTCCCGTTCGTGAGCAGGGCGCCCACCTCTTCTATTGTCTGGGCGGCTACTTCCGGTGGTGGCTCGATCGGCAACGCCGGGTACGAATTTTGCGCCTCCTCCCAGGCATGGTTCGCCGGCGCTATCAGTGTGGCTATCGTGCCAGTACCGTTACGTGATTGTTGGACCGCCACTGCGCCCAAGCGCGCAAGGTCATCGGCCGATGTGGATGTCTCCACCCATGCCGAGTTGATCGTAGCGTGTGCCGTCACATCGGATGTTAACGGTGCATCATGCGGCAGGTGATAAGGAGCATGGTCGCCGACAATGTTGACTAGCGCGACTCGTGCCTTTTTAGCGTTATGTAGGTTTGCCATTCCATTGGCGAGCCCCGGCCCAAGATGTAGCAGCGTCACCGCAGGTCTTCCGGCCATGCGCGCATACCCATCAGCAGCGCCGGTTACCACGCCCTCGAATAGGCACAGTATCGGACGCACGCTATCGGTCTTACCGATCGCAGAAACTAGGTGCATCTCCGACGTACCAGGATTGGCAAAACAAATTTCTATCCCGGCATCGACAAGGGTTTTAAGTAGCGCTTCGGCACCATTCATTTCACTAGGGTCCTCGGGTATGCACAACAAGGAACAATTCTAACCTGCGCCGGGCATTAGCGCCGCGCTAGCCGATCGTCGACGTTATTCACAAACCGTTCAATTCATTTATATCGTGATTGCAGATGCAGTAGTATTGTAATTTAAACATCACTGGAGGAGAGCACGATGGCCCATCGCGATATGTCTGAAGTAACCCGGATCGCATTCGTTCGCAGCGAAGTAACCGTTCCGCCGATTGTCTATGAAGCCGCATCTCGGTTTTTCGCCGCCTATATTGCAAATGAAAAAGTGACCAATGAGAACGAAGCTGCGATGTTTGAGAAGGCCGTGGGTCAGGCCTTGGAACTTGCGATAACGACGGAAAAAATTCTTGCGATATCGGAAAAGCCGGCGATTTAATATTCCAACAACAGGACCAGTGATGTCCGTCTGTGGCCCGGACACGTGAGTTAGGGTTTCACGCTCGGTCCCGTGCGTTTTAGCTGCTCTTTCGCGCGTGCTGCTTCAACCCAAAAAGATTCCAAGGCGACCGCTACAGGGACGGTCCGATTGTTCAAACACCACGCGTCAAGCCATTGCACCATGGAGTGGATGTTGATGGAGACATCCTTTGCGTGATCACCGACCAGGCCATGCATCATGTTACCGGCGGTGAGATAACCCGAAAGATAGGCATGGATGTAGGAGGTGTTGGTCACGTCATGGTTGGCTTGATCTTCCCCACGTTTATCGAGGTAGGTTTGACATTCCAGATGCCCGAGCCCATAGGACGAGTAAGCGGTAACCTCCGTTGCAGCAAACAACATGACAATTGCAGGAAAAACTATTTTATATGTCATCGGTAACCCGGTTTGCGGGGACCGCGAGTTCGGTTAACAAATAACGCTTGAATGCTTCGGTATAGGGTTGCTGGGCGAGCGCCCGTTGCATGCAGGTGAGCCAAGCGTCGCGCTCCATTGGGCCGATCTTCAAATGCGCGTGGGCGGCCGGAATACTGATTTCGCCATATTTCTCCCGATAACGGTTTGGGCCGTTCATCCAGCCGCAAAGAAAACGCGCCAATTTATCTCGCGACGTTGAAAGATCTTGTGGATGCATTGCTCGAATATGGGCAGCGATCGGGGCGCTGTCGACTTCATCGTAAAAAGCGTCGACCAATCGGCGGATTCCTACCTCACCGCCAGCGGCCTGATACGATGCGTCGCCCGTACCATAGGGCGCTTCGTTTTCACCTTCCGTTGTGTTCATGGCGGTATTGTCCTCGTTAGCGTTAAAGTCTAATCACCTGAGTATTTAAAGCGATCCCACGACCAAACAATCATTAACACCCATCGCTTGGATCTCGGGCAACCGGTGGCGTCGGCGAGCAGGTGAAATTAATCTGCTGTGTGAGATCAAAATTTCCTCGTCCGCAGTGTACAATTTCTTTACTTTTCGAACGACCAGCGGCGATCTTCAGGGGCTTATCTATGCGGCTCGTGCTAAAAAGTTCCATGATTAGGCGTCCGCGCCGAGGCCGTAATCTCCTATCTGTTTGGATACTATCGTTTTGCTTGGTGAGTCCACCGGCGGTGGGAGTTGATACTTTGCATAAACGGATGCTCGACGAAATAGCGGACGATTTTCGCAGAACCGCACACTTGACCGGACGGAACCAGATGCAACCGGCAGTCGAGCAGGCGATGATTTCTGTACGCCGCCACGAATTTATGCCGACTAACGATACCGCTGCGGCCTATCTAAACCGTCCTGCTTTGATTGGATATGGGCAGACAATCTCGCAACCGTTCATCGTCGCGATCATGACAGACCTTTTGAATTTGCAGGACGGCTTTCGGGTACTGGAGATCGGTACCGGGTCGGGCTATCAGGCGGCCGTGTTGGCGGAGATCGTCGACGAGGTGTATTCCATAGAGATTGTCGAGCCGTTAGCGATGGCCGCCGCCGCGCGCCTCAAACGCCTCGGTTACGACCGTATCCGCCTTAAGGTCGGAGACGGCAACCACGGTTGGCCACAGGCCGCTCCATTCGATGCGATCATCATCACTGCGGGCGGGCGGTTGCCACCCGCCTTGGTTGATCAATTAAAGCCCGGAGGCCGCATGGTGGTGCCGATCAACCAAAGTGATGGTTCGCAAGCACTGACGGTTTATACGAAAGCACTCGATGGTACGCTCGCCGAGCACGAGGTTCTGCCGGTACGCTTCGTCCCACTTACGGGTGACAACTAAATCGGCGATCAGCGAAGCGTGGCGTTCGCGTGATGTGTGACAAAATGTTCCCGATTAACCACGGAGAAAATTTAGGTCAGCAATTTGCCTCGATTCAGAGTCTCTTAAACGCCTTGTGCTCCGTGTCCTTGGTGGTTTAAGAAATCTTATAAGGCCGCTCAAGCCGATACTGCGGTCGCTCGCCTAGATAGGCGGCGATCTTTTCGTCCGATCGAATACTTGCGGCGATGAAATCGACGGCAGTTATTATCCGCTCGATCGGCTCTGAACAGCTCATACGCAAAAAACCTTGTCCAGCTTCGCCAAAACATTCCCCACCCAAACAGGCAACACCGATTTGATCATCGGCACCCTCGAGCAAATACATGGCGAGCCCGTGCGAGGTGATCTGATTCTCGTTACACACGTCGACAACATTCGGGAACGCATAAAAACTGCCGCCCGGTTGTAGGCACGTAAAGCCCGGGATACGGTTCAAATGTGCAACTAGCGCCATCACTTTGTCGCGGAATTCATGCATTACTGCATCACGCTCGGCCAGCGCTTCATTAAGCGCGGCGGCGCCCGCGAACTGCACAAACGGCGGCACGCAGGACAGCAGCGTGTTGGTCAGTTTGCTCAACATCGACGCCATCGGTAGAGAACTAACCGAAAAACCGAGGCGCCATCCGCTCATAGAAAAAGACTTGCTGAAGGTATACGCAGCGACACACTGGTCGAGCATGCCTGGTTGCGCCAATAGAGAATGATGGGTATCCCCCCATGCCATTTGGTCGTATGGCTCGTCGCTAAATACGGCAATGTCACGCCCGCGAACGAGGTCTGCTATCGCGACCAAATCTTCAAGCAAGGCGACGCCACCGGTCGGATTGTGCGGGCTGTTCAATATGATTGCTTTCGGCGCCGGATCATGCGTTATGAAGTGCGCAATGTCGTCGACGTTTGGTCGAAAGTCGCGTGATTGCTTGAGCGATGACAGCACCATCCTCGCACCGCGTCGATCGATGCAGGGCGGATAGGTCGGAAAATACGGACTGAATACCAATACCCCGTCACCCGGATTGAGAACTGCTTCAGCAAATAATGTTTGAAACGTCTTCGCCCCTGGTCCGGCAATGATATTTTCTGCGCTGGTGCTGAGGCCAAATTCGCGGTTGACATAATTGCTAGCGGCCGCACGAAACTCCGCGATGCCAGCGGACGGTGCGTAGTGTGAATGGCCCTGCTCGATCGCGCCGATGCCCGCTGCAACGGCTACCGCTGGCGGTGCATGGGGGCTGTCGCCGATCTCTAGTTCAATGACGTCCTTGCCGGCCGCGAGCAGCGTCTTGGCCAAGGCCAGCACTTCGAACGCACCCTCAGGCTTTACCTCGCGCGCAAAGTTGCTAAAGGATAAAGACATCAACTTGTTCCTTGTCGGCTTAAGCTATGCCGTGAAACTTGAGATAGTGATCGGCGGTTTCGCGTGGGCTTTCTATCATCGGACAATGCCCCATTTGTGGCATCACAATAGCCTGCGCGCCCTTAATAAGCTTGGCGAGGAGTTCGGCGCCGGACGCGTGCAAGATCCGGTCGTTGTCACCCCATAGGATTTGGGTTTTCGTGACACATTCGGTGAGTTCGGACTCAAGCGACGGCGGCTCGCTGAACATTTCGCTGAAGATCTTTTCGTTAAATTCACGCTCGCGCATGTTGCGCTCACACATGCAGCGTTGGAATGATTTTGGGATGTAAGGTGTTTTGTTGAAGCAAAAGCTCATCAAGCGATTAAAGTCCGATACGTCGCTGATGAGCAACGGATTCTCCCCCCGCTCCAAATATTGAAACAACTCACTGGGCTCGGCCGCCGCGACACCGGCCGGCGCGAGCAGCCACTGGCTTTTTACATCGGCCGGATAGCGTCCGCTGTACACGGCGGCGAGGTAGCCACCCATTGAATTACCGCCCAAATGCACGGGGTTTAAATCGAGTGCCTCAATAAACAACCTTAACCGGGAAATCTGTGCGTCCACGTTATAGCTTGCGCTGTGATCGCGAGTCGAGTCTCCGAAGCCCGGTAGGTCAGGGATGATGAGACGAAAATGCGGAGATAACATCGGTGCTACCTGAATCCAGTTGTCCTTGTTTGCACCGAATCCGTGGATCAAGACCAGTGTTTCACCACTGCCGCCATCGAGATAGACCACCTCATGACCGTCGACTTGGATCGCATTCTCCGATAGCCCTGACTTCGCGCGTTGCGCGCGTACGGCCGCATTAAATAACGGCCAGCGAAAAAAATGTATCCCGAGGAAGCCGAGAACAACAAGCGACACAATAACGATGAAAGCCGTCATTTTATTTACACCAGAAATTCGTGTTTAGAAAGTACAACCGATAAGTGACGCTGCGATCAACGTGACGTTACGTCGCCACCAACGGTAGGAGGATATGAGACGGGTGCTCGTTGTCTAGGTAGATTTTTTGTAGCGCAGGTTCCAGCCGAGTCGCGGTGTGTGCGAGTTCACCGGTGTTTGGATTGCGATCGTAGCGTGGAAAGTCACTGGATGTGATCAGCACCCGGATCCGATGTCCCGCTTTAAATAACATTGCGGTCGACCACAGACTAACTTCATAGCGGATAATCGCCTGCGGTTCCACCAATTGACGCGTATGTCCATCGCGCATTGACGCCCGCAGCACGCCGTCACAGACACTGTACGTCGTCCCGTCAGGGTGCACATCGCACAGCTTCACGATCCAATCAGTATCGCGGCCGCTCGTAGCAGCAAATAAGATTGCGGAAACTTGGCCGGTGACTTCTAAGTCTCGATCTAATGGCTCGGATGTGTGGCACAAGACGTCGCGACGGCCCAGAATCGGAGCTTGGTCGCGCGGACCAGGCGCATATTGCGGTGGCAGCAGAGTACCGCCGCCACAAGTTGGGCATGGGTCGTTAGGGTCGTACACGTAACTTTTCGGCAGCGAATTTGGGTTCGGCGTTTGCGGCGATAAGCCGTTTTCCTCGTTAAGAAACCACGGGGTATCAATCGCCCGGGTTAGCGGCCAAGCTTGTTCGTCGCGCCAACGGTTGCTGCCTTGGATAAAGAGTTTCACCGGCGCTTCTTCGTCGATGCCATTGTGCTCGTCCTTAAGCCATCGATCGAACCATCTCAATTGGAGTTTAGTGAGATCTTCCTTCAGATCGAGAAACATGCCGTTGCTGCGGAAACCAAAATCAACGTCCCCGACCACATGTAGAAAAGAGGCATGCGCCCATGGGCCAACGATGAGTTTACTATTCGATCGCGCGGACTCGGAGCCACCGTTGTTGCGCATGCCGTCGAAATGTTCGAGGTCTGAGGCAAGCAATAGATCATGCCACCCGGCGATGGTCAAACTCGGCACCTTGACCTGCTCGTGACGGTTCGCGAAGAGCATTGATGCCGTCCATTCATCTGGTACAGGGTGTTTTAGAAATTCATAGAAGAACGGAAGAAACGCGTCGTCCCCCGGGCGGGTCGGTTCGAACTCGGATAAGGGAAGCGTCTGTAATACCTCACCGAACGCGTCAACGTCGTCGATCAGTTTGACTAGCAACGGCACCATTTCGGCGAGGTCGGGCTTAGCTCGGATCAGCGCCGCCGGCCCGATCGCTCGCATCGCCCACATTGCGAGCGTGCCGATATTGAGCGCGCCGCCGCGCCAGAAATGGTTGCGCCAAAAATCGTTTGGTGCGGTGGTGGGTGAAATCGCACCAAGTGCGCCATGTCCGGATGCCGCGGCAAGCCATGATGTGCCGCCCATATACGACAAGCCGTAGCAACCGACCTGACCGGACGCATAGTCTTGCGTTGACGACCACTCAATGCTGTCGTAGCCGTCGTCGAGTTCATCGCGGTAGGGAAAGAACACATCGCCTTCAGATGCCCAGCGTCCTCGCACATCTTGTATCACCACGGCATAACCGGCCGCAGCGGCGCGAATAGGGTCCAAGGTCATTGCGGTTATCGGCCACAATTCTTTGTTGTATGGGGTGCGTTGAAGCAGCACCGGGTATTTGCCCGCGGCCGACGGGCGGTAAATATCGGCGGCGAGCTGGATCCCGTCGCGCATCGGTATCAGGGTGTTTTTTTCGACTAGGACGGTCATTTCACTGTATTTCCGGTAGCAGCGGGTTTTTTCTTGGTCGGTGACTTTTCGGCCGCTGGTGGAGACTTCGAATCGGCTTTTCCGTCATCGTCACCCACGCACGATGGTGTTGCACCGGCAATCAATTGTTCGACCATCGCCTTATGCGTATCCAGGATCTTCAACCAATTCTGCAAAAACAGCGATCCTGCGCTCGTCAGGCTGTACATTCGGCGCGCCGGACCGTTGAGTGAGGTGTCCCACATGGAAGCGACCAGACCCATGGCTTCCATGTGGCGCAGCGTCCGGTATATCGTGCCCTTGTTATAGTGCCCCAGCCCTGCCTCCTCGAGCCGCTGCGCGAGGTCATAACCATAGGCGGTCCAGCCCTTTAGCATGGCTAGCAGGTTCGCGGTCAACATATCGCTGGCCGCGTGCGCGCCAGGTTTATTCGACTGTTTGGCCACAAATTCCCTCCCTGTCGGGACGTTAAAGGTTGACATCTAAATGCAAGTTGCATATATATGTCAACCTTGTTTGCACTGCACCATTTTTTGGGATGGCAATTGGCCGCCCAATTTCTATAAAGGGGACATAACTATGGCAACGAAATCCAAGACAGAGACTAAGGTAGAAGATGCGGTTAACGAGACTGCGGAGAAGGTTGGTAAGACAGTCGAAAACGTACTGGATAAGCTGGTCGAGAACCAAGCTCGCTTGACCGAAGCCGCGACCACCGCACGAGACCGCTCACGCCGAGTGACCGACGAATATTTGCGCTCGCTGGCCGAAACGCAACGCGATGTGTTGGACTTGAGCAAGAAGCTAGCGTCGAATCCTACCGCCTATAACAGCAACATCGAGGCATTTCTTGAATCGACGACTGCGACCCAGTCACGGGCGATGGAAATCACCAAACTGTTTTATCGTGAGCAAGCCGACGCGACTGCAGAATTCCAGAAGCTCGTCGCCCCGCTGTTCGAATCGACCAAAGGGTTCGCCGATATCAGCAAGAATATGCAGGCGTTCTGGCCGAAATCAGCCTAAGGCACAAGCTCAAGAAATGACGACATCATCTCGGAGTTCGCTTCATCACCAGTCGCTAGCGGACTCGTGCAGATGAATGCCACGTCAATTCCAGATCACGGTGGGGAGTCTGCAATAGAAGATTTTACCGATCCCTTTGCCCACGACCCATCGGTCGAACAAACCATCACGCCGTTATGGAAAGAGGCAAGGTGGGGAATCGAATGGGCACGCCTTAGACTTAGCCGGGTCTATTACGGCGTCGGCGTGAAGCGCGGCGATCGGTCCCCTATTGTCCTGGTGCCGGGATTCATGGCGGGGGACGCGATGATGCTCGAGCTGCATTGGTGGTTGCGTCGGATCGGCTACCGCTCGTATTTGTCCAACATTGTCTGGAATAACGATTGCCCGGATAAAACAGCGCAGGCTCTTGCGCGCCGCGTACGCGGCGTACAAGAACGCACTGGGGAAAAGGTTACCTTGGTTGGCCATAGTCTGGGTGGGTTACTGGTAAAGAGCGTTAGCCAAGATCACCCTGATATCGTCAAGAGCGTGGTCACCATGGGATCGCCGTTTAAAGAAATTGTTAAAGCGCACCCCGCGGTGATCGGGATCTGGGACCGGTTGAAGATTACGCAAGGTGGATTGATCGGCCGTAATCTCAACCTTTCTTGTGGAACCGGTCACTGTACCTGCGGATTCGTCCGCAACATGATGCAACCACAAGACACGGCACCGCCTCAGTTCGCCATATTTTCGAAAGGTGATGGCGTGGTCGACTGGACGAGCTGTATCGAAGATGACGAGCAATGCAACGCCGAAGTACACGGCACTCACACCGGAATGGTTTACAACTCGGAAGTCTTCCGAGCACTGGGTAAACGACTAGCAGATGTGAAATGACATTTTTCGGCTACCGCAACTAACAGGTATACATGGCATGAGCGAAGACGAAATAATCGACCCAATCCGACTTTGGCGGGAATGGATGATCAAATCCGAGAAGCAATGGAGCGACCACCTCACCGAATTGATGGGTGATGAGCGCTTTTCCAAAGGTATGGGCCGTTACATCCAAGAAGGCCTGCATTCCCATCGTATCTTCAGTGATGGCATGGCGCAGTACCTATCGAGTCTTAACCTCCCATCACGTGCTGACGTCCTCGACGTCGGCGACCGTTTGGGTCAAATCGAAGATACGCTGGCCGGCTTACAGGTCGAGATCCGTGAACAGCGAGCGCAACTCACTCGGTTGGCAAATACGGGTGTTGCCCCAGTCGATACCGACCAACCCAAACGACCGAGCCGAACTAAGCAACCGCCGACGAAAGCAAGTTCATGAGTACGTTGGCGCAGACAAGTCGCCAGGCGCCGGTAGACGATACGTTCGAATCGCACGTTGGGCGCACCGTTGAGCGGGCGATCTCGCGCAATATCCCCGGCCTGCGGATCCCGCAAACGGAATCAGAACTCGACGTCGGTACAACGCCAAAGGACCTGATTTATTCCCGCGACACAGCGCGCCTGTATCAATATCGGCCGCTGCTCGACGAAATCTACCGTGTGCCGCTGTTAATCGTTATGTCGCCGGTGGCAAAGGGCTATATTCTCGATCTGGCGAAAGGACAAAGCTTCGTCGAATACTTTCTGCTGCAGGGCTACGACGTTTACATGATCGACTGGGTCGCGCCGCGTCGCGAGCACGCAGCTCTTGGATTCGATAATTTCGTCTGCGACGTGGTCGGTGACGCGGTCAACAAAGTGCTCGAGGTTTCAGGCGAGCCGGATCTTACGATGATCGGTTATTGCATGGGCGGCATGTTGGCCTCGATGTATACGGCGCTAAATCCGGACGGCGCGGTTAAAAATCTGGCGTGCTTTACCACACCGGTCAATGCTGATGGCATGACCCTCTATAAGCGCTGGGCCGAGGCCAAGAGTTTCGACATCGACCGTCTGGTCGATGAACTCGGGATAATTCCTGGGGACATGGTCAATGCCTCGATTCAGGCGCTGCGACCACTGCAGAAATCTGCTGGCCAGTTGAATTTGCTCAATAACGTGCACAACGACGCGTTCGTTAAAGCGCAATTAACGTTTGATCGCTGGGCAAGCGACCAGCTCCCGATCCCGGGCGAAGTTGCTCGGGGAATGTTCAAAGATTTCTTGATGGACAACAAATTCGCCTTGAATGCGTTTGAACTACGCGGCGAAACGGTCGACCTCGGTAAGATTACGGTGCCGTTTCTGCATGTTGCCGCTGAATACGACCATATCGTACCGACCGCTGCATCGAAAGATTTGATATCAATGGTCGGCAGCAAAGACAAACAAGAGATCGTGGTGAAAGGCGGCCACGTCAGCCTTGTCGCCGGCGGCAATGCCATCTATCGTTTGTGGCCGAAACTCGACGAATGGTTGCGAGAGCGAGGGACATGACCGGCACGACCTTCGACGTAGGCCACCCTTGCACAACACGGCACCCAAAACGGTGATCCAAAATAGAATAAAAAGCGGAGACAGTAAAATGCCAGAGTTGAGTATTGCCGAAGTGCTTAAAAACTACCCATTGGCGGTCGAATTAAAGGACCGTGCGTTCACGCTGCGTCCAATGGTTGCCGAGGATGGTCCCGCACTGTTGGCGTTCGCTGGCGAACTACCACCTCATGACATCATGTTTATGCGTCGCGATATCACGAAGCAAGCGGGGATCGACCAATGGGTTCGCGATCTCGAAAGCGGACATATTCATTCGGTGCTCGCTGAGGACGAGTTTGGCGTCGTCGGTTATTCCACTATTCACTTAAACGATTTGGAATGGTCCGCCCACGTTGCTGAAATGCGTGTAACGACCGCCGATCGCGCGCGTGGCCTTGGCCTCGGACGTTTATTGACTCGCGAGGCCTTCAACATTGCCCTGTCACTTGGTATTGAGAAAGTCGTTGCCCGGATGACTACCGATCAGACCGGAGCACGTGCTTTATTTCACGAACTGGGTTTTCAAAACGAAGCCCTACTGAAAGACCACGTAAAAGATCGCGATGGCGCGCGCCATGATCTGTTACTCATGGCCTGCGAAGTGCAATCCTTCCTCTCTACTCGAAACGCCTACGGTGTCGTCAACTAGTAAACTTGGGCTTACTGCGCAACTGGATTAGTGCCATCGCACATGGCTAGTGCCACAGCGCAGCCGACGGAATGCATCCCGAGCGCGTATAATTGCTACTGTCGGGTCCACCAAAATTAGCTGGGAGCAACGCCGTGAGCAAACAAAGCTGGAATATCTATCTGTCAGGCGAAATCCATTCGGATTGGCGCGAGCGCATTGTCGAGGGCGCGAGCGCTGCTGGATTGCCGGTAAATTTCAGTGCGCCGATCACCGACCACGAAGCGAGTGATATGTGTGGAGTACGTATACTTGGCGACGAGCAAGATACATTTTGGCGCGACCGAAAGGGTGCGAGCATCAACGCGATCCGAACCAGTTCGTTGATCAGCGGCGCCGATGCCGTCGTCGTACGTTTTGGCCCGAAATATAAACAATGGAACGCCGCTTTTGATGCCGGCTACGCGGCGGCCTTAAATAAGCCGCTGATCACGCTCCATGATGAAGACCACGACCACGCGCTAAAGGAAGTCGACGCCGCGGCTAATGCCACTGCGCGCACGCCCGATCAGGTGGTCGAGGTGCTGCGTTACGTAATGGCGGAATGAATAACGCTAGCTTGCCGATCGACGGCGCTGAAAGAGCAGACCGATACACGCCCCTAGCATCAAAACGATGCTTGGTGGCAGCGGCACCATGGCAGTGGTCAGTGTTATGTCACCAAGCAGGACTTGACTACGGGCACTTGTAGTATTGTCGCCAATGAAAAGATAGTTCGGGATCCCATACACATCGAGCGACGCGACGCCGGAAAGATCACGCAACGCACCGCTGAGTAGCGGTGCACCATCGGCGAGCAACGAGTACCCGGAACCGAGGATCTGTAATGAGTAGCTGGTCAGTGCGCTGCTGGTATCATAGGCGGCACCCTCAGCGTGGGTAAATCCCGCTTCTTGTGCCCAAATTTCACCGATTCCAGCACCTGCATCCTGCCAAAACCCAAGCTCAACGCCCAGCAAATCGTCCGTGATGACAATTATCGAGAATCCGGAGCGGTTGACGCCGGCATGCTCCTCAAGATTCACCTGTAATTCGAAATCTAAATTAACGCCCGTTGTGCGGTCGAGAGCGAGCGTCGGCAGCGGTGAAAGCAACGGGATATAATTGGCGTAACCAAGGCGAGGTGTATTTGAAGGGGTGGTATCAAAAACGGCGCCTATTCCAGCCCCAGCGCTTGTTACCCAGGCCGATTCAGGTCTACCGAGACACAGCACTTCCGCACAGAACAACAATTCGCCCTGACTACCGGGGAGGCTGCCTGGAGCGGCGTCAAACAGCGTGACTGTAGTGGCGCCTGCCCCCGCGGAGCTTGTAAGCAGCAGTACTGAAATAGCGAGCCATCGCCGGAACCGATCCATTGATCCTACCCCAATTATTATTGTACATATGCTATGCGTGGACGCCGGGCACCGTCCGGTAATGGGCCACATTATTTTGCTAGATGTTAGCGATAGGGACTCGTTAACAGTTGTTTGCATTGTCCGAAGACGTGATACTGCTGCGTGATCGGAGATGGGAGGCCGTTGTCGATTTTCGACTCCGCCATACCCAGAGTTATCAGTCAAAGTTTAAGAGAACAACGTGAACACACTGCGGGCCGCGATAAAAATTTCAATACTGTTGCTACTAGTAACTCAAAACGCCTACGCCGAGGACTCGATCGATACCGCGACGACAATTCGTGCGACCGCAATGCGCGCAGAGCCCACTATGAGGAGCGCGGCGGTGAAGGAGATGGCGAGCGACACATCGGTTGTGGTATTTGAACGCCAACGATTATGGGTCCGTGTCGCCACCGCTGACGACACAGAGACAGATGGCTGGCTCCGTTTTACAGAGTTGCGATTTGGAGCAGGCGCGCCAGCAGTAACTAGTAATGCACCGAGATCTGGGGGCTTTGCCGGCTTTTCACGTTCCGTCAGTGGCTTTTTGAGTAGCTTTCGTGGCGGCGGGTCACGTACCGCGCAGAAGACGGCGACGATCGGCATTCGTGGATTGACGGTCGCTGAACTTCAAGCAGCGCAACCGGACGCGAGCGCCTTGGCCGCGATCAGTCGCTATGCGATCTCTCCGGCTGAAGCGGAACAGTTTGCCAACGCCGGCGGGCTCTCCGCCCAGGGTGTTGCGGCCGGGGGTGGAAAATGAGTCGAGTAACCCAACATTGCCAATACCTGGTCTTGGTTGTTTCTCTGAGTTTGCCGTGGGCCGCCGCGACAGCGTTCGATTTCGGTGCACTCACCAACGCGGTTAAGAAACTCGACATCGACAAGGCAGTCGACGTCGGTAAACGGCTTGTTGCCAGCACGACGGAAATGGCGGTTGAGCAGGAGATCGAACTGGGAAACGACCTGACCGCCCGCTTGCTCGGTGCGATGCGGCCACTCGACGACCCGGTGCTTCAATCATACGTTAACCGTGTCGGGCGTTGGCTGAGCTTACAGACGCAAAGGCCAGATCTACCGTGGCGTTTTGCGGTCGTGGATACCGACTCGCTCGGCGCATTTGCGGCACCTGGCGGCAACGTTGTAATCACCGCCGGTCTGATGCGCTTGATGCGTGACGAAAACGAACTCGCGGGGGTCCTGGCGCACGAGATTGCGCATGTTGTGGAAAAGCACCATGTGAAGGCCATTATGAAACAAGCTCGAGTCTCACTCGCGCGTGATGTGGCCGCCAATATGGCGAGCGAATATGTCTCTAATAACCCGCTCGTAACCGAGGCTTTATTGGGTGCTGGGATGAAGATCTATTCGACCGGCCTCGGTCAGGCCGACGAATTTGCAGCCGACAATGGCGGCACACAGCTAGCGGCGCGTGCAGGCTACGATCCGCTCGGCTTGTTGCTGGTGTTGACGACCCTAGATTCTATCGACGCGGCAGAGCCGCGCAGTTCGCTTATGTTTTCAACCCATCCACCGACCCGCGAGCGCATCGACCGATTGGCCACACTCGCGGATAATATGGCCACTGCATCTAGCGGTACGCTGCGTGATACTGCGCGATTTACAGATGTTCAGGCGCGTCTATTTTCGCCGTAGCACTCGACGCAACCGGGTATACCCTTTTTGAAAAATCCTAGCGCGTTCGACGCAGCGGATCTTTAACGCCGGAGGGAGTCTAATGAAACCACATATCCAAGAAGAATACGTTCACGTGGAGTCCACCGCATGGCAGCCATTTCCCGATACGCTGTCCGCGGGCGGTATCCGTTGGAAGCTCCTCCACGTCTCGCCTGAGGTTGGCGCCTGGACGGCAATTTTCGATTGTCCACAGGGCTCATCATTCAATCGCCATATTCATCTCGGCCCAGGTGAGTACTTACTCACCAAAGGTAAGATGGAGGTCCGCGGCGGTGTCGAGAAAGGCGGTTCAACCGCAACTGCTACGGGATACGGTTACGAATCCTGCAACGCGCGCCATGATCAAACTTATTTTCCAGAAGCCAGCGAGTTCTATATGACCTTCATGGGACCGCTGCAGTTTATTAAAGAAGACGGCTCACCAATCGTCGTTGTGGGGTGGGAGCAGGCGCAAGGTTTGTGGGCCCAACAGACAGGTACCGCATGATTTACGCTTGCCAACCACAACGCAGCACAACAGGGGGCAACATTCGTGTCTGAGGACATCTTGATTGAACGCGACGGCCACGTCTGCGTTATTACCATCAACCGCCCGCAGGTAATGAATTCGCTGGATTTTGCAGCCAACGACGAACTCGTTGAGGCGTGGCGGAAGTTTGCGGCGGACCCGGACCTCAGGGTTGCGCTGATCACCGGCAGCGGCGGCAAAGCGTTTTGCGCCGGCGCCGACCTCAAGACCTATACCATGAACTTTGCGACGACATCGGCACCTGAATTTCAGCGCAAATACACCAACGGCCCTGGCCTCGGCGGCATCACTCGCAATCTCCATGTGTTCAAGCCGATCGTAGCGGCGATCGATGGTTATGCTATTTCTGGTGGATTCGAAATTGCCCTTGCTTGTGACATCCGGTTTTGTGCTGACCACGCGAAGTTCGGACTGCAGGACGTAAAGTGGGGCTTCCACGCTTGCGACGGCGCATTGATTCGATTGCGAGATATTGTCGGTCGCGGTAACGCGATGGAGATGATCCTATCTGGGGATTTGATCGATGCCGAGCATGCGTATCGGATCGGCTTGGTCAATCGAGTCTGTCGGTCTGAAAATCTGCTCGAGGAATCGTTGACCTACGCCCACCGCTTGGCAAGCCGTGCGCCGTTAGCGCAGCAACTTGCGAAAGAGGTCATGGTCCGCGCTGAGGGTTTGACCCTAGACGAAGCCTTGCGGTTAGAGTCGACCTCGTTTCATGGGCTCGGTCAAACTCGCGATCTCGATGAGGGAACAACCGCATTTCGCGAGAAGCGCGACGCCAAATTTATTGGCGAGTAATCGCGCACGAGATCCGATCAACTAAATTGGTCGAGTTGACTGACAGCTGGTGCTTAGCTTATGCACCGAAAACCTGTAAGGGTAATTCGTCCAAGGCGGCGTACTGCTCGCGTAAATCTAAGATGTGTTGCTCCCAATAGCGGGGACCGTTGAACCAAGTAAATGTGCGTGGGAAGGCGGGGTCGTCCCAGCGCGCGGCGAGCCAACCGTTATAGTGCAGCAGCCGTAACGTTCGTAGTGCCTCGATAAGATTCAATTCTTGCGGACGGAAATCGTAAAACTCGGCGTAGCCTTCTAGAATTTCGGATAGTTGCGCCGTCTGCCGTTCGCGATTCCCAGACAACAACATCCAAATGTCCTGCACCGCTGGTGCCATCCGAGCATCGTCAAAGTCGACGAAGTGCGGAGTATCGTCGCGCCACAGGATGTTGCCACTATGGCAATCGCCATGTACTCGGATCTGGTTGAGGTCTCCTGCTGCAGCAAATATCTCGTCGAGTTTAACCAACAAATCTCTGGCCAGCGATTCGTAGGGCATGGCAAGTTCGTTAGGGATGAATTCACGGCTGATCAACGCAACCGGATCATGCCCAAAAGTTTGGCAGTCTATTGCGGGCCGGTGCGTAAATGGCCGAGTGGCGCCAATAAGGTGAATTCGACCCAGCAATCTACCCAAGATCAGCAGGTTGTCCAGGTCGTCAATATCAGGCGTACGGCCACCCTTGCGCGCGTATAGAGCAAAGCGAAAATCGCCATGGTGAAAAAGACTCAGGCCATCGCCGGTCACAATCGGTGCGACGACCGGCAACTCATTGTTGGCCAGCTCAAAGCAGAATTCGTGTTCTTCTAGGATTTGTGCGTCAGACCAACGTTCTGGTCGATAGTACTTTGCGATGATTGGTTCATCATCTTCGATACCAATCTGATAGACGCGATTTTCATAGCTATTTAAGGCCAATAGCCGGCCATCGGTGATGTAACCCAGGCGCTCAACTGTGCCGAGAATGAAATCTGGGGTCAATGTATCGAACGGATGAGTTGCGGGTTCGGTCACGGATAACTACCGGTTTTATCGGCTTCCATTCTAACCTCGTTTACTCGTACCAAGGGTCTCCGGTGTGCCGAGGCGGCGGCCAACCAAAGCGTAGTCTGGGCTTGATTGCACAATTCCCGAATAAAGTCCTCAAGCTCTTGCGCGCGACTGCCGCTACTGTCCATTAATAGGTAGACACTCATGACCACGCCTGAAGACGACAACATTCCCGACACGCCGCCGCAGGAGAGCGTCGAAGAAACGCCGCGCGCGGTCGCGAAGGAGATGGCGACCCCTCGCGAGCGCCGTGACCAGTTGTTCTCCGAGCATCTTTCGCTGCTAGACGACGATAGTCTCCGCGATGTCTGGTCGATCCCGTGGTCGGACCTAATGATGGCAATGTTCGTGCTGTTCGCCGCACTATTGGCGGCAAATGCGATGAATCCGAAAATAGAGATCCGCTATAAACCACACCCAATTCCGGAAGTCCATGAGATAGAAAAAGAAACGATCGTCGAACAACAAGTGCCGCTACGGCAACCGTCTTTTGAGCCACTCATGCAGATCAACGTGTTTGATCGCAGTCAGGACGCGATCCTTGAAACGCAGATGCATAATATCGACGTCGCCCGACTCGAGGATCAATCGGTAAAGGTCAGTGTACAAGGTCCAATGTTCTTTGAGCGGGGCAAGGTCGACCTACTACCGGACATGATTGAATTCTTGGATCGGCTCGCGACCGTCATCAAGCAGACGCCGTATCAGGTCCACGTGGTTGGACACACCGATGACAACCCAATCAACACTGCCATATTTCCGAGTAACTGGGAGTTGTCGTTGCACCGTGCGAGCCAAGTAGCACGGCACCTCATCAGATCAGGCCGAATAGACCCGAAACGCTTCATTGTCATGGGTCGCGGTCAGTACGACCCGGCGTACCCAAATGACGATGAGGAATTTCGTGCAATGAATCGTCGGGTCGAAATTATCATCACTCGTGAAATCGCCGCAGTTAACAACACGGAGCAATGAGATGACTACATTCAACTGGATGGGCGTCGTGCTATTCACTGGCCTGTACGCCGTTATGTTTGCGTTAACCGAAAACGCGGCGCTGATGTTGAATGGGGTCGGCCTTTGTGTGGTGCTATCCGGTACGCTTGGCGCGATATTTTTGAGCTATCCGGTTAGCGATATCCATTCTGCATTGGTGGTGGCGCGCAACACCTATACCGGAAAAATGATAACGCCAGAAAAAATTATCGCGATCCTGCGCGACCTGGCAGTGCGCACCCGTAGTGACGGTGTCCTCGCACTAGAAAATTATGGCGAGCAAACCACGGTTGGATTTCTAAAACGTGCACTTACGTTGCTCGTTGATGGTTTCAAAGATGATGAGCTACACGAAATACTGCATACAGAGATGTTTTACTTTAAACAACGCCGTATACAGCACGAGCGTGTATTCCGTCATGCGGCACGCTTGGCGCCCGCGTTTGGTGTCGCCGGTAGTGTTATTGGTTTGGTCTCAATGCTTGCCGGTATCGGTGAGCCAGAAGTAATTCTTAGGTCGATTCCGATCGCGCTAACGTCCACCTTGTACGGAATCGTGTTAAGTAACTTTCTCTTAACGCCAATCGCCGAGAGTATTCGCGCGAAGACCGAGCGTGAATTGCTCTTGCAAAAATTAGTCACCGATGGTGTCGTTACTATTCGACTTGAGCCTAACCCGATCCGTTTAGCGACCAAACTCGAATCTTTCCTAACACCGTCTGCCCGCCATCATGAGAATCGCACGGTCGGCGAATTGCGCGACCGTATCCGGGAACTCCATTCGGGAGCTTAAATCAGTCGCCTTTGAGCAGCCGTCGATTAGAGCTGAGATAACTTCGGTAAGGTTTTGATTATGCGCTAGTAGCAACCAAGGTCACCTCAGCACCAGCCATCGCGCGGGCATTCTCCGCGAATGTCATTTTTCGTGAACTTAGTTATAGTTGGCAAAATGCCGCCGCCGATGGAGGATGTGAATGCTTGCAGCTGTGCTCGCTGATAATCGCCGTTCCGCGTATCGCGTACGGCCGATAACGACGGACAATCTAGCGCTCGCATTATTGCGCGACGATGCGCGCCACGTGCCAGATGAAATCGCGGACGTGACCTGTGGTGGCGCCAGCGTTCGTTTCGCCAAAGCCTCGGCGCCGTCGGTGACCAAGGGCGAAGAAATCACGGTATCGATTGAATCGCCGAATCTGACTGGTAGTGCGACATTACCGGCTAAAGTAGTATTTACAGGCGACAGCACAACAGAACGGTTAATTGGATTATCCTTCGACGCCACGGATGAATTCATCGAACGTGGTAGCGAAAGCTTTTTCGAATTATTCAATCGCCGTGTGGCCTACCGCGGCGTCGATGAACCGGCGGCTGACGATCTCGCAGCTGCGGTCATGCCGATCGAGACGGCGCATAACAACCAACTGCTTTATCCGGTCACCGTGAGGAACATCTCAGCGACTGGAATATGCCTCGCAGTGACCAAGGACCCAGATAACTTCATGCGCGAGCGCGCGACCATTCGTTTAGCGCTGCGGCTTCCGGGACACAGGTCGCCCTACGAAATCGTTACTCGAGTTTGCTACCGAACCGTTGCCGACGAGAAAATTTACTATGGGTGCCATTTCCATTGGCAGGAGACGCCGGGCGCGATCCCCATCCTCGAAGACCTGACCGACTACACGCTTGATCGCTTTGACGAGAATATAGCCAGCGCGGGCCACTAGCGCGCGACCCGTGCCGCCGCTACTACCTGTACTATGCCCGCAGCTTATTTGCCAGCGCCGCTACCCGATCCAATTGACGTAGTACCGAATCTTGGTCTTCAGGCGCCACGTTGAAGATCAGCTCACTATAGCCCTCGGCTATACATTCGTGGGCCTCGGTCTCGTCGAGCGGTGCCATAAACAAGCCCAAGCTTATTTCTGAAAAATCGCGTCCTCGCCGCTCGCATGCCGCTTTTAGCGCTTCGACATTGCCACCGCCGGGGCGACCGCGGATTGGCATCCAGCCATCCGCGTAATCGGCCACGCGATCCGGAGCCCATTTTGAGTTTGCGCCGATCCAGATAGGTGGTCCGCCATTTTGAACGGGCTTCGGGTATGACCACATCGGATCGAAGTCAACATACTCGCCATGAAACTCCGGCTCATCTTCACGCCAGATAGTTTTCATTGCCATTATACGTTCGCGTAATACCTTCCAGCGTGTATCGAAGCGCGTGCCATGATTTTCCACTTCGGCAACGTTCCATCCAGCTCCGATCCCGAAGATCACGCGTCCGTTTGAAATCATATCAAGCGACGCGATCTCCTTCGCGAGCGTGATCGGATCGCGCTGTGTTACCAGGCAGATACCGGTCGCGAGCGTGATCCGTTTGGTCACGGCGGCACACGCAGCCAGCGCCACGAAAGGGTCATAGGTGCGTTTATAAAACTCGGGTACGACACCGTCCGGCATAAACGGTGACGTGGAGCTAACCGGGATGTGAGTGTGCTCCGGAAGAAAAAGTGCATCTAGGCCTCTTTCTTCTACAGCTACGGCTAGATCTACCGGTTGTATCGTTTGATCGGTCGGAAAAAGGAGAACACTACAGCGCACCATATTAATATCGCCTATCGACTGTTTGAATAACGGGATTCTACTGTATGCTCAGGTATTGCGGTTGTCGCCGATGACATTCGGACGCGGCAGCCCAGCTTTTTCACATTCCCGGTGATACAGATCTAGAATCACACCGGCGTCCAACACCGATTCAATCTTGCCATCGTCGTCTAGATTTAGGTTTGCCCCGGAGATCGCAAAAAAGACATCGGTCGGTCCATCGGTATCGGCTAAGGCGTGTAGGGTGTGTATCGATCCCGCGGGTTCGAATAGATAAGAACCCGCGGTGTTGATCTCCGGATATTCCAGGTAGCGCCACGCACCGCTCGTCGTGTAGGCATAAACGGTGCCGGTATGCCGATGGCGTTGGACGGTAGTACCGGGTTCGAACTTTGTCCGCACCACCCACAATCCCAAATCGATATCGACTTGCATCAACTGAAATGCAACGCCGGGACTTAACGAGACGAACGGCATTTCGTCCTCGCCGCGATGCGCAGCCGTCGGGATACCGGGGATCGCTGTAACTTGGGCGCTCACAATAAATCTCTCCTTGTTCGGTCTGTCATTGGTCGAATATCAGTATCGCCGTGCGCTATGCATTCTAATCGATACAAGGGTCACCGCAGCCGGGGTGTAAGCGAACCTAAATCTCTTATAGCTTGACCTGACTTGTACTTAGTGTAGAGTGTAAAGAAATCATTAAAACTCGTTGATAAATAAGACTAATATTTACACACAGTAGCGACAAAGTTAATGCCAAATTTAGCCCTAGGCCGTATAGACCCTTTGACCCTTACGCTCGCGCCAAAGTCACAGGGTATCGCGACGCCGTCGATTTCGCCGCTATTAGTAGCAGTCCTGCAAACGTTTCCGGAACCAGTCTACCTCAAGGATAGAAGTCATCGCTGGGTCATGGTCAACGAGGCCTATTGCGATTACATGGGGCACGAAAGTGAAGCCTTATTAGGGAAGTGCGAAGGCGATATGCTACCGGAGCGCGAGGCAAGCCTTGCCTGGGAGAACGACGAGGCAGTATTCAAGACGGGCTCCAGTACACTCAACGAAGCCGTCGCGGCTCGCGACGACAAGACTGCCCGTTTATTGCAAACCCACAAGTCGATATTACGCGATGGTGACGATAACGAATTGCTCCTGTGTGTGATCCGCGACCTCACCGGCTCGGATGCGGCCAGTGATTTGTTGCAAGGTGGTCCAGCAGGTGATGACAAACCAGCTCTGCGAGGACAAACAAAGATCCGGCGACTGGGTGAACAATCCGTTCGCTTCGCCTTTTCAGACCCACTGACCCAATTGCCGGACCGCAGAGCGTTTATGAACTTGCTCGATGTGGCGGCCGCCCGGGTAGCGGCAAGCAGTGCGATCTTTGTGATCAATATTGACCACCTCAAGTTGGTCAACGATCGCTTCGGACATAGTGCAGGGGACACGGTGATACTCGAAGTTGCGCGTCGATTACGTGCGTCGATCCGCGCCAACGACATCCTAGGTCGGCTCGATAGTGATGAATTTATTGTTTTGGCGGACGCCATCGATTCAATGCAAACGGACCGCATCGCCGATCAGATCTTGGCTAACATCGTCGATCCACTTCAATTAGGCCAACACGAATACAGGATATCGGTCAGCGTCGGAATCGCGATGTTTTCCGGCCATAGACATAACGCGGAAGAACTCGTGCGCAATGCGAGAATGGCGGCGAGCTGGTGTAAACGGCGTAATCGTGGCGGATCTGAGTTTTACTCCGATGGTGCAAGCGCCGCCGCGGAGCGGATGGCGACAATTGAATTGAAGCTTCCGATAGCGTTAGAGCAAGGAGAGCTCGTCGTTCACTATCAGCCCATCGTTTCGAGCAGAAAACGTAATGTTTCCGGCTTCGAAGCCCTGGCGCGCTGGAATGACAGCGATCTCGGCGAGCTGTTTCCACAGGAGTTTATTCCAATCGCCGAGGACATGGGGATTGTGCGGAAATTAGGTCAGATGATCATTGACCGGGCATGCGAATTTACGGCCTCGCTTGCGAACCGTCGATTGTCGGTCACGGTGAACGTTTCCGGATCACAATTAATGGACGAGACCTTCCCTATCTTCGTCGCCGAGACCTTGCAAAAATATGATCTCGCGGGCAGTAGGCTGTTCTTTGAGATCACCGAATCGGTGGCGATGAAAGCCGATGCGTCGGTCTGGCAGGTATTCGAAGAGCTCGCCACAATCGGGGTGCGGCTGGTAATAGATGACTTCGGAACTGGATTTTCGAATCTCGCGCGTCTCAAAGAATTGCCTTTCGTCGCGATCAAGATCGACCGCGATTTCATTCGTGACCTACCGAACTCTCCGCAGGATCGCGCAATTTTTCGTGCTATGCATGCAATGGCCAAAGAGCTTAATTTGAAGACCGTTGCGGAAGGTATTGAAAATGCGCTGCAAGAAGAATTTGTCGCCGGTTTCGGAGTGGATTATTTCCAGGGATATCGGTTCGGTCACCCAATGCCGGCAAATAAACTAAAACGCTATACTAAGTCTTGATCTAATCAATTTTGAGGACCGGCATGACGATCTCCATTAAGCGCCGATTGCTCCTGTTCGCATTTCTGTATAGCTTTATTAATCCCGCTGTTGCGGGTGACGCAACGTTTGTCACCATGTTCGGAAGTGACCCCGGTTCACCCCTCGCGCACGGATACAGCTATGGGTTACCGGCCGAATCTGGTGCGACTTATACCTTGCGTATTCCCGCTGCCGACCGAAAGGTAAGAGAGATTTTCTACGATACTGTTTTGACGATCAGCAACCCAGAGAAAATCGTACAACAGGTCGCGGCATCACGTGCTTTTGATTCAGTCGAAGCCTGCCACGAGGCTCGTAATGTAATACTGGACAAGCTGGCTGTCGGATTGTCCCAAAGCTACACTGGACAAGATGAACAATGGCACAGGCAATCCGAGGACGGTAGCGTGGTTGCTCGAGCGGTCTGCGAAAAGCTTCGACACTATCCGAGACCAGTGTTGCATCTATTGATCTCTATGCGTCCCTAACACGCTCTTCGGTTTAAGAATCCGGTAGTTTCAAGACGTGTTTAGCGATGATATTACGCTGAATTTCATTGCTACCGCCGTAAATGGTAGCAGGCCTCGCAGTATAGAACTGACTTAGTATATTCGCGCTGCCGCTACCAAAAACCAGATCCCCACGCTCCGCACCTATTTCACCCGCTGCCTCAAGCATCAGTTCGCTTAAGCGCGCAAATGTCTCGGTCGCCCAAATTTTCAATAGCGATACATCGGGACCCAGGGTGCCGCCCTTACGGACTATTTCCGCGAACTGTGCATAGACTGACTCGAGATCTAAGGTATCGAGCTTTAATTGGGTGAACCGATCCTTGAAACTCGCATCTTCGAATAAGTCTGTGCCGATCGCGATGCTTTGAAGACGCTGTAGAGCATATTGCGATTGCTTTGGGCTACCCAGGAAAATGCGTTCGAAGCTTAATAGGGCTTTAGCGATCCCCCAGCCGGCGTTCAATTCGCCGACCAGGTTTTCTACGGGCACGCGGACGTCGTCAAAAAATACCTCGCAGAATTCTTCATCGCCGGCGAGGTTTCTGATAGGTCTAATACTGATCCCGGGAGTCGACAAATCGAGCAGCAAGAAGCTGATCCCAGCCTGGTGTTTCACGGTCTTGTCGGTTCGCACCAGCAAAAAGATATGCGTAGCGTCTTGCGCGAGCGTCGTCCAGGTTTTTTGTCCGTTTACGATGAATTCATCGCCGTCTAATATGGCTTCGCATTGCAGGCTAGCGAGATCAGAACCGGCATTGGGCTCAGAGTAACCTTGGCACCAGACGTTCTCTCCGCTCAATATCTTGGGCAAATACTCGGCCCGCTGTTCAGGATTGCCATGCGCGATGAGTAATGGCCCGATCATGGTGATCCCCATGTCTGGCGCACGCGCTACGCCCCAGCGCTCCTGTTCCTCTATGAAGATAAGAAACTTCGACGGCGACAAGCCCATTCCGCCGAATTCTACCGGCCAATTCGGAGCGAGCCATCCTTTGCGCGACAATTTGAGATACCAAGGTTTTATCTCTGGCCAATGAAGGCGCCGTGGTGGGTAACGTAACGCGGCTGGATACTCTTGTTCGAACCACTTGCGCACCAACTGTCGAAAATCACCGTCGGCCAGATCGTTCCAGTTTCCGCCGGTCACTTCAGTGGTCTGCTCCAAATGCTGTTGCCCATCCAATTCGTCGACTGCACTGCTGGTGTTCACAAGGTCTCCGAGTTTTCGCAAATGCCAAGCGACATTCCCGCGGCGTGAGCACAGAACCATTGCGGAGTTCAGGAAATGTCCGATATCGCATTCGTAGGTAAAACCGATGGCACCGTGCATCTGAATGGCAGCACGAGTTATTGTCAACGCGGCATCGGCGGCGCGATATTTAGCGCGGCTCGCTAATATCGCACGTTCCCGCGGGTCGGTATTTTGCGCGAGGCAGACGAGGGCCTCGCCGACTACGGCAGCGGCCAACTCACGTCGGATAAATAGATCGACCGATCGATGCTGCAAGGCCTGGAAACTTCCGATCGTACGTCCGAATTGCTTTCTTGTGCGCAAGTACTCGAGCGTCACCTCCAGCGCCTGTCCCATCAAACCACAGAGGTACGCAGCGGTGAGCACATGGCTATGGTCGATAGCGCAAGCCAACGCTTGTGCAACCGCGTCCCCACGTCCGAGAAGCAGGTTTTGTGTTAATTGAATGTTCGTATAGCTGGTTTTGGCGTGCGAGGTGTTGTCCGCTAGAAGACGAGACTCAATGTTGAGCCCTTCGCTTTCCGCCGGTACCCAGAACAACGCAATCTGAGCATCTAAGAATGCCGGGACTAGAAATCCACTGGCTGAGCGCGCCATTGGAACACAATCATTGCTGCCGTTGAGGATAAATCCGGCGGGGCCCGGCTCGGCGTTTGGTAACCCAATACCGTCATACGAGTAGAACTCCGTCGTACAAGCGATTGGTAGGGCTTCGCCTCCCGCCAATTGCTGGAGCAATTGGGACCGTAGATCGCCGACCGGTAACAGGCGTAACAAAGTCGCAGCTAAGCCCGCGGTCTCTATTAGCGGTTCGGGTGCCACCACGCTACCGAGTTCTTCGGCAACGATGGCGGCCGCGCCTATGCCTAGACCAAGGCCGTTACAATCTTCCGGCACAGCAATCGCGGACCAACCCATATCAACCATTGCACGCCAGATCGACGTGTCAAAATCGACATCGGTTTGCTTTAGATCCTTTAGGCGAGAGATCGCAGCATCGCCGCGACAAAACGCGATGGCGCTGTCGCGCAACATGACATTTTCTTCTCGGTCTTCAGGGCTCGACAAGTTGTCGGCGGCTCTTATGGTCATTGAATTCTCTCAACGAAGGACCTCGCATTACTGCAATGGACGGTAGCCTAGGGGCACGGTCCGATATATTTTCCATCCCAACTAACGGCCATATTCATCGTTTGGCCATTGAAAGTCATTGCCATTTCCATACCGCCTTTAAGGGTTTCGCCGGAGCCGCTGACATTTCCTGCGCCGGTCATTTCTCCGCCCTTGTTCGAACATTGCACCTTCCAACTCATCGAGTGCGCGGTGCTATCAAAGTCTGATAATTCGCAACCTTGTTGCATGCCCTTCATCATGACTTCTGGTGTGATGGTCTCGTCTTTGAGACATTGTTTGTCGACGTGATCGCGTGCGACATTTTGTCCGGGCATCGATGTTTGAGAGCGAAATTCCCATTCCCCGGTTTTAATTTGCATGCCCGCCGCATGCCCCGAACTATGCAACAATAATCCACCGAGTAAGACGACAGAAAGTTCCATCAATTTCATAATTCACTCCTTTTTGAATAGCGTTGTCACGTCGAGGGAGATTTCGAGTGCGACCCCGGACAAAAAAAATCCGGTGCACAATGGGTACCGGATATTTGCATGAGCCGACGCGATCTTGTACTTAATCACGCCGGGCGCGTGGTTCGGGCAAAGCTACCGCAAACGCTTGGGTATATCAAATAGCAGGTTGTCTAGATAAATGACGTCGCCGTCCTGCGAACGCAGCGCATTAGTCGTCCATCCAAAGATTAGCAATTTTCGAGCTTGCCGCAATATTTGCACGTTTCCCTAACATCGTGCCAACGTAGTGTTTCGCTTGTTCGACGTCTAATTCGGTGGACTCCGACTCTAGGTAGGTGATTAATTCATGCGTGTGGCATGGAAATACGTAAATGAGAAACGGATCACCGTCGAATAGGAAAATCGCGGACCCCGCCTCAACAAGGTAATGAAAAAATGGTTCGGTGCGACTCGCCCCGGTGTCGAAATCGTAGACATGCGATTCGTCGCGGCAGGTTTTCGCTTCGCGCGCTAGGTGGCGACTCGACAGGAGTACGCAGCCGTGATGTTCAAGTAACTGCTGTAATTCTAAATCGAGCTCAGCGACACTGGCGACGATCTTCATGCATTACTCGACTACGATTAAGCGTGAGAGCAGCAGTTAGGATACCTAGCTCAACGACTTGAACACCGCATCGAGGCTTTCTTTGGCATCACCAAATAGCATTTGTGTGTTCGGGCGGAAAAACAACGGGTTATCTACCCCGGCGTAGCCCGTCGCCATGCTTCGTTTGAGCACAATGGTGTTTTTCGCTTTCCACACTTCTAAGACAGGCATCCCTGCAATCGGACTATTTGGTTCCTCTTGTGCGGATGGATTGACGATATCGTTGGCGCCGATCACGATAGTGACATCCGTAGAGGGAAAATCATCGTTTATCTCATCCATCTCCATGACGATGTCGTAGGGCAATCGCGCCTCGGCAAGCAGCACATTCATGTGTCCGGGCATACGTCCGGCGACGGGGTGGATGGCGAAGCGCACATTCTTTCCTTCATTGCGCAGCGTCGTGGTGAGTTCAGACACAATGTTTTGGGCATGCGCCACCGCCATGCCGTACCCCGGTACGATGATTATCGATTCGGCCTCACGCAATAGATCGGCTGTTTCATCGGCCGATATCGGTACCGCCTCGCCCTCGAATGCGACCGCTTCCGTTCCACCAGCCGTACCAAACCCCCCGGCAATAACACTGACAAAATTGCGATTCATCGCGCGGCACATGATGTAGCTCAAAATTGCGCCGCTCGAACCAACCAATGCGCCGGTAACGATGAGTAGATCATTGGACAACATAAATCCGGTCGCGGCCGCGGCCCAACCCGAATAGCTATTAAGCATTGAGACCACGACCGGCATATCTGCGCCACCGATCGCCATGACCATGTGAACGCCGAAAGCAAAGGCGATCAAAGTCATGAAGATCAATGCCCACATAGCGCTAGTCGTTGAGGGATTGCCAACAAATACCGCACCCAGCCAGATGCAAGCCAGCGCGATACCGAGATTGATTAAGTGGCGGGCCGGCAACAGCATCGGTTTACCGTCGATCTTGCCGCGTAGTTTGCCGAAGGCAACGACCGAGCCGGTGAAGGTGACTGCACCGATCAAGATCCCTAAATAGATTTCAACCTCATGGATGGTTTTCTCGACCCCGACGAAATGATGCGAGTGATCGAGAAACGTCGCATAGCCAATCAGTACCGCAGCTAGGCCCACGAAGCTATGTAGGATCGCGACCAGCTCAGGCATTTCGGTCATTTGTACACGTGAGGCGACCACCATTCCGGCAGCACCACCAACGGTCATCATGATCACAAGGACAATATACGAGCTGACCTGCGCACTAAATATCGTGGCGAGTATCGCAATAGTCATGCCGATGATGCCGTAGAGATTGCCTCTCCGGGCAGTTTCGGGATGGCTCAAGCCGCCGAGGCTCAGGATAAAAAGAATAGTTGCGGCAATGTACGCTGCGGTGAGAGTTCCGGACGCCATGACGATTCCTTATTTACGAAACATGCGCAGCATGCGTTGGGAAACCAGGAAACCGCCGGCGATGTTGATCGATGCGATAAGAATGGCGATCCCCGCAAGCAGCGTGATGAGAAACGAGCTGGTTGAAACCTGCAGTAAGGCGCCGAGGACAATGATCCCACTGATCGCATTCGTCACGCTCATCAGGGGTGTATGTAGTGCGGGAGTAACATTCCAAATCACTTGATACCCAACGAAACACGCAAGCACAAAGACGGTGAAATGCGACATAAATGCGGCTGGCGCAACGCCGCCTAGGCCCCATAACGCTAGACCGCCGGCAATTAGAAAACCGATTGATCCCCAACCACGGCGGGGTTCCTTGGGACTCTGCTCCGGTGCTTGCACCGGCGCGCTGCTTGCGGGTTTCGCTGGGGCTGCCGAAAGTTTTGGCGCTGGCGGTGGCCAGGTTATCTCGCCGTCTTTAATCACCGTGGTGCCGCGTACGACCTCGTCTTCCATGTCCACGACGATTTCGCCGTTTTTGTCGGGACAGAGTTCGGACAGTAAATGGCGCAAATTCGTACCATAGAGCTGGCTCGATTGGGCCGCCAGGCGGCTCGGAAAATCATCGTAGCCAATGATCGTAACGCCGTGGACCTTAGCTATTTCACCGGGCTTGGTGAGCTCGCAATTGCCGCCTTGCTCGGCCGCCATATCGACGATAACCGAACCGTCGCGCATGAGCTCAACCATGTCTGCCAGGATTAATTTTGGCGCGGGCTTGCCAGGTATCAACGCGGTCGTAACGATGATGTCGACTTCGGCGGCCTGCTCTCGAAACAAAGCCATTTCTGCTTCAATGAACGCGGGGCTCATTTCTTTCGCATAACCACCCGTACCACTGCCTTCTTCTTCGAAGTCGAGTTCCAAGAATTGTGCACCCATACTCTCGACTTGTTCTTTTACCTCAGGTCGCGTGTCGAACGCACGCACGATTGCGCCGAGACTCATTGCGGTACCGATCGCGGCCAGCCCGGCGACGCCACCGCCAATCACTAGGACCTTAGCGGGTGGTACCTTACCGGCTGCGGTGATTTGTCCGGTAAAAAATCGACCGAAGTTGTTGGCCGCTTCTATAACCGCTCGATAGCCACCGATATTCGCCATCGAGCTCAGTGCGTCGAGCTTCTGCGCCCGCGAGATACGCGGCACGCTATCGAGTGCCAGCACGGTGACATTTTTCTGCGCAAGCCGATCCATTAGCTCCGGGTTCTGCGCCGGCCAGATAAATGACATTAGCGTTTGGCCATCGCCCAGTAGATCGGCTTCATGCTTGTTCAGCGCGGGGTGGTGTTCGGGGCTGCGGACTTTAAGTACGATGTCTGCGTTACGCCACAGCGCTTCAGTGTCAGATTCTATGGTCGCGCCTGCGGTGGTATAACTCGCGTCAGAAAAACTGGCACCAGCCCCGGCGTTTGTCTCCACTATCACCTCGAAACCGAGATCGCGAAGCTTAATCACGACGTCCGGCGTTGTGGCGACCCTACATTCCTTTGGATGTACCTCTTTCGGTACAGCAATCTTCATCGTTACCCCTCCTCGCCCATGGCGAGATTGAACGTGATTAAGGCGCGGACTGGGTCCACTGATCTCACTTTAATTCGCAAATTCATATGCGCCACCTGATGCGGCCGTGTGCCATCAAATGGTTTGCCAGGCGGTTGCGTCGTGCGGCGTGAATTAGAATTAGTGGCATTTCGCGTGACGTCTAAACGGTAGTGCCTCTGAGTGTGTTGTCGGCATCTGTTTTTTCGATACCTCTACCGAGCATTTATCAACTATTTTATTGCAGCGGGGAAATAGACTAAGGCGCGCATCTTAACGAAAGCCTAGCGATAAGTCAGTCCCCAAGGCGTGTCGCCGCGAGTGAAATAATCGAGAAAAATCGGTCTATGGATTAAATGTGTCTCCGTCGAAACGGTCGATCGTAGTGAAGGATTCGACGGGCTTGCGCTTGAGCCGGGTCAATTGTTTCACCGGTCGCCCGAGCGGTAGCATCGCCGCCACGGCATAGTGATCAGGCAAACCAAGAAGCGCCCGCGCTGCTGGTTCGCCGTTGGCCAGAAACGTGGTGAGAACGCCGCCGAAACCCTCGTTTCGGGCACCAAGCAGAATATTCCAGGCAAATGGATAGATTGAGGCGCCACTGATCACGCCGATGCGTGCCTGATTTAGGTCAAACGCCGTGACCACTCGAAGATCGAGCGCAATGACGAGGACCACAGGCACTTTCGTCGGGTCATCAAAATGACCGAGCATCGGGTAACGAAGCTCGGTTCGATCGGCCTCGGCGGGATCGACCGTTGTCGGGTTTATCGGATTAAACGGTACTTCGCCGGCCGCTTCCTGCGCCCGGTAGTAGCGGAAGGTGTCGGCACAGATCGACGCGATTGTGCGCCGGATCTCAGGGTCCCGCACCACGATCACCCGCCAGCCTTGCAGATTGGCGCCACTGGAGGCAAAACGGGCATTGTCTAAGATACGGTATAGAGTCTCGTCCGGTATCGGCTCATCCGTAAACGCCCGTGCTGAAAACGTTGTACGCATTACTTCGTTTACTTCCATCACAAGCTCCTCATGCAGTACTTTTAGCTTCGGGTTGTACCGAAGTCTGGGAATGATCGCGCAGTCTCGCGTGTCCCTAGCCTGGCTTCCACCACTGGCGGTAATATTCCCATAGAACTTTCGTCCGCAACGGTGTTCCTAAAGGAGTGGCCGCGCGCGCAATTTTGCCCTGCGCATAAGGAGGCTGGCAATGAAACATCGTATTTCACTGATGATCCCGATCATGATATTGGCCATTACGGTCCACGCCGGCGCCTTTGCCAGCACCCGTCTTATCGTCCTCAATGAGGTCCTGGATGCCACGACTGACGTCGATCACAGCGTGCCACTGTACCTTTCACGACTTGGTAGTTATTACGCGGAGTTATATCTTGAGCCTGGGGTCGTGATCGATATCGAACGCACGGTCCCGCTTGATCTTGCATTTACTGTTTCGTTTCTACGTCGCGAAGAGCTCGTGCTATCGAAAGAGGTCGCGATATCGCTTGAGCCGGGACAGGACGTCGCAACCCTGTTTTATCTCCATTCGCCCTACGATTTACCGCAACGCAAAGGCCTGGACGTCGTGGTCAATTTCCATGACGTCGATCCGCACTTCAAAGAATACTATGAAGCCGTGCGTCTACAACTAACGCGCAAAGCACAACTTGCGCCAAGGTTTATCCGCTAGGCGATCCTTTACTTCAGAAATTTCGAGGCCATTCCAAGCAGTCCGCTGCTGCCGCCGACGGCGTCAAGCAGACCGCCACCCTTGCTATTGCTGTCGATCAACTCTGGCAGCATACCGGCGAGACCATCAGTTGCGGTCGATGGATCGAGATTCAGATTCGATGCAAAGTTGCCGACTTCCGACTCCCCAAATAGGTCCATAATTTGCTGCGGCGAGATCCCACCGTTAGTGCCATCGCCAAGCCAAGATTGCGCCAGAGAAGCCAAACCGCCGCCATCGAGCTTTGATATGATCGAGCCGAGATCGATATCGCCGCTGCTATTGCCAAGCAAACCGCCGAGGGCTTTACCCACCATACCTTCGCTGAGTCCGCCGGCGCCGCCGCCAAGCTTTTGCATGAATATCTGCGTTGCCATCCCCATTAGGTCCATTGCGAGTCTCTCTGCTATCTGATTGTGAAATGATTCTACACCAGACCAGGATGGCCGCCAGATCCACCATCAACAGTGATGATGGAACCGGTGGTGTAGGTGGATGCGTCGCTGGCTAGGTATAGCGCCGCACCGGCGATCTCAGTCGGTTCGCCGCCGCGTTGCAGCGGTATCGCGTCCTTCGCCAATGCGGTGAATCGTTCCATATCCCACGCCTTGGAAATATCGGTCAAAAAGGGCCCGGCCATGATCGCGTTGACCCGTACCTTTGGGGCATATGCATGTGCGAACGAACGTGTGATGGCGTTCAGGCCCGCCTTCGCTGCGCCATAGGGTTCGGCCGCCGGGCTCGGTGTGATGGCACCGGTGCTGGTGATGTTGATGATGCTGCCACCGTTTCCTGCGGCCATGCGCTTGCCGACCAGTGCGCTGAGTCTAAACGGTCCTTTGAGATTGACCCCGATCACTTTATCGAACAGCTCTTCGGAGATTTCGTCTAATGAGTCATATAGGGGTGACATGCCTGCGTTGTTAACCAAAATGTCGATGCGACCGAATGCTGCGTATGCCGTTTCGACGAGAGTGTCGAGCGCATCCCATTTGCCAACATGACAGGCCACCGGTAACGCGCGACGGCCAAGCGCTTCAATTTCTTTTGCCGTCGCTTCGCATTGCTCAAGCTTGCGGCTTGCGATGATTACATCCGCGCCGTGCGCGGCGAACGCGAGTGCCATTTGTCGACCCAAGCCACGACTCCCGCCGGTAATCAACGCGATTCGATCGCTAAGATCAAAGTTAATTTTTGTCATCTTTATTTTTTTCCATTACCAGCCCAGGCCTCGAAGCCACCAGCTAGTGAACTCACATTGCTAAAGCCAAGTTGTTGTAAGGTCTGCGCCGCCAGCGCCGAGCGTCCACCGCCCTTACAGTAAACTACCACGCGCACGGATCTATCTTTCAATGGTTCTTCGGATTCGGCGCGCCATTCCAACACGCCGCGTGGGATGCACAGCGCTCCTGGGACCGTACCGTCTTTCCATTCCGGCGGTTCCCGGACATCGACGAAAACCGCCTTACCGTCAAGTAACGCCTTGGCTTCAACGACATTGATTTCACGGATTTGAGCTTTGGCCGCGCTGACCATGTCCGCCGCAGTTTGCGTCATTTAGTCTATGTCCTAATGGAAGTGACAGGAGCTTAGCGAGCGAGTTGAAATATTGCTAGCGCTAGAAGGCATACAAACAAATGCGGTATCGCGATCGCTGAACAATTAAGTCACTCAGGTGAGTTGCTACTAACCAATAGCCTCAGTAGGATTGGACAATTGTCCTGGCCGCGTTCGGCTTACGGTGAATATAACCATGACACTGGTAGATCTACTCTCGCACGGCGACGATCAGCGTCCGGCGATTAGCGCCCCGGAGAGACTGTCAATGTCGTATGCTGAACTGCGTGCATTGTGTCGTGGCCGTGCGGCAGATTTCTCCCGTCATGGTATCGGTGCAAACGACCGCATCGCGATCGTGCTGCCAAACGGTCCTGAAATGGCCACCAGCTTTATCGCGAGCGCAACTGTCGCCACAGCGGCGCCCCTGAATCCGGCATACAAAGATGCGGAGTTCGAATTCTATTTATCCGATCTGAAGGCTAAGGCGATTATCGTCGCCGCCGGTATCGAGTCCCCAGCGGTCCCCGTAGCGAAGCGTCTCGGCATTCCAATAATAGAACTGGTAACGGAAGCGGGGGATCCGGCTGGCCATTTCGATCTCGATTTTGCCGGCATGACCGAGGTTAAATCCACCACCACCGCAAAGGTTTCCGACACCGCACTGGTGCTACATACCTCCGGGACTACTTCGCGACCGAAGATCGTTCCCTTAAGTCAGTCGAATCTATGCGCCTCGGCGACGCATATCGGGCAGACACTTTCACTGACGGCCGAGGATCACTGTCTGAATGTCATGCCCTTATTTCATATTCACGGTTTAATAGCGGCGGTACTGGCTTCGCTTAACGGCGGCGCCTGCGTTACATGTACGCCGGGATTCAATGCGATGAAGTTTTTTGCCTGGTTGGCCTCAGAGCGGCCGACTTGGTATACCGCGGTACCTACCATGCACCAGGCGATCCTTGATCGCGCGGAGCGCAACGCGGCGATCGCCACCGCCGCGGGATTACGATTTATTCGCTCATCGTCTTCTTCCCTACCGCCGCAGGTGATGCAACGCCTAGAGCAGGTTTTCTCATGTCCTGTTATCGAGTCTTATGGCATGACCGAGGCGGCGCACCAAATGACATCGAATTTGCTGCCACCGGGTTCGCGTAAGGCGGGCTCGGTTGGGGTCGGCGCCGGACCAGAAGTCCGCTTAATGGACACCGACGGGCATTTCATTGCGGGGAGCGAAGGTGAAATCGTGATCCGCGGGCCGAATGTGACCGGTGGCTACGAGGCTAACCCACAGGCGAACGCCGATGCCTACGTTGCTGATCCTGACGGTGGCGGTAATTGGTTTCGCACCGGTGACCAGGGCGTATTCGATGACGAGGGATTTCTAACGATCAGTGGTCGCCTTAAGGAGATCATTAATCGCGGCGGTGAAAAAATCGCGCCGCGCGAGGTTGACGATGTGCTCATGGACCACGAGGGTGTGGGTCAGGTCGTGACCTTCGCGCTACCACATCCGAAACTTGGCGAAGACGTCGCGGCGGCGGTTGTGTTGCGCGACGGCGCGGAAGTTACGGAGCGCGAATTGCGCGATTTCGCAGGCACTCGACTCGCTGCCTTCAAGGTTCCGCGCGTGATCGTTTTTCTCGACGAGATCCCGAAAGGTGCGACCGGGAAGTTGCAGCGGATCGGGTTGGCAGAAAAACTCGGGCTCGGCTAGTGACAATCACAATGTCGAATACACCAGCCTGCCGCCGCCGGCTAGCCGCGCGATGAAGATCTGCATCTACGGTGCCGGCGCGATCGGCGGTTTCCTTGGCGCGCGTCTCGGTTTGGCTGGGGTCGACGTGAGTCTTGTTGCCCGCGGCCCGCATCTTGCGGCGATCCGTGAGCGGGGCTTGCGGCTTCGCAGTGGCGGCAGCGAATCGGTTTGCCGGGTTACAAGCACCGACGACCCGAACGAACTCGGCATTCAGGACTACGTAGTGATTGGACTCAAGGCGCACTCCGTCCCGGCCGTCGTTGACCAAATTGAAACGCTATGTGGCGAGCACACGGCAATCGTACCGGCAGTTAACGGCGTACCGTGGTGGTACTTTCATGGCCTGGATAGCGCGTACCGAGGGCATCGACTGCGCAGCGTCGACCCGAGCGGAAATCAGTGGGATGCGCTGGGCCCTGAACGAGTGATTGGCTGTGTCGTTTATCCCTCATGCGAGGTACCTGAGCCAGGTGTCATAGAGCACATCGAAGGTGATCGATTTACCCTGGGCGAGCCGTCTGGGGAGAAAAGCGGTCGGGTCACCGAATTGTCGCAAGTGTTGCGCGATGCCGGCCTAAAGGCGCCCGTGAAAACACGTATTCGCGATGAAATATGGGTCAAGCTATGGGGTAATGTTGCCTTCAATCCGATCAGCGCACTGACGGGAGCAACACTTGAGGCCATTTGTGCCGACCAAGGACTGCGGGCGCTTGCGCGTTCAATGATGTTGGAAGCACAAGCAATCGGCGAGTTGCTCGGTGCACGCTTCGGTATTCCGATCGATAAGCGGATTGACGGCGCTGCGGCGGTCGGCGCACACAAGACATCAATGTTGCAAGACTTGGAGCGAGGACGTCCAATGGAGATCGACGCTGTTATCACTGCGGTCCAGGAGCTTGGCCGCCTGGTTGATGTAGCGACACCGAACATCGATGTGGTACTTGCGCTTGTCCAAGCCCGAGCGCGCGAAGCTGGATGCTACTAGCAGTAGCTCGTAGCGAATCTCCGCATTCCTAAATCACGTTGAAAAGCGTGCGTTAATGCCGCACATGTGTGCGTGCAGTTGATACGAAAAACATAACGAGCGCCCACAAAATTCTATTGCGTGTCACATCTGTTTATACTTACGCGCGCTGGCGCCCAGGAGGCGCGTATCGATTAATTTAGCTTGAATCAAATCTAATCAGACGGAATTCGAGCGCAGGGGTTACTAAATTTGGTGGACTCGGCATTTACTGCTGGTCAACGTTGGATCAGTAATACCGAGTCGGAACTCGGTCTCGGCATTGTCGTCGAATACGCCGATCGACGAGTAACTTTAAGTTTCCCAGCTGCAGGCGAGCGGCGCGTTTATGCGAGCGACAATGCGCCGCTAAGCCGCGTGATGTATGAAGTCGGCGAAACAATTAGAAGCGCGGACGGTGTTGCGCTCCGGGTCACCGAGCGCCACGAGGCCAACGGTTGCTACATCTATGGCGGCACCGCTGAAGACGGTAGCGAGGGGATCCTGCCGGAGCTCGACCTCGATAGTTTCGTTCAGTTTAGTCGACCGCTCGATCGCCTCTTCGCCGGCCAGATCGACAAGAACAATAGCTTTCTTTTGCGCGCCGAATCGCTGCGTCTACAACACCGACACCAACAATCACAGGCTTACGGCCTCGTCGGCCCTCGGGTGCAGTTGTTACCTCATCAATTTTATATCGCAAACCAAGTCGCAGCGCGTCACCACCCACGAGTCTTATTGGCCGATGAGGTTGGTCTCGGAAAAACCATAGAAGCGGGCTTGATCTTGCACCAACGGCTGATGAGTGGTCGCGCCGACCGCGTGTTGATTGTGGTCCCCGATAGCCTGATCCATCAATGGTTAGTAGAGATGTTGAGGCGCTTCAACCTGCACTTCACCATCCTCGATGAAGAGACCTGCGTCGCGATCGAAGAGCGCGATGAGGACGCAGAAGAAGACATCGACGCCGAGTTTGAGAACCCCTTTGACAGCGCCCAACTCATTTTGATTGGGCTGTCGCTATTGGTTGAACACCCAGAGCGCCAGGCGCAGGCCTTGGCCTCACAATGGGATTTGATGGTTGTCGATGAAGCCCATCATTTAAGTTGGAATGAGCAACAAGTTAGCCCAGCCTATCGCGCAATGGAGGCGCTCTCACAGGCGGCATCGGGACTCGTGTTGATCACCGCGACGCCGGAGCAACTCGGGGTCGAGGGACACTTCGCCCGGCTACGCCTACTCGATCCGGATCGTTATCACGACTTACATGAATTTCGTGCCGAGGAAGACAATTACCGACCGATAGCAGAGCTCGTCGGAGAATTACAAGATACTGCAGCGATCGAATCAATTCCCAACGATGCGGTTCTACAGCGTTCTCTCGGTGAGTACCTAGGGCCGGCTAAGGTCGACGAAATTAGCACGGCGGATCTGCCGCATAGAAAGGTGTTAATTTCCGAAGCGATTAAAAACCTTCTCGATCGTCATGGCACTGGTCGCGTCTTGTATCGCAATTGCCGCGACACGGTACAAGGTTTCCCCGAGCGTAAAGTTTTTCCCTATCCGCTCGTAGCCCCGGCCGAATATTTGGCCAGAAGTGTCAATACAGCACCCGCTGATCTGCTTAACCCAGAGGTCTTGCTGGGAGAAGCATGGCTCACGCTTGACCCGAGAGTCGAATGGCTGGACGCATGGTTGCACGAGCGTCGTGAACAAAAAACCTTGGTGATATGCGCTCAAGCAGCAACAGCGATCGCTTTGGAAGAGCACCTAAGAGTGCGACGCGGGATCCGAACGGCCGTGTTCCATGAAGGACTAAACCTGGTTGCCCGGGACCGAGCTGCCGCCTACTTTGCCGACGAACAAGAAAACGCAGAAGCACTCGTGTGTTCCGAAATTGGCAGCGAGGGACGAAATTTTCAATTTGCCCATAATTTAGTGTTGTTCGATATTCCGCTGAATCCTGACCTCCTGGAACAACGGATCGGGCGCCTGGATCGTATCGGCCAACGGAATATTGTGCAGATACACGTGCCCTACTATGTAGCCAGCGCCGCCGAGGTGCTTTTCAAGTGGTACGACGAAGGCCTAGACGCGTTTGAGGAGGTCTTTTCTGCCGGTCGAGTGTTGGCTGAGCAATTTGGAGACGGGTTGAGATCTGCTATTAGCGATCCGTCGAATGAAGCTGCTCGCGATGCGCTCATCCAGGTTACCCGCGAACAAGCGGCGCTAACGCGTGAAGCGCTGCGCCATGGCCGTGACCGGCTGCTCGAACTCAATTCTTTTGACGAAGCCGAGGCATCCGAGATCATCGAAGCGGTGGCGGAGTCCAGCCGGAAACTCGAACTAGCAGACTACATGGATGGCGTGTTCGACTTTTTCGGCGTCGAACAGCAAACACATGGGTCGCTCAGCGTCATCGTGCATCCTGGGGATCATATGCTGTGCCACAATTTCCCCGGTCTCCCGGAGGGTGGGGTAACCGGAACCTATGACCGTGCCGAGGCCCTATCAAAGGAAGACATGCACTTTCTGACCTGGGAGCACCCTATGGTGACCGGTGCCATGGACATGATGCTCTCCGGAGAATTTGGCAATGCAACCCTGTGCGCGCTGAAGGCGCCGTTTTTGAAGCCCGGGACGCTATACCTCGAAGCGATCTTCGTTGTGAGCTGTGCTGCGCCACGCTATCTGCAGCTGCCACGCTACATTCCACAGGCGACGATCCGCGTGGTAATTGATAGGGAACATAAGGATCTTACCAATGTGTTGACTCAGGAACGGATCAACGCGGTAGTCGAACCGATTAAAAAACGAGTCGCACACGAAGTTGCAAAGCATGCTCGGTCTGAGATCAATGCCATGGCCAATCGTGCAACCGAGATCGCGGAGACCCAACTTGTTCCGCTAGTCGATATTGCGCGCCACGACATTGATGCGGAGCAACGCGCGGAACTCGAACGGCTGCAAGCATTAGCAGCCGTCAATCCGAACATACGGACCGAGGAAATTGAATTTCGAAAGGACTTTTCAGCCGAACTGGTTGCACACATTGAGCACGCGCAGTTGCGGTTGGATGCGGTTCGCGTTGGGCTGGCTACATAAGCTGCCTGCCTCGCCTTAGTTTTGCTCAAGCACAGTTGCCGGAGCGCTTGAAGTGTTGTTCGAGCCCGTGGCTGCCTCGCCGTCCGCAAGTTCGACCGCTCGTTTATCTTTATACTCGCGATAAGTTTCTCGTTGTCCGCCCAATGCTTGTGGGTCGCAGCGTTCTCGATGTGTGCGCGCATCGCCTTCGAAGTGGGATCGATCGCAGTCATATTGTTTCGCCGTTTCAAACATCGATTCCAATAGCTGATCTTTGGAACACCCGACGGCGGATAGTGAAATCGCTACGGCAATAATCATCGCGGCGATTATTCTGACGCTCTGTATCAACATCATTTGCTTCCTCGCTTCACAATAGTTTATCGCAATGAGATTTGAGTTATCCAACTTGGTGTGGTGTGAGAAAAGTGATTCTGCATTTGGCAGCCGTTTTGTGTCGACATTCTGCGGTAACAGCGTGCTAGCCATCCGTCAGAACGCCCCGTCCTTCACCGATTTAGCGGCCCTTGCTTGCCGCTTCAGTATCGAGGCGATCCAAGGCACGTCGGTTCAGAACTAAAAACACCGTTCCCCACACAGCCACGGATACAAAGATGATAATTGATATCACGACAGGATCGCCGTAAGCAAAATTGAATCTATCGACTAATACGTAGTTTAAACCCAGTGCGGTAAATACAGTCGCGGCGAAGATATCCGACCACAGTAACCAGTATCGTCTCGTGGTACAGAATTTAAACGTAGTGGAACAGTGCGGGCAATTATGTTTGCCAGAAATGGACTTCAAATACCGTGACCAGCTTAGCTCCACCAGCGATTTGCAAGTCGGGCAAATCATACGAGGTTAGGTCGCCGCGACTGCATCGTCGCGGTTCGTGTGCGGCGGGTTGAAGCCAAAAATCCCAAGTTTCATATTAGTGATCAGCCAGAATTTCGCCTATCGTTGACTGACCGCGGTTCGTGGCCAGTTACAGTGGGTTCCGTAACGCGGAGATAGCTTCTCGGCGAATTATAAATTCATCCCCGAGCCATCCAAACTCAAATACGAGCGCACCCAAATTATTACCAAAACAACATTGCTGGTGGCGAAGATAAGTAGTCTATGGACCACATTGTTGTACGTAAGATGAACCAAACTATGCAGAATTCTGCAACCGACATATGCCCAAGCTAAGTAAAGCGTTAAATGGTTCGTCCCCTGCGTTACGTACAGCATTAGGCATGCGACGTAAAACAGAAGTGGCAGTTCTAAAAGATTCATGTAGTTCCGGTTCGGAATGCTCACGACACCCGGGACATTGTCCGACTCCCCAAGCTTGAAATCGTCGACTACGACTTCCTTTCGGAATGCTGCTTTGAAGCGCTGATACGGGATCAGCAGCAAAACAAGTAGGGTCCATCCGGCAAGAGCCGTCATTGGATATAGTGTTAACGTTTGATCCATCCGAACGATCCTCTGGTTTCGATGCTTGTAGTGGTCCGTTACACGTCGGCAACTATTTGTCGCCCCGTTGTTTCGACCTTGTCTAGCGACGTATCCCAATTCGCAAGCTCAGATCGGTCGATCTCTTCAGCGGAGGCATCTCGTAGAAGCTCCTTCAGATCGGTTCTTAGTTTTTCGATCGCCCAACCGAACGGGTCTGCATGCACGATCGGAACTAATGGGTTTTTTCGGTAAGAGAAAGCGGTGTGATAGTGGGGTTTGTTTTCGAAACAATCGAACCGCAATATCTCCTCTATGCTTCCATCTACCGGTCCGAACACATGTATTGAGAGTCCACGGTCCGTTTCCAGATCTCGGAACTCTAGGGAGATTTTGAGTCTTCCGATGTCGTAGTTGTGCATTAGCTACGCTCCTTTCGCTGTTTACGTTTACGAAGCGGCCGTTAACAGTAACGTCTGGCATGGAATCGAATGAAGTATTCGATCGAGAGTTACCGTCCTCAAGTCGATAGCTTTCGTACCACTAGACCTTCTGTACCCGCATCACCGGATGCCGATGTGCAATTTTTTCATATTCTTCCTCTCGGCTTCCAGGTTGCACCGCAAAAAAGCGCTGTACTGTCTTGTTGTAACGTGACAGATACACACGCAAAACGTCAATTTTCTGAGGTCCCTCTATTTCATCAACGCGATATAGCGCGTTGTCAGCTCCTCGCTTTAACCATAGCTCACCGCTACTTCTAATGTTATGTATCCACTGCGTTTCGCCTCTCGGTGAGACCAAAAAGGTTTCTCCGTCGATATAAGTCAGATTGACGGGTGTCGAATAGCGTTTACCAGTTTTCCGGCCAAGGGCCGAGAGCTGGTAATTATGGCTTAGCCCGATCCCGCGCCCTGCGAAAAAACCGAAAACTTTATTGAACCAGCGTTCGGCTATTGTCGGTGTAACGATTTCTGGATCCTTTGACATAGTTAATCAACCTCATCGTCCATCCATCCTTTGAAAGGCACCCATCGCAAATATCTGTCAGTTGAACCGTCCGGTTGAAGCCGTAGAAATCTCCTGCCTTCTTTCCGGTAGAAATCGCCACATTTGCATTGTGATTCATATTCCCCGTTCCTATGGCGTACGTACTTGTAGTCGGAATCAATGCACTTACCATTTCTACAACGAGGTCGCCTCGGGATCCCTCCCCAAAAAAAGTTCTCTAGATAAGATAATGCATTCAATGCCGTTGGCGGGAGTACTCCGGCAAGTACGACCCCAATAACCAACCCGCCCCATGAAAACATGTCGTAGCCCCAAGACGCAGCGAACCATATCGACGTTGCCCAAGCCAGGACTACTAGTAGTTCAATCAGTGTCGCGCCTCGTATGCGACTCATGAAATTATGCAGCCTAACGTCGAGTTGAGTCGCACGTGACAGCACAATTTAGTGGAGTGACAGTCTTCATGGGCGGAAGAAAAGTCCGCTGCAACGCGCCAGACTCCAAGCGCTGGTTAGGTTGAAACCGTAAGATAGACATAGACGGTAGCGCCGATCGAGCTCAGGACGCTTCGTACTGCATGTAAATGACCCCATTTTTTTTGTAGACCTAGCGTCTCTATTGATGTGCGATCGCGATCAGGATCTAGCAGCAGCTTATTCGTTGGCATGATTCCTATAAATGTAAACGGGATAACTAAGAATATTAACAGCGCTCCGACAAGCCACAGTGATCTCCCCCCGTTTAATGTGACAGCAATGCCAGCAATCGTGGCGACGATGGCTAGAGAGACCTGCATTGTGGTCGCGCGATGGTAGCTGGGTCCGAATACCGTCGCAGCCAATTCCGTGCCGCATTCCAATCTCGCGGGGTGCTCCGCAACGTTAATATATATCGCCGCACCTGCAAACATCGAGCATGACAGCGTCGCAAGTATTTCTAGGATTCCCATTGCTGCTCTTCCTATTGGTAAGCGATCAGCTCGAGCGATTTGTTAAGGCGTATTTTCGTTTGATGATTTACTAATTGTCGGGATCGTTCCCGATTGATCGATATTCGACATTTGCTCCTCCATATAAGTAACGAACTCTTTCGAGAAGCGACTCTTATCTCTTGACCACCACTCCTTCACACCAGGGAGGCTGCTCACATACAGTGGCATCTCATAGGCGAGTTTCTCCCACATGGCTTCGTCCAGTTGCCCATTCAGGTGTTGATGGTAAGCAAAGTCGAAGTGATTATAGTAGGCGAAAAACCAGGTACTAAATCGAAAGCGCTCTTCGTCTGACATCGCGTCAGGCTCGTAACTTCCTTTCATGGCAATTGCCGCTAATTCGCCATTGTTAGCAAACATATAATTAGCGTCGGAATTCGCGGCGATTAAATTTTGGGTCGTTTGATATCGCGTCGCTTTTGTATTCTGTCGGATTTGCACCGCCACGTAACCAAGCGATACCACAACGGCGATTGCGCCAACAATCTCCGCTATCCCTATTACTGCATCCCAGTTCATCGTTCCGTTAGCTGCTGCATGTTTCTAAAAACCTAAAAACGGGGTTAAAAACGGGGTCGGAGTAAGTTATGGGGGTCGAATAAGCTGTCCCTAATAACAACGGAGATTAAATTAGAAGGTAAGGGCTAATTTTAGGACGAATAATGACAAGGACACCGAGTAATTACATCGCGGTTATGCCGTGTCATGCGGTGCAGCGCGCACTCGACACGCAAGCGGTCGAACCGTTGCGATGAGGTAATTGACTCCGACCCCTTTTTCCTTTTTCTATGCCCCTTTCGCCATTTCTTCCATTTTCTTTAACGTCTCCGGTGACCAAACTTGGCTCGAGTCTAGCCACCCGTCAAATGCTATTGCGTCGTCCGGAAGTTCAAACCATGGTTGTTTACTTCGCGTGAAAATATGATATGTCGGTGGCGCCAATGTCGGATCGTTTAGTGTCCCACCCCTAACTGCAATGATCGGAAGTTCCACAAAGTGGTATTTGTTCCAGATGACTGTGGCACATTTCGAGCACGCATGGGCATCGTATCCAGAACCGCTTGGTGTGGGGTTCGTGACCGTAGATATGTTGCCTTCAATCTCAAAATCTGCTTCTGCGACACCGAGTAATATCACGAACGCAGAGCCCGAATATCGTTGGCAATCGGCACAATGACAAGCATGGACAAATAACGGTTGATCTCTAATCTCATAATGGACTTCACCACAAATGCAACTACCGATTAACGCCATTTGTTCCTCCTGTAATATTCCGGTATGGGAATTTCACTCATGTTTAGGATTTCTGATGTGGCCTAATGGTCAGCTTCAGCATCTTAATACTCATTGAGGCCTCTTCGGGGACGTTCAGGCTCAACCATCAAACTGAACGTCCTATATGTTAGAGGGTTTCTAGACTCGACGTCCACAAGGGGACCTCGATGAGCGTTAGCAGCACAACTCGTCAACATTATTGCGGTATGAGTTTGTACGCGAAGACCATGTACGTGTCCATCAATAATGCGTACAGCGAAATCGTTCTGCATCGCAATATAAAAAGTGAATCACATAGTCTAGCCGCCGCGGTCGAACCCAATCGTAAAGACCTCGACATCGGCGTCCAGCGTTTGTTCGTCGCAGCTTTGATTCCTGTGTCGCACCTTTTCTTGCGTCTTTCAGCCGTGATATTGGCTCGCCGACAGGTGCGCCCTGGAAAATATTCCCTTCGACCTCGGTCATGCACTTTAGGTGAATGCGATCCTTGGCGGTGAGGAGAACGAATCCAAGGATGGGGGAGGTAGAGCAACACAGGAGCAGCGGCCGAGAATGACCGCATTGAATTCAAGAAAATTACGCGAGTACTCAAAGGCGGTATTGTCCCTCAGATCTACGCATATCGCTCCAAGATGTGTGCTACTGCTCGCGCAGCGGAAGCGTCCTTGGGGTGTTACCGCCATTGTATTTTGATCCGTAGTCCGCCCCTGTTACAGGACCCTTACTAGCGCACGCAACACTGCAGGACAACCGCTAAAGCTCGACGGGTGCTTTTCGATATTGATTTCAGGTAGCCCCATAGGAGTTAGGCAGCACCAGACCGCTTGTAATTCTAACCGTCGAATACATCTCCTACCCTCTTGAAGTCGTCGGCTGGTTGGAGCCCCTCGACAAACTTTTGAAAATCGGGTGTAAAGATGTCTCGTCGAACCTTCCAATAATGCTGCGCTCCGGGAGCTGTCGCGTATGATGCGATGAAACGGCGCCAACCCTCCCACGCATCCTCTCCTAGCGTTCCATGCAGGTAGTGATAGTGAACATTCTCGAAGGCTTTAAAAAGATCGTACATCATGAACGCGAAATCGAGTCTCTGCTGCTCACTTAGTGTTGCGTAGTCCTCAAGCCCTTGTGAGAAAACTTCCGTTAAGCCGGAAGCAAGCATTTGCCGCGTGAATTGACGAAAATCACGTGTTGTTCCGTCATGGGTGGCCACTCGAACTTGACGTGTATTTTGACGTATCTGAATTGCCACATAGACGAGCGAAAGTACTACCGCCACGGCGCCCACGGCTTCTGAGATTGTTCTAACAGCTTCCCAGTTCACGAATATCTCCGGTGCCGTCTAACGTTGATCCACGGATTCGCCGGTACCTTCATTTTCTTTAGAGCTCCGTCTACTAGATTGTTTTTCAATTAGCGTTTGAACGTCTGCGACAAACTCCTCGGAGATATTTGCCAAGAATGGCATCATTCGGATCCATTCTTCATGCGCTTTCGGATTCGCACTAATTACCGCAGCAACGTTGAGTGCATCGTTTGATTCTTTATGTCCAGAAGCAGAATAGAGGCCGCTACGATAAGCAGTTACTGCAACGTAAAACAGTTCTTCAAAATAGGTCGAAAAGATAAGACTCTCTTGTGCGGTAAGAGCTTCAGAACCACGTGCCTTGATCAAAACGGCAGATACATCAGCGGTATCAAGTAGTGACCCACGCCATCGCGAGTACATTTCCATTACCGCGTTCGTAGCTTGTTGCGAGGCGTGCTTAGATGTTTCCTCTGTCGCAATTCGAGTCAGCCGAGTTTGAATCGAAAGATAAACTAGCGTGATAACTACAGCGATAGCTCCAACAATTTCTGCAAGTGTTCCTAGTGCTTCCCAGTTCACGAGTTCATCTCTAGCAACCTAACGCCTATTAGTGGACCTAAAGGCCGGTTTGTTATTGGATAAATAGGCCGGGCTAATTTTCATCGATCAACAATATCTACATCATCGTGGTTAATGGTACTGCGTGTACCACTAAAATTCATAACATTGTGCTGGAGCAAAGCAATGCTTAGGGCTACTGCGCTGCAAGAAGATTGGCGCGATACATCGCTGTTTTGCGTTGCTGTTGGATTTGGGCAGTGTCCTGAAGTAGTGCACTGTGCGGTCAGCGCTAATGGCATTGCTCGTGATATGACACCTTTGAAACTTGACGCCCAGAACTAAACAAAACTGTCCCAAACACGCGCGCGATTGTACTTGGGCTACGGCGAGAACGAATCTAGACCTCGGCTTGGATGCGCGCTCCATGGTCGCTACGTTGACCCAATCTGGCAGTCGCTTCACCATGTGGCGCTTAGTTTCAAGTTTCTGTTGAGGAGATCACGATGCGCTTTGGCGTGTTTTACGAATTGCAGTTGCCGCGACCATGGGCCGACGGTGATGAACACCGATTGTTTAAAGATGCCCTGGAACAGGTTGCGTTGGCCGACCGACTGGGTTTCGACTACGCGTGGCAGGTCGAGCACCATTTTCTCGACGAGTATTCACATTCCTCGGCACCGGAAGTTTTTCTCGCCGCCGCTGCAGTGCAAACCAAAAATATCCGCATCGGCCATGGTATTCGTCAGGTTATCCCCAACTACAATCACCCCGCGCGTACGGCTGAGGGGCTTGCGACCTTGGACTTGATTTCCGATGGCCGAGTCGAGTTCGGTATTGGTGAGGGCGCAACCCGGCTTGAGCTCGGTGCGTTTGGAATCTCGGCAAAGACCAAACGCGCACGGGCACTCGAGGCTGCGGAGCAGATCTGCAACATGATGGTATTGACGCCCTATCCGGGTTTCGACGGCGAGGGGTTTTCCATGCCGTGCCGCAACGTATTGCCGAAGCCGTTGCAGACCCCGCATCCACCTTTGTGGATGGCATGCACGAATCGCGAGACGATCAAAGTTGCAGCGCAGAATGGCATCGGTGCGTTAGCGTTTTCGTTTTTGGACCCAGATGAAGCGCGCACCTGGTCGAAGATCTATTACGACATAATAAAGAGCGATCAATGCGTACCCTTGGGCTGGTCGGTGAACGCCAATCTGGCCATGGTCTCAGCATTTTCGATGCATGAAGATCGTTCCGAGGCGATCCGTCGCGGGCAGGATCATTTCGAGTTTTTCCGTTATTCGCAGCAAAAGTTGGTTGCCGATGACTTTGTCCCAGGCCATAGCAACATGTGGGAGGAGTTTTTGGAAAAACGCGGCGATGCATCGGATCGCCTGATCAAGGCCGCGCTGGCGCGGGGCGAGTTTGATGGGGCCGGGATCGGTACACCAGATGATATGCGTGCCCATATAGCCAACCTGCAAGAGGCTGGGGTCGATCAAGTCGTATTCCTGCAGCAAGCAGGACGCAATTCGCACGAGAATATTTGCGCATCGCTCGAACTATTCGCAGACACCGTGATGCCGCAATTCGTCGCCGATGTCGAGGAGCGTGAAGCGAATAAGCAAACGGAACTCGCACCTTATATTGAGGCAGCATTGGCGCGTAGACAGCCTATGCAAGCGCTAGCCGAGGCGGATGTCCCGGTCGTTAAAGCGGCGGTGAAGGCTTCTGTGCCATCGCATCGGACCGCAGCCGGCAAAACCTAGACGAACAACCACTACAGATTAACTGAGTCCGCGATCAGTTCACTCGGTATTGGACTACATCGGTTTTTACGGGTGGGTGATCGTTTTTAAGCAGCACTTCTGCGTAAGCAGAAAACTTACCGCGGGATAATTTCCAGTTGTAGTTCGGTGATTTCGTCGTCGCTATTAGCCGTCCGTTGACGAACCATTGAACCCGTTCGATTTCTTCTAAATCTGCAAGCGCGAATTCAAAGTATTCATGATCGTCCGGAATGCGTGGATCCATGGCCAAGGATAGGCCTTTACTCGGTTTACGGATCCGGACCTCAGCAGGCGTGTTGGTTTTCGTATCCGGGCCGACGCCGGAGATGAACCATTCATCGCGGGCTTCGCACTCGGCAGTGGCAATCTGGCCGGTATCGGCGCAGATCCTTTGTTTGACCAACTCATGACTTAAATATAACGGTCGTGCATCGCGATTTTGATTCAATTCTTTGAAGATCGAACGCAAGGCTAGGGCTGGTCCGGCGGCGCCGGTTATTTCCTGCATCGGCGTATAGTCCATATTGCCCATCCACACGCCAACCGTGTATTTGTCATTAAATCCAACCGCCCATGCATCGCGGTAATCACTGGATGTCCCGGTTTTAACTGCGGTTTGATGGGGGAAGTTGAGGATCGAATTGAGGCCGAATTCTTTTTCCCGCGCTGCCGGATCGGACATTATGTCGGCAATCAAGCTCGCCACATCGTCGGAGAACACCCGACGGTTGTTCGATAGCAGGTGTTGTCCATCGAGTGCGCTTAGCGGTTTGTGGTCACCCATGCGGGCTAAGACGGTATAGGCCTCGACTAATTCATATAGGCTCAATTCCCCGTTGCCTAAGGCCAATCCGTCGCCATAGACATTTGGGTGTTGAGACAAACTTTCGATCCCTAATTCACGCAAGAACGACAAGAAGGTTTCTGGACCAACGAATTGAATGGCCCGCACGGCTGGGATATTGAGCGAGTTGCCGAGTGCCTCGCGTAAGGAAACACTGCCATAGTGTGCGCGGCTGTAGTTGTGATAGCTGTGCATGCCAATACCAACGCCTTCCTCTAACGGTGAGTCATCTAGGCGGGTGGCGGCAGTCCAGCCGCGCAAAAGGGCATTCGTATAGAGCAGTGGTTTGAGGGCAGAGCCGGGTTGCCGGCGTGCACGCACGGTATCAACCTGATTGAACGGCTTGTCATTCTGCCCCGCGTAACCAATCACCCATGACAAGATCTGATTCGTTTTGTGATCGATAATCAACGCGGCGCCGTTACCAACCTGTCGATAGGCCAAGCGTTGCAGACGATTGTCAATAATGTTCTGTACCTTGTCCTGCAATTCCAGGTCGATCGTTGTATGGATCGCGTGACCGACCCGATCGAGTGCGGTCGCCTGGCGGTTGGCAAATGCGAGGAAGTGTTGGACGTTGTAGGTTTTTTGGCTGCGCTTCACAGTGATTTTTCTAGTGGCAATCTTTTCGTACGGCTCGCTCAGCATGTCCAGTTGCGCCATGCGTCGCGCCAGGTCGTTGACGGAGCGCTCAAGCTTGTCGTTGTGCTTCTCCGGGTCCAACCAGCGCGGCGACCGTACGAGTACCGCCAATGTCAGGAGCTCTTTTTCGCTGAGTGTGTCGAGATCCCGATCAAAGTAGTAATGCGCAGCTTGCACTACACCTCTGCGCCTGGCCTTGTAGGGCACCTGATTTAAGTAGAACTCCAGAATTTCGAGCTTACTGTGCTGACGCTCGAGGGCCGTTGCTTCGAAGCCCTCAAGCCAACGCGACCAAAGCTTGCGTGGCCGTGGATGCAGCATGCGGGTGACTTGCTCGGAAATCGTACTGGCGCCGCGTACAACCTCACCGGCAATTAGGTTTTGCTTTAGCGCGTGAAATCTAGCTTGCCAATCGACACCAGCGTGTTCGAAAAACCGTTTATCCTCGGCCAATACAAATGCTTGCTGCAACCCCTTCGGTAAATCATGGCTGTCGAGTCGGTCACTGAGATTCCATGTGTTCTCAAAGGTTACGTTTAGGCGACGACCAACACGATCAACGTAGGTATTGCGCTTAATCGTACCGATATGCTGACTCAGATCGTCCGGGATCGGTTGCAACTGTGAGGCAGTGATGACGGCTAGTGTCGCGAACATTACAACGCTGCCAAAACCAACTAGCCGTGCAATCATCGTCTTAGTTATCCTTAGACGCATCGACTATTGCGCCACTTGTAAAATAGACGACAATCCTTTGCCGTAAACATCCGGGTCGTACATCTCTTCGGCATGCACCGGCATCACCGAAAATTTACCTTCGGCGATTGCTTGGGCGGTGTATGAAAGATGATAATTCCCGGCCGGTAGGTAGTCGGAATAAAAACGGGCAGAGTCGTGACGCAATTCTTTATGGTAGAAACTCCAGAAATGCCGACCGTAATAAGACCAATTTGAATAATTAAAAAACCAGGAATCGGCCGCCGCCTTGAATCGACCTTTTTCTGTATCGATCGCTGAGCTTGTCGCAAGATCTGTGTTGACCGGTTCGAGGCCGCCGGGTATTGGGTCATTGACGACGACAAAATGTCTCGCCGTTGGGATTGAGACAAACAGATCGACTCTAACGAGATCTCCACGTTTGATGGTCATCGGCGATTGCAGAAGCGTAAATTCGCCGTTACGTTCTACGGCGTACTCTCTGCGGATCTCGATCCCTGAATTGATCCGTTCGCGATTGTCCTCAAGCAGGTCGTAGGCGATCCGAGCGGAATAGTACAGGCGGCCGGTACCCTGTTTAGTTATCTTAAGCGTTGTCGATTTTCCTGGATCGTCGACGGCCATTGGCCGGAATACCCGCACTGGGGGATTTGTTTTCGCATTAAAATCGGTGGAACCGAGGGCAACATCATCGAATGCAACCGATACTTGCATCTGGGGATCTTCGACCTCATAGAGCTTAGCGTAGTCGGTCAAGGCGTTCAGGCAAAACACATTCTCTTGGGTGTTTTCCCAACGGTCTCGACGACCACGGCTTTGCGTGATGCTACGCACGAGTTTAAACGGGACGTCACCGATCGATGGGCCTTTGTTTGATCTAATTTGTGTATCCAATAAGCTCGACAAGACGGTGCAGTTCGATCGCAAGGGCGTCGCCAACAGATATTTGTAGCTGTCATCCCAGGCTTCGTTAAACTGAAACTTACCGCCTGTTTGGCTTGCGTGTCCGAGTATCGTATCGATGGTCTCGCTAACGATGCGCTGATCGACACCCTTCGTTTTTATCGCTGCCTGCAGAAAGTGAGACTTCCCGAACAAGTCCATTTCAGGTACGTGTCGGTCGTAGCGTTCCACGTCGTCATGCGTGATTTTGCCGGACTCGGATAGTGCCGCGAGCGCTACCGCGCGCACCGTGGAAGCCATGCCTTTGCTGTAGAACGTGGGAAATTCGTTGCGTCTGAGCAATTGCAGCAAGTACTGATGCAGGCGATCCTCAACCGTCCCGGGAATGGCATGCCCACTTCGACGCAGCCAGTTAAACGCGATCGCAGTGTAAGCCGATAGATACGGGCTGACGCGCCGGTTCGTTGGGACCCAATAAACCATGCCGCCGTTTGGCGCTTGGAAGTTTGCCGCCGCCAGCAGTGCGTTGGCTAAATCCGCGTCCGGTTCAGGCCATTCGACTTCCTCGCCGAGATAATCATTTAGGTCAAGGTAGGCGGTTGCAAACACGGCCTTAGTTAGGCGTTGCTCCCAGCACATATGGGGGTAGCGCTTAATATAATTAAACGCGCCGTCGATGTTACCGATCACGGTCGGTGACAATACCGCACCAATCTCACCGACGTCGGTGTAGATTCCATCGGGGACTTTGACGGATTCACTGATCAGTTCTTGGGTTGTGGTGCCGTAGGTCGCCGCTGTTTCAAGCGAGCGACGCTTATTCACCGTTACTCGATGTTCAATTGCGTCGCTATCGGATCCGTCCCCACCGCGTGCTACGAATATAAGTTCACCATACCCTTTGGTTGCGACTGGTAGCCAAATACTTTCTCGTTTGTAGGGCGGGACGACTACGTCGTAAGTCGCGATCTTGTTTGTGTTCGCTGCCAGCGGCCCTGTTACATTGACCGATACCTTCAATTCACGCGAGGCGGCCGTGCGGTTCATGACAGTAAATCCCGCCTTGAACTCGTCGCCTTCTACTACTTGATTCGGCATGATCGGACGGATCTCGGTCGGTCGATTCACTTTAATTGCAGTGTCGCCCAAACCCATCCTGTCGTTGGGGGTAACCGCCATCGCCAGGATCCGCCAAGCGGTGAGATTGTCGGGTACCTCGAATTCGATCTCAGCGTTGCCGTTTTCATCGGGAATGAGGGACGGGTTCCAGTAGCTGACGAACTTGAACAGGTTGCGCATCTGGGTAAACGTAACCCCGCCATCGCCGCCTGGGTTCGCGCCTTTCTTCTCAAACTTTTGGCGGCCGACTAAGCGACTTATTAAGCTGTAGTTGCCGACGTCCAAGGCATCGAGTTTGTTGAAACCAGCGTAGGGATCGTAGTACGCGCGACCACGCTGATTCATCGCCAGCACCGCTTCATCGACGACGGCAACGGCGATCTCGATCGGTTCATTATTGCTACCGGCGCGCGGACTAACGTGGATCGCGGCAGAGACCGTCTCGCGCGGCCGATAGACGTCACGCTCTGTTTCAACGTCGAGCGTCAGTTGCTTATACGGATCAGTGACCTTTGCGGTGACGTACCCTATCCGATAGCTAGGCTTACCCAAGTCGACTTTACCCGGACCGAGCGGCATCGCCACCCGCGGCGACACGGCGACAACGGAAAGATAAAACCCCGGCAGATAATCTGGTCTTATCGGCACACTGATCACCGGTGTGCTCGTGTTCAGGGTCTCGATCCAACTGTCGATCACGCCATAGCGTTCTACGCTTACCAAGGCCTTGGCACCTGGAAACGGATTTTTGATCAGGTATCTGGCGGTATCGCCGATCTTGTAGTCGGTCTGCTCCGGCACGATTTGTAAGCTTGCATCATTCGATTGATCCCACACCACTGCACCGGATCCGGTCGCCCAGCCGTTGATGGTTGTCTTGTGTTCCCGGTCAGCGTCGTCTCGGGTCGACGCCACGAATTGGTAGTAGCCGGGGTGTGAAGGGGTGAACGCACAGATTGCAGCGGCCTTGCGGCTCACAACCGCGCAGCTAGACTCCTCTACCCATTCCATGATGTTTTGCGTTAGATACGCGTTGCCCGGACCTTTAACGCGTGCGGCTTTGTATTCTCGTCGGTTGATTTGAACCGTGACAGCGGCGTCTTCGATCAATTTTCCATTTGCGTCAACAACCAGGACCTCAAGCTCGGCCGGCTCATCTTTTTTATACAGCCAGCGCGTATTCTTTAGTCCGGCGAAACGGGTTCTCCCCGCGTAATCGGCCCGTGCTGTGGCGGCGACAAACTTGCCGCGGTCATCCTTAACCGCCGACTCCACCATCAGCGAACCGTAATAAATATCGGCGTCCGGTAACGCGAAGGTATCTTGATGTTGGCCGAGATCATTCAGTCGGTTGCGGACATCGAGCAAGTTGATTTGCGTGCTAGTTGCTGCGGCTTCGTTGTAGCTGCCAAAGGTGAAGCCGGTGGCCTTTGGGTTGTTCGTGCGAAACGGTGTTACTTGCAGTCGAGCGGTGAGGCGAACTTCTGCGTCGGTGTACGGGCCACCCGCATGCAGTGTACCAAGCGAAGTCACCTCTACTTGGTCATTGGCGTGGAAGATCGCGCCATTCAATTCGGTCTTTACCTTGAACGGGGCTGGGGTGAAGTCGCTGACGAGTACCGATAGCGGTGACCAGGTAAAGCGTGGACGTTTTTCTTGCGGCGTTTTTGTTGGACTGAGGGCGAACCGGTACCACCCGACTGCACCTTGTTCCGGCACTTTAAAACGCCCATCGAAGGCGCCGAATTCACTTAAGCTGAGGTCAAGTCGTTCGAATACGGATTTACCTTGGGGATCGGTGACGACCAGATCGTAGCCAGACTTCACCGGCGACTTCCAAGCGCGGTTGCTTTGTTCACGCACATAGATCTTAAATTCGATAGTGTCACCGAGCTTATAGATCCCTTGGGCTGTCGTGCCCCAGGCGTGGGTATGGCTGCCGGCTTTGCGCAGGCGGGTATAAGCGCCGTTACCACGTACACCGAAACCGTAACTCAGAGGGAGTAAGGCAAGGTCGCCGTCTTTTTCTACTTTTGCGAACAGGCTGGTGCCATTTCTGCCATAGATAAGCTGCAGCTCGGGGTCAAAATCTGCTAGTCCTGCTAACTGCACAAGTCCGTTGGCATCTGTGGTACCGGTGATAGCTAGGTCGCTAAGTTTGTCTAGCCCATCCTCGGTTCCTCTGAACAGGGTGATAGTCGCACCGCTTACGGGCTGCCCAGTGGCAAAGTCCGTGACCCATCCCAGTGAATTAAAATGCCCGGCCTTAAAATGGATCTGATACGGCGTTACTTGGACCAAGATGCTTGGGTCTCGATACCAATTTGGCGGAGCCGGAACCGGATGCAAGCGACCGAACATCACGCCTGTATCGTCGCCAAGTAATTCCCGAACCTCCATCGGCACTGCGTAGGAAATATCTTCAACGCGATCTATTTCGTGTTCTTTCAGCAAACCGGATTGCGTCGTTTTCTCGCCGAGTTTGGTATAGGAAATTTGGACCTTGTCCAAGTTCGTGACATACAGTGGGACGTCGCTATCCACGCCTTTTTCAAGCACCGCATATCGATGGCTTAATTTGAGGTTTGGCTCTCTGTGGTCGGTAAAAAAACTGAAATCGATTGCCTGGTCTAGTTTCCGCCCAAATTCATCGGTGATTTTTGCAACGTCGAGCTCAACCGTGTACTCCTGGTAGGCGCGTAGCAACTCGGGTAACCAGTGCTGATAAACCCTTCCCGTCTTATGCGGTGAGGCGAGCCGCGTCCAATCATGGGTGTTGACCCAGGGATCATAGTTTTCACGCCCACCATTCAATGCTGGCGTGAACGCAATGTGCTGTTTAACGACGGAGTTCAGCACCGGTGATGTAAACAGCAACGCGAACGGTTTTAAGGGTGCGCAACGGCGTACGGATAGCAGCTTTGATTTCCGCCGTTGTATGGGATCAAACAGAATATTTTGCGCATAGGCCTCTCCTTTGAAAGTGCATCGCACACCGAAAAACTTAAATTCCGGGTAGGTGTCAAATGAGACGATCGTGCGCGCTTCGATGCCGGGTTCCATCCCTTCGCTAGATTGCAGGCCTGGCCTAACGTCTAAGGAGACGGTTGTATCGAGCGCTAGTTCTCGGGTCGGTTCAATCACCCAGATCCGACGGGCCTCCTCTGCACCGACGACGGTGAGTTGATCGTTAACAGTCAATTGCTTCCGTTCGTTTGAGGCCAACCGCGACCACCACGGTAATCGTCGCGGTAGATTGTCGGGCAACGCAACGATGGCAACGCCAACGTTTTCGTCGACAATGCTCAGTGCTTGTTCAACCGAGCGCCGCGTTACCGGCTGGTTGAAGGTCACCTGGATCAGGGGCGTGCCGGGGGTGAGCCAATTGACGAATCGTGAGTAGGTAACTTTCGGTCTGGCGGTGGTAAAGCGGTGCTCGATCGGGTCGGCCAGCCCAAACCCGTCTTCGGTTCTGATCCCGGGAGACATGACTACCTTGTATGTCGTAGCGAGCTGCAGTTTGTCTTGATCGCGCAGTTGGCACGCCAAGGCGCTCGTATTCAACCAGCGCCACTCGCAGTTCAACTCTGGTTCGATAGCGACCGGGATCTCACTCGCTTGCCGGTTCATTCTCCCGATCGGAACCACCGGTCGATCAAACTGAAATACGATCTGGTTACCGGGGAGGACATCATTACCTTGCGGCGTAATACGCAGCAGCTTTAATGTGGGACCGTTCGCAACGTTTGCAGAATCGTATGCTTTCGACGTGTCCGGGGTTTGAGCGGGTGCATTTGCTGGCGCGGACTCAAAGGCAGCTGTTGCTTGAATGGTTACTAAGACAATGATCCAAACGATGGCTTTCATGTTCGTTACGATGCTCACGAGGTAAGTCACGCAACATTGTCCGCGGTGATTCCGACAAGCGCCGGGCAGAAATATGATGAAATATGGCGGACCGAGTTCGTGCGCTCCACGCTATTCGGGCGGTCGCAGCAACGCTACAGCCTTTTCGGCAAAAAAATCCAGGAACGCGCGAGTCTTGCTTGGCAGGTGTGTGCGGCTGGGGTAGAGGGCGGTGACGGGCGTACCCCGCGGTTCAATCGCATAGTCTGCGAACAATCTGATTAGCGTGCCGTCTTTTAATTCATCTTGGACCAACCAGTCGGTCACCATGGCGATCCCAAGACCATCGAGCACCAACTGCTTTAGCGCTTCACCATTGTTAACCGCAATTTTTGCGGTGATGCCGACCTCCACGCACTGTGTCCCTTTCGAAAATTTCCAGGTATTGCGCCCGGTTCGCGCGTGGAAAGACAGACATTGATGGTCTTTGAGTTTACGCGGTTCGGTAGGATGGCCGTGGTGTTTGAGGTAGTCGGGGCTCGCGCATACGACAGAGTCGGTAACCGCGAGTGTCTTTGCCACTAAACTCGAGTTCTCGAGGCGTCCGATCACAATGGCGACGTCGAATCCTTTTGCAACGATGTCACCTGGGTTGTTGGTCAAATCCAATCCCAGGCTAACTTCTGGATAGCGTTCGCGGAATTCGCAAATGTGGGGGACGATGAGGCGTAAGGCGATGGAGTCGTGGGCGGTCACGCGTAAGCGGCCGTGCGGGACAGCGTCGAAATCCTGTAGGGCTTCGTGGGACGCATTAATGGCCTCGACGATCGCGCTCGCATGTTCGCGGTAGACCTCGCCTTCTGCAGTGAGGCTAACCTTGCGAGTCGAACGGGTCAGCAAGCGGGTATTTAGGCTTTCCTCAAGTGCGGCGATTCGACGGGTCGCACCGGTGGGTGAAATCCCGAGCCGGCGGGCGGCGCCCGCGAAGCTTTCTTGTTCGGCAACTGCGAGAAAAAGCTTAATCGATTCAACATCTTCCATTGTTTCAAATTTCGCAATAATAAATTACAAAATCAGTATATTATCATCAGAAATAAGGTCAATTAGAATCCCTTCCATGCGCTGAGTAATACAACTCGGCTCGACAAAAATCCCCGGTCGATGGATTGGGAATGGAAAGGAGAAAATCATGACTACACAGACATTAAACAAACATCCGCGATTAGTAACGGCCCTACAATTGGCGCTGTTGGTGGTGGTCTTCCAGGGCGTGATCGGTACCACGCCGACGGGATACCTCGGCATCAATACGGCAGTGGAATCAAGTGCCGCCTATGTAAGCGAGACGGTGTCCCTCACCCACGCTGAGCACTAGGCTGGGCGCCAAATGTCCCCCGCGACCGGAGCTGGCAGACGTCAGCTCCGGATTTCCCGTACCCACATCACATTGCGTCTGTTCGACCCGAATAATTCTCAAGTTATTCGCGCGCGGGGCCGATGTTTGTAGGCACCCGTAGACAATTCTCAGGAATAGCATCGTGAATAGCGCAACCGCAACTGCAACAGTGGAACGCACCGAACAAGCGCCCGTTCAAGCCAACGAATCGCTAGCGCGCAGCGTCATCGACGACATGTCCACCCTGGTCTCGCCCCCGGACGTCTACCTCAAAATCAATGAACTCATTTCCAGCGATACGGCGTCCGCTCAGCAAATTAGCGAAGTCGTGATGCGTGACCCCAGTCTCACTGCCAGGGTGCTGAAACTCGTCAACAGTTCCTACTATGCGCTGCCGACGAAGGTCGACACAGTCACCCGTGCAATTGCCTTAATTGGCACCCATGAGCTATCGAGTCTTGTCTTCTCGATGTGCGCTGTGCAGTCGTTCTCGCGGATCTCTAGCAGTGTCACGAACATGAATACGTTTTGGCGCCATGGTGTCTACTGCGGATTGGCGGCCAAGGCGATTGCGGCCCGCGTCAATTGTCTCAATACGGAACGCTTGTTTGTCGCCGGACTACTGCATGACATTGGGACCTTAACGATAAATTCGCGCTTTCCGGAGATCGCGGAAGAAGCCATCTTCAAGGCCCGTGGTGACGAATCGGCCATGATCCTGCTCGAACAATCGGCCATCGGATTCGACCATGCGTACCTCGGAGCGATGATGTTGGAGAACTGGCAGATGCCTGAGGCTACCTGCGACGCCATTCGTTACCACCATCAACCGGGCCTCGCAGAGGTCACGCCACTTGAAGCGAGCATTGTCCACGCCGCCGACACCTTGGCGAACTACTCTGGGACTGGTAGCTTTTCTGAGACCATCGCCGAGCATGACGATATTGCGGCAGACCTCAAGGCGCTGATCGAGTTGCCTGCTGACTTCGACCACGACGAATTACTCGATGAGGTCGACCGGAAGTTTGTCGAGACGATCTATCTGCTGGTCGCCTAAAAATAGTTGTTAACGATTGATGTGATGCGCCGATTCCTGGCGTGCGCGCAGCGCCTGCGCCTCGCGTCCAATGAGTTTGACTAGGCGCTCGCTCCCGAACCCAAGCTGATGTAAACCGGTAATGGCATCGGCTACCTCGCGGTAGTCTTCAATCAAACCGTCGCGTAACCGGCAAATTGAGACGCCCTCGAACACTGCACGATTTCCGCGCGACTCGGCAAGCTTAGAATCGTAGCTAAAAACGTAACGCACATAACCCAGTTGCCCATCGTCTACAGGATCGTGAAGGTCCCAGATGAAGTTTTGCGCATCGCGGTGAAAGTGATTTTCGATCATGTCGGCGATAGCGGCACCCTTAAAAGAGCCGTAAAATACGTCGTGGTATACCCCAGAAGCAGTGAAGCATGCCGCCGTTGCCGTACCGTCGCCCGCGCAGGCCGCCTGGGTCATTTTCGTGATTAAGGTCTTGAAGTCCGCCATGGATAGTGTCCACCTGTATTGATTGGGTTTAGTGTTAGATAGGGAGCTGACATCGATTCTACTGCTATGTCATGCCGGTAGGTATCAAAGAATAAACTCGATTTGCGCTTTACTCGGTACGCTAAATTCCCCACTATCGCGGGTTTTTAACCGGGATCTCATAACATGGACAAAGCACTATTCGACGCCGGCATGGCGTTGCGCAAGAAAGTCGTTGGGGCGGAGTATGTCGAGCGATCGATGGCGGCTGCCGACGAGCTGACCCAGGCCTTCCAAGAACTGGTGACCGAATATTGTTGGGGAGCAGTATGGACCAGAGAGGGTCTCGCCCATCGTGACCGCAGCTTGCTTAATCTCGGTATGCTCACAGCGCTTGGTAAACCGAATGAACTGAAATTGCACGTCCGGGGAGCGTTAACCAATGGCGTGACCCGCGAAGAGATCAGTGAAGTATTTTTACAGACAGCGATCTACTGCGGTGTCCCTGCGGCGCTGGAGGCATTTAAGGTTGCGCGCGAGGTGTTCGCTGAACTCGATGCCTGAAAAAATGCGTCGCTGGCGATACCGCCTACGGTGAGTCGCCTAAGGTGAGCGGGAGTGACTCGTCTTTGATCCATTCCGACATCGACCCGTCATAGATCGCAATATTGTCATGGCCTGCGATGTGTAGGGCGAGTGCGTCCATCGTCGCCGAGATACCCCCGCCGCAATAGACGACAACCCGTTCCGCCTCGAGCGAGCCGGAATCAGTGAATTGCTTGCTTAGCGATTCGCGTGACAAAAATGTTCCGGCTTCAGGATCGATGAGGTTGCCGTAAAAAACATTGTGGCTGCCTGGGATGTGTCCTGCGCGGCCATAACGGTTGGTCTCGCCGTTGTATACGTCCGGCGACAATGCGTTCAAGGTACAAGCGCTGCCATCTTCGATGATTTTTAGCATGTCATCCTTGTTTGCCCACATCTGCGGACGTGGCTTGGGGGTCAGCTTTGTTGGCGCGTAGCTTGGTGAGGAGCCACTCGTCGGTCGACCTTCGCGCTGCCATTTCTGCCAACCGCCATCAAGCACGACAACATTGTCAAAACCAACGGAGCGGAACATCCACCACGCGCGGGTCGACCACATTGGAATACCATCGCTATACAACACCACCAGAGAGTCGTCACCGATCCCATGCGCGGCAGCCCGATCGCAAAATGCGTTGGCCGGCGGCATCATAAACGGTATGGGGTTTGAACTATCAGAAAATTCTTCGATGAGGTCGAGAAAGCCGGCACCCGGAATGTGCGCCTTCGCCCACGCATCGCGGCCGCTATCGGCTTGGTACCCGCTACCGTCCGCCTTGACCTGGAGATATACGCTTACGTCAAAGATACGCAGATTTGTCTGCTCCAAATTTTCAGCCAGCCAATCAGAACTGACTAGGGCGCCATCAATGTTCATCGCAATAGTTACTCCTCTTAAAGACTGATATCTCCTCGGGCCTACAGATTGTAGCAAGCGTTTGTCCGGCAGACTTTATGCAGATCCACCCACCGGCCGAAGTCCGCATCAGGACTTGCTAGAATCGCCCTACAATTCGATGGAGAGATGCCGTGAGTGCTAATCAATTATTGGGAAAAGTCGCCGTTGTTACCGGTGCCAGCCGTGGGATCGGCAAGGGTATTGCTATCACCTTGGCGGCACATGGTGCGCGCGTGGCGTGCATTGCGACATCGACTAAGAACGCCGTAGCTACCGTAGATCAGATCAAGGCGAACGGTGGCGAAGCGATTGCACTTGGCGCAAGAGTCGAAAATTCGGCGGACGTAACCACCGCATTTAATGCGGTCGTAAGTGACTTAGGCCCAGTCGACATATTGGTAAATAATGCCGGGATTTCCCGTCCTCAACCGTTGCTTAAGATGACGGAGGAGAATTGGGATGAGCACATGGACGTCAACGCCAAATCAGTTTTTCTATGTTCCAAATCCGCGATCCAGCAAATGAAGGATTCTGGGAATGGCGGGGTTGTGGTTAATATCGGATCCATCGTTGGTCAAAATGCCATTCCACAGACGCTCGGCTATTGCGCGTCCAAAGCTACGGTAGAACACATGACCCGGGTAATGGCAGTTGAATGTGCCAAGTATGGGGTGCGGGTCAATTGCATAGCACCCGGCTACGTCCGCACCGAATTGATTGATAAGCTGGTCGACGACGGCAAGCTCGCGCTCGATGCGATCGAAAAACGCACGCCGCAACGACGCATGGGTTCGATTGACGAAATCTCTGAGGCGGTCTTGTTCGTTGCAAGCCCCGCGGCTGGGTTCATGACGGGAAGCGTCATCAACATCGATGGCGGTTGGACCGCCTACGGTTACTTGTAAGCTTACCGGTAATGTAGAAGCGATGGGCAGCATCGAACCAATCGGAGAACAACAACGCTTGAGCGTGACTGCCGCGACCGCACAATGCGTTGAGCGGGCCAATAAGCTACTGGATACGAACTTTGACTTGATCCCGGTACGTTTTGATTTAACCGGACGCGCGGCTGGGATGTATAAGGTTGTTCGCGGGCAGCGCATCATCCGTTACAACCCTTACTTATTCGCAAAATATTTCGACGAGAATCTATCCACTACTGTCCCGCACGAAGTAGCACACTACCTAACCGATGCTGTCTACGGCTATGCGAACGTCAAGCCGCATGGGAGCGAATGGCGCACCGTTATGCAGATGCTAGGAGCAGATTCTACGGTCCATTGCGACTTCGACCTGGAGGGGATCCCGGTGCGGCGTTATCGCCGAATACGCTACAGGTGTCGTTGTCGTTTCTTTGAGCTAACGAGCATCCGCCACAACCGGATAGAGCATCAGGGCGCACGCTACTATTGCCAGCTGTGCCACACCGAGTTGGTTCTCGCAGCGCAGGACTAAGTCCTCAAGCTAGCGAGGTGTGCAAGCGCGCACCGAGTATAATCAGAATTACAACTATAAAGTCAGGCAAACCCCGAAGGAGCATACAATTGGACTTTTTTGAGTTGGCAGCCGATCGCCGCAGCGTTCGAATTTATGAACCCGGGTCACAAATCAGTGATGCGGAGCTAAAAAATATTTTCGACACCGTCATCCTGTCGCCGAGTTCTTTCAATGTTCAGCATTGGCGCTTCATCGTAGTACGCGATCAAGCGCGGAAAACGGAGTTGCGCAGCATCGCCTACGGGCAGGCGCAAGTCGAAGAGGCGGCCGCCGTCGTGTTGGTGTGTGGGCGCCTTAACGCCTACGAGGATGCGCCGCGGATTTATGCCGATGCCGATGAGGCGACCCGCGATAAGTATCTGCCAATGATAGAAGGCGTGTATAAGGACCAACCGGCATTGCAACGTGAAGAGGCAGTACGATCCGGCTCCTTGGCCGCGATGTCACTAATGTACGCGGCCAAAGCGCTGGGATGGGATAGTGGTCCGATGATTGGCTTCGACGCCGCCAAGGTCGGTGCAATGTTGAAGTTAGATGGCAACACGGTTCCGGTAATGATGGTGGTTTTAGGTAAGGCGGCCGCCGGCAAGCAGGTGCAGCGCGCCTATCGGCGACCGGTTTCTGAGGTGGTATCGCTCGAATGGAGCGGCGGAGACACCTTGGCGTAAAGTGTCAGCACACCGCATTCGACCACGGCGCACAGGCGATTAGTCTATGAATCTTGAATGGTACGACCTCGTCGGTACCTCCGGCGTAGTCTTAATTCTAGTTATCTACTATCTACTGCAGGTCGGCCGTATCGATGCGCAGGGGGTGATGTATTCCGTTGCTAATTTTCTCGGTGCGGGGATGATTGCCACATCGTTGGTCTATGAATTCAATTTCTCGGCACTGATGATTGAGATCTGCTGGATGCTGATAAGCCTTATTGGCATCGCGCGCTATCTACGCCAACGGGGCGCCGAGCGACCAGTCAAGACGATAAATTAATGGTGACCAGCGACGGGCTGTTGCCTGAAGAATATCAAGCCGTGGTCGCGCCTGCGATGCAGGCAGCGGCTGAGCTTGCAGCGGCGCGCGGCGATCCCTACTTATACAACGACCTCGCCTGCATGCTCACATTGATGGTTCTAGTTCGCGATCTGGCCGACTTATACCAGGATCAATGGGCCGCGCTCGGGCAGACATCGGCGCCCGCAATTTTTGCAGCGGCACCGGTGGCAGCGGTCGTGATGGTAATGACGGAGTACGAACTTGAGCCAAGTTCGATTCAGTCTATGACCGCTGCTCTAGAACGTGCTTATCAGCAGATCGCAAACGATAATGTATTTGGTCCCGAACGGATCCAGATCCAAAAGGCGTGGGACGCGCGCATCGCGGACAAAGTAGATACTGCTAATGCTTTCATGCGCCAGGCTGCAGCAGCCACTGCAGGCGCGATCGATGCCTGGGAGTCACACCGCGGTATGTCGTAGAGTTGGGTTGTAGACGATTGCACTAAGGCATCACCGCGATGGTTTGATTGTCACCGATGGATTCGGCATATTGTCAAATCACTATTAGGCAGCGATAAAAATCATGAATGCCGTCCCAGAAATCCATATCAGCGCGTGTCCGCACGATTGCCCGTCGACTTGTGCGCTTGAGGTTGAGAAGCTCGACGCCCATCACATCGGCGCCGTTCGCGGTGCGAAGGAAAACACCTACACCGCCGGCGTTATCTGTAGCAAGGTTGCCCGTTACGCCGAGCGCATTCATCATCCGGATCGCTTGACCGTACCGTTGCGCCGAACAGGCGCCAAAGGTGCAGGCGAATTTTCACCGCTTGATTGGGATGAGGCCTTGGATGAGGTCGCCGAGGCCTTGCTAAAGGCCGAGCAGCGTCACGGAAGCGAGACCGTGTGGCCGTATTTCTATGCCGGAACAATGGGTTTGGTTATGCGTGATGGTATTAACCGACTACGCCACGCGAAGAAGTATTCTGGTGAGCATGCGACGATCTGCGTGACCTCGGCCTGGAACGGGTATTTAGCCGGTACCGGTAAATTAGCCGGGGTCGATCCGCGAGAGATGGCGGTAGCCGACGTTATTGTGATCTGGGGCACTAACGCGGCGAGTACGCAGGTTAATGTGATGGTGCACGCGTTGCGCGCGCGCACTGAACGCGGCGCAAAGATCGTCGTGATCGATACCTATCGCAACGCGACGGCTAAGCAAGCGGATAGCTTTCTCTGCGTTCGCCCGGGAACCGACGGCGCATTGGCATGCGCGGTCATGCATGTGTTGTTTCGTGATGGCTATGCGAACCGGGGCTATCTTGAACAATACACGGATTGCCCGCACGAACTCGAGGCTCATTTAAAGACGCGGACCCCAGCCTGGGCAGAGGCGATTTGCGGTGTGCCGACGGCAGAGATCGAAGCCTTTGCCAAACTGGTCGGCACCACACCTCGAAGCTTCTTTCGTCTTGGCTATGGTTTCTCGCGTAGCCGTAACGGTGTCTCCAATATGCATGCAGCCTTATCGATCCCGGCGGTAACCGGCGCGTGGCTGCACGAAGGTGGCGGTGCTTTTCACAACAACGGCGCCGTGTTTCATTGGGACCGGACCTTGATCGATGGCCTCGATGTACGTGATCCTGAGGTACGAGCGTTAGATCAATCGCGTATTGGTGCGGTGTTACTCGGCGATCGTTTCGATCTCGGTGACGGACCGCCGGTCACCGCAATGTTGATCCAAAGCACGAATCCGATGTCGGTTGCGCCGGATCAAAATGCGGTGCATGCAGGATTCGTAAGAGAGGACTTGTTCGTCTGCGTGCACGAACAGTTTATGACTGAAACCGCGAAGGTCGCCGATATCGTATTACCGGCTACGATGTTTTTAGAACACGACGATATCTATCAAGGTGGTGGTCACCAGCACATTATCTTTGGTCCCAAGGTGATTGAGTCACCGGAAGGCTGTCGTTCCAATCACGAGGTGATCTGTGGGCTAGCAAGCCGACTCGGTGCACAACACCGCGGTTTCGACCTGACGCCCCGTGAGATTATCGATTGGACCTTGCAGAGCTCAGGTTGGGGAACATTAGCGCAGCTAGAGTCAACCGCTTGGATCGACTGCCAGCCGGGTTTTGATGAGGCCCACTTCATAGAAGGTTTCGGTCATGACGATGGGCGTTTTCATTTCGCGCCCGATTGGTCAGCGTTTGGACCTAGCGGTTTTGGTCCGGTCGGCGATGATGCGGTGCCGCCGGCGTTGCCCGATCATTGGACTAGCATCGAAGAAGCCACGATTGATATGCCGTTCCGCCTGGTCACTGCGCCGGCACGGCACTACCTCAATTCGAGCTTCAACGAAACCGCAACTTCTGCGCGACGCGAGCGGCGTCCAAGTGTCATGTTACACCCCGATGATGCGAGCGAGCTCGGACTTGCGCCCGGACAAATGGCGAGACTTGGTAACGCGCGTGGTGAACTGAGTATCGAAGTTGAATTGTTCGACGGACTTCATCGTGGCGTGGTGATAGTGGAGAGTATCTGGCCGAACGATTCTTTCCCCGGCGGCCAGGGGATCAATGTCCTCACCGGCGCCGATCCCGTGTCGCCAACCGGGGGCGCTGCGTTCCACGACAATCGCATATGGATCAAGGCCGCTTAGGCGGTTAAATGGAAAATATCGCTACGGAGACCCTGCCCCAGGAATCTCGACGGTAACCGTCTCAATTCGCGCTAGGCGTTTTCCTGATCCAAGATCTGCCATTTCACCGGCGAAGGTCAGGCAGTACAGCGTACGGTTGTCGGCGCCACCGATTTGGCATGCGACAGCCGCTTTGTTTTCGACCTTAATTCGGTCTGTGATTTCACCCCCATCGATGACCCGTACAAAGTCGCCGGTCATAAATGACGCAACCCAAATGCCACCCTCAATATCTAGACAGATACCGTCCGGTGTGAGCTCCCCCATTTCGGCGAAAACGCGTCGGTTATTGAGGTCGCCGTTGGCATCGCGATCAAAAGCGGTAAGTCGATTGGCAAACGTCTCTGCAATCACCAGGGTACGTTCGTCGTTCATCAGCACCATGCCATTGGGAAACATCAACCCACCCGCTACCACACGATGCGTGCCTGAGGGTTCGATAAGTACCAAGTCGGCGTCTTGCGGATCGGCGTCGGAGAATAAGTCGTAGCCGAAGTTGCCGACATAAGTGCGACCCTGTTTGTCGATAATAATGTCGTTGATGTTCGCGCTTACGGTTGCGCTGAGATCGGCGTGAACCGCGAGCCTACCCTGGTCGTATTTGTACACGCAGCGATCGGCCATCGATGCAATCAATAAAGTACCGTCGGGCATAAACCCTAAGCCCGACGGACGTTCCGGAACGTCGACCACATCTGTAACGATCCCGCTCGGCGTCATCCGATGAACTTTGTGGCCCCACATATCTGAGAACCACAGCTCGCCGTTATGCCAGCGCGGGCCTTCGAGGAAAACGAAATCGTCGGCTAAGACGGTAGGGGATAGATCACTCATGGTTTATTCCTATAGTGGGGCGGTTCAATTAGGTGGTACTTTACCGCGCATCTTGCGCATATCGCGAATGGTTTTTAGTGCGAACGAATTCGTCAGCGAATGTTGGAACCGATAAAGCCACCAAAATATTTTGGCATATGTCGGGAATACGATGATTGCTTTGTTACGTGCGACGCCATTAAGTATATTCGCTGCCGCTACCTCGGTTTCGACGAGCTTAAACGGAATACTCTCAACAACGTCGGTGCGGGGGATATTGACCATCTCGCTGGCTTGGAAAATATTCGAATCAATAAACCCCGGACACACCACGCTGACCTTCACGCCGAGATCGGCCCCTTCCGCGCGCAGCGACATCGATAGCCCGACCACTGCGTGCTTGGTCGCGGAATACGGTAGGTTCGTCGGAAACGGGATCAAGCCGGCGAGAGAGGCGATGTTAACGATGTGTCCGTGTCCTTGTTCGGCCATCACATCAAAGGCGAATTTACTGCCGTAGACTACCCCCCAGTAGTTCACGTCGGTGACCTTGCGCCAATGATCGAGGCTCAAGTCGCGACTATCGGCGGCGATGGCGATACCGGCATTGTTGAACATGAAGTCAATCCGACCTTCATCTGAGAGCGCTTCTGTGACCAATGCTGAAACGCTCCGTGAGTCGCTGACATCGGTGTGCCGATAGCGTGCTTTGCCGCCGGCTGCTCGGATCTCGCTGCACAGGCCTTCACCCAGTTCATCGTTAACATCGCCAATAACGACGCGCGCTCCGGCCTTGCTAAGCGCTTGGGCTAAGGTCTTGCCGATCCCGTTGGCGCCGCCAGTAATGACGGCTACCTGGTCGCTGAACTTGTCCATTCACGTTAGCCTTCTCTGCATGAATAGAGCGCGATTGTATGCTGAATTTCGGCTACGCTCTGCAGGTGAAAACCATATCGGATCCTACGACCCACATGCTGGACGGTGCCGCTGCGTGCCTAGCCGAACCGGACCCGGAGACCAAATGTGCGGCCGTCGCCAAGCTGAGTCTGCAACCGGGCGATAGTCGAAACCGGAACGAACAAGACGTCTCGCCAGGGCGGCCAACCAGGCCGACCTTGGTCCACCCCCGAAAATTACCACGCCGAGCGCTCGGCAGTGAAGAAGGGCATGCGGCCTTTGTGCATGCGATTTGCCATATCGAATTCACCGCGATCAACCTCGCGCTCGACGCAGCTGTGCGCTTCAGTGACATGCCCGCGGCGTTCTATTCAGACTGGATCTTGGTCGCAGCCGAGGAGGCGCTACATTTTTCGCTGCTGAGTCGCCATCTCAATACGCTTGGCTACGCCTATGGCGACTTCGACGCTCATAATGGTTTGTGGGACATGGCTGAGCGGACCAGCGATGACGTATTACGGCGCATGGCATTGGTCCCGCGGGTAATGGAAGCCCGTGGACTCGATGTCACCCCAAACATGATGGAGCGTCTGCAAAAAATTGGAGATCAGGACGGTGCGCAGATCTTAGGAAAAATTTTGCACGACGAGGTCAAGCATGTACGCGTTGGTAGTCGTTGGTTCACATATGTTTGTAATCATCGCGGGCTTGATCCGATTGCAACATTCTTGGACATCGTCGCTGCTGAACTCGGTGCAATCCGGGCGACCAGCCTAAACTATGAGGCTAGGATAGCGGCGGGCTTCTCAAAGGCAGAATTGGATTCCTTGTCAAAGGCCGCGAGATAGCCGAAAACGAGGTGAACTTGCGTCAATCTTTCACCTCTAATACATTCGCCGGTTGGTTGACGAAAGGAATTACGGAATGAAATCATTACGACAAGTATTAATCGTGGCGCTTTTGGTTGTATTGAGCAACGATGTATCCGCGCGCGCTAGCGACTTCCAGATAAAAACAATGGAAGGGAAGGATGTGCCATTGTCCTCGTTTTTCGAACCAGGAAAATGGACCATGGTGATGCTCTGGACGACCTACTGCGCGACATGCCGTAAACAATATCCGATGATTTCCAAGTTCCATAACGAACGCAAAGATAAGGACGCAAAAGTCATTGGCATATCACTGGATGGACCGGCCGTAATGAACCGAGTACGCAGTTACATTGCGAAGCAACCGATGGCATTTGAAAGCGGTATCGTCGAAATTGCCAAGTTCTCGCGCGCCTTCAAGGAGATAACCGAAGAAGATTTCATGGGCACGCCGACATACATAATGTTCGATCCGAGCGGCGCCATGGTTGGTCACTCGACAGGTCCTATGAAAATAGAGCTTGCTGAAAGATTTATTGCAGAACATATACCGGAGTAGCGCGCCATCGCGCTTCAGTTCTCGGTCCATCATTAATCGGGTCCACGATCGCGTCGGTGGTTCAGCCTGCATAGGATCCGCGCGCGGCGTGATCCGGATAGCGCCACCTAACGGCGATTTCGCGCCTACAGTGCCATGCAAGTTCCCCACCCGGGGCCGGTTACCACACAATCCATTCCAGCAGGACATTCCTGGGTGACCACGCAGGCATTGGCGGGCCGCTCGGTGGGATTCGCGAGGGGATCGAACAGCCCGATGCCCGGCATGGGGGCACCGAATTCAGGTGCAGGACCCGAGGGTGGGGCAAATGCAGCGTCAGGTGTAGCAACGGGTGCGGCAGGGGTCTCAGATTTCGAAAGATCACCACCGTAGCAGACGCCCCGGGCCCGCCTTTCGCGTTTGATGCAGGTACCACCAACACCGCACTCACTATCACTGTCGCAGGCGAACACAGGGCCAGGGACTAGGAGCGCTGATACGAATATCGTAACGAATATTGTTCTCATGCCGGCCTCCCCTGGATGTACAAAGATTCTGCGATCGGGTTCTATCTCAGTTCGACCGGCCGACCGGATATTGGTTCGTCCATTGATCTCAGATTATATTAACCGATCGCACGATGTGTCGGCGTTTCCGACGGTAGGATCGCCAGCATTTGGTTTTGACCGGCTTAGCCGCCGCTAGCTCCGAGGACGGTCGTTTCAGTGTCAGTAGTAAGTGTGCTATTCGTCTGCATGGGTAATATCTGCCGCTCACCGACTGGTGAAGGGGTGTTCTCACAGTATATTCAAGACCGCGGGCGCGATGAGCAATTCGAAATTGATTCGGCGGGTACAATTGCCTATCACAGCGGTCAACCAGCCGATCAACGCATGCGCGAAGCAGCGCATCGGCGCGGCTATCGCCTAGATTCGATCGCACGCCCAGTGACTGCGGCCGATCTAGAGTACTTCGATCTTGTCGTTGCGATGGATCGAGATAATTTCAGCGATCTCGTGGCTCTGCGTGCCGGCGACAACGCAAACGTCAAAATGCTCGGCGAATTTCTACCAAGTATCAAAGCAAGCGCTGAGCCCTTGGATGTGCCGGATCCCTACTATGGTGGGGCCGATGGCTTTGAGGTTGTTATCGACATGTGCGAGCGTGCGTGTCCGGCGATATTCGATCACTGTGTGGAATTGCGTGCAAAGCGACAGTGAAGGAGACCTTATTACGGGTCGAGGCGGCCATCTCAAACGCCACTGGCGTCGCCGCTGAGATCGCCTCTACGAGTGCGCAGGCCGGAGGCTCTATTAGTTCTGCCTGCATGGTGGAACTTGTTGATGGTCGATCCTATTTTTTAAAAACGCTTCCGCAACCGGAGCGTTATCCGGGCATGTTCGAAGCGGAGTTTAAGGCTTTGGCGTTACTGAGAAAGGCCAACGCGATCCGCGTGCCAGAACCAGTGACGAGCGACACCGGGTTCATCGTAATGGAGGCATTCACGGCGGGCGCTAAGGCGCCTGATTGGCAGCAGATAATGGGGCGGCAATTGGCCGAGCTTCATCGAGCAACCCGACATCAAGGCTTCGGCCTCGATTTCGATAACTATATTGGTACTACCCCGCAAACGAATGCCTGCGGCGATCACTGGATCCGCTTTTGGCGCGAGCGCCGATTGAATTGGCAACTCGAGCGCTTTGCCGCTGCTGGCAATCAAGGTGATCCCTTGATTGCGCTTGGCTGGGAGCTTAGCGAAGCCTTGGACGACATCCTTGACGGACCAAGTGAACCCGCCGTTTTGTTGCATGGCGATCTATGGTCTGGCAATGCTGCCGCCGACGAGCACGGCGCACCAATCATCTATGACCCGGCAAGTTATTACGGTCATCGCGAAGCAGAGTTTGGCATGATGCAAATGTTTGGCGGCTTCGATGCGAACTGCGAAGCTGCCTACGCTGAGGTGTGGCCACTGGTCGACGGGCACGAGCGACGCGTTCCGGTATATCGCCTATACCACGAGCTTAACCATTTGAACCTATTTGGGCGCAGCTATTATGACAATTGCGTAGCGACAGTACGCGCAGTGCTTTAGAACACGACGATTCGCGACGGAATACGACCGGGTGCGATGCCGGATTTAAATAGATAGTTCAACCACGGAGACCACAGAGGACACTATGATATTCGCGTTTAATAATCATATTTCCTCCGTGTTCTTAGTGGTTAATCACGCATTCGCTTGCTGCCCACGTGCTGATCCGCGACCCTACCCTTGCAAAAGCTTATTCACCTCGCTCGCGGCCTCCACGTGCACCAAGTGGCCAAAACCTTCAATCACCTTCACGCTAACGTTGTCGGGTAAATTATCCGCGTGGCCGGCAGGAATTATCTGATCCGCCGAACCCCAAATCACGCGAACCGGGATCGATACCGACGCCAAATGGTGGCGTAGGTCAACGGTTTGCCGGTCGCCATCCAAAAATTCGCTGGCGATGGTTCGCAGCGCTTCGGTAACACCGTCAAGTCGTTTATATTTCAAGATATCGTCGATGAGGTTACGGTTGATAAGACTCGGGTCCCCGACCAGCTGTTGAAGTAGTGGCTTAATCTCCCGGCGCGATTCGGCTTCAACGAATCCATTGATATAGGTACCGTTTATCTCTGTACCAATCCCCGCGGTCGCGATCAATGATAAGGCGTCGACTTTATCCGGGTCGGCGATCGCTGTTTGGATAGCGACCGCACCGCCCAGAGAATGGCCGATCAAATGCGCGTGCTCGACGCCAATGTGGTCCATAAATTTCGTCACAATACTGGCCATAGCGGCGACCGAGCCATCGCCGACCGTCTTCGTCGACTGCCCGTGTCCGGGCAGATCGAGGGCGTAGACGTTGGCGCTCGCGGACAGTGGTCCTTGGGTAAAAAGCCAGCGGTCCAAGTCGCCCCCAAAGCCATGGACCAGGACGATATTCCTATCGCCCTCACCCATTCTCAAGTAACGGATCTTGTAATCATCGATGTCCGCCCACTCATAGCTAATCGCCGCTTCTTCGCCTTCCACGATCTCCGGCGGTACGTAGCTAGCCTGAAAGTCTTCAATGAAAGCGTCGATGTCCGCGTCGGCGGTATCGGGTTCCGCAAGCACCCCGAGTAAGGCCCCAATTGGTAGCGTCTGATCGGCTTCGGCGACTTTACGCCGCAAGACGCCGCCATCGAGCGCTTCGAAGGTGTTAGCGATTTTCTCCGTTTCGATATCAAGGATCTCGTCGCCGACGGCGACGTCGGCATTTTCCTCGACCAGCCATTCGATAACCTTGCCTTCGACCATAGATAGTCCCCATTTCGGCATGGTGATCGCGGTTATTGTCGTGTTACTCATAGGTCTTGATCCGTATCGCGCCGTTGCAGGCTTATGTGGGCTGGTGGATGATTAATTGCCATAGTCAGCGGTCTTGCGTACCGCGGATTCGATTTTTTCGGGGCTCGGAATATACAGGTCTTCGAGTGCACCACTGAACGGTACCGGCGTATGCGGCGCCGTCACCATCTCAATTGGCGCTTGTAAATAACCGAAGCCTTTTTGCGCGACGAGACTCGCGATGTCGGTTGCCATTGAACAGCGCGGATTTGCCTCGTCGACGACGACCAGGCGGCCCGTATTCTCAACGCTCTCAAGTATCGTATCTTCGTCGAGCGGTGAGGTGGTTCGCGGATCTATGATCTCGCAGTCGATTCCATCCGCCGCCAAGGTATCGGCGGCCTTGGCGGCGAATCGCACCATGCGTCCCAGCGCAACGATCGTGACGTCGTCGCCTTCGCGGACAATATTCGCCTCGCCGAATGGGATCGCATAGGATTCTTCGGGTACGTCACCCTCCGTCGCATAGAGCGCTTTATGCTCACAAAAAATCACCGGGTCGTCATCGCGGATCGCTTGGATCAGCAAACCCTTAGCGTCATATGGGCTGGACGGCATGACCACTTTTAGGCCGGGGACGTGGGTAAAAATATTGTAGAGGCATTGGGAGTGCTGTGCAGCGGCGCGAAATCCTGCGCCGTACATAGTGCGGATCACCACCGGCGTCTTCGCCTTCCCACCAAACATATAGCGAAATTTCGCCGCTTGGTTGTAAATCTGGTCGAAACACACGCCCATGAAATCGATAAACATGAGTTCGCACACCGGCCGCATGCCGGTAGCGGCGGCGCCGACTGCCGCGCCAACCAATGCCGATTCGCTGATCGGCGAGTCCATGATGCGGTCGCCGTATTTACCATACAGGCCTTTCGTTACGCCCAACACGCCGCCCCACGCATCCATCTCACCGTTTGCACCAGTGCCCCCAACAACGTCCTCGCCCATCACGATGATGCTGTCATCACGGGCCATTTCCTGGTCTAGCGCCTCATTGATCGCGTCTTGATAAAGGATCTTGCGTGCCATCGGTGTACTCCTGAGGTCGTTATTCTTGTTTCGCTGAAACCGTCAGCGGCGCGCTATTCTCGCGACGATATCCGGTTCGAGAATCGGCGCTGCCGGGTCAATATTTGATGTAGACGTCAGTGAGCAAGGTTTCTGGCCCCGGCTCGGTGTCTGCAACGGCTTTTGCGACCGCGCTATCGATAAGCGCTTGTACCTCGCCATCGATTACCGCCAAATCATCGGGCGTGATGTCGGTGTCCGCGGTAATGGTAGCGCTAAATCGTTTTATGCAGTCCTTTTCTTCTCGGATCGTCTTCACCTCGTTTGGGGCGCGGTATTTCTGATTGTCGCCTTCAAAGTGACCAAAAAATCGATCAAGTTTGCACTCAATCAAACTCGGTCCTTCACCAGCGCGCGCGCGCTCAACGGCTGTTTTTGTCGCCTCATGCACGGCAAAGAAGTCATGGCCGTCAACCGTGACCCCAGGCATGCCAAATCCTTCAGCTCGGGTGGAAATATCTTTACACGACACCGACCAAGAACTTGCCGTGGCTTCTGCATAGCCATTATTTTCCGCGATAAATACAACCGGCAGTTTCCACACCGTAGCGAGATTCATGCTTTCGAAGGTGGTGCCCTGGTTTGACGCGCCGTCGCCAAAAAACGCCAGCGCAACGCCGCCCTTACCTTGCAGCTTCGCGCTTAAGGCGGCACCGCACACGAGCGGAGGACCACCGCCGACAATGCCATTTGCACCCATCATGCCGACGTCGAGATCGGCAATGTGCATCGAGCCACCCTTACCGTGACAGGTACCGCTACCCTTGCCGTAGATCTCTGCCATCATCCCACTGACTTCGACCCCCTTCGCGATGCAATGCCCGTGGCCGCGATGGTTGCTGGCGATGTAATCGTCCTCCGTGAGGTTCATGCACACGCCTGTCGCCGAAGCTTCTTCGCCGGCATAGAGATGAACAAAACCGGGGATCCCGCCCTTGGCGAACTCCACATGTACGCGCTCTTCGAATTCACGGATCGTCTTCATCGTGCGATAGGCGTCGAGCAAGTCCTCGACTGATAGCGATGCGGCCATGCGGTTTACTCCCGTGGGCGATTATTATGGGTATCCGGCGTAGGGCAAACGGATGTGGCTATAGGCTATCAAGCCTTTGTCCTGTACGCATTAGTTTCCTGGCGAGCCAACGCCCAAAGCGGGCGCATGTCCAGCGTTTTGGTGCGGGGCTATTGTGTCGCGATCAAAACGACGCGGCCGCGGCTTTAGTCGATGGCCTCGGTGCCGGCTCGAAATCAGCCTCGGGGAATCCAACTTCAACCACCGTACCGTGTCCGGGACGGCTCGTGATATTGACCGTCCATCCAAAGCGATCCGTCATACGTTTAACAAGGCTGAGTCCGATGCCGTGTCCACTCTCGCGCGCGTTAGAAACTCTGTAGTACGGAGAAAAGACGGCCTTGATCTGGTCGTCGTGGATCCCGATACCGGTGTCTTCTATACGTACCTTGGCGTCCGAGATGCGCACTCGAACGTGGCCTTTTTCGGTATATGCACAGGCGTTGCGAATCAAATTGCCGATCACAACTCCCAGAATCTTGGGCGACGAAGAAACCCACAGACTACCCGTGTCGACATAATCCAGTTTTAGGCCTTTCTCTCGATAGACCAGCTCGCAGCGGGACATCTCATTGAGCACGATATCGTTGACACAAACGCGCTCCCTCGTAGCGCCTGATTCAGACTCACGCGCCAATAGTAAGAAGGCCTGTGTGAGTTCCTCCATGTCATTTGCTGCACGTTGAATTCTATCCGCCGTCGCGCGATTAGCATCACTGATGTCGTCTCGTGCCAACAATGTCTCGCTAGCGATTTTTATAACGGTAAGCGGGCTACGCAACTCATGGCTCGTTTCACGGGTAAATATGCGTTCGCGCTCTACGAATTTGTTAACTCGCTCGACGAGTTGTTCGAGCGCATGGGACAAGATCAAAATCTCGTCATCGGCCCCTTTTAGCTCACTGGTATTGACCAGCCTCACCGTATCCGCTGCTTCTAGATCGAGGTCTCGGACCTCCCGCGCAAGTTTGATCAATGGCGACACCGCACGACCGGCGATACGGTATGCAACCCATGCAGAGGAATACAACACGATTAACAGCAGGGTGAGCGGAACGAGGCCAAAGTAGGTTGCAAGTTGGCGAATGTTATCGGCGTCAAAGACCAAAAATAAGCGGCGGCCGTTATTGTCGCTCACGTGCACGACCGATTTACCGACCGGTGTGATCAAGTCGTGGATCCCCGCGCCGAGTCCCTGAAATTCCTCGGGGTAACTGGTATCAAGATCGGCGTCGAACAGATATCCGATTAAGGTGTGCGTGTTGGGGGCCGGCGTATAGGGATCGATGTTCTCCCGGGCCCAAAAATATTCCGCTTCGCGTTTTAGTGCGGAGACGATGAGCACTTCTCGGATAGCAAATTCGGCGAGATAAACACCGACTCCAGCCGAGGCGCTGATCAAGACAATCTGTATCACAAAGGCTCGCCAAAGGCGGCGATTCAAGCGCCGGCTGGAATCAGACTTCATCTGTTAGACGAAACCCGGCACCGTGGACGGTACGAATAAGAGATTTTGCGAACGGTTTATCGATGGCCTTGCGCAAGGTGTACATGTGGCTGCGTAGGGCGTCGCTATCCGGTGGTAGATCGCCCCAGATCTCGCGCTCGATGTCGCGCCGTCGGACTACCCGGGGTGACCTGCGCATCAACAATTGCAATATCTTCAAGCCAATCGGACTTACCGTTATTTCCAGCCCATCCCGAGTGACTCGGAGCGTTTCGGCGTCGAGATCGAGGCCGCCGACGCTAAGATTGCCCGCCGATACGGCGCGCGTGCTGCGGCGGATCAGCGCCGTTAGTCGCGCTTCCAATTCCTCGAGTTCGAAAGGTTTTACGAGATAGTCATCCGCGCCGTGATCAAATCCGGACAGTTTTTCCGCCAGGGTGTCGCGCGCGGTTAGCATTAATACCGGCACATCGTTGTGGGATTCTTCACGCAGACGACGACAAACATCTAGGCCATCAAGACCCGGGAGCATCACGTCAAGCACAATGGCATCGTAGTTGTTGGTGTCGCCGAGGCGAAAACCCGAAAGCCCATCAGAGGCGTAATCGACCACATAATCTTTGGATTCAAGAAAGGCTCCAACCATCTCAGCGATGTCGAGATGGTCTTCAACCAGGAGCACGTTGTGCAAGGTCATTGAGGCGCCCGTAAATCGCGCGGCTTTGGCGCTGCACAATCTCGTAACCTAGGTGATGAAATTTGGTGTGTGCTTGCCATTCTCGCACCTATGGGCAGTCGTTGTTCAAATACATGAACTTAGGCGCCATCGCGGCGTAGTAGTTCCACTACTCGGAAGTTTTCCGAGCCGAAAAAAAGCCCCGCGTTGAGCAGGGCTTCGTCTCGCGCACTCTCGTTTCTATCCCGCGGAGGCTACTTTCTTGCCACCGGACGGTTTTATCTTGTCGGTGAAGTTTGGCCAAACCTCGTTGGTTAGTAATTCAAGGCTACGCATCTGCGCTGCATGTGGCATGTGGTTATAGATAAACATCCACAGATAATCGACCGGAAGTTCTTTCAGCAGGGCCTCAATCTTGCGATTGATAGTGCTAGGCGAACCATGGATGACGAGGCCCGCGTTGTCGAGGCCTTCGAATGTTGCCGGCGGGTCCCACGGGCCCTCACCAGGTCCGGCTATCGCGGCATTGAAGCCGAATGGCACGAAAAATTTATTCCAAATAAACGAGCCAGCGTCGCGCGCAAGACGCTCTGCTTCGGCGTCCGTATCGGCGACGACAATTTCGCGCGTTAGTGCCATACCTTGGCCGAATTTAAGATCGCGTCCGGCCTTTGCGGCGGCCTCTTGTCCGGCTCGGAAATGGCTTTTGATGACTTCCGGATGGGTCATGATGGTAACTGGGACGATACCGCGTTCCATTCCCCACGCGATCGATCGCTCGGAGGTTGCGAACGGCATGAACATATCGAGCATTTTGTTGTTATATAGCCCGGGCGCGATCCCGATTTCCTCGATGGTGCCATCCTGGCGCACACCCTGGCCGAATTCGTGCGACACCTTCGCCGCAGGCCATTCGATATCTTGGCGTGGTGGGATCTGCCAATGTTTTCCTTGGTAGCTGAATGTATCGTTTTGCCAGCACTTCATGATGATCTCGAAGTGTTCTTCGAATAGTGATCGCTTCAGCTCTTCGTACTCTTCACCAGTACCGGGGTCGCCGAGGCCGACTTGCTGACCAAGAATATTTACCCATCGCGGTTGGTAGCCGCGCGCGAAGCCGGCAAACGCGCGACCTTCGAGCATCTGCGACATCATGGCGATATCTTCGGCACGATTGATCGGATTTGTGCATGGCAACACGTTGCCAAGCTGACCGAATTTCATATTTTTGGTGCGACTGCCGAAGTAGACATTCAGCATGACTGGGTTGGTTGAGACCTCTTCACCCTCGATATGGAAGTGATGCTCGGTCGTGCCGCAGCCGTAGTAGCCGAAATCGTCCATGAACTGCAGCTGTTCGGTGATCTCTCCGAGCATTATTTGGTATAGGTCGGTCCGTTTGCCGGCCATTCCAGCTTCGATATCTTCTTTACGGCCCACCGACGGTAGATAAAAGGCGCCTACTTCCATCGAAATTCTCCTACAAGTACCGCGACAGCGCGGCTCGCTAAATTCTAAATATGGTTGACAAGATTACTACGACGTCGAATTCATGTATATAAAAGGGCTGATCTCCCATGAAATGTGACGTTGCGGCGATGCGGAGATCCCTAAAGTCGGGCACAATGCACGGCACCAGCGCATACCTTCCCCGTGTGGCTCGATTGTATGCGGTCGTCCAGTGAGATTAATTCAGGCGCGAAAACGATGTCGATTCAAGCAATTCGAACAGAAGAAAATTTGGTCACCGAGGAGCCGTACTACGAGCCGGTTGGAGACGAAGTCAACGTTTTTGCCGCCGCCTATAAGAACCAGCTTCCAGTTTTGCTCAAGGGCCCCACCGGTTGCGGCAAGACCCGTTTCATTGAATACATGAGCTGGTTCCTCCAGCGACCAATGATTACAGTCGCTTGCCACGACGATCTTACCGCCTCAGATTTAGTCGGTCGCTATTTGGTAAAAGGCGGTGAGACGGTATGGGTAGATGGCCCGTTGACCCGGGCTGCGCGCAACGGTTGCATTTGTTATCTGGACGAAATCGTCGAGGCCCGCAAAGATACCTCGGTCGTCATCCACCCCTTGTGTGACGATCGCCGGTTGCTGCCAATTGAAAAGCTCGGCGAGCTGCTGCAGGTACCAGTCGAGTTTTGCCTCGCGATTTCCTATAACCCAGGTTATCAGAGTGTGTTGAAAGACCTAAAGCAGAGTACCCGTCAGCGCTTTGTGGCACTCGAGTTCGACTACCTTGATGCGGCCAAGGAGCAGCTCATCGTTGAGAACGAGGCGGCCGGGATCGATCCCGTAATTGCCAAACACCTAGTTAAATTTGGCACGATGACGAGGAACCTAAAAGGTGGTGGACTCGATGAAGGGGCGAGTACTCGCCTGTTGGTCAACGCGGCAAAGTTGATCGTCTCGGGTATTACACCGGTTGTTGCCACCGATACGGCCGTAGCGCTTGCACTTACCGACGACATAGATATGTTGAAGGCGGTACACGAACTTAGCCGCTCTGTATTTTAAGTTTAACGGCGGAAAATTTCCCGATGTCGGATGAAAGCCGCCAAAGCTTCCTCAATAAGGTCCGTGTCCAAAAAGACCTTGAGCAGATCACCGGCGCGGTGATCGAGGGCCACGGGCGGGGCGCAGAGTTGGTCTCGAAATTTGCGGCGCTCGAACGCGAAGACCAAGATTTCATTTACCATTGGGCCGAAATCGTCGGCAAGTCGAACGAGGAACTGGCTGGACATTTCGTCAATCGGGCACCCCATGCATTCGACGAAATGGACCGCAGCGGCGTGGAAGCGTGGTTGATGGCGGCAATGGACGAGTTCGACAATCGGGGGCTTGGGGCTGGCATCGAGGTGTTGGAAAAGCTTCCCGAGTACGTGCAGTCCTACCATTGTCGACATAACAGCTGCACTTTCGACCTCGTCGCGCAATTCCTCCAGCATTTCGTTACCGGCCTTGGTGGTCGCGAAATGATCATCTCTACCGATCCAGAAACCTATACCGATACCGAGAAATTGTTTCTCCCGGAAGTCATAAATGAGTATGACGAGCGTGATCTGAATTTCTCCGTATACAAACTTACCGCGGTACATTTGTGGGCGCAGTCGTGGTACGGGACATGGCGTTATCAAGTTGTAGAGCGACTCTTACGCGCGCCCGATACGGGGGCTGTTAGCGCAATTTTCAATCGCCTCGAATGCATTCGACTTGATGCTTGCATTGCGCGTGAACTCCCTGGCTTGCACCGTCAATTTGAAGCGCTCGCCTACCGTTCTGCGGCGCACAAGCAACAGTGGGACATTTGGCACGAGCGCGCGCCGTACCTCACTGACCCGGCTGCATCTGCGATGGACAGCATCGCGATGGTGTCCGACTTCGTGACGCTGTCACTGCCTGAACCAAAACGTTACCAGGGTGAAATTCACCTCCAGCGGATCCGCGAAGCAATGTTTGCCCGCATCGAGCGTGAAAAAGCTGCGATGAAGCAAGCGTTGGGAGAGCTTCAGCGCGCGCTACAGGAAGCCGGCGAGGGCGAGCCAGAGGCAAGTGACAATCCGAAAGAAATGGGTGAGTTCAGCCTCGCCGAAGACGGTGATCCGGGCTCCGGCGGGGAGGTCAATTTCGAGCTGCGCTATGACGGGGAACAAGTAGAGATGACCCCAGAGCTCGAGGCCTTGTTGAGTTCCATCATGCAAGATTTTGGTGAAGTTCCGGATGACCATCTACAAGGCATCGACCCGGCGATGTATCCGGACCAGCTAGAGTCAGACGGCGGCGGGTCTTCGGCGAACGGAAATGAAGACTCTGAGCTACAAGACGCCATCAGCTATCGTGAGTGGGATTACACCCGTCAACGTTATCGAGAAGGGTTTTGTCAGTTAAATGAATTCGATGTCCCCACGGGTGAGGAAGGGTTTGTAGAGGACACCCTGGCGAAATATCAAGGCCTACTCAAATCGATAAAGAAAACTTTTGAGGCTGTCCTGGGCGAGGCAAAACTACAACGCAGACAATCTCAAGGCGACGATATCGACATCGATGCGCTGGTCGAAGCGCACGCTGATTTCGCCAGCGGGCGCGAGATGAGTGACTACGTCTATACGCGCTACCGCAACCTCGATCGCAATATCGCGGTCATGTTTATGGTTGATATGAGTGGCTCAACCCTTGGTTGGGTTAACGACGCCGAGCGCGAATCGCTAATACTCTTATGCGAGGCACTAGAGACACTCGGGGATCGTTACGCGATTTATGGCTTTTCTGGACGCACGAATAAACGCTGCGAAATTTACCGCGTGAAACGCTTCGACGAGTCGTATACCGGCCTTGTACGCGAGCGCATTAGCGGGATAAGGCCGAAGAGCTATACGCGCATGGGCGTCGCGATCCGACATCTCGGGCATCTGTTGAATATGACCCGAGCGCGAACGAAGATACTGATCACCTTGTCCGACGGGCGGCCAGAGGACTATGGCGGTTATAAGGGTCGCTATGGCATCGAAGACACACGCCATGCGCTACTCGAACTGCGTCGGGATGGCGTCCACTCGTTCTGCATTACGATCGATAAGGAAGCGCAAGATTACTTGCCCCACATGTACGGGATGGCGAACTATGCGGTGATTGATGAGGTTAAGAAGCTGCCGTTGAAAGTTGCCGATATCTACCGTCGACTCACGACCTAACTACCCCGTTTATCCTACACACCGTCGCTACTCAGCGACAAATACGCCGTCGAGGCTGGCGAATGTCCGTGTTTTAAGCAATACACAGCCGTCGGCGTCAATAAGGATAATAATGTAGTCATTTATAATCAATAACTTACGTTAACCGCTGAGCGTGCAGGCTATTACAATGATAACAATCGTAATTCTGGTACGAGTATTGCATCACGGTAATTGCTACATAGAATAAAAAAATTAAGACCCGACGTAATCGGTAAAAAAAAGAAGGGAAATAGTGAATTCTCAGCCCAAGCAATCTGTCGACGTGCGCGACGGCGGTGTGGATGCAAATGAGCGGCGCGACCTCAAACGCGTTCCGCTCGAATGCAACGCGCTCGTGCGTCTTGCGGAGTACCTGACGTTCCGTGCGCGCTTGCGCAATATCTCTGCCGACGCCGTACAAGTGGTATGTGATCCCCGCTATGCCTTATTGATCCATCCTGGTGGAGTCGAGTCCGCACCGGACTCGAATCGTCTGATCGATATTTCTGTTGCGCTACCAGAATTTGATGACGCGGGTGATTTTAAAGCCCGATGTCGAGTCAAATATTGCGTTCACGATATGGACGGAGACGAACGTATGGTCCTTGGTCTTCAGTTTGTGACAATGGATTTTAGTTCGGTTCAACACCTCGATCGATTTATGGAATCGCATCGCTAGGTTTCAATTACACAGCAATCATTGTCTCTATCGTTCGGCCGCAGTTAAACTGCCACTAATTCCCGCAATGGAACCCGCAATGAGGTTCTGCGGCCTCGCTAACGAACAATGAGCTCGCCCATATCCAAATGGCGCATGACATCGTCCACCTAGTTGTATTTATTGCATGTGCCGGCGTAGCGGCCCAGTGGCTAGCGTGGCGATTTCGGATCCCTGCTATTGTCATACTAACCGCCTTCGGCGTGTTACTCGGGCCAGTCAGCGGTGTACTGCAACCAAGTGAAAACTTCGGGAGCTTATTAACGCCATTCGTGCAGCTCGCGGTCGCCGTGATCCTGTTCGAAGGAGGCCTCAATCTCCATTTGCATGAGTTAAAAGATGCCGGCGTTGGCGTGCGCCGCTTGATCACCGCGGGCCCTGTTTTAGCGTTTGCCTTGGGATCAGGCGCCGCTCATTTCATCGGCGGATTGTCGTGGCCCGTTGCACTCGTATTCGGCGCGATAACCATCGTCACGGGGCCAACCGTGATCATGCCCTTGTTGCGGCATGCACGATTACGTCCGCGAACAGCTTCAATTTTAAAATGGGAAGGGATCGTTAACGACCCGGTGGGCGCATTACTAGCGGTGGTTTTATTCGAATACTTTGCGCTCGCCGACAGTGGTGCGACTGGGATCAGTCTAGTCGCAGAAATGATCGAAACAATCGTCGCAGCCGGAATGTTTGGCGGCCTCGTCGGCTATCTGTTGGGGAAGGCCTATCCGCTCGGTTATTTCCCCGAGTATTTGAAAGGGCCGACCATGCTGGCAGCCGTTCTACTTGTGTACGCCGGCGCAAATATTCTGCACGAAGAGGCAGGCCTAGTGTCCGCAACGACCCTTGGTCTGGTCATGGGAAATATGAATCTACCGAGCATTGACGAATTGCGCCGATTTAAGGAGTACATCACCGTCATACTCGTATCGGGACTTTTCATTGTGTTGACCGCGGACCTTGATCCCGGGCTTTTGATCGAGATGGATTGGCGAAGTTGGGCCTTGCTCGCAACATTAATATTCATCGTACGACCGCTCACTGTTTTTGCAGCCACCGCGGGTGCCGGGCTCGCCCACGAAGACCGTATTTTAATTGGTTGGATCGCGCCACGAGGGATCGTTGCGGCCGCGGTCGCCGGCGCCTTCTCGGTGCGTATGGTTGAAGCAGGATACGAGGACGCGGTGACGCTACTGCCATTGGTATTTGCGTTGATTATTTTAACAGTGACCCTGCATGGCTTTTCCATTGCGCGCCTGGCTAAGCATCTCGGGATCGCGTCGCAGAAACAAAATGGTTTAATCATTGTTGGCGCATCGCCGTGGACGATTGATTTAGCATCGCACCTACACGAGCTCGATGTTCCCGTGATCTTGGTCGACGGTTCTTGGCATCGCCTGCGTCCGGCGCGACTGGCCGGTTTGCCTATCTACTTTGGTCAAGTAGTCTCGGCGTCTGCGGATGAGACGCTCGATTTAAGTTCGATGGGGTATCTTTTGGCAGCGAGTGATAATGATGCCTACAACGCATTAGTTTGTACCCGTTTTGGAAATGAATTCGGGCGTAGCCGCGTGTTTCAAATTCCTATGCCCGCCGCCGACCAGCATGAAACTAAGGGTTTGATCTCGGGCTTACGGGGACAGTCTGCATTTGCAGCAGCGGCGCTTTACGAAGAAATTCTACGTCGTTATTTTCAGGGCTGGCGCTTTCAGAAAACGCGTTTTACCGATTCCTATACGTACGAAGATTATAAGGCTCTGGTGCCCGATGAAACTTTCGCCAGTATGGTGGTGCGGCCCAACGGTGCCTTGAGGCTCGGATCATTGGAGACGGCTCCCGAACCTGAGGATACGTTGATTAATTTCGTGGCGCCGAAAAAATCGGAATGATTTAGCGCCTTTGCCGTGCTCTAGGCGGATTCCTCGCGCAAATGGCCCTCAGAGCGACACTGATTTCGGCCCGACCGTTTTGCGAGGTACATTGCTTGATCTGCCCGATCAAATACGTCCTCAATGCTGTCGTCTTTATGAAACTCAGCAACCCCGCACGACATCGTTACCGTGACGGGGGTCTTTTGATAATGAAAATTACATTCTGCGATGTAGATCCGTAGTTTTTCCAATAGCCCCATTGCGTCCTCTAGCGCAGTCTCGGGAAGCAGCAGTACAAACTCTTCACCGCCGTACCGGCACAGAACATCGCACTCTCGGATTTGTCCTTCAATTTGCCGTGCGATCGTTGCGAGCACCTTATCCCCGGCGCTGTGGCCATAGGTGTCGTTAATATTTTTGAATAAGTCGAGGTCAATCACAGCTATTGAAAGATCGGAATTGTAACGGCGCCAACGGACAAATTCTTTGTTGATATTCTCGTCATACCCGGACCGGTTGAGGATCCCGGTAAGCGGGTCTATCAACACCTGCTCATGTTGTTTTTCGAGGCTATCGCGCAGCTCCTTGGCCTCATATTCAAGTTCGTTGAGCGCACTTACCATGTGGGTGATCCGTTCACGAGCTTGTTTGTGCCGTTGGTCTTCCACTTGGACAAATTCGCCCAGGCTTTCGTCAATTCGGTCGAGGTGGGTGCTGACAGCAGCCTTGATTGTAGCGATATCCATCTCGTCATCGATCTCGCTTCGTATTTCCTCGGCGTGCTCCCCCATACTACGCTCGAGGTTGAAAGCGTGTTCCATGCTCTCGTCGTGAAAACTATTTGATTGCCGAATTTGTGCCTCGAACTCGCGAAGGCGCCCAAGTGTGTTCTTTAGAAACTCTCCAAGCTCGTCGATCTCTGCTTGAAACTGCAGCCGCATCGTGGCGGTGAGGTCGGCAATCTCTGGAATACATCCGTACAGTGCGGCGGCAGATTCTGCCTGTTCAATAGAGCGCCTGGTTTTACTAGAGCGGTCCGTTAGACTGGCCGGAAACGGGATCAGATTCATTAACAGTAAAAGTTGGTCACGCGCGTTGGCAAATTGATTCGCGTCGGTACTGTTCGACAACTCAAGGGAAATTATCTGTGCGGCACGATCGATTTGTCCCATCAAATCGACATCCTTGCGTAATGTCCGAATTGATTCTTTTATCTCACCAATTTCCGGACTGCCGGACAAGGGGTGATCGATACCATCGAGTAGGCGCGCGATTGCGTCACCTGTCGAATCCGAAGGGTTATCTACCACGATACTTGCGATGGCACTGGCAGCGTTGTCCAGCGCCTGTTCAAATTTCGCTGATGCAAGCGGTAGCGATAATTCTTGTTGGATCGCATCTAAACCGTCGTGCGTTGGCAGCTTCGATCCAATCCGTTGTATGAGAGCCGATAAAGAGTTGCCACCTAGCTGGTCGGTATTTTGAGCGATTTTCTGCGAGACGATGGTATCGACGATCTCGTCGATTACGCTTTGCAATCGGTCGTCCTTTTTCCCGCTTCGAATTAGCGCACTAAGTTCCTTTAACCCTTCATCGAGTTGTTCATTTTGACCATGGAAGGACAGTGCAAGCTTAAGCACGCCGCGTTGTAAGCGCGAAATGATTTCCCCGGCGTTGTTAGCGGGACTGCTGGTCGATTGCTTGCTCATTCCACCATGGTCTCAAGATCTCCTCCTAGCCCATTAGCCTCGAACAGCCGAGACTTACCCACAATTTAACGCGGTGCCGCCGGCGACCGTATTGCCGGTAGCATCCCGTCAAGGTCTATTGGCCGGGTTTACTGCGTGCTTTGTATATCGACGAGGTGGTCGACAACCTTTAGCATTTCTTCGTAGCCGCCAGTAAATCGGGCGCTAGTGCGGAAGCGCCCGTTGACAATCATGGAGGGGACGCCGGTGATGCCATATTCTTTCGATAAAATAGCTGCTTGGCGAGTCTTGGTGTCTACCGAAAAGGAGTTGTAAGCTTCACGAAAATCTTCCTCTGAGACGCCTTGCGCGATGAAAAACCGCTCAAGACTTTCGGCGTCCCTGATCTTCTTTTTCTGAACGTGAATTGCGTCGAACAATGGCGCGTGTATTTTGTCCAGAACACCAAGCGCTTCTGCTGTATAGAAGGCGCGGGCATGTGGTATCCAGCTTTCCGAGAATATTCCCGGCATTCGTCGAAATTCAACGTTATCAGGAAGCGCAGGTTTCCATTTTTCTAAATGTGGTTCGAAGTCGAAACAGTGATGACAGCCATACCAAAATATTTCAACCACCTCGGTTTTCCCGTTGGTAAGGGTCGCAACCTCAGGGGTAATGCGCTCGTAGTGTTCCCCTTCTATGTAAGGGGATTCGGCGTTCGCACTCATCAACAAAATACTGCATAGCGCGCCGATCATTATTCGAAGCATCGGTATTAATCCTTTTTTCGGTTTGCGGGTCGAAGTCAGACCATTAGGCCGACAAAACGCAGTTGGGTTCCTTCAGTATTGTTAACGGGTGCGCATTTCCATATGCAATGGTCCGCGCCCGGTTAATGTAATGCGTTGATGTACTCCGAAATATTGGAGATATCTTCGTCAGATAGCCTGCGTGCAATAATCTGCATCATAAGTTTGCGATCCGCATCCGTCTTGCGTGCACCGCTTTTGTAGGCCGCTAATTGGTTGCTGGTGTATTTTGCGTGCTGGCCGCGTAAGGCGGGATAGTTAGCAGTTGGGTTACCAGCACCATTTGGACCATGGCACGCCATGCACGCCGGTATCCCTTTATCCTTATCGCCGCCACGATATAGTTTTTCCCCTGCTGCAATCTTATCCGATGCAATCGAGCCGATTTTTGGTGCTTGGCCGGCGTAGTAGGCAGCGATAGCAACCATGTCATCGGAGCTCACGTTCGCGACCATGGCTGACATACTTGGATCCGTGCGAGTACCACTTTTGAACGCTTCTAGTTGCTGCACCGTGTATTTCGGGTGTTGGCCGGCCAAATTTGGCCATTCAGGGTTAATACTGTTGCCATCCGGCCCATGACAGGCTGCGCATTGGCCTTTTGCGATCTCATTCGATGATGCATCAATGGACGTGATGCACAGGGCGATAATCGCCGTCACCACGGCATAGGTAAATTTCATAGATATTCCAACGACTGTGTATGGCGGCATTATATAACGCCTCGACCCTTGGTTTCTCTAGTTTGTGCGCCAATGTGCGAATCCGCCTTGCGGCGTGCCATTGGCGCAATATCGGGTTATAACTCTCGGCCCGTAAGCCGATCGATTGAGACCCGAATTCATGTCTACGCTGGAGCCGCCGCAAGCGTTTACCTTAGCCACCGCGGAATTTGTCAAAGAAGCGCATTTGCTTAGCCAAATGCCACCGGACACAGGCGCCGAAATCGCCATTGCCGGACGGTCTAATGCTGGAAAATCGAGCGTCATCAATACGCTTTGCAATCGTCGCAAACTGGCACGTACAAGCCGCACCCCGGGCAGAACCCAACAATTCGTGGTCTACGAGTTCGCCGCCAATCGCCGGATCATCGATCTTCCGGGGTTTGGTTTTGCCAAAGTTTCTAAAACGAAGCGCGACCACTGGTCTCACGAGATTCCGCGCTATCTTGAGAGGCGCCACTCGTTGATAGGGTTAATTTTGGTTGTTGATTCTCGCCATCGGCTAAAAGAGCAAGAGTTGGAAATTGTCGGGTGGTGTGCGTCAGCCGACTTACCAATATTGCTGCTTCTGAACAAGTCGGACAAATTGAACCAACAACAAACAGCGGCAGCCTTGCGGAATCTGGAGCGCGATGTCGAGCGATCTGCTACAGGGCTTAGTATGCAGCTTTTTTCTGCGACGGCGCGACGCGGCGTTGACGCCGCGCTTAGCGTAATAGCAGGTTGGTTTGAGGCGCACGGTGGACAATAAAAAAGGCCCCGGTGGCTTGTATTGGGGGAATAAAAATACCGGGGCCACGTCTGCCGGTCACGTTGGGGATAGCGGACCGGCTCCATCGCTACAGGCCGCGATGGGACGCTCTTTTAGAACGTAGTTTAGAGACCATTGATGGTGGCGAAAGTTCCAACCAGCTAGCAATTATTCCACAACCTTTATGCGCCGCGTGTGCGGCGCAGCCGCCCCATCGGGCGACGCGTTTAGCAAGCGGAGGCGATGCTCAGCGAGCTTCTCGAGCGGCGAGGCGCTGGCCAAGCTTGACCACGAAATCGCACCCTTAAGATTCACGACCCGAAGCCGTTGGCCACCCGCCCGGTTTCTCTCGGCGTCACTCAGGCGGTGAAAGCTCATGGCGACGGTTCTAAACGTCTCGTCGTAGTGTGTTTGTAAGGATGCGCTGCGCGCATACCCCGTGATCACGAAACCATGTTCTCCAAGCACAATACCGCTAACTCGAACGACTCGTGTCCCGCTGTTGGTGCTTACCGTAGTCAGACCCGTGATACCCGCTACGCCGCCGGCCGCGATGGGTTCCGCGGCGCTAAGACCAGTGATCCCAATGTTGGTGAGTAACGCTTGAGGTGTTGTTCCGGGTGCGACCGCACGTTCCATTAGCTGAATTTGTGCACGTTTCGCCCCATCGATTGCGACCAGCTGGTCGGGTCTGTTCGAAACTTGCCAACCCGCCGGAAATTGGATCGCAAAGCCAAGATTTCGATGGTGGAAGACATTTCCGATGAGAACCCCAGCCGCCGGATTTGGACCGAACACCATACCGTCAATTTCGTCCAGAAATCGATCGCGGAACACACCGTCAGCTGCTGAATTCTGTTGCGATTGGTGATCGATGATCTCGCGCAACCGAGTATCGCTGTCTGGATGTGTTGAAAAGACGCCGTGGTAGGCGCGCGTTTGACGTCCTTCGATGCGCGCAAGATTTTGGTCAAAGATCTGGTGCTCTTTCAAGGTTCGAATGACCCTAAACATGGCCTGTGGATCGTAGCCGCTGCGAGCGAGGTAGTCCGCGCCGAGTCGGTCGGCTTCTAATTCGTGCTCGCGTCCATATCCTCGCAGCAAGGCCGTGCCGAGTAAGTTGACCGATTGCCCAAGTCCAGCACCGGACAGCTCCGGCAGTAGTATTGACAATACGCCCGCGCCGAGGCTTGCGGCTTGTGCGGACGTTTGTTGCCGTACGCCATGGCGTGCCGTAACGTGGCCGATCTCATGTCCCAACACCGCGGCGAGTTCTGCCTCCGAATTGAGATACGCCAACAAGCCGCGGGTGATGTAGATGTAACCGCCCGGTAATGCGAAGGCATTGATCTCCGTGCTATCGACAACGGTGAATTGGTAACTAAGGTTTGATCGGTGGCTTTTTTCCGCGAGTCGTTGCCCGACGTTGTTGATGTAGAGCTGCAACTGTTGGTCTGGGTAGATTTGATACTGCTTTAGAACTTGTTGGTTTGCTTGACGGCCCGCCGCGAGTTCCTGCTGTTCGGACATGAGGACGAATTGCTGCTGCCCGGTAACGGGGTTAACCGCGCATCCCACCGTTGCCAGTGCTACAAAGACAAGCACAGCCGTGCGCCCTACGGAGATTAGGGTTACGAACGCGCGGAGCATATTAGGTTGACGGCAGGGACGCTTCGGCAAGCGCCTGCCCAAACGGGCTAACCGTATCTACGACGGAATTTATCAATGCGTCCGGCGGTATCAACGATCTTTTGTTGCCCCGTGTAGAACGGATGGCAGGACGAGCAGACCTCGAGATGGAGTTCGTCGTCGGCCATGGTCGAACGCGTTTTGAAACTATTGCCGCAACTGCAAGTAACGGTGAGCTCTTTATAGTTAGGATGGATGTCAGATTTCATTGGTATTGGCCGGAATAACCCTGGAGAGGGCGCGATTCTAGGCCCCGATGGTGGCAATTTCAAGGAGCCGGCGGTCGTCGTTCCAGAGCTGTCCTCTAGCGACGGACCGGATCGGCCCACCGTCCACGGCTATGTTGGGCTTACCAATATCGCCGAAAGGGTCATACTCAAGCACCTAACTCACGTGACTAGACGCGAAATCCACCGTGTCGGCGCCGGCTAAGATAGTCGATGAGATAGGCGCCCGCGCCGAAGGAAAGCAATAGCGCGATACCGAAGATGACCAATACGGGCGTGGAATACGAATCGATCACAGCTTTTGGATCGGGCAGGGTCGGTTGTTCCTGCAGCCGCGATTCAAGTTTCTGATGAGTTTGAATGGCACTTTCGAGGTCGCGAGTGAGTGCTTTATTGGCTGCCGCAAGGTCTGCGATGCGAGTATCGGCGGGAGTTGACGCGCGCTCAGCAACATCAGCCTCGAGTTTGCCTATCTTCGTCTGCAATTGTCCGGATTTCAGTATTTCCGCCGATAGTTTCCGTTTTAGTTCGGTGTTCTCTTTGGTGAGTTTGTCGCGCTCTGCGCTGGTAGATGCGTCCTCACCATCGGTCGAGCTCGCCGGCGCATTCAGCTTCGCAGTCAAGGTAGCGTTTTCGTCCAGCAAGGCCTTGACCCTGACACTCGCCGGCACTTCCTCCATTAGGTATGCGGCATCGACCCAGCCACTAGTTCCTTCGGGGTCTTTCACAAGGGCCAATTCGCCCTCCCGCCTGACGATCTCGAGTTTGGTCCCGGTTGGTAATACCTTGATGATTGCGCTGTTGAGATCTTGGTCTTGATGTACCCCAACGAGCAGTTTATCGATCACATAGGCGTCACCGGCCGCAGCGACCGGCGGAGCCGAAATGACTGCGAGGACGGCAAGGATAAGCGAGATGACCTTCATGTTTGGCAGTTGTAAACCTTATCAGGTGGAGAGTCCAGCCTGTTTGAGTAATGGCTCGATGTGCGGTCCGCGACCACGGAAGCGTTCGAACAGCACCATCAGGTCTTCGCTACCGCCGCGCTCAAGGATGCACTCGCGAAATGATTTTCCGGTATCCGGATTGAACACGCCTTCCGCCTCGAAGCGCGAAAACGCGTCAGCCGCCAGGACTTCTGCCCACTTATAACTGTAGTATCCCGCGGCGTACCCACCCGCGAAAATATGCGAAAAGCCATGTTGAAAGCGGTTATAGGATGGCGTCTTTATCACCGAGACCTGCTCACGTACCTCATCTAGGATCGCCTGAACCGATTTTGAAGCCGGATCCCCGCTATGAATGCGAAAATCGAACAACGCGAATTCGAGTTGTCGCACCATCTGCAAGCCTGCTTGAAAATTCTTCGCCGCGCACATCGCCGCGAAAAGCTCATCGGGGATCGACTCTCCTGTTTCGAAATGTCCACCGATCACATCGAGCGCTTGACGCTCCCACACCCAGTTTTCTAGAAATTGGCTCGGGAGTTCAACGCCGTCCCATGGCACACCGTTGATACCCGACACCGGTGCGAAATCGACCAAGGTCAGCATGTGGTGCAAGCCGTGCCCAAATTCGTGAAACAAGGTCAAGACCTCGTCGTGCGTTAGCAGGGAGTCATTACCACCAACTGGTGGCGTGAAATTACAAGTCAGGTAGGCGACCGGAGCCTGTACCGAGTTGCCACGCGATCGTCGAACGATGCATTCATCCATCCATGCCCCACCACGTTTTTGTTCGCGCGTGTACAAGTCGAGATAAAAAATTCCGCGCAAACCCCCGGTGTCGTCTCGGATCGCATAGACACGAACATCTGGATGCCAGCAATCAACCCCTTGTACCGGCTCTACCGTGATCGCGAACAAACGAGTAACGGTTTTGAACAATCCTTCGATAACGCGCGTAACCGGAAAGTACGGCCGCAATTCTTCGGCGGAGAAGGCGAATGTGTGCTGGCGCAATTTCTCGGTGCAATAAGCGATGTCCCATGGTTCGACCGAATTGAATCCAAGCTCAGTGCTAGCAAACGCGGTGAGCTGATCGTAATCGCGTCGGGCGGCGCCGGCCGAACGTTGGGCGAGATCCTCAAGGAATTCGAACACCGCAGCGCTAGAAGGTGCCATCTTGGTTGCCAGCGAATACTCCGCATAATCGGAAAAACCGACAAGGCGAGCCAATTCACCTCGCAGTGCCAATATTCGGTCGATGTTCTTAGAGTTGTCATAGCGCCCGGCATAGGGCCCTTTGTCCGAGGCGCGCGTGACGTAGGCTTCATACATTTCACGCCGCAATTCGTGGTTGTCGCAATAGGCCATTACCGGCCCATAGCATGGGTAATCGAGTGTCAGCGTATAGCCCGATTGATCGCGATGCTTCGCGTTCTGCCGGATTAATCCCAGTGTGCTTTCGGGTAGCCCCGCCAATTCGGCAGGGTCATCAATATTCTTATTCCAAGCTTGCGAGGCGTCGAGTACGTTCTCGGAAAAGCTGGTGGTTAGCTGCGCGAGTTCGGCATTCAGTTCACGAAAGCGCTGGCGTTTGGCGTCGTCTAATTCAATTCCGCCAAGCCGAAAATCACGCATGGCATTATCAATTACTTTCTTTTGGCCGGGTTTAAGCGAGTCAAAATCGGGACTTTCGTGCAGGCTTTTGAAAGCCGCGAACAAGCGATCACTTTGCGCGAGTTCGGTTGCGTATTCGGTCAACATTTGAACCGCTTCTGTGTACGCGTCGCGTAAGGCTTCGCTATCGGCGACCCCATGCAGATGCCCAATTGGAGACCAGAAGCGATTCAGGCGATCCCCAATATCCTCAAACGGCGCGACGAAGCCGTCCCAGTCGAGCTCGCCTTCGATTGCCAGCAGCGCATCGATCTCAGATCGGTTCTGCGCTAGCAGTTTATGCAGGTCGTCAACGATCGTCTGTGGCTGAATGGTCGAAAACTTTGGGAGGAGCTTGGTCGCGTGGTCAATATCCGCAGTGGGCATGGTGCAATCTGTCCGTCGTTTAAGTTTATTAAAGTGGAGGCGCGCGGCGATGAGTAAGTTTACCAGCCCAAATCCGATGATTTAGCTTGAGCAATTCAACTTGAACCAAATCTAATCATCGAATGGTCAGCATCCAAACGACCGCGCAGCTTGAGATGAGCGTCAGCACACACAAGCCGACTGCCCGCCAGTGAAAGTGTGAAAGCATTTCTGCTTCTGTTTTGGCCGCAATGACGAATGGGTTGCGTGATCCCGCAGCATGCCCTATGACATCCACTGGGGGCGCAGCGGCGAGTTCGGTGCGTTGTTTGTCGACCTCCATTTCAGCGGCGGCTCGTGCAGCGTCCCATTCGCCCATGTCTATGTTGCCGTCATTGTTCGTATCGAATCGTTCGAGCAAGGCGGTTTTGTCCTGTTTCCATTTGGCCAGGAGTTCACGTACGTCCTCGCCTCGGTCGAATGCAACCCCGGCGCCGCGATGCGTCGTAAAATCACCCAGGACATACAAGGGATCGCCGGGCTCAATTCGCTCTTCTGTGTAGCGATAGTTCCGCCCCATCTGTGCGATGCCGGTAAACCGTAACCAACCCGAATCGCGTTCAACGCGGCCCGGAAAACGACTTTTGCCGTACCACACGTCGCGCGAAGAACGCGTAACTTTCGCGCCATCCGGGTCAACCGCGCAGCGCCCTGTCGCATCAACAATATAAAACAAGCTATCGGATATATCGCGTTCGACTGTGCGCCAGTTTGAGCGGCTACCGCTTCCGGAATAGGAGCGACTTTTCTCTTCAACCTTGTAGCGATACCAAACACAAGTCCGCATCGATAGCGGTGCGACGATTTTATCGCCGTCCATCAGCTCCGCGTGACCCTGCAACTCAACGTAACCTTGCGATGCCGATCGAATGAGTGCCGTTGGCGTATCTTGGAGGATACGTTTTCGGACCAGCATGGCATAAGCCATCCATCCGGATCCGAGCGCAAGAATCACGCCCAAGGCGAGGTATAGCGAGAATTGAAAGCTAGACGCGCTGGTTACCGAATTGGCAAAAGCGTTACCAGCGCTCCCGAGCATAGGCCTTAGTTAAATAACGACTTTAGATTAACGTCCTGGACTTCTTCTTGTGAGAATTCCAACAAATCGCGAGCGCCGAATGAAAACCAGCGGGCGATGACCACATCAGGGAATTGCTCAATGCGAACATTATTTAGATTGACTGATTCATTGTAGAACTCGCGGCGGTCAGCGATCGTGTTTTCTAGCGACGTGATACGTTGTTGTAGGTGCTGGAAATTTTCGTTCGCCTTTAGTTCAGGATAGTTTTCGGCCAGGGCAAATAGATTACCAAGACCTTTGCGCAAGAGTGTTTCAGCGGCACCAAGTTTACCGACATCTCCGGCCTCGCGGGCCGCAAAGACTGACGAGCGAGCGCTTATAACTTGTTCTAGCGTATCCTGTTCGTAACCCATGTATTGCTTGCAAACTTCCACAAGCTTCGGCAGCTCATCATGGCGTTGTTTAAGCAGAACATCGATATTCGACCATGCCTTCGAGACGCTGTGTTTTAAAGCGACAAGTCCGTTATAGATCGTAACCCCGTAAAAACCGACAATTATGATGACGACAAACACTATGATGGTGCTGATATCCATAGCTTTATCCTGCTATTTAATGTGAACCAAGATTATAGCAACCGACTACTGCTAACCTACGGTATGCAGTTGAAATTTGCGGCGCGCCATCACAGAAATATGGCAAACTACCCGCTACCCGTCGTGCTCCCGAGCCACCTAACAACGTAATCATCAAACTTCGAGGATCCACCATGCAAGGTAACGCCAAGGTTATCGACTACCTTAATCAAGTCCTTAAGAACGAATTGACTGCTATCAACCAGTATTTTTTGCATGCGCGGATGTTCAAAAATTGGGGCTTGGGCAAACTCGATGAAGCCGAGTACGAAGAATCGATCGACGAAATGAAGCATGCGGATAGGTTAATCGAGCGGATACTTTTCTTAGAGGGTCTGCCAAATCTGCAGGATCTCGGCCGATTACGCATCGGAGAGGACACCCAAGAAATTTTCGCCGCCGATCTTGCCCTCGAACTCGAGTCTATCCCGCTGTTGCGCGACGCGATCGCGCACTGCGAGGGGGTCTCCGATTACGTCACGCGAGAACTCCTTGAGGACATCCTCGAAGGCGAAGAGGAGCACGTTGATTGGCTCGAAACACAGATTGAGCTGATCAAGACCTTAGGCCTAGAAAACTACCTACAATCAAAGGTATAGGTACAAAAAGCCCCGCTTTCCCCCGTTTGCCACCGCGATCGTTTGATATCGCGCTATTGATCGCGGCCCCACCTTACTTGTAAACGGTTCTCATTTAGACTACGATTCTCGTTAGTAGTTAGCGGAATCAAACATGTACGTCTGTATCTGCAATAACGTCAGCGAAAAAGACATCAAGCGCGCGGTCCGCGACGGCGCGAACTCGATGCCCTGCTTGCGTGCGGAGCTCAGCGTTGCAGCGAATTGCGGTCAGTGTCATCACGCCGCGCGAGAACTCCTAGACTCACTGGTCCAGTCGGACCTCAATGACGATCTAGTGCACGTCCCAGCCTAGCTCAAACCTCTTCCCCACATCCACGTTGTGCTTGAGAGTCGACGACAAGACGTAACGGCTCGAACTCACCGTCGACGAGTATGAATGCTGCGACCACCGGCCGCGTGGGGATTGCCAGCGATACGATCAGATACGCGACCCCAGGGTACGCAGCGTATGCCGTATCTCGAGGTGACGGTAACGCCGCGGTACGCGGATGCGAATGGTAGATCCCAAGCATGGTTTGACCGTCTAATTGCATCGCGCGCAGTGCAGTGAGCTGCAATTGCGGGTCCATATAAAACGATCGCTCGGGATCAGGTGATATGTTTTTAACCGGATACAGCGCCGAGCAGGCCTCGATTCGACCACCAAGTAGCCCGCAAACTTCAACGTTGGGAAACGCTTGTGCTTCGCAAATGAGCTGCGTGTACAGCGCTTTGGAAAGATTGATCTTGGTCAAACAAGCGCGCTGCCGCAAACCGGACAATTTGGATCGGGCTTGAAGCGCATCACTTGCCAATCCATTGACATAGCGTCAAGCAGTAATAGCCTGCCGGTCAGATCCGTGCCGACTTGCATGAGCACCTTCATCGTTTCGAGTGCTTGAACGCTTCCAACAATACCGAGTAATGGTGCAATCACACCAGTTTCCGAACAGGTTTGGGCCACGCCGCTATCGCTGCGGTAGAGACATTGGTAGCACGGACTCTCACCGACGCCTGGATGATAGACGCTAACTTGCCCTTCGAAGCGGATTGCAGCGCCGGACACGAGTGGCTTTTTTTGTCTAAAACAGGCTCTATTGATCGCAAAGCGCGCCTCGAAGTTATCCGTGCAATCGATCGCGATGTCTACGTTTGCCACGACATCGTCGAGTTCATCGTCGTTCAACTTCCGCTGAATTGTTTTAATTTCAGTGTCAGGGTTTAAGCTAGCTAAGTGATCGCGCGCCGATTCGACCTTGGGCCGTTCAATGTCGTTAGTTTGATGCACAATCTGGCGTTGTAGATTGGACAATTCGACGACGTCATAATCCACTAACACCAGATGGCCGACGCCGGCAGCCGCAAGATACATTGCTACTGGTGAACCGAGACCACCAAGACCGAAGACTACGGCAGTCGCGTCCAGTAGTTTCTGTTGGCCTTCGATGTCGACTTGCGGCAGTAGGATCTGCCGGCTGTATCGCAGAAGGCTTGTATCTTCCATATCGATGCCTTAACTCAACTCATCAGTCAGGTTCAGGTCGCGTGTCGTATTTTCGCCAGTGGCGCGGCCGATCGTCTCGACGACCATGTCGTCGGTGACGATAGCGGCTGACGTAGATTTCCCGAACACAACTATCCCATCCAGTTTCATCATTCATGTTTTCGATGAATATCGCTTCCTGATAGTAACGCAGCCACAGGCTTGCGCGTTGGCGCCAATTTAGCACGATGCCGGGGCCGCTAGCGTCGATAAAGTCGACAATTGTTGCGGCAGTCGTTAGTGGCAGCTCGTAGCGTATATCTAAGTTACCTTTAGACACGGACACTGCGTCGCAACCCGACAGTTTGAGTAATTGGGCCTGCGCCGACTCGCATTGATCCGGGTCGCCGTCGATGCTGAGTTGAATATTTCTGATCATAGTCATGCTTTGCGACCGAAAGTTACTCGTTCCCGGTTGCCAATATCACGTTGTGTGGTGGTCCGCTGAAAACCTCGTTCCGCGAACAACTGTCGCACCTGTGACGCTTGATTATAACCGTGCTCGACCAGTAGATAGCCGCCTTGTTTAAGATGCCTCGGTGCTTGCTTAACGATCACGCGCAAGTCATCGAGACCATCCGGCCCTGCGACAAGCGCGTTACGCGGCTCGAAGCGGATATCCGTATTTGCTAGCAAGGGGTCATCGCACTCGATGTAGGGTGGATTGGAGACGATGAAATCAAACTTGATCTCTGCAAAAGCGGTCATCCAATTCGCTTGCGCCAATACGACCCGGGACGCCCGGTGCGCGCGGCAATTGCGGCTGGCTACGTGCAAGGCCTGTGCGCTCAAATCGGTAGCGAGTACCGTTGCTTGTGGACGTTCGGTGGCGAATACGACGGCAATCGCGCCAGTACCGGTGCCGAGATCAGCAATCACGGGCTCACCAGTAGTCGGGATCAGGTCAAGCGCAGTTTCAACCAAGGTTTCCGTATCGGACCTAGGTATGAGAACGTTGGTGTCGACGGCGAACGACAGTGACCAAAACTCTGTGTTGCCTATTATCTGGGCCATTGGTTGCCCACCCGCACGGTGCTTCGCCAATTGCATGAAACGTTTATGCTGCGTCGCTGTCACCGGCGTATTGGGATCGCGGTAGATCGCGGCGCGATCGCAGCCGCACACGTGGCATGCCAGTAATTCCGCGTCTAGTCTTGAGCTCGTGTTGCGGCAGAACATTCGTTCGCCGACATCCACTAGATTGGCGATCGTGACCGGTGTCTCAGTTCGCGCTCGAATCAAGGTCTAGCTAGCCGCCAGTTCAGTCATGAGATCAGCCTGATGTTCCTGTAATAGGGGTTCGATAACGAGGTCAAGATCTCCCTCTGTAATTTCCGCTAACTTATATAGAGTGAGATTTATGCGGTGGTCTGTCACACGACCTTGTGGGTAATTGTAGGTACGGATACGTTCAGAGCGATCGCCGCTGCCGACTAGGTTGCGCCGATTTTGTGCCTGTTCTGAGGTAATTTTGTCGCGCTCAGATTGCAGTAATTTCGCTTTCAATAGGCTCATGGCGCGAGCCCTGTTTTTGTGCTGCGAGCGCTCATCCTGACATTCAACAACGACACCGCTCGGTAAATGGGTCAGTCTGATCGCGGAGTCGGTTTTGTTAACATGTTGGCCACCGGCGCCAGAGGCGCGAAACGTGTCGACGCGCAGATCGCTGGGATTTATCTCAATGTCGTCAACATCGTCGACTTCCGGCATTACCGCCACCGTGCAAGCAGAGGTATGGATACGGCCTTGCGATTCAGTTTCCGGCACACGCTGAACCCGGTGTGCGCCGGATTCAAACTTTAATTTCGCATACACCCCGCGACCGATTATTTTGGCGATTACTTCCTTGTATCCCCCGGCTTCGCTGCGACTTTCGCTCATGATCTCAACCTTCCACGAACGCGCTTCGGCGTATTTTAGATACATCCGCAGGAGGTCACCCGAGAATAACCCGGCTTCGTCACCGCCGGTTCCGGCACGTATTTCTAGAAAGACATTCGCATCGTCCGCCGGATCTTTTGGGATCAGCAAACGCTCGAGTTGAATTTCACAAGCGGCGATGCTTTCCTTCGAATCTTTAATTTCCTCTGCCGCAAGCGCCTGCATTTCCGGATCACTTTCGGTATGCAATTCTTCAGCCTGTTTTAGATTACTAAGCAGCTGCTGGTAGTTGATAAAAGATTCGACCACGGGATCGATCTCCGCACGCTCCTGCGAGAGGGTTCGATACTGATTTTGATCGTTGATCACATCTGGGGTTGCGAGCAGTGCATCGAGCTCCTCGCGACGTTCGGCGATGCCTTCGAGTTTTATTAATAGACTGTCTTTCATCGCAGAATAGTCGCTTATTCTGAGGAATCGAGAATATCGCGCGCGATACGTACGATATCATCCTGACCATCCATCGCAGCTTCACGAATTTTCATCGTCGGTTTGTGCAGGAATTGATTGACCAGGCCATTCGCCAGAGAGGACAAGACGGCCGCTGGATCGTCACCAGCGGCAAGGCGCCGATGCGCTTTATCGAGTTGCTTATCTTTCAAATCATCGGCGCGCGCGCGAATGGCGACGATAGTTTGGGTACTGTCCTGGGTCTGCAACCAATCCATGTACGACTGGGCCTGAATATTCACCATCTCTTCTGCCTCGGCGGCAGCAGCTTCGCGCAGACGCGTATTCTCGCTGACAACTTGATTGAGGTCGTCCACCGTATACAAGTAAACATCCTTGAGTTCAGCTACTTCAGGATCAACGTCACGCGGAACGGCGAGGTCGACGATAAACATTGGTGCGCCATGACGCGTTTTAAGTGCAGCGTCGACCGCAGGCTTCGTGATCAAAGGCAGTCGACTGGCGGTTGACGATATGAGGATATCGGCCGCGCCCAGGTTTGCCGGTAGTTCATTTAATGTCACAGCTTTACCGTTTACCCGGGAGGCAAGTTCTTGAGATCGCTCAACGGATCGATTTGCGATGATAAGGTCGGCGATCTTGTTAGTCCGCAGGTGATGTGCAACTAGCGTAATAGTGTCTCCCGCGCCAACAAGTAACGCAGTTTTGTCGCTAAGATCCCCGTGGATCTGCACACCTAATTTGACCGCGGCATATGCGACCGAGACGGGGTTTTCACCGATCGCGGTATGCGTTCGGATCTGTTTGGCGACGTAGAAAGAATGCTGGAATAGGCGGTTTAATATTTTTCCCGCGGTGCCTTGACCTACCGCCGCCTGATAGGCTTGTTTTAATTGTCCCAAGATCTGCGGTTCACCCAAAACCATTGAATCAAGACCACATGCAACGCGTAGCGCATGACGCACAGCGTGTTCTTCGTCCAGTGTATAGAGGTGAGATTCTAAAATCGCTGGGTCGATACCATGGTGCCGGACCAGCCAAGCAAGCGGGTCTGCATCCGTATCCGGAGCTACATTGCAATAGAGCTCCGTGCGATTGCAGGTCGATAATATTAGGACTTCCGATAGGCCGGTGTCCTCGGACAGCTCATGAAGCGTTCTGGGGAGTTGTTCGGCATCGACCACGAGTTGCTCGCGCACGTCGACTGGTGCGGTCTTGTGACTGACTCCTATGATCTTGATCGACATCTTGGGCTCAATACGTGGCGGGCTGGTTTGACGCTAAAAAATATACCTAAAGTAGCAATGCGGTCTCTAATCGATTCACCTGCCGCAGCCACTGGGCGACCAGTAAGCTGCGTTAATGCCGGCTATGCGTGTCACCCACATGGCTCGGGCCCTGGTACGTCCGTCCCGCGGCGCCGGCGTTCGATTAGAGCTGACACAGATTTGATCGAAAGTCGCGTAATGCGAAGCGGATAACCTGGCGTATACTATTTTATAGTTTAAACCAGGATGGTCGATGTAGTTGCATTGTCCCCCATAACCACACAGTACAGTTAAGGCGTTGATTGCGTTTCATAAATATTTTGCCATCCAAGACGCTGCGGTGATTTACCGCCGCCGGCCTGTGCTCAATTGGCGCTTGATTTGCTTCGCATTCGTTGCGGTACAGGTGCTCAACGGCTGCGCCAGCACACCAGCACCAAGGCAGCTTCCTACAGCTAAGATTGCGCCGGTGGAAGTCTATGACCCGGTAATTCTAAATGAAGGTAACCTATTGCACGTGCCCCGTCGTGCTCGATCGGAATTCGATGTAGACAGCTATCCGTTATATCACCTGATTGTCGCCGAATTTGCTGGACAACGAGGCCAGATGGATCTCGCGGTGGAGCACTATCTGGAGACCGCTAAACAAGTTCGGGCCTTGGATATCGCGAAGCGTGCGACGCGTATTGCTGTGTTTGCGCGTAAAAACAAAGCTGCGCTCGAGACCGCGAAGATATGGGTTGAGCAGGCGCCGAATGATACCGAGGCGCGACAAATCCTTGCAGCCATGTATATCCGCGACGGCAATGCGGATGCGGCGAGCATCCATCTCGAACACGTATTGAACGCCGACTCGGAGCGTGAGAATCGTCAGCTGCGCACGATCGCAAACTTATTGAGCCGTGAACAAGACAAGCAAACCGCATTATCTGTAATGGAGCAACTCATGTTGAGTCGCCCAAACGACACAGACGCATTAGTTGCTTACGCATTGCTCGCAATTCGAGCCGAGGAACTCGACGAAGCGGGCGAAGCAATGGAGCGAGTAAGCAGCACTGGCGCTGGTGATACGAATATCGCAATGGCGTATGTCGCGCTCCTACAAAAACACGAAAAATCAAGAACAGCATTTGAGTGGCTGGAGCGTGCAATCGAAAAGAATCCGAGCGATACCGCATTAAGATTGATCTACGCGCGTTTGCTAGCGGATTCGAATCGTTACGAAGAGGCGCGTATACAGTTTGCTATGGTTGCCGTGAAGACCCCTGACAATAGTGACGTTGTATATGCTCTCGGTTTGCTTAATCTTCAGGCGAACCGCATTGATGCCGCCCATGAAAATTTCACGCAACTACTCAAACTCGATGGGCGCACCGATGATGCAAATTTCTATCTCGCCCAAATTGCGGAATCTCGAGAACAATCAACCGATGCACTCGAACTGTATCGTGCCATAGCGCGTGGACAGAATTATTTCCAAGCCCAAATTCGAATCGCCCTGATCCTATCGTCACTCGATGATGTTACCGACGCGCAAGCACATTTACACTCGATTGTGCCAAAAGATGAGGAGCAGCGATTACATCTTCTGCGCGCGGAAGGAGAGATTTTAACCGAACATGATCAGCTCGATGAAGCGCTCGCTGTGTACGATCGCGCACTTATCGACATCTACGATATGGAATTGTTGTATGCGCGTGCCATGTTGGCCGAGAAGATGGGGCGCTTGGAAATCTTGGAGGCCGATCTGCAGACGATCATCAAGCGAGAACCTGATAACGCGCAAGCGTTGAACGCGCTCGGCTATACGCTTGCCGATAGGACCGATCGTTACGAGGAAGCCTACGGCTTTATTAAACGGGCGCTTGCCATAAATCCGGACGATTTCTATATCCTTGACTCCATGGGGTGGGCGCTCTACCGACTTGGGCGTTTTGCAGAAGCGATCGAGTTTTTGAACCGTGCGCGAAAAATAAAAGACGATCCGGAAGTCGCGGCCCACCTCGGCGAAGTGTTGTGGGTAATGGGTGATAAGGCCGCCGCTCGGGATATTTGGGATAGCGCACTAAAACACAAACCAGACGATCAACGCCTGCTCGATGTTATAGAACGGCTGGCACCGTGAAATGGTTGATGTTGCCGCTAGCGGCCTTACTGGCTGGCTGCGCGGGTGAGCCGATTCGACCGATCGACGCTACAAACGAAGCGAAGCCAGATCTCCCGGCGATCGAATCGATCCGAAACTGGAGCGCCGCTGGCCGCGTTGCGATCCAGCGCGGCGCGGAGGGTTGGAGTGCGAGCTTGCAATGGCGCAAGCGCGGGCCGGAGTTTCAACTCCGGCTAGTTGCGCCTTTGGGTCGCGGTACTTATCAATTAGCAGGTGATGGCGCGCAAGTTGAATTGATCGTGCCTGACGGCGGTCGCTTTTATGCGAGCGATGCGCAGGCGTTGATGGAAACGCATCTCGGCTGGAGTATTCCGGTTGACGGTGCGGAGTATTGGTTGCGGGGCCTCGTTGCGCCGGGGTCGACGCCGACTTTCATCAATCGTGACGACAACGGGCAACTGCTAGATATGGAGCAGGATGGATGGCGGATCAGTATTCTGCGTCGGGTACCGGTCAACAATTTCATCTTGCCGGCCAAGCTTTTTATGCATATCGACGATCTTAAAGTCAGGATTGTGATCTCGTCTTGGAAGTTGGCAAACGAATGAACGCCACGCGTTGGCCGGCGCCGGCGAAGGTAAATCTTTTTTTGCATGTCGTTGGACGCCGCAGTGATGGTTACCATTTACTACAAACGCACTTTCAATTCCTAGACTACTGTGACCACCTAGATTTTAGAATTACTGACGACAACAAGGTGACTCGTGCCAATGATCTTGTCGGTATCCCAGCCGAGCAAGACCTCGTCGTACGTGCCGCGAGGTTGCTAAAACCATACGCAAAAGAACATGCGGGAGTTTCGATCACCGTAGATAAATTGTTGCCTGCCGGCGGCGGCCTCGGCGGCGGTAGTTCCGATGCGGCGACGACATTGGTTGCATTAAACGAATTGTGGCAAACCGGCCGCACGCAAGCTGAGCTCGCTTCTATTGGGTTGCAATTGGGTGCAGATGTTCCGGTATTCGTGCATGGACATGCGGCCTGGGCGGAAGGCGTTGGTGAGCATTTGATACCGCTGGACGCGCCTGAAGGTCCGGTACTGGTCGTCTATGCCGACGCCCTAGTTTCTACAGCAGAAGTGTTCTCCCACTCGGAATTGACACGTGATACCCCAGCCATCAAAATCCACGACCTCGCGTCTGCCAAGCTTACTAACGATTGTGAGGGGGTCACGCGACGGCTCCACCCAGATGTGGGCAGAGTCTTAGATTGGCTTGGACAACATGCCGATGCTCGAATGTCTGGGACCGGCGCTTGCGTTTTTGCGGCGTTCGACTCGATATCGCAGGCGCATTCGGTCGTGGAAAGAATGCCTGAACGATGGACGTGGTTTGTTGCAGAGCGCCGCAACACCTCGCCATTGATCGACAAATTGAGGAAAATCAAAAAGCGCGCCTGAGACACCGCCGATGTGGCGTTTGGGGATCGCGTGTTAATTGGACAATTGGGGTGTAGCCAAGCGGCAAGGCACGGGGTTTTGATCCCCGCATTCCCAGGTTCGAATCCTGGCACCCCAGCCACCTTTCCGACCGCTTAACGACGGAGATTTCGGTGTATGTTTAACGACCCGTCGATGATGCTATTCGCAGGAAATTCGAACCCGGACTTGGCCCGCTCGGTTGCCGCTCATCTAAAGGTGCATCTCGGCAAGGCCGCGGTTGGTCGTTTCAGCGACGGCGAAGTGATGGTCGAAATCGAGGAAAACGTCCGCGGGCGTAACGTATTCGTACTGCAGTCAATCTGTCACCCGACAAACGATAATTTGATTGAATTGCTCGTATTGATCGATGCACTACGTCGCGCGTCCGCGGCGAATATCATCGCCGTCATTCCGTATCTCGGTTATGCGCGTCAGGATCGACGGCCGCGTTCTGCACGAGTCCCAATCACGGCCAAGGTGGTGGCGAATATGATCGCGAGCGCCGGTACCGATCGTGTGTTGACCTTGGATCTACACGCCGAACAAATCCAGGGCTTTTTTGATATGCCACTGGACAATATTTACGCCTCGCCAGTTCTATTGGGTGACGTATGGAAGCATGAATATCCTGAATTGATCGTTGTCTCCCCAGACGTCGGCGGAGTGGTTCGAGCACGAGCGCTAGCGCGGCGACTGGACAATGCCGACTTGGCAATCATCGACAAGCGGCGGCCGCGAGCGAACGAAGCGCAGGTAATGAATATCATCGGCGACGTCAAAGGGCGCAGTTGCGTGTTAGTCGATGACATGGTGGATACGGCAGGAACGCTGTGTAAGGCTGCGGATGCCTTGAAGGAGCACGGTGCTAGGCATGTCGTCGCCTACTGTACCCATGCCGTATTGTCGGGTCCGGCGATTCAAAATATCTCTGCCTCCGAGCTAGATGAACTGGTCGTCACCGACACTATTCCATTAACGGCCGAGGCCGCGGCTCTCAAGGTGATCCGGCAAATGACCGTCGCCGAGTTGATCGGCGAGAGCATCAATCGCATCGATGGAGGCCAATCGTTGAGTTCAATGTTCGTGGACTAGTACGCCCGGTGCGGCGGAAATCCGCACACATTCGCCGCTGATCGCCTGCCGGCGCGAATTCACCCGTTTACACGCTGGGTACCTGCCGGACTAACCCTCGGCGCGTTTTTTATATACAATCCGCGGTCCCCTGCGATTTGGTCGCGGATCGTGGGGCGGCAGATTAACCAATCGATTGGAGTAGCACGATGGAACAATTCGAAATTGTCGCCGCCGCGCGCGATGCTAAGGGCAAAGGTGCGAGCCGCCGCCTACGTCGCACCGGCTATATACCCGGGATCCTGTATGGGGCCGGGAAAGACCCAGTAAACATCCAGCTGGAACACAACGACGTCGTAAAACACACTGACGTCGAGGCGTTCTATTCCCATATTTTGACCTTGACGCTGCCGGAGGGCAGCGAGCGTGTCGTGTTGAAAGACATGCAGCGCCATCCGCACAAGGCGCGAATTATGCACTTGGATTTTCTTAGAGTTGATGAAAACGAACAATTGGCCATGCGTATCCCGTTGCATTTCATCAACGAAGATGTTTGCGTCGGCGTAAAAACCGGTGGCGGCGTCATCTCACATGTGATGACGGAGCTTGAAATCCTTTGTTTACCCCGCAATCTACCGGAGTACATCGAGGTTGATGTAGAAGCACTTGAACTTGGTGATTCCTTACATTTATCCGACATCAGTGTCCCTGAAGGGGTTGAAATCGCAGCGCTAGCGCATGGCGGCGATCCAGGTCAATCCGTCGTGTCCGTGCAGCTGCCACGGATTGAGGTTGAGCCGGAAGAACTCGAAGAAGAGGCTGCCGTAGGTGAAGGTGATGAACCGTCTGCACCGACGGAGGCGGCTGACGAACCTGCTGCGGGCGAGGACGACTCCTAATCGCTTAGTGCTTGAGGTGCTTGAGTGCGGTGAGCAAGAGTCTCTCGGTAGCCCTTATTGCTGGACTCGGAAATCCGGGCGCCGAGTACACCAAGACGCGGCATAACGTTGGTTTTTGGCTGGTCGATCTACTCGCCGAGGAGTACTCGGGGAGGTTTCGTGCGGAAGCACGATTTAAGGCGCAGGTTTGTCGAATTGAACTTGGTGGTCGATCGATCTGGTTGTTGAAACCCGATGCCTACATGAACGAAAGCGGACCCAGTGTGGCCGGGTGTGCGTCCTACTACAAGCTACGCGCGGAACAAACGCTGGTTGTTCACGATGAATTGGATCTGCCTTGTGGCCGGGTCGGGATAAAGCGCGGCGGTGGCCACGGCGGTCACAACGGTTTGCGTGACATCGTGTCGCATTTAAACGCTAACTTCGTACGCCTACGTATCGGGATTGGGCATCCGGGTTCAGGGCGCGACGTTTCTCGCTACGTGCTCAACACACCACCGGCCGACGAGCGGCAACAAATTGAGCGAGCCACCGCGGCGATACTTGAAAATATTGAGTCTGTTGTCGACGGTGATTTCGAGGTGGCCTTGAAATCGATCAATCGTGCATTAGCATGACCCAAAAAGACTAAGGGCAGAACGCAGCTTATGGGTTTTAAATGCGGAATCGTGGGGATGCCGAACGTCGGCAAGTCGTCATTGTTCAACGCCTTGACTCGTTCCGCAATAGCGGCTGAGAACTATCCGTTTTGTACGATCGATCCTAATGTCGGCATCGTAAACGTTCCTGATCCGCGCCTCGATGAGGTTGCGAAACTCGTCAATCCGAAACAGGTGTTGCCGGCGACGATGGAGTTTGTCGATATCGCGGGCCTTGTCGCGGGTGCATCAAAAGGCGAGGGTTTGGGTAATCAGTTTCTCGCCCATATTCGTGAGACCCAAGCCATTGCCCACGTCGTGCGTTGCTTTGAGGATGATAATGTCGTCCACGTGGCTGGTCGGGTCGACCCGATGGCCGACGTCGAGATCATCGAAACTGAGTTAGCGCTCGCCGATATGGAGACCATATCGCGCGCGTTGGATAAAGCGAAAAAACTGGCACGCTCAGGCGATAAAGCAGCGTTAGTTCTCGTTGGACAGCTCGAAGGAATATTCAAAGGACTCGATGCAATGCAGGCTGTTCGAGTGCAAGAGCTGGATGACGACACCTACACGAACATCAAGTCGTTCAACTTATTGACCGCCAAACCGATCGTCTATGTGGCCAATGTTGATGAAGCGAACCTAAACGGCAATGACATGTCGAAGGCGGTCGAAGCGCACGCACGTGAGCAGGGTGCCGAATTCGTTGTATTGTGTGCCGCGCTTGAAGCTGAGCTAGCTTCATTAGAAGACCAAGAGCAGGAGGAATTTCTCGGCGAGATGGGCCTCGACGAAGCGGGTCTCAACCGGTTCATCCGTGCCGGCTATCGCTTGCTAGGGCTGCAGACCTTCTTCACCGCTGGGCCTAAGGAATGTCGCGCATGGACAGTACGGCAGGCCGCGACGGCACCAAAGGCGGCCGGTGTTATTCATACCGATTTCGAAAAAGGCTTCATTCGCGCCGAAGTTATCGGCTATGACGATTACATCAATTTTAAGGGTGAGTCGGGCGCGCAGGAGGCCGGACGGTTGCGCCTAGAAGGTAAGGACTACGTCGTCGAGGACGGCGACGTTATGCATTTTCGTTTCAACGTTTGATCTGCCGGAAAACCCTGAGGGCGAAATCATTCTGCGAAAGCCGTTTAGCGTCTACGTTATTCGAGTGAGAGAATAAAATCCCACTCTGCGTCCTCAATGGGCATTACCGATAGTCTGTTGCCGCGCTGTAGGAGTCGCATTTCACTTAATTGATTGCAAGCTTTAAGCTCAGATAGACTGAGCGTTCGTTTCAGCTTGCGTTTGAATTTGAGATCTACCACAAACCATCTGGGGTCTTCCGGGTCACTTTTCGGATCGAAGTGATTCTCGTCCGGATCGAATGCTGTCGGATCTGGGTAAGCCTCTTTAACAACCTCCATGATCCCGACGATGCCTGGCTCCGCACAAGCCGAATGATAAAAAAACACGAGATCGCCCTTTTTTATCGAATCACGGATCATGTTTCGTGCCTGATAATTTCGTACGCCGTCCCACATGTTGGTCTGCTTAGGACTCGCCTTCAGATCATCAATACTGAACTCGCTCGGTTCGGATTTCATGAGCCATCTTTGCATTTCAGATACCAGTATCGTTTAGCAAAAGTGCAAGTGAGGACGCGCAATGGAAAGGGGTGTTCTCCACGATGCCGCAACAGGCCGTAAACTTGAACCAAAGGCTCAAGGTGGAACCTCTCGCAGCAAATCAGGCTTTCCGCACCTGCGCGGACATGCACAACATCGCTGACGGATCAGTTCCGGGGTACATCGATTATAGGCTCAAGGATTATCCAGCCTGTACGCGTACAACACAGAGAACACCATTCTTTAATTCAAATCTAATTACGAGGCGTCAGTTAATTCGAATGTTCGACCTCGAGACAGCGCGCTGTTGATTTTACTTCGAATGCGATCGATTCCTGCGCCAATATCCGAACTCATGGATTCGTTATGCCGACGATATTCGAGATATTCGTGGGTTACGTTTAGGGCCGCCATTACCGCGATGCGCTCACTACCAATCACTTTGCCGCTGTCGCGTTGCTCTTGCATTTTGTTATTTAAAAATTCAACCGAGGCAAACAGGGCTTCGCGCTCGTCTTCAGCACAACCGACAAGATACTCCTTATCAAGAATGGTAACCGTGATTGGCTTTACACTTTCCGTCATGAGCGTGTTTCCATCGCTTTAAGCCGTGCAATCATGGCTTCGACTCGGGTTCGTGCCTGTTCTGTTTTCTCTATTAATGTCGCTCGTTCGGCTGTCAACGACGCCTGTTGGTTGCGTAAAGCGACGTTCTCGTTGGCAAGGCCTTCGATCGTCTTAATTAACTCGTCGACCCTGGTTTCTAGGGCCGCCAGTTCTAATTTATCTTTATCCACTTGAGTCATTGTGCAACCAATCGCTTGTTGGACAGCATTTTACCGTAGCGGCGCTCAATATAGAGCCGCCAATAACATCGGTCAACCGCCTACACGACAGCCATACGAGCCGATTGAATCGGCGAATAATTAATCCAATCGGTCGCCAAACGGCGATCACGATGCTTCCCAGTGCTTTAAGTGAAGGTGACTGGCATGGGATAATCGCCCAAGGCATTGTACTACGCTTATATGACTGAATATTTTGATAACGCGTTATATGAATCGGTCGAATCGTCATTAAGTTTAATGGACTGCGATATCGGCGCGGCCGAATGCCATGGGATGCTCTGCGGCATGCTGTGTGGTGCGCAGCATTTCGATGCAGCCGTTTGGTTGGGCCATATGATGGGCTACAGCGAGGACTATAGCTGGTCCGATTTGGGATCAGGGCACGCGCTGACGCAATTGTTAGACGATACCGTAGCGGGGTTTTCAGCAGAGGATTTCTCTTTACAAGTCTTGCTGCCATCCGATGAAAATCCGCTGCAGCAACGTACCCAAGCACTCGGTTGTTGGTGTCGCGGATTCCTATCGGGCTACGGGTTGAGCGATGTGGTGGATCCAAGTCTGCTCAGCGATGATAGCCAGGGCTTCTTACGGGACTTAGACGCGATCGGACGGATTGATACGGCTGGCGCCGGCGAAGACGATGATGAATTCGCGTTTATGGAAATTTGTGAATACGCACGGATGGGCGCGATGTTATTGCGCGAGGAGACTCTCGGCATGGGCGGGCAGAACGAAGCCGGTGGGACGATCCACTAATTTGATATCGTTCGATTAAAGTGTCGGACTAATACGGAACAACGAAACATTATGGAAAAACGAGAATTTGCCCGTCGCCGGAAACGCCTGATGAATATGATCGACGTCGGAGGTATTGCGATCCAGCCGACCGCGCCTGAACGCGTGCGCAATCGGGATGTCTTCTACCCGCACCGGCCAGATAGCGATTTCTTCTATCTCACTGGATTTCCGGAGCCCGAAGCAATCGCCGTGATCGTACCGGATCGGCCACAGGGCGAGTTTCTGTTGTTCTGTCGAGAACGCGATCCCGAAGCAGAAACCTGGCACGGGCGCCGTGCGGGACTCGACGGCGCATGCGAATTTTATGGTGCAGACGACGCCTTTCCAATTTCCGATCTCGATGACATTCTTCCAGGTTTGTTAGAAAACAAAGAACGGATCTACTACACGATGGGGCGCTATCCAGAATTTGATCAGCGCCTTGTGGGTTGGATAACGCGCGTTAATGATAAGGGGCGCTCTGGTATTCACGCACCTGATCAATTCGTTTCCCTCGGGCACGTACTACACGAGAGTCGTTTGTTTAAGAGTCATCAAGAAATCAAAGCAATGCGGCGGGCGGCATCAATTGCAGCCGATGCGCATCGGCGCGCGATGTCAGTGTGTCGTCCGGGAATGTTCGAATACCAAATCGAAGCGGAGTTACTCCACACTTTTATGCAGCAAGGCGCCCGGTCTCCCGCCTATCCAAGCATTGTGGGCAGCGGCGCAAACAGTTGCATCCTGCACTATGTCGAAAATCAAGATCAACTGAAGGACGGTGATTTGTTATTGATCGATGCGGGTGCCGAGTATGATTGCTACGCCAGTGACATAACTCGAACGTTCCCGATTAATGGCAATTTTTCCAAAGAGCAAGCCGCGGTCTACGAGGTGGTCTTGGAAGCCCAACTTGCCGCTATCGCCGAAGTGCAGCCCGGTAATACCTGGAATATGCCGCACGAGGCAGCGGTTGAAGTGATAACCCGGGGCTTGGTGGGTCTCGGCATACTAAAGGGACGCGTAGCGAAGCTTATCCGCGAGGAGCTATACCGTCCGTACTATATGCATAAGACGGGTCATTGGCTTGGCATGGACGTACACGACGTCGGTGATTACAAGATCATCGACGAGTGGCGGACCTTTGAAGCGGGTATGGTTACCACGGTGGAGCCGGGTTTGTACCTGTCGCCGACCATTCGAGGCTTAGCGAAACGTTGGTGGAATATCGGGATCCGAATTGAAGACGACGTATTAGTAACCAAGACCGGCCACGAGGTACTGAGCGCAAATGCGCCGAAACTAATCGACGACATTGAATCGCTAATGCACCAGGACCGTGCAGCCTGACTATGATTGCGTCGTTGTCGGCGCAGGATTAGTTGGCGCAGCACAGGCGCTGGCCTTATGCCAGCGCGATCTAAGTGTTCTTGTCATCGAGGCGCGAGAACCGCGGAGTGGGCAAGTCGGCGGCGACGTACGCGGCTTGGCCTTATCGTTCTCATCACGGCAATTAATCGAAGCGCTTGGCCTATGGTCTGTACTCAGCGCTCAGATCGCTCCCATCCGCTACATCCACGTAAGTGACCAAGGGCGCTTCGGCTTTACCCATCTCAGTGCTGATGATGTTGGTGCCGATGCGCTCGGTTACGTCTGCCCGGCGGACTATCTTGCCGATGCGACCGAGGCTGCTCTGAAAGAACAATGCGAAGTACAGTGGCAATCGACGCTTACGCGTATCGATACGGGTTCTGAGTATGCACAGATCCGGATCGAAGGCGGCGCGGGAACCGTAAACATTACGACCCGCCTGGTAATCGGTGCTGATGGCATGCACTCACGCGTGCGCGAAACAATGGGTGCAGCGGTCCAGCAACGGGATTATCGACAAAGTGCCATCGTCGCAAACCTCGCCCTGCAGTACCCAGTGCCGGAGACGGCGTTCGAGCGCTTCACTCCAAGCGGCCCGCTGGCACTGTTACCTTTGTCCAGCGGGCGTCACGTTGCCGTCAGGTGTTGCACCGATACGGAGCTCGAGCGTTTAGTTGGGCTTAGTGACAAAGAATATCTTGACGAACTTGCAGCAGGTTTCGGGTACCGATTCGGTGCATTCAGCGATGTGGGGCCGCGTCGCACTCACAAGCTCGTATTGCAGTGGGCCGATCACATCGTCGATCATCGGATCGCATTAGTCGGTGCAGCGGCCAACACGATCCATCCTAATGGCGCACAGGGACTTAATCTTGGCCTTCGCGACGCTGCCGCGCTTGCGGCCAGTGTTGGTCGGGTTCGATCCAAAGGCGGCGATATCGGCGACCTCGAATGCTTATCCGAATTTGCCACTGGGCGTCGCGCCGACCAGCGAGATGTGATTCGATTTACAGACACCATGGCACAGGTATTCGCGAGCAAAATACCGCTAATAGGTCCACTGCGTGATGCGGTGATGTTGGCAGCCGATATATCGCCCACGTCAAAGCGCAGCCTTATTCGTAGGGCAACCGGAATGCACGCCGGCACCCCAACCGCGGGTTTGCAAATAATCGGATGACGGGTCGACAACACTATGACATCGCCGTGGTTGGTGCCGGCATAGTCGGGCTCAGCGTATCGGCACTGCTCAACGATCTGGGATACCGTACCGCCTTGATCGATCCGTTAACGCGACCGCCGCCACTGCCGGACCACTTCGACCTTCGAACCTACGCCATTACCCCGGCATCAATGCGTCTATTTGAAAAACTCGGCGTCAATGCCGCGATGGAGCATAGTCGAATTGCAGAATTTTGCGGTATGCAAGTTTGGGACGCTGATAGCGACGGTGCAGTTCAGTTTAGTGCGGTTGAGCTCGGCCGCGAGCGTTTGGGCTGGATTGTCGAGCACAGCAATCTAATGATTGCACTACATCATTCTCTGGTGCATCGCCCGAACGTCACGCGTATTGCAGGCTCGGTTAATGCGATTGACCAGACAGAAAACGACGTTGGTCTTGTGCTTAATAATGATCAGCAATTTCGTGCCGCCCTAGTGGTGGCCTGCGATGGTGCGAATTCACCACTGAGGCGCTTGCTTAAATTGGACGCAGTAGCCCGCGACTATGTGCAAAATGCGGTTGTATGCAATGTCCAAGTCGAGTTGGAACATGCCAAAATCGCGCGCCAACGATTTCTCGCAAACGGTCCGGTCGCCTTTTTACCGCTACCACAGGCACACGAGTGTGCGGTTGTTTGGTCGACGACGCGTGAACAAGCAGTACAAGCGCTCAATGCATCAGATGAGGATTTTCTCCAGGCCCTCGGCCTTGCATTTGACCATCGGCTCGGCGCGATACGAGGCACTAGCGACCGCATTATCGTGCCACTGCAGACGCTGCATACGAATCACTATACCGTCGGCCGGGTTGCGTTGCTCGGCGATGCCGCCCACGTGGTGCACCCGCTAGCCGGTCAGGGTCTTAATTTGGGATTGATGGATGCGGCGGCGCTTGCGGAAGTATTAGGTCCGCGAGAGGAACTAAATTTGAGGTTTCCACGGCGTAGTTTTCGCCAATATGAGCGGATGCGACGCGGTGAGAATACGGCAATGCTGAAAATCACCGATCAACTCAATCGACTATTTCGTGACGAGCACGACTTGACGCGGCGCTTGCGCGGCACCGGTATGCAGTTTGTCGATCGGGTGCGGCCGCTAAAAAAATGGTTGATGCTGCGCGCGATGGGCGATGTGGGTGACGTACCAGCTATCGCCGCCTTACCATCGCAGTTTGCCTGATCCGGTGGTACCGGGGGGCCGAGTCATGTGCGAAAATCGTGCGTTCTAACTAATCGAACTGGGATCTCAAAGTGACCGAAACTGCATTATATGAATCAACAATAAGCAGCCTGCCATTGGTCCAGCGCGGTAAAGTCCGCGATATCTACGCGGTAGGCGACGACCATCTGTTAATCGTGACGACGGACCGAATTTCCGCGTTTGACGTCATCCTACCGGATCCGATCCCAGGCAAAGGGGCCGTGCTCACGGCTACCTCAAACTTTTGGTTCGAACGTATGGCCGATGTCATCGATAACCACCTAAGTGCTTTGCGCCTCGAGGATGTTCTTACGAATGCGTCCGAACGGGCACAAGTCGAGGGACGTGCGATAGTCGTCAAAAAGCTTCAACCGCTACAAATCGAAGCCATCGTCAGGGGGTATCTTATTGGGTCTGGTTGGAAAGATTATCAGCGTAGCGGTGCCGTTTGTGGGATCACCTTAGCGGCTGGTTTGCGGCAAGCAGAGCAACTTCCAGACGCAATTTATACGCCATCGACTAAGGCGGCCGTTGGTGACCACGATGAAAACGTCGATTTCGCCTACACCGTGTCGTTGATCGGTGAGGAGATCGCCAACAAGGTCCGTGACACGAGTTTGGAAATCTATACGCGAGCAGCAAAATATGCGCGTGAAAAAGGGATCATTATTGCCGATACTAAATTCGAATTTGGCCTCGATGCAGACGGCGAAATGCTTTTGATCGATGAGGCCCTGACTCCGGACTCATCGCGTTTTTGGCCGGAATCGGAATACCAGCTTGGGATCAGTCCGCCTAGCTTCGATAAGCAATTTGTGCGTGATTACCTTGAGACGCTCGACTGGGATAAGCGTGCCCCTGGGCCGAACTTACCGCAAGATATCATTGAAAAAACTGCGGCAAAATACCGTGAGGCCTTCGATCGGATCAGCGGACCGGCTTGAGCACCTAGCGATTAAGTCGACGGTAATGGTCGTGAGGCCTTTGACCTGTCCGAGGCCTTGCGATCTCAAATGAACAAACCGACCGCAGCGACCTTATTATCTATTTTGGTGTACCCGGGTGCCGGGCATTTCCTGCTAAAAAAATATGTTACCGGCACCGTTTTGGCGGGCGCCGCATCCGTTGCGTTATACATCGTGGTAGTAAAGACCTTACGGACGGCAGTTATTGTCGCCGACAAAATTCAGCGCGGCGAAGTACCGTTGGACGTCTTCTCAATCACGGAATCGATAACGCAGCACACCAGGGGCGCCGACGGTCAAATGCTCAATTTGGCGGCAGCGGTACTACTTATAGCCTGGCTGATTGGCATCGTCGATGTTTACCGGCTTGGCCGTAGTTATAACAACGATGAAGCGCGAAATGATTAGCAACTTGGTACTACGCCCTCACACCCATCTGCTTAAGTAAGGGCAGGATCTCCTGTTCGAAACGAATCGTATCTTGGTAATAGTCCAGCATCACCATCAAAAATCCATCCATGCCGCCGTCGTAGAGTTCTCTTAGTGACTCGGCCACCTGCGTCTTACTACCCACCAGCGGCAACGCGCCGCCGCCAAATGCGTACATTTCGGCGGTGAATTTATCGAAAGATCCACTTTGAATCTTGAGGCCGCTAGCCCAATTATCGACTGCTACCCGGTCCATGTTTTCCACTATCCGCTGCCGCTCTTCCTGCGCCTCACTTTCTGAATCACGCCACAAGACAAATGGGTAGCAAGCGCATTGCACATTGCGGTCGAGCTTACGCGCACGTTCCTTAATGTCTGCGACCACCGCCGGGGCTTCCGCAACCGACGGAGGGCTTATAAATGCCCAGTCGCACTGCTTCGAGACTAACGCTTTGGCATCTTCGGACACGCCGGCATTGGCGATTATTGGATGTGGTTTGTGCATCGGTTGAGGAAGTACGTTACCGCCCGTGATCGTGTACCAAGGACATTCATAGTTGAATGAACCGGGCTCCTGCGTCCACAGGCCTTTAAGAATTTCGATGTAGGCTTCTGTACGGCGATAGCGTTCCTCATGCGCAATAACCTCAATACCCATCATGCCGAATTCATGCTCGCTCCAACCGCTGACAATGTTTAATCCCCAACGACCGTTGCCGATGTGGTCGAGCGTCGCACCCATCTTCGCGGTCGCGACTGGGTGGAACACAGGCACGTGCACAGTGGAAAAAATGTTGATCGTCGTCGTATTGGCTAGCAGTGCGGAAGCCCATGTAAACGTTTCCAGAGAAGTTCCTAGATAATCCGTCTCGCCGCCGTAGCCCTGCCACTTAGCAACCGGGAACAGAAAATCAAAGCCAGCTGCCTCCGCTGCACGGGCAATTCGCAAGTTAGATTCGAAAGTCCAGTCGTTGGGGTCTGGTTTGTAGGTGCTAATTGAATACCCGTAGCTACAATTCGGCATAAACAAACCCAACTGCATAGCGTTTCCATTGCGACTTCCCGCGTAAGACATGACCGTTCCTCTATATCCAGGGGGAGGTAGAGTACACGGCGAACCAATCGACGAGCAACGCATGACCCGCTAGATACGGCCCTGATCGATTATTTGACGTGCTTTGCTCGGAAAAAAGAGTGCGCGATCCGGAAAAATCCGCCGTCGGCTGCGAGCGACGTTGAACCTTAGATATAGCCTATTTGAGGACTATCTTTGCATCGGCGCGCGCTCGGACACATGGCCCTGCGTAAATAACCACTCATCGCCATGCTTGCGCAGCACCGCGCTCACTATCATCTCCATCTGCCACTTGCGTTGATCCAGATCGGTCGTGTCAAATATTTGCCGTACAATCCGTGCCGCCATTTCCGTCTCGACGGTAACGGACACCGGACACCAACACCACGTGGCCCAAGCAATCGTCCCTTCGTTGCTAATGCGGATATTGGTTGGCTCCCACCGAACCTCGGCGCCGAGCGTCTGCAATGGTAGGGCGCGCTGACTCAAGCTATCGAGCCCAACGGGCTTAGTCCCCATTTCAATCCAGGTGCCGTCTGGTTCAAACAATGCTTGGGTATTGTCAAAATCGTAGGCCGACATCGCGCTTGCTAGGTTGCGAATGGCAGTTTCGACGCCGCTAGTGTCGATGCCCTCCTCGGGTGATGAACAGCCGACGCTGACGGCCGCAATGACGATGAGTACCACATTGACGGTAGCCAAATTTGGCAGTCCTGGCGCGACCATAGTTCTAATGCGTTTCAGGTCAAAGTGCATGGATAGACCTAATCGAGCGCGGGGCAAACGAACGCATCTCGATAGCGGCTTAAATCCACAGCCCCAGACGCGTCGCCAATGCTGGTAAACCAAGGCGTGACCCTCGTTTCATTAATTGAATAGGTGTAGGCGTGACCCCAATCCGGCAATTCGGTATAGGTGAGGCGACTGAATTGAGAATCTTGTAGGCGCGCATAGGTGGCCCTCGCAGTTGCGACGGGAAAAATAAAATCTTGAACGCCGTGGACCATGAAAATCGGCAAACTTTGCGCTTCCTCGAGTGGGTATCCGGGCGGGAGGACGGCCGCGATTGGTGCGATACCGGCAAACAGATCAGGGCAATGCAAGCCCAATGCATAGGTGAATGTCCCACCATCCGACAAACCGCTAACAAACATTCGATGCGTGTCGACCGAATAGGTTTGCGCGACTCTGGTGAGCATGGACAGTACCGAGCGAATATCCACGGCGGGTTGTCGAATCGACCAAGTCACGTCGAGTGATTGCGGCGCTAGAACGATATAGCCGTGGTTTTTCGCTGCACGCAGCCACGTCAATAGGTACTCCCCCCCACTGCCATGGCTGCCGTGCAGCGCAACGACGAGCGGCCACCGTTGACTAGGATCGTAGTCTTCCGGAACGTATAAGGAGTACGGAGCGTGTGCTTCAGTTTGGCGGTGATGCGTAACGCTCGGTTGTGTTGCGGTTTTTGTCTGTTTGGGACCGGTTATCGACGCTTGTTGGGTGGCGCTTTCCAGTTGCCAGTGGTTTTGTACCGTCGGCAGCTCTGCTCTTAGGGCGTAAAGCAGGTAACTACCATGAGCAAATTCCCGACCACCTCGGAGAAATGCCTCGATGAATTGCTGTGGCGTACTGGTCATAATGAGCAAATACGCGTTTTCTAGATGCTCTAAAATTTTTCCCCACTGTGCATTGAAAGCAGCTGATTCGGATGGCACCTGAATATCATTTAGTTCTGCTCGTAGTTCAGGAACAATCGGATCGAGTGCCTTGAACAGCGCCTTACGCTGAGCCACAAGCTTTTCCATGTGCAGCTCTTCTTGAAAGGTCTCGTAGGTGCGGAGAAATCGGAGCACGCGCTCTTCCTGTCCCGCGATTAGCTCGCGATAGGGATCGGCAGCTTCAAGCGTGCGGCTCATGGTTAATCCAAGCTGAAACACTATTAACGCAATGGCAAATTTCACCAAATCGATATTTGGTCTCTCACGCAACATGTTCGACAAAGTCGCCAACGGTCACGATCTTCATCCCATTCGTGCCACCTATATGACCCAGCATGTCGCCTTTCGTAATGATAACTTTATCGCCATGATCAACGACACCGCGTTTCCGTAGCTGTTCCAAAACGCCAGCTGTGACCTCGGTATAGTCGACGTCACTGATGTCAAAGGCAATTGGTTGCACGCCGCGATATAGGTTTACCTTACGCAGTGTCTCGGTGACACCTGATAATGCGAATATTGGGATGTCAGTGCGGATCCGAGACATCCATTTTGTCGTCGCGCCCGTCTCGGTAAGTGCAGCAATCGCGGTAACCTTGATCCGATTGGCGCAATATATAGTCGACATTGCTATCGCTTGGTCGACCCGACCGAAGGTCGCATCAAGCAACAGTTCGGCCTGATTATCTGGCCATTCTTTTTCCGATTCGCGGCATATCCGCGCCATTGCCTCAATAGTTTTCTCCGGGTACTTGCCGATACTCGTCTCTGCAGAGAGCATGACCGCATCAGTCCCATCGAGTACTGCATTGGCGACGTCAAAGACCTCCGCGCGGGTTGGCATTGGGTGCTCGATCATCGACTCCATCATTTGTGTCGCCGTTATGACGATCCGATGGCAGTGCCGTGCAAGATCGATGAGTTGTTTCTGTACCGGTGGCAGCCGGGAATCGCCAATCTCGACCCCTAGATCGCCGCGCGCGATCATTATCCCGTCGGCCGCGCGGATGATCTCCTCGGCATGCTCAATCGCTTCGGCCCGTTCGATCTTGGCGATAATGCCGGCGTTGCTGCCGGCTTTTTCGATTAGCCGCCTAGCGTCATGAATGTCTTTTGCAGTGCGTGGGAACGATACCGCGATGTAGTCCGCTCCGATTCCAACAGCATGTTTCAAATCTTGCCGATCTTTGTGCGTCAATGCCTTGGCCGATAATCCGCCACCTTCGCGGTTCACACCCTTGTTGTTCGATAGCTCGCCGCCAAGTAGCACTACGGTCTCAATTGCATTGCCATCGACATGTTCGACTTTGAGAATAATGCGCCCGTCGTCTACCAATAAGGTGTCACCTTCGTGTACGTCACGGGGTAGCGCCTTATATGTCACGCCTACGTGGTGCTCGTCGCCGGCATCTGCTTTCAGGTCCGCATCGATAATGAATTCATCACCCTCTTCCAAATGGATCGGGCCGCTGTGAAATCGTTCGAGTCGTATCTTCGGTCCTTGAAGGTCGGCAATTAGTGCAATTTCACGATTTTGGCTCTTAGCGGCACGGCGCAAGGAGCGTGCGCGTTTTGCGTGGTCGTTACGCGTGCCGTGAGAGTAGTTTAGGCGTGCGGCATCGAGGCCCGCGGAAATTAGGTTGGCAAGCACCTTTGGCTTGTCGGTCGAGGGACCGAGCGTTGCAACTATCTTAGTTCGGCGCACACGTTGTCTCCTTCATCGTGGCTAACGGTGTACCCGATCTACCATCCATCGGGATCTAAATCGCAACATGTATCTGTAACCGGCGGTACTATGGGGCTCTCGTTGGGGTGCCGGTTAGGCGGCACGTTGTTCTAAAATTTCTACAGCTGGTAGGGTCTTGCCCTCCAGAAACTCGAGGAACGCTCCGCCTCCGGTTGAGATATACGATATTCGATCGGCGACGTTGAACTTCACGATAGCGGCAATCGTGTCACCGCCACCGGCGATCGAATACGCGGTCGAGTCCGCTATTGCTTTCGCCAGAATTTTCGTCCCTTCGGCAAACTGATCAAATTCAAACACCCCGAGCGGCCCATTCCAAACGATCGTTTGAGCTTGGTCGAGTATCTCGGCAAAAGCGTTGGCAGTTTCAGGTCCAACATCCATGATCATGTCGTCCGGATTCACCGAACCGGCGGCCACGATCCGAGCTTCGGTGCCGGCATCGAAGGCCTTCCCGCATACGAGATCGGTTGGCATTGGAATACCGCCACCGTCGAGTAGTCGCTTCGCGGTCGGCACCATATCTGTTTCACAAAGGGAGTTGCCGATCTCGAATCCCGCGGCTTGCAAAAATGTGTTCGCAATTCCGCCACCGACGATTAATTGATCGACCTTGGTTGTGAGCGATTCCAGCAATGCCAGTTTTGTTGACACCTTCGCGCCACCTACAACGGCGACCACGGGGTGTGCGGGATCACGCAGGGCTGTTGCTAATGCGTCGAGTTCCGCGCTGAGCAAGGGACCCGCACAGGCAATCGGGGCGAACTGCGCGATACCGTAAGTCGAGGCCTGGGCTCGATGTGCCGTGGCAAAGGCGTCGTTAACAAAAACGTCGGCCAATGCCGCCAATCTGCGCGCTAGATTCTCCTCATTTGCCTTCTCGCCCTTTAGGAAACGTACGTTTTCACACATCACAATACCGCCGTCGCGCTGCTCGATACCTCCCATCCAATCGAACTCGAAACGAACGGGCCTATTCAGCAGATCGGCCAAGGCATGCGCGACTGGTTCAAGGGAGAAACGCGGATCAAATTCTCCTTCTGTCGGTCGGCCTAAGTGGGACAGCAGCATGACGCGCCCGCCAGCCGCAACGGCAGCTTCAATTGTCGGTATTGCCGCGCGCAGACGCGTATCGTCGCTAATGACGCCGTGTTCCATCGGTACATTGAAGTCTTCGCGGATAACGACTCGTTTGCCGCCAAGCGCGACCTCAGACATTTTTAGCATTGGCGCCTGGCTCCAATCCAATGATCGGACATCGACGCTATTTTCCGGCGTTCATTAGCGCGATCGTCGTATCGAGCATGCGATTCGAAAAGCCCCATTCATTGTCGTACCACGACAATACTTTCACGGTCGTGCCCGCGATGACCTTAGTCTGAGAGGATTCAAAGATCGAAGATGCTGGGTTGTGATTGAAGTCTATGGACACCAATGGCTCCGCGTTGTATTCGAGTATCCCTTTTAGTTCACCCGCAGACGCATCGCGCATTATTTGGCTAATTTCATCGACATCGGTATCGCGCGCCGCGCAAAACGTGAGATCTACTAGCGAGACGTTAATCGTCGGTACACGCACTGCGTAACCGTCCAGTAATCCGTCTAATTCGGGTAGCACCAGGCCGACCGCCGCTGCCGCGCCAGTTTTCGTTGGGATCATTGACTGGGTGGCTGAGCGTGCACGGCGAAGATCACTATGGAAGACGTCGGTCAGTACCTGGTCGTTAGTGTAGGCATGGATTGTCGTCATGATTCCTGACTTGATACCGATCTTCTCATGCAATGGTTTGACCAGCGGTGCAAGACAATTGGTGGTACACGACGCATTCGAAATAATTTGATCTGATGATTTAAGCACCGTGTGATTGACGCCGTAGACAATCGTCGCGTCGATATCTTTGCCCGCGGGTGCCGAGATCACGACTTTTTTCGCGCCTGCGTCGAGGTGTGCTTGAGATTTTTCGCGGCTGGCGAAAAACCCAGTGGACTCGTGTACGACATCAACCCCAAGGTCATCCCAGGGCAATTTTGAAGGGTCACGCTCGCTGCAGACCTCAATTCGGTCGCCGTTGACGAACATTGCTCCGTCCTTCACTTCAACTGTGCCCGGAAATGGGCCATGGGCAGAATCGTAACGAGTGAGATGGGCGTTGGTATCCGCGTCTCCCAGATCATTCACCGCGACAATTTGTACTTCGTTTGTACGATTGGCTTCGTAAAGTGAGCGAAGCACATTACGACCTATGCGGCCGTATCCATTGATCCCAACTCTGATGGTCATCCGTTTTTCTCCTAACCGGTATTGACGAAAATAGTACGTTTAACGATATCGTAATTTTCCAGCCTTGCTGGAACTAATTTGCGGTGTCACGCAGGTAGGTCGTCACCCTGCGCAGAATGTGATCGTTGGTCAGCTTAAAGTGCTCATACAGGTCGGCCGCGGGTGCGGAAGCGCCGAAATCATCCAGTCCGATGACACAACCGTCGAGACCGACATATTTGTACCAGCCATCGCGGGAACCCGCTTCAATCGCAATACGTCGTCGAATCGCCCAGGGTAGTACTGCCTCGGCATAATCGGCATCTTGTCGTTCGAAGGTATCAACACTCGGCATTGATACGACTCGGATCGATGACCCTTGCGCGTTTAGGGACTTGGCCGCTGACATTGCGAGTTCGACTTCCGATCCCGTCGCAATTATCACCGCATCTGCTGCGCCCTCGGGTTCCAGTAAGACATAGGCGCCACGTGAGATCGCGCGAAGCTGCTCATCGTTGCGTTGCTGCATGGGTAGGCCTTGACGGGTCAGCAATAGGCACGTCGGTCCGTGGCGTCTTTCGACCGCCGCGCACCAAGCCGCGGCGGTTTCGGCGCCGTCGCAGGGGCGCCATACAGACATACGTGGGATCAGACGCAAAGATGCCGCGTGCTCGATCGGTTGGTGGGTCGGTCCATCTTCGCCGAGGCCGATCGAATCATGGGTATAAACATAAATAACGCCGACGCCCATCAAGGCGGACATGCGCACAGCGTTACGCGCGTAGTCAGAGAAAACTAAAAATGTACCGCCGTAGGGAATGAAGCCACCGTGCAGCACAATACCGTTCATGATGGCGCTCATGGCGAATTCACGTACGCCGTAATTGATGTAGTTGCCCGCACCGTCTGTGAGAGAGAGCGCCTTGCTGCCGCTCCAGTTGGTGTTGTTCGATTCGGAAAGATCTGCCGAGCCACCGATCAACTCCGGTAGCACCGGCCCAATGTTTTCAAGAACAAGCTGTGACGCTTTGCGAGTCGCTTGTTTTGCATCATTTGATTGCATTTCCCGGACGCAGTTACTCGCAATCGCCTGCCAGTTGCTAGGCAAGTCCCCGTGGGTTCGTCGTTCGAATTCCATTGCGAGCTCGGGGTGTGCCTCGCGGTATTGCACCAGCAGACGTTGCCAATCTGCTTCGGCCTCGACACCAGCCTCAGTTGCATTCCACGCGCTTGCAATCGGTGCCGGGATCTCGAACGGTGAGTACGGCCAATTAAGCGCCGCACGTGCCGCCGCCACTTCATCTTGCCCAAGCGCAGCGCCGTGGGAAGCGGCAGTCCCCTGTTTGTTCGGTGCACCGTATCCAATTACCGTACGGCAACAAATGAGAGTGGGTCGTGAACTGTCGGCCTTTGCGGTCTCCAATGCCGCGCTGATCGCCGACGAGTCGTGTCCATCGATATCATTGATGACATGCCACCCATAGGCGGCAAAGCGGGCTGGGGTATCGTCCGTGAACCAACCTTCAACAGCACCGTCGATCGAAATCTGATTGTCATCATAAATCACAATCAGCTTGCCCAAACCGAGGGTTCCGGCGATTGAGCAGGCTTCGTGAGAAATACCTTCCATTAAACATCCGTCACCGACACAGGCGTAGGTGTGGTGATCCACGATCGAGAAACCATCTCGGTTGAATTCTGCCGCCAAACTGCGCTCGGCAACGGCCATGCCGACCGCGTTGGCTAGTCCTTGGCCAAGGGGACCGGTCGTTGTCTCAACCCCCGGGGTGTGGGCATATTCGGGATGTCCGGCGGTCGCGGAATCGAGTTGGCGAAACCGCTTTAGCTCCTCAATCGACAGGTCATAACCGCTGAGGTGCAGTAGTGCGTACAACAGCATCGAGCCGTGACCATTGGACAGCACGAAACGGTCCCGGTTGAGCCAGGTTGGATTGTCGGGATTGTGACGCAGGAAGTCTCGCCACAAGACTTCTGCGATATCGGCCATCCCCATCGGTGCGCCGGGGTGCCCGGAATTTGCAGCCTGCACGGCATCCATGCTCAAGGCTCGGATTGCATTCGCCATTTCTCGACGGGTCACCGCAAGGTCGTTGGCAGCTGCCAATGGCACCGGTTCGCTCATAATGTCTACCTCGGTAAGTGAGTCTTTTTTAATGCACTGGTCGCCATTGCTTGCGCTTGGCGATCCCGTTTCTGTACCCAATCGGAGCGGCGCCCAGCAGCTACGGATCGCGGAAATCTGATGGAGCCGGGGACCCTATTGTCGCCCCTTCAGCCGGCCGGAATTGACCGCTGCTTGCCGACGTAGAACTGCAAAGTTCTCCGAACCTGGGCAAAGCGACGCAAAACGGGCGTTTTCTCCCAGCGGACAGCGAATTTCTGCGCTGCACTAGTGCATCATCACCAAGTATGCGGGGAACCGGACAGGCGCGTGCATTTTAGCCTGGTGCGGTCGGTGGCAAAAGCCCAAACGACGACAAAGCGTCGTTAGGATCTAGTGTTGTGTGTTGAATTAGCCCGATTGCGGAGAGTTTTGAGTGGCAACGACTGGGATCCGGTGCCGCGCGGCGCAAGTCATCATCGTCCGTGGTCGGTGCTTATATCGACCCCGAGTGGTCCCAATGTAATCCACAGGATGGAATTTCGGGCGGATCAATATCTAATATAGAACATTAGGTATATGCCCTATTCTATTAAGAAAACACATGATTTTTGTTATATGATGTGGGTTAGAGAAGTCCGTGCTTAGGGTTTTCATCGGTCCTGGTGCGGCCGAGACCGGCGCGGATGGCAAGCGATTAGGACATTCTAGAACAAGGTCACAGATATGTCGGCAGACAAACAGAAACCCAATTTCAGCTTTGAATTTTTTCCGCCGCGTAGTGCCGAAGCACAAGGTAAGTTCGAACTCACCCGCGACAGGCTATCGGCGCTGAAACCAAATTTTTTCTCGGTAACCTTCGGCGCCGGTGGTGGTACTCGTGAACTGACGCTGGAAACCGTGATGGCGATAACCAAGGCCACCGGCATAGATGCCGCGCCACATATCTCTTGCATCGGATTCCCAATAGACAATATTCGCGCTGTCTTACGCGAGTACCTGGACAACGGGATCAAGCGCGTTGTCGCTTTACGCGGAGATTTGCCATCGGGGACGACGGGGGTTGGCGAGTTGCGTTACGCCAATGAATTGGTCGAGTTCATCCGCCAAGAAACCGGGTCGGCGTTTCATATAGAGGTCGCGGCCTATCCTGAATTTCACCCACAATCCGCCACCGCAGCTGACGATTTACAGAACTTCAAGCGTAAAGTCGATGCCGGCGCCGATAGTGCTATCACGCAATATTTCTACAATCCAGATGCGTACTTTCGATTTGTTGACAGTGCCTTGAGCATTGGTATCGACATCCCGATCGTTCCTGGGATCATGCCGATCATCAACTACACGCAATTGATGCGCTTTTCTGAAATGTGCGGGGCCGAGATCCCACGTTGGATCGTACGGCGGCTGCGAGATTTCGGTGATGACCGAGCCTCGATCCGGGCATTCGGGATCGATGTCACGACCGAATTATGTCGGCGGTTGCTCGAACAAGGCGTTCCCGGCCTGCATTTCTACAGCATGAATCAATACGAGGCGTCTGAGGCGATCTGGCGCAACCTAGGTATTGATACACCGGATAGTGAGATCCGTAGTGGTAAGCCTGCAGACGAATAACAGTGATCCTGTCTCTGGCGACTCGACCTTGCCGGGATTGATACTGGTTGACGATGACCCGTTGATCGTCGAGTCATTGAGTTTTGTACTTGGGATCGATTTCAACGTTTTAACCGCAAGCACGCGACACGCCGCAAAAACCTTGTTGCAAGGTCTCCCAGAGATGCCGGCCTTGGCCCTCATAGATCTCGGCCTTCCACCAGATCCCCACGCGCCCGACGAGGGTTTCGCGCTCATCACGGAATTGCTCGCGTTTAATCGTGCCATGAAAATTCTAGTGTTGTCGGGACAGAGTGACCGCAGCAATATCCAGCACGCCTTAACCTTGGGCGCGGTAGATTTCGTGCCGAAACCGTGCGATGCAGATCTATTGCGCGCACGCCTAAACCATCAGTTGTTGATCCTCGGTGCTGAGCAAACAGAGGCCATACCATACGGCGTCAAGGAGGAGGTCTTGCTCGGCGATAGCCTTGTGATGCAGGCCTTACGCGACTCCTTGGCGCAGTTTGCGAACACCCCTTTCCCGGTACTTATTGAGGGCGAGTCTGGTTGTGGGAAGGAGTTGGTCGCGCAATGTCTACATCGTGAAAGTGCCCGCGCCGATGAACCCTTGTTGACGATCAACTGTGCCGCGTTTACCGCGGATCTACTTGAAGCGCAGTTATTCGGTCACGCAAAAGGCGCATATACCGGCGCCGAACAGGCACGCTCGGGCTTTTTCGAAGACGCGACCAACGGCACACTGTTTTTGGACGAAGTAGGCGAAATGCCGCTCGAACTGCAAACGAAATTTCTACGGGTTTTAGAAAATGGCGAATACTATCGTCTCGGAGAAACTCGCGCACGGCACTCGAACGCACGTATTGTTGCCGCGACGAATAGAGAGCTGCGCGAAGCCGTACGCACGGGAGATTTCCGCCAAGATCTCTTTCATCGCTTGAGCGTTCTATCGATCAGCGTGCCACCTTTGCGCAGCCGTGGCCGCGATTGGAAATTACTGGTCAACCATTTCCACCAACTCTATGCGGGTACGATAAAGCCATTCACGCTTAGTGATGCAGCGGAACAGTTACTTGATGAATACGCTTTCCCAGGCAATGTGCGCGAACTCCGCAATATTGTGATCCGGATCGGAGCGCAGCATCCCGATGGGGAAGTTGGGGTCGACGAGCTTCGGGCGGAGCTTGAACCGGAAGTCGCGCCCGAGGCCAAGCGAGCAGGAGAGCCTGACGACGACGAACTGGTCGTACAGCAACTTTCTCGTTCAGGCTTTCAGCTCGACGACGAAGTCGCGTCTCTTGAACGAAGATTTATTAATGTTGCGCTGAGAATGTGCAACGGCAATCTGAGCAAAGCTGCACGCTTGTTGGGGGTCAACAGGACAACGCTTTACAGCAAAGTTTCGCGACTAGGCCTCGATACAGATGAAAATTGAATCCCCCCAACCGGCGTAAGTTGATGCGCATTTCATAAACGGCGAGTAGAAAAATGTATACGCAATATTTCGGGCTTAATAAAGCACCTTTTAAGATCACTCCGGACCCAGAGTTTTTCTTTTCGGGCGGCAATCGTGGCGCAGTACTCGAAGCACTTTTGTATGCGGTGGCCCGTGGTGAAGGGATCGTAAAAGTTGTCGGTGAAGTGGGCAGTGGTAAAACCATGTTGTGCAGAATGCTTGAACGCGAGCTGCCGGAAAACTGTGAAATCGTCTACCTCGCAAATCCCCGTTTATCACCAGAAGAAATTCTGCAAGCCATAGCGATTGAACTACATCTCGATGTTGCGAAGGACGCGAGTAAGATTGAAGTAATGCGCTTGTTGCACGCGTATCTACTCGAGAAACATGCGAACAATCGTTCCGTTGTTATGTTCATCGAAGAAGCCCAAGGGATGGATCTTGAGACGCTCGAAGAGATCCGCATGTTGAGTAACCTCGAGACGACGCAAGATAAATTGCTTCAAATCGTGTTGTTCGGGCAGCCGGAACTGAACGAGAAATTGCGCGCACACGAAATCCGACAATTGAAAGAACGTATCACCTACGCGTTCGATCTTAGCCCGTTGAACCGCGCAGAAATTCGTGACTACCTAAATACGCGCATCCGCACCAGCGGATTCCGTGGTAATGACTTGTTCAGTGCCAGTGCAATCCGCGCCTTGGAGCGACGCTCGGGTGGGCTATTGCGCCGCATCAACATCCTCGCGGATAAAGCACTACTGGCCGCATTTTCGCGCGGCGATCGCTTGGTTAAACCGGCACACATAAAAATGGCGGCCAAAGATAGTGAGTTCGACGCAGGGGCGCGATTTGCGCCGGCCTTCGTCGCTGCGGGGGTAATCGGTGCGGCCGTTTTGGTCGCTGCGACGTGGTGGGTCAGCCAACTCGCGGGTCCGAATGGTTCGAATCACGCAATTGGACAAGCCACAGACGTTCCGTCGATCGCTGCCAAGACGGTTGGTGCGGCCACTAATGAAGATTCACCAGGCGAAACCGATTTGGAAACTTTAGAAGTTAATAGCGTCAATTTGGCCGAAATTAGCGACAGTATCGCCGAAGGTGGTGATATTGCGCTAAACCGCAAAGAGCCCGTCGAGGCGCCCTCGAACCCACCGATATCGGCGCTATTCGCAGCCTCCATGATCTCGCTCGACGATCTGGAGCCTGATACCTCACCGGCGCTCACCGCGGAAACCCTGGTCGAACTGTTCGAATAGAACCGATATTGACGCGTCCTTGGCTATATTTCTGACCGGTCCATATCAACTCGATAGCACAATTTTTCCTAATTAATTTAATGGTTTGCAATATACATATAATCTGTTATCTTAGGTATTATATGAGCGAATAATCGCCTAACTACGGTGTAACGGAGAATGACAAAGACCTTCCTCAGTGTGGTGGCTTGTAGCGTCCTTTGGGGATGTGCCGAGATGCGGCCACCCACTGATCGACCGGACGTTGCCGGCCATACCGGGCATGTGAGTCAAACGGTTGTTAGTACCGAGCCGGATATCCCCGGGGTCGTTCAACAAACACCATTCATTCCACCGCCAGAGCCGGCGCCGGAAAGCGAACGTTACACAGTTGTCGTAAACAACGTCCCAGTCCGCGAACTCTTATTCGCCTTGGCCCGCGACGCCGAAGTCAACGTCGACATACACCCGACGATCGAAGGCGAGGTTACGCTCAACGCTATTGACCAAACGCTAACCGAGATCCTTGACCGTATTGCACGTCAGGTTGACTTACGCTACGAAATATTCGGCAACACCGTGATGATTTCCGCGGATATTCCGTACTTTCGTAGCTATGAAGTCGGCTACGTAAATCTTTCAAGGGAGGTAGAAACGAACGTGAACGTTGCAGTGAAAGTTGCAACGACAGGTGAAGGTGGCGCGCAGGACGGTAGTAGCGGTGGCGGTGGTGGCTCCGGTTCGGGTGATGGCGACAACACATCCTCTACCCGCTTAACTGCGACGACCTACAATCGATTTTGGCAAACGCTAAATACGAACATCTTATCGATACTCGGGGAAGGTGAGGACGCCAACGACAACCAATCCTCTGAAAACGTGATCGTGAATGCCGAATCCGGGATCATCAATATCAAAGCAACGGCTAAGCAGCACGAGCTCATTCAAGGCTTCATCGATCGCGTTTTAACGAATGCACGGCGACAAGTAATGATCGAGGCGACGATTGTAGAAGTGACCTTGAACGACCAATACCAAGCGGGGGTCGATTGGCGAGTACTAACGGGCGCGGCCAAATCCGGCCTTGGCGCGAACGCCGATCTCCTAGGCGGCGTGACTGAAGGCATTATCGACAACGCCATATCGTCGTTCGTGTTCGGATATACCACCGATCCAGCAAGCCCCGGACGGTTAATCGATGTCACCGTACGTTTGTTGCGTGAATTCGGCGATACCCAAGTTTTATCGAGTCCTCGCCTGATGGCCCTAAATAATCAAACTGCGATGTTGAAAGTCGTTGAAGAACTCGTGTATTTCACGATCGAGGTCACCGATAAAGACGGTACCAATAATGCCCAAGGGCGGACGATCATCGAGTCTGAAGTGCACTCTGTGCCGGTCGGCTTGGTGATGGCTGTAACACCCCAGATATCTGAGAACTCTGAGATTACGTTGACCATAAGGCCGACGATTTCACAAAGAATTGGCGATGCGGTCGATCCCGGCACGCAGCTTGCGGCACAATTTCTCCAGGGTGCAAATGTGACTAATACGGTACCGATTATCCGTGTGCGCGAAATGGAATCAGTACTACGTCTGGTTAACGGACAGATTGCGGTTTTGGGTGGCTTGATGCAGGACGATATTCAAACAGCAGATAGGTCCATACCTGGGCTATCCAAACTACCGGGAATAGGCGATCTCTTTAGCGTCGAAGAGACTTCGACGAGGAAAACAGAACTGGTTATTTTTCTACGACCCATCGTAGTCGACGATCCAAATCTGGAAACCGACCTTAAGGGCTATGAGCAGTTCTTGAGCACTAACACCGCAACTCCGGTCTACTAAATCGGTCGTCGGTCGGAGCGAGCCCAATGAGTCTCTTGATGGATGCACTGCGTAAGGCAGAGGCGGACAAAAAGCAGGCTTCCGCGGCAACCGTTGGCGCTGAGCCAGCGGCACAAGATTTACCGCAAGACGACGATATCGACCTCGCGGAAACGATCGCAAGTCCGGTAAAGAGCGCTGCGGCGGCGGCGTCGGTGCAGTCTGTAATCGATCCCGAGATCCAGCCCCCGCGCAAAGACCCTCTCGCGCTAGAGCCGCTGGAAGCGGAGCCTGATTTCCCTGCCGACGACACGTCGCCATCGGAGCATCAAGTAGATGCGCCTTCGAACGCCGACCCGAGCTTAACCATGCCGACGCCACGTGGGGTAGAAGCCCAACGTGATAACTACTTCGAAGAGTCTCAGTCCACAACCGGGCCACAGCCAGATCCATTGGCGGAACTTGCTGTTGCTCCGGCGGTTAGTTCGGGAATCACCGAGACCGTGGCATCCGCTCATACCGTATTCGAAGCCGGCACGCAGGGGCCGTCGAAGCGTGTCATTGTTTGGGGCTCAGTCATCGCGGTGGTCATTGGGTGTGTCTTCGTGGGCGCGGGAATTTACTATTTTCAACAGGCGCCGGCACCTCATCAAATACCTTCCCCGAGCGTGGCTGCAAAAGTCGAATCGATGTCGTCTAAGCCTTTGCCGATTGTCGTCCTCGATCCCGAACCTGAATCGCCTGCGCCGTCCGTTACTGAAACCCAGGGTCAAGTAGACGTAGCGCGCCCACCGATCGGAGCTACGGCTACTGTTGAGGCACAGGCGGATGCCACCGCAACACCCAGCGTGCCTGACGACTTCGCCAAATACGCGCTACCGGAATTAGATGTTGATGGAAATGATGCCACCGCTAAGGACGGCGCCACGGCAAGTTTTCAAGTTTCGGAATCGTCGGAAAATGGGGAGCGCCTCACGGCGCAAGCGGTCACGATCGGTGTACGACCAGGCGAGGTACGGATCGCGCGCAGTACTAAATCCTTCGATACCGATGACATCATGCGACGCGCATACGCGGCCTACGTGGGCGGTGACTATGCTACCTCGGAAGAGCTTTACCAGGAGGTATTACGGCATAAGCCCCAGCAACGCGATGCACTGCTTGGGGTCGCTGCGCTCAAACTGCGCGCTGGTAAGGTAGCGGATGCGCATAGACTCTATCGAGACGTGTTGAAGCGGGACCCAAAAAACCCTACCGCAAATGCGGCGATGTTTTCGCTCGAAAGTGGCGAAGGCGACAATGTAACCGAGAGCCGATTGAAATTGTTACTCGATGAAGGAGTAGACGTTGGTTACATCTATTTCTCCTTAGGTAACCTTTACGCGCGTAACCGCCGCTGGTCAGACGCTCAGCAAGCATATTTCGAAGCCTTGCGTAACAGTCCGACAAATCCGGATTACAACTACAATCTTGCTGTCAGTTTGGATCGGATCGGGCAACGCGCGTCGGCAGTGAAATATTATGAGGCGGCCGTTGGTTACACGGACTCGCGACAAGCGAGATTCGATCCCGCACTGGCGCTCGCACGGATCCAAAGTATCGGTCGCGAATCGACGCCCTAGACTTTTTACACCGACCCACGTGATCCAATGAAATTGAATAGTTCTACAGATCGATCATCGTGCGAGCGCATCGCTTGTGTCTGTACTTGGTAAGGAAGCCGGATTGAACGCCAATAAACAAGCGCTACGTATCGGTGAACTGCTGGTCCAGAAGGGTGTCGTCAGCCCAGACCAAGTTCGTATTGCCTTAATTGAGCAAAAAAAGAATAAAGATCATCTCGGTAAAATTTTGGTTCGCCTCGGTTTTGCCACCGAAGCGATCATCTTGGATGTGCTCGGTGGCGCACTCGGCCAACAGAAGGCGGACCTATCCAAAGTTGTCGTCGACAGCGAAGCAATAAAGCTTATCCCGAAGGATATGGCTCGGCGTTTTCATATCTTGCCGCTAACGTTTGAGGCAAATCGAAATCGATTGACCTTGGCAATGGCGGATACGTTCAACGTCGTTGCCTTGGATCAAATTACGGCGCTGCTCGGTGGGGAGACCGAGATCGTTCCTCTGATGGCCGGTGAGGCGGAAATCGAGAAGGCGATCGATCAGTTCTACGGATTCGAGCTTTCGGTCGATGGGATCCTGCAAGAGATCGAGACCGGCGAGATCGACTACGAAAGTCTCGACGCAGATAGTGAAGAATACAGTCAACCGGTTGTCCGATTGGTCAACGCGTTGCTTTCAGATGCTGTCAAACGGGGCGCTTCCGATATCCACTTCGAGCCGGAGGAAGGTTTCCTTCGCTTTCGGTACCGTATCGACGGCGTCCTGCGTCAGGTTAGAAGCCTGCATAAAAACTACTGGTCGGCGCTAGCTGTTCGCTTAAAGGTAATGTCAGGAATGGACATCGCTGAAACTCGGGCACCGCAAGATGGTCGCATCGGATTATCCCTCTCCGGCCGCGCAATCGATTTTCGTGTATCGACAATTCCGACGGTACATGGTGAAAATATTGTTTTACGTGTCCTCGATCGACAAAAAGGTATTGTCCCGATTGATGAGATTGGGCTTGAGAAAGAAGTGCTCGACCTGTTGAAGCTTATGGTCGCCCGTCCTGAGGGATTACTACTTGTAACAGGTCCGACCGGAAGCGGTAAGACGACGACCTTGTATAGTGTGTTGAACCATCTCAATGACGAGACGGTCAATATCATGACTTTGGAAGATCCAGTTGAATACCCGATGGGCATGATTCGTCAAACATCGGTAAACGACGCTGTCCGCCTAGATTTCGCAAGCGGAATTCGTTCGATGCTGCGTCAAGATCCCGACATAATTCTAGTCGGCGAGATCCGAGATGAAGACACCGCCGCGATGGCGTTCCGCGCAGCGATGACAGGCCACCAAGTTTTTTCGACCTTGCACGCGAATTCGGCCCTGGGATCAATCCCTCGACTGATCGATATGGGTGTACGACCCGACATCATGGCCGGCAACATCATTGGCATATTAGCCCAGCGTTTGGTTCGTAAACTAAAGGAGGGCTGTACGGAGCCGTATGAACCATCGACCATCGAACGTCAAATATTGGGTTTGGATGCGATGCCGGACGGTCAGATTATTTATCGTGTCGCTGAAGAGTTTCAGCACGCCGAGCACCAAGGATATTCTGGACGGGTGGCGTTGATGGAGTTGTTGAAGTTCGACCGCGAAATGGACGAATTGATCGCACGTGCAGCGACGCAGCGGGAGCTAAACGATGCTGCGAGGAAGAATTCGTTTAAGTCACTTGCGGAGGTCGCGGTTAAGCGAGTGCTCGAAGGTCAGACGACACTTGATGAAGTTTCTCGAGTCGTCGATCTAACTGAGCGGTTAGTTTGATGGAAGTCTTTCTCTATAAGGCGATAAATGATCAAGGTCGCGTACTACGCGGCAAGGTCGATGCTGTCAATCCAGCAGATCTCGAAACTCGCCTAAGTCGCATCGGGCTGGACCTGGTGAACTACAAAGAGGTCAAATCAAAACACAAAAATGTCACTGGCCGCGGTATCAAGCGTACCGACCTAATCACGTTTTGCTTTCACCTAGAGCAGTTGACCCGAGCGGGTGTTCCAATTCTAGAGGGATTAGCGGATCTTCGCGATACGATCGACAACAAGCGTTTGCGCGAGGTCACTGCGGCCATGATCGAGTCAATCGAGGGCGGTAAGAACCTTTCGGACGCGATGAAAGATTTTCCGTTCGTTTTCAGTCCAGTATTCGTTAGCCTAATTGCAGCGGGTGAACAAAGCGGACAGATTGTCGACGTCCTGCAAAAGCTAATAGAAAACCTAAAGTGGCAGGACGAGCAGGCCGCTCAAACGAAAAAGCTTTTAATGTATCCAAGTATCGTTTCGGTCATCGTAGCTGGGGTGCTATTTTTTCTGATGCTTTATGTCGTTCCCCAGTTGATCTCATTTCTGAGCACCATGGGACAGGAATTGCCCCTACAGACCAAAGCACTAATTTGGACGTCCGCGTTTTTCCGTGAGTACTGGTACCTGGTTCTCGCCACACCAATTGTCGTTGGGGTCGGTTTAGTGGCAGCGATAAAAACGAACCCGGTATTTGCGCTACGAGTTGATGGTTTAAAGCTACGCTTACCGGTAATTGGACCGATTTTAAAAAAGATCATTGTGACTCGGGTTTGTAACGTCTTTTCGATCATGTACTCCTCCGGCATAACGGTATTGGAGTGTATTCGCACTAGCGAAGATGTTGCGGACAACAAGGCAATCCAACAGGCGGTACGCGATGCAGGCAGAATGATCGCCGACGGCGGCGGGATCAGCGCGAGCTTTGCCGCAACCGGATTATTTCCTCCGTTGGTCGTACGTATGCTTCGCGTCGGCGAAAACACCGGTGCCCTTGAAGAGGCGCTCGGCAACGTGAGCTATTTCTATACGCGTGATGTCAGAGAATCAGTTGCGAATCTGCAGGCGATGATCCTGCCCGGAATCACGATTGTGTTAGGTGCGATGATCTTGTGGATCATGGCGGCCGTTATGGGACCGATATATGACCTTTTCACTCAAATCAAATTTTAAGCTGTCAGAAAAGCGGTCACTATTGATCACCGCCGACAAGGCGATCCTATACCAATGCCGTAATGGCCAAGTCGATATTGCGTACGAATTCTCCAGTGACGAGGATGGACGTGAACAATTCACTCGATGCTTAACCGAAACTAACCGCTCACCGATCTACATCCTGGTTGATATAGTCGAAGAAGAATACCGTCAGGACGTGATCCCTCATGTCTTTGGTGCGGATCGAAAATCAGTATTAGAACGTAAATTTTCTCGCCTATTTCGCGGTACAGGTTATTGTTACGCTTTGACTCAAGGTCGCGAAACCGAGGGGCGCAAAGACGATAAGGTTCTACTCACCGCGATTACTAAGCCCGATGTAATTCAACCTTGGGTAGAGTTGATACAAGAACAAACGATCCCAATCGCGGGCATTTTTTCATTACCAGTGCTCAGCCAACGTTTGCTGAAAAAGATCGGTGCCAAAGGACCAAATATCCTGTTGTTGAGCGTGCAGAGCGCAAGCGGGTTACGGCAAACCTTCTTTCGCGATCGGCAAATCAAGATCAGCCGCCTTGCGCCAATGCCGCGGCTTGGATCGGTGCCATATGCGTCTCACTTGATGGGCGAACTCGAAAAATTGCGACGCTACTTAAATAGTTTGGCGTTGATTTCCAACGAGGGCCCGCTGGAAGTTTATATCTTGAGCCACGGCGAGTGGTTAAACGAACTCGAACAACATTGTCGGGATACCGTTGATGAGAAGTTCTTTCTACTTGATGTCGCCGACGTCGGTGTTCGCCTCGGATTGGAGAAAAAACTGACCACCGCCTACAGCGATACGATCTTCAATCAGCTGTTGCTCGATGAGTCACCAAAAAACCATTACGCGAGTACGGACGAGACGAAATACTTCACCTTACACCGGGCGCGCAATGGTCTCCTGGCTGCAAGTTTCTTGTTGCTGTTGGGTTCTATGGGCTTAAGCGGTTTCAATTTTCTCGATGCCGTATCTCTGAAACAGCAGGCATTGGATGCAGAACAAAAAGCGAATTTTTATCAAGACCGATATGCAATGGCGCGGCAAGATTTACCGCCGACACCTGTGGAACCGCATGATATTAAAACCGCGGTGGATATCGTCGATACATTGCGCCACTACAAGAGCAGTCCATTACCGCTTCTTAAGGTGATTGGAGGCGCCTTGGAAGAGACACCTAAAGTTCGTCTAGATGCGATCGACTGGTATTTCGCGGTTGATCCTAATGCGAGCGGAGAGCTTAACTCGCGACGCAAGCAATCGGTTGAAGGCGAGCAAATCGAGCGTGATCCGAAATACTCACACTACCATATTGCGGTGTTCAGAGCCCACCTACAACAATTTACTGGAGACTTTCGCGGCGCAATCCGACAGGCTGACGAACTTGTAAAACGCTTAGAACAGCAGCCGGACGTTAAACATGTAAAGGTGACGAAGTATCCACTCGACGTTACCCCGGACGCGAGCATGAGCGGCACTGCAACAGAGGCAACGGCTTCGGACGACGCACGATTTACCGTCAGGATCGTATTAGGCGTCACGCAAGCACAAGCCAAAACCACGGTACGCCACGATACGTTTACGAAGCTTGGGGTCGAACGTCAGATCGCTGCCTACGATATCGGCGATACCGGGGCTTGGCGGTCCGATAGTAGATCCTTGGAGTAAATTATGGCCGAACAAAAGATTGATTGGACCGTTTTGCGTGGGGCCGTTGGCGTGTTTTCGATTTGCCTCTTAGTTAGTGGCATCCTACTCGGCGCCAGTGACTACTTCCGTGACGAAATGGAGACGGAGTATCGAAATCACCATGCCCGATTTCGCGATGTCAGCCGCAAGTATTTAGCGGTGGACGAAGAGGAGCGAATTATCGAGCAGACCTATCCTAAATTTGTGCATTTATATGAGTCTGGAATACTGGGGCCGGAGCACAGGCTAAGTTGGATCGAGTCCCTACGTAGTGCCGGGGAGGAGATCAAGCTTCCCGAAATAGGCTACCGGGTTAATTCACAGTTGGTTTACGCACCGGAGTTCCCGCTAGCCCTAGGTGCATTCGATGTACATGCGAGTGAAATGCAATTGAGTCTAGGCTTGCTCCACGAAGGCGACCTACAGAGTTTATTTAGTGCATTGGATCGCGATGCAGAAGGTTTGTATTCCGTATCGCGCTGTGAGGCAAACCGGATCAACGAACAGACTGAATTTGATCCGGCACAACCGATGATCTCAGCGACCTGCCGGCTAACCTGGTTTACCGTTGACCTAAAAGGCACACGGAAGCTCTCGCTATGAAAACGAATACTATCTTGACTGCGTTTAGTTTGTTCACGTTGTTGATGTTGGCGGCAACCGCATCTGCCGCTGCGGACGTCGGGCGTTTGTTCTTTACGCCTGCTGAACGTTCGGCGTTCGAACGCGCGCGTCAGGCAGCCGAAGCCGGTCCAGTGCGCGAGAAACTAGACCCTGATCCCGACATCGTCGTCCCAGTAATTGAGGATCTACCACAAACAGTAAAACCGATGATTACGGTCGACGGCTATGTTCGTCGCTCGCGAGGAACTGCGACGCTGTGGGTGAACGGTGAGAATAATTACGATGGCGATCTGTACTCCAGCCAGGTAGATCCAAGCGCTACACATATGCGCGGCAACATCGTTCGTCTCACCCCGATGAATGAGGATGAATCCATAGACCTCAAACCGGGTCAGACCTACGATCCGAACAGGATCGTCACCAGTGATGCCTATGAAACGCCGGTAATGGGCGACGATTTAGGTGGTCGCTGACGCTCTTAAGACAGATTTGTGACTGTGTTGACGAAGAACATGGGTCGCTTGGGCTACTTTTTCCTATATGTACGCCAAACGTAGACAACAGGGAGTCGTGCTGCTGACCTTAATGCTCGTGATAATGGCGGCGGGGTCGTTTGTGTTATTGAAAGCATTAAACGTTGCCGCGAGCAATTCCGGTTACGATGAATCGGCCACTCGATCGGCACTGATGCAAGCAAAGCTAGCTTTGATTGGGTATTCAGTAAACGATCCCGCGGCAAACCTGGGTCCTGGGCGTCTACCTTGCCCCGATTTTAGCGGCGATGGTGCAGCAGTGGGCAGCTGTTCGCTCGGTGGTGCCAATCCGACGACCGGACGCTTTCCCTATGCGACAATCGGTAATGGCCGCATCACTGATTCTACCGGCGCGGATTTGTGGTATGCGGTCGCCGATTCGCACCGGTATTTTCTAACGACACCGATCAATAGCGATACCGGTGATACGACGGATGATCTTAGTGTCGATGGAGAGGACGATATCCTTGCCGTCATTATCGCGCCGGGCCCTCCGCTTGCCGGGCAGTCTCGATCTACCAGTGCCGGACTCGCCGATTTTCTTGAAGGTGACAATGCAAGTCTCGGTGATAGTACGTTTACCCGGACTTCAGAGTCACCGTTTAACGATAAAATAATCACGCTAACTCGTGGCGAATTGATGGCGGCTGTAGAGCAGCGAGTACTCGGCGAGGTCAATCGGCATTTGGCCGAATACTTCGCGGCATACGGTGGGTACCCTTGGGCAAGTGCGATCGCCGATCCCGCAACGAAGACGCTGTTCGACGAGACGATCAGTTTGCGCGACGGTCACCTAGCAGTCCACCAAAACGGTGATGTTTTTCCGTCGGCATTTTCACTGGATTGGAACGTTCCAAGCGATGGTACCTTATCGGTCGGACCGGAACCGAACGAAATTTGCATACGTTGGAATGAGTGTACGGATCCGGATCCTGATATCGATTTCGATTTCACCGGCAATACGATCACCTTTACTAGCGGACTGTGCACTTGGATCGACGCAGAAACGTTTAACTGTCAAGGTACCGAAGCCGTATCCGCAACAGTTGCCGGCGGGGCGGCGTTGATACGCACGTTTACGGTGAACCTGACAATAACGGGTATGACGCCAACGGTCACGGCACCTACAGCGTTAGCGCCACGAATACGAGGCGCGGTTTTCAGCGGCCGCTTGCCGCCTGGTTCGAGTGGGACAATTGGAGTCAGTGACCTCTTATCCGGCGTACCACGTGGCGTATCGAGAACGCTTACATTGTCGGCTGGCGATAGCGTGACGGTCAGCTTCCAAAACGTGCGGTTCTTGTTGGGGGACGATAGGGATGTCGTCGTTACCGAGGCGAGTTCGCCTGCGGCGCTGCCACGGTGGTTTACCGCGAACCAGTGGCATCACTACATTCATTATGCCTACGCCTTGCCAGAATCCCTTGGCGGAAGTGGGACCTGTGTGGCCGGTAGCTCATGCCTGACCTTGGAAGTTGCTCGTAACGGGACCACGACAGCAAATGATCGGGTTCGTGGTCTCGTCGTCATCGCAGGCCGGCAGCTGACGGGCTTACCCCGAGGCGGGTTAATGTCAGATTATTTCGAGTTGGAAAACGACCAAGCCACGACACCGAACGAAGTTTTTTCAATGCGCCCAGTAAGCGGCACATTCTCCGATCGCGTAAGTGTTCTTGCTACTGTCCCCTAACATGTTGCGTTCGTCAAATAATGGCCATGGCTCGCACCATGGTTTCACGCTCGTCGAAATGGCCGTGGTGTTATTCATCCTGGGCCTTTTGATAGCGGGACTATTAGGGCCATTAGAAACGCAGTTGGAGGCGCGAGACCGTCGCCAGACGATCGATTCGATGGAAGAGATCCTTGATGCCTTGTATGGCTATGCGATCACGAATCGACGACTACCATGTCCAAATACCGACGGGGACGGAGTCGAACAACTCGACACGGATATCAACGGTACAGACGACTACGATGAATTCACAGGCGCCGCCTTGGACGCGATCGTTGCTTCCGGTGGCGACTGCCTCAACGAAGAAGGATTTGTTCCGTGGGTGACACTTGGCGTTAAGCAAGGTGACGCGTGGGGTAATCGATTTACGTATCGAGTAGCGGCACGTGATTTCACGACCGTGGATGTTGACGGTATTTGCGACGGGAACGTTGCGCCATTCGAACTCGATTTGTGTTCGGTAGGCGATGTCGACGTGCAAACGCGAGGTGACGATCCCGGTACCGGTGGGATAGAAGGCAAAGTGATTATGGCCGAAGTTTCTAACGTACCCGCGGTAATAATGTCGCATGGCCGCAACGGGTTCGGAGCAACCACAGTGGGCGGGGTCGCACGCCCAGCACCACCGGCTGGAACCGATGAGCTCGAAAACGTAAATCTAGATGAGACGTTTATCTCCAGAAGCTACACCGGGGATAACCAAACCTGTGATGAGACCGATGAGTCCCAGGCATTTTGTCCATTCGACGATATTGTTAAATGGCTTTCGTCCCCGGTACTCAATAATCGTCTGGTGACCGCCGGTCGTTTACCGTAGGTAGTTTGTCGACGTAGTTTGCATTTCGGGACATTGGATGCCGGATGAAGTCCGGCATGACGTACAAATGGGATTTATGACGAATCGGTCATACTGTATTCCCGGTTCGTCAACGTAAATCGAACTGCACCATCAAGGTTTTCGCTCAATACTAAGCGATAACCATTCACCTCGGCCTGTTGCGCCGATTGATACAAGCCGATCCCAAATCCGTCGTCTGACGATACTGGTTGAGAGAGGAGCTGGCTCGCTAAGGATGCCTCGATGGCTTCGCCGTTGTCGACAACGCTCAACACCACCTTGCCTTCGTTTTCGTAGAGGCCGACTTTTATCTGGATCGGAACATTGGTCTTTGCCTTGTTACGCGCGTTGTCCAACAGATTTTCTACGACGCTGTCAAAACAGTCCCACGGTAAGGCAAGCTCGCCATTGTGGATATCGGCCAAGAATTCAATATTTTCGGAGTCATGGCGTGCTACCAGTTGGTCCCACCAGGACGTAATGGCGCCACGCTCGCTCTCCTGCGGGGCTGGGAGTTGCAGCTTATCCAAGGCTAGTTGTAATCGTTGGGTGATCTGGGGAAGCTGGCGTCGGAGCAGTGATTGGCGCTGTTGTTCGCGTTGCCTGTCAGACGAATCGGTATCCTCGAGGATCGCCGCCGTTGTCGTCTTTAACGACTGTAAGAGATTTTTGATGTCGTGAGTTAAGCGCGCGCCGGTTTCATGAACAGCTTGTAGATGTGCCTGGCTAGCTTGCTCAGTTTCCCGAATCTTCGCCGAATAAAAATGCCCGAGGACTTGGATTAATAATCGGCAATGAATTAATAATGATGGCCCGACTTGACGTTCGGTGAACAGTTTCACCTCAAGTGCATCGGTGGTGAGTAGCGTGCTGAATTCAGCTGTCCCCGGCACTCCACCGCGCTGATCGTTTGCTCTCCATTCGGCCCCCTGGATCCACGGGATCTCACACAACTCCTCTAGCGCCGCGTCCAAGAATTCTTGCGGTTGCTGCCGACGGCGAGCGAGCTGTGCGAGGCTTGAGAGCCAACTCTCGAACGGCGTGCCGATATTTAACACCGACTTTTCCCATAGTGCGCCGAGACCCGAGCCGGTCCCCGGTGTAATCAACCAACTGATCAGCACCAGGAAAGAACTTAGAATCAAAAGGCTAACAACTAAGGCGACCGGGTATTCGACGTGCAGCTCGTAGGTCATCAGTACGCTACTGAGTGCGAGTAAGGCGGTCATTAATGCGATAGTAATACCGCGAAAAAAGTCAATCGGAAATGTCTCCCGCTGTGCCGTGCTTGAGGTGGGAAACAAGAACAACAGCAACGGTAGGGCCGTCCACGCAAGTCGAAATGAATACAGTACGGCATTGTTGAGTTTGCCGATTTCGAAAATCATCGGTACGCATTCGATCAACAACACGGAGATGAGAAAGGTCAACGTGATCATGTAAGCGAGGCGTTCTTGCCGCGTGGAGAATGATCTACCTGCAACGATCCCTATCAGTAGGATCATCCAACCGAACAACAACCACCAGTCAAGCGCCGTGACAAAGGCTGCCGTCAGCACCACAATTAAGCTTGAGGACCACCTATCGAGGCGCTGATCGGTCTGCCAAATGGGCTGCCAGAGAAAGAACAAGCCTAGATGTGCCGTCATAAGAGAGGCGGACAGTGCGCGACCGAAATCAGCGCGCAAGGCGAGGTTGAGTACGATTAACATCATCGCCAGGATCCAATGCTCGCGACGATGGTCGAGCAGGCGAGACAAATTGATCACGCTAATTTCATTCGCTATGGAGAAGCTCAGGTGCCAGAGTACTTGAACACTATCTATCGACGCAAAAAGGGGGACAGCAGTCTAGTAATTCAAGTAATCTCCGGTCTGCAAATTGTCGAGTACACGAGCCGCATTTTCCAGTATTACTAACAACTAGCTGTTATGAATCTAACGAACATTCTATCTGTAACGCAGTTTGTGTGGTTGGAATTGAGGCGGTCACGATTGTGGTGGATAGCTATGGCCTTGATCGTGATCGGCAGTGCGATCGGCGAGTTCGCGGCGACTATTGCGATAACGGAGAGTAGCCAATATCGGCTTATGTTTTATGCCGCGACTATGCGCATCGCAGCCGTCTTTGTAATGGCATTACTGGTGGCAACAAGCATACTGCGAGAGGTTGATGACAAAGTTGTCGAGTTGACATTGTCGCGTCCGCTATCGCGCCCTGAGTGGTATATCGGCAAGCTGATTGGGTATGTCGCGGCGTCCGCGGCGCTTGCGATTATTGTAAGTGTGCCACTTATACTCCAAGTTCCCACCGCGGCACTTGGCTGGTGTTATTCTCTCGCGCTCGAACTTACCATCGTAGTAGCGGCGACGCTGGCATTTGCGATCACGCTAAGACAAATTCCGCTTGCACTCAGCGCCGTGGCCGGATTTTATATTCTCGCGCGAGGCATCGCCGGGATGGCGCTGATCAGCCGAGGTCCAACGGTTGATCTGTCGTTAACTTCTAGTCAGGTCATCGCAAGGATGGTCGATGTGCTGGCCTATGTATTGCCCGACCTCGAACGGTTCACGGATTCCGCTTGGCTGATCACGAGTTCACCGTCAGCGTCCGAGTTCGGGCTAATGACTGTGCAGGCGTTGGTATATTTGATGTTGTTGGTAGCGGTTGGCCTGTTCGATCTGCACAGACGTAACTTCTAGGTGGCGCCAGGGTAACCCACACATGTTCCTAGATCGCCGTAACGAACGCAGCGTATATTCGGTTCCGCGCTGGGTCTTGATCTTGCTGTTACTCAGTATAAGCCTGCAGCTCGCCGTTCACAGCCGCCTGCCTGCGTCGATCGCAAGTGCAGAAGATCTCCCGAGCCCGCCGCCCTATGAATTTATGCGTGCAATGAGTTTCGGTGAACAACCGTTGTTAGCAAAGGCGGTCATGTTATGGCTGCAAAGTTTCGATAATCAACCGGGGATCAGTATTCCCTTTGTTGCACTGGATTATGCAAAAATCATCGCGTGGCTGGAGTTGATCCTTGCGCTCGATCCAAATGCACAATACCCGCTGCTCGCGGGTAGCCGAATTTACGGTGAAGTACCGGATAAAACCAAACAGCGCGCGATGCTTGAGTTCGTCGCGCGCGAATTTCGCCGGAACCCGAACGCTCGTTGGCAATGGATGGCGCATGCGGTGTTCGTCGCGAAACACAAGATTGGTGATAATGCGTTGGCGCTTCGCTACGCGCGCAGTTTGGCCGAGGAGGCCGAAGGAACACAGATCCCGCACTGGGCACAGCAGATGGTGATTTTCGTTCTTGAAGACATGGGCGAGTTGGAGAGCGCGAAGGTCCTTTTAGGGGGACTGCTGGATAGCGGCAAGATCATTGATCCGAACGAGCAATGGTTTCTGTCAAAGCGTCTGGCGGAGATTGAGGAGCGAATGGGGTTGGACTACCGCGACGATTAATGCGGAGGCATTGGGCGTATACCGCTGAAACATTGGATTCGAGCGACGGTGCTTTCCGCCTGTTTAGCTGATGCCAACACTCATTTCTGCGTTGAAACTCGTGATCCCGTCAAAATTCGGATCATTGCGTGCACTTAAGCTCAAAATGCGATTACGCATCACCACGTAATAGCGTGAATCCGGATGCGCGCCATTTAGGGTCGCGAATAATTGTTCAGCACCGACCCAATCGCCGCGGTAATACGCCTCCAAGGCGGCGTTGTGATCGGACAACCATGTCTCCTGCGCGGGATCGAGATTGTCACTTAGACACATTGGCTCATGGATCCGGGTTGCCAATCCCTTGCCTTTAACTCTCACGTGGTCGAGCTCGCGAAAAATGTACTGAGGATTGGCGATTTTCGTCGCTTCACTGACGATGAGCTTTGTATCGTAGACTCTAGTGAGGCCTTCTAGGCGCGCCGCAAGATTTACCGCGTCGCCGACAACGGTGTAGGCGATCCGATACCGTGACCCCATATTTCCAACATTCATGATGCCGGTATTGATCCCGATCCCTATATCTATCGCCGGCCAATCGCGTTTCGTAAACGTCGCATTTAGCCCCTCCAAGGCGTCCAACATTGCTAGACCGGCGCCGACAGCGCGCGCAGCGTGATCTTCCTGCGTCATCGGCGCGCCCCAAAAAACCATGATGGCATCGCCAATATATTTATCGATGGTCGCACCATGACGATGCAAGATATCCGTCATAAGGGTGAAATAAAGATTGAGCATTTGTGCCAATTGGCGTGGGTCCAAGCGCTCGGCGATGGCGGAAAACTCTCGAATATCGCAAAACAATACGGTTAGCTCGCGTGCTTCACCGTCCAGCGAATACGATTCCGGCGAGTTGCTGATATCGTTGACAACTTCCGGCGGCACATACTGTCCGAATATGGCGATCAGCTTTTGCTTCTCACGCGTCTCGACAAAGTATTTGATCAGTACATTGACCGAGAACAACACCAAGATGGTCAGCAATGTGTATTCCATCGGAATTAATCGCGCGATCCCGGGCGAGGTGTACTCGACGTAGAACGGTGGTGCCATTGAAAGGAAGGTCACAATCGATGCCTTGATCGGATCGAGGCTTGGGAGTAGTAGCGATAGGAGGATGCCGACACAGAAAAAGCTTGCGAAATCGGCGCCCAGTTGCGAGCCGGTGAAGCCCCGATCGACAAAATCCGCCAATAGATCGGGTCGAATTTGAAAACGCCGCTCGAGGCCCAGCGGTAATTCCAGAATACCCACGGCATTCAGCAGAAAAAGAAGAAAAACGGCGAGTATTAGCAGCGCGTGGGCGCGAAACGGAGTGAATTTTGCCAATTTCATTACGCCACTTCTGAGTTGGGTAGGCTACTTATGCGAGCTCGTGTTGGGTTCGGATCAACCGTATAGACCGGTAATATTACCGCTCGATAGCACATGGTGATGTCGATCCGTCGTCACTCTACGGACACATTGTTGATATATCGTCAAAACTGTTCGTTCCTTGACAATCAAACCAGCCGCCGTCTTGCTTAATGCCATATTTTTCAGTGAGTTATGATCTTGGCATGGATTGTGCTGTATCGATTAGCAAGATAAATCCCTTGAGGATACATACAATGCCCAACATGCAAAAACAACGTGGATTCACCCTCGTCGAAATTGCGATCGTCCTTGTCATTATCGGCCTATTGCTTGGCGGGATCCTCAAGGGCCAGGAACTCATCACGAGCGCCAGGGTGCGCAATATCGCCGACCAAAACTCTGGTGTGCAGGCGGCATACTACGGCTTTATCGACCGCTACCGCCAGGTCCCCGGAGACTGGAACAACACCAATGCGGCGCAGGCGATCCCGGGTGTCACCACCGGCGGTAACGATAGTGGTCGACTCGACGCAGTTAGTGGCAGTGATTGGACGGAGGCTCTCGCGCTATGGGAGCACATGTCCAAGGCCGGGTTTATTCAAGGCAACTATACCGGCGGCACAACCGCGCCGACTGCTGCCGATACCGACCAAGCACCGCGAAATGCGTTCAATGGGTTTTTGGTCTTATATCGGACCGACGACTACGATGACGCGGGTACGGCTGCGGAGCGCCTCAACCTCGTTCTCGGTGCAGGCATCCCGGTAAATGTGTTGCGTGAACTGGACCTTAAGGTCGACGACGGGCTGCCGGAAACTGGGGTCATGCGACATGCACTGACGAGTGGCGCTACCCATGGTGCAACGGCGCACTCCGTGGCGGCGTGCGTAGACGGCACGACAACGCCACCCATATGGGACATCGCCTCAAACGAACAGCTGTGCAACGCCATCTACCTGTATTGATAAGCGCCAACAGCCATGCCCGTTTAACGGCCCGCCTTGTGCGGGCCGTATTACTTTGGGAATAAATTATGGCGAGCGTTCAAACGCCAAATTCAAACCCATGTCCCGTTCAGTTTACGAGCGTGACCAAGCGGTATGGTCCACGCTGGATTTTGCGCGGCATAGACTTAGAGATAGGTGCGGGTGAGACGGTCGGACTTATCGGTATTAATGGCGCCGGTAAGTCGACCTTACTGAAGGCGATGCTCGATCTGACCAGTGTTGACGACGGCCACATCGATATCTTCGGTACCAACCACAACCACACCGCGGCGCGTGACAAGGTGTCCTATCTCGCGGAGCGTTTTATTCCGCCGCACTATGCCAACGGTCTCGATTTCCTGCGATATATGGCGAAGCTGCACCACTGTGCGCCGAGCGAAGCGGCAATCCATGCAGAATGTCAGAGCCTTGAGCTCGACGTCGAGGCGCTCCGGCGTCCGGTACGTGAATATTCGAAGGGGATGACGCAGAAGCTGGGCTTGATTGCCTGCCTATTGGTTCAGTGTCCGCTGCTCGTTTTGGATGAACCAATGAGCGGCCTTGATCCGAAAGCTCGCGCGCTCTTTAAGGCGCGTCTAGCACGCCTTAAAGATGCCGGGGTCACGATATTTTTCAGCACCCATCTGCTCGACGATGTGGCCGTGATTTGCGACCGGGTAGCTATCCTGGAGGCCGGGCAGATCCGTTTTACCGGTACTGTAGCTGACTTTCAGGCCACCCATCGTGGTGCCACGCTTGAGGCGTCCTTTCTGAGCTGTATTGGCGCAGCGTTACCGGCGTAAAGGATCGGCCCTGGCGGCCGCTAACTGGAACAAATTAACTCGGCGAACCAGCGCTACGCTGTCACGCCGCTACGCTGGGCCAATGATAGAACTACATCCTGAACTTGCGCGTTCGATTGTCAACGATCTACCGGCAGGTATTGCCGTGGTCGACGCTGACGGCCGCGTCGTGTGGGGTAACGACGTGCTGTGTCGCTTATTGCAGCGCGACGCGAGCGAAATTATTGGATGCAGCGCCGAATCACTACTCCTGCCGATTCCCCAACCTGAGCGTTTGGGTAATCCACATGAAGGCCAGAGGATCATTGAGAATGGCGGGTTGATTGGCGTATCGACGTTTTTGGGTACAACAAATTTTCGTGGTCGCGCACTGTTGGTGATAGACCGGGAAAATGCTATCGACTGGTTCTTCGATGTGCTCTCAACCGGCGGTTTCGATGGCTCGGCGGCATCACGTTTCTTATCGCGCAACGCCGTGTTCGGTCGCTTACAGCTTGAGGTCTCGCGCTCGCGGCGTTATGGGAATCCATTGTCGTGTTTGGTGATACGCATCGATTTTGGGACACCAGAATCGGTTGGCCAACGGCGCACCGTGCACGACATGATAGCCACTACACTAACCGAGCAACTGCGGTGGGTAGACGTGCTCGGACAATGGTCCGATCAAGCACTGATCACAATATTGCCGGAGACGACTGATGCGGCGGCACTGCAATTGGCACAAAAGGTTGCCGACGCGTTAGATCCAAGTCTCGCGCGCGAGACACCCGCCGTCAGTATCAATGTGGGTTCGAGTAGTTGGCGCAAAGGTGACGACGCGGAACGCATGGTGCGGCGTGCGGATATTGTCGCGCGACGCCAAATCGGGAGCACCGCCCGCACCCTTAATTTTTGACCATGAGAGCGCCTAGTCGTTTATCTCGACTATCTCGAAATCATGGGTGATAGTTGCAGTCTTGGCGATCATGATCGAGGCCGAGCAGTATTTATCGGCCGACAGATGGACTGCGCGTTCCACCTGCTTTGGTTTAAGATTGTTACCACTCACGATGAAGTGAACATGAATTCGTGTAAAGACTTGAGGGACCTCGTCGGCGCGCTCGGCTTCCAGTTCTGCGCGACAATCGATGACGTCCTGGCGCGACTTTTTGAGGATTGTGACAACGTCAAAGCTGGTGCAGGCACCGAGCCCCACCAGCATCAGCTCCATCGGGCGGATACCGGCATTATTGCCGCCGGCCTCGGGTGGTCCGTCGATCACGACGCTGTGACCGCTGCCGGATTGGCCAACGAACATGACGTTGTCGACCCATTTGATGGTTGCGCGCATACTTGGACCTATAACTGACTGTCTTTCGACCCGTGAGCGGATCCAAGAGTGGTTGTAGTAGAAGGCATTAAAACGATTAAAATTCGTATCTTACGAACTTTTCCTATAGTATGGTCGAGATAATAATCGACACCGTAATCCCCGGACAGATGCGATCAACAACCGGAGATACTTGAAGAGGGTAGTAGTATGAGCACCGTACAGTCCTTTCAAACGACCGATGAAGACGCGATCCAGCGCTTCCTCGAGCACTGTCACCGTAAGCAATATCCATCGAAGAGTACCATCATTCGACAGGGCGATCCGTCGCACGAACTGTTCTACATCATCAAAGGATCAGTCACCGTGATGTTGGAAGACGAAGAGGGACGCGAGTTAGTGCTCGCCTACCTTAACCCTGGCGACTTCTTTGGCGAGATCGGCCTTTTTAATGAACACGTCAACCGTAGCGCACTCGTCCGGGCCAAGACGCCGTGCGAAGTGGCACAGATCAGCTACGAAAAACTAAAGAGTATGTCGACCGTATTTCCGGATCTCCTGTTTGCTATTTCCTCCCAGCTAGCAAACCGGTTGCGCAAAATGAATCGCAAGATTGGCGATCTCGCGTTCATGGATGTTTCGGGTCGTGTCGCACGCTCGCTGCTAGATCTGTGCAAAGAACCGGACGCGATGACTCATCCAGACGGTATGCAGATCCGCATCACCCGCCAAGAACTCGGACGTATCGTTGGATGCTCGCGCGAAATGGTTGGGCGCGTGCTGAAAACCCTGGAAGAGCAGCACCTGATCAGCGTCAGCGGGAAAACCATCGTCGTCTTCGGCGTGCGATAGCAAGCTAACCGCCTATTGTGATTCCGGAGACCGCCGGAATCCAATCAGAATCAGCCAGTCCACAGCCGTCATTCCGGAAGTCGCAAAGCGGCTATCCGGAATCCATAGTGCATCAAAAAGAAGCGAGCGCAGATAGCTCAGCAAGGCTTCTCATCAACTCGCAGGCTTCCCTCGTCTGATCCCGACTGCTCGACCCACCCACTCCGGTCGCGGAACCGCAAGTTGCGCCTGATACATCGCCTCAATGTTCGCCGCAATTGCAGGCGCGAACGGTTGGCTCTTGCGCGCCTTTAAATCAAAACTAATCGACAGCGTCTCTTGCGTTGCAAGTAAATCCTCGCCGCGAAACATCTCCTGATAAAGGTGTGTCCGTTTACTGTCGAAATCCAAAATACGAGTTCCAATCTGAAGCGTTTCGCCAAGCGACGCTTCATTTTGGTAAGTGATGTGTGCCTCAAGCGCAACGGTCGAGCGCTGCTGCATCGCGATGTAGTCACTATCGATACCATAGACCGCCTTCAACTCATCGATGCCGAGGTCGAACGTGGCAATGTAGTAGGCAACATTCATGTGATCGTTGTAATCGAGCCATTCGGGCAATACCGTTGCAGTGGTGACGACGATGCCGTTTTCAGGAATAGTAAAAGTCACGGAAAACCTTATGTTGGAATGTGGGTTCGCTTAACACTATATGGCATCGCTTAGAGCAAGCGAAAGTCCGATGCGCTGGCTTGACAGTGCCCACCGCAACGCCGATGATCGCGGTCCCCCAAAGCGTGGAATGACGGCCGACACAGTCAATGATCCGCTTGGGCTAGAAACCTCTTCATGGCTATGTAGCTCAGCTGGTTAGAGCGCGGCACTCATAATGCTGAGGTCGGTGGTTCAAGTCCACCCATAGCCACCAATTTCATCAAGTACTTAACTCACGCCTCCAACAAGACCGGCTTCGATTGTGGGGAAATTGTGGGGATTTTTGTCTCCATACCACCACGGATCACCACCAAACCTTGCCCGTTGATCGTGCGTGCACACACCCGATTCACCGCTTCCAGCAATTCCTCGATCTCGACCGCCGAATAGTGCGTTGTGATGTCACCATTCTTGTGGCCGAGTAAGGCCTTCCTTGTTTCTAGCGGTACACCGGCCGCGCGCAAGCGACGTCCGAACGTGTGCTTGAGATCGTGCACCCGGATATTGGCAAAGCCTTCCGGACACTCAAACCCAAACGTCTCGCTGAACTTCTTTGCGGCGGATTCGCGCGAGCGCTTCCAGGCACTGTTGTAGATCTTCGTGATCCGCTTACCTCGATAGGGAAACACCCAGACGCGATCCAGACCACGCTGCCGGTCGATAACCGATTGCGCGATGCTGTTGAGAACGACCAGGCGATCCTCCCGGTTCTTCGTGTCGCTCTCAGGAATCACGAAAACACTCGTGCCGAGATTCGGCAGGACTTGCTCCTGCTGCCAGCGCAGCCCGCACACTTCCCGCTCACGCAGACCCGTATTCACTTTGAATAAGGCCAGGGTGGCAAGATGCGTCGGCATTTGCTGAAACAGGAGATCCTGCTCGTCCCACGACAGGGGATACGGTCGCCGCTTATCGTTCCAATCCACAAAACGAATCAACGGCGGCGTTTCCAACCAGGACAAACCGTTTTCGTCACGCCACAAACGCGCCGCGAGATTTAACACCCGCCGCACGGTCGCGAACGTTCGGTTCACGGTACCGCTTTTCACCCCGGCCTTACGGCGAGCGGCGATAAACGGTTTCAGGGTTTCCATGTGTACCTGGTCCAAACTCAGATCCCCGATAAACGGCACCACCAGGTTCAAATCCTGTGCATCCCGGTGCAGGCTCCGTTTATATTCTTCCAACAAGTACTTCGTCGCCGCCTCGCGAAATGTCCGCTTCGGCCGAATGCCGTAGATCATCGCATCACGGATTTGCGTAATACGATGGTTCAGGTAGCGTTCGGCTTCCGCGACATCGCGCGTTTCACAGCTTTCTCGAATGCGTCGTCCTTGTACGACTTTATCGATATGCCAGACCCCGCCTCTTCTATAGAGGCCTGGCGTTCTCCTGCGTCCCATAGCTTTCCTCCTTGCTTCGCGGGACGCCCGTTGCGGCATTTATACTGCTCCAAGGCCGCATCGAGCTCAAGACGGTCGAAGGCGAGACCCTGCCGGCCGATGGGGATCTCGGTCAGGTAAGGCCTCAGTGCCTGGTTGAATATGGCGCGGCACATGCCGCAGTAGCCGTGGGCGTCGCGGGCGCGGATGAATCGCGGTAACAGCGTCACCGCTCTCGTCTTATGGGGGCCTACCGTCAACTTCCGAGGTAAATCGAGGTGACGCCGACTCTCGCGTGCCCCAGCTCGGCGCTGATGATGAAACGGGCCTGACGGTCGCGGACTTTGAGATCACCTTCTAGACGGCCCGAACTAGGCCCGCCCAGTGACGGACAGAGCCGGCCGGTCAACTCCTTGTAGCGCTGCTGTGCATAGCGATGCCGGTGGCCGTGCACATGGTGGATGCCGGCTTTGGTGCAGTGATACTTGAACACTTGGAGCTGAGCGACGTAGGTATCCCGCATGATCAGCGACCCCCGCGGCGTTAGCGCTGCGAGCGTCTTGGCCTCATCGAGCAAGGCGCGTTGTTCCGGGGTGCGGATCGGGATCTCGCGCGACCGTCCACCCTTCGTCCAGGATGCCCGTAGGTGGAGCCGGTCACCCCGGTCGGCGTAGCCGGGCTGAAATTTAATGCTTTCTTCGCGACGTAAGCCGAATGCCGCCTGCAACTTCAGCGACATTTGCGTGTACGGGTCTTCGACGGCGGCAAGATCGTCCGTGGTTAAATCCCGCCCCTTGTCCTCGTTCGTCACGAAGCGACGATCCGGGATCCCGTAAGCATCGTTCGTCCGCGCGACGATATTCTGCTTATTGATCTTGCCCGCAAGCCAGCGCAGCGCGCTCATGCGGTTTTTGATGCTGCCGGGGTTCAGCTCTTCCTCGGTCCAGCGCTTCACGAGGGCCTCGATATGACGCGTACCCAAGCCGCCCGCATGATTTAGCCGATAGCCCATCTCGAGCAATTGCTTCCCAATCAACAGTAATATCCGCTGTCGGTCGGCCTGGGTCTTATACGAGCCGTCGCGATTGTGCCGACAGATCTGGGTCAAGCTGTAAATCAGGTTCTTCATGTTTCGTTCCTCATCCGTTCGCACGCATGCTCTCGATTGCGCGGCCCGCAGCACCATGGCTGCAAACGCCGGCGGCGCATTGCGCGAACGTTTCTCTGTGTGCAGTTCATCCATTCGTTTCGATCTCCAAACATCAATGCCAAAATCTCGGTGTCGTCTAATCGGTAAGTGGTAATGCTCAGCCGCTATGCCGTAGCGCAGCGGGTTACTTGAGCCCGGGACACCGTTCCCGGTTTGTGCGGACGTTTCCTTGTGGTTGCCGCCGCCGCACTGGCCTTGGGCATCGATGGACGTCTCTGTTGAAACTGCACACATCGAGGTTCTGTAATCCTGAACCAGAGGAAGTCCGTCGGGTGGACCAAACCAAGAGCGCATTGCGCGCTAAGTAGAAGATGCGTAGACGTCGATTAAGGCCGTCACGCGAGGTCGTCACTTCTGCAAGCGAGGGGCAAACTCAAGCGCGACGCCGGTTGCAGTGCGTCGTCACTGTCAGCGTTCCGCTTACCAGTGACGACGCAGATCCATGCGAACTCGTTCGAGCTGCGACCGGATCCGAAACATTCACACGGCATTCGCCACGCAAACGAATCGATCGATCGCACTACGCCGTTAAGCGCTGCCACCCGATGCAGGGGAATAGCCGCCGTGCTGACGCACATAGCGGCCCAAGCGGAACGGTAGAAAAGACACGATCGCTTGGCATGAATCTCACGATTGCGCGCACGCAATCGTGGCTTGGGAGCCGCAAACGGGCCCCGACTTGAAGATGGCACGGTCGGAAAAATCCGAGTCGCACCGTCGCAATAAAGCCCGAATGTCGCGACCACAAGGTGGGCGCTCCCGCACGTCTCCAGACGTACTTACTTCGAGCGAGCGGTGGCCTCAATATTTGAGTTCCGCGACCCGCGCATCCTGCGCGGTTGCTGCCGCCAATCTGGTTCTCCCGACGCAGCGATCGGTTACACGTACCAGACAAACGTGATTAAGTGCGTATTGTTATACGCCGTCACTTATTTGATTTCGAGTGTGGCGTTGTTAGCAATGCGCTAAACAAAATTGGGCTGAAAACGCTGGATTTAGACCGTCTTCTTACCTGGAAACGCAGGTTCACGGTTAGCACGGAGCTACAAATTTGGCGCAATTAATTTGCTTCGCGCCGTCCTCAATTGTGCGCGCATCGAAGCCGATGCAACGAACGAAAGCCCATCGCCATCAGTCGGCTTAACAAGCAAGCTCAGGATCTCGAAATGATCCTTCCCATGTCAGTGTCATCATTCGGCCGCCGTCCTGATATTTAGCAAGTGCGCCCAAATTGATGAGATCAATGATAGTCCGCGCTTGGGTGCGTGATGCGCCCGGTACCGTCGTCGAACGGATGAATCGCGACAAACCATAAATGGACGAGGGTAGCGACGACGAGCGGATCACTCTCGTGCCGTTCTTCCAGGGATAGGGCATATTTTCTCCGCAACTATTGCGGAGAATACGTGCGCCATTCTCCGCAACCACAATAAAGGCTAAAGAGCGGCTAAAGAGCTGACAGCAATCGGTAACGCACGCTCGTCGTCCCTACATTTGGCGAAACGTCGGATTTTGGCGGGCTTTAAACTTCAGTAAAGTGTTTCTAAAGCAAACGTGTCGAATGCATTGAGCCGACACTTTGATCGAGGGGGAGGGTGACGTTATGCGGGAATCCGGCCAAGCTCTGGAATCTCGGTCCGCTTACACACGAAAGTACATTGAATTACCGATATTTCTCATAAAACGGGAATTAACGGCATAGTGATGAACTATTATCCTTGCCTTTAGGTTTCAAAAGAGTACATTAAACCAACGATTTATCTCTATAAACGGGAATTATTGTCAATAAATTGTACTATGGACGCTGCTGAAAGCACGATACCAGCGGGCCGCGCCAAGCTCGCCGCCGTTGTTCGGAGCGCGGGAGATGTGATCCTCACGGAGCACGTCGCAAAGGAATTGCGGGTCCCGCGGCAGCGCGCCTCAAAAATCCTTGCACGCTGGACCGCGCAGGGCTGGCTGCGGCGGGTTGGTCCCGGCGCCTATGTCGCAGCCTCTCTCGATTCGCTCGGTGAGGAACACGTCCTCGATGATCCCTGGATCCTTGTCCCCGCGCTATTTGACCCCGCGTATATCGGCGGTCGTACCGCAGCAGAATACTGGGACCTGACAGAACAACTCTTCCGCGACATCGTGGTGATCACCGCCCAGCCTGTGCGCAAGAAGACCCTACTCCGACACGGTGCGTCGTTCTCGCTAAAGCATAAGGACCAGGCGAGTCTGTTCGGGACGAAAAGCGTCTGGCGTCACCAAACTAAGGTGCAAGTCTCAGATGTCCACCGCACGATTATCGATATGCTCGACGATCCCGCGCTCGGCGGCGGCATCCAGCATGTTACCGATTGCTTGAGCGCATACGCTCGTCGCGATGATCGCGATTTCAACAAGCTCATCGACTATGCCGTTCGCCTCGGGAACGGCGCGGTATTTAAGCGGCTAGGTTTTCTCGCGCAACACTTGGAGATCTCCGACTTTCCGGTCGAGGGCTGTTTGGCTCAATTAACCGCCGGAAAATCGAAGCTGGATCCAGCCCTCCCATGCCCCCGAATAAGTACAAAATGGCGCTTGTGGATCCCCGAGTCATTTGTGCGCAAAGCGAGCCGTGATTGATAAGCGGGAAATCATTGATACCGCTTCGAAGCTGGGGCTGAACCCGCACGTCGTCGAAAAAGACTTCGTGCTCGGCTGGATCCTCGCCGGCATATATCAACACCACGCGCTCGCCGACTCGTGGGTATTCAAGGGCGGAACTTGTCTCAAGAAGTGCTTCTTCGAGACTTATCGTTTTTCCGAAGATCTCGATTTCACGCTCACCGAACCTGAACATCTCGACAGCGACTTCCTTGTCGCTACTTTCCGCGAAATCTCAGAGTGGGTTTACGAGCAATCCGGTATCGAGCTACCCACCGACCAACATGCTTTCGATATCTATGAGAACCCGCGTGGTCATCGATCTTGTCAGGGCAAGCTCAGGTATCAAGGCCCGGTTTCTCCACGCACCGGCGGACTTCCGAGGATCAAACTCGATCTAACGGCCGACGAGGTTCTCGTATTAGCGCCGGCTAAAAGTCCGGTCTATCACCCCTATAGCGACGCGCCCTCGGCCGGTATTTCAGCGTTGACCTACGCCTATGAGGAAACCTTCGGTGAGAAAGTGCGGGCGCTCGCCGAGCGCACCCGTCCACGTGATCTCTACGACGTGATCAATCTATTTCGAAACGCGGAATCACGACCATCCGCTAGCGCCGTGCTCGATGTCTTGACACAGAAATGCGCGTTCAAAGGGATTAGCGTTCCGAAGCTGGAAGATATCTATGAGCATCGGGATGCACTCGAAGGCGGATGGGCGAACATGCTGGCGCATCAACTCCCAAGTTTGCCGCCGTTGGATACGTTCTGGGATGAACTACCCGCTTTCTTCGCATGGATCGAGGGCGGTGCCGCACCGTCGATTCCCGCGGCCTACCAACACGCTACGGGCGAATCCGTCATTCGTGATCGCAGGCTACAGCTTTCGATATCGAGTTCCGCTGATTCCGCTTTGGAAATAATCCGCTTCGCTGCGTTCAATCGCCTCTGCGTCGCCCTCGATTATCAGAACAGCACGCGAACGATCGAGCCGTATTCCCTGCGACGGACGCAAGACGGCAATATCCTGCTGCACGCCTATAATCTCGATGCCGGTGAACATCGCAGCTACCAGGTCGACCGTATACAAGGGGCTCACGTCACCGATCGTACGTTCGTACCGCGCTACGCAATTGAATTGAATCCCGTCGGACCAGCCAGTATTCCACCTTCGCCGCGGCGCAGCACTGGCGTGCCGCGCAAATCACTCGGATCGGGCAGCACGTCCGGTCGCCGCGGGTCGGCGAGCCAATCGACCGGCACTAAATACGTCGTCGAATGCCCTTACTGCGGTCGTCATTTCACCCGCGCCACTCGATCGACGACAATCAAACCGCACAAGGACCGAGCGGGAAATCCATGTTCAGGACGGAGCGGTACCTGGATCGACACCAAGTATTAGATTATTGACGCAGCTGAGGCTGAAAACGTTAACCCGAGTTCGCGTCGTATAAAACCAAACAACGAATCGCTAAATGACCACGAACTTCTCGCAAACCGCAGCCTACATCTGGTCGCTTGCCGATCTCCTCCGTGGCGACTTCAAACAATCTCAATACGGCCGGATCATTCTGCCGTTCACGATTTTGCGCCGCCTGGAATGCGTTCTGGAGGCTAGCAAGCCCAAGGTCCTTGCCGAGGTCGAGAAACTGAAGGCTACTCAGCAATTGGAAGAGACGGCACGCGAGAAGTTTTTACTGAAAGCAGCAGGCGAGTCTTTCTATAACACCTCGCCGATGGATCTCTCGAAGCTCGGCAGCGCCGACATCAAGAGCAACCTGATCACCTACGTCGACAGCTTCTCAAAAGACGCGCGCGAGATCTTCGAGCACTTCAAATTCAGCGAGTTTATCGGCCAACTCGAAGACGCGAACTTGTTGTTTAAAGTCGTGCAAAAAGTTGCTGCAACGGACTTGAGCCCGAGCGCCATCAGCAACCACGACATGGGGCTAGTGTTCGAAGAGCTGATCCGGCGCTTCGCTGAAAGCTCCAACGAGACTGCAGGCGAGCATTTCACCCCACGCGATATCGTACGTTTGACCACCTCGCTCGTGTTCATGGAAGACAACGACGCGCTCACGGAAACCGGCATCATCCGCACCATCTACGATCCCACGGCCGGCACCGGCGGTTTTCTTTCGAGCGGCATGGAGTACGTTTTTGAGCTGAACCCGAACGCCGTGATGCGCGCGTTCGGGCAGGAACTGAATCCCGAGAGCTACGCCATCTGCAAGGGTGACATGCTCATCAAGGGCCAGGACGTGAGCCGAATCAAGCTTGGCAACACCTTGAGCGACGATCAGCTCTACGCCGACAAGTTCGACTACATGCTTTCCAACCCGCCGTTCGGTGTGGACTGGAAGAAGGTGGAAGGCGAGATCAAAAACGAGCACAAGCTCAAGGGTTTCGACGGCCGCTTCGGCCCGGGCCTGCCGCGCGTAAGTGATGGGTCGCTGCTCTTCCTGATGCACCTGCTCAGCAAAATGCGCGACTACGGCCCGAACGACAGCGGCAAGAGCGGCGGGCGCATCGGCATCATCCTGAACGGCTCGCCGCTGTTCACGGGCGGCGCGGGCAGCGGCGAGAGCGAGATCCGTCGCCACATTCTCGAGAGCGACCTGCTCGAAGCCATCGTCGCCCTGCCGACGGACATGTTCTACAACACCGGTATCGCAACCTACATCTGGGTGCTGTCCAACAAGAAAGACAAAGAGCGCAAGGGCAAGGTGCAGCTCATCAACGGCGTGCATCTGTATAAGAAAATGCGCAAGAGCCTCGGTTCCAAGCGGCAGGAACTCGGCGATGAGCACATCGCGCTGATTACCCGAGCGTTCGGAAAGTTCGAGGCGATCGAGTCCTACAACCTCGATTCGGAGGCCTCCGAGAACGGCGGCAACGGCAAGCGCGGCCGCCCGGCGGTGACAAAGAAGAAGGCCGACAAGAAAACGTTCGGCAGCAAGATCTTCGAGAGCCACGAGTTCGGTTATCGGCGCATCACCATCGACCGCCCGCTGCGACTCTCGGTGCAGTTCACCGAGGAACGCCTTAGCAGTTTGCGCTTTGCGAGCGGTCCGCTGAACGCCGTCATGAGACAAGTCTACGAGCTGTACGGCCAGGACTGGACGATTGATACCTACGGCAAGCTCGGGGAGGTCGAAGCCGAGGTGCGCGCCCTAATCAAGGCCGACTTCAAGGACCTGAAGGAGAAGCAGGTGAAGGACCTGCTTAAGCCCAAGACCTGGAGCGCGCAGAAGGAGCTGCTCGAAAAGGCGGTGCAACTCCAGGCCGTGATCGGGACCGGGCAGTGTGATGACTTCAACGAGTTCGAGGAGACGCTCAAGAAGGCACTTAAAGATTCCGGGATCAAGCTGGAAACGAAGGAGGGAAAGCAACTTCTCGATGCCGTCACGTGGACTACTCCCGATGCCGAACCTGTGATCAAGAAGGTGCTGAAAACGAAGGCCGAGCCGATGTACGGGACCTTCGAGTACCGGGGACAGGTTGTACAGTTTCAGCCCGATAGTAACTTACGCGACAACGAGGACGTACCGCTTACCGCCGAGACGGCCCGTGGTGCGAATGTGAATGCGGTTAACGAAGCCTATTTCAACAAGGATGTTGCGCCGCACGTCGAAGATGCCTGGATTGACGCGAGCAAGCGCGACGACCGGGATGAGCAGATCGGGATCGTCGGCTACGAGATCCCCGTCAACCGCCACTTCTACCAGTACGAGCCGCCGCGAGATCTGAAGGAGATTGATGCTGATCTCGATGTACTGAGCGCGGAGATCATGGAGATGCTGCGGGAGGTGCATTCGTGACCACCGAAAAGTTCCCGCCTTATCCGAGCTATCGGCGAACCGAGGGTTGGTTGGAGCGAGTTCCCGATCACTGGACCACAACTAGTCTTGGGAAGGTCACGCTGGACAAGTGCGACGGACCCTTTGGCTCTGGATTGAAATCCGAGCACTACACGGATGCGGGCATTCAGGTTGTGAGGCTTCAGAACATCAAGCTGGATGGATTCAGCCCGGGCGATCCCGTCTATATCGACGCCGATCACTATAATCGGAATCTGTCGGACCACAGCGTTGTCACTGGCGATGTTCTGATCGCAGGTTTGGGCGATCCCCGAAATCCCGTTGGTCGCGCATGCGTTGCCCCACCCGAAATCGAACCCGCAATGGTCAAGGCCGATTGCTTTCGGTTCCGCCTTGACCGGAGGAAAGTCCAGCCAGATTTTGTTGCTCTTCAGCTCTCTGCAAGTTCGTGGTTTGCGTCCGGGATGATGACCGCCGGTTCCACCCGGGCGAGAATTCCACTCAGTTCGATGGCGAAAAGACCGCTCGCATATTGTCCGAAGGAAGAACAAACCAAAATCGCCAAGTTCCTCGACTACGAGACGGCGAAGATTGATGCGCTGATCGAGAAGCAGCAGCAGCTCATCGCCTTGCTCAAAGAGAAACGACAGGCCGTCATCAGCCATGCGGTCACCAAAGGCTTGAACCCCGACGCACCCCTGCGCGACTCCGGCGTCGAATGGCTTGGCGAGGTTCCGGCGCATTGGAAGACTGGTAAGATGAAGTTCTTCGCGGATCTGAGAAGTGGACATACGCCAAGCCGACTGAAACCGGAATACTGGGAAAATTGCCACATCCCTTGGTTCTCGCTCGCCGACGTATGGCAACTACGAGACGGGAAGCAGCTCTACCTCGCAGAGACCAAGGAGAAGATTAGTGACCTAGGTCTTGCAAGGTCCGCTGCTGACCTACTCCCCGCCGGAACAGTGATACTTTCACGCACCGCGTCAGTCGGCTTCTCGGGGATCATGCCCGTTCCGATGGCTACCACCCAAGATTTCGTAAACTGGATTCCTGGGAAGTCATTCACCTCAGAGTATCTGCTGTTCGTTTTTCGCGGAATGTCGGCGGAATTCGACCGGCTCAAGATGGGTAGCACCCACAAAACCATCTACATGCCCGATGTGAGGCAGTTCTCATGTCCTGTGCCGCCACTCGATGAACAGAAACACATCGTTTCGTACCTGACCGACAAACTCGACGTTTTTGAGCAAGCGACAAGCAGGGCGAACGACCTCATGGTACTGCTGAAAGAACGCCGCACCGCCCTCATCTCCGCCGCCGTCACGGGTAAAATTGACGTTCGGGATTGGCAGCCACCGCATGATTGAGCATCAGATCATCGCCAATGCCGCTCCTGGGCATCCCTGCGCTCGCGGCATTCATGCATCCATGCACATCATCGACGTGCGCAACTGGGAGACCCCCGAAACGGAGGTGCAGGTCGCATGAACGCCGACGCCAAAGAAGCCGCCTTCCAACAAGACATCATCAACCAGATGATCGAGCGCGGCTGGAAGCTCGGCGACCCAACCAGCTACAACCGCGATCTGGCGCTCTACCCCTCGGACTGTCTCGAATACGTCAAGACGACCCAACCAAAAACCTGGGAGATGTACAAGAAGCTCTATCGGAGCAACCCCGAGCAGGCGTTCATCGCGAAACTCGCCGCCCAACTCGGCAAGGCCGACCCGCAAGCCTCAGACAAAAGCCTGCGCACGTTCGGCACCCTCGGGGTGCTGCGCCACGAGCTGCGCGACAAATCTGCCTCCTTCAAGCTCTGTCAGTTCAAACCCGAGCATGGCCTGAACCCCGAGACGCACGCCATGTACGAGGGCAACATCCTGCGGATTGTGCCCGAGCTCGTATACAGTCCTTACGCGACCGAAGCGCATCTCGCAGAGACCGGCACTAAGACAAAGGCGTGGCGCATCGACCTCGTGCTGTTCCTGAACGGCATCCCGATCGTCACGCTGGAGCTGAAAAGCGAATTCAAGCAGGCGGTCGAGCAAGCTATCAAGCAGTACAAAAAGACGCGCTTGCCGAAAGATCCCGAAACTAACAAGCCCGAGCCCCTGCTCACGTTCAAGCGCGGCGCACTCGTTCACTTCGCCGTCAGCCAGTACGAGGCGTACATGACCACGAAGCTCGCGGGCGCGGCAACCCAGTTCCTCCCCTTTAACCGGGGCACCGCGGACGGCGGCGCGGGCAACGAGAGCCCTGAGGACATCGATACCTATGCTACCGCCTACCTGTGGAACGAGGTGCTCGCGCCCGCGAACATCCTGCAGATCATCGGGCGCTTCATCCACTTGGAGATCAACACCGAGGAGGCCTGGGACGGGCGCAAGACAAAGACGGAAACCCTCATCTTCCCCCGCTACCACCAGTGGGACCTCGTCACCCGGCTGGTCCAGACCAGTCGCGAGGAACGCCCCGGCCACAAGTATCTCGCCCAGCACAGCGCGGGCTCCGGTAAGTCCAACTCCATCGCCTGGACCGCGCACCAGCTGTCCGGCTTGTACGATGAGCACAACGAGAAAGTATTCCATTCCGTCATCGTCGTGACCGATCGCACCGTGCTCGATGATCAGTTGCAGGACACGATCTACCAGTTTGAACATGCCGACGGGGTGGTGGGGCGCATCAACCGCGATGAAGGCCAGGGCTCGAAATCCGAGAAGCTCGCGCAGGCGCTGGAACACAGCCAGCCAATCGTGATCGTCACGATCCAGACATTTCCGTTTGTGTTGAAAGCGATTGAAGACAGCGCGAGTCTTAAAGATCGCCGCTACGCGATCATCGCCGATGAGGCGCATTCCTCGCAGTCCGGCCGCACGGCAGGCCAGTTGAAGGCGGTGTTGACGGGAGAGGCGAACGACGAGGATGAAGACCTGAGCGCGGAAGATCTGCTGGCGGCGAGCGTCGCCGCCCGCCGCGCCTCACCGAACCTGAGCTACTACGCGTTTACCGCCACGCCGAAGAGCAAAACCCTGGAACTTTTCGGTCGTCTGCCGGATCCGGACGAGCCACCGTCGGCAACGAACAAGCCACAACCGTTCCACGTATACAGCATGCGCCAGGCGATCGAGGAGGGTTACATCCTCGATGTGTTGAAAAACTACACGAGCTACAAGGTCGCCTACAACCTCGCGCAGAAGGTCGCGGCCGCCGACACGGAAGTCGACAGCAAGAAAGCGAAGCTCAAGCTCAATCAATGGGTGAAGCTGCACGATTACAACATTGCCCAGAAAGTCCGCGTGATAGTGGAGCATTTCCGTGAAACGGTGATGGGGCAGTTAGGTGGGCATGCGAAGGCCATGGTGGTCACCGGTTCGCGCAAGGAAGCCGTGCGCTACAAGCTCGAGTTCGACAAGTACGTGCAGAAGAAAGCCTATAGCCAGTTGCACGCGATGGTGGCG